>NZ_JBSSFM010000001.1:0-2500 GCF_054062655.1 Mesorhizobium sp. USDA 4775
GGCGACGTTGGCTCCAAACGCAAAACGGCCCGCTGGTTTGAGCCAGGCGGGCCGTTTATGATTTGGTTTTGGGGAGAGGCTTTGCGTTTCTGACCGGCGGCGTCGGCAAGGCCTCGTTGCGGACGGCTGATGAGGGTTAACTCGCCGGGCACCACGGCTAAATATAAAAGAGCCCGCACGAGGGCGGGCTCTTTTGTATTTGGTTGCGGGGACAGGATTTGAACCTGTGACCTTCAGGTTATGAGCCTGACGAGCTACCGGGCTGCTCCACCCCGCGTCACCATTGGATGTAAGCGCAAGCCTACAAATAGGTAGATGGCTCACCAAATGAAAGGGCCGCTTGCGCGGCCCGTGGTCCCTTGGCGGGCCTTGTTCGTAGAGAGAAGATTTCACTGACATCCGATTGGATGTGAGTTCAACGTGCGTTTAGCAGACCTGGCAGCGACCTACTCTCCCGCGTCTTGAGACGAAGTACCATCAGCGCTGGAGCGTTTCACGGCCGAGTTCGGAATGGGATCGGGTGCAGCCGCTCCGCCATAACCACCAGGTCGGCAAAACGCACGTTGTTCGAGAAGCTGTTTTTTGTGCCTTGGACGTTCTTTGATCTTGGCGCCTTTCGAAGCGAAGCTTCGCAAGGTCGACCGACCGTCGGCGCTGATGCACCGCACCCACGTAGCGCCCGCCCGCAGGGCGGAACAAGCGTGAGTGAGAACAAACCATCTGACCTTGTCAGATGGGCATAAGGAATGAGAACGATCAAGCCGATCGAACTATTAGTACCGGTAAGCTTCAAGCGTTGCCGCTCTTCCACACCCGGCCTATCAACGTGGTCGTCTTCCACGGTTCTCAGGGAATACTCGTTTTAAGGTGGGTTTCCCGCTTAGATGCCTTCAGCGGTTATCCCGTCCGGATATAGCTACCCTGCTATGCGGCTGGCGCCACAACAGGTCCACCAGAGATCCGTCCATCCCGGTCCTCTCGTACTAGGGACAGATCCTTTCAATATTCCTACACCCACGGCAGATAGGGACCGAACTGTCTCACGACGTTCTGAACCCAACTCACGTACCGCTTTAAATGGCGAACAGCCATACCCTTGGGACCTGCTCCAGCCCCAGGATGCGATGAGTCGACATCGAGGTGCCAAACAACCCCGTCGATATGGACTCTTGGGGGTCATCAGCCTGTTATCCCCGGCGTACCTTTTATCCGTTGAGCGATGGCCCTTCCACGCGGGACCACCGGATCACTATGACCGACTTTCGTCTCTGCTCGACTTGTCAGTCTCGCAGTCAGGCAGGCTTATGCCATTGCACTCAGCGAACGATTTCCGACCGTTCTGAGCCCACCATCGCGCGCCTCCGTTACTCTTTAGGAGGCGACCGCCCCAGTCAAACTACCCACCATACATTGTCCCGGACCCGGATAACGGGCCGCGGTTAGACATCCATAGTAATAAGGGTGGTATTTCAAGGGTGGCTCCACCTGAGCTGGCGCCCAGGTTTCAAAGCCTACCACCTATCCTACACATGCCACTACGAATGCCAATGTAAAGCTATAGTAAAGGTGCACGGGGTCTTTCCGTCTAACCGCAGGAACCCCGCATCTTCACGGGGAATTCAATTTCACTGAGTCTATGCTGGAGACAGCGGGGAAGTCGTTACGCCATTCGTGCAGGTCGGAACTTACCCGACAAGGAATTTCGCTACCTTAGGACCGTTATAGTTACGGCCGCCGTTTACTGGGGCTTCGATTCAGAGCTTGCACCCCTCCTCTTAACCTTCCAGCACCGGGCAGGCGTCAGACCCTATACGTCGTCTTGCGACTTCGCAGAGCCCTGTGTTTTTGATAAACAGTCGCTACCCCCTGGTCTGTGCCACCCTCCTCCACTTGCGTGGAAAAGGGTCACGCTTCTTCCGAAGTTACGCGTGCAATTTGCCGAGTTCCTTCAGCATAGTTCTCTCAAGCGCCTTGGTATACTCTACCAGACCACCAGTGTCGGTTTCGGGTACGGTTTATAAGGAGGAGCTATTTCCTGGAACCACGCAGCAGCCCGTTCAATCCGATAAGATTGGACTACCTCAATGATCCGTCACTACCTCCAAGCCCACGAATATTAACGTGGTTCCCATCGACTACGCGTTTCCGCCTCGTCTTAGGGGCCGGCTAACCCTGCTCAGATTAGCTTTAAGCAGGAACCCTTGGTCTTTCGGCGGGGGAGTCTCTCACTCCCCTTACGTTACTCATGTCAGCATTCGCACTTCTGATACCTCCACCACCCCTCACGGGTATGGCTTCATCAGCTTACAGAACGCTCCGCTACCGCTCGTGATTGCTCACGAACCCTAAGCTTCGGTGTATGGCTTTAGCCCCGTTACATTTTCGGCGCAAAGACCCTTATTTAGACCAGTGAGCTGTTACGCTTTCTTTAAATGATGGCTGCTTCTAAGCCAACATCCTGGTTGTTTTGGGATCCTCACATCCTTTCCCACTTAGCCAT
>NZ_JBSSFM010000001.1:4807500-6465000 GCF_054062655.1 Mesorhizobium sp. USDA 4775
CTGGAAGGCATGGCGATGACGCCGGACGGCAAGTTCCTGATCGCCGTGCTGCAGTCGGCGACGCGGCAGGATGGCGGCGATTCAGGTTCGACCCGGCAAAACACCAGGGCGCTGGTCTATGACGCCTCCGACCTCGCCCGTCTGAAGCTGGCGCACGAATATGTCGTGCCGCTGCCGGTGTTCAAGGACGCCAAGGGCAAGACCAAGGTCGCCGCGCAAAGCGAGATCGTGGCGCTGTCGGACACGGCGTTCCTGATGCTTGCGCGTGACAGCGGCAACGGCCAGGGCGTCAAGGGCGACACCTCGCTTCTGCGCCAGATCTTCGTCGTCGACGTTTCGGCCGCGACCGACATCACAGGCGGCCCTTTCGACGCCGCCGACAGGCCGGTCGCACCCAAGGGCGTGCTCGATCCGTCGGTGACGCCGGCCAGACTGACGCCGTTCATCGACATCAACGACAATGCGCAGCTCAATCGCTTCGGCCTGCACAATGGCGCGCCGAACGACCACAACAACCTGTCCGAGAAATGGGAAGCGATGTCGCTGGCCAGCGTGCTCGATCCGAAGCTGCCCGACGACTATTTCCTGTTCGTCGCCAATGACAACGACTTCCTTGCCCAGGACGGTTTTCAGATCGGCGCGCCCTACAAGGCCGATGACGGCGCCAATGTCGACACCATGTTCCTGGTCTATCAGGTCACGCTGCCGGGTCTGGCCAAGAAGTAATCAGGGCGATCCAGGCGGACGCGCTTGGCGCGTCCGCCTGAGTTATTCCGATCGAACCGTCGATCGTGGAGGTACTTACTTCAAGAACTCGGCATCCTTCGGCACGCCGGCATCGATCGGCTCGGCCGTCCTGCTCGACACGGCCATGATCTTGCCGGCAGCCGACAGGTTGGGCCGCACGAAGACCTGCGCGGGACCGTTGACGCGGCTGTAGAGGTCGATGATGTCCTGGTTCATGAAGCGCACACAGCCCGACGACGCATTCTTGCCGATGGAATCCCACTCCGGTGTGCCGTGCAGCCGGTACATCGTGTCCTTGCCGTCGCGGAACAGGTAGAGCGCGCGGGCGCCGAGCGGGCTCTGCGGGCCGGGCGGCATGCCGTCCTTGAATTTCGCCAGTTCCGGCCGGCGCTGGATCATTTCCGGCGGCGGCGTCCACACCGGCCATTTCTTCCGTGCCTGAACCACGGCGCTGCCGGTCCAGCCGAAACCGGCCTTCCCTAAGCTGACGCCGTAGCGGATGGCCTTGCCGCCGTCGCGCACCAGATAGAGGAAGTGCTCGGAGACATCGACGACGATGGTGCCGGGCTTTTCGCCGGTCGGGTCGACCACGATCTGGCGCACGAACTTCGGATCGAGCTTGGCCACCGGGATCGCCGGCAGTTGATAGCCCTCGTCGGTGCGCGCCGCGTACATGGTCGCGGTGTCGCCGAACGCCGTGTCGGGTGGCGCCGCGGCCACCGGCGGCGGCGGCGTCACCACCTCGGTCGTCGTACATGCCGAAAGAGCCATCGAGGCCGCGCCCAAGGCGGACGCACCGAGAAACGCGCGCCGGTTCAGGCGCTCGGAAAACAGCGGACTATCGGACATGATCCCCCCGGCTATTCACAAGATACAGGAATGCGGGCCCCACGCCCCAGGGGATCAATAGCCCATTCCGGGGGTTTTGAGAACATGATTAGATCAAGGGGCGCCAGCAGACCTTTCCGACACCGCATCGACCTGCCCCGTTGAATCGGCAATGATGGTGGGGCCAGATCACCTTTGCCGAGTTGCCAGCCATGGACGAAAAAAAGCCCCCGCGCCGGCGCACCGGCGACCTGACCAGCGGCCCGATCCCGCGCACGCTGCTGCTGTTTGCCTTGCCGGTGCTGGGTTCCAACGTGCTGCAGTCGCTCAACGGGTCGATCAATGCCGTCTGGGTCGGCCGCTTTCTGGGCGAATCGGCGCTGACCGCCACATCCAACGCCAACCTCGTCCTGTTCCTGATCCTGGGCACCGTGTTCGGCATCGGCATGGCCGCCACCATCCTGGTGGCGCAGTCGGTCGGCGCCCGCGACCTGCCCGAGGCGCGCCGCATCGTCGGCACCAGCGCCACCTTCTTCTTCTTCATTTCGGTGGTGTTCGCCGTCTGCGGCTGGATCTGGGTAAATGCTATCCTGGGCATGCTCGGCACACCTGCGGACGCCTTGCCGCTGGCGCGTTCCTATCTGCGCATCATCTTCGTCGCCGTGCCGATGATGAACCTTCTGTCCTTCGTCATGACCGTACTGCGTGGCGCGGGCGATTCACGCACGCCCTTCATCTTCATGGCGCTGGCGGTCGTCCTCGACATCGTGCTCAACCCGCTGCTGATCCGCGGCATCGGCCCCTTCCCCGAACTTGGCATCGCCGGTTCCGCCACCGCGACGCTGATCGGCCAGACGGTGGGCGTGATTGCCATCCTTGTCGTGCTCTATGCGCGCAAGCACCCGCTGCGGCTGGCCGGCGCCAATCTCGCCCTGCTGTGGCCCGACCCTGGCTTGCTGCGCGTCGTCGTCTTCAAGGGCGTGCCGATGGGCCTGCAGATGATCGTCATTTCGGCGGCGGCCCTGACGGTGATGGGCATCGTCAACTCCTACGGGTCGCAGGTCGCCGCCGCCTACGGCATCGCGGCGCAGCTGTGGACCTACATCCAGATGCCGGCGCTGGCCATCGGAGCCGCGGTCTCCTCCATGGCTGCGCAGAATGTCGGCGCCGGCCGCTGGGACCGGATCGGCCGCGTCGCCGCCTCCGGCGTCGGCTTCAATCTCGTCCTGACCGGCGCCCTGGTCGCGCTGCTGTGGCTCTTCGACCGCCCGATCCTCGGCCTGTTCCTGAGCAGCGACAGCGCGGCGATCGACATCGCCGCGCACATCAATTCTGCCGCATCCTGGTCGTTCATCCTGTTCGGCATCACCATCGTGCTGTTCGCCACCGTGCGCGCCACCGGAGCGGTGATGCCGCCGCTGATCATCCTGGTGATTTCGGTGCTCATCGTGCGCACCGGCTTTGCCTATTTCATGCGCGGCGTGATCGGCGAGGAAGCGCTGTGGTGGAGTTTCCCGGCAGGCTCGATCACCTCGCTGGTGCTGGCCGCGGCCTATTACCGCTTTGGCGGCTGGCGCAGTTTGCACATGATCGAGAACAGGCCGGCCGCCGGCGAGCCGCCGGACACCGGGCTCGGGGTGCCACGAGGGCGCGCCAACATGGCGCCCGAGACGCCGAACGGCTGAGGCGGGCCCGCTTTGTCTCAATGTCTGTGTTTTTTAGCTCAAAGCCCAGCGCCACCAGCGCAAAGACGATGATCATGCCGGCAAATGCCAGGCTTGCCGCGACAGCGCTGACGTAGGTCGAGACGATGCCGACGCCGCTGACGGGTAAGGCATTGCCGACAAAGCAGCCGCCGGCGCCCTGGCTTTCCCAGACATGCTTGAGGAATTTCCCGAGCGCCGTTTATTGGCCCGGGAACTTGCGCTAACAGTTTACTGTCTTTCGACAAATTCGTTTGTAGGCGGGGATCATGGGCAAAGGCAGGGTCGAGGCATTCACCGACGGCGTCGTGGCCATCATCATCACCATCATGGTCCTCGAACTGAAAGTGCCGCATGGCGAGGATGTTTCCGCCTTGTTGCCGTTGTGGCCGGTCTTCTTCAGCTACGTGCTGTCCTTCATCAATGTCGGCATCTACTGGAACAATCTGCACAACATGTTTCACACCGTACAACGCGTTGACGGCCGGGTGCTTTGGGCAAACCTGCATCTGTTGTTCTGGCTGTCGCTGATGCCGGTAACGACCGCCTTCATGGGCGAGAATCATTTCGCCACGGTTCCGGTCGCTGTCTATGGCGCCGATCTCGCTCTATGCGCGATCGCTTACACTATTCTGGCATCCGCGCTGCATCGCCTGCACGGCAACGACACCGCCTTCGCCAAGGCGCTGGGCAACGACCGCAAGGGCAAGCTCTCGCTGGCCGTCTACATCGCGGCCGTCCTGCTGACCTTCGTCAATCAGTGGATCGGCGTCGCGCTTTATGTGCTGGTCGCGACGATCTGGCTCGTGCCGGATACGCGCTTCGCGCGGGTGATCGAAAAGTAGCGCTGTTTGCCTGACTCGATTCCCCGGGGGAAAATGCTACGCGCTTTCCCCGGGAAAACCGCTTCACACCTTTCCTGGAATTGCTCTATTTACGCATCGCCTTCAGCTTTTCCGCCACCGACGCCGCAAGGTCGGCATAGCGCTCCTCCAGCCTTTCGGCTGCCTTGATGATCGAGAAATCATGGCCGAATTTCTCCAACGCCATGCGCAGCTTCTCGACGAACTCGGCCTGTTTTTCCAGCGCGGCAAACAGTGTCTTCACCTGGGCTTCGCTGATATCGGGGTTGGCCAGCATCTGCGGCACCTCGCGCCCCATCTGGTCGCCGGTGGCGGTCTGCTCTTTCAGAATTGCGATCCAGTCCGTCAATCGAAAATCTCCATTTGTGGGGCAGCATGCGCGGTCGCGGCCCGACTGGTCAACCCGAACACGTGCTGACGAAGGCTTGCACAAGCCCGTTCCGGCGCTAAGTTCGGCGCCATCGAAAAAAGGATGCTGTTGCTCATGATCACCGACGCTGAAATCCAGAGCGCCCTGCCCGCGCTTGGCCCCGGCAATACCGCCGTCATCACCGGCGCCGCCAGCGGCATCGGTCTGGCAGCCGCAAAGCGGCTTGCGCTGATGGGCATGAAGATCGTGCTCGCAGACATCGGTGGCGCGCGCCTTGACGATGCCTCCCGCGCCGTCTCTGCCATTGCCGGCGACGATGCCGTGCTTGCCGTCGCCGCAGATGTTTCGAAGGCCGATGAGGTCGATCGTCTCGCCGACCGCGCATTCGGCGCCTTCGGCGAGGTCTCGCTGCTGATGAACAATGCCGGCGTCGGCGACAATCCGGGAAAACCCTGGGAAAACCGTGAAGGCTGGAAACGGCTGCTCGACATTAATTTCTGGGGTGTCGTGCATGGCGTCGAAGCCTTCGCGCCGCGCATGCTGGCGTCGGCCAAGCCGGGCCTAATCATCAACACCGGTTCCAAGCAAGGCATCACCACGCCGCCCGGCAACCTCGCCTACAATGTCTCCAAGGCCGGCGTGAAGACGTTCACCGAAGGCCTGGCGCATGCGCTGCGCAACGAACCGGGCGACCGAATGTCGGCGCATCTGCTCATCCCCGGCTTCACTTATACCGGCCTCACCGAAGGGGCGACGGAAAAGCCGGCCGGCGCCTGGACCGGCGAACAGGTCATTGATTTCATGCTGGAATCCCTGGTCAGGGGCGACTTCTACATCCTGTGCCCGGACAATGACGTAGCGCGGCCGCTGGACGAGAAGCGCATGGCCTGGGCGATCGGCGACATCATCGAAAACCGCCCGGCCCTGTCGCGCTGGCACCCCGATCACAAGGATGCGTTCGCGGACTTCATCAAAGGCTGATCCGAAAGCCCTCAAGCCGCGTGCTTTTTCGGAGCTCGCTTTTGCGCCACGGCCTTCTTGGCGGCCATGGCGGCGATTTTTTCGTCATGCCGCCGTGCCGCCCGCTCGCACTTGTCACGGATTTCCTCGACTTCGGATTCCGTGAGGTGCTCGATGCCGATGAAATTGTTATGGCCCTCGCTGACCCGGATCAACTCATCGAGCTTGGCCTGGATCGCCGCGCCATCGCGGTTCTGGGTGTTCTGGATCAGGAACACCATCAGGAAAGTGATGATGGTCGTGCCGGTGTTGATCACCAATTGCCAGGTGTCCGAGAAGCCGAAGAACGGCCCGCTCACCGCCCAGACGACGACAATCACACAGCAGCCCGCAAAGGTCAGCGGCAGGCCGGTTATATGGGCGACCCAGTTGGCGATCCTGGTGAAGAGCTTTTCCATCTGTCGAGACCCATCAATGGCTGCGCCGATGAGAAACAACCGGTAGCCGTCTTGGGTTCCCGCCGGCAGCAAATACATCGGATGCAATTGGGCACACGCGAAGCGGGCACTCGACGGAAAACGCATCTTATCGGTTCAATGTCATAGTAACGATGCAGGCAAAAGCGCCTGTTCGTTCCGCTCCACAGCGGTTTACCTCCGGCCCCTTCCGCCGCGCCACCCCCGCATGGCGGAAGGGGCTTCAGTACCGAAAGCGGCGACCGGTACACGGACAGGCGGACGCCCCATTTCCCGCAACTCGCCCACCAGCGCCGCTCTCGGTCTGCCGATGGCCTGCGCGCCCTAGACGACGTCGTTTTCCCAACGATCGAGGAAGGCCTCGATCGGCATGGACTGGATGTCGGGAACCGCCCTGGCGAGTTTCTCGACCGGCCAGTCCCACCAGGCGAGGGCTTCGATCCGCGCCGCTATGTCGGGAGCAAAGCGCGAGCGGAGCGGCTTTGCCGGCACGCCGGCGACGATCATGTAGGGCGGCACATCCTGCGTCACCACCGCATTGGCGCCAACGACCGCGCCATTGCCGATCGCGATGCCGGGCATGATCACCGCGCCGTGGCCGATCCAGACGTCGTGGCCGATGGTCACGGCCTTCGCTTGCCGCCGCGCGCGGAACGCCGCATCGACGCCCAGCCAGCGGAAATATTCGTTCGGCCGGTAGCTGACCTTGTGCTGGGTCAGTCGCTCGATCGGATGCTCCAGCGCGTTGATGCGGCTGTTGGCGGCAATCGAGCAGAATTTGCCGATACTCGTATAGATCGCCTCGGCATGGCGCTCGAAATAGGAGAAGTCCCCGACGCTCACCTCGCGCAGCACCACCCGTTCACCGATCGAGGCGTAGCGGCCGAGCTTGCACGCCTTCAGCTCCGCGGTCGGATGGATGCGCGGCTCGGGATCTTTCAGGACGAGGTTTTCGGTGCGGTCCATGCGGCGCTTTACTTCAGGGCAATTGCTCCCGCAAGGCAGGAGCAATTGCTCGTGGTGCCAATCAGCACAAAAAGACGCCCATCCGCCTATTTCGGCTTGCCCTTGCTCCACACCACGTTCTGGCCATAGAGCGGCACTGTGGTGACCGACATCTTGGCCGAGCCGTTCTGCACCTGACGCGAATGCGAGAGATAGATCAGCGTCTCGTTGGTCTTGTCGTAGATGCGGTTCACCACCTGCTTCTTCCAGATCAGGCTGAGGCCCTGCTTGAACACCTCCTCGCCGCCCTCGCTCATGTCGATGTCGCCGATGGTGATCGGGCCGGTCTGACGGCAGGAGATCGACGAATCGGAGGGATCCTCGAACCAGTTGCCCTTGTGCAGGCGGTCGATGATGCTGCGGTCGAAATAGGAGACATGGCAGGTCACGCCATCCACCTTGGGATCCTTGATCGCTTCGACGATGATGTCATTGCCGACCCAGTCGACGCCGACCTTGCCGACTTCCTCGGCGACCGCGCTGCCTGCGCCAAGAACGACGCACGCGGCCAAGGCGCCGCCGATCAGTTTTCGCCCAATCCGTTCGCGCCCAACCAGTTCGAGCAAAGGAGCCTCCTGCGGTTCGAGTTGCCGGTTCAGGTGGGACGCGGCGTGCGGCTTTGCAAGCGGATGCGTCAACACCACCACGGTTGCGGCATCGCGGCACTTTGCCTGCGCAGGGCCAAACCGCTAAGAGACTGTTTCGAAATTCGCTCTGGCGAGTCATATGGTGGTGGTTTCGACACCGTAGCGCAGTGGACATATGGTCCGTGAGCTCAGTTCTACTGCATGCAGTAGAACTGAGAAGCGCAGAAAACGCCATCAGATGGCCGCCAGAGTAGAATTTCCAAACAGGGCTCCAAGACTGTCGCACCGGCGCGGCATCGAGCCGGCGCGATGATTTCTGCGGACGGACTTTTATGATGATGCGTTCTATCCTGGTCGGCATTCTCGTCCTGATGGCAGCCGGCATCGGCTGGCTGACCTTCGACTGGTACCGCGGCCATTATGGCGGCGAACCGTTCGGAGCGCCCTTCACCCTCGTCGACCAGAAAGGCGCGCCGATCACCGAAGCCGCCTTCCGGGGGCAGCCCAGCGTCGTCTTCTTCGGCTTCACCCACTGCCCCGAAGTCTGCCCGACGACGCTGTTCGAACTCTCCGGCTGGCTGAAGACGCTCGGCGACGACGGCAAGACCTTGCATGCCTATTTCGTCTCGGTCGACCCGGAGCGTGACACGCCGCCGGTGATGAACGCCTATGTCAGGAATTTCTCCGACCGGATCACCGGCATCACCGGCGACCCGGACAAGGTCCATGCCATGGCCAAGTCGTTCGGCATCTACTGGAAGAAGGTCGACACGGGCGACGGCGACTACACGATGGACCACACTGCCTCGGTGCTGCTGCTCAACTCCAAGGGCGACTTTGCCGGCACGATCGCCTATGGCGAAAGCGCCGGCACCGCCGTGGAGAAGCTGAAGCGCCTCGCGGCCAAGGGTTGATAAGTATCCACATGACCCAGACGCGGCTGCATTTCACCACCGGCAAGATCGAGGCTGAGCGCATCTTCGCGGCGCTCGAACTGGCTTTCGAGGATGAGGGCCTGCCGATCGCCGTGCTCGAGGTCGACGAAGACCAGGACATCCACGAAGTTTCGCTCTATGCCGATGGCGACGTCGATGCGATTGAAGCGCGGGTGAAGGACATTCTCGCCGGGCTTACTCTGTCGAAGCCGGTCGAGCGCGAGGTGCTGCCCGACATCGACTGGGTGGCGCGCTCGCTGGAGGGCCTGAAGCCGGTGCGCGCCGGCCGTTTCTTCGTCCACGGCGCGCATGACCGCAGGAAGCGCCACAGCGGCGAACTCGCCATCGAGATCGAGGCCGGCCTTGCCTTCGGCACCGGCCATCACGGCACCACATCAGGCTGCCTGGAAATGCTGGAGAAAGTGGTGCGGCGCGAGCACCCGCGCAATGCGCTCGACCTCGGCACCGGCAGTGCCGTGCTGGCGATCGCCGTCGCCAAGCTGGCGCATATTCCGGTGCTCGCCACCGACATCGACCCGGTGGCGGTGAGGGTCGCCGCCGCCAATGCGCGGCTCAATCACGTCAAGGCGCTCATCGAAACGGTCACCGCACCGGGCTTCCACCATCCGATCTTCGGCAATCGTACCCCCTTCGATCTGATCGTCGCCAACATATTGGCGCGGCCGCTGATGCGGCTGGCGCCGCAAATGGCCGGGCACATCGCACTTGGCGGCTCGATCGTCCTGTCAGGCATTCTCGAGCGCCAGCGCGACGCCGTCATCTCGGCCTATGTCGGCCAGAATTTCCGGCACGTGCGCACCTTGCACCGCGAAGGCTGGGTGACGATCCACCTCAAGCGCTGAGACCGGCAAGGCAACTGCCGATCCTCGACAGTCCCAACACCTAGAACTTGATGCGCCGTGGCATGGATTTCGCCGGAAAGCTGATCGTGCCGCGGCTGGACCAGCCCCATCTGGTTGTCAGCCAGCCGGCGCTGTAGCAGGTTGCGCCAACTGGAAATCGATTCCGATTTCCGGACCCATAGGCTACGGTCACGCCGACATCAGGAGGCCCATCATGTTCCAGACCTTCGATTCCGCGGGCGAGCCTTCGGTTGGCAAGCCGCGCGTGGCGCTGCTGCGCCAATGGCTTGCCGCCAATGGCCTAGACGGTTTTATCGTCCCGCGCGCCGACGAACATCAGGGCGAATATGTCGCCGATCGTTCGGCACGGCTGAAATGGCTGACCGGCTTCAGCGGCTCGGCCGGCGTCGCCATCGTGCTGCGCGACCGCGCCTTCATCTTCGTCGACGGGCGCTATACGCTGCAGGTGCGCAGCGAGGTCGATCTCGACATTTTTTCGGTCGAAAGCCTGGTCGACAACCCGCCCGCCGTCTGGCTCAAGGACAATATAGGCAAGGGCGCGCGGCTGGGCTTCGATCCATGGCTGCACACGATCAGCGAGGTCAAGGCTCTGCAGACCTCGGCCGACAAGACCGGCGCGGTGCTGGTGCCGCTCGAGAAAAACCCGATAGACATCATCTGGAAGGACCAGCCGGCGGCGCCGGTGACGCCGGTCGAGCTGCACCCGATCGGCTTTGCCGGCGAACTCGCCAAGGACAAGCTGGCGCGGCTGGCGACAGCGATCGGCAAGGACGGCGCCACCCATGCGGTGCTGACCGACCCCTCCTCCATCGCCTGGGCCTTCAACATCCGAGGCGGCGACGTGCCGCATACGCCGCTGGCGCTCGGCTTCGCCATCCTCGCAGCGGATGGGTCGCACCAGCTGTTCATGGACAGCCGCAAATTCTCGCGCCAGGTCGCGGCCTATCTCACCCAGCTCGCCGATCCGCACGAGCCCGGCGAATTCGAAGCGGCGATCGCGGCGCTTGCCAAGGGCGGCGCCAAGATCGCACTCGACCCGGTCCTGGCGGCCGACCGGCTGCGCATACTGGTCGAGGACAATGGCGGCACGGTGGTTGCCGCGCCCGATCCTGCCCGCATTCCGCGTGCCACCAAGAACCAGGCCGAGATCAACGGCTCGCGCGCCGCGCACCGTCGTGACGGCGCGGCGGTGGCCAAGCTTCTGTGCTGGCTGGAGCGGCAAAAACCCGGCTCGCTCGACGAGATCGCGGTCGTCACCAGGCTGGAGGAGAGCCGCAGGCAGACCGGCGAGGAAACGCAGATGCCGCTGCGCGACGTGTCCTTCGACACCATTTCCGGCGCTGGCCCGAACGGCGCCATCATGCACTACCGCGTGTCGCGCGCCACCAGCCGCAAGCTGCAGGCGGGCGAGTTGTTCCTGCTCGATTCCGGCGCGCAATATCAGGACGGCACCACCGACATCACCCGCACCGTGCCGATCGGCCAGCCGACCGAGGAAATGCGCGAACGCTTCACGCTGGTGCTGAAAGGCATGATCGGTATTTCCACGCTGCGCTTCCCCGCCGGCACGCGCGGCTCGGAGATCGACGCCATTGCCCGCATGGCGCTGTGGAAGCATGGTTGCGATTTCGCCCACGGCACCGGCCATGGCGTCGGCTCGTACCTCGCCGTGCATGAAGGCCCGCAGCGCATTGCCCGCACCGGCACCGAAAAGCTGCTCGAAGGCATGATGCTGTCCAACGAACCCGGCTATTACAAGGAAGGCGCTTACGGCATCCGCATCGAAAACCTGATCCTCGTGACGCCGGCCGAACAGATCGAGGGCGGCGACATCGCCATGCACGGCTTCGAGACGCTGACGCTGGCGCCGATCGACATCAGGCTGGTGCGGTCAGAGCTGCTGACGCGCGAGGAGCTGCATTGGCTAGACGCCTACCATGCCCGCGTGCTGGCCGAGATCGGACCGATGCTCGACGGCGAGACGCTGGCCTGGCTTGCGAAGGCGACGGCACCGCTGCCGCATGATGCGAAGATTTGAATCTAGCTTGGTAAGTCAGCGCCGCCCCTCATTGCCCTGCCGGCATCTAAATGCCCGGCAGGGCAATGAGGGGCGGCGCTGACGATTTAAATCGGTGGCACTCGCAGAATTCTATCCCACGAACTGCCGAGCCAAGATCAACACTGCCGCGCCCGCCAGAAACATCGCCATCAGGCCGCCGCGCAGCGAGACCACGGCGGTGACGACCAATGCCGCCCATTCGGCCGGTCCGGCATTCAGCAGCTCCGGCGCCACCAGCGTCGTCAGC
Organism: Mesorhizobium sp. USDA 4775; assembly: GCF_054062655.1. NCBI lineage: Bacteria > Pseudomonadati > Pseudomonadota > Alphaproteobacteria > Hyphomicrobiales > Phyllobacteriaceae > Mesorhizobium > Mesorhizobium sp. USDA 4775. The sequence continues at coordinate 4,819,165 of NZ_JBSSFM010000001.1, forward strand.
ACCGCCGCCGGCACGGCGTTGAGGCCGGCCTCGACGCGTGGATGGATGTTGTCGAAGCGGGAGATGACCAGATGCCCGCCGATTCGCGTGAGATAGGTGGCGACCGCGCCGGCGATGATGATCCAGAAAGTCGTGCTCATGGCCTTGTCTCCACGCCGCTATGGTGCGGTGGCAGGATGACGGCGAGCAGCACGCCGGCAATGGCGCCGATCGAGACGTGCCAGGGCGAGCCGACCGTCTTGTAGGCGATGATCGAGGCGCACGCACTGGCGATAACCACCGGCAGCCACAGCGGCCGCTTGCGGAAGCCCATCACCAGGCCGAGGAAATAGATCGGCAGCAGGAAATCGATGCCCAGCGCATGCGTGTCGGGGATGAGCTTGCCAAACACGGCACCCAGCGCGCTTTCGATCACCCAGAACAGATAGACCGGCAGGCCAAGCCCCAGATACCAGGCAAAGCCGACCGTCTGGCCGGACGCCGCCCTCGCCTCGGCCACGGCGAACTGCGGATCGGTGAGGATGAAATAGCCGAGCGCCTGTTGGATGACAGGCCAGTGCGCGATGCGCCGGCCGATGCCGGCGGAGTAGAGCACATGGCGGAAATTGACGGCGAAGATCGACAGCACGATCAGCCACGGCGCGACATGCTGGCCGAACAGCTGGATGCCGACCATCTGGCTGGCGCCGCCATAGACCAGCGCGCTCATCAAAAAGGCTTCGAGGACCGAAAAACCATTGTCGACGGCAAGCGCTCCGAACAGCACCGCGAACGGCGCCGACGCCACGACGACAGGCATGGAGAGTCGCACGCCTTGCCAGAAGTCGCTTTTGCCGCCGCTCTCGGAAATCACGTCCGTCGCCATCGATCGCTCCCAGGGTCGAAACCGCCGATGTAGGTAGTGCAGCCCGCCTTGTCACACGAATTCGCTTGAGCCAAACGATCAGCGGAAATGATCGTCGCCTTGGGTCGAGATGGAACTTAGTCCTTCGCGATTTTGCCCTCGATCGCCCTGCCCCAGTCGAGCAGCGGCTTGGCGCGCATGGTAAAATCGACGAGTTCCTCGACCAGATCCGGCCCGTGGATGCCTGCCGGATCGATGACGTGGCGGACGGCAAAATGCCGATTGCGGATCGCAGCGACAAGATCCTCATCCGTGACGTGCTCGAAGCCCCGCGGCGTGCGTTTCATGGCGTCTTCCGCGCTAAGCTCGAGGCCGTTCTTCTTCAACGCCTTCACCATGGCGCGAAACCTGTCCGGCCACGTCTCGATGGCGCGCCGCATCGCCAGCAGCAACGCGGCCTCCGGCTGCCACCAGGCGACGCCGGCAAAGCAGCCCTCAAGCCCGATATGAATGTAGAACACGCCCTGCACGGCCTTGCTGCCGTCAGGCGACAGAATCGCCGAGACATGCCGGTTGTACGGCCGCTTGTCCTTGGCGAAGCGCACGTCGCGATTGATGCGGAACAGCGACTTCTTGCGATCGCCGCGCAAACCGAGCCCTGCCTCTGCGAAGCGCTGTGTCAGCGTGTCGACCAGATCGCCAAGGGGATCGCGCAATTCCTGTTCGAACAGGTCGCGGTTCTCCAAAAACCACTCCCGGCTCTGGTGGAAATCCAGCGCCTTCAGGAATGGTATGGCCTTTGGGCCGAAGCCTTTGAACGCGGTCACGCCTTGCCGACCCGTTGCAGCCAGGTGTCCTCGTCGATCACCTCGACGCCGAGTTCGCTGGCAAGCTTGAGCTTGGAGCCGGCCCCGGGTCCGGCCACCAGCAGATCGGTCTTGGCCGAAACCGAGCCGGCGACCTTGGCGCCGAGCCGCTCGGCCATCGCCTTGGCTTCCGAGCGGGTCATCTTCTCCAGCGTGCCGGTGAAGACGATGGTCTTGCCCGCGACCTCGCTGTCGGCCGAGACGGTGACGATATAGGGCTTGGGCCTGACCTGTTCGAGCAGCTTGTCGAGCACGTCGTCATTGCGTTCATTGCCGAAGAAATCGCGCAGCGCATCGATCACCGTGTCACCGATGCCGTTGACCGATGGGAATACGGTGTGCGGGTCCTCCGCTGCCGCCGTTTCCTTGCCGACACGGATCAGTTCCTCGATGGTGGAAAAGGTCTTGGCGAGCACGGCGGCCGTCGTCTCGCCGATATGGCGGATGCCGAGCGCGAAGATGAAGCGGTCGAGTTCCGGTTCGCGGCGCGAATCGATGGCCGCGAACAGCTTGTCGAGGCCCTCATAGTTGCGGTCCTCGACGCTGCGCACATTCTTGCGCGTCTTGCCGGACGCCGCCTCGCGCTGCCTGGCCTGCTCCTCGCGCCGCTCGGCCAGTGCCTTGGTGACCGCGGGACGGCGGTCCCTGAGCGTAAAAATATCGGCGGCGGTCTTGATCAGCCCAGCATTGAAGAAGGTGTCGATGTTTTCGGCGCCCAGCCCCTCTATATCGAGCGCCCCGCGCGAGACGAAATGGCGTAATCTTTCCACGGCTTGCGCGGCGCAGATCAGTTCGCCGGTGCAGCGCCGGCGAGAATCTTCCTTGCCGGTCTTCTCGTTGATCTCGCGCGTCGCCGGCGAGCCGCAGACCGGACAGGTATGCGGGAATTCGTAAGGCACGGTATCGGCCGGGCGCTTGTCGATGACGACGCTGACGATCTGCGGAATGACGTCGCCCGCCCGCTGGATCACCACCGTGTCGCCGATGCGCACGTCGATGCCTTCGCGGATCGGCAGGCCGTTGCTGTCGAAACCCTTGATGTAATCCTCATTGTGCAGCGTGACGTTTTCGACCACGACGCCGCCGACGGTGACGGGCGCAAGCCTTGCGACCGGCGCCAGCGTGCCGGTGCGGCCGACCTGGATGTCGATCCTCTGCACGGTCGTCATCGCCTGCTCGGCCGGGAATTTGTGGGCAACCGCCCAGCGCGGCTCGCCGGTGACGAAACCCCAGCGGCGCTGCAGCTCCAGCTGGTCGACCTTGTAGACGACACCATCAATGTCATAGCCGAGCGAGGAGCGCTGCTCCTCGATCAGATGGTAATGTGCGACCAGTTCCTCGACCGACTTCGCCCGCACCATCAAAGGGCTGATCTTGAACCCCCAGTCGGCGAATTTTTGCACCGATTCATACTGGGTCGGCGCCGGATCCGCGGTCGTGAAGCCCCAGGCATAGGCAAAAAACTTGAGATTGCGGCTGGCGGTGACAGAGGCATCCTTCTGGCGCAGCGATCCGGCAGCCGTGTTGCGCGGATTGACGTAATCCTGGCCGCCGGCCGCGGCCGAGCGCGCCTTCAGCGCCTCGAATTCCGCATAGGTCATGTAGACCTCGCCGCGTATCTCGATGACATCAGGCCAGCCCGAGCCTTTCAGCTTCGCGGGAATATCGGCGATGGTCCTGAGATTGGCGGTGATGTCCTCACCCACGGTTCCGTCGCCGCGCGTCGCGCCCTGCACGAACACGCCATTCTCATAGCGCAACGAGGCCGACAGGCCGTCGATCTTCGGTTCGGCGGTGAAGGCTATGTCGAGGTCCTTGTCGCGGTCGAAGAAGCGCCGGCCGCGCTCGATGAAATCAGTGACATCCTCGTCTGTATAGGCCTTGGCGAGGCTGAGCATCGGCACGGCATGGCGCACCTTGGCGAAACCCTCGGCCGGCGGCGCGCCGACCCTGCGTGATGGCGAATCCTCGCGCACCAGGTCGGGAAAACGCTGCTCGATGGCAAGGTTGCGCCGCGTCAGCGCATCATAGGCGGCGTCCGAGATTGTCGGCGCGTCCTCGGTATGGTAGCGCCGATCGTGCTCGGCGATCTCCTCCGCCAGGCGCTTCAGCTCGGCTTCAGCCTCGCTTTCGCTGAGCGAATCGACAGGTTTTTCGGCCATGCTTTTCTTCCCCGAACGGTGGCGCGCCACAATAGAGCATGATCCCGAAAAGTGGGAACCGGTTTTCGGAAAAGATCATTCCTGAACAGCAGGATGGAGCCATATCCTGACTCGCTGCCATATCCTGCCCCGTCAATGACGCTGGATGGCCTTATGCCGCGTTTGTGTTCTCGCGCAGCAGCCTTTCGGCGGCGGCGCGTGCCTCGTCGGTGATCGTGGCGCCGGCCAGCATGCGGGCGATCTCTTCCTGCCGCGCCGGCCTGTCCATCTCGGCAATGCCGGTCGCCACTCGGTCGGTGCTGCCCGATTTTGAGATCAGGAAATGCGTCGCCGCGCGCGCCGCCACTTGCGGCGCATGGGTGACCGACAGCACCTGCACGCGCTTCGACAGCCGCGCCAGCCTTTGGCCGATGGCGTCCGCAACGGCGCCACCCACGCCGGTGTCGATTTCGTCGAAGACAAGCGTCGGCGCCGAGCCACGGTCGGCCAGCGCCACCTTCAACGCCAAAAGGAAGCGCGACAGCTCGCCGCCGGACGCCACCTTCATCATCGGCCCGGGCCGCGTGCCGGGATTGGTGCGCACCCAGAACTCGATCTGGTCGATGCCTTCTTCCATGCGGGTCTCGGCCTCGCTCTTCATCTCGACGATGAAGGCGGCGCGTTCGAGCTTCAGCGCCGGCAATTCGGCCATGACAGCCTTGGTCAGGCCGACGGCCGCCGCGTGGCGAAGCGAGGAAAGCTGTGCGGCGGCGATGTCATAGGCCTCGCGCGCCGCGGCGGCCTGCTTTTCCAGCCCGTGCAGGCGTTCCTCGCCGGCGTCGAGATCGGCCAGATCGGCAACCATCGTGTCGCGCAGCTGCGCCAGATCGTCGACGGCCACACTGTGCTTGCGAGACGCCGCCCGCAGCGAAAACAGCCGCTCCTCCGCTTTCTCGAGCCGCTGCGGGTCATACTCCGTGGCGCGAAGTGCCGCCTCGACGCCGGATTGCGCGGCGTCGAGCGACAGCATGGCTTCGTCCAGCGACTTGACCACATCCTCGAGCAGGCCGGGCGCCTCCGTCGCCTTGCGCTGCAGCCGTCTCAGCAGGCTGGCGAGCTGCGGCAAGGGCGAAGACGGGCCGGACAGCACATCTTGCGCGTCATGGATTTCGGAAGCGATCTTCTCGGCGCGCATCATATGGGCGCGCAGTTCGGCAAGTTCCGTTTCCTCGCCGGGCTGCGGATCGAGCTTGGTCAGTTCCGCCACCGCCGCACGCAGATAGTCGGCCTCGCGCGCCGCCGCCGCCACCTTGGCGCGGTGGCGCGTAAGCTCCTGCTCGCCGGCACGCCAGTGGCGCCAGGCCTCGCCGGTCGAGCGAACCGCGCCGAGATGGCCTCCGAACGCGTCGAGCACGTCGCGGTGGGCGCCGGGATCGACCAAGGCGCGCTCATCGTGCTGGCCGTGGATCTCGACCAATGCGCGCCCGACATCGCGCATCAGGGTCACGCTGGATGGCTGGTCGTTGACGAACACGCGGGTGCGGCCGTCCGCCGTCTGCACGCGGCGCAGGATGATGTCGCCATCGTCCTCGATGGCGTTTTCGACGAGCAGCGCCCGCACCGGATGGTTGCGCGGCACATCGAACACGGCAATGACCTGGCCTTGTGCCGCGCCATGGCGCACCAGAGAAGCGTCACCGCGCGCGCCGAGCGCCAGCGACAGGGCATCGAGCAGGATGGACTTGCCGGCGCCGGTTTCTCCGGTCAGCACGGAAAGGCCCGGCTGGAAGTCGATATCCAGCTTCTCGATCAGGACGATATCGCGGATCGACAGTCTGGAAAGCATCAGAACCCGGACCTCAGGCAATTCCAGGAAAAGTGCGGAGCGTTTTTCCCATGGGAATTGCGTAGAACAAAAAGTTGGGACGGCTCAGCGCTTCAATCAAACCACTGAACCGCCGTGGAGCGGCACGCGACCGATTGGAGTCGCAGCGCCGCACTATCTTTTTGTTTCAGCATCGGATCAATCCGAAAAGCGCGCTACGCACGCTTGCGCCTGACAGATCAGGCGCCGGTGATCAGCTTGCCGGCCTTGGAAATCCACGATCCGGCATTCTCGCGCGGCGAAAGCCCGTTGCTCTGCAGGAGCTTGTAGGAGTCCTTGTACCACGGGCTGTCGGGATAGTTGGTGCCGAGCACCGCTGCGGCCGTCTGGGCCTCCGAGGTCAGCCCCATCGCGTAGTAGCTTTCGGTGAGGCGGGCCAACGCTTCCTCGACGTGGCGGGTGTTGGAATAGTTCTCCACCACGGTGCGGAAGCGTTTGACGGCGGCGATGTATTCGCGGCGCTCCAGATAATAGCGGCCGATCTGCATTTCCTTGCCGGCGAGCTGGTCGTTGGCGAAGCGGATCTTCTCCTTGGCGTCGTCGACATATTCCGACGTCGGCCAGCGCGTGACCAGATCCTGCATCGTCTGCAGCGTCTGGCGCGCTTCCTTCTGATCCTGCGTCACATCCTTGATCTGGCGATAGTAGCTCAGGCCGATGATGTACTGTGCATAGGGCGCGTCATCGGTGGACGGATAAAGCGCCAGATAGCGCTTGGCCGACGAGATCGCCTCGTCGTAGCTGCCCTTTCTGTAGTCGGTGAAAGCGCCCATCACCATCGATTTGCGGGCCCATTCCGAATAGGGATGCTGGCGGTCGACGGCGTCGAACTTCTTGCTCGCCTCGTCCAGGCGGCCAGCATTCAAATTGGCGAGACCCTGGTTGTAGAGAACGTCGGCCGGCTCGGTCTGGTCGACATATTTCGACAGGTCGATGTCTTTCTCCGACGACATGCAGGCCGACAGAAAGAGCGATGGAACAACCAGCGAAAGCGCCAGGAGAACAGACCGCTTTGGCGCTTTCGATTGACCGACTCGCTTGAAGAACATGATTGGATTGCGCCCTTTCGGCGTTATTTTAATGCCTCTTGCATGCTGTTGTCCCAAAACTGGTCCCCACTTTTGAGCGACATGCACTAATCGACGGCAGCAGCCATAAACCATAACCGCCTTGCCCGGCAACGCTATCTCCGGGCAATGGCGCATTTTTGTGGCGGCGCGACGGCGCCGACGCATCCCTATATTTTCGCCGACCGATGATGCATTCCTGCAACACCCGGCATTCCGCCACAGGGTGCGAAAACGGTGCGGAGCTTAGATCATCCAGGGCGCGTAGAGCGGCGCATTGACGGCGCTCATCTCCGCCGCGCGGCCCCGCTCGCGGCGTGTCGTCTCGACGATCTCGAAGGCCGTGCGGTCCGACAGCAGGCGCCGCAGCGCCGCAGCGTTCAGCCTGTGACCGCCGCGATAGGAGCGGAAACAGCCGATGAAGCGGGCGCCGGCCAGAGCCAGGTCGCCCATGGCGTCGAGCGTCTTGTGGCGCACGAATTCGTTGGGATAACGCAGGCCGCCCATATTGATGACGCGGTTGTCGTCACCGATCACGAGCGAGTTCTCGAGCGAAGATCCCAGCGCATAGCCGGCCGCCCACAACCGCTCGACATCCTTCATGAAGCCGAAGGTTCGGGCGCGCGCAACGTCGCGGCGGAAAATGTCGGCATTGATGTCCGACGCAAAGAGCTGACGGCCGATGGCCGGGCTTTCGAAATCGATCTCGACCTCGAAGCGGGTGCCGTCATAGGGCCTGAACTCCGCCCAGGAAGCACCGTTTTCGATGCGAACCGGCTTGACGACCCTGATATAGCGCCGCTTGACCGGCAGCGTCTCGATGCCCGCCTGGTCGATGGCTTCCACGAAGGCCATGGCGCTGCCGTCGAGGATGGGAACCTCGTGGCCGTCGATCTCGATGAGAACATTGTCGATGCCGAGCCCGAACAGCGCGGCCATGATGTGCTCGACCGTGGCGATATGCTCGCCCGAGGGATCGCCAAGCATGGTGCACAGATCGGTGGCGCCGATCTCGGAAAACAGGGCGCGGAACTCGCGGCCCAGCCCGTCGCTATTGATGAGCTGGAACACGATGCCGGTGTCGGCATCCGCCGGCAGGAAACTGATGGAAACTTCTTTGCCACTGTGAACGCCGGTGCCCGTAAGCGACGCGCGCGTTTTCACTGTCGTCTGGTAGTCGTGCAAGACAATCCCCATAAGCCCGATATGCCTAAGTCCGCTTCTCCAGCCCGAGGGCGCGGCTCTTGTTAAATCGGCAGGCAGGGCCACTTCCCCGAAATCCCGGCAGACCGACTATGGTAGGCAGCGAAGATAATGTCCCCCCAAGGAGACTCCAAATCACGGTTTCTTACCCTCTGTAACCGCGAACCAGAGTAAGCTCCACATCGTAACTATTTGATTCTACAGCACTTAAAACGTTAACAGGCAAGCAATTCCTTGCTTGCCTGTTAACAATTGTTACGGTCCGTTAACCGCTCAGTTGGCCTGGCGGCGCAGGAACGCCGGAATCTCCAGCTGATCGTCGTCCTGAGTCGCCCTGGTCTGCGGCGTCAGGCGGCCCTGGTCGTCCAGCTGGCCGCGGCGCGGCGCATAAAGCTGGGCGTCCTGGCTGGCGAGACGGCGCACTTCAGGCGCTGCCTGGCGCAGCTTCGGCTCGCGCGGTTGCGCCGGCTGCAGCCTTGCGGGTTCCTCCTCGCGGCGGGTCAGGCCGTTGGTCAGGCGCTTCAACAGACCCATCGGGCCGCTGTTGTTCTCGTGGTCCACCGGGCGGCTCTTGGCGTCGACCTCGGCCTTCACCACCGGCGGAAAGTCCTCGACGCGCGGCATGCGCTGCGGTGCCATCGCCACCGGCTGCTGGACCTCGCGCAGCATTTCGCGCGGCTGCGGGGCCGGCTGCATCTGCTGGACAACCGGCTGCGGCATTGGCTGCTGCGGCGGCGCCTGGAAGATCTTGCTCTGCGGGCGGAAATCGTCCGCATGGGCGACAGGAGCCGGGCGGGCCTGCGCCATGGCGGCAGCGTTCGACTCGGCGAGCTGGATGGCCTCGGCGACCGGGTCCGCGGCGCGCGGCTCATAGACAGGCTGCTGGACCGGCGCCGGGCGGCTCTCCACGGCAGCCACGGCCGGACGGGCGGCCGGCTTCTGCGGTGCCGTACGGATCGAGATCGGCGCCGCGGCGATTTCAGCCGCCGACTTGTCGATGCCGGTGGCGACCACCGAGACGCGGATGACGCCTTCGAGTTCCTCGTCGAAAGTAGCGCCGAGGATGATGTTGGCGTCCTGGTCGACTTCCTCGCGGATACGGGTCGCAGCTTCGTCGACTTCGAACAGCGTCAGGTCGCGGCCGCCGGTGATCGAGATCAGCAGGCCCTTGGCGCCCTTCATAGAGGTCTCGTCAAGCAGCGGGTTGGCGATCGCAGCCTCGGCGGCGGCCATCGCGCGGCCCTCGCCCGAAGCTTCGCCGGTGCCCATCATCGCCTTGCCCATCTCGCGCATCACCGAACGCACGTCGGCGAAGTCGAGGTTGATCAGGCCTTCCTTGACCATCAGGTCGGTGATGCAGGCGACACCGGAATAGAGCACCTGGTCGGCCATGGCGAAGGCGTCGGCGAAGGTGGTCTTGTCATTGGCCAGCCGGAACAGGTTCTGGTTGGGGATGACGATGAGGGTGTCGACGCATTTCTGCAGTTCCTCGATGCCCAAATCGGCCGTCTTCATGCGGCGCTGGCCTTCGAAGTGGAACGGCTTGGTGACGACGCCGACGGTGAGGATGCCCTTCTCGCGCGCGGCGCGGGCAACAACCGGAGCAGCACCGGTGCCGGTGCCGCCGCCCATGCCGGCGGTGACGAAGCACATATGGGTGTTGGATAGGTGGTCGATGATCTCGTCGATGCACTCTTCCGCCGCCGCGCGGCCGACTTCCGGCTGCGAGCCGGCGCCGAGGCCTTCGGTGACATGCGCGCCGAGCTGGATCAGCCGGTCGGCCTTCGACATGGTCAGCGCCTGCGCGTCGGTGTTGGCCACGACGAACTCGACACCGCGCAAGCCCGCGGTGATCATGTTGTTCACGGCATTGCCGCCGCCGCCGCCGACACCGAACACGGTGATGCGCGGCTTAAGCTCGGTGATGTCCGGCTTCTGCAGATTGATGGTCATTGTCTCCGTCCTTTGCCTTTCACGCCGCTTCGCCGCCGCGGCCGCCTATGGGGCTGTCCCCGTCAATTAGAAACTGTCTCTCAACCACTGACTCATGCGATGCAGTTTTCCACCCGTTCCGGTCATCCTGAGACCGGAAATGCCTTTTGCAGGATGGCTCTCGAAACTCGCCATCTGCGGATAGATCAGAAGCCCGACGGCGGCCGAGAAGGCCGGTCCCTTCGCTGCTTCGGGCAGGCCCGCCACGCCGAGCGGACGGCCGATGCGCACATTGCGCCCCAGGATGCGGCGCGCCGCTTCCGGCAGGCCGGCCAGCTGGCTGGCGCCGCCGGTGAGCACGACGCGCTTGCCGACCGCGTTGCCGTAGCCGGACTTGTTCAGCCGATCGCGCAGCAGTTCGAGTGTCTCGTCGATGCGGGCGCGCACGATGCGCGTCATCACCGAACGCGGAATCTGCAGCGGCACATCGCCATCGTCGCCGATCGGCTGGATCGAGACCAGGTCGCGGTCATCTGCGCTGCCCGGCAGCGCCGAACCATGCATGACCTTCAGCCTTTCGGCGGCATCGAGCGAGGTCGAAAGCCCTTTGGCCATGTCGAGCGTGACGTGATTGCCGCCGATGGCGATGGCGTCGCCATGGACGAACTTGCCTTCCGAAAACACCGAGATCGTCGTCGTGCCGCCGCCCATGTCGATGCAGGCCGCACCCAGTTCCAGCTCGTCGTCGACCAGAGCCGCCAGCCCGCTGGCATAGGGCGTCGCCACCATGCGCTCGACCGACAGATGCGAGCGGTTGATGGAGAGTTCGAGGTTGCGCATCGGCGCCGCGTCACCCGTCAGCACATGCATGTCGACGCCAAGCGCGTCGCCGACCATGCCGCGCGGATCGCGCACGCCGCGCTCGGCATCGAGCGAGAAGCCGACGGGCAGCGAATGGATCACCTCGCGCTCGGCCTTGAGCGCCTGCTTGGCGCCGGCGCCGAGCACGCGCTTGATGTCGGCCTCGTCGGCCTCGTGGCCGCCAAGGTTGATGGTCGCCGAGAAGGCTTCGCTCTTCAGCCGGCCGGCAGTCATGTTGACGATGAGCGAATCGACCGTCAGCCCCGCCATGCGCTCGGCGGCGTCGACGGACAGGCGGATGGCATGCTCGGCCCGGTCGAGATCAACGACCACGCCCGACTTCACGCCTTGCGACTTCTGATGACCGATGCCGATCACCTGGATCCGATGCGAGCGGCCGCGCAACAGCTTGCCGTCATCGTTCGGCTTGAGCTTGGCCACCATGCAGCAGACCTTGTTCGAGCCGACATCCAGCACTGTCAGAGTGCCGGATCGGCGCGACGAGGCATCGCCTGAACCGCCAAGCCAGCTCATATCTTCGTCTCCGACTTGCGCTTGAGGGTCTTCGGCTTCTCGTTGAGCGCGGCCTCGCGCTGCGTCGCCGCTTCGGGCGTCAGCTCCACGACCAGCCGGTCTGTCAGGCGCATGTCGACCGCAGCGATGTCGCGCGACAAGAGCCCCTTGTCCTTATCCATCTTGACCAGTTCGGCGAGCGCCTGGTTTTCCCCGTCCTCGGGCAGCTTGACGGTGATGCCGTTGTCGAGCTTCAGGTCCCAGCGGCGATCGCCAACGCGGATATAGCCTTTTACGCGGCTCGCGAGGTCGGGGTACTTTTCGACCTTGGCCAGGAAGTCGGGCGCCTTGGCCGGCGCGCCCTCGCCGATCAGCAACGGCAGCAGCACCTGCTTGCCGCCGGAGAACGGCGCAATGACCGCGCCATCCCTCTCGATGACCGAGAGATCATTGCCCTGCTGCCAGAGCGCGAAAGCCTCACGCTCCTCGACGCGCACTTCCAGCGTATGCGGATAGACCTTGCGCACCGCCGCCACCTCGATCCACGGCAGGCCGGAGATGCGCTCGCGCGCGGCCTCGGCGTCGAAGCCGATCAGCGAGGTCCAGCCGTCGAGCTCGAGCCTGTCGAGAATGTCGATCTCGGAGGTCTGGCGGTTGCCGACCACCTTGACCTGATCGACGGCAAAGCCCGTGCGGGCGGTGATGCTCTGGATGATGCCATCGGCATGGCCGCCGAGATAGGCGCCATAGGCGCCGCTCGAAGCGAGCAGCACCGCCGACATCATCGCCGCGGAGAAGCGCGGCACCTCGAATTCGCCACCGCCCAGGCGCGCCAGGATGCGCACCGGGCGGCGAAGCACGCGCGGCAGGACGAAATGGCCCGATGACAACGACAAGCCGAACAGCGACGGCCCAGCCGCGCCCTTCCCCTTGCCCTGTCCCCATTTCAACGCAGACACGAAGCGTCCTCCACCATCCAACTCAACAACTCACCAAACGAATGCCCGGCATGGGCCGCGATTTCAGGCACCAGAGACGTCGGCGTCATGCCCGGCTGAGTGTTGACCTCGAGCCATACAACTTCGCCATTTTCGGAGTGACGATCGTCATAACGGAAGTCCGACCGGGAAACGCCCCGACAGCCGACAGCTTGGTGAGCCTTGAGCGCCAGTGTCTGTATTTTTTGGTAAATATTCGGTGAAACTTTTGCGGGGCATTCGTGTTTTGATCCGCCCGCGACATATTTTGAATCGTAATCATAGAAGGAATGGCCGGTCGGGATGATCTCGCAGACGCCAAGCGCCACATCACCCATGACGGCGCAGGTCAGCTCGCGCCCGTGGATGTAGCGCTCGACCATGACGGTATCGCCATATTTCCATTCGGACGAGCCGACGACCTGCGGCGGATGCGACTGCCCCTCCGACACGATGACGACGCCAAAGCTCGATCCTTCATTGACCGGCTTGATCACATAGGGCGGCTTCATCGGATGCTTGTTCTGGATGGCGAAGCGATTGGCGACCTTCGATTCGGCGACGGGAACGCCGACCGATTTGACGATCTTCTTCGCTTGCTCCTTGTTCATGGCGAGCGCCGAGGCGAGCACGCCGGAATGCGTGTAGGGAATGGCGAGATATTCGAGGATGCCCTGAATGGTGCCGTCCTCGCCGAACGGGCCGTGCAGTGCATTGAAGGCGACGTCAGGCTTGAGTTCGGCAAGCACCGAGCCGACATCGCGTCCGACATCGACGCGGGTGACCTGATAACCCTCATTCTCCAGCGCATCGGCACAGGCCTTTCCGGAGGACAGGGACACGGGCCGCTCGGACGAAAAACCTCCCAGCAGGACGGCCACATGCTTGCTTTTCATTCCCCGTCATCCCCTCTCACGGCGGACCAAAAACCAAGATTTCCGCAACATTGAGTCCGAGTCTCCCGGCAGGTTGCCCCCCAGACGGAAAACGCGGGTAACGCGTCGAACGACTCAAATCAGGAAACGCTTTCCAGCAGAGAATCAGAGAGTTGATTCACTGGCAAGTGCTTATGAATCCGAGAGATTCACTTTCTGAGAAAATGGCTGCGAAAACCGCGCCGCTGAGTCCTTGGAGCAACGGTTTTGCGCGTTTTGCGAGCGCATTGAAGTTCATGCATCACATGAACTTCATGAACAGCGAAGATACGTTGAGGTTCAGGTCAGGCCGAGTCGAAAACGATGGCCTTCGAGAACCGGAGCGGAGCGGACATTCGGGTCCGTGAGCACCGGAAGCGGAGAAGGCCGTCGTTTGCAGGCCGGCATCACCTGAATATCAGCGTACCTAGAGAAGCTGACCCAGAAACTCCTGGACGGCATGCCCGGGCCGGAAATTGCCGATGCGCTTGATCTCCCACTGCAGCCGGATGCCCGAATGTTCGAGCACGCGGGCGCGCACCGTCTCACCGAGATATTCGAGGTCGTAGCCGGTCGCGGTGCCGGTGTTGATCATGAAATTGCAGTGCATCGGCGACATCTGCGCGCCGCCGATCATCAGGCCACGGCAGCCCGCCTTGTCGATCTCCTTCCAGGCCGACGTTCCTTCCGGATTCTTGAAGGTCGAGCCGCCGGTCTTCTCGCGGATCGGCTGCACCGTCTCGCGGTGGTTCTGCACCGCGTCCATCGCCGCCTTGATCGTGGCCTTGTCCTCTGCAAAGCCTTCGAACACGGCCGAGGTGAAGATCAGCCCGGAAGGAGCCGCCGAATGGCGATAGGCATAGCCCATCTCGGCATTGCTCAGTGTCTGGACATTGCCCTTACGGTCGAGCGCGCGCACCTCGACCACGCGCTCGCGCGTCTCGACGCCGTTGGCGCCGGCATTCATCCTCAGCGCCCCACCGATGGCGCCTGGAATGCCGTGATAGAAATGGAAGCCGCCAATGCCGGCTTCCAGCGCCAGGGCCGCGACACGCTTGTCGGGCGTGGCGGCACCCGCCTTAATCCTGATCGGCGAAACGATCTCGGCCTCGCCAAAGCCCTTGGCCGACAGCCGGATGACAAAACCCGGAATGCCGCCGTCCCTGACCAGAAGGTTCGAGCCGACACCAACGACGGTAAGAGGTATTTCTTCGGGAACCGCACGCAGGAACGCGGCAAGGTCTTCTTCGTCGGCCGGCTGGAACAGCACCTCGGCCAGGCCACCGGCGCGGAACCAGGTGATCTTGTCCATCTCGGCATTCGGCGTGAGACGGCCGCGCAGGCCGGCAAGCCGGTCGCCAAGTCTGTCGATCAGGGCCTGGCCGTGCATCATGAGGCGGCAAGCTCCTTTGGCAGAGCATAGGCCCATTGGGTGATGTTGCCGGCGCCGAGGAAGACGACGAAGTCGCCGGGCTTGGCCAGGTCGCGAATGATGGGCGCGATCGCTGCCGGACCCTCTATGTAGCGCGCATCGCGATGACCGCCGGCGCGGATGCGCGACACCAGCTCGTCCGAGCTGACGCCGTCGATCGGGTCTTCGCCGGCAGCATAGACCGGCGCCACCATCACCGTGTCGGCGTCGTTGAAGCAGGCGGAGAACTCGTTGAACAGATCGTGCAGCCGGGTGAAGCGGTGCGGCTGGGCAATGGCGATGACGCGGCCGTTGGTGGCGCTGCGCGCCGCCTTCAGCACCGCCGATATCTCGACCGGATGGTGACCGTAGTCGTCGAAGACATCGACGCCGTTCCAGGACCCGGTATGGGTGAAGCGGCGCTTGACGCCGGCGAAGGACGACAGGCCCTTCTTGATCGCCTCGCCGGACAGGCCGAGCTCATGCGCGACGGCGATGGCCGCGGTGGCGTTGGAGACATTGTGGCGGCCGGGCATCGGCAGGCGCAGGCCTGAAATCGTGCTCTGGCTGCCGGTCTTGCGGTCGCGGATCACCACGTCGAACTCGGAGGTGGCCCCCGCCATGCGGTGGTTGGTGAAGCGCACATCGGCTTGCGCGTTCTCGCCATAGGTGATGACCCGGCGGTCCTCGATGCGGCCGACCAGCGCCTGCACTTCCGGATGGTCGGTGCACATCACGCCGAAGCCGTAGAACGGCACATTCTCGACGAACTGGCGGAACGCCTCGCGCACCTTGTCGAAGCTGCCGTAGTGGTCGAGATGCTCGGGATCGATGTTGGTGACGACGGCAATGTCGGCCGGCAGCTTGAGGAAGGTGCCGTCGCTCTCGTCGGCCTCGACCACCATCCACTCGCCGTCGCCCATGCGGGCATTGGTGCCATAGGCATTGATGATACCGCCATTGATGACGGTCGGATCGAGCCCGCCGGCTTCGAGCAAGGTCGCCACCATCGAGGTCGTCGTCGTCTTGCCATGCGTGCCGCCGATCGCCACCGCCTGACGGAAGCGCATCAGTTCGGCCAGCATCTCGGCGCGGCGCACGATCGGCAGCAGCTTTTCGCGCGCGGCCTTCAGCTCCGGATTGGTCTTCTTGATCGCCGTCGAGACGACCACCACCTCGGCATCGCCAAGATTCTCGGCCTTGTGGCCGACGAAGCATTCGATGCCCTTGTCGCGCAGCCGCTGCACATTGGCGCTGTCGGCCTGGTCGGACCCTTGCACCTTGTAGCCGAGATTGTGAAGCACCTCGGCGATGCCGCTCATGCCGATGCCGCCAATGCCGATGAAATGCACAAGGCCGATGGTCTGCGGCATCTTCATGCTTGCGTCCCTTTCCTGAAATCCGAAACGGTTTTTTGGGACGCAATAGCCTCTGTGAGATCGGCGAGCAACCGTGCCGCGTCCGGCCTGCCGGCCGATTTCGCGCCCGCAGCCATCGCCGCCAGCTGCTCGGGATTGTCCATCAGCCCGCCAACAAGGGCCGCGATGCGCTCGGGCGACAGCGTCGATTGCGGGTGCACCTCGCCGCCGCCGGCAGCGGCAAGGGCTGCCGCGTTCGCCGCCTGATCGTGGTCGAGCGCATAGGGATAGGGCACCAGCAGCGCCGGCCGGCCGATGACGGCGATCTCCGAGACGGTCGAGGCGCCGGAGCGCGAAATCACCAGATGGGCAGCGGCCATGCGCGCCGCCATGTCGGTGAAGAAGGGCGAGACCTCGACGGTGACGCCAAGCGCGGCATAGGCCGTCTTCACCCGCGCTACGTCATCCGCGCGGGCCTGCTGCGTGATCACCAGACGTTTGCGCTGTGCATCCGAAAGCAGCGCGATGGCTCCCGGCATGGCATCGGAAAAGAACTGCGCGCCCTGGCTGCCGCCGAACACCAGCAGGCGGAAAGGCTCTTCCCCCGTCGATGCCGCATAAGGCGTCTTGGCCGCCTCCAACACCGCCGGCCGGACGGGATTGCCCGTCGTCACCGTCTTTTCGCCGGTGGCACTCGTATCCTGCGGCAGGAAGCCGCCGGCGATGGCATCGACACGGCCGGCCAGCGCCCGGTTGGCGCGCCCCATCACCGCGTTCTGCTCATGGATCAGCGTCGGCACCTTGCGCCGCGTCGCCGCGTAGAGCGGCGGCAGGGTCGGATAGCCACCAAAGCCGACCACCGCATCCGGCTTGATCCGGCCGATAATGGCGGAGGCCTGGCGCACGCCGCGCCAGATTTTCCAGAACGCGCCAAGCACGGCGATGGGATTTTTCGAGCCCATCGTCGCCGACTGGATCGGATGGACGGCAGCGGCCGGGAAGTGGCCGGCAAACCGCTCGGCGCGGTCGTCGGTCGCCAGATGCACCGTCCAGCCGCGCTCCTTCAGCTCATGCGCCAGCGCCTCGGCCGGGAACAGATGTCCGCCGGTTCCGCCCGCCGCCAGAAGGATGACACCCCTCGCCATGTCACTCCGCCGGTAAAGCGCGCGGCGGCAGCGCAAAACCCATTTGCTTGCGCTTCTCCGGCCGCTTGCGGGTCAGCGCCAGCACCATGCCCATCGAAATGGCGATGGCGATCTGCGAGGAGCCACCATAGGAGATGAAGGGCAGCGTCATGCCCTTGGCCGGCACCAGCTGCAGGTTGACGCACATGTTGATGACGGCCTGCAGGCCGAACACGGTGACGAGACCGCCGACCGCATAGCGAGTGAAATCGTCATGTTCCTTGAGCGCCGTGTTGAGGCCGCGCAGCACGATGAAGGCGAAGATCGACATGATGAAGAAGCACATGATCAGCCCGAATTCCTCGCCAGCGACCGAGAAGACGAAGTCGGCGTGGCTGTCGGGGATGACCCGCTTGACCGTGCCCTCGCCTGGGCCGACGCCGAACCAGCCGCCATTGATCAGCGCGTCGCGTCCCATGTCGACCTGGAACGTATCGCCCTCGCCGGTGAGGAACTTGTCGATACGCAAGGCAACGTGCGGAAACACCGTATAGGCGGCGAAGACGCCGCCGACGCCGGCAGCACCCAGCACGATGATCCACAGCCAGGGCAGCCCGGCCATGAAGAACATGATACCCCAGGTGCCGGTCGTCAGCATGGTCTGGCCGAGGTCCGGCTGCGCCACCAGCAGCGACACGACCAGCACCAGGAGCAGCATGGCGAACAAATTGCCGGGAATGTCGGGCTGGCGCTTGTGCTCGGCGAACAGCCAGGCGCACATGATGACGAAGGCCGGCTTGAGGAACTCGGACGGCTGGATCGACAGGCCGGCAAGCGACACCCAGCGCCGTGCGCCCTTCACCTCGACGCCGATATAGAGCACCGCCACCATCAGCACCAGCATCAGGCACAGCATGATCAGCGACATGCGCCGGATCTGCCGGGAATCGAGGAAGGAGACCGCCAGCATCACGCCGAGGGCCGGCACGGTGAAGATGATCTGCCTGGTGGCGAAGTGGAAACTGTCGAGGCCGATGCGCTCGGCCACCGCTGGGCTGGCGGCGAAGGACAAGACGATGCCCAGCCCCATCAGCGACAGGAACGCCGCCAGGAACCAGCGATCGATCGTCCACCACCAGGTTGCGACAGGACTTTTATCGAGACGGCTCTGCATTATCGTGCCCCTCCGATGGGTTTGACGCCATCTATAGCGCTCGCAGCTTGCCTGAAGGCTTCGCCGCGAACTTCGAAATTCTTGAACTGGTCGAAACTGGCGCAGGCCGGTGACAACAGCACCACCACCTCGCCGCTGTCGTCCTTGGCCGCATCATGCGCGGCGTGTTCGACCGCCTTGGCCAGCGTGCCCGAGATCTCGTAGGGCACCGCCTCGCCCAGCGTCGCCGAAAAGGCAGGTGCGGCCTCGCCGATCAGATAGGCCTTGGCGATGCGCGGGAAGAAGCCGCGCAGCGGCTCGATGCCGCCCTCCTTGGGCAGGCCGCCGGCGATCCAGTAGATGCGCGGAAAGCTCGACAGTGCGGGGGCGGCCGCATCGGCGTTGGTCGCCTTGGAATCGTTGACGAACAGGACATGGCCCTTGCGGCCGACCTGCTCCATGCGGTGCGCGAGGCCCGGAAAACTTTCGAGCCCCGACTGGATTTCGCCAAGGTCGAGCCCGACCTTCAGGCAAGCGGCGACCGCGGCAAGCGCGTTCTGCGCATTGTGCTGGCCGCGCAACGAACCGATGCCTTCGAGGAAGGCGACCTTGCTGTAGCGACCGTGCACGGCCTCCATCAGATTGGTGCCGTCGGCGAAATAGCCGTCGGTCAGCGGCAGCCGCTTGGAAATGCGGATGACCTGCCGCCCGGCCCGCTCCAGCCGCTCGGCGATCTGCGCGCACCAGGAATCGTCGATGCCGATGATCGCCGTCTCGCTGCCTGCCACCAGCCGCTCCTTGATCGAGGCGTAGTGCTGCATGGTGCCGTGGCGGTCGAGATGGTCCGGCGTCAGGTTGAGCAGGATGCCGGCGGTCGGATTGATCGAGGGCGCGAGGTCGATCTGGTAGGACGAGCACTCGACGACATAGTGGCGGTCGGGCTTCGGCGGGTCGAGCGTCATCACCGCGCGGCCGATATTGCCGCCCATCTGGGTATCGCGGCCCGCCGATTTGAGGATGTGCGCCGTCAGCGCGGTGGTGGTCGACTTGCCGTTGGTGCCGGTGATGGCGATGAAAGGCGCCGTTGGCGCGCTGAGCGTCCGCTCGCGGCAGAAAAGCTCGATGTCGCCGATGATCTCGACGCCGGCGCCCTTCGCCAATTCCACCGTCCAATGCGGCTTGGGATGCGTCAGCGGCACGCCCGGCGACAGCACGAAAGCCGAGAATTTCGCCCAGTCGGCGCCGCGCAGATCGGCGGTCGCGATGCCGGTGGCGGCTGCCTTGGCGACGCTGTCCGGATTGTCGTCCCAGGCAAGCACCTGCGCCCCACCCTCGATCAATGCCCGCGCGGTCGCGATCCCCGAGCCACCGAGGCCGAAGAGCGAAACCTGTTTGCCTGCGAAGGATGCGGCGGGGATCAAGGGAGGCTACCTATCTGAGCTTCAGGGTGGAGAGGCCGACCAGCGCCAGGATGACGGCGATGATCCAGAAGCGGATCACCACCTGGCTCTCGGTCCAGCCGAGCTTTTCGAAATGATGGTGGATCGGCGCCATCAGGAACACGCGCTTGCCGGTCATCTTGAAGTAGCCGACCTGGATGATGACCGACAGGATTTCCACGACAAACAATCCGCCGACGATGACGAGCACGATCTCATGCTTGGTGGCCACCGCCACCGTGCCGATCAGGCCGCCCATGGCCAGCGAACCGGTGTCGCCCATGAAGATCGCCGCCGGCGGCGCGTTGAACCAGAGGAAGCCGAGGCCGGCGCCGATGACGGCGCCCAGCACGACCGCGAGTTCACCGGTGCCGGGCACAAAGTGGATCTGCAGATATTCGGCGAACACCGCATTGCCCGAGAGATAGGCGATGACGCCAAAGGATGCCGCCGCGATCATGATCGGCACGATCGCCAGTCCGTCGAGGCCGTCTGTCAAATTGACCGCATTGCCGGCACCGACAATGACGAAGCAGGAGAACGGGATGAAGAACCAGCCGAGGTTGATGATGAATTCCTTGGCGAAGGGAAATGTCAGCGACGAGGAGAATGGCGCCTGGCCGTTATGCATGATTACCCAGGCTGCGATGCCGGCGATGATGAATTCGAGCCCCAGCCGTGCCTTGCCGGAGAAGCCGAGATGCGACTGCTTGGTCACCTTCAGATAGTCGTCATAAAAACCGATCGAGCCGAAGCCCAGCGTCACCAGCAGCACGACCCAGACATAGATGCTCGACAGGTTCGCCCACAAAAGCGACGAGCCGATGATGCCGGACAGGATCATCAGCCCGCCCATGGTCGGCGTGCCCGCCTTCTTGAAATGCGTCTGCGGGCCGTCGGCACGGATCGGCTGCCCCTTGCCCTGGCGCAGCCGCAGCGAATTGATGATGGTCGGTCCGAAGATGAAGACGATCAGCGCCGAGGTGATCAACGCCCCGCCGGTGCGGAACGTGATGTAACGGAAGACATTGAAGACCGAGATCTTGTCCGCGAAATCGACCAGCAGTGTAAACATGCGCTTTCGTCCCCCGACTTGACCTAGGTCAGTTTGCTGGTTGTCGTTTCAGCCGGGTATTTGCCCAGCAGCGCATCGACCAGTTTTGCAAAACCGATGCCCTTCGACGATTTGATCATCACCACGTCGCCCGGCTTCAGCGCGGCAAGCAGCACCGGCTTCAATTCCTCGACGCCGGCGCGGTATTCCGTCTTGATGTCCTCAGGCAGCGCTTCCGCCAGTGCCCGCATTTCGGGGCCGCCAAGGAACACGGTCTGCGTGCCGGTGCCGACGATGAGATCGGCTAGGGCGGCATGCAGCTTGGCCGAATGCTCGCCAAGTTCCAGCATGTCGCCGAGCACGGCGATGCGGCGCCCCTCACCCGTCACCGGCGTCGCGTTGAGCAGCGCCATCGCCGCCGCCATCGAAGCCGGATTGGCGTTGTAGCTCTCGTCGATCAGCGTGATCGGCCCACCGGGGTGGCGCAACACATGGCGCTTGCCGCGGCCGCGCTCAGCCGAAAGATCGGCCAGTGCCAGTGCCACCTTGTCGAGATCGGCGCCAACCAGCTGCGCCGCGCCCAGCACCGCCAGCACGTTCTGCACCATGTGCCGGCCGGGCGCGCCAATGCGGGCGATCATGTCATGACCGCCGATCCGGGCGGCGATGTCGGAGTGGTCGGCATGCAATTCGCATCTGGTGAGTTTGAAGGTCGAGCGTGCATTCTCGCCGAAGCCGTAGACATGCTCGACGCCGGCCGCATGCGCCATCTTGTCGAGCAGCTTGAAGCGCGCATCGTCGCGGTTGAGGACGGCCGCACCCTCTGGCTCCAACCCTTCGAAAATCTCGGCCTTGGCCTTGGCGATCTCGTCGAGATTGCGGAAGAAGCCGAGATGCGCCGCCGCGATGATGGTGACGATGGCGACATGCGGCCGCACCATCTTCACCAGCGGCCGGATCTCGTCGGGATGGTTCATGCCGATCTCGAAGACGGCATAGTCGCAATCATCGGGCATGCGCGCCAGCGTCAGCGGCACACCCCAATGGTTGTTGAAGGACTGTGCCGAGGCATGCACCTTGCCGACCGCCGACAGCACATGGCGCAGCGCTTCCTTGGTGGTGGTCTTGCCGGCCGACCCGGTCACCGCGATGATCTTGGCCTGGGAGCGGGCGCGCGCCGCGACACCAAGCTTTTCCAATGCAACCAGCACGTCCTCGACGACGATAATCGGCGCCGTCAGCCGGCCGAGCGACGGCAGCTTGCCTTCCGCCACCACCAGCACGCCGGCGCCGGCCTTGATGGCCGCGGTGGCGAAGTCGTGACCATCCATCGCCTCGCCCTTGATGGCGAAGAAGGCGTCACCCGGCTGCAGGCTGCGGCTGTCGATCGAAATGCCCGATATGCCCTCGGGCATGGGCCCGAGCGGCCGCCCGTCCATGGCCGCGACCAGCGCCTCGGAGGTCCACAGCATACTCATGCGGCACGCTCCCGCAGCGCCGCGCGGACTTCCTCGTGGTCGGAGAAATGCAGGGTTTCGGTGCCGATCGTCTGGCCTTCCTCGTGCCCCTTGCCGGCCACGATCAGCGTGTCGCCGGCATGAAGCATGGCGACAGCCTCGTGGATCGCCTTGCGCCGGTCGCCGATCTCGATGGCGCCGGGTGCGGCGGCCAGAATGGCGGCGCGGATCGTTTCGGGCACTTCGGAGCGCGGATTGTCATCGGTGACGATGACGACATCGGCAAGCCGGGTGGCGATTTCGCCCATGATCGGCCTCTTGCCCCGATCGCGGTCACCACCGCAGCCGAACACGACCATGACGCGACCAGTGGTAAACGGGCGGACCGAAGCCAGCACGTTTTCCAGCGCATCGGGCTTGTGGGCGTAGTCGACATAGACCGGCGCACCACTGACCGTGGTGCCAACGAGGTCGAGCCGACCCGGCGCTCCCTTCAATTTTTCCAATGCGGCCAATGCCTTGGCGACAGTTGTTCCCGTGGAAATGGCGAGCCCTGCCGAAACCAGCGCGTTCGAAATCTGGAAATCGCCGGCCAGCGGCAGGTCGATTTCGTAAAGCACGCCCTCGGCCTCGACCTCGGCGCGCTGGCGATGGCGTTCGTGCTCGACCCGCTTCAGCGTGAGGAAATCGCCATGCCGGCCAACCGTCAGCACCTTGAGCCCGGCAGCCTGGGCCGCCTGGATCGTCGGCGCCGACCACGGATCGTCGGCGAAGATGACCGCCGGCGCGCCTTTCGGCAGCAGCGTGTCGAACAGGCGCAGTTTGGCGCGGTGATAATCCTCGACCGTCGGATGGTAGTCCATATGGTCGCGGCCAAGGTTGGTGAAGCCGCCGGCGGCGAGCTTTCACCCCGTCGAGACGGCGCTGGTCGAGCCCATGGCTGGAGGCTTCCATCGAAGCGTGGGTGACACCGGCATCGGCCAATTCCCGCAGCAGCTGATGCAGGGCAACCGGATCGGGCGTGGTCAGCGAGCCATAGTCGTTGCGGCCGGGCGCCACCACGCCGGTGGTGCCGATCGAAGCCGCGGCATAGCCCGCCTGCTCCCAGATCTGCCTGGTGAAGGCGGCGACCGAGGTCTTGCCGCTGGTGCCGGTCACCGCCACCATGGTCTGCGGCTGCTTGCCGAAATAGCGGGCGGCACTCAGCGCCAGCGCCAGGCGCGGATCGTCGACCGCCAGCACCGGAACCGGCAGTCCGGCGATGGAACTGCTTTTGCCTGACACGATCACTAGGGCGCCGCGCCTGGCCGCGTCGGCAGCGTAAGCCGCGCCGTCCGCCTTGGTACCGGCGAGCGCAAAAAAGACGACGCCCGGTTTTACCTGGCGGGAATCGGACGAAATCCCGGTAACCTCCAGATCGGCGGAAGCTGTTCCTTCGACTGGCAGGACACCGGCTAGATCTCTGAGCTTCATCGAGTTCCGTTCACCGCAATAAAATAGCGCGCAGTCGCCGGCGCGCCCTAAGAATCACTCGTAGGAAACCAACGTTGCACCATTTTCATGGCTGAAATCTGGTTTCACGCCAAGCATGGCCGCCGACCGCCTGATGATATTACCCGCTATGACGCCCGCATTCGCGGCCGCGACGTCGGTCATCCCGGGCTTTTCCGGGTGCGGTGCATCGGCAATCGTGAACACCAGATATTGCGGATCGTCCATCGGGAAGGCAGCGACAAAGGTATTGAAATTCAGGTCTTTAGAGTAGCGGCCGTTGATGACCTTTTCGGCCGTTCCGGTCTTGCCGCCAACGCGGTAGCCGGGGACTCTGGCGTTTCTGGCCGAGCCCTTCTCGGCATTGAGCGAATAGAGGTAGCGCATGCCCTCAACCGTCTTTTCGTTGACGACTTTTTTGGCAATCGCCATCGCTTCCTGCTGCGTGCGCACCAGGAAGGTCGGATTCATCAAATAGCCGCCATTCATCAGTGCCGCGCAGCCGACAGCCGCCTGCAACGGCGTCGTCGATACGCCATGGCCGAAGGCGATGGTGAACGAATTGACCTGTTTCCAGACCTTCGGTTCGGTCGGGCGGGCGACTTCCGGCAGTTCGGTCTGCATCCTTTCCAGGATGCCAAGGCGATGCAGGAATTCCCGGTGCCCCTCGATGCCCACCAGCTCGGCTTCCCTGGCCGACCCGATGTTGGACGAATAGAGGAACACCTCCGGCAGCGACAGCACACGGTTCTTGCCGTGGAAATCGTGAATGGCCTGATGGCCTACCCGGATTGGATGCGACGCGTCGAAACGACTGTTCATCGTCGCCTTGCCGGAATCGAGCGCCATCGCCGAGGTGAAGCTCTTGAAGGTCGAGCCCATCTCATAGAGGCCCGCCGACATACGGTTCAGCCGATCTTTTTCCTGTGCATTGTAGGGATTGTTCGGATCGAAATCCGGCACCGAGGCCATGGCGATCACTTCGCCGGTCTTGACGTTGAGCACGACGGCGCCGGCGCCGATCGCGCGGTAGCGCTCCAGGCCGGCGGCGATTTCGTCGCGCACCACATGCTGGACGCGCAGATCGATCGACAGCTTCACCGGCTTGAGATCCTTGGCCACCGCCAGGCCCGACGCCTGCAGGTCGCTCAGGCCCTGCTCGTCGATATATTTCTCCATGCCGGAGATGCCCTGGTTGTCGATGTTGGTCAGGCCGACAATGTAGGATGACGTTTCGCCGCTCGGATAGAAACGGCGCTTCTCCGTGCGGAAGCCGAAGCCGGGAATGCCGAGCTGCATGATGTCGGCCTGCTGCTTGGGCGTCAGCTGCCGCTGCAGCCAGACGAAGCCGGCGCCGCTCTTGAGCTTGTGGTAGGTCTGCTCGTAGTCGATCTCGGGCAGCACCGTCGACAGCTTCTCGATCGCCTCGTCGGCATCGACGATGCGGCGCGGCTCGGCGAAGAGCGACGCCGTCTTGATGTCGGTCGCCAGCACTTCGCCATTGCGGTCGACGATATCGGGCCGCGAGGCGGTGATCCGGCTCTGCGGGCCGCCCGACAAATCGGGGGTCTGGAAGCCGAGATAGACCAGCCGCCCAGAAATGGTCGAGAAGATGCCGAAGAACACCGCCATCGTCATCACGATGCGCGCCTTGCCCTTGCCGCCGGTCGCCTTGCGGGCGCCCTCGACGACGATCGATCCATCTTCACCCGTCCTGGGGCGACGCTTCAGCAGTTTGCCGATCATTGGGCGATGCCTCCGGTCACGACGGGATCCTTGCCGTCCGCAGGCGCCTTGTCGGAATTGTCGGCCATGCCGCCCTGGCGTCCGTTCAGAATATCCTGGATATCCAGGGCCTTGGCCGGCAGATCGCTCAGGCCGACGATCTGGCGGGCGCTGACCGGCTCGAGCGCGAGCTGCGACTTGTAGAGCTCAGCGAGCTTCTGCAGCCGCGAAGGCTGGGTGAGCAGGCTCCAGTCGGCCTTGAGCAGGTCGATCGTCTCCTCCTCGTAGCGTATCTGGTTGTGGATCTTCTGCACCGCCGCCAACTGATCCTCGGCCTCGCGCTTGGTCTTGTAGGTCAGGGCCGCCGCCGAAACCATGACGGCGATCAGGACAATGTCGCTGGTACGGAACACGTGCTTACCTCTCCCCCGGCCGATCGATGCCGGGAAGCTTTGGAAGGCCGAAAATGGAAAAATCGCCGGCGCGCGCCGGCGCTTCGGTGCGGATCGCCGCGCGCAGCCTGGCCGAGCGGGCGCGCGGATTGGCAGCGACCTCGGCATCGGCCGCCGTCACGCCACCGCCGGCCTTGCGAAAGGTCGCTGTGCGCGCATGCGCCTCGGGCAAATGACGTGAGCCGGTGGCGACGTCGGCGCGGTCGGCGATGAAGCGCTTGACGATGCGGTCTTCCAGCGAATGGAACGTCACCACAACCAGACGCCCGCCGGGCTTCAATGCGCGTTCGGCCGCGAACAACGCCTTGGCCAGTTCGCCGAGTTCGTCATTGACGTAGATGCGCAGTGCCTGGAAGACGCGGGTCGCTGGATGAATCTTGTCCTTCGGCGCGCGGCCAATATGCGTCTCGATGGCGTCGGCCAGTTCCAGCGTGCGCTCGAATGGCTTCTTTTCGCGGCGCGCCTCGATCATGCGGGCGATGCGGCCGGCGTGGCGCTCCTCGCCGAGGAAGCCGAAGATGCGGGCAAGGTCGCCCGGCTTGAAACTATTGACGACATCGGCCGCACTCAGGCCCGCTTGCGCCATGCGCATGTCGAGCGGCCCGTCGGAGCGGAAGGAAAAGCCGCGCTCGGCCTGGTCGAGCTGCATGGAGGACACACCAATGTCGAGCACGATGCCGTCGGCGCTTTCGACATGTTCGTCCAGCGTCGAGAACGGCGCCTGCACCAGTCTCAGCCTGCCGCCCGATTGTGCCTCGAGATCGCGCCCGGCAGCGATCGCGTCGGGATCGCGGTCGATGGCGACGACCGAAGCGCCGGTCGCCAGAATGGCTTTGGTATAGCCGCCGGCGCCGAACGTGCCGTCGATGATGATGTCGCCCTTCGCCGGCTCCAGTGCCTCGAGCACTTCGCCAAGGAGGACCGGAATGTGGCGGACCGATCCGCCAACGGCGTGGATGTCATCGCCGTGGCCCACCGTCATTCCGGTCGCTCCCCAGGCTTCGTCCCCTGCCGAAGCTGCAAAAGCCTGGCCCGCGCCTGCGCCCCATAGGCCGCAAGCCGGCCCGGCTCCCAGATCTGAAAGAAATTGCCGCGCCCGACAAAGGCCACCTCCGCCGAGATGCCGGTATGCTCGCGAATGAAATCGCTCATCGTGATGCGGCCGTCCTGGTCGAGTTTCAGGAACGCTCCGTCGCCATGGCAGAAGAACGACATGTCGTCCGCCGTCTGCAGGAAGGGATCTTCCTGCGCGATGCGCTGCTCGTAGCGGTCGAGCAGATCCAGCCCGCCGACATCCATCGCCGGCAGGTCCAGGCAGCGCAGTGCATAGAGTTCCGAATAGCCGCGCTTCTGCAAGACGGCGCGGAAATGCGCAGGAACGGACACCCGCCCCTTCGCATCGATCCTGCTCACCGTGTTCGACAGAAACCGGTCCATTAAACCCTACAGCCGCTTGCGCCGCCGCACCCCTCTTCATCGTCTCGTACGCGCCGCCGCAGCGCGTTCCCTGCCCCGTATCAGCCTCGCCCGCACGGCCAAAAACCGGCAAACGCGCAGCCGCCGCGGCTGCCCGACTGGCGCACGCTTTACCCTGACGCGGAACGAAGGCTTTGATGTCTCGATGGGATATCATGGGGTACTATGGGCGTCAACGGGAATAGGCTTCACAAACACGCGCATCGCGACCAATCCGAGCAGCCGTTACGGCACGCCTCGTCTTTATGATCCATTAAGCCTAACGAAGCGTTTAGAGCCCGCTGGCCCAAAAGACCCGGCTTGCCGCCGATCACCCGCGCGCATAGCGTCGAGCGACGTCTTCCGCCCAAAAAACAAGGATCGAGCTCATGTCCGAGACGGCAAAGTCACGCGCCGCCGAACTTTCTCATTTGCGCAGCCGCAATTTCGCCAGTGGCGATCCGATCCCCTTGCCGTTGACCATGGCTTCGATCTTTCACACGCCGGGCGTAGAGACCGGGGTCGATCAATATGGCCGCTACGACAATCCAACCTGGCGCGCCGTGGAACATGTGCTCGGCCATTTGGAAGACGCGCAATGCGTGAGTTTTCCCTCTGGAATGGGCGCGATTTCCTCGGTGTTTTTCGCGCTCGTGAAATCGGGCGATCGCGTGCTCCTGCCGGCGGACGGCTATCACGCGACGCGCGCGATGGCCGAACGCTTCCTGAAGCCGCTCGGCATCACCTGCGATACCA
This sequence comes from Mesorhizobium sp. USDA 4775, assembly GCF_054062655.1. NCBI lineage: Bacteria > Pseudomonadati > Pseudomonadota > Alphaproteobacteria > Hyphomicrobiales > Phyllobacteriaceae > Mesorhizobium > Mesorhizobium sp. USDA 4775. Next base: position 4,847,243 of record NZ_JBSSFM010000001.1, read on the forward strand.
GGCCGACGCCGACCTTCCTTGACGGCGGTTTCAAAGGCTATTCGCTGGTCTTCGTGGAAACCCCGTCCAATCCGCGGCTGGATATCTGCGACATCGCGGCGATCGCCAAGGCTGTCCACGAACAAGGCGGGATCCTTGTCGTCGACAACACGACGATGACGCCATTCGGCCAGCGTCCGCTCGACTTCGGCGCCGATATCGTCGTCTCCGCCGACACCAAGGCGGTCAACGGCCATTCGGATGTGCTGTTCGGCCACGTCGCCAGCCGCGACGCCGACATCATATCCAAGGTGACGGACTGGCGCGCAATGGCCGGCGGCATTCCCGGGCCGTTCGAGGCTTGGCTGGTGCATCGCGGCCTCGAAACACTGGAGGTGCGCTTCGACCGCATGTGCTCGTCCGCCGAAACGATCGCGCAGCGGTTGAAGGAACATCGCGCGGTGCGCGGCCTGCGTTTTCCCGGCCTGAACGGCGACCCGTCGCACAACCTTGCCCGCGCCCAGATGGAGCGCTTCGGCTTCCTCATCTCCTTCGAACTCGCCTCGGAGGACAAAGCCGAGGATTTCATCAACAATTGCCCGTTGATAGAGGCTGCGACCTCCTTCGGCGGCGTCCACACTTCGGCCGAACGACGCTCGAAGCGAGGCGATGCGGTACCGCCCGGCTTTGTACGCCTGTCAGTCGGCTGCGAACCGGTGGAAGAGCTCTGGAAGGCCATCGAGACGTCGCTGGACGGGATCGGCGCCTGACGGACTGGTCACGAACCTAGGTCGTCGGCCTCGATGTTGCGATGGCCGTGCCACCGCGCCTCGAAGCGGTCGAGCAGCCGATCGGCTGCGGCCTCGTTGTCGCGCGCATTATGAAGCCAGATCGCGATCAGATCATCTTCAGCACGTGCGTTCCGAACGATAGGCAGAAAATTCATGCCGCGTCGTCAGATCGCAAGCGTCTCCGTGCCTCGGCCTTGATTTCATCCATCGATGCAAATCGTCCCGGCCCGCTGTCGATCCCTTCCTGCACCAACTTGCGCAGTTCCTCAACCGTATAGCCGAAGAGATCGCGACGGTCCTTCCACTGCCGCAGCGCCTCGCGGATCACCTCGCTCGCCGAAGCATATTCGCCGGCGGCAACGACATCGTCCACCGCTTGCGCCAGTTCCGGCGACAGCGTGATGCTGCGTTTGTCGACTTGCCCCATGGACAGGCTCCTGATGCCATCCTGCAGATGGTACGATTTAATCGCACCAGGTTCAAGCGTTGGCCGATTGCCGACTTGCTTGCAAATAGCTGAAAAGACTTGAATCGACAGGCGCGCCCGAGGGCGCAACCTGCTGATCTCAAAAGGATTTCTCTTCGAGGACGAAACTGCCAGCTGGCCTGTAAGCCGGGTTCTGTATGGCCCTCGCCCCTTGCGGGACGAGGAACGTGGCGGCCATTCATCTTGGGCGCATGTTGCCATACGCCTCACGCAACCTACCCGGACGGTGAGCCGGAAACAGCCCTCGAGGGTTTCCCCTCGCACCGCCCCTATTCGGTTTTGCTCCCGGTGGGGTTTACCGTGCCGCTCCTGTTGCCAGTCGCGCGGTGGGCTCTTACCCCACCCTTTCACCCTTACCCCGACAAAGTCGTGGCGGTTTGCTTTCTGTGGCACTTTCCCTGGGGTCGCCCCCGCCGGTCATTAACCGGCACCGTGTCTCCATGGAGCCCGGACTTTCCTCACTCGCGGCCTTTCGGCGTTTGCGAGTGCGGCCGCCCAGCCAGCTGGCAAGGCGTATAAAGGGGTTCAGCCGGGAAAACGCAAATGAAAAAGCCGGCTTGTCCGCCGGCTCTCGCAACTTGCTATCAAAGCGCGGCCATCTGAACCTTGACCTTGCTGCAATAGGCGGCCGAAACTGGGTTCATCCGCGTCGCGGCATGGCCGGCATTGTATTTCAGGATCGTGCCACAAGTCGTGCCACCGCCAAGGTTCTGCGCCAAAGCGAGATACTTCATGCCGTATTTGATGTTGGTGTCGGGATCGAACAGGCCCTTGGCCGAACCGTTGTAGCCCATCATCCGCGCCGTCGCCGGCTTGATCTGCATCAGGCCGATCTCGCCGGCGCTGCCGACCATGTTCGGCCGATAGTTGCTCTCGATCGTGATGACGGCGTTGGCCAGCGATACCGGAACGCCGTAGCTTGCCGCGTAGCGGGCAACGATCGCGGAATACTGGCCGCTGCTGGCCACCGCTGCCGTCGACGCAGCGACATTCCTGAGACCGATCGATGCCGTTGTCGTCATGTCGACGGTCTTGCGGCCACGCTTCGTCTGCCTTTTGGCGGAGGATTTCTTCGCCTTGGTCCAGCTGGCTTTTTCCACCTTGGCGGAAGCGTGCTTCGCCGTTGCCTTCAGGCTCCTGCTGCTTTTGGCTGAAATGGCCTTGCCCTTGGTCACCGCGACGAGCCCCTGATCGGCCCGGGGGCTCCATGTCGCGGCATCGGCCGCGCTGAAGGCAAAAGTCACTACGCCGGCAGCAAGAGCTGCCGTTACAACGGTCAATTTCTGCATGTGATCCTGTTCTGTCTGGACCACGCGAAGATGTTCGCGTGGCGCTGCTTGATTAATAGCGGAACATCCGGGGGGCTAGAGGTCCGACAAACTGTACGAATTGCCCTTTGAGGCCCGAATTGGCGGCAATGAAGGCGGGGCAAGTCACTTTGAGTGACAGTTTGTAACCTGACAGGGGAAAAAGATTACTTGGGCGGCGCCCTGCCCTGGGTTAGCCGCTCACCGAGGCAAGCAACTTCTGCAGCGTGCGCATGGTCGAGCCATCGGCCAGCCCGTCGACCAGACGGGGCCGGAAATGCCGTTGGAAGGCCTCGACGACAATCCGCGTCTGATGGTCGAAAACACCCGATATCTCGACACCATAGCCATAGAGCGTCAGCATAGACTGCAACCCCTCGACATCGGCACCGCTGTCGCCGGGCTTCAGCGCGGTCCCGCGCCTGATGGGTGCAGCAGGCACAAGATGGCCGACACCGGCCGCAAACAGGGCGGCCCAAGGGAACTTCTCGCCCGGATCGATCTTGCGGCCGGGTGCCACGTCGGAATGCGCCAGCACCCGCATGGCGGGGATCGCATGCCGCGCGGTAATTCCATTGCACAGGCCGATCACCGCCTCGATCTGGCGCCGAGGGAACCCGGGATAGCCCAGCGAATGGCCAGGATTGACGATCTCGATGCCCACCGAGCAGGAATTGATGTCGGTGCGTCCGAACCAGGAACTCTTGCCGGCGTGCCAGGCGCGGTCGCTTTCCCGCACCATCTGCACGATGTGGCCACTCTCGTGGACGAGATAGTGCGATGAAACCTCGCTCGCCGGATCGCACAGCCAGGCTTCCGCTCCGGCCCCCGTGGGCATGCCAGTATAGTGCAGCACGATCATGTCGGGTTTCAGCGTATCGCGCCGTGGCCCGAAATTCGGCGACACCCTGACCTCGGCGCTCGGCTCGTCGGGCAGGAAGCCGCTCATACGTGCCGCAGGCCCCGCTCGATCATCTCATAGGCGGCGTTGATCGCCGCGACCCTGGTCGTGGCGATCTTGATGAATTCCTGCGGCAGGCCACGCGCGATCAGCCGGTCGGGATGGTTGTCGGAGACCAGCTTGCGGTAACGCTTCCTGACCTCCTCGAACGGCTTGCCGCGCTCGATGCCGAGCACGACATAGGGGTCGCCGGCGCCAAGATTGACGTGCCGGGCCAGGATCGACTCGTAATGGGCCTCGTCGATGCGGAAGATCTCGGCGATACGGTGCAGGAAGATGCCTTCGCGTTCATGCACCAGCCCATCGGCCTTGGCGATGTGGAACAGGCCGTCGAGTATGTCTTCCAGCATCACGCAATTGGAATGCCCGGAACCGCACAACTGCGCCATGCGCTCGGCATAGGTTTCGAAACCAGCCACGTCCCGCTGGGCGAGATCGAACAGCCGCGCAACGTTGCGCGTCTCCTTCGGCGGCACTTCGAATATTTCCTGGAAGGCGCGCACCTCATCCTGGGTGACGATGCCGTCTGCCTTGGCCATCTTGGCCGAGAGCGCGATCATCGCCACGGAAAAGGCGACGCGGCGGCGCAGGTCCGCATCGCCGGAAAAAACCGTGCGCACGGCCTCCACGACATCGGCAACGCCCGACGAGGCTGAAGACGATACCCGTGTGATAAACTCGCCGAGGCGGTCCCAAATCGACATGGCCCGCTTCATAGAACCAACCGGTCCCCGCTATCAAGCCAATAACGGCCGCTGCCGGGTCCGTGAACCAGAGGCACCTTGGTCGGTCCAGGTGGCTGCCTTTGCAAGAAAAGGCCGGCGAGACGCCGGCCCTTCCTCCCAAGACACTCTTACTGCTTTACAAACTACTGCGCGGGCGCAGGAGCAGGCGTTGCCGGAGCCGGCTCGGCAGGCTTGGTCGAGTTGTCGGCCGGAGCCGCAGGCTTCATCGGCTGCTCAGCAGCCGGCGGATTGGTGCTCTGCGTTGTGGTGGTGTCAGTGCCCTTGCCGCTGTCGCTGCAAGCCGCGACGCCCAGCAGGGCAAGGGCGGACACGGAAGCCAGAATGAGCTTTTTCATAATATCTCTCCTTCAACACACGCTCACGTTGCGGTGAACGGTCGAAGAGGAAATGCGCGACACGGCCATGAGTTTCGTAACGTTGCGTTTCCGCGTGTAACATCAACGGGATGCGTTGCTGCCGGCGCATTGGCGCATTAACAACGAAAGCTGAAAACGAAAATTGCCGGAGACAGCCGCCATGGCCGCGAAATGGGATTTCTGGATCGACAGGGGCGGCACCTTCACGGATGTCATCGGCCGTGATCCGCAAGGGGGGCTGCATCCGCGCAAGCTTCTGTCGGAGAATCCCGAAGCCTATGCCGATGCGGCCATCCACGGCATCCGCGACCTGCTCGGCGTTGATCCTGGCGCCGCGATCCCGTCCGGGCTGATCGGCGACATCAAGATGGGCACCACGGTCGCCACCAACGCGCTCCTGGAGCGCAAGGGCGACCGCGTGCTCCTGCTCATCACCAAGGGGTTTCGCGACGCGCTGAGGATCGCCTACCAGGCGCGGCCCGACATCTTTGCCAAGGAGATCATCCTTCCCGAGCAGCTCTATGAGCGCGTCATCGAGATCGACGAGCGCGTGCTCGCCGACGGCTGCGTCGAACAACTGCTCGACATCGCCGCTTGCCGGCCGGCGATCGAGCAGGCGAAGGCCGACGGCATCGATGCCGTCGCCATCGTCTTCATGCATGCCTGGAAATACCCCGATCACGAGAAGGCGGTGGCAAAGGTCTGCCGCAAGATCGGCTTCGCCCAAGTCTCGGTCAGCCATGAGGTCTCGCCGCTGATCAAGCTCGTCGGCCGCGGCGACACCACCGTGGTCGACGCCTATCTCTCGCCCATCCTGTCACGCTATGTGCAAAGGGTGGCGGGAGAACTGGGCGCCGCGAGAGACGGCGACCAGTCCCCTCGCCTGATGTTCATGATGTCGTCGGGCGGCCTCACCGCCGCCGACATGTTCCAGGGCAAGGACGCGCTATTGTCGGGTCCGGCCGGCGGCGTCGTCGGTATGGTCGAGACGGCAAAGCTCGCGGGCTTCGAAAAAGTCATCGGCTTCGACATGGGCGGCACCTCCACCGACGTTGCCCATTACCATGGCGAATACGAGCGCGCTTTCGATACCGAAGTCGCCGGCGTGCGCGTCCGCGCGCCGATGATGCGCATCCATACCGTCGCCGCCGGCGGCGGCTCGGTCCTGCATTATGAGGCTGGCCGTTTTCGCGCCGGGCCGGATTCAGCGGGCGCCAATCCCGGCCCCGCCGCCTACCGGCGCGGCGGCCCGCTCGCCGTCACCGACGCCAATGTGATGCTCGGCAAATTGCAGCCCGATTTCTTTCCGGCGATCTTCGGCCGCGGCCAGGACCAGCCGCTCGATGTCGAAACCGTGCGCTCAAGATTCGCGGCCCTGGCCGACCAGATCGGTGACGGCCGCTCGCCGGAAGCGGTTGCCGAAGGCTTCGTTACCATCGCCGTCGAGAACATGGCCAACGCCATCAAGAAGATTTCCGTGCAGCGCGGCTACGACGTCACCGAATATCTGCTCAACTGCTTCGGCGGGGCCGGCGGCCAGCACGCATGCCTGGTCGCCGATGCGCTCGGCATGGAAGCGGTGCTGATCCACACCTTGTCCGGCCTGCTTTCGGCCTATGGCATCGGCCTGGCATCGGTCTTTGCCTCGCGCCAGCAGGCATTGCTCAAACCGCTTGCCGAGGAGTCCCGAACAGAGATCGCCGGCCTCATCGCCACCTTGAAAAAGGCCGTGATCGCCGAATTGGCCGCGCAAGGCATCGCCGAGGACACGGTTGCCGCCAAGCCCGTCCTGCACATCCGCTATGACGGCACCGACACGACACTGCCGGTGAATTTCGAAAGCGACTCGATTTTCCAGGCAAAGCGCGACTTCGAAATCGCCCACAAGGCGCAATTCGGCTTCGTCTATGACGACAAGCCGATGATCGTCGAGACGGTTGGCGTCGAAGGCAGCGAAATCGGCGACAGCAGCGCCGAGGCCTATGCGCCCGCCGGACCCGCACGGATTGAAGCCGGCGCTTCCGGAACGCGGCGCATCTACACCGAGGGCCGGTGGCATGAAGCCGGCATCCATCGTCGCGAGAACCTGCGCCCATCGAATCTGGTGGCCGGCCCCGCCCTTATCATCGAACCGAACCAGACCATTGTCGTCGAACCGGGCTGGCAGGCCGAAATCACCAACCTCAACCATGTCGTGATCCGCCGCACGGAAAAGAAGGCGCGCGCCGCCGCCCTCGGCACATCAGCCGATCCGGTCATGCTCGAAGTCTTCAACAACCTGTTCATGTCGATCGCCGAGCAGATGGGTGTCACGCTGCAGAACACCGCCTATTCCGTCAACATCAAGGAAAGACTGGATTTTTCCTGCGCCGTCTTCGACCACACCGGGGCGCTGGTCGCCAACGCGCCGCACATGCCGGTGCATCTGGGCTCGATGGACCGCTCCGTCGAAACAATCATCCGGCTGAACTCCGGCGACATCCACCCGGGCGACGTCTTTGCCTTGAACGCACCGTACAATGGCGGCACGCATCTGCCCGACATTACCGTGGTGACGCCGGTGTTCGACGACGCCCAGAAAGAGATCCTGTTCTGGGCGGCCTCGCGCGGCCACCACGCCGATATAGGCGGCACCGCCCCCGGCTCGATGACGCCGCTCGCCACCACGGTCGACGAGGAAGGCGTGCTGTTCGACAATTTCCGCATCGTCGACCGCGGCAAATTCCGCGAAAAAGAGCTGCATGCGCTGCTCACCGACCATCGTTACCCGGCCCGCAACCCGCACCAGAACATTGCCGACCTCAAGGCGCAGATCGCCGCCAATGAGAAAGGCGTCGCCGAACTGCGCAAGATGGTCGCGCATTTCGGCCTCGATGTCGTCGAGGCCTATATGAGCCACGTCCAGGACAATGCGGCCGAGAGCGTGCGGCGGGTGATCGAGCGGCTGCCCGATACATCGGCCTATGAATATCCAACGGACACCGGCCAGGTGATCAAGGTGAAGATATCGGTCGATCGGCAAAAGCGCGAGGCAACCGTCGACTTCACCGGCACATCGCCTGTCATGAAGAACAATTTCAACGCGCCGGAGCCGGTGGCCCGCGCCGCGGTCCTCTATGCCTTCCGTGTCATGGTCGAGGACATGATCCCGATGAATGCCGGGTGCCTGCGGCCCATCAACATCGTCATTCCCGACGGCTGTATGCTGAAGCCCGCCTACCCTGCCGCCGTCGTTGCCGGCAATGTCGAGACCTCGCAGCACGTCACCAACGCGCTGTTCGGCGCCATGGGCGCGATGGCCAATGCGCAGGGGACGATGAACAACCTGACCTTCGGCAACAAGAAGTACCAGTATTACGAGACGATCTGCTCCGGCTCACCGGCCGGCCATATGAACTCCGGCCGCGGCTTTGCCGGCACCTCCGGCGTGCACACCCACATGACCAATTCTCGCCTCACCGATCCCGAAGTGCTGGAACTGCGCTTTCCCGTGGTGCTGGAGGATTTCCACATCCGTAAGGGATCCGGCGGCAAGGGTAAATGGAGCGCCGGCGACGGCACCAAACGCAGCATCCGCTTTCTCGAGAAGATGGAATGCGCGATCCTGTCCTCGCACCGCAACCGCCCACCGCAGGGGCTGGACGGCGGCGGCGACGGCGAGGTCGGCTCGACCAAAATCCGCCGCAAGGACGGGGCGATCGACATGCTGAAGGCCTGCGATCAGACCGTGCTCGAGGCCGGCGATGCAGTGATCCTGACGACGCCGACGCCGGGGGGCTTTGGCAAGCTGTAAAGAACACGTCAACAGGCTGTCACCGGCCTGTCATGACGCTGCGCTACCCGCTTGCGGCAAAGCAAATGGGGAATCATTTTGCCATGACGGACGTCTCCTCGGATCTGGTTTTTCGCCGCGGCAAGGAAGTTGGAAAGGCCGTCTACCAGAACCGCGCGCTTTCCAAAGCCGGCATCTCCGAGCGGCTGTTCGCCTTCCTGTTTTCCGGCCTCGTCTATCCGCAGATCTGGGAAGACCCCGATGTCGACATGGAGGCCATGCAGCTTGGTGAGGGCCATCGCATCGTCACGATCGCTTCCGGTGGCTGCAACATCCTGGCCTACCTCACCCGATCGCCGGCACGGATCGACGCCGTCGACCTCAACGCCGCCCATATCGCGCTGAACCGCATGAAGCTGGAGGCGGTGCGCCGCCTCCCCTCGCAGGGCGACCTGTTCCGCTTCTTCGGCGCCGCCGACACCAGCCACAATTCGCAAGCCTATGACCGTTTCGTCGCGCCGCATCTCGATCCGGTCAGCCGCCACTATTGGGAACGCCGCAACTGGCGTGGTCGCCGCCGCATCGGTGTTTTCGACCGCAATTTCTACCAGACCGGCCTGCTCGGCCTGTTCATCGCCATGGGCCACCGCGCGGCGAAGTTCTTCGGCGTCAATCCGGCCCGCATGATGGAAGCTGGGAATATCGCCGAGCAGCGCCGCTTCTTCAACGAGGAACTGGCCCCGGTCTTCGACAAGAAGCTCTTGAAATGGGCGACCTCGCGCAAGGCTTCGCTGTTCGGCCTCGGCATTCCGCCGGCGCAGTATGATTCGCTGATCACGTCGGGCGACGGCACGATGGCCAGCGTTCTGAAGGCCCGGTTGGAAAAGCTCGCCTGCGATTTTCCCCTGGAAAACAATTATTTCGCCTGGCAGGCCTTTGCCCGCCGCTATCCAAATCCCGGCGAGGCCGCGCTACCCGCCTACCTGGAAAAGCAGAACTACGACGCCATTCGCGGCAATGTCGACCGCGTCGCCATCCACCATGCCAATCTGATCGAGTTCCTCGCCGGCAAGGATGCGGGCACCGTCGACCGCTTCATCCTGCTCGATGCGCAGGACTGGATGACCGACGACCAGCTCAACGCCCTGTGGTCGGAAATCAGCCGCACCGCCTCCGCAGGCGCCCGCGTCATTTTCCGCACCGCCGCCGAACCCAGCCTGCTGCCGGGCCGCGTCTCGACCTCGCTGCTCGACCAGTGGGATTATCAGGACGAGGCCTCACGCGAATTCTCGACCCGCGACCGCTCCGCCATTTATGGCGGCTTCCACCTCTACGTGAAGCGCGCCGCATGAGCACGACCGAGCTGCCGCCCAGCCCCGCATTCAAGGCCAATCATGCCGAGCTGATGGACGGCGTCTACCACTGGCAGCGCCACATCTACGACCTGACCCGCAAATACTATCTGCTCGGCCGCGACCGGCTGATCGATGGGCTTGAGGTGTCACAAGGCGGCACCGTGCTGGAACTCGGCTGCGGCACCGGTCGCAACATCATCCTGGCCGCCCGTCGCTATCCTGATGCCCGCTTCTTCGGCCTCGATATCTCGGCCGAGATGCTGGAGACGGCCGGCAAGGCGATCGACCGCGAAGGCCTGTCCGGCCGCGTCACGCTGGCAAGAGGCGACGCCACCGATTTCGATGCGGGCTCCCTTTACGGCATCGAGCGCTTCGACCGGGTCTTCGTCTCCTATTCGCTGTCGATGATCCCAGGCTGGGAAAAGACGGTGTCGGCGGCACTCGCCGCGCTATCCCCCGACGGCTCGCTGCACATCGTCGATTTCGGCCAGCAGGAAGGCCTGCCGGGCTGGTTCCGGACCTTGCTGCGCGGTTGGCTCAGTAAATTCCACGTCACGCCGCGTGAATCGCTGCGCGAAGTTCTGGAATCGGAATCTCGGCGAACCGGCGCAACCTTCCGTTTTTGCACGCTTTATCGCGGTTATGCCTGGTTTGGCGTGATTGGACCGCGCAACTAGCTAGTGCAGCGCTTTCACCAGCGCCCCCACCATCGTCTGTGGGCGATAACCGACCTTGGCCGGTGTCAGCCCCAGCCGCACGATCACCAGATGCTCCGACGGAATGATCGCTACGGTCTGGCCGTCATGCCCCTCCATCCAATAGGTGTCCTTGGGCAGGCCTGCCGCGACGCCGGCCCCGGGATTTTCCTCATCGCCCGGCGCTTCGATCCACAACTGGCCCTTGCCGTAGACTTTCGAGGCAGGCGCCGGCTCGCGCATCCAGTCGACGAAGCCCGTCGGCAGGACCTGGTTGCCGTTCCACACGCCGCCCTGCAGCAGGAACTGGCCGAAGCGCGCCCAGTCATGCGCCGTGGCGTAGAGATAGGACGAACCGACGAAGGTGCCCTGCTCGTCGGTTTCAAGCACGGCGCTGTGCATGCCGAGCGGCCCGAACAGCGCCGTGCGCGGCCATGTCAGCGCCTTCGCCTTGTCGCCGATCGCGTCCTGCCAGAGCCGCGACAGCATCACCGCCGTGCCGCTCGAATAGGAAAATACTTTGCCGACCTCGCCCGCCAGCGGTTTTGATTCGGCAAAGCCCGCCATGTCGGGCGTCGAGATAGAGCATGCGTGTTACGTCGGCGACGTCGCCATAGTCCTCGTTGAACTCCAGACCGCTCGACATCGCCATCATGTCGGCAAGGCTGATCGCCGCGCGGCCGTCCGCCTTCCACGGCGCGAACAGGCCCTTGTTGTCGACGGCCATCTTGCCGTCCTTGACCAGCGTGCCGACGATGGCGGCATTCACCGTCTTGGTCATCGACCAGCCGAGCAGCGGTGTCTTGGCCGAAAAGCCGTCGCCATAGCGCTCGGCGACGACGCGGCCGTTCTTGACCACGACCACCGCGCGCATGCCCGAACCGGTCAGCGCCGCATCGTCGAGCAGCTTGGCAATCACCGGATCCTGCGATGCCTCGACCCGCTCGCCTTCGGGCCACAGCGTATCCCGGCTGGTTGGCGAAGGCTCGACATGGACCGTCGTGCGCCGCGCCTTGCCGACATCGCCGTCGGGGATCGAGGCGCAGCCCAGCCCATCGCGGGACACCGCCTCGCTCTTGCCGAGGAAGCCCAGCAGGCCCGCCGAAACGGTGCCCCGGTTCTTGTCGACCGAGACCCGCATCAGCCGCAGCAGCGGGTGGCCGGGCGCCTGCACGTCGACGGCAAGCACTTCGTTGGCATCGCGCCCGGCAATAAAGACGTTGGAGCAGACGATCTTGGCCGAATAGCCGGAACCGACGCGGATCAGTTCTGGCGGCGCGATGTAGAGCCAGGCAAACAGCCCGGCGACCGCCATAACGATCAGGCCAAGCAGCCATCTGACGATCTTGACGACGAACCGCATTCCGCTTCCTCCCGGACTTTCGCCGGCCCCTTATGTCATCGAATTGCCGCCATTGCTTCCGCAAAATCAGGGCACTTGTCGAGCGCCGTCAACGGATTCTCAACCATGATCGGCGATCACAGGAGGCATGTCGCCCAAAAGTGCTGAGCCGTTTTGGGACCACGACATGCACGAAAAGGGATAGACTGGGCGATGCTGTGGGGCGATCGCCTGGAGGAGGCTCGACCAATCGTCGGCCATCGGTTCACAGACCCATCAGCGACCGGCTGTTTCCGGCTTGGAAGTTGTGATGCGCCGTCTTGCGGCCCTTTTCATGCTGACGCTGCTTGGCGCCTGCTCGACCGTGGACGATCTGTCGCCGCTGTCGCCGTCCGGGTCCAGCAGCCCGACGGTCGCCGTACGCGCGCCGCGCTTCGAGGATTCCAAGCCGCATGAATGGGACAGCGGCGCGCCGTGGAACTATGCCGTTCACGGCACCGATGTCTCCAAATACCAGACCTCGGTTGACTGGCCGACCGCCAAGGCGAGCGGCATTTCCTTCGCCTTCATCAAGGCCACCGAAGGCGGCGACCGCTTCGACGAGTATTTCAACGAGCACTGGGCGCGCACGAAAGCCGCCGGCGTTCCGCGCGCGGCCTATCATTTCTTCTATTTCTGCACTCCGGCTGCCCAGCAGGCGCGCTGGTTCATCCAGAACGTTCCCGTCGACCGCTCCGCCATGCCGCCGGTTCTCGACATGGAATGGAACCCGAAATCGCCGACCTGCCGACTGCGTCCCGACGCCGCCACGGTGCGCGCGGAGATGACCACCTTCCTCCAGATCGTCGAGCGCCATTACGGTAAGAAACCGATCATCTACACCTCTGTCGACTTCTTCGACGACAACGAGCTGTCGAGCTTCCGCGGCTACCCCTACTGGCTGCGCTCGGTCGCCGGCCACCCTCGCGAAAAATACGGCAGCCACCCCTTCACCTTCTGGCAATACACCGGAACCGGCATCGTTCCCGGCATGACCGGCAAATCAGACATCAACGTCTTCAACGGCTCGGAAGCCGCATGGAACAAGTGGTTGCGGCAGAACACCCGTTGACACCGGGCCTGCCGCCTGCTTTTCGACACAGCCAGCGGTAAAGAGTGCAACCGCCGGTAATCCGGGCATTGGGTTTCCAGCCAAGCACGACAATGCCCTCTTCGTTTCGAAAGGAAGCTGATGCGACTGCGTTCCCAAGCCCTCGCGGCGCTATTCCTGTGCGCCACGGCCTTGCCGGCGATGGCGCAGGAATGCGGCGGCGACTTCGAAACCTGGAAACAGGGCGTGGCGGCGGAAGCCAAGGCGGCCGGTGTCGGCGCCGTGGGTCTCGATGCGCTGGAAGATGCCACCTTTGACGAGCGGGCGCTGGCGCGCGACCGCGCGCAGGGCGTCTTCACCCAGACCTTCATCGAGTTCTCCAACCGCATGATTTCGGCCTATCGGCTGAAGCAAGGTGCGGCGAACATGAAGAAATACGCCGATGTCTTCGCCCGCGCCGATCAGCAGTTCGGCGTGCAGGCGCCGGTCATCACCGCCTTCTGGGCGCTGGAAACCGATTTCGGCGCCGTGCAGGGCGATTTCCACACGCTGAGCGCGCTGGTGACGCTTTCGCATGATTGCCGCCGCCCGCAACTGTTCCGCCAGCAGCTTGTGCCGCTTCTGGAGCTGATCGATCGCGGCGTGCTGCCGGCCGACGTCAAGGGCGCCTGGGCCGGCGAGATCGGCCAGACGCAGATCCTGCCTTCGGACTATCTGGCCCGGGGCGTCGACGGCGACGGCGATGGCAAGATCGACCTGCGCAACAGCGTGCCCGACGTGATCATGACCACGGCCAACAAGGTGCTGTCGCGCGGCTGGAAGCGCGACGAACCCTGGATTCAGGAAGTGCGGGTGCCCGACGACATGCCCTGGGATCAGACCGGGCGCACCAACAAGTTGCCGCTGACGCAGTGGGCGCAGTGGGGCGTCACCAATCCCGACGGCTCGCCGCTCGTCGACAAGGGGCTGAAGGCCGGCCTGGCGCTGCCCATGGGCCGCAAGGGCCCGGCCTTCCTCACCTATGACAATTTCGATGTCTATCTCGAATGGAACCAGTCGTTCACCTATGCGCTGACCGCGGCCAATCTGGCCGCGCGGCTCGCAGGCGCGCCGCCGCTTGATCCGCGCACCCCGGACCAAGGCCTCAACAACGAGCAGATGAAGGCGCTGCAGACAAAGCTCGAGGCCCGGGGATACGACGTCGGCACGGTCGACGGCATTCTGGGCACCAACACCCGCGAAGCGATCCGCAAGGAGCAGATGCGGCTTGGCCTGCCGGTGGACGGCTGGCCGACACCGGAGCTTTTGGCGAAGCTGTGACGGAGTGAGTAGTCAGTAGGGAATATTCAGTAGGGAATTTTTCACTACTCACTACTCACTACTCACTCCTCTCCTCGCCCGCACGAAATCGATGAACGCCCGCAAGGCTGGCGGCACGTGCCGTGAACTTGGGTGGTATAGGTAGAAGCCGGGAAAACTCGGCGACCAAGCTTCCAGAAAACGGACGAGCCTGCCTTGCTCGATCCAGGGCCGGACCTGGTATTCGAACATGTAGGCAATGCCCACCCCATCCAGCACGGCATTGAGCATCAGCTCGGTATCGTTGACGGTCAGGCTGCCTTCGATGGCGATTTCGAGGGCCCGTTTGCCACGCGCGAACTCCCATCGGTAGAAGTTGCCGCCGCCCGGCCGCTCGAATTTGATGCATTGGTGCTGGTGCAGTTCCTGCGGATGACGCGGTATGGCCCGGTTCTCGAGATAGGCGGGAGCGGCCACCGCGGCCATCTGCAAATCCTCGCTCAGTTTCACCGCCACCATGTCCTTCTGCAGCCGCTCGCCGAGCCGGATTCCTGCATCGAACCGGCCTTCGACAATGTCGGCCAGCGTGTCGTCGACGATGACGGTCAGCGCGATATCGGGATAGGCGCGCTGAAAGTCCCCGAGGATCGGCGCGATGAACCGCACGGCGGCGACACGCGGCACATTGATGCGTAGCGAACCCGCCGGCCGATCGCGCGCTGCATGAACATCGGCAATGGCGCTTTCCAGTTCGCCAAAAGCGACGGCAAGGCGCGAAAAAAGCGCGTCGCCTGCCGCGGTCGCGGAAACACTGCGCGTCGTGCGATTGAGGAGCCTGACGCCGATGCGCGTCTCCAACTGCCGGATCGACTGGCTGAGCGCCGGCGGCGACACACGCAGCCTTGCGGCGGCACGGACGAAACTGCCCTCTTCGACGATGGCGGAAAATGCCTTGAGCTCAGTGAATTCGGATCCGCGCACTGTGTATCCATGGATTAACAAGCCAATCAGATAATAAGTCATTATCTTATCAATTGCATGCCGCTATTTCTCAGCCATCGGCCACATCGCAGGTAAAGCCGCGGGCCAGAATGGTTGAAGGAAATTGATCATGTCCCAGTCTCTGCACGGCAAAACCGCAATCGTCAGCGGCAGTTCGCGCGGCATCGGCCGGGCCATCGCCGAAGGACTCGCGACCCAGGGCGCTGCCGTCGTCATCAACTATGTCGGCAACCAGAAAGCCGCCGACGAGGTCGTCGCCGGCATCGCCAGCAAGGGAGGAAAGGCGCTCGCCATCCAAGCCGACATATCAAGCGTTTCCGATGTCCGCCGCCTGTTTGACGAGACCGAGAGTAAGCTGGGCGCAATCGACATCGTCTTCGCCAATGTCGGCGTCGCCGTCATCAAACCGCTGACCGAGGCAACCGAAGCCGATTTCGGCCAGGTCTTCGGCACCAATGCCAAGGGCACCTTCTTCACGCTGCAGGAAGCAGCGCGCCGGGTGCGCGACGGCGGCCGGATCATCGCTGTCTCCACCGGCGGCACGAAGATGTTCTTCACGCAGACGGCGCTCTACCTCGGCAGCAAGGGCGCCGTCGAACAGTTCGTCCGCGTGCTCTCCCGAGAACTCGGATCGCGCGGCATCACGGTGAATGCGCTGTCGCCGGGCTTCACCGACACGGACCTGCTTCCAGAGCGCGATCGCGCCGTGGCTGCCGGCATGTCGCCCTTCGGCAGGATAGGCGCGCCGCGCGACGTTGCCGATATCGCGGTCTTCCTGGCCAGCGACGAGGCCCGCTGGCTGACCGGCGAGAACATCCAGGCCGGCGGTGGAGTGGCGTAGGGATAGGAATTAGGCAGTAGGCAGTAGGCAGTAGGCAAATACCAAAGGTGACATTGAAAGCGCCAGTATAACAAACGATCCCTACTCCCTAGTCTGCCATCGTCTCCAAACTCGCAAAGCCTTGCGGCGCATCGCCTTCGTCGAACGGCGTCGTCACCTCGACGAACGTATCGGGATAGAACCCGTTGAAGCGTGTGCGTAGCGACAGCGAATAGGCGCCTATATGGCCGATTTCGATCCAGTCGCCGGTGTCGACGGTTTCCGGCAGCCAGAAAGGCCTGGACAGGATGTCGACGGAATCGCAGGTCGCGCCGCAGACCTTGAACGGCACGATGTTCTTTTCAGCGCCATTGCGGGTCCTGATCGCCGGATCAGGAATGAAGCGCGCCGGCAGCGTGATCTTGCCGGTCCATGAATCCGATAGCGACGCCCAGATGCCGTCATTGATGTAGAGCCGCTTGCCCTTGCGCAACAGCACGCGCACGATCAGCGACAGGCAACGCGCCACGATCACCCTGCCCGGCTCGGCCACCAGCGGGATCTGGTCGAACTGATATTCCTTCAAGTCGCCGGAGAGCCGCGACATGATCTGGCCGAGCGACGGCATCTCGATCTGCTTGCGGTTGGGATCATGGCCGTATTCGGCCGGAAAGCCGCCGCCGACATCGAGGCCGGCGATGTCGAAGGTCAACCGGTTGCGCACCCAGTCGGCCGAAGCCAGCGCCCGCTCATAGGTGTCGGGATCCTCGATCTGGCTGCCGACATGGAAACACAGGCCGACCTTGTAGCCCGTGCGGTTCAGCCGCTCGGCGAGTTCTACCGCATAGGCCGGCCCGGCCCCGAATTTCTTCGACAGTTCGTAGGCCGCCGACCCTTTCGTCTGGATGCGCACGAATACGCTGATCGAGCCGGGGTCGATGTCGAGCGCCCGCACCACCCGCGTCAGCTTGGTGATCTCGTCCTCATGGTCGAGCGAAATGACGCGGATGCCGTATTTCTCCAGCGCCAGCTTGATGTCCGACTGCGCCTTGACCGGGTGCATGTAGAGCATCTCGGCATCGGCAGAGACGGCGCGCACGGCAGCGAATTCGCCGGGCGAAGCGACGTCGAAGGCGTTGACGCCGGCCTCGACCAAGGTCTTCAGCACGATCTGCTCGCCATTGGTCTTGACCGCATAGGCGGTCTTGCCGGGGAACATGCCCATGAATTGCCTGGCATCGGCCTTCAGCACCTGCGGGCGGAAGCAATAGACCGGATCGTCAGGACGAAGCGCCAGTGCCGCCTCGCGGGCATTCTCGAATCGCTGCATTGACGAATCCTCGATCTCGGCTGCGCACAATTAATCCAAGCTAGCGGCCAATGAAAACAATTCTGTGTCTCGTGCACCTGACGCCGCAGCGCTAATCTTCGGCGACATCGCTTGCCATCGACCAGGTTTCGGGTGGCGCTTGTCGCCAGACCCGATATGCCCGTGTCTGGCCGGCTGACATTCGAGCCGGCATGTCGGGGGGAGGACGATCCACATGGCAATTGCCGCTACATCAGCGTCGCGCGGACCGATGACGCTTACCGACTGGGGGCAGTTGCTGCTGCTTGGCGCCATCTGGGGCGGTTCGTTCTTCTTCGCCCGCATCGCGGTGGCGGAGCTTCACCCTCTGGTGCTGGTGCTGTTTCGCGTCGCCATCGCGGCAATCGCGCTGCAGATCTATCTCGGCCTGCGCGGCCCGTCCTTCCGCCTTGCCTTTCCGCATGCCGGCCTGTTCTTCCTGCTGGCCTTCACCAACAATGTCGTCCCCTTCTCGCTGATCTTCGCCGGCCAGACCGAGCTTGGCGCTGGCGTCGCCTCGGTGCTCAACGCGACGACGCCGTTCTGGACGCTGATCCTTGCCAACGCGCTGACATCGGACGAGAAGCTCTCCTGGAACAAGCTCGCCGGCATCGGGCTCGGCGTCGCCGGCACCGCTGTCATGATCGGTCCCGGCGTGCTTGCCGGGCTTGGCGGCCCGGTATGGGCCAAATTAGCGCTGATCGGCGCGTCTTTGTCCTATGGCGTCGCGCTGATGGTCGCCCGCCGCTTCAAGGACGTGCCCTCGCCGGTCATCGCCACCGGGCAGTTGACCGCCTCGACCATCATCATGATACCGGTCGTGCTGCTGGCGCACGGCCCGGCCGGCCTGTTCTCGGCCTCGCCGCCAGTCTGGGCGGCGGTGCTGGCACTGGCGCTGTTGTCCACCGCCTTCGCCTACGTCCTCTATTTCAACCTCGTCGCCTCGGCCGGCGCCACCAACGCCTCGCTGGTCACGTTGATCGTGCCGGCCAGCGCCATGCTGCTCGGTTTCCTTTTCCTGGGCGAGCGGCTGGAACTGTTCGAGACCGGCGGCGTGGTGCTGATCGGCCTCGGTCTTCTCACAATCGACGGACGTGTCCTTGGAAGGCGTTAGGCGCGAAAATCGAAGTCGATTTTCGCGGCGGTAGCGCTGCCATGACACAGCATCGACACGTCGCCGCCACAATTTATTCACAGGTCTGAAGCGGGTTTTTGCCGAGAAGTTTCAACGGCTAACGGCAAAATCGGAGTCGCAAATTTCACAATCACGTCGCAATGCAGCACATTTTCCGCTTGCCTGTGGCACAAATGGACCTAGACTCTTAGGCATAGCTCTTTAAGAGGAGGCTATGTCATGGGACTTACGAGGCCAATCAACGCATTGATGATTTGTGCTGCGTTTGCTTTCATCGGCGCCCTCATTATGGGCGTCCTTCCCTGAACCCGCCAAAACGGGGAAGACCAGCACCAGATAGTCTAAACAATTCGAAAGGCCGGGTTTTTACCCGGCCTTTTGCTGTTCAGCGCTGCCTCATGCAGCAGCCGAGCCCGCCACCTCCGCCTCATGCGAGCGGATGCCGATCATGTGGCAGATGGCGAAGACGAGGTCGGCGCGGTTCATCGTGTAGAAGTGGAAGTCGCCCACCCCGCGTTCGACCAGGTCGAGAACCTGTTCGGCGGCGACGGCGGATGCCACCAGCGCATGGGTCTGCGGGTCGTTCTGCAGGCCGTCGAAGCGCTCGGCCAGCCATGCCGGCACCAGCGCGCCGCAGCGCGCCGAGAAATTGGCGACCTGGGTGAAATTATGCACCGGCAGGATGCCGGGAACGATCGGGATGTAGATGCCGGCCCGGCGCGCGCGCTCGACATAGCGCTCGTAGAGATCGTTGTCGAAGAAGAACTGGGTGATCGCCCGCGTCGCGCCATTGTCGACCTTGCGCTTCAGCATGTCGATATCGGTGGCGAAGTCGGGGCTTTCCGGATGCTTCTCCGGATAGGCCGAAACCGAAATGTCGAAATCGCCAGCGTCCTTCAGAGCTCCGACCAGCTCGGCACCATTGGCATAGCCGTCCGGGTGCGGACGGTAAGCGGTTCCAACGCCCGCGGCCGGATCGCCGCGCAGGGCGACGAAGCGCTTGACGCCCATATCGGCGAATTCCTGGATCACCGCGTCGACCTGATGGCGGGCGGCATCGACGCAGGTCATGTGCGCGGCCGGCGTCAGGCTGGTCTCGTTCAGGATGCGGCAGACGGTGCGCGCCGTGCGCTCACGCGTCGAGCCGCCGGCGCCATAGGTCACCGAGACGAATTTCGGCTTCAGCGGCTCCAGCCTTGTGACCGTGTCCCACAGCCGCGCCTCCATCTCGTCATTCTTGGGCGGGAAGAATTCGAAGGAAACCTTGACCTTGTCGCCAATGTCGGGGCGGCGGGAAAAGCGGAACTGGTTCATCAGGCGATTTCCCCTATCGAATTCACTTTGGTCTGCTGGCTGTCATTGGCAGGGTCGGCGATCAGCAGGCGCCTATCGCGGCCAAGCCAGAGTTTGACGGTGAGCCTGGGCTCGCTGCCGCCGCGCGGCTCGAATTCCTGGGCATCCTCGAGATCAAGGCCGGCCTCGGCAAACCATTCGCCGATCTGCCGGTCCGAAAAGCCGAGGCGCATATGTGCGTGCTCTTCGCGCAGGAATTCCAGCGTGTGCGGCGCGAAGTCGACGATGACCAGCCGGCCCGACGGGCGCAAAAGCCGCGCCGCCTCGTGGATGGCGCGGGCCGGATCGTCGAGATAGTGCAGCACCTGGTGGATGGTGACGAGATCGAAGGCATCGCGCTCGACCGGCGGCGAGAAGATATCGCCCTGCCGCACCTGCGCATTGGAAACGCCGGCCTTGTCGAGATTGGCGCGCGCCACGGTCAGCATCTCGCGCGACATGTCGATGCCGACACCGCGCCGGTAGAGCGGCGAGAAGATTTCGAGCAGCCGCCCGGTGCCGGTGCCGAGATCCAGCATCGACTGGAACGGCCGCTTGCCGACCAGCTTCAGCATCGCCGCCTCGACCGCGCGGTCCGGCACATGCAGCGAGCGGATATGGTCCCAGCTTGCGGCATTCACCGAAAAATACTCCGCCGCCCGGTCCTGCCGCTTGCGCTTGACCGAGGCCAGCCGCTCGAGGTCGCGCTCGACCTGCGGATCGGCGCCGCGAATGCTGGAAACCAGGCCCATGACGAAGTCACGCGCGGAATCGGCATCCGACAGGCGGAAGAACGCCCATGACCCTTCCTGGTAGCGGTCGATCAGCCCGGCCTCGAGAAGCAGCTTCAAATGCCGCGAAACGCGCGGCTGCGACTGGCCGAGAATTTCGGTAAGATCGGAAACGGTGAGGTCGCCACGCGACAACAGTGCCAATATGCGCAGGCGGCTGGATTCGGCCGCCGCCTTTAGCGTATCCACCATGGTGTCGAGCGAAACATGCATCAGCGTATTCTCTTTTCAGCGCATTCACTTTGAAAAAGATATAAACATATGTTTATGTCGATTTTCAAAACCTTGCAAGCGCTATGTCGCTTCCGGACAAGAAAATGCCGCATGCGTGATTTTCCGGTGGGCGCCGCCCAAAAATGTGTAGCGGTCTTCTGACAATGGCAGCCAGCAGCACGGAGATGGGCAAAATGACCGGGCCGCGCGAAATGTTCGAGGCACGCGAAGGCGAGCAGAGGCTGGAACAGGATCCGGCAACGATGCCGGCGGATGCCGGAATCGTCTTCATCGGCCGCATCGCCTCGCCTTGGGTAACGCGGGAAAGCTGCCCGAAAAACATGCACACGGCGCGCGAGACCGGGCAGCCGGCGATGCTGACCATCGACGCGCCCTATCGTGAAGGCCTGCGCGGGCTGGAGCGCGCCAGCCATGTCATCATCCTGTCCTGGCTGCATCACGCGCCGCGGAATCTGATTGTGCAAAAACCTCGCCATGCGGCTGAAGCGAAAGGCGTATTCGGCCTGCGCTCCCCTGCCCGGCCGAACCCGGTCGGCCTGCATGTGGCAAGGCTCATCGGATTGGACATCGCCACTGGGCGCCTCGATCTCGACGCCATCGACGTGCTCGACGGCACGCCGGTCATCGACATCAAGCCCTACTTCGCCTCGACCGACGCCATGCCAGAGGCGATCGTCGAAGGACGCGATGAACGATGACAGCACCGACCGGCCGCCGCCGCGCCATCGCCAAGGCGCTGACCGCGCTTCTGCCGCTGGCGCCCTATGCCGACATGGAGAAGATCCGCGCCGACGCCGGCGCGGTGCATTTGAAGACCTTGCCGCCGGGCATTGCCGTGTGGCTGGCGACGATCGCCCACATCCGCCACATGCACACCGACTACGAAAAGCTGCTGGCCGAGGGTTATGACCGCGACTCCGCCCGCTTCTTCGTCATCGAGCAGACCAACATCGTGCTCACCCGCTGGCGCGCGACACGCCTGCTCGACGCCGACGACGAAGAGGAATGAGGCGGCTATTGTCTGGTCAGCACGGCGATCGCATTGTAGGGCTGGCCGTCGGCCTGGCCGACCCAGGTCCAGGACAGGTTTCCCTTGAAAAACCGGACGGTGATGTCGCCACCGTCGATGCACTTGTCCTGGCCGTAGGTGATGCTCTCATGGAATTCCGCCGACGTCTCGTCCCTCGACGTCTGCGACAGCGATCCGCCGCAGCCGAGTGACGGATAATCGATCGACGCGCCGTCATCCCTGATCGTCATGGCGATCGACCAGTCGGCACCGGCGTCCCCCGCCGGGCTCTGGTGGCCACTGCCGACCCAGGTGCCGGTCAGCGTCTGCGCCGGCGCATTCACCGTGCAAGGCAGGTTCTGGAAGATCGGCGTCAGTTCGCTGCCGGTCTTCTCGCAGCGATAGGTCTGGCCGTTCTGGCAGAGTTCGTCACCTTGTTTCACGCACTGCGCGCTGACCTCGCCCGCGCCGGCGAAAATCATCATGGTCGCGATGACCGTCCCAAGCCTGCCCATATCCCCTCCCACTCCAAGCCACCTATCATACGGCAATTCCAATCCGGTGTATCGGCTGGACCGTTATGGAGGACGAACAGCGCCCGGACGGCTGGCACTATGCCTTCTGTCCGGCACCTATAGGCTGATGACCCGCCCCGCCCGCGAGGAGGCCACGATGGACCAGACGACGGCAACACAGGCTTCAAAGCCGCTGCCCACGGTCGGCGCCCGCCACATTGACCCGCACGCCTATCCCGATGGCATCGCCTTCCTCGACGGCCAGTACCTGCCGATGTCGCAGGCCAAGGTGTCGGTGCTGGATTGGGGGTTCCTGCATTCCGATGCCACCTACGACACGGTGCATGTCTGGAACGGCCGCTTCTTCCGCCTCGACCTGCATCTCGACCGCTTCTTCGGCGGGCTCGAAAAGCTGCGCATGACCATTCCCTTCGACAGGGATGGCGTGGCCGAGATCCTGCACAATTGCGTCGCCCTTTCGGGCCATCGCGCCGCCTATGTCGAAATGCTGTGCACGCGCGGCGCCTCGCCGACCTTCAGCCGCGATCCGCGCCAGGCGATCAACCGCTTCATGGCCTTCGCCGTGCCGTTCGGCTCGGTCGCCAATGCCGAGCAGCTGCAGCGCGGCCTGCGCGTCGCCATCAGCGACAAGGTGCGCATCCCGCCGGCTTCGGTCGATCCGTCGATCAAGAACTACCACTGGCTTGACCTGGTGCGCGGCCTCTACGACGCCTATGACCGCGGTGCGGAGACCGCGCTCATCCTCGACTTCAACGGCAATGTCGCCGAAGGCCCGGGCTTCAACGTCTTCTGCGTCAAGGATGGCAAACTGTCGACGCCGGCCATCGGCGTGCTGCCTGGCATCACCCGCCGCACCGTCTTCGATCTCTGCGCCGAAGACGGTCTTGTCGCCGCCGCCGCCGATGTCAGCGTTGCAGCGCTCAAGGCGGCCGACGAGGTCTTCATCACCTCGACCGCGGGCGGCATCATGCCGGTGACTGAGATCGATGGCGCTGCGATCGCCGACGGCAAGGTCGGGCCTGTTACCGGCCGGCTGATGGTGCTCTACTGGCAAAAGCACGACGATCCGGCCTGGTCGTCTCAGGTGAGTTATCCCTGATCAAAGGGCGTCTTGTTCAAAAAAGATCCCCCTCGCCTCTGGAAAATCACGGGATAGGCCGTATATGCCCGAAAGCGGAGAAGCCTCCGCTTTTATCCAAGATTGCGCCCGCAGGGGCAAGGATTCCACATCATGACAAACAAGGTTTGGTTCATCACCGGATCGTCGAAGGGTTTTGGCCGCGTCTGGGCCGAGGCCGCATTGGCGCGCGGCGACCGCGTTGCCGCGACCGCCCGTGACGCCGGCACGCTCGCCGATCTGGTCGAGAAATATGGCGACAACATTGCCGCGATCAAGCTCGACGTCACCGACAAGAAAGCCGTCGATGCCGCTGTCGCCGAGGCGCACAAGCGCTTTGGCCGGCTCGACGTCGTCATCAACAATGCCGGCTACGGCCATTTCGGCGCCATCGAAGAGGTCAGCGAGCAAGAAGCCCGCGACCAGATCGAAACCAATGTGTTCGGCGCTCTGTGGGTCACGCAGGCCGTGCTGCCGATCATGCGGGCGCAGCGGTCCGGCCACATCATCCAGATCTCGTCGATCGGCGGCGTCAACGCCTTTGCCTCGCTCGGCCTCTACCATGCCTCGAAATGGGCGCTGGAAGCCTTCAGCCAGTCGCTCAGCATCGAGGTCGCGGAATTCGGCATCCATGTCACGCTGGTCGAGCCGGGCGGCTTCTCCACCGACTGGTCCGGCGCCTCAGCCAAGGTCTCCAAGCCGATCGAAGCCTATGCGCCCGCCCGCGCCAAGATGGCCGAGCGCCGCGCCAATTCGGTCGCCGGCGATCCCGAGGCGACCGGCCCGGCGATGCTGGCCATCGTCGATGCTGCCGAGCCGCCGCTGCGCGTGTTCTTCGGCGATGGCGGCCTGCCGATGATCCGCCAGGAGTACGCCAACCGCCTCGCCACCTGGGACAAATGGGACCACGTGTCCGTCATGGCGCAAGGCGCCAACAAGAACCGCAAGGGCTGAGGCTCCAGCATTTTGCTGCGCCGCTCATCAGCGGCGTAGCCCTTCGGTCACGATGAGAACGGGCGGCTATGCCTGATAAATCCACTGCTCCGGCACCCGCGCCGAAATCTCTTCGCCGACCCTGATCGTTCCGGGCTTCTCGACCCAGGCGACCACGCCACGCAGCCGCTTGGCCACCTTGGGAAAGAGCAGCGCGCCGGCCTCGATGTCGGCCATATCAGCATTTTCGGCGATCGATCGCCCGGCGATGCGGCATGGTCCGTTCTGGGCATCGATCTTGAGGGTCACGCCATCCTTGAAGAACAGCAGCGTGCCGGCCGGCAGCATCGACAGATGCGGCACGCCTTCGATCACCAGATTGGCGCCGATCCATTCCGGCTTGATCTCGGGAAGGCCCATCCGCCCGGCGACGATGGCCAGTTCGTCCCCGGCCACGATCGACAGCTGCCGCTCGTTGCGCATTTCGGTGCCGCGCGGATACCAGGGTTCGCGCCCGCCCGAGCGCCGCGTCGATCCGGCATGGAAATCGCCCGAAATGCCGTCGAAACCGAGCCGCAATTCCTCCACCGGTCGCGTCTGGAAATGATCCGCCGGCGCGACAAAGAGCGCTGCGGCGCGAGCGGAAAGCTTCTTCGCCGGAATGATTTCGACCGGCTTCTCGGCTTTGGGGAAGAGATCCATGATGGCGTTCCGTCCTTGAATCATGCTCCCCGTTTTTGCTCTTCGGGCGGCAGGGCAGCAAGGGCGGTTTGGGCCATAATGCGCAACTCTTCGGCCGACGCGCCGTCCCGCGCCTGGATCGACATGCCGTTCATGACGCCGGCGATATATTTGGCGAAGCTCTCGACGGAGAAGCCTTCCGGCAGATCGCTCGCCGCTTGGCCTTTGGCCAGACGCTCCGCGATCGCCGCTTCGCTCGCCTTGCGATAGGCCTTGAGTTCATCCGCGATGGCTTGCGCCTGCGGCGAGGCCGCCAGGGCACCGCTGACAAAAAGGCATCCGCCCGGCTTGCCGGGCCTGGAATAGGCCTCCGCCGCGCCCTGCAGCAACCGCCGGATCGCCTCGCGCGTCGGTACCGGCGCGCTCAGCGCATCCAGCGCAAAGCCGATCTCCGTCTCGTGGTAGCGCGTCAGCGCCTTGCGGAACAAGGTCTCCTTGTCGGTGAAGGCGTTGTAGATCTGCGGCGGCGTCAGCCCCATCGCCTCGCGCAGCATGGCCAGCGACGTCGCCTCATAGCCGTGCTCCCAAAACAGATGCATCGCCGCATCCAGCGCCCGGTCGGGGTCGAACGTGCGGGGACGACCACCCCTAGCCTTTTCCAAGTTATCCATAGTGATCGATACGAAACCTATTGACTCGCTCGTTTCACATAACGTAACAATTGATACGAAACATGGCAAGCCGGAAGACGATCTTCCGGCAAGGCCGTGCAGCCCGAGGACAAGGAGAGACCAATGCCCATCACCGTGACCGCGCCGGAAGGCGTCCTGACAGAGGCCGGAGAGCGCGAGATCCTGCCGCGCCTCAGCGCCGCCCTCATCGAAGCTTCCGGCGCCACCGGCAATGCCTTCTTCACCGCGATCGTCGGCGGCACGGTCCACATCCTGCCGTTGCGCCATATCTATGCCGGCGGCGCCAACAGGCCCGTCGTGATGGTGGAGTTGAAATTGCCCAATATCGGCCTTGGCTCGATCGAGACCCGCAACGCCTTCATCACCACGGCCGCCGGAATTGTCGCCGAACTCTGCGTGCCCGGGCACAAGCCGGAAAATACCTGGATCAACATCGTCAACGCGCCTGACGGCGGCTGGGGCATCGGCGACAGGCAATTTACCGGCGACGCGCTCATCGCCGCCGCCACCGCCGCTGCGCATTGATCTGATAGGGAAGATGTGATGCGGCTCTCCCCTTCGCTCTTCTTCACCACCAATTGCGAGCCGGCACTGGCTTTCTACGAACAGTGCGGCCTTGGCCGGGGAACGATCCTGCTGCGCTGGGGCGATAACGGCATGCCGGTGCGGACCGAAACCATGCGCGGAAAAATCCTGCATGCGCGCTTCGAAGGTCCGGGCGCGCTGTTTTATGCCTCCGACAATGACGATGCGGAGCCGATGAAAGGCTCCGCCATGATGCTGGAATTCGACGAGCTGGTGGCCATGCGCGCGCTTTTTGCCCGCATGGCCGCCGGCGGCCGCATCACCGTGCCGCTGGCGCGGCAATATTGGGGAACCAGCTTCGGCATGCTGGTCGACGCCTATGACGTGCAGTGGATGTTCAGTTGCTCGGGTCAATGAAGGCGAAGGATCACGATCTTCTTACCGGAAATGGAATTGGTGCCGCATTGCCGCCGCGTCGGATCGCTTTCATGTTGGCGAGACACTGCGGAGGTTCTCATGCGACCGGCGACGGCAATCGCGCTGCTTTGGCTCGTCTGGGTGGTCACCTGGATTGCGGCCGCCATGTGGGCTGATCCGGCTAAAAAACGCGCCACCATCGGCGCGGAGGTCCGTTATCGAGTGTTCTGGCTGGCCGGCACCGTCCTGCTGTTCGTCCCGGCGCACGGCTATGAGGGCAGGTTGAGATTGTGGACACCAAGCCTCGCCGAGGCCTGGGCTTGCATTGCCCTGATCGCCATCGGCCTCATCTTCTCGTGGTGGGCGCGTATTCATCTGGGCAGGCTGTGGTCGGCCTCGGTCACTGCCAAGGCAGATCACCGCGTGGTCGATACCGGTCCATACGGCCTCGTCCGCCACCCGATCTACACAGGATTGCTGCTGGCGCTGCTCGCCACCATGCTCGCGAAAGGCACTGTGTGGGGCATTGCAGGTGTCGCACTGCTCACCATCGGCATCGTCATGAAGGCAAAACTCGAGGAGCGCTTCTTGCGCGGCGAACTTGGCCCCGCCTATGACGACTACGCGCGGCGGGTGCCGATGCTGGTTCCCTTTACGCCGGCCTGACACGCCAAGGTGCGGCGAACGCCCGCTCAGCTCGATTTCCCCGCCCCGCTGCCTTGCCGAAAATGGTCGACGGCACCGTCGATTTGAACCCAATCATGCTTCGACTGTTCGAAGATCGACCGGACGGGCGGCGGATAGTTCGGGTTGGCAAGCGCACCAACCGCGACACCGATCAGCGATGGCAGCCTGTCGGCTTTCCAATAGACCGTCGAGCCGCAGGCGGGACAGAAGTGGTTGTGCACCTTGCCGCCGCTCGTGGTATCGCGCGTGAATTCTTTCGCGGTTCCAGAGATGGCGACAGCGTCAGCCGGATAAAAGGCGCCGACGCCGAAGGGCGCGCCGGTTCGGCGCTGGCAATCGAGACAGTGGCAGGCGACAACCAGTTTTGATGGTCCTGTCAGCATCAGCGTAAGGGCACCGCAGCTACACCGGGCATCGACCATTGGACTCTCCTTTCTGAAACGGGATCGCGTTGATTCAAGCCGCCCCCGACACGGGCGTGTCGAGGGTCGGTCCAGGCTGAACGGGAATGGAGGACGGGCGCGAAGCGGCCCGGCTGAGGACGAAAGTCCGAATGGCCCTTTCGGGCCAGCGTCACCGCGACATTGCTTAGAGCATCCGGATGAGCGCGCCGCCTATCGAATACCCCGCGCCAAAGGCGCAGATCAAGCCGAAATCACCGGGCTTCATGTCGGCATGGTTCTCCGACAGCGCGACGATGGCGCCGGCGCCCGCCGTGTTGCCCAGCCGCTCCAGCACCATCGGCGCGCGATCGTGATCGACATCGTGGCCGAACGACAGCTTCAGGATCATCGCATTCATGCGCGCATTGGCCTGATGCAGCCAGAAGCGCCGGATCGCCTGCGGCGTCAGCCCATGCTCTGCCAGGAACTCGACGATGAATTTCTGGCCGGCGACGGTGACTTCCTTGAACACCTTGTTGCCGACCTGTTTGATCAGGTTGCCTTCCAGATTGATCATGTAGGGATCATCCTGGGCGGTGCGGGTGTGGTAGCCGAGATTGGTGCGGATGTTGTTCGACATCTGCGTCCACAGCCGCGTATCCAGCACCTCGAAACGCCCCGGCCGCTTGTCGCCCTGGGCAAGCCCCTCAACCACCATCGACACCGAAGCGTCGCCGAAGATGAAATGCGTCTGCCGGTCGCGGAAATTGAGATGGCCGGTGATGATTTCCGGCGTGGTCACCAGGATGCGCTTGTGCGCGCCAGAGCGCACCAGATTGACCGCCATGTGCAGGGCGGCCGCCGCGGACGAACAGCCGAGCCCCATGTCGAAACCGGCGCCGGTGGTGCCGAGCGCCTCCTGCATTTCGATGGCGATCGCCGGATAGGGCCGCTGGTGGTGCGAGGCCGAGCAGATGATCAGGTCGATCTGGGACGGCTCAACGCCGGCATGGTCGAGCGCCTTCCTGGCCGAGGCAATGCCGAACTCGGCCTCCAGCGACAGCGCATCGTCGGGCCGCGCGGGAATGCGCGGCGTCATGCGGGTCGGGTCGAGAATGCCTTCGCGCTCGATGACATGACGGGATTTCACGCCCGAGGCATGGACGATGAAGTCGCTATCGGATTTCTGCAGCAGCGCTTCGCCTGTGCCCTGACGGCGCGCATTCTCCGTGTCGACCCAGCTGTTGAAGCTCTCGACCAGTTCTTCATTCGTGATGACAGCTTCAGGAATTTCAGCGCCAATGCCGCTGATGATGACGCGATGCATGTTTCAGTCCGTCCCATCCGCAGGCGTTGCGGCTTCATGTGGGCGCCGAAACGCTTCGGCGCAACACTTTTCTCATCCGGCCGGTTTACGCCGGCTTAAACGAAGGATTCGGGCCGGCTTGAACCAGGATTTCACCAGGCGCACAGCTTGGTGTTTGTCTGCGGGTTGTTCCAGCAGGCGCCGTCGTCACGGCTGCGCACGAACTGCCCCGCCAGCGGCACGTTGCGGCGGCCGAGATTGACATAGCCATAGGCAAAGCCCGGCCCGTCGATCTCCAGCACATAGGTCGGGTAACCCGGCGCCGAGATCCGGAAACTGCCGGCATCATCGATGGCGCGGTAGCTGCACGGGAAATACCCATCATCCGTGGTGAAGCAGCGCGCCCGCTTGGCTTGCGCCGAAACCGAGAACGCCAGAAGTGCCGCCGCGCAAACGCCGCCGCCATAGAGCAACCTTTTCAAACTCATCATTTCCCCCTGCCACGCGGCCATCATGGCCCCACGCGATGAATTGGGCATGACGGCGAAACCGGGTCAAGCCACGGCAATCGGCTGCAGGCGAAGTGGATAATTCTTTCCTAGCCGTCCCGCTTGGCGACAATGAAGATACGCGGGAAGCGCAGCAGCACCTTGCCGTTCGCCATTCTGGGATAGGCCTTTTTGACCTTGGCCGTGTAATTGTCCAGGAACATCTTGCGCTCGTCGGCGTCCAGCGGATCGAGGAAGGGCTTCAGCCCGGTCGACTTCACCCATTCGACGATCGCCTCGGCGTCGGCCAGAGGATGGTTGTAGGCCGTATGCCAGATATCCAGTCGATCGGAGAGCGGCGACAGCAGGTCATAATAGAACGACACAGGCGGCAACGGTCCGCGCGCCGCACCCTTCAGCTTATCGGCGAAGGGCATTTCGGCGGCGGTTTCCCGCATCATCTGATGCGAGGGCTCAAGCAGGTTGTCCGGCATCTGGACGGCCAGCGCGCCACCAGGCGCCAGAAAGCCCATCAGCCGCTGGAACACCGCCGGATGCGTGGGCAGCCACTGGAACACCGCGTTGGCGAAGATCACATTGACCGGTTCGGCCGGCTGCCATGTCGCCGCGTCCGCCAGGTCGAAGCTGACATTGGGCAGGCGCGCCCTCGCCTTCTCGATCATGTCGGGCGAGGTGTCGAAGCCTATCACCTGCGCATCCGGCCAGCGCTCGACCAGAAGCTCGGTCGAATTGCCAGGCCCGCAGCCTATGTCGACGACCCGGCGCGGGAAGTCGACCGGCACTTGCGCGACAAGGTCACGGGCCGGCCGCGTGCGCTCATCCTCGAATTTCAGATATTGGGCGGCGGACCAGTCAGCCATTTGAACTCCTCATGTGGCTTTGAGAATTCACCGCCCTAACAATCCCCTACCGCGTCAGCCGCTTGTGCGTCATGCGGTGCGGGGCCGCCGCCTCGGCGCCCAGGCGCCGCAGCTTGTCCTTCTCATATTCCTCGAAATTGCCTTCGAACCACTCGACATGCGCGTCGCCTTCGAAGGCCAGCATGTGCGTCGCCATACGGTCGAGGAACATGCGGTCGTGGCTGATGATGACGGCGCAGCCGGCATAGGCTTCGAGCGCGTCTTCCAGCGCTCCCAGCGTTTCGGTGTCGAGGTCGTTGGTCGGTTCGTCGAGCAGCAGGACATTGCCGCCGTTCTTCAGCATCTTGGCCAGGTGCACGCGGTTGCGCTGGCCGCCGGAGAGGTTGCCGACTTTCTGCTGCTGGTCGCCGCCCCGGAAGTTGAAGGACGAGCAATAGGCGCGGCTGTTGATCTCGTGCTTGCCGAGCTTGATGATTTCGGCGCCGCCGGAGATTTCTTCCCACACGGTCTTGTTCCCATCCAGTGCGTCGCGGCTCTGGTCGACATAGCCGAGCTTGACCGTCTCGCCGATGCGCACGGTGCCCGCATCCGGCTTTTCCTGGCCGGTGAAGGTCTTGAACAGCGTCGTCTTGCCGGCGCCGTTGGGGCCGATAACGCCGACGATGCCGCCCGGCGGCAGCCGGAACGACAGGTTCTCGATCAGAAGCTCGTCGCCAAAACCCTTGTTGAGGCCTTCGACCTCGATGACGACGTTGCCGAGGCGCTCGCTCGAGGGAATAACGATCTGTGTGTCGGTCGGCTTGCGGTTCTGCGACTGCTCGACCAGTTCCTCATAGGCCTTGATACGCGCCTTGGACTTGGTCTGGCGCGCCTTCGGCGAGGACTGGATCCATTCACGCTCGCGCCAGATCGACTTCTGACGAGCGTCGTCCTCGCGGCCTTCCTGGATCAGGCGCTTGGCCTTGGCGTCGAGATATCTGGTGTAGTTGCCCTCATAGGGAATGCCGCGGCCACGGTCGAGCTCGAGGATCCAGCCGGTGACATTGTCGAGGAAGTAACGGTCGTGGGTGATGATCAGCACCGAGCCGGGATAGTCGCGCAGGTGCTTTTCCAGCCACGCCGTGGTCTCTGCGTCGAGATGGTTGGTCGGTTCGTCGAGCAGCAACAGGTCGGGCTGTTCCAGAAGCAACCGGCAGAGCGCCACGCGGCGACGCTCGCCGCCCGACAGGTTGGTCACTTCGGAATCGGCCGGCGGGCACTGCAGCGCGTCCATCGCCATCTCGACCTGCTGGTCGAGATCCCACAGGTTGAGCCGGTCCATCTCGTCCTGCAACTTGGCGGACTCGTCGGCCGTCTCGTCGGAATAGTTCATCATCAGTTCGTTGTAGCGCTCGATGATGGCGGTCTTCCTGCCGACGCCGTCCATGACGTTTTCACGCACGGTCTTTGAGTTGTCGAGATGCGGCTCCTGCGCCAGGTAGCCGACGGTGGCACCCTCGGCCAGCCACGCCTCGCCCTGAAACTCCTTGTCGAGCCCGGCCATGATGCGCAGGATGGTAGACTTACCCGAGCCGTTAGGCCCGAGAATGCCGATCTTGGCGTCCGGATAGAAGGACAGATGAACGTTATCGAGCACCTTCTTGGTGCCGTAGGCCTTCGACAGGCCGGACATGTGATAGATGAACTGGCGTGCCACGCGCGCTTTCCCTGAAAAACTGACTGAATTGTCGAATTGAATGGAGGTTGGCCGCTATGTAGGCGATGCGGCGGCGAACGGCAATCGCTTTTGCCAGATCAAGCCGATCACGAGGCGCGCAGAAATCTCCGGTTAACCCTTCCGCGTCACAACAGGATCGGGGTGGAATCGCTGGCTGGCCGCGATTCCTGTAGAGAAAGCGGATCGACGGCAGTGCTGAACAGTTTCCTGCTCCTTGCCGAAGCGGTCGTCTACTTCAGCGTCATGGTGACGCTTTTTCGCTTCAGGAAGCGCATTGGCCTCGGCGTCTTCGTCTGCGCGCTCGGCGTCATGCATTTCCTGGAAACCTATCTCGCCAGCGTCTTTTATGTCGCGCTGCCGTTCGGCCTGGTCTCGCCAGGCTCGGCAGTGCTGTTTTCGGGCAAGCTGGTGATGCTGCTCCTGCTCTACATCAAGGAGGACGCCGCCACCGTGCGCCAGCCCATCTATGGCCTGCTGCTCGGCAATGCGTTGATGATCGGGATGGTGCTGCTCTTGCGCCTGCATGCCATCGCGCCGCTCCCCGACGGCAAGCTGCCCGATATCGGCTTCATCGACGAGATGGGCTGGCTGATGGTGTGGGGCACGACGCTCCTGTTCATCGACGCTATCCTGATCATCCTGCTCTATGAAAGACTTGGACGCACCCTGCGCAAGGCGCAGTTCGCGCGCATCCTGATCTGCGTCGCTTGTGTGCTGACCTTCGACCAGGCGGGCTTCTTCACCGCGCTGCATTTCGTCGCCGGCGCGCCGATTGCCGTCTTCTTCGGCGGCTGGTTCGCCAAGATGGCGGCGGCGCTGGCCTTCAGCGGCATGCTCGTGGCCTACCTAAGGTGGTTCGAGGTCCGCGACATTGCGCTGCCGCGCGGTCTGACGGACATTTTCGAAACGCTGACCTATCGCGAGCGCTATGAAGCGCTGGTCGAGCATGTCGGCCGCGACGGCCTGACCGGCCTGCTGCATCGCGGCCGCTTCGACGCCGACGGTGAAGCCGCCGTCGAGGTCAGCCTGCGCACGGCGAGGCCCCTCAGCCTGCTGATCGTCGATGTCGACCATTTCAAGTCGATCAACGACCGTTTCGGCCATGCCGAAGGCGACAAGGTGCTGAAAGCGGTAGCAAGCCTGCTCCGCGAAGTGGCGAGCGCCGAAGATCAGGTGTTCCGCATCGGCGGCGAGGAGTTCGCCATCCTCAGTTCGCGCCCGCATCCGGTCGCCAGGCTGTTTGGCGAAAGCATCCGCTACGCCGTCAAGGCATCGCCCGTGGCCAGCCGTTTCGAGCTGACCGTCAGCGCCGGCGTTTCAACCGTCAGCGAAACGACGCGCTGTCTTGCCGATCTGTTCGCGCTTGCCGACCAGCGCCTCTACAAGGCGAAGTCCACCGGACGCGACCGCGTCATCGGCGAGCCGGGCGGCCATGAGCCGGACGCCGCCATCGCCTGGACCAGGTCGGCGCAGTTCTAAATCTAGAGCCAGGTGCGTCCTTACTGGAACCCGATCGCGTCGACGGTGCCTATCGGGCAACCGGCCTTGTTGGTAGGCACGGAAGCCAGCAGCAGGTCCTTAAGCGAAGCGTTCGGGCTGATCGGGCCGGCAAGGCCGAGCGTCAATTCGCCGATCAGCCGCCGGCCATTTGAGGGATCGATGACGCAGGACACCCGCACGCGATCCCCTGCCCCGGCACCGAAGGCCTGGTCGAAGGCGCCACGGATCTGGTCCGCCGTCAGCTTGCCGCCAATGGTCTTGGCGAAGAGCTCGCGCACCGGCGAGGCGTTTACTTGTCGCATCAGGCCCAGCGCGTCGGAGAAGTATTCCTGCTGGCTCTTGCCGTAGCAGGTGCCGTGCTTGATCCATTCATGCCGTTCCAGCTGGGAGGCCGTGCCCGGCATCACCTGATCGAGCTCCTTGCGGGTGCCGGCGTCCAGATTGACCGGCGGCAGATCCTTCCAGTGAGCGGGATTGTCGTTGGCCTTGTCGCTGGCCGCCACCTGGCAATAGGAATTGCCGTTCGGCTGCGGCCACAGCCCATGCAAGGTGAAGTTGGTGGCGTCGAACTCATTCGGGTTCTGCGCCCTGCATTCGGTTTTACTCGACTTGGTCTCGCAGAAAGCCGGCTGCCAGCTCAGCGCGAAGACATATTCGGGTTTCCCCGATGGGGCGGCCTTGCCTTGTCCGCCAGGTGCCGCAGGCACCGTCGAGGCACTGCTGCCCGAGACATGGCCGCAAGTGACCTTCACCCAGCGGCGCTCCGGATCGGCGCCCGGCACCAGGATCAGATAGTGCGTCGGCGCGTCCTTGTTGCCGGCCAGCAGCTGGTAGCTCTTTCCGGCATCGGTCGAGACGTTGCCGGGGTTCTTGCCGTTCTTGATGGCTTGCGTTGCCGGACAGGCCGCATCGGCAACGAAGGTGCCGCTCATCTTGACTTCGGCATGCGCAGCATTGGCCAGCGATACCGCCAGCATGGCCAATCCGAAAACGACACCAATGCGCATGAGAGATCCCCGGCTGAGAAGTGGGCGACAGACTGAAGCTGTCTCCATGTCAGAATTGCGATATTTTGCTGGTCGAACGCAAGAAACATCGTCGCGCAAAAGCATTTGCTGTGGATTGACGCGTAACCGGCGCCGGCGCAAGAAAAGCCAACAACGATAAAACGAGGGGGAGAGCGGGCGGCCGTGCCTTTCAATCAGCAACGCATGGTCCACTCACCGACCGGCGCCGAACTCAATCTCTTCGTCAGGCAGGCTGAAGACAAACCGCGTGCGGTCGTCCAGATCAACCATGGCCTGGCCGAGCACGCCGCGCGCTATGCCCGTTTTGCCGATTTCCTCTCCGCGCGCGGCTTCCACCTCTATGTCCATGACCATCGCGGTCACGGCGCGACCAAGGCGCCTGACGCACCGCTCGGCAAATTCGCCGACGAGGATGGACCGGCCAAGGTGATCGCCGATGTCGACGCCATCCATGACCTCATCGCCAGCGAATGCCCAGGCCTGCCGGTCATCCTCTTCGGCCATTCGATGGGCGCGTCGGTAGCGCTGAACTACCTTTTGGGCCACTCGCCGCGCATCCATGCCGCCGCGATCTGGAACGGCAATTTTTCGCAAGGGCGGCTTGGGCAGGTGGCGCTCGGCATCCTGGCCTGGGAACGGATGCGGCTGGGCTCCGATGTCCCGTCCCGCCTGCTGCCGAAACTCACCTTTCAGGCCTGGGGCAAGGCGGTGCCCGATCACCGCACGCCGTTCGACTGGCTGTCGCGCGACGAGGCCGAGGTGGCGAAATACATCGCCGATCCGCTGTGCGGCTGGGATGCCTCCGTGTCGATGTGGCGCGACGTGGTCTCGATGGCGCTCAACGGCGGCAAGGATGCCGGCTTTGCCGGCGTCCGGCGCGACCTTCCCGTCGCCATCATCGGCGGCGAGAAAGACCCCGCCTCGGACTATGGCAAGGGCATCACCCACCTTGCCAATCGCATGCGCGGGATGGGCTTTTCGAATCTCGTTTCAAAGGTTTACGCCGACACCCGCCACGAAGGCCTGAACGAGGTGAACCGCGATATCATCATGAACGATTTCGCCACCTGGGCCGACAGCGTGCTGGAATCCTTTTCGAACCGGCCCGTTGGCCTATTGCAAGGGCCGTGACAGCCGATGCCGGGCTTGATAGAGGCTCTGCTTTCGCGGCAATCATGGTGATTGCGGCAATCACGGTGATTTATGGCCGAACCACCCCTGAAAGGCGTCCGCGTCGTCGAACTCGCCCGCATCCTCGCTGGGCCATGGGCCGGGCAATTGCTTGCCGATCTCGGCGCCGACGTCATCAAGGTCGAAAGTCCCGATGGCGGCGACGACACCCGCAAATGGGGCCCGCCCTTCGTCATGAGCCATGACGGCGAGAACCTGTCGGCCGCCTATTACCATTCCTGCAACCGCGGCAAGCGTTCCATCGCTATCGATTTCTCGACGCCGGAGGGCGCCGAGACCGTGCGCCGGCTGGTCGCCACGTCGGACGTGCTGATCGAGAATTTCAAGCTCGGCGGCCTGAAGAAATACCGGCTTGATTACGACAGCCTGCGCAAGATCAACCCGCGCCTCGTCTATTGCTCGATCACCGGCTTCGGCCAGGACGGGCCCTATGCGCCGCGCGCCGGCTACGACTTCATCATCCAGGCCATGGCCGGCATGATGTCGATCACCGGCGAGGTCGGCCGCGAGCCGCAAAAGGCCGGCGTCGCCATCTCGGACATCTTCACCGGGCTCTATTCCGTCATCGCAATACAGGCCGCGTTGCGGCATGCCGAACAAACCGGCGAGGGCCAGCATATCGACATGGCGCTGTTCGACACGCAGATCTCGGCGCTCGGCAACCAGAACCTCAACTATCTCGTCTCCGGCAAGTCGCCGGTGCAGATGGGCAATGCGCATATGAACATCGCGCCTTACGAGGTGGTGCCGGTCCGGGACGGCCACATCATCCTGGCGGTCGGCAATGACGGCCAGTTCGCCAAATTCTGTGCCGCCGTCGGGCTGGATGAATTGTCGACCAATCCCGACTTCGCCACAAATCCGGCCCGGGTCGCCAACCGGGTGAAGCTGCGCGAACGCATCGTCGAGGCGCTGAGCACGCTCGATCGCGCCCCGCTGCTGGCAAAGCTGGAAGCGGCAAGCGTGCCGGCCAGCCCGATCAACACGATCGGCCAGATGTTTGCTGATCCGCAGACGATCGCGCGCGGCATGCGGCTCGACCTCGACGACGGCCATGGTAATCTTCTGCCCTCGGTGCGCGCGCCGATGGTGATGTCGGGCACGCCGCTGGTCTATGAGCGCCCTTCGCCGCGCCTGGGCGAACACACCGACGAAATCCTTGCCGAACTGGAGAGATCAGCAAAATGAAGACCGGTGGACAACTGATCGTCGAAGCGCTGGAAGCGAACGGCACCGACCGCATCTTCTGCGTGCCCGGCGAATCCTATCTGGCGGTGCTCGACGCGCTGCACGATTCATCGATCCGCACCATCGTCTGCCGCCAGGAGGGGGGCGCCGCGATGATGGCCGACTGCCAGGGCCGGCTGACCGGCAAGCCCGGCATCTGCTTCGTCACCCGCGGCCCCGGCGCCACCAACGCATCCGCCGGTATCCACATCGCCATGCAGGATTCGGTGCCGCTCATCCTGTTTATCGGCCAGGTCGCCAGCCATGCCAAGGAACGCGAGGCGTTCCAGGAGGTGGATTACAAGAGGTTCTTCGGCGACATCGCCAAATGGGTGGTCGAGATCGACGACGCCTCGCGCATCCCCGAATTCGTCACCCGCGCCTTCTCGGTCGCGACATCGGGACGGCCTGGCCCGGTCGTCATCTCGCTGCCCGAAGACATGCTGACCAGCGAGGTCCAGGCTCCGGAAGCGCTTCCCCACACGCCGGTCGAGACCTATCCCGGCGGGGCCGAACTCGATGCGCTGGAAATGCTGCTCAACGGCGCCAAGCGACCATTCGTCATCCTCGGCGGCACACGCTGGAATGAGGAAGCCGTCGCGCGCATGCGCACCATATCGGAGACATGGTCGCTTCCCGTCGGCTGCTCTTTCCGCCGCCAGATGCTCTTCGACCATCTTCACGCGAACTACGCCGGCGACGTTGGCATCGGCATCAACCCCAAGCTGGCGGCGCAGGTCAAGGCGGCCGATGTCGTGCTGTTGATCGGCGGGCGCATGGGAGAGATGCCCTCTTCCGACTACACGCTGCTGAAAAGCCCCTACCCCGACCAGGCGCTGGTGCATGTCCACGCCGACGCCGGCGAGCTCGGCCGCGTCTACCGGCCGACGCTGGCGATCAACGCCTCGCCCGCCGCCTTCGTCGAGGCCTTTGCCAAGCGCAAGCCGGCCGGCACACCATCCTGGACGGCCGAGACGGCGAAAGCGCATAGCGCCTATCTCGAATGGTCGACGCCGCCGCAGACGGGTCCGGGCGACGTGCAGATGGGCCCGATCATGAACTATCTGGAACAGGAGTTGCCGCACGACGCCATCTTCGCCAACGGCGCCGGCAACTACGCCACCTGGGTGCACCGCTTCCACCGCTTCCGCCGTTTCGGCACGCAGGCGGCGCCGACCTCCGGCTCGATGGGCTACGGCACCCCGGCTGCCGTCGCCGCCAAGGCGCTTTATCCGGATCGCACGGTGATCGCCTTTGCCGGCGACGGCTGCTTCCTGATGAATGGCCAGGAGTTCGCCACCGCCGTGCAATATGACCTGCCCATTATCGTGATCGTCGTCAACAACGGCATTTACGGCACCATCCGCATGCACCAGGAACGCGAATATCCCGGCCGCGTCGTCGCCACCGATCTCAGGAATCCCGACTTCGCGTCGCTGGCACGCGCCTATGGCGGGCATGGCGAGACGGTCGAGAAGACGGCAGACTTCGCGCCGGCCTTCGAGCGAGCGCGGGCCAGCGGCAAGCCGGCCATCGTCGAAATCAGGCTCGACCCCGAAGCGATCACGCCAACCCGCACGATGACGCAGATCCGCGACAAGGCGTGATCCAAACAAAAAGGGGCGGTCGCCCGCCCCTTTTTTAAGCGGTTTCCGTTATTTCGCCGCCTCGATCTGGCCGCGGATCTCGCCGTCCTTGTTGGCGGCGGTATGGACATTGACATAATAATTGCCGGCCGCCAGGTCGGCGGCCTGCGCATCCGTCAGCGTTGCCGACCCCTTGATCGGGCTCTTGAGCTTGCCTTTGAACGGGATGACCGGAGCGGCATTCGCACCCATCGCCGCCGGGCCGTGAATATGCGCTGCCGTCGCCGGTCCGCTGAGGCCGGAATATTTGACGTTCCAGCTGAGTTTCTTCTTGGTGGTGTCGAAGGTGAGCGTGGCGGTGCCTTTGCCCTTGGTGGTGACGGGCGGGTTCTGCTGGCCGCCATCGAGCGTTGCCTTGTACTTCACCACCTCGGCCATTGCTGGCGAAGCGAGCAGGAAGGCGGTCGAAACGGCAAGAGCCGAAAGCACCGGCAGGAAAGAATATGTGCGCATGAAAAACCTCCGATTGGCTGTCGCATGGGTCACGGTCCCCCGACGCGCGCATGCTTCAACGCAACGGCTGGAGCGCGCAATGTTTCCCCGCACACGTTTTTGTTACCAGGAAAAGCAAAGGGGACGATCGCTCGCCCCTTTGTAGTTTCCAAAGAGCAAGCTTCAGGCCGACGCCAGCGCCTGCGTCAGGTCCGCGATCAGATCGTCCGGATGCTCGACACCGATCGACAGCCTGACCGTGGTCTCCAGCACCCCGATGCGCTGGCGCACGTCGAATGGAATGCCGGAATGGGTCATGGCCGCCGGATGGCTGGCGAGCGACTCGGTGCCGCCGAGACTTACCGCCAGCTTGAAGATCTGGAGGGCGTTGAGAAACGCGAAAGCCGCCTTCTCTCCGCCTTTGATGTCGAAGGAGAATGTCGAGCCGGCGCCGCTGCATTGCCTCACATAGGCGCGCCCCGCCGGCGTATCCTCGCCCAGGAACGGCAGATAATGCACCTTCTCGACCTTGGCATGATCGCGCAGGAATTCGGCGACCAGGCGCGCATTGTCGTTGGCCCGCTCCATGCGGATCGACAGCGTCTCCAGCGAACGGCCGAGCATCCAGCAGGAATGCGGGTCGAGCTGCGTGCCGATCGCGCCGCGCAGCGCCTTGATCGGCTTGGTGACGGCCTTGCTGCCCATGGCCGCGCCCGCGATGAGGTCGGAATGGCCCCCGACATATTTGGTCAGCGAATAGACGGAGACATCGGCGCCGTGCTCGATCGGCCGCTGGAACACCGGGCCGAGCAGCGTGTTGTCGCAGACGATGATCGGTGTTGACCCTTGGCCCGCACCAATCTCATCAGCGATCGTCCGCATCAGCGCGATATCGACCAGGCTGTTGGTCGGGTTCGACGGCGTCTCGATCAGGATGACGGAAACGCGCCCCTTCGCCACCGCGGCATCGGCGGCTGCCCGAACCGCCTTCTCGTCGACACCGTCGGCGAAGCCGACAGCGCCGATGCCGAAGCCGGACAGCGTGCGCGTCAGCAGCGTCTCGGTGCCGCCATAGAGCGGCTGCGAATGCAGGATGACGTCGCCCGGACGGGCATAGGCCAGCAGTGTCGTCGCGATCGCCGACATGCCGGACGAAAACAGGATGCAGGCGTCCGTGCCCTCATAGATCGCCAGCCGGTCCTCGACGATCTCGCTGTTGGGATGGTTGAAGCGCGAATAGACGAGACCCGATGCCGTGCCGCTCGGCGGTTCCTTGCGGCCGGACGTGTAGTCGAAGAAGTCGCGCCCCTCTTCCGCCGATTTGAACACGAAGGTCGAGGTCAGGAACACTGGCGGCTTGACCGCGCCTTCCGACAGCTGCGGATCGAAGCCATAGCTCAGCATCAGCGTCTCCGGATGGAGCTTGTGGTTGCCGATATGGGTTTTCGACGGGCGTGGCGCGGTCATGGCTTTTCCTGCTTTTTTGAGAGATATCCCGCCGCAATTTATGCGATCTAGATCGGCCAGTCCTTGCTATTTTCGGCCGTACATGGCTGCTTGCCGGCAAGAAATGCCCCGGAGTGATAAAAAATGCAGCAGAAGATAGCCGACGATTTTGACCTCAGGATTCTGCGCGAACTGCGTGATGACGCCCGCATCACCAACAACGAGCTCGCCGAGCGCATCGGCCTGTCGCCGTCACCTTGTCTCAGGCGCGTGCGGCGGCTGGAGGAGACGGGTGTGATCAAGGGTTACACCACGCTGGTCGATCCCGCCGCCTTCGGCTGGAGCATGGTCGCCATCGCCACAATCCGGCTCAGCCGGCAGAACGAGGACGAGATCGTCATGTTCGAGGACGCGATCCGCGGCTGGGAAGAGGTGCTGGAGTGCCACCTCGTCACCGGTTCGCGCGACTATGTGCTGAAAGTGGTGACCGGAAGCCTCGAACAATACGAGCGCTTCATCAAGGAGAAGATCGCACGGCTGAAATGCGTCGCCTCGATCGAGACCAGCTTCGTCATGAACACCATAAAGGAACGGCGCCTCTGACATCTGGCCAGGGGCGCCGCTCCATCTTGTCGTTTGAGCATGATCTTTTCGGGATCACGCTCCGGTAGGGTTACTTGATCGCCTTGTCGGTGATCGCGGTGGTGTAGGCGCCTTTCGGCTCCTTGGTGATGATCTTCTGGTCGAGCAGCGCCTTGGCGGTGCGCTCATAGGTCGCCGGATCGAGCTTGCCGTCGGCATTGTCGATCAGCTTGGCGACTTCGCTCATCATGCGTTTCTGGTGGTTCTCGTCCTGGCCGCCGCCATCCATGACGATGCCTGCCGCTTCGTCATTGTTGTCGACGGCGTATTTCCAGCCCTTCATCGAGGCGCGCACGAAACGCACCATCTTGTCGGCGAAGGCCGGATCCTTGAGCTTGTCTTCCGACGCATAGAGCCCGTCCTCGAGCAGGTCGTTGCCCATCGCCGAGTAGTTGAACACGGTGAGCTGTTCCGGCTTGTAGCCGGCGTCGATCAGCTGCCAGTACTCGTTGTAGGTCATGACCGAGATGCAATCGGCCTGCTTCTGGATCAGCGGCTGCACGTCAAAGCTCTGCTTGAGCACGGTGACACCGTCCTTGCCGCCATCGGTCTTGAGGCCAAGCTTGT
This sequence comes from Mesorhizobium sp. USDA 4775, assembly GCF_054062655.1. Taxonomy (NCBI): domain Bacteria; kingdom Pseudomonadati; phylum Pseudomonadota; class Alphaproteobacteria; order Hyphomicrobiales; family Phyllobacteriaceae; genus Mesorhizobium; species Mesorhizobium sp. USDA 4775. The sequence continues at coordinate 4,889,136 of NZ_JBSSFM010000001.1, forward strand.
TCATCCAGGCGTAGAACGGATATTCGTTGCCGAAGAACCAGACGCCCAGCGTATGCCCCTTGAAATCGGCTTCGGTCTTGATCGGGCCGTCCTTCGGGCAGACCAGTTCCATGCCGGCCTTCTTGAACGGCTGGGCGATGTTGACCAGCGGCACGCCCTTTTCGCGCGCGGCGAGCGCGCCGCCCATCCAGTCGACGATGACATCGGCGCCGCCACCGGCGATCACCTGCTCGGGGGCGATGTCGGGACCGCCGGGCTTGATGTCGACGTCGAGGCCTTCTGCTTCATAGAAACCCTTGGCCTTGGCGACATAGTAGCCGGCAAACTGGGCCTGCGTGACCCATTTCAGCTGCAACGTCACCTTGTCGGCGGCCATTGCCTGGAAGGCGGCGAGCGACATCGCGCCGGCCAGAACTGGAATGACAAGTCTTTTCATGTTTTTACCCTCTGAAGTTAGCACCCTTAAACCCACCGCCCCTATCCACCACGGACAGAGGGATGCCAAAACGTGACGGCTCTTTCGACAAGAGCGACCACGCCATAAAAGACCGAACCCGCAAGTGCTGCAACTGCGATTTCGGCCCAGACCATGTCGATGTTCATCCGCCCGACCTCGGTCGAGATGCGGAAGCCCATGCCGACGACGGGCGTGCCGAAGAACTCGGCGACGATGGCGCCGATCAGCGCCAGCGTCGAGTTGATCTTCAGCGCGTTGAAGATGAAGGGGGCGGCTGCCGGCAGCCTGAGCTTGATCAGTGTCGGCCAGTAGCCCGATGCATAGGTGCGCATCAGGTCGCGCTCCATATGACCTGATGCCGCGAGCCCGGCGACGGTGTTCACCAGCATCGGGAAGAACGTCATGATGATGACGACCGCCGCCTTGGACTGCCAGTCGAAGCCGAACCACATGACCATGATGGGCGCCACGCCGATGATCGGCAGCGCCGAGACCATGTTGCCGATCGGCAAAAGCCCACGCCGCAGGAAAGGCACGCGGTCGGCGAGGATGGCGGTGATGAAGCCGGCGCCGCTGCCGACGACATAGCCGAAGATCACCGCCTTGAAGATGGTCTGCCGCACATCGGCGCCGAGCACCGGCAGCGAACCGGCAATGCGCGCGCCGATGGCGCTTGGCGGCGGCAACAGGATGAAGGGAATGCCGGCGCCGCGCGTCACCGCTTCCCAGATGATCAGGATCCAGGCTCCGAAGATGGCGGGGATGATCAGGCGCAGCGCGTTGCGGGCCGAGCCCGCCATCGGGCGAAGCCCCGACAGCACCGCCACGCAGCGCCAGCCAAGCAGCCAGGCGGCCGTGAGCAGCAGGAAGTACGGTGCCAATGCCGTGCCTTCGAACCCCGCAATGCCCGAGATCAACAGCCAGGCAACAAAATGGGCGCCGACGAACAGCACGACGGCCTCCGCAAGCGATGGAATCCTGACCATCGAGACCAGCGCCGCCACGATCACCAGGCCGAGCATCAAGCCCTTGGTTCCGAGATAGGGATAGTTGATGCTGGCGGTCGGGTCCGCGAGCGCTGCCGCTTCCGGCTTTGACATCGCGCCGAGCGCGGTTGCGATCACGCACAGCACGATCGCCAGCACGGCTTGCCAGGAGGGTTTCAGCCAGTTCATGCCGGCCTCCCGCCCATGGCGCGATCGACGATGCGCCCGGCAACACCGACCACCATGACCAGCAGTGCCGCCACGATGGAACCCGCGACCAGAGCCGACCAGATGTCGATGGACTGGCTGTAATAGGCACCGGCAAGCAGCTTGGCACCGATGCCGGCGACCGCACCGGTCGGCAGTTCGCCGACGATAGCACCGACCAGGCTCGCGGCCACCGCCACCTTCATAGAGGTGAACAGGAACGGTACCGAGGCCGGCACGCGCAGCTTCCAGAAGGTCTGCGAGGGGCTGGCATTGTAGGTGTGCATCAGGTCGAGATGCATGATTTCGGGCGAGCGCAGCCCCTTCACCATGCCAACCGTCACCGGGAAGAACGACAGATAGGTCGAGATCATCGCCTTCGGGATCAGCCCGGTGACGCCGATCGCCGCCAACACCACAATGATCATCGGCGCCACCGCCAGGATCGGAATCGTCTGCGAGGCGATGATCCACGGCATCAGGCTGCGGTCGAGCGTCGCCACATGCACGATGCCGACGGCGATGATGATGCCGAGCGCCGTGCCGAAGGCAAAGCCGAGCAGCGTCGACGACAGCGTCACCCAGGCATTGTAGACGAGGCTGCGGCTAGAGGTGATGGGCCGCAGAAATGTGTTCTCGAAGAAGTTCACCGCCACCTGATGCGGCGCCGGCAGCGTCGGCTTCGGCTGCGCCAGTGTCTTGCCGATGAATTCGACGGTGCCGGGCGTTTCGTTGGCCCGGGTGTCGAGATCGCGCTGGAACGGCGCGTTGAGGATGACGGCGAAGACGTACCAGAGCACGACCACGCCGGCGAGGATCGAGGTCACGGGGACGAGCTTGTCGCGGAAGCTATCCATCTAGCGCTTCGCCTCAATCATCATAGCTGTGCCCTGCCCTCAAACCATCGCGCACGCGCGCGGCGATCGCCAGGAACTCGGGCGTCTCGCGGATATCGAGCGGCCGCTCTTTCGGCAGCGTCGATTGGATGATGTCGCTGACGCGGCCAGGGCGCGGCGACATGACGACGATGCGCGTCGACAGATACACGGCTTCCGGAATCGAGTGGGTGACGAAGCAGATGGTCTTGTTGGTGCGTGCCCACAACTGCAGCAATTGCTCGTTGAGGTGGTCGCGAACGATCTCGTCCAGCGCGCCGAACGGTTCGTCCATCAAAAGCAGATCGGCATCGAAGGCCAGCGCTCGGGCGATCGAGGCGCGCTGCTGCATGCCGCCGGAAAGCTGCCAGGGGTATTTCTTCTCGAAGCCCGAGAGGTTGACGAGATCGAGCGTGCGCTTGATGCGCTCCGCCTGCTCGGCCGTCGACAGGCCCATGATCTCCAGCGGCAGGGCGACATTGCGCTCGATGGTGCGCCACGGAAACAGCGCGGCGGCCTGGAAGACATAGCCATAAGCGCGTTTCTCGCGTGCCTGCTCCGCGGTCATGCCGTTGACCGAGATCGTGCCCGAGGTCGGCTTCTCCAGATCGGCGATGACGCGCAGCAGCGTGGTCTTGCCGCAGCCGGACGGTCCGATGAAGGAGACGAACTCCCCCTTGCCGATGGTCAGATCGACATTGGACAGTGCCTGGACGGGGCCGTCATTGGTCTGGAAGGTGAGGCCAAGTTTGCTTGCCGCGACGACGGCTGGCGAAATCCCTGTCATCGGCTGCTGCCTGCCTGTTCCCGCCAAAGGGGCGCCGGCAGGAATCCGATTGCTTTTATCGCGATGTTGTTTTCCACTCGCCCTGTCCCATTGGCCCTGTTCCACGCAAATCGACGCCCGGAGTTCCCCGATGTCGCCCAAACCCACTTGTCATCTTATCCGCCCTGAAAGCACTTATGAAGGCAAGCAGGGATTGACCTATTTCGCCGGCATCGCCACGGAGTCGGTCGGCTCCTCCGGCATCTGCATGCATGTGCTCACCATGCCGCCCGGCGCCCGCGCCAAGGCGCATCTGCACGAGAACCATGAAACGGCGATCTACGTGCTCTCCGGCGAGGTCCATACCTGGTATGGCGACCGGCTCGAGCACCACATCGTCGTCAAGGCCGGCGACCTCTTCTACATCCCGGCCGGCGTGCCGCACCTGCCGGCCAATCTGAGCAACGCTCCGTCCTCGGCCGTCATTGCGCGCACCGACCCCAACGAACAGGAGAGCGTCGTCCTGCTGCCGGAACTGGATGCGGTGGTCGCCTGAGGTCGACGGGATCGCCGTCATTTGCACCGCGAGACTTCCCCCATCACATTGCCGTCCGCATCGGCGATCGTCAGCTTCTTGCCGTTCTTGGCACTGCGCTTGATGGTGAAATTGGTCGGCGCCTGTCCCTCGTCGCTTTCCGCCTCACATGTCGCTGTCACCACCAGCGATCCGTCAGCCTGCGCTTGCGTCTTCGTGAACGTGCAGGCGCTGGCGGCGGTAATCAATTCCTTGTCGGTCAAAAGCAGCATCTGATCGGCGGCGACTTCCTGGCCGTTGCGGTTGATGCAGCCATATTTGTCGCCATAGGGTTTCGACAGATCAATGCTTGCCGCGGAAGCCTGTCCCGCCGCCAGCACAAGCGTCATCGCAACAGACAAACCGAAACCGCGCATGCTCATCCCCCAACTCCCAATGCTCACAACATCACGAACATGGTTGCAGCGGCCCCAGTTCCTCAAGGCCGGGAATGGTGACGAAGAAACCATCCGCACCCTTGTTGGTGACCACGACTGTTTCGCTAGTCGTTCCCGCCTCGCCTTCGGCGGAACAGGTAGAACGCAGCGATTGCGGACCCGGCATTGGGGTCAATTGCTGCTCGAACCGGCAACCGCTGCCATAGGTCTCGATGCCTTCCGCGGTCAGCAGGATGTAGGCATCACTGTTCTGATAACCGGCCTTGATGCCGGCACAGCCGACATCATTGCCCCAGGAGCCTGCCAGCACGCCAGCCGCGGTCGCCGGGCCACCGGCAACTGCCGCCAAGACCATCGAGATGAGCGCGGCCGAACGCGCCAAGCCTAAACTCCCGTCGCCGGGATGCCTGTGCGCTCCACCTTGCGCGGGGCGGTGATCTCTTTCCACGTCGACAGCGCCCGGTTGACCGCGGCGTTCGGCTCGCGGCCGACGAACTGGCCGTGGCCGAGCTTTGCCTTCACCTCGGCCTCCTCGATCGACAATTCGCCGCGCGAGAACACGAAGCGCGGCAGGCCGGTCACCTCGACGCCTTCGAAGACGTTGTAGTCGATCACCGACTGCTGCTTCTTCGAGGTGATGGTTTTCTTGCGCTTCGGATCCCAGACGATGATGTCGGCGTCAGCGCCTTCGACGATAGCGCCCTTCTTCGGATACATGTTGAGGATCTTGGCGATGTTGGTCGAGGTCACCGCGACGAACTCGTTCATCGTCAGCCGCCCGGTGTTGACGCCCTTGGTCCACAGCACGGGCAGACGGTCCTCGAGGCCGCCTGTGCCGTTGGGGATCTTGGTGAAATCGCCGACGCCGAAGCGCTTCTGCTTGGTGGTGAAGGCGCAGTGGTCGGTCGCCACCACCTGCAGCGACCCAGCCTGCAGGCCGGCCCACAGCGAATCCTGATGCAATTTGTTGCGGAAAGGCGGGCTCATCACCCGGCGCGCCGCATGGTCCCAGTCCTTGTTGAAATACTCCGTCTCGTCGAGCGTCAGATGCTGGACCAGCGGTTCGCCGAACACCCGCATGCCCTTTTGCCGTGCCCGCCGAATGGCCTCATGCGCCTGCTCGCAGGAGACATGCACGACATAGAGCGGCACGCCGGCCATGTCAGCAATCATGATGGCGCGATTGGTCGCCTCGCCCTCCACTTCGGGCGGTCGCGAATAGGCGTGACCTTCCGGACCGTTGTTGCCCGCGGCCAGCAGCTTCTGCGACAGGGCCGCGACCACGTCGCCATTCTCGGCATGCACCAGCGGCAGCGCGCCAAGGTCGGCGCAGCGCTGGAACGACGCATACATCTCGTCGTCATCCACCATCAGCGCGCCCTTGTAGGCCATGAAGTGCTTGAACGAGGTGATGCCTTTGTCGACGACGGTCGCCATCTCGTCGAACACCTGCTTGCCCCACCAGGTGATGGCCATGTGGAAGGAATAGTCGCAGGCAGCCTTGGAGGTCTTGTTGTCCCACATCTGCAGGGCCTCCAGCAGCGACTGCTGCGGCGCCGGCAGGCAGAAATCGACCACCATCGTCGTGCCGCCGGCAAGGGCGGCCCGCGTGCCGGATTCGAAATCGTCGGCCGAATAGGTGCCCATGAACGGCATTTCGAGATGCGTGTGCGGGTCGATGCCGCCCGGCATGACATAGCAACCGGTGGCGTCATACTCATGGTCGCCATGCAGGTCCGAACCGATGGCGACGATCTTGCCGTGGCTGAACAGCACGTCGGCCTTCCAGCTGCGGTCGGCGGTGACGACGGTGCCGTTCTTGATGACTTTGGTCATTGTCTTGTTCCCTTGTTCTCTTCGCGCTTCTTTGCGAGCGTCGTTTGGAATCTAGATGGCTAAGTTCACTCCACGATGACGGCGGTCTCCACCACCGCGTGGAACAGCACGTCGGCGCCGGCGCCGGCCCATTCCTTGGTGATCTCCTCGGCTTCGTTGTGGCTCAACCCATCGACACAAGGACACATAACCATTGCGGTCGGCGCGACGCGGTTGATCCAGCAGGCGTCGTGGCCGGCGCCCGAGACGATGTTGCGGTGCGTATAGCCAAGCCGGTCGGCGGCATCGCGGATGGCCTTGACGCAGCCGGCATCAAAGGTGACGGGATCGAAATGGCCGACTTGCTCAACCTTGTACTGGATGTCGAGCGCCTCACAGATCGTGTCGATGCCTTCGCGGACGCGCGCATCCATGGCGTCGAGCACTTCCTTCTCGGGCGAGCGGATGTCTATGGTGAAGACGGTGCGGCCAGCGATGATGTTGCGCGAATTGGGATAGGCTTCCATATGGCCAACCGCCCCGACGGCGTCGGGCTGGTAGTCCATGGCGATCTCGTGCACCAACTCGATCACGCGGGCCATGCCGAGCCCGGCATTGCGGCGCTTGGGCATCGGCGTCGAGCCGGTATGGGCTTCCTTGCCGGTCAGCGTCACCTGCAGCCATTTCAGGCCCTGGCCATGGGTGACGACGCCGATGTCGATGTCCTCGTCCTCGAGGATCGGCCCCTGCTCGATATGCAGTTCGAAGAAGGCGTGGATCTTGCGATCGCCGACCTTCTCGGTGCCCTTCCAGCCGATGCGCTCCAGCTCCTCGCCGAATTTCTTGCCGTTCTTGTCCGTGTGCCCATAGACGTCGGCCTGGTCGAGCACACCGGCGAACACGCCCGACGCCATCATCGCCGGTGCGAAGCGCGCGCCTTCCTCGTTGGTCCAGTTGGTGACGACGATCGGATGTTTGGTCTTGATGCCGAGATCGTTGAGCGAGCGCACGATCTCCAGGCCGCCAAGCACGCCGAGCACGCCATCATATTTGCCGCCGGTCGGCTGCGTATCGAGATGGCTGCCGACGTAAACCGGCGGCAGGCTGGGGTCGGTGCCTTCGCGGCGGGCAAACATCGTGCCCATCTCGTCGACACCCATTTCGAGCCCGGCGGCATCGCACCAGCGCTTGAACAGATGCCGGCCCTCGCCGTCCTCGTCGGTCACGGTCTGGCGATTGTTGCCGCCGGCAATGCCGGGGCCGATCTTCGCCATCTCCATTATCGAATCCCACAAACGGTCTGAATTGATTCGCAGATTCTCGCCGGGTGCGGCCATTCAAAGTCCTTCCATTTCAAGATCTGGGCGGGTGGCGGTTCCCATCGCCACCCGCCCAGGTAAAAGCAAGTTTAGTCGATCGACCTCAGCACTTCACGCACATGGTCGATCAGTTCGTTGATCTGGCCCTTGGTGATGATCAGCGGCGGCGACAGCGCGATGATGTCGCCGGTGGTGCGGATCAGCGCGCCGCGCTCGAACGCCTTGACGAAGGCCGAGAAGGCACGCTTGGTCGGGCTGCCGGCGATCGGCGCCAGCTCGATCGCGCCGATCAGGCCGATGTTCCTGATGTCGATGACATGCGGCTCGCCCTTCAGCGAGTGCAGCGCGTCTTCCCAATAGGGCGCCAGTTCTTCACCACGGGTGAGCAGGCCCTCTTCCTTGTAGGTGTCGAGCGTACCCAGGGCCGCGGCGCAGGCAATCGGATTGCCCGAATAGGTGTAGCCGTGGAAGAACTCGATCATGTGCTCGGGGCCGGTCATGAAGGCGTCGTGGATTTCCTTCTTCACGAACACCGCGCCCATCGGGATGACGCCGTTGGAGACGCCCTTGGCGGTGGTCATGATGTCGGGCGTGACGCCGAAATAGTCGGCCGCGAACGGCGCGCCGAGACGGCCGAAACCGGTGATGACCTCGTCGAAGATCAAAAGGATGCCGTGCTTGGTGCAGATTTCGCGCAGCTTCTGCAGATAGCCCTTGGGCGGCAGGATGACGCCGGTGGAGCCGGCGACCGGCTCGACTATGACGGCGGCGATGGTCGAGGCGTCATGCAGGGCAACGATGCGCTCCAGTTCGTTGGCGAGCTCCGCGCCATATTCCGGCACGCCCTTCGAGAAGGCGTTCTTTTCCGGCAGATGCGTGTGCGGCATGTGGTCGACGCCGCCGAGCAGCGTGCCGAACATCTTGCGGTTGGAGACGATCCCGCCGACCGAGATGCCGCCGAAATTGACGCCGTGATAGCCGCGCTCGCGGCCGATGAGACGGGTACGCGCGCCCTCGCCCTTCATGCGGTGATAGGCAATCGCCATCTTCAGCGCCGTTTCAACCGATTCCGAACCGGAATTGGTGAAGAAGACATGGTCCATGCCCTTGGGCGCGATGTCGACCAGGCGGTTGGCCAGCTCGAACACGATCGGATGACCCATCTGGAAGGCCGGCGCGTAATCGAGTTCGGCGGCCTGGTGCTGGATCGCCTCGGTGATCTTCGGCCGGCAGTGGCCAGCATTGACGCACCACAGACCGGCGGTGCCGTCGAGCACCTTGCGGCCATCGCTGGTCGTGTAATGCATGTCCTTGGCGGACACGAACATGCGTGGCGCCTGCTTGAACTGCCGGTTTGCCGTGAACGGCATCCAGAATGCACTGAGATCGTTCGGCGTGACTTTCAGCCGGTTGGACATGACCAAGACTTCCCCTTGTAACCTGTTTCGGTCCGTCCAACGCTTGGTCCTTGCGCCATTTTCATGCTACGCAATTTTTTGACCGATTGGACAAACGTTAGCACCGCCCTGTCGGCGGTCAAGGGATTACTAGCGGAAATGCGGCTCCTGAAGTGCGTTCCACAGCCTAGGGAAAAACTGGTCCAGAGAATTGGTCCAGATGACCTTGAATGCGAGATTTGGCAACATGAGGGTTCGCAACGGTGAACACCGGCACGGAAGCCCCTCGCCGCACGCGCATCCAGCAGGAAAAGCGCGAACTCATCCTGGAGGCCGCGCTCGAAGTGTTCTCCACCCATGGCTTCCGCGGCTCGACCATCGACCAGATCGCCGAGGCGGCGGGCATGTCGAAGCCCAACCTGCTCTATTACTTCCGCCGCAAGGAGGACATTCACGAGACGTTGATGCAGCGCCTGCTGGATACCTGGCTGGCGCCGCTACGCGAGCTCGACGACATCGGCGATCCGATGACCGAACTCAGGAGCTACATAAGGCGCAAGCTCGAAATGGCGCGCGATTTCCCGCGCGAGAGCCGGCTGTTCGCCAACGAAATCCTGCAAGGCGCGCCGCGCATCATGCCGCTGCTGGCGGGCGAGTTGAAAACGCTGGTCGATGAGAAAGCCGCCGTCATCAAGGGTTGGATGCGCGCCGGCAAGATCGCGAAGACCGATCCCTGGCACCTGATCTTCTCGATCTGGGCAACGACGCAGCACTACGCCGATTTCGACGTCCAGGTGCGCGCCGTGCTCGGGCCGAACCGTGGCGGCGACGGCCGCTTCGAGGACGCGGCAAGGTTCCTGGAGCAGTTGTTTCTTGAGGGGCTGAAGCCGAAGGGCTGACCCCGCCACGACGGCTCAGGCGCTACGCCGCTCGGCGGGGAGCGCGTCCAGCAAGGACTGCAGCTTGACGATCGAGTTCTGCTCGGCGAGCGGCGTGTAGACGATCAGCCTCATGTCAGAACCATCGTCGATCGACAGGCTCATGTGCTCGAATGTCATCGCACCCGCAATGGGGTGCCGCACATGCTTCACACCCGTCAGTCTTCGCGCCACGTCCCGCAGAGGCCACCAGTCACGGAACTCGGGGCTCGAGCGCATCATCAGCGCGATCAGCCGGTCGAAATCGGGATCACCGACATATTTGGCGCTTTCCGCGCGAAACGACGCGAGCACCACGCGGGCGAGTTCTTCCCAGTCGACCAGCAGACGGCGGTGGTGCGGGCTGGTGAACACCATGTGGACGATGTTGCGAGCGTCACCCTCCAGCAGGCCGTAGTCGCCGAACACCGCGACGGCCGCTCTGTTCCAGGCGAGTACGTCCCAGCGCCGACCAACGACGTAGGCGGGTTGCAGGACGAGGCTTTGCAACATGTGCAGCAAGGGACCATCGGCCTTCTCCGGCGCGGCGACGCGGCGCTCCGGCTGCTGACGCCCGGCAAGGATGAACAGGTGCCGCTTCTCGACGGCATCGAGGCGCAGCGCACCGCTAAGCGCCGTCAGCACCTCCACCGAAGGTCGCACGTCCCTGCCCTGTTCCAACCAAGTGTACCAGGTGGTGCCGACACCGGCGATCATCGCCACCTCTTCGCGGCGCAAGCCTGGCGTGCGGCGCCTGAGACCAGTCGAGATGCCGGTCGCCGAGGGTGTCAGCCTTTCGCGGCGCGAGCGCAGGAAAGCCCCAAGCTCGCGCCGGCGGCTGTCTTCAGCGGAATGAGACGGAGCATCCATGACGCGTACTATAGCAGTATTGATACCAGGATAAAGTTTGAACTGTTTGAGATCGGCCAGACGTCCCATCTTGCCTTCAGAGCAGCAGACAGGAGGCTCTGGACATGGACCTGAAAGACAAGACAATCCTGATCACCGGCTCGACCGACGGCGTCGGCCGCGTCGTCGCGCAAAGGCTGGGTGCCGACGGCGCCCTGGTGCTGGTGCATGGCCGCGATGCGGCGCGCGGCAAGGCAGCGGTCGCCGAGATCGAATCGGCCGGCGGCAAGGCCGAGTTCCTCGCCGCCGACCTTGCTTCGCTGGCCGAAATTCGCCACCTCGCCGAGGCGGTACGTGCCCGAACGAACCGGCTCGATATCCTCATCAACAATGCCGGCATCGGCACGGCAGGCGCCAAGCGGCAGGTCAGCGCCGATGGCTACGAATTGCGTTTCGCCGTCAACTATCTTGCCGGTTTCCTGTTGACCTCGGAGCTTCTGCCGCTGCTGAAGGCCAGCGCCCCGGCGCGCATCGTCAACGTCGCCTCGGCCGGCCAGCAGGCGATCGATTTCGGCGACGTGATGCTCACCCACGGCTATAGCGGCGTACGCGCCTATTGCCAGAGCAAGCTGGCGCAAATCCTGTTCACCGTCGATCTGGCGGAACAGCTAAAAGGCACCGGCGTCACCGTCAACGCGCTGCATCCGGCGAGCTACATGAACACCACCATGGTCAGGCAGGCCGGCGTGACGCCATGGAGTTCGGTCGAGACCGGCGCCGAAGCCATCGTCAACCTTGCCGCCTCACCCGCGCTCGCAGGCCGCAGCGGCCTCTATTTCGACGGACTGCGCGAAACCCGCGCCGATGCCCAGGCTTACGACGCCAGGGCACGGCAACAATTGCGAAAGCTGAGCCTCGACCTTATCGGCCCGGCCTCCTCAAAATCGAAGGACCTGAATTCATGAGCGACAGAACGGAACACACAGTCATTATCGGCGGCTCGTCCGGCATCGGCCTGGCGACCGCGCGAAAACTGCTCGGCCCGGGCATGAAGGTGACGATCACAGGGCGCAACCAGGACAAGCTTATCAGCGCCTGGAAGAGCCTCGGCGGCGCCGCCGACAAGGCTGCGTTCGATGCGTCGAAACCGCATGAGGTCCACCAGTTCTTCGAGCGCCTCGGCCCGTTCGACCACCTCGTCCTGGCGGCCAGCGGCGGCAAGGGCCTTGGCCCGTTCGAGACGCTTGACCTTGCCGATATCGGGAGCGGCGTCGAAGAGAAGGTGCGGCCGCAACTGTCCTGCCTGCAGGCGGCATTGCCGACGCTTAACAGATCTGGATCGGTGACCTTCATATCTGCGGTGTCGGCTCAGGCCACAATGCCCGGCATCGCGGGTATCGGCGCGATAAACGGCATGCTCTTGACCGTGGCGCCGATCCTGGCGGTCGAGCTGAAGCCCTTGCGCGTCAACGTCGTGGCGCCCGGCGTCATCGACACGCCGTGGTGGGATTTTCTGGCCGACGACCGGCGGCAGGCGGTCTTTGCTGAATATGCCGGCAAGACGCCGGTCGGCCGCATCGGCCGCGCCGAGGATGTCGCCTCGGCGATAGCCTTCCTCGTCTCCAACGGCTTCATGACCGGCCAAGTGCTGACCTGCGATGGTGGGTTGCGGTTCGCGGCCTGACTCCTGCCCCTAAAGCGACTGAGCGATCAACGTCAGGAAACCGCCGCCCAGCGCGACATTGCCGACGAAGCCGTTGATGCGCGCCGCGCGGTCCGAGCCTTGGTGGTCCCAGAAATTGTGGAACATCGGCGTGGCGGCAATCAGGAACAGCACCAGCACCGCGCAGGCGGTTGCCGTCCACAGGCCGGCCATCACCAGGAGACCGGCGATGATCTGGAGCACAATGCCGGCCCACAGCGCCAATCGCGCTTGCGGCACGCCGCGCGCCGCCATCAGCCCGGTCAGGAAGACCGCGTTCTGGATGTTGCGCAGGCCGGCGAAGACGAAGGCGCCGCCAAGCAGCAGGCGGCCCAGAAACAACAAGGTCGATGGCAAATCGGCAGGCATAAAACACTCCCTTTGAAAACAATGGGGAGCGCCGTCTCCTCGACGGCGCTCCAATGGCGATAAGATTAGGCGGCCTTGGCGGCCGGCATCGGATGAATGGCCTGGAACGGGACGCAGAGCCGATTCCAGGTGTTGATCATGCCGAGCGCCACCGACAGCTTGACCAACTCCTCTTCCGAGAAATGCTCAAGCGTGCGGGCATAGAGCTCATCCGACACACCATTGTTGGCGATCAGGGTCACCGCCTCGGTCCAGGCGAAAGCGGCGCGCTCGCGTTCGGAAAACAGCGGCGATTCCTTCCAGGCCGCGACGAGATAGAGCCGCTGCTCGGTTTCGCCGTCGCGCCGCGCCTCGCGGCTGTGCATTTCGACGCAGAAGGAACAGCCGTTGATCTGCGAGGCCCTGAGCTTGATCAGATGCAACAGGCTGACCTCCAGCCCGCATTCGTCGACCGCCTTGTTCAGCGTCGACACCGCTTTCATGATCTCCGGCGCCTTGGCGAAGAATTGCATCCTCTGTTTCATCTAATGTCCTTTCACATTTGCTTTTGAGGGGTTGAACTGGATTTCTGCGGCCGCTGGTGGCGCGCCACGAAAGCGCAACTGGCGGCAAAGGATCGCGGATCGCCTTCTGCCGCGTAATCCGCCACGATGTCGGACAGCTTCACTTCAGCAAGCGCTGCCCGATAGGCGCGCTCGGCCTTGAGCATCGCGGCATTGATGCCGCAGGGTTTGACATAGGCCGAGGCATCGATCTTGACCGGACCGTTGCGGCGGATCTCACCGCAGCGGAATGCCGGTTCGCGCCCTTCTATGGCCAGCACGATATCGAGCAGAGTGATGCGTTCGGCCGCCCGCGCCAGCCGATAGCCACCCGCCGGCCCCGGCACCGATTCCAGGATGCTCGCGGCGGTCAGCATGTTGAGATGCTTTAGCAGATAGCTCGCCGACAGGCCGAAACACTCAGCGAGAGCAGCGCCCGGCATGGTGCTGTTGCCCTCGACGCTCGCCAGCGTGGCGGTGCAGTGGATGGCCGCCTCAACGCCCTCGCCCAGCTTCATGATGCCGATCTCCTTTCGTGGATATCTTTTATCGTGGATATTTCTTATCTGCAATAGGAAAGTGAAAAACGGCGCCCGAAGGCGCCGCTTTTTTGTTGAATGCCGCCCCTACTCCGCGGCCACCTTGGCCATCGGGTTGTTCGGATGCGTCGTCCAGTTGGCGTAGATCGGCGACACCGGCTTGCCGGTGCGCTGGTCCATGACGCCGGCGGCCAGCGGCTCCATGGTGATGCAGTTCTCGACCGGGCAGACATTGACGCACAGATTGCAGCCGACGCATTCGGCCTCGATCACCTCGAAATGCCTCACGCCATCGACCATGCTGGTGATCGCCTGGTGCGAAGTGTCCTCGCAGGCGATGTGGCAGCGGCCGCATTTGATGCAGGCGTCCTGGTCGATATGCGCCTTGGCGACATAGTTGAGGTTGAGATACTGCCAGTCGGTGACGTTGGGCGTGGCGCGGCCGATAATGTCGTCGAGCGAGCGGTGGCCCTTCTCGTCCATCCAGTTTTCGAGACCCGCGATCATCTCCTGCACGATCTTGAAGCCGTAGGTCATCGCCGCCGTGCACACCTGCACATTGCCTGCGCCGAGCGCCAGGAATTCGGCCGCATCGCGCCAGGTGGTGATGCCGCCAATGCCCGAGATCGGCAGGCCGTGTGTCTCCGGATCACGCGCGATTTCGGCCACCATGTTCATGGCGATCGGCTTCACCGCTGGGCCGCAATAGCCGCCATGCGAGCCTTTGCCGTCGATGGTCGGCATCGGCGCGAAGCTGTCGAGGTCGACACCGGTGATCGAATTGATGGTGTTGATCAGCGACACCGCGTCGGTGCCGCCGGCATGCGCCGCACGCGCGGGCTTGCGGATATCGGTGATGTTGGGCGTCAGCTTGGTGATGACGGGCATGCGCGTATACTGCTTGCACCAGCGCACCACCAATTTCGATATATTCCGGCACCTGGCCGACGGCGGCACCCATGCCGCGTTCCGACATGCCGTGCGGGCAGCCGAAATTGAGCTCGATGCCGTCGGCGCCGGTCTCCTCGACCAGCGGCAGGATGGCTTTCCAGCTTGCCTCTTCGCAAGGCACCATGATCGAAGCGATCAGCGCCCGATCGGGCCAGTCCATTTTGACCTGCTTCATCTCGCGCAGATTGGTCTGAAGGTCACGATCAGTGATCAGTTCGATGTTGTTGAGGCCGAGCAGGCGCCGGTCGGCGCCCCATATCGCGCCATATCGCGGGCCGTTGACGTTGACGACCGGCGGGCCTTCCTCGCCCAGCGTCTTCCACACCACGCCGCCCCAGCCTGCCTTGAAGGCGCGGATGACATTGTAGGCCTTGTCGGTCGGCGGCGCCGAGGCCAGCCAGAACGG
The DNA here is from genome assembly GCF_054062655.1 of Mesorhizobium sp. USDA 4775. Taxonomy (NCBI): domain Bacteria; kingdom Pseudomonadati; phylum Pseudomonadota; class Alphaproteobacteria; order Hyphomicrobiales; family Phyllobacteriaceae; genus Mesorhizobium; species Mesorhizobium sp. USDA 4775. The sequence continues at coordinate 4,904,205 of NZ_JBSSFM010000001.1, forward strand.
ATTTGGCGATTTGATGCCGACGAAATTGTTGCGGAGGTCTGCCATGACAGGTCCCTTTCAGCCGAGACGAAGAAGCAGTTCAACGGGTGCGAGAATACCGCCTTCAAGCGCGGCGGTGACATTGGCGATCTTGGTATGGGCGTCTTCGCCCATGACGAGGCCGACGCCGGGCGGCGGCTTCTTGCCTTCCGCTTGCGCGGCGGCCATCCGGGCACGCGTCGCGGCGAAGAATTCGACGGCGAAAGCACCGCGCCGCCGCTCGGCGACGACGGAGAAGCCGGAAGCAGTGGCAGCCGAGCGATAGTCGTCGGGCGTGGCAACGAAGGACATGCTCTCGTCCGAAGCCCATGGCAGCGGATAGGTCAGCGCGCCGTCCTTGAGCCGCATCACGTCGTAGACGGCGAAGACGCCGCCCGGCTTGAGCACACGCGCGGCCTCGCCCATCAGCTTTTTCTTGTCGGGAAGGTTCATGCCGACATGCAGGATCATGGCCGCGTCGAAGCCGGCATCGGCGAACGGCATGTCCAGCGCGCTGCCTTGCACGAAGTGCGTCCTGTCGGCCATTTCAGTGCGCTTCGACAGGCTGGTCGCGATATCGACATAACTTTGCGTGAGATCGATGCCGGTGACATCGGCGCCGGCTTCGTTGGCGGCAAAACGGGCGGGACCGCCCACGCCGGAACCAATATCGAGCAGCATGGCTCCTGGTTTCAGCCCCATCTGCCCGATGAGTTCCCTTGTGGCGGCGATACCGCCAATGTGGAATTCGTCGACCGCTTCGAGATCGCCGGCACGCAGATGGGCAACGTCCACGCCCGTATCGGCGAGCGCGGCAAGGATGCGCTGCTCGAGACCCGCTATGTCGTAGTGACGGGCGATGCCCGGTTCCGCCGTGGCCATGATCCTTATCCCTGCGTCAGACTCCTGTGTATGCTTTCCGCCGCATCGCGCCCTTGCGCCACGGCCGAAACGGTCAGGTCGTCACCGCCAAAGATGCAGTCGCCGCCGGCCCAGACTTTCGCCAGCGAGGTGCGCCCTTCCCCATCGACCTTTATACGCCCGGCTTCGAGCTCGATCGAGGCCTCGCTGCCGTTGAGCGCGGCCGGGACAAAGCTCTGGCCGATCGCCTTGAACACCTGGTCGGCGACGAGCGTCAGCGTCTCGCCGGTACCGGCAAGCTTGTCGCCCTTCAATGCCGTGTATTCGAGTTCGATGCCCGACACTTGGCCGGCGTCAGCGATCACCCGCTTCGGCTGCAGCCAATGGCGTATGGTGACGCCGTTGGCGGCGGCCAGGTCCTGCTCGAACCCGGAGGCGTTCATATGCTCCTGGCCGCGACGGTAGCAGATCGTCACCTCCTCGGCGCCGAGCAGCTTCGACTGCACGGCGGCGTCGATCGCCGTCATGCCGCCGCCGATGACGACGACGCGGCGGCCGACAGGCAGGCTGGCGAGATCGCCGGCCTGGCGCAGCTCGGCGATAAACTCTACCGCATTGGTGACGCCGGCGGCATCCTCGCCATCGGCGCGCAGCGCGTTGACGCCGCCAAGCCCCATGCCGAGGAACACCGCGTCATAATTGCGGATCAGGTCGGAGAGCTGGTAGTCGCGGCCGAGCGCCTTGCCGTTCTGGATGTCAATGCCGCCGATCGCCGTGACATAATCGACCTCGGCCTGGGCGAAATTGTCGACGCTCTTATAGGCGGCGATGCCGTATTCGTTGAGGCCGCCGGCCTTCGGCCGCGCCTCCAATATGGTCACGTCATGGCCATGGCGGGCGAGCCGGTGCGCGGCGGCAAGGCCGGCCGGGCCGGCGCCGACCACGGCAACCGTCTTTCCGGTCGGCTCCGGGCGAGGATAGAACTGCTTGTTCTCGGCCATGGCGACATCGGTGGCGTAGCGTTGCAGGCGGCCGATCTGCACCGGCTTGCCTTCCGCCACCTCGCGCACGCAGACCTCTTCGCAAAGCGTCTCGGTCGGGCAGACGCGGGCGCACATGCCGCCCAAAATATTCTGGTCGAAGATGGTCTTGGCCGATCCGATCGGATTGCCGGTCGAGATCTGGCGGATGAACAGCGGGATGTCGATCGAGGTCGGACACGCGTTCATGCACGGCGCGTCGTAGCAGAAATAGCAGCGGTCGGATTCGACCAACGCCTCGTGATGATCGAGCGGCGGATGCAGGTCGGAAAAATTGTCCGCATACTGCTCGGCTGGAAGCCGGCCGCCGACGATACCTTCCTTGAACTGGCCTTCTGGCATTGTCAGTTCCCCATGTTTTCGTTTTGGCGAAGGCTAGCACGTTTTATTTTTTTATCAATTGGTCAATTTTTGGCACAAGCTGCTGAAAAGGCTCGATAAAAACATGATTTTTTTACTCATGTTATGCAGTGGACGGCTGCTCTTGCCTGGGTGCGCTACCCTCGTCGACCGGCCGGCCATGGAGTGCCCGGACCTCGTCCGCCACCAGTTCCTGCAGTCGCCACAGATTTCGATCATGGATGCCGAACGCTTCGAGATGGCTGACCGTGTTGTAGAGATATTCGGCGCCGGAACCGATATGGCCGCAGGCCCTGGCCAATATGCTCGCCACTCTGTCCAGCGGCTGGCTGAGCGACGTTCCCCTGCCCTTCACGCCGACCCAGAAACCCAGTGCCCGCAGCGCGCCTTGCGCCGTATGCACCGGCAGCCACCTGACCGAGCTGACGCTCTCATGGTCGCTGATCTCGCGGCGCAGCAGCCTTTCGATCTGAGCCGGCTTTTCACCCTCCGGTAATCGGTAGATCACGCCGTTGCAGCGACCGCCGCGTTCGAGCGCCATCATCAGCCCCGGCTGCGCAGCACTGCCGCGCCAGCGGACCATGTCGAGGCAGAAGGAGCGATGCCAGCCGAAGGCCGTGGCGAGCCGTTGCTCGACCGATTCGAATTCCGGCTTCCAGATCAGCGAGCCGTAGGCAAACACCCACAGCGGCCCCTCATCCGCTTCGCCGGACAGCCGCGATGCAAGGGTCTGGAAATCCCCGTCCTTCAGCTCCGTCCAACTCAAGTCTGGGCCAGGATCGGCCTCTTCCCTGTGGCACAGTGCGACAAGCTCCGGCGTGAGCGACATCTGGCGCATGAACACCCCCTTTGCCGTAGAGAAATCGAAAATCGCGGGGCACGCAACCGGGAACGCATGTCATGGGCAGGCATTATTGTCCGGGCGGTTGTCGGAATCCCGTATCCTGGATCGTCCTGCGGTGGATCGGACAACGATCGATGCTGAACCGTGAGGAGACCGACCATGCCGAAATCCCCAATGCCCTTCTTCTGGTACGAGCTGATGACTTCCGACCTCGACGCCGCCGAGGCCTTTTACACCAAGGTTGTCGGCTGGACGGCGCAGCCCTTCGACAAAGCGCCCGGCATGCCGCGCTACATCGTCATGAATGTCGGCGAGCGTGGCGTCGGCGGGCTGATGACGATGCCCGAGGATGTCAGGAAGATGGGAGCGCCGCCGGCCTGGCTGGGCTACATCCATACCAACGACGTGGACGCCTCGACCAAATCCTTGAAAGCCGCAGGCGGCGGCGTTCACTGCGAACCCAGCGACATTCCGGGCGTCGGCCGCTTCGCCGTGGTCGCCGACCCGCAAGGCGCGACCTTCATGTTCCTGCAGCCCAACGGCCCCGACCAGCCCGTCGTGCCGGCCAGCACACCCGGCCATATCGGCTGGCACGAGCTCTACACCAGCGACTGGAAGGCCGCGTTCGACTTCTATTCCGGCCAGTTCGGCTGGACCAATGCCGGTGATTTCGACATGGGCCCGATGGGCATCTACCAGACGTTTACGGCCGGCCCCGAGTCCGGCGGCGGCATCATGAACAAGCCTGCGCAAATCCCCGTCCCGGTCTGGCAGTTCTATTTCAACGTCACCGGCATCGACGCGTCCGCAAGACGCGTCACCGACAATGGCGGCAAGATCTTGATGGGCCCGATGGAGGTGCCCGGCGGCAGCTGGATCGTGCAGTGCCAGGATCCGCAGGGCGCGCATTTCGCGCTGATGGCGCCGGTGCGCTGACGGCAGCTTCGCCGGCACGAAGCGGCGGCCTTTCATCTCACCACCGATGAAAGGCCGTATTGCTCTATTTGCCGCTCTATTCCGGCGTCAGCACCGCAACCTTCAGCTCGGCCTTTTTCGCCCCGCTGAACTGAACGATGGCCGGTCCGGCCGCGAGCTTGAAGCGCACGCTCTTGCGGATGCCGGGGCAGGTTTTCACACCGCTGTAGCCGGCCGACTTGATGGCCTTGCCGTCCTGGATGACGTCGATCCAGGCTTCGCCCGACAGGCTGATCTGAATGGCTCCGCCGGCCGGCACCTCCACGCTGGCGACGGCACCGAACGTGCCCCCCGCCGGCGCGCGCTCGGGCGGCAGCGTAAAACCGGCTTTGTCCGCCGGCACCAATGCCAGATCCGCGGCGGCACCCACCGCCAGCTCCGCTCCAGCCGGCGTTGCGGGCGCCGCGGCAAACAGCGCCTGTTCCCGCGTCACCGGCCATTTGAAGGCCTCGCAACCGGCGTCCTCGGCCATGGCCAAGCTGGTGCCTGCAAGGAGTGCGAATAGGCTGGCGACGAGTTTTTTCATGGCAAGAGAACCCACAGGTTTAGAGTGCCCACATCAATACAACCATAGCGATACAAATGCAACCCTGACGAGAACGATATGAAAGGGCATACCGGAGCACATTTCCAATCACCGATTGTTGATGGCGCGCCATGGGAAGTGAATGGTCCATCGTCGGACCATGATCTATGGCCGGGCCGGGAGGGCGAAAAGGAGTTCAGATGAAGCTTTTTGATGGCCTCTCCAGATACCTGCCGCAGGCACTCGGCGTGCTGCGCATCATGACCGCGCTGCAGTTCATCGAACATGGCAGCCAGAAACTGTTCAACTTCCCCGTAAGCGCCCAGCCTCACGCCCTCACCGGGTTGACGACAGCCGCCGGCATCCTCACATTCGCCGGCGGCATCCTGCTGGCGCTCGGCCTGTTCACACGCCCGGTGGCGTTCCTTCTGGCCGGCGAAATGGCGATCGCCTATTTCATGGCGCACATGCCGCGTGACTTCTTCCCGGTCAACAACAGCGGCGACGCGGCAATCTCCTTCTGCTTCATCTTCCTCTATCTGGTCTTCGCCGGCGCCGGCGCCTTTGCGCTGGACAATCGCAGCGAGGCCTGATGTCCCCGCTGGGGATGAACCTTCACCCCCGCATGCGCTCAAAATTCGCGTCGAACAGCGGGGCTGCCTGAATACGCGCCGCATGGCGCTTGCCCAGTAACTCGATCTCGAAGCCGTCGCTCTCGTCGGCGATCTCCTTCGGCACATAGCCGACGGCGACCGACTTCTTTGAATGATGGGCGTAGCCGCCCGACGTCACCCAGCCGCGCACCGCGCCGCCGAACCAGATCGGTTCGTCGCCGATGACATCGGCATCGTCGGCGTCGACAATGAAGCTGCGCAGCCGCAATTTGCCGCCTTGCTTGCGCTCGGCCAGCGCTGCCGCCTTGCCGATGAAATCAGCCTCCTTGCCATAAGCGACGAAGCGGTCGAGCCCGGCTTCGAGCGGCCCGTAGATCGGACGGTATTCGCGTCCCCATGAGCCATAGTTCTTCTCCAGCCGCAGCGCATTTAGCGCGCGCGAGCCGAACAGGCCGATACCGAATTCCGCGCCCGCTGCCGTCAGCGCATGATAAGCCGCGCGCTGATATTCCGGCGCCACCCAGATCTCGTAGCCGAGATCGCCGGTGTAACTGACGCGGCCGACCAGGCACGGCGCCATGCCGATATCCATCCTGGCCACCGCCATGAACGGAAACGCCGCATTGGAGACATCGGCGCGGCTGACCTTGGCCAGCACTTCCCGCGCCTTGGGGCCGGCAATGGCAAGGCCGGTGAGTTTCGCGCCCAGCGCCTCGATATGAACCGAACCGTCGCCAGGCAGATGCGCCTCGAACCAGCGCATATGGTACTGCTCGGCAATGCCGGAGCCGGCGAGGAACCAGCCATCGCTGCCCAGATTGGCCAGCGTGAAATCGCCGATCAGCCTGCCGTCATCCTTCAGCATCGGCGCCAGCGTCATGCGGCCAGGTTTCGGCAATTTGCAGGCGAGCAGGCGGTCGAGCCAGGCCGACGCCCCCTCGCCCGTAACCTTATATTTGGCAAAGCTCGAAATCTCCGAGAGGCCGACGCCGTCGCGCACCGTCGCGACTTCCCTGGCGACATGGGAAAAATCGCTGGAACGGCGCCAGGAGAACTCGTCCTTGACGCCTTCCGGCGCGTACCAGAGCGGGACTTCCAGCCCATAGGCGACGCCAAACTGTGCGCCCTTGGCCGACAGCAGATCGTAGACCGGCGTCGTCTTGAGCGGCCGTCCGGCGGGCAGCTCCTCATTGGGGAACCGGATCGAAAAGCGCCGGGAATAGTTTTCGCGCACCTTGGCGTTGGTGTAGGCCATCGTCGCCCAGTCGCCATAGCGCGCCACATCCATGGCCCAGATATCGGCGCCAGGGTCGCCTTCGATCATCCAGTTGGACAGCGCCAGCCCGACGCCGCCGCCTTGGCTGAAGCCGGCCATGACACCGCAGGCGACCCAGAAGCCCGGTAGGCCGCGCACCGGCCCGACCAGCGGGTTGCCGTCGGGCGCGAAGGTGAAGGGCCCGTTGATGATCTGCTTGATGCCGGTGTTCTGGAAGGCCGGGAAATGCCGGAACCCGACCTCCAGCGACGGCGCGATGCGGTCGATGTCGGGCGCCAGCAATTCATGGCCGAAATTCCAAGGCGTCTGGTATTCCGACCACGGCTTGTTGGCTTTCTCGTAGGTGCCCATCAGCATGCCGCCGCGCTCCTGGCGCAGATAGAGCTCGCCATCGAAATCGACCGCATGGATGATCTCGGTGCCGGTCTTGGCGTTCCAGGCGGCGACTTCCGGCATGTCCTCGGTGATCAGATACATGTGCTCCATGGCCAGCACCGGCAATTCGAGCCCGACCATGCGGCCGACCTCGCGCGCCCACAGGCCGCCGGCATTGACGACATGCTGGGCCACCACCTCGCCCTTGTTGGTGATGACGCGCCATAGGTCGTCGGGCCGCCGCACAATGTCCTCGACCTTGGTGAAGCGTTCTACTTCCGCCCCAAGCTTCCGCGCGGCCTTGGCATAGGCATGGGTGACGCCGGAGGGATCGAGATGCCCATCCTCCTTGTTGCGGACGGCGCCAACGAACTGCTTGGGGTCGAGCAGCGGCATCAGCTCGGCGGCCTCTTTCGCCGAGATCACTTCCAGGTCGATGCCGAGATAGCGGCCCTTGGCGACGACACCGCGCAGCCAGTCCAGCCGTGCCTCGGTCGCGGCGAGCAGCACACCGCCGGTCAGGTGCACGCCGGTCGCCTGGCCTGACAGTTCCTCGATCTCCTTGTAGAGGCTGATCGTGTATTTCTGCAGCTTGGCGACGTTGGGGTCGCCATTGATCGTGTGCATGCCGCCCGCCGCGTGCCAGGTCGAGCCTGATGTCAGCTCGTCGCGCTCCAGAAGCACCACGTCGGTCCAGCCATGGCGAGCGAGATGAAACAGCACGGAACACCCGACGACGCCGCCGCCAATGACCACGACCTTTGCATGCGATTTCATGGATTTTTCTCTGATATCAGTGAGTTGTATGGGTGAGATGAATCGATATGGGAGGTATCACGGCTCACCCTGCCCGATCGCTTCCTTGCGCCTGGCCATGTAAGCCTCCAGCGCCTCGCGCACAGCGATATCCATCACCGGCTCGACATAATCCTCCAATGCCTTCTTCCACAGCCGGGTCGCGCGCGCCGTTGCATCGAGGCTGCCGGCCTCCTCCCAGGCTTCGAAATTCTGCCAGTTGGACAGCATCGGCTGGTAGAAGGCGGTGGCGTAGCGCTCCAGCGTGTGCGGCTCGCCGAAAAAATGGCCGCCGGTCGGCACCGCGCCCAGCGCCTCAACGGCAAGCTCGGCCTCGTCGACCACGATCGGCCTCAGGAACTCCATCATGTGCTGGATCATCTCGACATCGATGATGAATTTTTCGAACGATGCCGTCAGCCCGCCCTCCTGCCAGCCGGCGGCGTGATAGACGAGATTGCCATGGCCGAGCACGGCGCCCCACAGCGCCATCAGCGTCTCATAGGCGCCTTGCGCGTCGGCCGCATTGGAGGCCGAACCGGGCGTCGTCCGGTAGGGCAGCCCGTAGCGCCGCGCCAATTGCCCGGACGCAATGTTGGCCTTGGTGTTTTCAGGCGTGCCGAAGGCCGGCGCCCCGGACTTCATGTCGACATTGGAGGTGAAGGCGCCATACATCACCGGCGCCCCCGGCCGCACCAGCTGCGTCAGCACCACGCCGAACAGCGCTTCGGCATTCTGCTGCGCCAAGGCACCCGCCAGCGTCACCGGGCTCATCGCCCCCATCAGCGTGAACGGCGTCACCGCCACCGACTGGCCGAACTCGGCCATGGTCATCAGGCCCTCGGCCATCATCTCGTCGAAGCGGCGCGGCGAGTTGACCGAGATGATGGTGGCGATGCCGGGATCGTCGCGCAGCTGATCCAATGTCAGCCCGCGCGCGATCGCCATCATCTCGATGCCGTCCAGCGCCCTGCCCCGGCCGATCGCCGAGACATGAAAACTCTTGTCGGTCAGCGTCAGGTTGGTGAAGTAGGTGTCGAGATGGCGCGCATTGGCCGGCAGTTCGACCGGCGCGCAGACCTGGTTGCCGAGCATGTGGATGCAGTTGAAGTGCTGCGCCAGCCGGGTCAGGTCCGCATAATCCTTGAGATTGCCGGCGCGGCGGCCGCGCTCCATGTCGTGCACATTGGGTGGGCCGGCGACCAGCGTGAAATTGATGGTGTTGCCGCCAAGATGGATGGTGTTGGCCGGATTGCGCGGCGTCAGTGTATAATTGGAGCGCGTCGTCTTCAGCGCCTCGTCGACCATGCCGCGATCGAGGCGGACATTGGCCGAGGCGTGGTCGACCCTGGCACCCGCCTGCTCGAACAGCGACAGCGCCCGCGGGCTCATCACCTCGATGCCGAAATTCTCCAATATATGCATCGACGCTTGATGGATCGCCTCGATCTGGTCTGGAGACAGCAACGCCATCGGCGGATAGGGATTGGTCACCCGCCTCTGCGGCAGCTGCGGGATGGGCGCCGGCCCCCGGTTGCTGGTGCGCTCGGCGCCACGCTTGCGTCTTGGTTCGTTCATGCCAGGCATCAAAGCCTTGGCAAACCAGGCAAGCTGTCAGAAATACGCCGTTTTCAGGCGCGATTTTAGCCAAGGCGGCATTTATGCAGCGCCATTTTATCAAAAGCGACAGAAGGCGTCGGAATATATACAGGGCCTTTTCCCGAGCGCTCGTGACTGCGAGGCGTTAACGGCGGCGGCAAGATTCCCTTTATGATTTCGGCCTATTGCTCATCCAATGCGTAGGTCGAGTTTTAGTAAAATTGTAGCAGTTGGCGTGTTGCTGGCACTTTCGGCCTGCGCGACAGCGCCCAGCCACATCAACAATGTCTGCGCCGTCTTCGACCAGAATGACGGCTGGTTCGACAATTGGCAGTCGGCAGCCGAACGCACTGAGCAGAAATATGGCGTGCCGGTCCCCGTGCTGATGGCGACGGTGCGCAAGGAATCCGGCTTCAAGAGCAATGCCCGGCCGCCGCGCACCAAGCTCCTCGGCTTCATTCCCTGGAAGCATGTCTCGTCGGCCACCGGCTTCTCGCAGGCGCTGGACGGCACCTGGTCGCAATATCAGCGCGAAACCGGCAACTGGGCGGCGCGGCGCACCAAATTCGCCGACGCCGTCGATTTCGTCGGCTGGTACCATTCCAAGACGGCAGACACTTACGGCGTCGCGCGCAACGACACCTACAATCTCTACCTCGCCTACTATCTCGGCTGGACCGCCTATGGCCGCGGCAATCGTGGCGACGCCGGCGTGCAGGGTTACGCCCGGGCGACCGACAAGATGGCGCGGGATTATGAATCGCAGCTACGCCAGTGCGGAAGCTGACACTCAGCCCTGGCTAGTGCCGCCTTGTCGTATCTTTCGGCTTGGAGACACCGGTTTCGGAAGTCTCGTCGCGCACTTCGTGGCGACGGGCTCGCATGCCAGCCTCGCTTTGCTCCACGGCGTCCCCGATCTGGTCGGCTTCCGCGCTGCCCGTTTTGCCACGCGGCCGGTTGGGCGCCGTTCCGGTCGGACCCGGCCCGGTGCCGTGCGCATCGTCCGGAACACCTTCATGCGCCGCGTGTTCCTTGTCGAACTTGATCACCGGCTCCATCGTCGCCAGCACATCGTCGGACAGCCAGCACAGGCTCATATGGCCGTCGCCGAGATGCTTGACCGGCGGCACCTTGGTTTCGCACAGATTGTCCGGCACCAGCTTCTTGTAGCCGCAGCGTGTCTGGAACGGACAGCCGGACGGCGGGTTCATTGCCGAGGGAATGTCGCCTTCCAGCACGATGTGCTTCTTCACCACGCTTGTGTCGGCGATCGGGATCGCCGAAAGCAGCGCCTCGGTATAGGGGTGATAGGGCGGCGCGAAGATCTGGTCGGTCGTGCCTTGCTCGACGATGTAGCCAAGATACATGACGACGACGCGGTCGGCGATGTAGCGCACGACCGACAGATCGTGGCTGATGAACAGCATCGTCGTCTTGTTCTTGCGCTGGATGTCCATCAAGAGTTCGGTCACCGCCGCCTGCACCGACACGTCGAGTGCCGAGACCGGCTCGTCGGCCACCACCACCTTGGCATCGCCGGCAAAGGCGCGCGCCACGCCGATGCGCTGCTTCTGGCCACCGGACAGCTGGCGCGGCTTGCGCGTCTCGAAGGCGCGCGGCAGCTTCACCAGGTCGAGCAGTTCCAGCATGCGCTTGCGCCGGTCGGCGACCGTCTTGCCGACATTGAATTTCTCCAGCGTGCGGATGATCTGCGAGCCGACCGAATGGCTGGGGTTCAGCGTGTCGAACGGGTTCTGGAACACCATCTGGATCGACGACACGGTTTCGACGCTGCGGCTCTCGATGCCCGTCGACTGGATTTCCTTGTTGCCCAGCGTCACCGTGCCGGCACTCGCCGTCTCCAGCCCGAGCAGCACCTTGGCCAATGTCGACTTTCCGCAGCCGGATTCGCCGACGATGGCGACGGTCTCGGATTCGCGCGCCATGAACGAGATCGTCTCGTTGGCCTTGACGACGCGGCCTTCGCTCGAGCCGAACACCTCGCTGCCGCCGACCTTGTAGTATTTCCGCAGATCCTCGATCTTGAGCACCGGCGCGCCGGGCACGACACGCTCATTGACCTTCTTGGCGCCGGGCGGCAGCGCCTCCCAGTCGATCTCGTTGAAGCGCACGCAGCGTGAGAAATGGCCTTCGTGGCCGGCGACCTCGACCATCGGAATTTCGGCGGCGTTGCAGACGCCCTCGACGAAATGGTGGCAGCGCGGACCGAAATTGCAGCCCTTCGGCCGCTCATGCGGCAGCGGCAACTGGCCGGGGATGGAGATCAGCGGCCGCGAATTCTTGTCGGCGCCCGGCAGCGGGATCGAACGGAACAGCCCTTGCGTATAGGGATGGCGCATCCGGTCGAACACGTCCTTGATCTTGCCGGTCTCCACCGCCTCGCCCGAATACATCACGGTGATGCGGTCGCAGGTCTCGAGGATGAGGCCGAGATTGTGCGACACGAAGATCATCGACGTGCCGAACTTCTCGCCCAGCCCTTTGACCAGTTCGACGATACCCGCCTCCACCGTCACGTCGAGCGCCGTCGTCGGCTCGTCGAGCAGAAGCAGCGCCGGCTTCGACAGCAGCGCCATGGCAATGACGATGCGCTGCTGCTGGCCGCCGGAGAGCTGGTGCGGATAGGAGCGCATCATGCGCTCGGGATCGGGCAGCTTGACCGCGCGCACCATCTCGAGGGAGCGCTTGTAGGCCTCTTCCTTCGACACCTTGTCGTGGATCAGCGGCACTTCCATCAACTGCTGGCCGACCTTCATCGCCGGATTGAGGCTGGCCATCGGCTCCTGGTAGATCATGGCGATCTTGTTGCCGCGAATGGCGCGCAGCTCCTCCTCGGAGAGCTCGCCCATGTCCTTGCCCTGGAACTTGATCCTGCCGCCGACGATCTTTCCGATGTTGGAGAGGTCGCGCATGATGCCGAGCGACACGGTCGACTTGCCGCAGCCGGATTCACCGACGATGCCCATCGCCTCGCCGGGCATGACCGTGCAGGAAAAATCCATGACCGCCGGTATTTCGCCCTTGCGGGTGAAGAAGGAGATCGACAGGTTTTCGATCTCGATGATCGGCTCTGCGGGATTTCGAACTGCCTCGTTCATGGGTCGCTCCAATCCAAATTCTACCAGATGCGGGCCGGAGCCCGTCAATCAGTCCTTCATCGATTGTTCACGCAGCGAGTCGGCCAACAGGTTAAGCCCCAGCACGAACGACATCAGCGCGATCGTCGGCGGCAGCGCCGGATGGATGAAGGAGCGCAGCAGCCGGCTGGCATCCTTGATCGCCGTGCCCCAGTCAGGGCTTTCCGGTGCCAGGCCGAGGCCGAAATAGCCCAGCGTGCCGAGCAGGATGGTGGTGTAGCCGATGCGCAGGCAGGCATCGACGATCAGCGGTCCGCGTGCATTGGGCAGGATTTCCCAAAGCATGATGTACCAGGGCGATTCACCGCGCGTCTGCGCCGCCGCCACATAGTCGCGCGTCTTGATGTCCATCACCAGGCCGCGCACGATGCGGAACACGCCCGGACTAGAGGCAAACACCACCGCCACGAAAATATTGAGCTGGTTGGGATCGATGTGGACGATGTGCAGCGGGTCCTTGTCGAACACGAGGCCGAGATAGATCCAGCCGCCTATGATCAGCGTCAGGCCGAGCAGGATGTACAGCCGGTCTGGGCGGTTCTTGTAACGCGTCCAGAACAGCACGCTGAAGAAGATGATCGGAAACAGGAAGAACACGCCGGCCATGGCATAGGGGATCGGCGTGTCCATGATGCCCGGCGTCACCAAGAGGTAGAACAGCAGGATCACCGGGAAGGCCAGCACGAGGTTGGCCAGAAACGACAGCACCGTATCGATCTTGCCGCCGTAATAGCCGGCGGGCAGGCCAAGGGTGATGCCGACCATCAGCGCGAAGCCGGTCGCCGCCGGCGCGATGATCAGCACGATCTGGCTGCCATAGACCATGCGCGAAAACACGTCGCGCGCCAGCTTGTCGCCGCCGAACAGATAGACAAGCCCCGATTGCGGCTCAATGGCGCCGGGCAGCATGTCCTTCATCACCGGGACCTGTGCCAGCGGATCGAAAGGCGAGATGGTCGATGCGAAGATCGCCGTGAACAGCCAGAACAGGCAGATGCCGACCCCGACGATGCCGACGCCGCTGTCGAACAGCTGTCCGTAGAGCGCCAGCCTTTTCTTGTAGGCGAAGCTCGCACCCATGACGATGATGAGCGCAACCCAGACCGGCCAGAAGCGCGAGAGCACTTCGAGAACGACGCTGAAGGCACTGATATATTGGACCTGCATCCGCTTCGCCCCCTACTGAACTCTGATACGCGGATTGAGAAACGCGTAGCCGACATCGGAAATGAGTTGCGTGATCAAGACGATGAACACCGAGACCAGCGAGCAGCCAAGCAAAAGGTCGATGTCGTTGTTACCAGCGGCCTCGACCAGCGTGTAGCCGAAGCCCTGGTAGCGGAACATCACCTCGACGATGACGACGCCGGTGAGCAGCCAGGGAAATTGCAGCATGATGACGGTGAACGGTGCGATCAGCGCGTTGCGCAGCGCGTGTTTCACCACCACCCCGCCGAAGGAGAGCCCCTTCAACCGGGCGGTGCGGATATATTGCTGCGTCATCACCTCGACCATCGAGGCGCGGGTCATGCGGGCGATGTAGCCGATGCCGTAGATCGCCAGCGTCATCACCGGCAGGGTGAAATTGTAGAAGGTGATGCCCTGGCTTGCGGACGCTGCCGAACCGTTCAACCAGCCGAGCCATGAGGCGAAGATGACGGTGAAGATGACGCCCGACACATATTCGGGCGTCGCCGTCGAGGCGATCGAGGCCACCGAAAGCACCCGGTCGGTTCGCGATCCCTCGCGCATGCCGGCCAGGATGCCGATCAAGAGCGATACCGGCACCATCACCGCCAACACACAGAACATCAGGATGCCGGTGGCACCAAGTGCCGGGAACAGCTTAGAGGCGACGGTCGTCTTGAACTTGGTCGAGCAACCGAAATCCCCTTCGAGGACGCCGGAGAAGGTTGGTACGACCGGGTCGTTGCAGAAAGTGAAACGCTGCGTCGGCTTGCCGGTCGCCGGGTCGGTCACCGGCTGCTTGGGCAGCAGGCCCAGCCACTGTCCGTAGCGGACGAAGAAATTCTGCCGGTAGCCATGGTTGACCAGCCAGTCCTCCAGCTGTTCGGCCGAAGTGTGCATTTCCGTCTGGCTGATCGCCAGCTTCTTCAGGTTGGGTTCGAGGTTGATCAGGAAGAAGACGATCATCGTCAGGCACAGCATCGTCAATGCCATGGTGCCAAGACGCCTGATAATGAAGGAAAGCATGACGGCCCCCTGCCGATGGGGTTGGGTTTTGAGCCGGATTCAAAGCCTCGCCTGCCGTCACCGGCGGACTGGCCGTCAAACAGGCCCTCGAATGCGATCAACCCTGTTTTTATTGCACGGCCTTCCCGGGTGAGTCCGTATTTTTTGCGGACGAACCTGCAATGGCGACGCAAAGAGGGAGGGAAAGGGGCAATGCCCCTTTCCCAGGTCCGATCGATCAGGCCTGATCGAGCCAGACCTTGCCGTAGTCGCGCTCGAAGGTCGGATGCATCTTGTAGTTTTGCACCGCCTTGACCGAGTGGCTGTAGAGCTTGCGCCAGTAGGGCTGGATGATGATGCCGGAAGCCTGCAGGATCTGCTCGATGTCCTTCATCATGTCCTTGCGCTTGGCAGCGTCGGCGACGGCGAGTGCCGCATTGAGCTTGGCATCCCAGTCGGGGTTCGACCAGCCAGCCTCGTTCCAGGCCTCGCCGGTGCGATAGGCGATGGCCAGAACCTGGACGCCGAGCGGACGCATGTTCCAGTTGGTCATTGACAGCGGATACTTCGTCCAGTCGTTCCAGAACGTCGAGCCCGGTAGCACCGTGCGCTTCACCTTGATCCCGGCGTCGCGCAGCTGTGCGGCGATCGCGTCGCCGGTGTTCTTGTGCCAGTCCTCGTCAACCGTGATCAGCTCGTGTTCGAAGTCGGCTTGGCCGGCTTCCGCCATCAGCGCCTTGGCCTTGGCCGGATCACGGGCAACCTTCGGCAGCTCGTAATATTCCGGATGGATCGAGCAGACATGGTGGTTCTCGGCGACCGAGCCGGCATTGCCATAGCCGAGCTGGAGGACGACATTGTTGTCGACCGCGAGCTGCAGCGCGTTGCGCACCTTCTGGTCGCCATAGGGCTTGTTGTTGACGTTGGTGCGGCAGACGATGGTCGAAGCCGTGACGATCTCCGACTTGACCAAGTCCATCTTGTCGAGGATCGACACATAGTCGGCCGACGTTTCGAAGTTGGTGTGCACTTCGCCAGCCTCGAAAGCGCTGACCATGGCGGCCGGATCGGTGCCGTAGTCGATGAATTCGATGCCGTCGAGGAACACTTCGCCGTCCCACCACTTGTTGTCTTCGCGGCGCTTGTAGACGACTTTCTGGCCGACGTCGTAGGAGACGAGCTCGAATGGGCCGGTGCCGATCGGGCAGGCCTTGAAGTCGCCGCCCTTCTCGTCGAAAGTCTTGTGGACGATCAGGCCGGGATAGTCGCACATGTTGGGGATAAGCGCGATGTCAGGCTTGCTGAGCTTGAGCACGACCGTGTGGTCGTCCGGCATCGTCACGGCGCTTTCGTCGAGCTTGTCATCCTTGACCAGCGAGCCGAGACGGCCGGGCATCGAATTGCCTTCGGCCTTCTTGTCGGCCCAGCGCTTCAGGTTGAAGACGACGTCAGAGGCTATGAAGGGGTCGCCGTTCGACCAGGTTACGCCCTTGCGTACATGCAGCGTGTACTGGGTGGCGTCGTCGTTCACGTCCCAGCTTTCCAGCAGATAAGGGCGGAACGTATATTCGCTCGTGTACTTGACCAGCGGCTCCAGCGCCTGGCGCTCGGCATTGGCAATTTCCGACCAGTCGGCCTTGCGAGGATCCTTGGGATCCTTGATCCACTGCGCGACCTTCAGCGTGCCGCCTTTCTTGCCTTTTACCTCTTCTGCCCTTGCAGGCGTCGGATCGGCGAGACCGAGAAGGCCATAAGCCATCGCCGTCGAGGCGCCGAAGACGCTTGCCATGGCCAGGAATTCGCGGCGATCGACCTTACCTGCCTTGGCTTCTTCGGCCATGGCCAGGATGTGATCCGGAACGCGATCGCCATTACTCTTGTAGATTGTCATGACTAACTCCCATTGTTGGCTTTCCGCCGATTAACATTCCGCATCCAGGCCATGATGTCAAAGACGGCTTGGATTGGGAACATGCTGACGAATGTGCAACTTTGAAAAGGGAGCGGTACGCGCGATAGCGACAGTCTTGACGCAAAATTGCTAGTGCGCCCAGATTTCGCCAAAATCTACTCAAGGCGATTAAACTGAGACATTGGCACGGGTTACGACAGCGCCAGTCCCGGCCATGGTGAGGGCCAGGCCCTCAATATTCCTTTTCGTAGAAGATGCCGCCCTTGGCCTCGCCGGCGTCCGTCGCCTCGCCGCGCAACTTGACGCCACGCCCGACGTTGAGGTCGATGGTGGCCTTGCCCGAACCCGGCTTGTCGCCCTTCTGGATGGTCACATAGGTGCGGTCGTTCAGGTACTTGCCGGCCGAGACCGCCGTGCCGCCCTTGTCGTCAGTGGTGACGTCGAGATCGTCGACGCCGATGGCGCTACGCAGATTCTCAAGCAGCGACGTCGAGCCGCCGACACCGGCCAGTTGCCCGGGCCGCTTCGGCCAGTTGCGCGATCTGCAGCGGCGACAGGTTCGACATGGACCGGCCGAAGATCAATTGCGCCAGCACCTCGTCCTCGGGCAGCGCCGGCACCGAGGAGAAGGTGAACTTAGGATTGGTCGCCTCGCCCGACACCACGATGGTGACGGTGGCGCTGGCGGTCGTCGTGGTCGCCGTCAGGTTGAGATAGGGCACCAGCGAGCCGGAAAAACCCACCGTTCCCTCGGTGAAGGTCAGCCGCTTGCCCAGGATCGACAGCCGGCCGCGCTGCAAGGTGAAGGTGCCGACCGCCTGTGGCGACGAGGCCGGCCCGGTCAGCTTGAGCGAGCCGCCGAATTCGGCATCGACGCCCCTGCCCTGGATGAAGATCTGGTTCGGCGCATTGACGGTGACGTCGAGCGCAAGCCCGCTACCGCCGCTCTTGCCCGACGTCGTTGGCGGCCGCAGCGCCTTGTCCTGCGCCCTGACGGCGGCGGGCGCGTTCTTGTGCTTGACGTCGAGCGCCGAGAGCGAGCCCGGCAATTTGTCCGGAACCGTGATGACGGTCTTGGCCAGATTGACGGTGCCGGCAATCACCGGTGCCGATACCAGCGGTCCCTTGATCGTCAGGTCGCCGCCGAGATTGGCGGTCACCACGCGTCCGTCCGTATAGCGCCCGTCGGTGAGCTTGATCGACAGGTCGGCCGGAAACCCTTGCGCCGGGTTGATGCCGACCGTGCCGCTGGCCGAAAGGCTGCCGCGCGTCGACAATGTTCCGGTCAGCCGGTTGATCCTGGCGACGCCGCCGCCGATCGAGACGTCGGCGGCGAGATCGTTGACGGCCAGGCCCGAGCGGGCATCGACCAGCCGCGCGCCCGATGTGCTGACGCTGCCGCCGATGACAGGCGACGTCGCCGGGCCACGCACCTGGACATTGACGGTGGCCGTTCCCGACAGCGACAAGCCCTGCGCCGCAAGCTTCTGGCTGAGCATGCCGAAGGGCACGGCGCCATTGAAGTCGAGCACCAGCGCCGGCGTGCCCGCCGTCGTCACCGTGCCGCCGCCCTTGAGGCCAAGGCCGGCGCCATCGCCGATGTTGGCGTTGAAGGTCAGCTTGTTGCCGGCAAAGGTACCGGAGGAGGACACGCTCACCGCGCCGACACCGGCGCCTCGGGTTTGCGACGTCTGCACGCCGGCCGCGTCTATGTTGAAGGCAACTGCAGGGCTCGCCGGCGCGCCCGTCACCTTCACCGTGCCGGAAATCGAACCGGCGGCATCGAGCCCCGGCGAGAAACCGTTGGCGAGCGACATCGGCACCTTGGCCAGCGCCGCATTGATGTCGAGCGCCTGCCCGACCTTGCCGGTCACCGTCGCCGTGCCGCCGCCAAGGTTGAGCACCAGCCGGTCCAGCGTCGTCGTGCCGTTGGCGATGCTGACCGTCGAAGCCTGGGCGATGGCCGCCCTGATGCCCTGGACGGTCGCCTGGCCGGAAGCGAGTTCGATAGTGGTCGTGCCATTGGCCACCTTCACGCGGCCGGCGGCCTTGGCCGGAATGCCCTTGACCGTGGCGCCACCGGAAAAGCCGGTCCAGTCGCCGTCGCGCTTCAGGTCGACATCGATGCCGCTGATCACGGTGCCGCCCGACGTGACTGTGTCGGCGCGGATATTGCCCGAAATCACCGGTGCGGCGAGATAATTGGCGATCAGCGCATCGATGGAAACCGCCTTCGCCTGGAGATCGCCGCGCGTGATCGAGGCGGTGGCCGCCTTGATGGCGACCTGAGGTGCGGCACCGTTCTTCGTGAAGGCGATCGTGCCACGCACGTCGCCCTCCGCCTTTTCCAGCGCCAGCGCGGCGAGCGGGCCGATATCGGGCAGGTCGAGCGAGATGGTGCCTTCGGGTACGAACTTGTCGTCCAGCGCCAGATCGCCGGAAATCCGGTTCTTGCCGAGCGACAGGAGCAGGCCGTTGATGGCGCTTTTGCCATCCGACGTCGCCAGCACCGCGCTGCCCTGCAAGGCTTGTCCCGCGACATTGCCGGTCAGTTGCACGTTCGCGGCCGGGTTGGCGGCATCCGCCTTGCCGGTGGCGGTGAGCTTCAGTCCGGTGATCTCGCGCTCCGCCACCAAAAGCCGATCGCTGTTGACCGTCAGCGACAGATCGGGGGCGATGGCCGGGCCCTGTGCGTTCAGCGCAAACGCAATGGCGCCCTTGGCGTCCTTCGACAGCGGCGAGATATCGGCAAGGGCGCCGGTGATGTCGGCGGCCAGCTTGTTGTCGGCAAGGCTCGCCTGCCCCTGTGCGGTCAGTCCGCCCGAGACCAGCTTCAGCCCGTCGACATTGATGCTGCCGTTAGGATCGCGCTTCAGCGTGGCGCTGATCTGCGCACGCTCGCCAAGCATGCCGCGCGCCGCCGCCGGCAAAGCCGATGACGGGGCATCCGCACTCAGCTTGAGGTCGATGGCGCCATCGCGCAACGACACCTGCCCGGCGACCTGGCTGTTCAGCGCATCGCTCTTGAGCGAGCCGCTGTCGATGGCGACGCCGTCCGACGTCAGCCGGGCGTTCAGCGCGGCCGTCACCTTGCCGGCGATGAGCGGCGCTATGGCGGCATTGTCGAGACCGACCTTGTCCACCGACACCGTGCCGGAAACCGGTCCAGCGCGGTTCTTGAGATCGAACGCATCCGAGTGCAGTGCCAGGACAAGCCCGTCCACCTTCGCCGGGCTGGTGGTGACTGACGGCAGGATCGCGGAGACGTCAAGGCGGGCCTGCGTGCTCTCACCCGCCACCTTCGCCGACAAGGACCGGATCTCGAGCTTCACCGGGCTCTCGGCGCTTCCGACCGTCAGCGGCAGGCTCGGTCCCGACGATGTAAGGTCGAGGGCAAAATCGCTGGCGCCATTCGGATTGATGGTGCCGGAGGCCTCGCCGGAAATCTTGTCGCCGGACAGCGTCGCATGGTCGAGGACGACGCCGCCGGCCAGGGTGTAGACACCGGCCGCATCGACCGCAAGCGGCCCGAGCCCGGCCTGGCGGGTCTGGCTGGTTTCGGCGGCCTCAAGCTGCGCGTTGAACCGAACTTCGGGAGCGGATGGCGACCCGGTCACTTGCGCGGCGCCGCCGAGCGTGCCCGCCGCATCGAGCCCGGGGGCAAAATCATTGGCCAGGGCCGCCGGCAGCGCGGAGAACTGTGCCGCGAGATCGAGCGTCTGGCCGGCGCTGCCCGACAGCGTCACCGAACCGCCGCCGACATCAAGCGCCAGCTTCTCGATGCTGGTCGTGCCGTTGGCGATGCTCAGCGTCGAGGGTGCAGCGATTGCCGCCTTGATGCCGCGAACCGTGGCTTCGCCCGAGGCGATCTCGACGCTGGTGGTGCCCTCAGCGATCTTGACTCGGCCGGCGGCAGTCGCCGGAATGCCCGCGATCGTGGCGCCGCCGGTGAAATTGGTCCACTCGCCGTCACGCTTCAGGTCGACGCCGATGCCGCTGATTTCGGTGGCGCCTGAGGTGACGCTGTCGGCCTTGATGGTGCCCGAGATCGCCGGCGCCTTGAGATAGTTGGCGATGAGCGCGTTGATGGCGATCGCCTTGGCCGCCACTTCGCCACGTGCGACCGACGTGCTTTTCGCATCGATGGTGACGGAGGGCGCGTCGCCGTCCTTGGCAAAGAGGATGGTGCCGTTGATGTCGCCGGTCACGGCCTGGCCGGCGAGTGCCGCCAGCTGATCGATTGCCGGTGCGGCGAGCGTCAGCGTGCCGAGCGGCATGAGCTTGTCATCGAGCGCCAGGTCGCCGGAAACCTTGTTGTCGCCGAGCGAGACCAGGAAACCGTTGATCGAGCGCTTGCCCTCGCTGGTCACCAGCGCCGCCTTGATATCGAGCGGCTGGTCATTGACCGACCCGGTCAGCGAAACATCGGCCGAGGGGCTTGTTATGTCGGCCTTGCCGCTTGCCGTCAGCTTGATCGCCTTCACCGTGCGGCCCGAGGCCGTCAGGCTGTCGCTGTCGGCGGAGATGGTGAAATCCGGCGCCGTCCTGGCGCCGCTTGCCGAAAGGGCGAAATTGACGCCGCCGGCCACTGGCACGCCGACCATCGGCGACAGCACCGAAACATCGCCTAGCGTGCCCTTGATGTCGGCCTGGATGTCGGTGCCTTGCGCGCTGGCGGTGCCGCTGGCGCTGAGCGAGCCGGAGGTCAACGAGATCGAATTGGCGGCAAAGGCCCCTTGCGGATCGCGCGTCGCGGCGGCCGAGAACTTCACCCGCTCGCCGAGCACGGAACTGATCTGCGGCGGCAAGGCGGTCGACACCGCATCGGCATTCATCTTGAGCTGCATCGACAGATCCGCAAGCGCCACCGTCATGGTCAGCGAGGCGTTGAGCGCATCGGAGCGCAGCGTGCCCTGGTCGATGGCGATGGCGTCCTTGCTCAGCGATCCCGCCAGGTCGACATCGACCTTGCCGGTGACCAGCGGCGCCAGCGTCGCCACGTCGGTCTTCAGCCCGCCCGCCGTCAGCTTGACGGCGACCGGGCCGGCGCGGTTCGGGATGTCGAAGCCGTCGGAGTGGATCTGCGCCGAAATATCGTTGAGCTGGGTGCCGCCCGCCACCACTGAAGCCAACGAGGCACCGATGTCGACGATCGGCGCCTTGCCGTCGCCGAAGGCGCGGGCGGTGACGTTCCTGATCGCAATGGTGATCGGTTGCGCCGCACTTCCAACAACGATCTGCACCGGCGCGCTTTTGGCCCCGATTTCGACCGACAGATCGCTGGCGCCGGCCGGATCGGCGATGCCGGTCGCGGAGCCATGGATGGCGTCGCTTTCGATACTAGCCCGATCGACGCTAATGCCGCCGGCCGATGTGGCGGTGCCTGCGACATCGAAGCTGGTCTTGCCCGTAAACAGCGGCCTCAGATTTTCCGGCAGGAAGGGCGCGAACTCGCCGTCGCCCTTGGCCTCGACGTGGTTGCCCTTGTCGGTGAGCTGATGACGGCCCGTCAGTTGCGTGACGATCTTACCGTCGACCATGAATGTGGCGATGCCATTCCAGTTGGCAAGCGGTCCCGTGCCCGAGACGGTTATTTCGACCGGCGGCGTATCGGTCAGCTTGAGCAGATTGGCGATGATGCCGCCGGCCGGCTCCGAGGCCTTGAGGTCGAGGTCGAGCCTGTTGTCTGCCGGTGCAAAGTGGATCTTGGCGTCGACATTGCCTTGCTTGCCGTCATGGCGGGTGACGTTGAGCACCGTCTCGACCGCCAGCGGCGCCGCGTCGGCCTTGAGCATCCCCTTGGCGGCGAGTTCGGCGATGCCGCTGCCGGCAAGTTGCTGGCCAAGCGCGATTTCCGGCAGGTCGATCTGCCTGATGTCGATGGAAACCGGCAGCGTCGTCGTGCCGCCCTGCGCCGGCGGCTGTGTGCCCGCCACCGGCAGGCGTGCCAGTTCGATGCGCTCGGCGGCTATGCGGTCGGCGCTGAAGCTTTTCGACAAAAGCGCCAGCGGTGACCAGTCGACGGCAACCTTGCGCGCCACCAGCCAGGCGCCCTGGCGGTCTTCCAGCACCACATGGTCGACGCTGAGCGCGCCAGACCAGATGCCGTCAATGCCGCTGACCGTGATCTTGCGGTCGTCGTTCGAAGCCAGTCGCGAAATGATGCCGGCGAGATTGTCGCGTCCGCGCTCTGTCTTGATCAGGACAACGAGCGCGCCGATCGCGCCCGCGACCACGATCAGCAGCGTGTAGAGGACAATGCGAAGGATGCGCCACACCGTCTTCATGTCAGAACGCCTGCCCGATGCCTGCGTAGATGCCGAAATGCGGATCGCTGGGATCGCGGTTGAGCGGCACGGCCGCATCGATGCGCAGCGGCCCGAACGGCGTGACGTAGCGCAGGCCGACACCGGCGCCGACCTTGACGTCGGAGAAGTTGGGCACCGACTTGGTCGACACCGTGCCGGCATCGACGAACGGCACGATACCGATCGTGTCGGTGACGGCGATGCGCATTTCGACCGAGGTCTCGAAGAAGGACAGGCCGCCGATCGGCTGGCCGGTGAAGTCTTTCGGGCCGATGCCCTGATAGGCATAGCCGCGTACCGAACCGCCACCGCCGGAGTAGAAGCGCCGGTCGGCCGGAACGTTCTGCAGCCCGGTGCCGACGATCGAACCGATGGCGACACGCTCGGCCAGCACGAATTTCGACGCCGTATCCAGCGACTGATAGGCCGATCCCTCGCCCTTCAGCTTGAGAAACGCGGCACCGCTCAATATGTCGTAGCTCGGCTCGGCATAGGCCAGCACCCGGAAGCCCCTGGTCGGGTTCAGCCTGCTATCCCTGTTGTCGTAGACATATTGCAGGGGAACGCTGGCGATAAGGTAGGTGTGTTTGCCGAACGCATCCGTGATCCTGGAATAGTCGAGCGCCACTTCCGCCGAGACCGTCTGCTTCTTGTCGAGTTCGTAGGACAGGCCGGTGCTGCCCTTGACCGAGAAATGGTCATACGCATCCGGATGCTCGAGCACAGTCTTGAAGCTGGCAAAGAACTTCGACGCCGGCCCGATCACGCCGGGTTTCTCGAACATGATACCGGCATTGTAGTTCAGATCGGACAGATTGTTGCTGCCGATGCCGCTGATGGCGCCATCAATGCGCAGCTTTTCGGCGTGACCAAACAGGTTGCGGTGTCCCCAATAGCCTTCCAGGCCCAGCCCTTCCGTGTTCGAGAAGGTGCCGCCCAGGCCGAAATAGCGCGGCTTGCGCTCGCTGACCTGGACGCCGATCGGAATGTTGCCGTCGGCGTCGAGCTTGTCGGCTTCCTTGAAGGTGACGCTGTTGAAGACCTCCAGCGCCAGCAGCCGGTCGCGCGCGTCGCTGATCTCCTGCGGCGAGTACTGTTTGCCACGCTTCAGCCCGGTCATGTATTCGGTGAAGTCGCGATCGACCTTCTCGGTACCCTCCACCGTGGTCGCGCCATAGCCGGCGACCGGCCCGGCCGCGACCGTCAGTGTCACGTCCAGCGTCGAGGTGGCATGGTCGGCGACAATCTGCCGGTCGGTCACCTTGGCCAGCGGCCTGCCCTGCTCCTTCAGCGTCCGCACGATCAGCGCCTCGGCCTTGAGCACGGCGCCGGATCCGGCGTCACCGCCGGATATCAAGCCGTAATCGGCGCTCATCAAGCCCGCCGCGTCGCCCTCCAGCCTGATGTTGCCGAGGGTGAATTTCGGGCCGGCGGCGATATTGATCGCCACCGGAATCGGCTGCGGGCCTTTGAATTCGGCATGCGGCGGCAGTTCGTCGAGCGGCTTGCCGTCGATGGTGATGGTGACCACGCCTTCGTAACGGGCATCGGCGTAAAGGGCGGCAACCAGTTGTTCACGGTCGCTGCGCGCCTTGGCCATCAGCCCGAGCGAACCGGAAACCGGCCGATCCTCGTCGCCCTTCAGCGCCGAGGCGTTTTCGAGCTTCTTGACCAGATCCTTGTCGGCATCGGGCGCGGTGATGGTCACGGCGTAGCGCAGCGGATCGACGATATCGGCGTCCTGGTCTTTGGACGATCCCCACAGCTTGATGCCGAAAAGCTCGAACGCGGCCGCAGGACTTGATTCGGCGGCCAGGACGCTCGCGCACATCATGGTCAAAAGCAGGGCGCGCGGAAGCACGCGCCCTGGCGCGGTCCCTCCTGACATCTGCTCTTCATGCGCCGGCATTAAGACAACCTAGGTTACAAAACTAAAATTGGAATGAAGTTCTGAAGCGCTCGTAAAGGGGCCACAATCCAATTGTCTGAAATAGGACGGGCTTGGAATTCACACCTTTTGCGTCGCCGCAAGAATGCGTGATCCCCTGTCCTATGGTGGTACTACCGGTCATCGGCCGGAAAGGAAACCGTTGGCAGGCGGAACCCTGCCGCGTCCTGCGTTGACAAGCTTGACTGAAGCTTGAACATGCCTGGACGTCTGCAATTGTCTGGAGGGTGTTATGGCAATGCGCGCGGCTCGTGGTCTGTCGATCCTGATCCTTCTCTTCTTCGCCTGGGCCAATGTCTTGGCCTGGAATGGTGTCGCGCAAGCGGCCGAGGCCCGGCGAATCGCAACGACGGACAATTCCGACTATTTCGGCTTTGATCTCAGATCCGACCAGAATGTCACCCTCGACCAGTGCAAGACGACATGCCTTGGCGATCGGGCCTGCCGCGCCTTCACCTACAACACCAAGGCCAAATGGTGCTTTCTCAAATCCGACTACAACCAACTGAAACCGTTCAACGGCGCGGTCGCCGGCAAGGTCGTCAACATTGACGGCGATCCCGATATCGGCGCGCCGCCGGAACTGACCTTCTTCCCCAACTGGATGGCCGACCAGGCCCAGCAATACCGCAACAGGCTGCTTGGCCCGGCCTTCGACAAGCCGACCGAAGGCATGGCCGCCCTGATCAACTCGGCCGAACAGGCCATGCTGACCGGCGACCATCGCTCCGCTATGCAGAAATACGAGGCTGCGGTCTCGGTGATGCCCGATGATGGCCAGCTCTGGCTCAATCTGGCGCGTGAAACGCTGGCCGTGCAGCCCGCCGCCAACACCTCCGAAGCCTCGACCTTGCCGATGAACGCCACTTCGGCCGCCTTCAACGCCTATAAGCTCTTGCGCACCACCAAGACCCGCGCGGACGTGCTGGCGCTGCTTGGCGCCGGCCTCGACAAGCGCGATCTCTACCGCCCGGCCCTGCAGGCCTATGAGGCGAGCCTTGCGCTCGTGACGTCGCCGGCCGTGCAGGCCGACTATGCCGATCTCAAGGCCCGCAAGGGTTTTCGTGTCGTCGACCACAGCGTCGATGCCGACACCAGCGCGCCCCGCATCTGCGCGCAATTCTCCGAGGAACTGGTCAAGACCGGCGTCGACTACGCGCAGTTCGTCACCGTCGACAATGCGCCGCCGAAGGGCGTCGAGGCCAAGGACAAGCAGATCTGCGTCGAAGGCCTCGAACACGGCCAGCATTATGATGTCACCTTCCGCGCCGGCCTGCCGGCGGCCATCGGCGAAGTGACCGCCGCTCCCGTGGTGCTGTCGATCTATGTGCAGGACCGCGCCCCTTCCGCCCGCTTCACCGGTGACAGTTTCGTGCTGCCGTCCGGCGCGCGCCGCGGCATTCCGGTCGTCACCGTCAACATGAACGCCGCCGAGATGAAGCTCTACCGCATCGGCGATCGTTCGCTGGCGCAGCTTCTGTCGGGCTACCAGTTCCTGCACCAACTCGACGGCTATGACATTTCCAACATTTCCGAGCAGATGGGCGCACCGGTCTGGCAGGGCAAGCTCGACATCGTCAACGACCTCAACAAGGAGGTCACCACCTCCTTCCCGGTCGACGAAGCGCTGCCGCAGCGCAAGCCCGGCGTCTATGTGCTGACCGCACAGGCCGTCGACGGCAAAGGCGACGACTACAATTCGTTGGCCACGCAGTGGTTCGTCGTCTCCGACATCGGCCTGTCGACCTATACCGGCCAGGACGGGCTCAATGTCTTTGCCCGTTCGCTGGGCTCGGCCAAGCCGATCGCCGGCGCCGAACTGACGCTGGTTGCCAGGAACAACGAGGTTCTCGGCACCGCGACATCGGATGCCGACGGCCATGCCGTCTTCAATCCCGGCCTGACGCGCGGCGACGGCGGCATGGTGCCGGCCGTGCTGATGGCCAAGCAGGGCGACAGTGATTTCGTCTTCCTCGACATGTCCAAGGCCGGCTTCGATCTGTCGGACCGCGGCGTCACCGGGCGCGCGGCGCCCGGCGCGCTCGACGTCTATGCCTGGACCGAGCGTGGCATCTACCGCGCCGGCGAGGATGTCCATGTCGCGGCCCTTGCCCGCGATGGCGCCGCCAAGGCGGTCGAGAACCTGCCGCTGACCTTCATCTTCTCGCGTCCCGACGGCGTCGAGGACCGCCGCATCGTCAGCGACGGCGCTTCGGCCGGCGGCCATGCCGTCGACCTGCCGCTAGAACCCAATGCCATGCGCGGCACCTGGTCGGTGTCGATCTACACCGACCCGAAGCAGCCGGCGGTCGCCAGCCAGATGTTCCTGGTCGAGGATTTCGTGCCGGATCGCATCGAATTCGACATGAAGGCCGACAAGCAGGAGATCGAGCGCGGCGAAACCGCCAACATCAACATTGACGGCCGCTTCCTCTATGGCGCGCCGGCGGCGGGCCTGGCGCTGGAAGGCGAGCTGACGCTGTCGACGGCGCGCGACTGGGACCGCTTCCCCAACTTCTCCTTCGGCCTCGCCGATGAACAGTCGGCTGAGCCCACGGTCACGCCGCTGACCAACCTGCCGGTGGTTGGCGATGACGGCAAGGCGACCTTCCCTGTTACCGTCGACCAGTTGCCCTCGACCACCAAGCTGGTCGACGGCAAGGTGACGGTGCGCATGCGCGAAACCGGCGGCCGCGCCATCGAGCGCTCGCTCAACATCGGTATCCGCCCGCAAGGCCATATGATCGGCATCCGTCCGGACTTCGCCGATGATGAGGTGCCGCAGGGCGGCACGGCCAAGTTCAGCCTGATCGCGGTCGATCCGGCCGGCAAGCGCGAGGCGCTGAAAGGCGCGCAGTGGACGCTGGTCAAGGTCGAACGCAATTACCAATGGTACCGCTCCAACAATTCGTGGAGCTACGAACCGGTGACCTTCACCAAATCGATCGCCAATGGCCAGATCGACCTCGGCGCCGATGGCGACGCCACCGTCTCCGTGCCGGTCGATTGGGGCCAGTACCGGCTCGAGGTCGAGACCTCGGACCCCGAGGGTCCCGCGACCAGTTATGAGTTCGACGCCGGCTGGTATGTCGCCTCGACCACCACCGAAACGCCTGACGGCCTCGAAATCGCTCTCGACAAGGACAATTATGCCGCGGGCGAAGTGGCCAAGCTGAAGGTCTCGCCGCATTTTGCCGGCGAACTTCTGATCAATATCGGATCCGACAAGCTGTTGAAGACCATCACGGC
Organism: Mesorhizobium sp. USDA 4775; assembly: GCF_054062655.1. Lineage (NCBI taxonomy): Bacteria > Pseudomonadati > Pseudomonadota > Alphaproteobacteria > Hyphomicrobiales > Phyllobacteriaceae > Mesorhizobium > Mesorhizobium sp. USDA 4775. Next base: position 4,932,256 of record NZ_JBSSFM010000001.1, read on the forward strand.
CACCGTGCCAGCCGGCGGCAGCACCGTCGACATTCCCGTCGGTGACGACTGGGGCGCCGGCGCCTATGTCACGGCAACCCTGTTCCGGCCGGGCGATGCGCAGGAGACGCGCATGCCGGCCCGCGCCATCGGCGTGAAATGGCTGACGGTCGATCCGGGCGCCAAGAAGCTCGCGGTCACGCTGACGCCGCCGGACAAGACCATGCCGCGCCAGCAGCTGTCGATCCCGGTTTCCGTGGCCGGCGTGCAGCCAGGGACCAACGCCTATGTCATGGTCGCCGCCGTCGATGTCGGCATCCTCAACCTGACCAACTACAAGGCGCCGGACCCGGAGAACTGGTTCTTCGGTCAGCGCATGCTGGGCATGGAGATCCGCGACATTTATGGCCGCCTGATTGACGGTTCGCTCGGCACCACCGGCAAGCTCAGGACCGGCGGTGACGGCGCCAACATGCAGGCGCAAGGCAGCCCGCCCACCGAAAAGCTGGTCGCCTTCTTCTCCGGCCCGGTCCAGCTCGACGCCGACGGCAAGGCACGGATCGACTTCGACATCCCGCAGTTCAACGGCACCGTGCGCGTCATGGCCGTCGCCTGGACCAAGGAAGCGGTCGGCCATGCCACGTCGGATGTCATCGTGCGCGATCCGGTGGTCATCACCGCCGGCCTGCCGCGCTTCCTGGCGCCCGGCGACAATGCCGTCATGCGGCTTGACGTGGCCGACACCGACGGCCCGGCCGGCGACTATGCCTTCTCGATCGACACGACAGGCGACCTGTCGACCGGCGACAAGCCCCTGCCCCAGAAGCTGACGCTCGCCCAGGGCAAGCGCCAGACGCTGACCGTGCCGCTGATCGCCAAGACGCCGGGCAATGCCTCGCTCACCATCAAGCTGGCGCACGCCGACGGCACCAAGGTCGAGCAGACGCTCTACGTGCCGGTGCGCCCGGCGCAACTGCCGGTCACCACGCGCCTTGTGGTCGACCTCAAGGGCAATGGCGGCGCGCTGCGCGTCGACAAGGAACTGCTGGCGGCAAGCCTGCTGGAAGGCGCTACCGTCAGCGTCGGCGTTTCGCAGACGGCTGCCTTCGACGTGCCCTCGCTCCTGATGACGCTCGACCGCTACCCCTATGGTTGCGCCGAGCAGACCACCAGCCGCGCCATGCCGCTTCTCTATGTCAATGATATGGCCTCGGGCATCGGCATGGAAAGCGACCCCGACCTGCATGGCCGTATCCAGGATGCCATCTACAAGGTCTTGAGCTACCAATCCTCGAGCGGCAGCTTCGGCCTGTGGGGCCCGGGCTCCGGCGATCTGTGGCTCGACGCCTATGTCAGCGAGTTCCTGACCAGGGCGCGCGAGCAGAAGTACGACGTGCCAGCGCTTGCCATGAACCAGGCGCTAAGCAATCTGCAGAACTCGCTCGGCTACGACCAGAGCGTACAGGACCGCGGCAGCGAGATCGCCTACGCCCTCTACGTCCTGGCCCGCAACAAGAAGGCCTCGATCGGCGATCTGCGCTACTATGCCGACACCCAGCTCGAAGCCTTCTCGAGCCCCATGGCCGTTGCCCAGCTTGCGGCGAGCCTTGCGCTCTACGGCGACACCCAGCGCTCGGAGGCGACGTTCAAGACCGCGCTGCAGCTCGCCAAATCGAGCACCGACTACGACTGGTACCGCTCCGACTACGGTTCGGCGCTGCGTGACGGCGCGGCGATGCTGTCGCTGGCGGCGGAATCGAAGCCGGTGTCGTCGGTCGTGCCGGAGCTGATCAAGCTGGTGACACGGCAACGCGCCGAAGCCCGCTGGACCAGCACCCAGGACGATTCCTGGATGCTTCTGGCGGCCCGCGCGCTGAAAGAAGGCAATGACTCGATTGCGCTCTCCGTCAATGGCGCGCCGCATTCGGGCGGCTATTCCAACCAGGTCAACGGCTCCGAACTGGTCGACAGCCCGCTCGAAATCGCCAACACCGGCAAGACCCCGCTGCAGGCCGTCGTCACCACCGTGGCGTCGCCGATCCAGCCCCTGCCGGCCGGCGGTGACGGCTTCACCATCAGCCGCACCTACTACAAGCTCGACGGCACCGAAGCCAATGTGACGGAGGCAACCCAGAACGAACGCTATGTCGTCGTGCTCAAGGTCACCGAGCAGAACAGCTGGCCGTCGCGCCTGCTGGTCACCGACCTGTTGCCGGCCGGCTTCGAGATCGACAATCCCGGCCTGGTCTCCAGCGCCCAGTTGACGAACTTCTCCTGGCTGGCGCAGACCGACGCCGCTCATCTCGAATTCCGCGACGACCGTTTCGTCGCGGCGTTCAACCCGGCCGACGGCGATCACGACCACAATCTGACGCTCGCCTATGTCGTGCGCGCGGTGACGCCGGGCACCTACGCCCATCCGGCGGCGACGGTGGAAGACATGTACCGGCCGCAATATTCGGCCCGCACCGCCACCGGCATGATGGAGATCAAGGCACCGTAAGGCGCCTGTGGTGGCGATCATGCAAATGGCGATGGCGATCATCACAGCTTCCTTCTCCCCGTCACTATACGGGGAGAAGGTGGCAGCAGCCGGATGAGGGGCGGCGCCATGCTTTCAAGAAAGTTCCTCCGCCGCGCCGCCATAACGGCAGCTTCCTGCGCCGGCATCCTCGCGCTATCGGTCGCCACCCTGTGGGAACTCGACCGCGCCTTCCCGCCACCCTTGCCGGCTGAGCTCACGGTCTCGACCGAAGTCCAGGACCGCGATGGCCAGCTGTTGCGCGCCTTCGCCACGCCGGACGGCTACTGGCGGCTCGAAACCCGGCTCGACCAGGTCGACAAGCAGTTCGTCGACATGCTGGTCACCTATGAGGACAAGCGCTTCTGGGACCATCAGGGCGTCGACGTTCTGGCGCTTGGCCGCGCCGCCGGCCAGCTCATCACCAGCGGCCACATCGTCTCCGGCGGATCGACGCTTTCGATGCAACTCGCCCGCCTGATCGAGCCGCGCGAAAGCCGCAGCCTCGGCTCCAAGATCAAGCAGATGCTGCGCGCCATCCAGATCGAGCGGCGGCTGTCCAAGCGCGAGATCCTCGAACGCTATCTGACGCTGGCGCCCTATGGCGGCAACCTCGAAGGCGTGCGCGCCGCCTCGCTTGCCTATTTCGGCAAGGAGCCGAAGCGGCTCACCGTCTCGGAAGCAGCCCTGCTCGTCGCCTTGCCCCAATTGCCGGAAAAGCGCCGGCCTGACCGCAACCTGGCAATCGCCCACGCCGCCCGTGACCGTGTGCTGACCCGCATGGTCTCGTCGGGCCTGATCGGCGAACGCGAGGCCGCGCGCGCCGCGCTTGACGATGTGTCGGGCCTGCGCCGAACCTTGCCGGCACTTGCCCCGCACGCCGCCTATGCGATGCTGCCCAGGGCCGTCCCCGGCCAGCCGCTCAAACTCACGATCCGCAAAAGCGTCCAGGAAGGACTGGAACAGGTGGCGCGCGACGCCGCGACCAAGCTTGGACCGCGTCTGTCCGTCGCCATGGTGCTGGCCGATTCACGCACCGGCGAGATTCTCGGCGAAGTCGGCTCGGCCAATTTCTTCGATGCCAGCCGTTCCGGCTGGATCGACATGACCAAGATCGTGCGCTCGCCCGGCTCGACGCTGAAGCCGTTCATCTATGGCCTCGCCTTCGAACAGGGACTGGTGGCGCAGGAAACGCTGATCGAGGACAGCCCGGTCGATTTCGGCGGCTACCGGCCCAAGAATTTCGACATGGGTTATCAGGGCGATGTCAGCGTCCGCCAGGCGCTGCAATTGTCGCTCAACGTGCCGGCGATCCGCGTGCTCGACGCGGTCGGTCCGGCGCGGCTGACCGCGCGCTTCCGCCAAGCCGGCGTCAACCCTATCCTGCCGATCAACGAGGCGCCGGGCCTGGCCATCGGCCTCGGCGGCGTCGGCGTCACGCTGCGCGACCTGGTCCAGCTCTATACGGGGCTCGCCAATGGCGGCAAGACGCACACGCTGCATGACGGCACCGAGCCGGCCAATGCCGAGCGCACCACCGCCACCATCCTCAACGATCAGGCGAACTGGCAGATCATCGACATCTTGTCGGGGGTCAAGCCACCCGAAGGCGCCTTGCAGCGCGGCATCGCCTACAAGACCGGCACCTCCTACGGCTACCGCGACGCCTGGTCGGTCGGCTTCGACGGCCGCTATGTACTGGGTGTCTGGGTCGGGCGTCCCGATGCCAGCGCCGTGCCGGGCCTTTCCGGCTACGTCTCGGCCGCCCCCATCCTGTTCGAGGGCTTTGTCCGCTCGGGCCTTGCCACCGTGCCGCTGCCGAGCAAGCCGCCCGGCGCCTTCACCCCCAAGCGCGAGGACCTGCCGGTGACGCTTGCCCGCTTCGGCGCCGGCGCCGATGGCCTGGTGCAGGCGACGCCGACCGAGCCCGCGCCGACAATCATCTTCCCGCCGGACGGCGCCCGCGTCGACCTCGCCACGAATTCCGCCGACGCCACGCCGCTGGTGCTCAAACTGCAAGGCGGCCGTGCGCCGTTCCGCTGGCTTGCGAACGGCAAACCGCTGGTTGGCCTCGACCGCCGCCGTACCGCGACCTGGCAACCGGACGGCGCCGGCTATTCGACGCTGACCGTGATCGACGCGGCCGGGCGAGCGGCCAGCGTGAAAGTGTTCGTTGAATAGAGTGCGCCAGGCGATTCTGCGCGTTGGCTTTTACGCGCTGACGATTGTCGCTCCCGTTCTGCCGGCACTTGCCGACCCCCTGCCCGCCGGCTTCGTCCGCCTCGCCGATATCGCCCCGTCGATCCATCAGGACATCCGCTACGCCGGATCGGACAATTTCCTGCACCGCAAGGTGATCGGCTACGATGCACCTGTCTGCATTCTCACCTTGCAGGCGGCGCAAGCTCTTGCCGGCGTCCAGCAGGCCATCGCCGCGAAAGGCCTGACGCTGGTGGTCTTCGACTGCTACCGCCCTGCCCGTGCCGTCGCCGACATGGGCGACTGGACGCGACAAGGCGGGCCGCCCGATCCGCGATGGTATCCCGGGGTTCGGCGTGGCGACCTCATCGCCAAAGGTTATGTCGGCGAACTGTCGACCCATTCGCGCGGTTCGACCGTCGATGTCGCGATCGCGCGGGCCGACGGCCCATCCGTCGCCAAATCCGCTTGCGGCGCCATCGATGCCGATACGCTCGATTTCGGCAGCGGTTTCGACTGTTTCGACCCGATGAGCGAGACGGCGCATCGCCCGCTCGGCAATGAAGCGACAGCAAACCGCAGGCTGCTCGTCGAGGCCATGCGTGCCGGCAGCTTCAAGAACTACGCGCGAATGGTGGCACTGTACGCTCCGGCATGAGCCCTTTCCCACCCAGCGCTTCGATTTCCCGGTGAGCGCCGAGTGATTTGCCGGACCAGCGCGCCTTGCCTCGGCACCGCGCATCCCTAGATAGAACCTCGAATCCGCGCCGAGCGCCGGCGAGGAAAATATTTCCCCATGCGACCGAAGATCGTCGAAGATTTTCTTCAGGAGGACAAAAAAGGCAACATTCGATGCATCTAATTTCTATCAATTCGCTAGATTTGGCGCGGGTTCAACGGAGGCAGAAATGACCAAACCTCATTTCCGGAAACTGCTCGGCGCACTGGTCGCCACATCTGTCCAGTTCGGCACGCTCGGTTTCGCGTTCGCCGACACCACCATCCTGAACGTGTCCTATGATCCGACGCGTGAGCTCTACAAGGCCTATGACGAGGCCTTCGCCGCCCACTGGAAAGCCGAGACCGGCGAGACGGTAACCATCCAGCAGTCGCATGGCGGATCGGGCGCCCAGGCGCGCGCCGTGATCGACGGCCTCGACGCCGACGTAGTGACGCTGGCGCTCGAAGGCGACATCAACGCCATCGTCTCCAAATCGAAGAAGATCAATCCCGACTGGCGCAAGAAATTCGAAAACAATTCAGCGCCTTACACCTCGACCATCATCTTCCTGGTCCGCAAGGGCAATCCCAAGGGCATCCACGACTGGAGCGACTTGGTCAAGGATGGCACCCAGGTGATCACCCCCAATCCGAAGACCTCGGGTGGCGCCCGCTGGAACTATCTCGCCGCCTGGGCCTACGCCAACGCCCATGATGGCGGCGACGAAGCCAAGACCAGGGAATTCGTCGGCAAGCTTTACGCCAATGCCCCGGTTCTCGACACCGGCGCGCGCGGCTCGACCGTCACCTTCGCGCAAAAGGGCATCGGCGACGTGCTGATCGGCTGGGAAAACGACGCCTATCTGGCGCTCGACGAATTCGGTGCCGACAATTTCGAGATCGTCTATCCGCCGACATCGATCCTGGCCGAGCCGCCGGTGGCGATCGTCGATGCCAATGTCGATGCCAAGGGCACGCGCAAGGTGGCGGAAGCCTATCTCGGCTGGCTCTATTCCAAGGAAGGCCAGACGATCATCGCCAAGAACCACTATCGTCCGGCCAAGCCCGAACTGGTGGCGCCGGCGGATCTGCCCAAGACCCCCGACATCAAGCTGATCTCCATCGACGATCCGCTTTTCGGCGGCTGGAAGAAGGCGCAGCCTTATCATTTCGGCGATGGTGGTATATTCGACCAGATCTACAAGCCGGCCCAGTGAGGTTGGGCAGTGCCCGAAGAAGCCCGCGAATGGGCTTCTTTCAGCGAAAATCTGGTTGAGTAAGAAGGGACGATCCAGAACTCCATGACCACAGCACCCGCGCAGGCGGGGTGGCGATTCAGGCAGCCGAGTGTCATTCCGGGTTTCGGATTGACGCTCGGCTTCTCGCTTGCCTACCTCACCCTCATCATCCTCATTCCGCTGTCCGGGCTGATCTGGCGCTCGGCCTCGCTCGGCTGGGCTGAATTCTGGGCGATCGCCGGCGACCGCCGCACCATCAACGCGCTGGAAATCAGCTTCGGCACCGCCTTCCTCGCGGCGGCTGTCAATGTCGTCTTCGGCACGCTCGTTGCCTGGGTACTGGTGCGCTACCGCTTTCCCGGCCGCCGCATTGTCGACGCCATGGTCGACCTGCCCTTCGCCCTGCCGACCGCGGTGGCCGGCATTGCGCTCACCACGCTCTATGCGCCGAACGGCTGGATCGGCAAATTGCTGATGCCGCTCGGCATCAAGGTCGCCTATACGCCGCTCGGCATCGTCGTGGCACTGGTCTTCATCGGCCTGCCCTTCGTCGTGCGCACCGTGCAGCCGATCATGGAAGAGATCGATAAGGAGGTGGAGGAAGCCGCCGCCACGCTTGGCGCCAGCCGCTTCCAGATCATCACCCGCGTGCTATTTCCGGGCCTGGCGCCGGCCATCATCACCGGCTTCTCGCTGGCCTTCGCGCGCGGCGTCGGCGAATACGGCTCGGTCATCTTCATCGCCGGCAACCTGCCCTACAAATCCGAGATCGCACCGCTGCTGATCGTCATCCGGCTGGAGGAATATAATTACCCGGCGGCGACCGCGATCGCTGCGATCATGCTGGCCCTGTCGTTCGTCATGCTTCTGGTCGTCAATCTCGTGCAGACATGGAGCCGCAAGCGCTATGGCTGATCCCGAAATCAAATCCTACGAACCCTACCATGAGAGCCGCTCGGCGGCGGTGACCGAGAGCCGTCCGGCACAGGCCGTGCTGATGGCGATCGCTTTTATCTTCCTCGGCGTCTTCCTGCTTTTGCCGCTGATCATCGTCTTCCACGAGGCGCTGGCAAAAGGCGTCGGCGCCTATACGCAGGCATTGGGCGAGCCGGACGCACGCTCGGCCATCCATCTGACACTGCTTGTCGCCGCTATCTCGGTGCCGCTCAATGTCGTTTTCGGCATCTCCGCCGCCTGGGCGATCGCCAAGTTCGAGTTCAAGGGCAAGGCGTTTCTCACCACGCTGATCGACCTGCCCTTCTCGGTCTCGCCGGTCATCTCGGGCCTGGTCTATGTGCTGCTGTTCGGGGCGCAGGGGCTGCTCGGCGAGTGGCTGAAGGCACACGGTATCCAAATCCTGTTCGCCGTGCCCGGCATTGTGCTGGCCACCGTCTTCGTCACCTTCCCCTTCGTCGCCCGCGAACTGATCCCGCTGATGCAGGAACAGGGCAATGGCGATGAGGAAGCCGCCCTTTCGCTTGGCGCCAATGGCTGGCAGACCTTCTGGTATGTGACGCTGCCCAACGTCAAATGGGGCCTGCTCTACGGCGTGCTGCTGTGCAACGCGCGCGCCATGGGCGAATTCGGCGCGGTGTCGGTGGTGTCGGGCCATATACGCGGCCTGACCAACACCATGCCGCTGCATGTCGAAATCCTCTACAACGAGTACAATGCCGTCGGTGCCTTTGCCGTCGCTTCACTGCTTGCCGGGCTGGCGCTCGTCACGCTGGTCTTGAAAACACTGCTCGAGATGCGCTACGGCGCCGAACTCGCCGCGACGCGCGGACATTGATGCATGTCGCCCAAAAGTGGCTACCGGTTTTGGGACAACGACATGCATCCACCAAAAAAGGTTTTGTAAATGGAAGTTCGCGTTGCCAACGTGCGCAAGGAGTTCGAGCGGTTTCCAGCGCTCCATGACGTGTCGCTCGACATCAAGTCGGGCGAACTGATCGCTTTGCTGGGGCCGTCAGGCTCCGGCAAGACGACGCTGCTCAGGCTGATCGCCGGGCTGGAACGGCCGACGCGCGGCAAGATCTTCTTCGGCGACGAGGATGCTTCGCAGAAGTCGATCCAAGAGCGCAATGTCGGCTTCGTCTTCCAGCACTATGCGCTGTTCCGGCACATGACGGTGGCCGACAATATCGGCTTCGGCCTGAAGGTCCGGCACAGGGCCTCGCGGCCGCCGGCAGCAGAAATCCGCCGTCGCGCTTCCGAGCTTCTCGACCTCGTCCAGCTTTCAGGGCTGGAGAAGCGCTATCCGGCACAGCTCTCCGGCGGCCAGCGCCAGCGTGTCGCGCTGGCGCGTGCCATGGCGATCGAACCCAAGGTGCTTTTGCTCGACGAGCCGTTCGGCGCGCTCGATGCGCAGGTGCGCCGCGAGTTGCGCCGTTGGTTGCGCGAGATCCATGACCGCACCGGCCACACCACCGTCTTCGTCACCCACGACCAGGAAGAGGCGCTGGAACTTGCCGACCGCGTCGTGGTGATGAGCCAGGGCCGCATCGAGCAGGTCGGCACCGCCGACGATATCTATGACACGCCGAACTCACCCTTCGTCTACGGCTTTATCGGCGAATCGAGCTCGCTTCCCGTCAAGGTCGAGAATGGCGAGATCTGGCTCGCTGATCGCCCGATCGGGCTGTCGGCGCCGCACGCGCCCGAGGGCGAGGCGACGCTCTATTTCCGCCCGCACGACGTCGAACTGCTCGATGGCTGCAGCGGCTGCATCGCCGGCACGGTCGCCGCCAGCCGCCGCGTCGCCGGCACCCGGCGCGTCGAACTCGAGATCGGCGGCGAACGCCAGCGGGTCGAGATCGAACTGCCCGTCGGACATCCCGCGGCGCAGAAGAGCCGGGTGGCGTTCCGTCCGGGGCGTTGGAAGCTGTTTCCCGCGGCCTGATCTCCAGGCCAGCGCTACTCCAGCCAGTTCTCGACCTTCAGCTTCCGTATCCGGGTGAACTCCCCGATGTTGGCCGTCACCAGCGTGGTGCCCAACACGCAGGCGTGAGCGACAATAAAAAGGTCATTGTGGCCAATGGGTTGGCCAACAGCCTCCAGCTCGGCGCGAAGTGCGCCGTACTCGACATCCACCGGCACGTCGAGCGGCAGGACGGGGATCTCAGCCAGCAGGTCCTCGACCTTCTTGAGCAGCTTGGTCGATCCCTTCCTGAAGCAGCCATATCGCAATTCAGAGGCAACGACGATGCTGGTGCACACGGCGGCGTCTCCCTCGCGCACCATTGCATTGGCGGCCTTGCCGGCCGGGTTCCGGATCATGTCACTGATGATGTTGGTATCCAGCATGAACCGCATCAAAAAATGTCCTCGGCTTCGACAGGCGCATCGTTGATCTCCGGAAAGTCGTCCTCAGGACCAAGCGGCGCCTCTTTCGCCCATTGGGCGAGCAGCGCGGTAAGCCCAGGTTTGCGAAGCGGCTCAATGACAAGGCGGTCGCCTTCGCGGCTGATCAGAACCTTGTCGCCGGGAAGCTCGAATTCGACAGGAATGCGCACCGCCTGGCTGCGGTTGTTGCGGAACAGTTTCGCCTCCTTCGGTGGCGGCGTTGTTGTGCTGCGATGCTGGGGCATGGTCGCCTCCATTTGTATATGCCATATGTATATGCCAAAAAGCAGTAGGCAAGCAACAGAAAGACGCAGGCCGAAGCGTGTGTCGTCTGAAACAGAATTCTAAGGAACCATTGTGCTGGTCATATCTTTTCTCGCGGCAAGGTCGCGGAGCCATTACCCATGCCTCGCCCCGCCCCCTGCGCCACGGCTATGGTCAAGCCATAACGCATTGCATCCGGAGCCTTTTCATGAAGCGATTTTTCCTTGGCGTTGCCACCGTTGCCGGCCTGTTCCTCGCATCCTCCCAAGCTTGGTCGGCCGACAAGCTGCTCAACGCCTCCTATGACGTCGGCCGCGAACTGTTCGTCCAGGTCAACAAGGCCTTCGACGCCGGGCATCCGGGCGTGACAGTCGACCAGTCGCATGCCGGCACCTCGGCGCAGGCCCGCGCCATTGCCGAAGGGCTTGGCGCCGATGTCGTCACCTTCAACCAGGTCACCGATGTCGATTTCCTGGTCAAGAAAGGGCTCGTCTCCGCCGACTGGCAGAAGGACTTCCCCAACAACGCCTCGCCCTTCTATTCGCTGCCTTCATTCCTTGTGCGTGCCGGCAATCCCAAGCACATCAAGGACTGGAACGATCTGGTGCGCGACGACGTGCAGGTGATCTTCCCCAACCCGAAGACATCGGGCAATGCGCGCTACACCTATCTGGCGGCCACCGCCTACGCCAAGGAAGCCTTCAAGGGCGACGATGCCAAGGTGAAGGAGTTCATCACCAAGCTGTTCAACAATGTGCCGATCTTCGACACGGGTGGCCGCGCCGCGACCACCACCTTCGTGCAGCGCGAGATCGGCGACGTGCTGATCACCTTCGAATCCGAGACGCGCGGCATTCGCAAGGAGTATGGCGACGACAAGTTCGAGCAGGTCACGCCTTCGGTCAGCCTGCTCGCCGAATTCCCGGTGGCGATCGTCGACAAGGTCGCCGACCAGCACGGCACGCGCGAACTGGCCAAGACCTATCTCGATTTCCTCTACACGCCCGAGGGCCAGGACATCCTCGCCCAGAACGGCAACCGGGTGCGTGATGCAGCCGTCGCCGCCAAATACAAGGCCGATTTCCCGGACGTGCGCCTGCTGACGGTGGAAGACGTCTTCGGCGGCTGGGACAAGATCCAGAAAGAGCACTTTGCCGCCGGCGGCCTGCTCGACCAAGCCTATGGCAGCCGCTGACGGTTGCGGCATGGATTGAACAGATGAGGAAAGCCGGCAGTGAGCCGGCTTTCTTCGTTTTTGCCATCAGCCAGGACGAATACGGCATCATCCCGGCAAAACGTTACAAAGAATCAACGCGTTTGTGCCTAACGTGCTATTCGGCGTCTTGTTTTCGCGAAATATCATCGCACAGCGAAACCGTCATTATTTGCACACAAACAGCCGCCAGATGCGGGGTGGTTGGGGCTTCAACGGGTTGACTCGGGCATGCTGACAAAAAAAGGCAAATACGGCCTAAAGGCCCTCGTGCATCTGTCTGGCCTGCCGGCGGGCCAACTGGCCTTCGTCAACGACATTGCTGTCGCCAACAACATCCCGAAGAAATTCCTCGATGCCATTCTGGGCGAATTGCGCAATGCCGGCTTTGTCCAGAGCCGCAAGGGCAAGGAAGGTGGCTATCGCCTCGCTCGCCCGGCTTCCGAGATCAAGATCGGCCATGTCGTGCGTGTGTTGGACGGCCCGCTGGCGCCGATACCCTGCGCCAGCCGCACGCAGTACCAGCGCTGCGAGGATTGCGACGAGGCGACCTGCCAGGTCCGGCACATGATGCTGGAGGTGCGCCAGGCAATTGCCGAGGTGCTCGATAACAGAAGCCTCGCCGCCATGCGCGATGCCGATAACGACGATTTCCCGGTCGAGCTGTCCTCGCAGATTTAGTCTAGATCGACGGCTGGGGGCGGCGTTTGTCATAGCAAGGTTCCATGATCGCCCATGGCGATGCCGTGGCAGGCGACGGTACCGGCTCATGAATTGGCCAGCAGACGCATCGCGTCCGCAACGGCATCGGCGACGGGACGCGTCGCGTCGATTGTCAGCGCCCGCTCATTGCTCCCCGGCGGCTCGAGAATGGCGAACTGGCTGTCGACCAGGCTTGCCGGCATGAAATGGCCCTTGCGGCTGGCGACCCGCTGCCTTGCCGTCGCCGGATCGATCTCCAGATAGAGGAAGACGATGCCGGGGCAAAAACCGCGCAGGCGTTCGCGATAGCCGCGCTTCAGCGCCGAACAGGCCGCGACCACGCCCTGCCCTTCGCCGATCGACGCCGCGATGCGCTCGCCGATGGCGTCAAGCCAGCCCTCACGCAACTGGTCGGTAAGCGGCTCGCCACTTGCCATGCGCGCCACATTCTCCGGCGGATGCAGCCTGTCGCCTTCGATGAAGACGGCCCCGAGCGCGGCCGCCAGCGCAATGCCGACAGCCGACTTGCCGCAACCGGCGACGCCCATCACCACAATCGCCGGAGGCACCGAACCGGGAGCGCCCGCCGGCGCCTGCGCTGCTTCTTCGTCCACGGCTAGAGCATGATGCCGAAAAGTGTGAAGCGGTTTTCGGACGACATCATGCTCTATCTCCTTGATTTAGAGGCGGATTCAGATTTCAGGTCGATCCGGCCTGAAATCATCCGGCTCTAGCGGCTTGCCGGCGCGCGGCCGTAGAGCAGCAGCATGGCGACAATGACGACGCCATAGATGATCTGCCGCCCCGCCTCCGGCATCTGCATGACCGACAGGATGGATTGCAGAAGCGTGATCAGGATGACGCCGGCGACGGTGCCGAGATAGGACCCGCGCCCACCGAGGATCGAGGTACCGCCGAGCACCACCGCGGCGATCGACGGCAGCAAATATGCATCGCCCATCGACTGCGCCGCCTTCGAGGCATAACCGGCCAGCAACACGCCGCCAAAGGCCGAGAGTCCCCCGGAGACGGCGAAGGCAATCATCACCACGCGCCTTGTGTCGATGCCGGATAGATAGGCAGCGCGCTCGCGGTTGCCGATGCCGTAGACGGTGCGGCCAAAGCCGGTGCGGGTCAGCACGAAGACCATCGCCGCCCCGATCAGCGCCCAGATGATGACCGCATTGGGCACGCCTGGAACGGCAAAGCCGGTGGCGAGGTAGCGCATCGCGCCCGTGGCCGAATCCTGGGGCGAGAAACCGCCGGTATAGACCACCATCAGCCCTTGCGCGACGGCATTGGTGGCGAGTGTGATGATCATCGAGGGAATGCGCAGATAGGCGACGCCGATGCCGTTGACGACGCCGATCAGCACGCCGCAGAAGATGCCGAACGGAATGGCCAGCACCACGCCGACCGGGCCGTAGGCGGCCGCCGCGCAGGCCATCATGGCGCCCGCGGCCACCGACCACGGCACCGACAGGTCGATCTGGCCGAGCAGGATGACCAGCATCATGCCGGTGGCGATGACGCCGAGGAACGAGGCCACCTTCAACTGCTGCAGCAGATATTCAGGTGACAGGAAGCTTCGGGAATAGAGGCTGCCGAGGAACAGCAACAGCACGATGCAGGCGAATGCCGTCAGCACAGCCGGATCGGCGCGGCGGATGAATTTCGGCATGCGGCCGGCAATGCCGCCCAATGTCGTTTCGCTCACAGGAACCACTCCAGCCGGTTGCGGACCCGAAACAGGGCGAAGGCGCCGAGGCTGACCGCGATCAGCAGGATAACCCCCTGGAACAGCGGCTGCCAGAGCGGATCGAAATCGAACACGAACAACAGATCGCCGATGGTGCGGAAGGCCAGCGCGCCGAAGATGGCGCCGATGGCGCTGCCCTTGCCGCCGAACAGCGAGACACCGCCCAGCACCACGGCGGCGATCGAGAACAGCGTGTAGGCGTTGCCGCTGGCATAGGCAGCGTCGCCCGTATAGGTGAAGAAGGTCAGGAACAGCCCGCCGATCGCGGCCAGCAGCCCGGCCAGCGTGTAGGCGGCGAACTTGCCGCGCCTGATCGGAACGCCCGACATATAGGCCGCCGTCTCCGACGATCCCGCCGCATAGGCAGCACGGCCAAGCACCGAGCGGCTGAACGGCACCCAGATCAACAACACGATGGCGAACAGCACGACGAGGCTCGCCGGCACCACATCGAAGACGCGTCCGGTCATCGCGTCGGCCAGGTCCTCATTGACCGAGCCGCCTGGAAAGGGCCGCAGCAGAAGGCCGATGCCGTAAAAGACGGCGCCGGTGGCGATGGTGGCGACGATCGGCTGCAGCCGGCCGTAGATGACGATGGCGCCGTTGATGGCGCCGCACAGAAGACCGACCGCCAGCACGGCGATGACGCCGAGCGTCGTCTGCATGGGCGTGCCCACCACCAGCCAGGAGGCCAGGCAGTTGGTAAGCAGAAAAATCATGCCGACGGACAGGTCGATGCCGGCGGTGATCACCACCAGCGTCTGCGCCATGGCGACGAAGGCGAGCAGCACACCCTTGTTCGCCGCCGTCTGCACCACATTGGCAGTGAAGCCGGCCGGATGGTTCGAGGTGTAGATGATGAACATGACGATGAAGATGCCGAGCGCCAGCAGCGTTCCGCGCTGCTCTGCCAGCCAGTAGCGCCAATCTTTCACGCACTTGCTCCCAGGCCCACCGGGCTCTCCTCGCCATGGATGTTGAGCGCGCTCGCTATCAGCGCTCGCTCGGTGATCTCGGCGCCGACCAGTTCGCGCTTGACCGCGCCGTCGTAGAGCACCAGCACGCGGTCGCAGCAGCCGATCAGCTCGTCATAGTCGGTCGAATAGAACAGGATCGCGGCCCCGGCGTCCGCCAGCTTGCGCATCAGCTGATAGAGCTCCTGCTTGGTGCCGACATCGATGCCCCGCGTCGGGTCGTTGAGCAGGATGATGCGCGGCTGGCGCATCAGCCATTTGGCGATGACCACCTTCTGCTGGTTGCCGCCCGACAGCGCGCCGACCGGAATATCGAGGCCCGCCGTCTTGATCGCGAGCAGGCCGACCATATCGTCGATCAGCCGCTGCTCGGCGGCGCGGTCGATGATGCCGCCCTTGGACAAGCGATCGAGCGCGGCGAAGGACAGATTCTCGCGCACCGTCATCGGCAGCATCAAGCCTTCGGTCTTGCGGTCCTCGGGGATCAGCGCCATGCCGATGCCGTCCTCGCGGGCCGCCGCGGGACTGCCGATCGCCACCGGCTTGCCGTCGATCAGCACCTCGCCGGAAAGGCCGCGCAGCACGCCGAAGAAGGCAAGCAGCAATTCGCGCTGGCCCTGGCCGTCGAGACCGCCGAGGCCGACCACCTCGCCTGCCCTGACGGTCAGCGAGATGTCGTGCAGCCGGTCGGCCCAGGAAAGCTTGCGGGCTTCAAGCCTGGGTGCGGCTGTAGCTGGCACGGTCGCCGGTTTGGGCGGGAAGATGTGACTGTATTCGCGGCCGATCATCAATTCGACCACCTCATTGTCGCTCTTCGAGCCGGCCTTGTAGCTGGCGACATTGCGGCCATTGCGGAACACCGTGCACTGATCGGCAAGTTCGGCGATCTCGTTCATGCGGTGCGAGATATAGAGCAACGCCAGCCCTTCCGAGCGCAGCCGTTTCAGGACGCCAAAAATCTTCGAGACATCCGCCGCCGTGAGCGCCGATGTCGCCTCGTCGAGGATGAGAATGCGTGGCTTTCTGGCCAGCGCCTTGGCGATCTCGACCATCTGCCTTCTTGAAAGGGGAAGGTCCTTGACCAGCGCCAGCGGATGGATGTCGGCCGCGCCAGCGCGCGCAAGGGCTTCCTCTGCGACGCGACGTTGCGCCTTGCGGTCGATCATGCCGAAGCGTTTGGGCGGATCGGAAATGACGATGTTGTCGGCGACGCTGAGATCTGGAACCAGCGACAGCTCCTGGAAGATGCAGACGATGCCTGCCTGGTTGGCGGCGGCTGGCGACAGGAAGGTCACCTCACGGCCATCCAGCGTCATGCGGCCCTCATCGGGCGCCACGACACCAGCCATGACCTTGATCAACGTCGACTTGCCGGCGCCGTTTTCGCCAAGGATGGCGTGGATGCTGCCGGATGTGACGACAAGCTCCGCCTTTTCCAGAGCTCGCACGCCACCATAGCGCTTGGATATGCCTTCCATCTGGAAGAGCGGAACCGCACTGTCCATCGGCCCTCCCCGGGGCGCTTTGAGCGTATCAATTGACCGGCGCCGCGGGAGATCCCACGGCGCCGGGAGTGCAGCCTACTGGTCCGCCTTGGTCTGCCCCATGATTTCCTGTGCGGTGAAATTGATGCCGCAGGTCGGGAAGGAATTGCCGACGAAGAAATTGTCGGACTGGTCGGGGAAGAAATCCTGACCAGCCTTGAAGTTTGGATCCTCGACGATGGCAAGCGGCAGCTTGACCGATTGCGGGACGACATTGCCTTCAAGCGCTGCGATCGCCGTCTTGATGGCAACCGCCACCTGCGCCGGACCGGTACCGGCTGACGAGCACTTCAACCCGTCGGCCGCGTGGGCCGCGCAGAATTTGCGGAAGCCGTTCTCGGTCTCGCCGCCGAACGGCACGAAGGGATGCTTGGCATCGATCATCGCCTGCACGATACCGGTGTCGCCGCCCTGTCCGGTGACGCCGTCGAAGGGGCCGTTGGTGGCGATCGCGTCGGCCGAAGCCTTTTGCGCAACGCCGTCATCCCACTTGCCGACGACCTCGGTGACGGCCCATTTCTTTCCGGAGGCATCGAGAACCTCGTGGATGCCATTGTGGCGGTCAGTGTCCACCGACGTGCCGGCAACGCCGCGCACCTCGAGCACCTTGCCGCCATTAGGCACATGGGAGACCAGCCATTTGCCCCACAACTCTCCAAGACCCTTCTGGTCGACATTGACGTTGATGGCGTCCTTGGTGTCGAGAATGTTGTCGAAGGCAACCAGCACGACGCCGGCTTCCTTGGCGCGCTTGATCACTGGCCCGAATGCGGTCGGGTTCTGCGCGTTGACGACGATCGCGTCATAACCGGAATCGATGAAGTTGTTGATCGCCGAAATCTGCGCCGGCACATCTTCGCCGGTCGAGACGACCTTGAATTCCTTCAGCTTCGCGGCGACGTCCTTCTGTGCCGCATAGGCCTTCGCGGTCTGCACCATCTGGATGCGCCACGTGTTGGCGATATAGCCGTTGGCGAGCGCGATGCGGTACGGCCCGGCCTTCTTGGGGAACTTGAAGAATTGCGTGTCGGCGGCCCAGGGCGCGAAACAGTCAGGCTCGGCAGCCGGACCTTTGACGATTTCGGGACCCGCGGCAATCGCCGACGAGCTCAACATAACGAATGCACTGGCGGCAACGATGCCACCGACAAGTGACTTGATCATCGATAATCCTCCCGATTGCAGTTCTGATTTGTTTGCTTCAGTTTTATGCAATTCCCGCGTTTCCGGCAGGCCCTCCCGCCTTGCCCAGTCACGCCTGCCAGGTGCCAACGACCTTCGCGCCACCTCCCCTTTGCCGTCCTCGTCGACCGAAGAAAAACTATCATATTATACATAATAAACAAGCATGAGCTGTTGCTTATGTATAATAAACAAACCCAGCACTTCAGAGGCGAGGCTCGTTCAGAAAAATGGTAGCGCTACCATAACGTTGTGTAAAGCACCATTTGAGCGTCTTCTAGAAAGCGGGTTCAGCGGGCTGTACTCTCGCGGCGCTTGAGCTCGAAGCCGAGATCGACGACCCGCTCCTGCGGCCGGTCACCGGCGATCGCCGCCAGTGCCATGGCCACGGCACGCCTGCCGATTTCGTAGCGGTAGGTGCGGATGCTGGTGATCGAGGGAAACGCCACCTGCATCATGTCGAGATCGTTGAAACCGACGATGCCGATGGTCTTGGGCACATCGATCGCGGCGCGGTGGCATTCGAACAGCACACCGAGCGCGATGTCGTCATTGTTGCAGAACACGCCGTCGAGCGTCGGCATCTTGGCCAGGGCGTCGCGGAACAGTTCTCGCCCAAGCGGCACGCTAGACAGCACGGGCGTGGTGGTGACCAGGCGCGGATCAAACAGCCCGGCCTTCTCCATCGCCGCGCGATAGCCGGCGAGGCGCCGCTGCGAGCG
Organism: Mesorhizobium sp. USDA 4775; assembly: GCF_054062655.1. Classification (NCBI taxonomy): domain Bacteria; kingdom Pseudomonadati; phylum Pseudomonadota; class Alphaproteobacteria; order Hyphomicrobiales; family Phyllobacteriaceae; genus Mesorhizobium; species Mesorhizobium sp. USDA 4775. The sequence continues at coordinate 4,950,618 of NZ_JBSSFM010000001.1, forward strand.
CGGGTCCATGCGCGCGCCGATGAAGCCGATGCGGCGATACCCTGCCTCGATCAGGTGCTCGGTCGCCGTCCTGCCGCCGTCGAAATGCGAGAAGCCGACCATCATGTCGACGGGATCGGGCCCGGTCTCCATCACCTGCACCACGGGGCAGCCGGCATTTTCGAGCAGTTTTCGCGAGGTAGGCGTCTGGTCGATGCCGGCGACGATCAGCGCTGCCGGCCGCTGCGAGCCGAACAGCTGCAAGAGCCGCTCCTCCTCGAGCCCGGAATAGTGCGTGTTGCCAAGCTGGATGCGGAAAGGGCTGTCCGACAGGCTGTCATAGATGCCGCGCACCACCTCGGCGAAGACGTTGTTGGTGAGCGATGGCACCAGCACGCCGAACACCTCGGCGCGCGCCGAGGCCAGCGCGCGCGCATTGGGGTCCGGCACATAGCCGAGCTCGTCGACGGCGGCCTGGATCTGACGGCGCAATTCTTCCGAGACGCGCTCCGGCTCGCGCAGCGCCCGCGACACGGTGATGGCGCCGACGCCGGCCTTGCGCGCGACATCCGCTATGGTCGGGCGGCCGCCGCCGCGGCGCGAGCGCGGCTTGATCAAGGCCGAGGTCCGCTTGCACACATCCGCAGTACGATCATCTCAGCTGTCGCCATCTCACCGGCCTATCGCCGCAACCCTTGATCTCTGGGGTCGCGCAGTGCCTGCCTATTGTCAAGCCGAGGCGCGCCTCAGGCTGCCATGACGGCCCTTTGCCTTGCCTTCCACATGAACAGCCCGATCGCCACTATGTTCAGCAAATTCCAGGCGATGCCATTGAGGAAGGCTACGGCGTAGGATCCGGTCAGGTCGTAGATCCAGCCCGACATCCAGCCGCCGATCGCCATGCCGAAGATCGTCGCCATCATGACGATGCCGATACGCTGGCCGGCCTCCTTGGCCGGCAGGTATTCGCGCACGATGATCGCATAGCAGGGCACGATGCCGCCTTGCGACAGGCCGAACACCAGCGACACGACGTAGAGCGAGGCGAGCCCGTCGAACGGAATGTAAAACAGCAGCGACAGGCATTGCAGCACCGAGCCGATGACCAGGGTCTTTGCGCCGCCGATGCGATCGGCGATGAAGCCCGAAGCGAGCCGGCTGACGACGCCCGCCGCCATCATGATCGACAGCATGTCGGCGCCATGCGCAATGCCGTAGCCAAGATCCATGCAATAGGCGACGATATGCACCTGCGGCATCGACATCGCCACGCAGCAGCCAAGGCCGGCGACAACCAGCAGCGCCTGCAGCGCCGCCGGCGACATGGGAATCGGCTGCACAGACCGGCTTCCCGGTGAGCCGGCGGCGGTAGCCTCAGGAGCGCCGCGCCGCAGCATCAGCACCAACGGCACCATGGTGACCAGGCAGAAGATGCCGATCGCGGCATAGGTGTAGCGCCAGCCTTCCGCCTTGATCAGCGTCGGCATGATGGTCGGCCAGAGCGTTCCGGCGAGGTAATTACCGGCCGCCGCCGCCGTGACGGCGACGCCGCGCCGGCGGTTGAACCAGTGCGAGATGTCGGCGATCAGCGGCCCGAAGATCACCGACGTGCCGACACCGATAAGCAACCCTTGCGCAAGGGTGAATTGCAGGATCGAGGTCGAAAGTGCGGCAAGCAGCAGGCCGGCCGAGAGTGCCACGGAGGAAATCAGCGCCGGGATCCAATACCCCATGCGATCGATGGCGCGGCCGACCAACACATTGCCGGCGGCGAAGCCCACCATGGTCGCGGTGTAGGGCATGGATGCCGCGGCGCGGTCGACGCCGAACTCCGCCTGCACCGCGGGCAGCACCACGACGACAGCCCACATGCCGACCCCACCGATCGTCGCCAACACCATCGATATGGCCAGGCGCACCCAGGCGTAGGAACTGTCTATGCCGGGGCTCGGCCGGTTCAGGTCGGTTCGGGTCAATGGCGTTTCCTGTCGGCGGTCTCGAAAACCGGCCACCGTTTGCGCCACTATCGGCGCATTCTCTGCGTGCAGCAGCGCCAGAACCGGCAAATCCGTGGCTCCAGAGCGGACAGAAGGCGGGAACCGACGCCAATGTCTGGAGTTTTCCGACCATCAAACCGCAAAGGAGTGCCAGCCATGACCGCTGCCAGGCAGAAATGGTCGGCCGAGGTGACCGAGCACAGCAACGCTATGGATCTCGAGGATCACATCTTCGAGTCCGACGATGCCAGGAAGATCGCCGCCTCGCTCAAACGGTCGGCCGAACACAGCCACCGCCGCAAGGCCGAACCTTTTCAATCCGCCATGTCGATGCTGAATTTCTATATCAACCGCGCCGGCAAGAACCTGCCCGCCACGCGCAGGCGAGTGCTCGAGCACGCCAAGGACGAACTGCGCGTGGCCTTCGGCCGCGAGAAGGAAGGTTAGCTCCAGCCTCGGGTGTATTGAGATTCAGGTCAGGCCGAGCCGAGAATGGTGGTTTTCGAGAACCGGCGCGCAGCGTACGTTTGGGTACGTGAGCACCGGAAGCGCAGAAAACTGCCGTTCGCAGGCCGGCATCACCTGAATATCAACACACCCTAGCGCGACTTGATCACGTGATCGGTGTTGGCGAGCAACTTGCGCACCGCGGCGCGCGCTGCGTCCGGGCGTTGCAGCCGGATGTTCTTCTCGATCGCCTCATGCAGCTTCTGCACGTGATTGAGATCGTCGACCGCCCGTGTCGTAAAGGTGAAGAGATGGTCGAACGCGGATTCGATCAGTACTCCGAGCGGCACCAGAAGATCATTGCCGGATGCGCGCAGGATGGCCAGGTGGAAGCGTGTGTCGGCGCGCGTGCGTTCCTGCAGGCTGGCCGCCTCCCCCATCTCGCGGCAGGCCTGGCTGATCTCGGCCATCTGCTCGTCGGTCCGCCGCATGGCGGCGAAGGCGGTGGCTTCCGGCTCGATGATGTGGCGGAATTCCTGCACCGTCTTCAGAAACACCTCGCGGTCGGGCGAGGTCGCGTACCAGGCGAGCACGTCACGGTCGAGCAGGTTCCAGCGTTCCCTGGGCTCGACCCAGCTGCCGATCTTGGGGCGTGAAGCAAGCAAGCTCTTGGCCATCAGCATCTTGATCGCCTCGCGCACCGCCGAGCGGCTGACGCTGAAGGTTTCCGACCATTTCGCCTCATTAGGCAGGATGGTGCCGGGCGGATAATCGCCGCGCACGATCCGCAGGCCAATTTCGCTGGCCAGCGACGTGTGCACGCTGGCGCCGGGAATGCGTGCCGCGTCGGGCCGGCGAACACCGGAGGGGCGTTCGGCGGATGCCGGCTTTTTCGGCGATTTTTCCTTGTTCGGCTTTGCGTCCCGCATGGACTTCAGAAAGGCCGGTTTGCGGAAGCTGTCAAGCACCACCGGGCGGTTGGGCCGCAAAGCGCGCCGCTATGCACAGCCCAACCCCGTTTTGCCTGCTTGCTCAGGCGGTTTTGACGTATTTGCGCCAGCTATGCTCCGGACGGAAGCCCAGCATATCGCGCGCCTTGCGGTTCGACAGCAGCGTCTCGTACTCACCGAGTTCGGCCTTGACCGGCACGTTGGGATAGAATCGCTTCAGGAGTTCGGCCGTCGGCAGGTCGGACGAGGTGTCGTCATTGGCGGCGTTGAACACCTGGTAGCCGAGCCCGTCCTTTTCGATGGCGCGCAGCGTGATCTGGCCGAGATCGCGCGCGTCGACATAGCTCCAGGCGATGCGCTTGCGGAAACCGGGATCGGCGAACCATTTCGGGAACAGCGAATATTCATGCGGCTCGATGACATTGCCGATGCGCAAGGCATAGATGTCGGTGCCGTTGCGCTGCGCGAAGGCACGCGCGGTCTTTTCGTTGACGATCTTGGACAGCGCATAACTGTCCATCGGGTCGACGTCATACTCCTCGTCGAGCGGGAAATATTTGGGGTCGCGCGGCTCGTTGGCGAACACCAGGCCGTAGGTCGTCTCCGAGGAGGCGACGATAACCTTGCGGATGCCGAGCTTCACCGCGGCCTCGATGACATTGTAGGTGCCCATCGCATTGATGCGGAACACTTCATTGTCCGGCGTGATCATGATGCGCGGGATGGCAGCGAAATGCACCACCGCATCCACCGGCTGCGGGCGCAGCGAGGGGTCGAATTCGTGCAGGCCCATATAACTCGACAGCGCGTTGAACACCTGCCCGCCATCGGTGATGTCGGTGATCAGCGTGCGCACCTTGGGATTGTCGAGCGGCTTGGTGTCGATGTTGAGCACCTGGCAGCCCTGTTCGACAAGATATTGCACGACATGGCGCCCAGCCTTGCCGCTGCCGCCGGTGAACATGATCCGCTTCGTCATTCTGGTCTCCATGACAGGCTCTGGAATTACCGTCTATTGTCAGACAATATTGCTTTCTGCAACCGCATATGGCTAAAACAGCGGCGCAATTATCGATAATCCGGGATAGGACGACGACATGAACACCACCACCGCGCGCGAAAAGATCGGCTTCATCGGCCTTGGACTGATGGGGCACGGCATTGCCAAGAATATCGTCGACAAGGGCTATCCCCTGACATTCCTTGGCCGCAAGAACCGCAAACCCGCGGAGGACCTCCTCGGCCGCGGCGCCAAGGAGGCGTCGACCTCGCGCGATGTCGCGGCAGCGTCCGATATCGTCTTCATCTGCGTCACCGGTTCGCGCGAAGTGGAAGCCATCATCCGCGGCCCCGGCGGCCTCAAGGAAGGCTTGAAGAAAGGCTCGGTCGTCGTCGATTGTTCGACCTCGGACCCGGTCTCGACCATGGCGCTTGCGGCCGAACTCAAGGCGCTTGATATCGACTATGTCGACGCGCCGCTGAGCCGCACGCCGAAGGAAGCCTGGGAAGGCACGCTCGACGCCATGGTCGGCGCACCCGACGCCGTCTTTGCCAGGGTCAAGCCGGTGATCGAGACCTGGGCCGGCCGCATCGTCCACATTGGCGACACCGGCGATGGCCACCGCATGAAGCTGCTCAACAATTTCATTTCGCTGGGCTACGCCGCCATCTATTCCGAGGCGCTGGCCCTGGCCGAAAAGGTCGGCATCTCACCGCCGCGTTTCGACAGCGTCATCCGCAACGGGCGCATGGATTGCGGCTTCTACCAGACCTTCATGCGCTGGACGTTGGAAGGCGACCGCGACGCCCACAAATTCACCATCGCCAACGCCTTCAAGGACCTGACCTATCTGGAATCGATGGCGGGTGCCGCCGGCATCGCCAACCCGCTCGGCAACGCCACCAAGAACTCCTTCGCCGGCGCCCATGCCACCGGCCCGGCCGAGCAGTTCGTGCCGATGCTGGCGACGCATATCGGCAAGGTCAACGGCGTCGACCTGATGCCTACCAAGGATGGTAAGAAGCAGACGATTTAAGGCTCTAACTCTTTGTTTTGACGCAACTCCCTAGGGAGAGCGCTTTTCCCGGGAATTGCTCTAACGGCCGGACGGCTACCGCCGCCGGCTGCCGATCCCCTCATCGGTGTCGGCGAGCAGCTTGTGCACGGCATTGCGCGCCGCCGCCGGCCGTTGCAGGCGGATGTTCTTCTCGATCGCCTCGTGCAGTTTCTGCGCCCGGTTCTGGTCGCTGACCTGGCGTGTCGTGAAAACGAAGAGATGGTCTAGTGCGGACTCGATCAGCACGCCGAGCGGCACCAGCAGGTCGTTGCCCGAGGCCCGCAGGATGGCGAGGTGGAAGCGCGTGTCGGCACGGATGCGTTCCGGCAGGTTCGCAGCCTCCCCCATCTCGCGGCAGGCCAGGCTGATCTCGGCCATCTGCTCGTCGCTGCGCCGCATGGCGGCGAAGGCGGATGCTTGCGGCTCGATGATATGGCGGAACTCCTGCACGGTGCGCAGGAAGGTCTCGCGGTCGGGTGCGGTCGCGTACCAGGCAAGCACGTCGCGGTCGAGCAGGTTCCAGCGCTCCTTCGGTTCGACCCAGCTGCCGATCTTGGGACGTGATGCCAGAAGGCTCTTGGCCATCAGCATCTTGATCGCCTCGCGCACCGCCGAGCGGCTGACATTGAACGTCTCCGCCCATTTGGCCTCGTTGGGCAGGATGCTGCCGGGCGGATAGTCGCCGCGCACGATCCGCAGCCCAATCTCGCTGGCGAGCGAGGCATGAACACTGGACCCGGGAAAGTGCGCCGCATCCGCCCTGCGCACGACCGCCGGATCGCGGCTGGCTTGCGCCTTGGCCCGGCTGGCTTGTCTCTTTGCCTTGTCCTGGGGCATCCACGTTCCAATAGGTCGGCCGCCTGTCGCCCGGAGATACTCCGAACCCTTTGGCGCGCCGATCCCGTCACCGAAAAATCCAAACCACGGACGCGTCAAGGCCGGAGCCTGTTGCCCCTTGCCACGGCGTCTCGCTCAGGAATTGACGGGGCGCCCGTTGCCGAGCGCCCCCGGATCGAAAGACCTATTTCTGGATGCAGGTGTCGACCGTATCCTTGGTGCATTCGTCGAGGCCGGTGAAGACCGGATCGTCGACCTTCTTGCCCTCGATCAGGTCGATCATCACCGACGGCGCCTTGTAGCCCATTTCAAAAGGCCGCTGGCCGACCAGCGCGGTGACCAAACCATCCTTGGCGATCGCCACTTCGTCGCCGATCGTGTCGGCGGCGCCGATGACGAAGTCGTTCTTGGCCAGCCGGTCCTTCAGCGGTCCAACCAGGTCACGATAAGGCTGCGGCGCGCCGAACAGCGGCCAGCCGCCCATGATGCCGAAGGCGTCGAGCTTGGGGTTGGCGGCGAGGATGTCGGTCATCGCCTGAACGCCCTTGGCGCCGTCGTCATTGGTGAACACCGGGCAACCGGCGACTTCCGTCCATCCGCCTTCACCGGCAAGTGTCGCGAGACCCTCCTTGCCCGTCAGAGCGTCGCGCATGCCTTGTGCGCGGCGCAGGATGTTGTCGGCAGCCGGATTGCCTTCGATCGTGCAGATCGTGCCGCCCTTCGGCTTGGCCTTCTTGATGTACTCGCCGATCTTCTTGCCCATCAGGTAGTTGTCGGTGCCGAGATAGGTCTTGCGAAGGGCTGCGTCTTCCTTGGCAAGGTCGGCGTCGACGGTCATGATCGGGATCGACGGATTGGCGCTCTTGATCGTCTGCGCGATCAGCGGCGCGTTGGACGGCGAAATCGCCATCGCCACGGTGTCGGGCTTGCTCAGCATATCCTGGACGATCTGTGCCTCGCCGGCCTCGTCGGAAGTCGACGCCGGACCGGTGTAGAAGCACTCATATTCCGAGCTGGCATTCTCCTTGTTCCATTTCTCGCAGCCCTGATGGATGGCTTCGAAGAACGGGTTGTCGAGACCTTTCACCACGATGACGAGCTGCTTCTTGGCCAAAGCCGGCCCGGCGCCCAGCGCCATGGCGGCGACGGCGGCGAGCAATACTGTTTTCCTCATGTCAGTCCTCCCTTGGAAACAAACGGACACGGCGTGCCCGCCATACAAATCGACCTGATGCGAGATGGCAGAGCCAACGCTCGTGCCGCCGGGCAAGGCCGATAAGCATTTTCAGATGCGACCGGACCGGCAACGTGCCGGAACGGCCGATAACCTCCCACCGGTCCCGCCGCGACAAAGGCCCAGGACCGGAAATCTTTCTCCGACCATCAACTAATAACGGCGCGGCGCCAACGTCAATTGCTATTTGTCCTACAAAACGGATTTTTCAGAAGCACATGTCACTATTCGTCTGACAAATAGCCAATTTCGACAATTGACGCCCGAGTAGGCATTCGCGTAAATGCCGAAGATCGTTGCTTCCGGGAGGAATGGGGAGCACGATATCGGAGCTGCGACCTGGAAAAGGCATGCAGCAAGACATGGGAGGCAACAGGCTGGTGGCGGTTCTCGAACTCACCAACATCTCGAAGCATTTTGGCGCCATCCAGGCTGTCAACGACGTGTCGCTGTCGATCGAACCCGGCCAGGTCGTCGGCCTGATGGGCGACAATGGCGCCGGCAAATCGACGCTGGTCAAGATGATCGCCGGCAATTTCCATCCGAGCCATGGCACCATGCGCATGGACGACAAGGAATTGATCCTGAACAAGCCGGCGGAGGCCCGCCAGCACGGCATCGAGATTGTCCATCAGGATCTTGCACTCTGCAACAATCTGACGGCCGCCGCCAATGTTTATCTCGGCCGCGAGCTGCGACGCGGCGTCGGTCCATTCCGCATCCTCGACTATGCCGCGATGTACAAGCGCGCCGGCCAGCTCTTCGCCGAGCTGAAGTCCGAGACCCGCCCGCGCGATCTCGTCAAGCAGATGTCGGGCGGCCAGCGCCAGGCGGTGGCGATCGCCCGCACCATGCTGTCGCAGGCCAAAATCGTGCTGATGGACGAACCGACGGCGGCGATCTCGGTCAGGCAAGTCGCCGAAGTGCTCAACCTGATCCGCCATCTGCGCGACCAGGGCATAGCGGTGGTGCTGATCAGCCACCGCATGCCCGACGTGTTCGACGTCGCCGACCGCGTCATCGTCATGCGGCGCGGACGCAAGGTCGCCGACAAGGCAATCGCGTCGAGCTCGCCCGAGGAGGTCACCGGGCTCATCACTGGCGCCATCGAGCAGGTCTCGTGAGCGCGGCTAATCCGGATTTCACCAGGCTGGCGTGCATCGCCGCCGGCAGGAAAGGTCGATAATGGCAGTCACCCTTGATCAGACGATCGCGCAGAAGCAGCACACTTTCCTGTCGCGGCTGTTCTCCACCCAGACCTTCTGGGTGGTGATCGCGGTCATCCTCGCCTGCATCTTCCTGTCGTTCGCCACCGACGCCTTCGCAACGTCGAAGAACCTCTACAACATCACCCGCAACATCACCTTCGTCGCCATCGTCGCGCTCGGCATGACCTTCGTCATCATCACCGGCGGCATCGACCTTTCGGTCGGCTCGGTTCTGTGCCTGTCGTCGATGGTGCTGGCCGTCACCATGCATGCCGGCTATTCGATCGAGATCGGCATCCTTGCCTCGATCGCCACCGCGCTCGCCATCGGTGCCTTCAACGGCATCCTGACCGCCTATCTCGGCTTTCCACCTTTCGTGGTGACGCTCGGCATGCTGTCGATTGCCCGCAGCCTGGCCATGGTCGCCTCCAACAACACCGTCGTCTTCCAGTTTGGGCCGGACCACGACAAGCTGCTGGCGCTCGGCGGCGGCGCCTGGGTGTTCGGCATCGCCAATCCGGTTCTCTACATGATCCTTTTGGCGCTGATCACCGGCTTCATCCTGCGCTGGACCAAGTTCGGCCGGCACATCTTCGCCATTGGCGGCAACGAGCACGCGGCGACGCTGACCGGCGTCCCGGTGAAGCAGATCAAGGTCGCCGTCTACATGATCTCGGCACTGTCGGCGGGCATTGCCGGCATCATCCAGACCGGATGGCTCGGCGCCGTCACCACCAATCTCGGTACCGGCATGGAGCTGCAGGTGATCGCCGCCACGGTCATCGGCGGCGCCAACCTGGCCGGCGGCGTCGGCACCGCCTTCGGCGCCATTGTCGGCGCCGCCCTCATCGAGGTCATCCGCAACAGCCTTGGCCTGCTCGGCATCAATGCCTTCTGGCAAGGCACCTTCATCGGCGGCGCCATCCTGCTGGCGGTGCTGTTCGACCGCATCCGCAATTTCAGGCGCAGCGACTGATTCAAGCGCCTTTCCTTCTCCCTGGTGGGAGAAGGAAAGTGCCGGGCGTTATTCGTTTCACCTCCTATCGCTCAGTCTGAAAATCGCCTGAAGCGGCTCGCCCTGCCTATCGGCCAACGGCCGATGCCTTGACGGAAGCTGGAAACCGGCCGCACAATCCTCGATGCAGACGAAGGGAGGCCAGTCGTCTGCGGGAGGATATACCCATGACGGAAGCGATCAGGCTCTACTGGGGCCGGTTCGGACATGTTTCTGTCCTGAATGTCGCGAGCGACTTCGTCACCCATGCCCATGTCGAGGCCCATCTGATCATCTGGCTCGAAGGCACCGCCGGCGAGATGACCATCGGCCGCGAGACGGTGCGGCTCGGCCCCCGCACCGCCGCCGGCATCAATTCCTTCCAGCCGCACAGCCACGTCCTGTCGCAAAACGGGATGCCAGGTCTGTTTCTCGCCTTCTACATCGATCCCGACTGGGCGCGCCGCCGCCGCGACCTGCCCTCCTCCGCGCCGCTGTTTGCCCAGGCGAAGATCACGCTCGAGCCATGGCTGCACCAGGCCGCCGCCAGCCTGCTCGACCATCTGACCGACAATGAGAGCGTCGACGACGTCGCCAATTACGAGATCGAGCGCTTCATCGATTCGGTGCTCGATGCCGCCGATGCGTCTGCGCCGCAGGAGGCGCGCACCCGCATCAACACCATGCAGGATTTCCGCGTCCGCAAGGCCATCCAGCTGATGAAAGCCAATGTCTGCGAGCGCATTTCCTTCGACGATGTGGCGCGAAGCGTCGGCCTGTCGCGGCCGCATTTCTTCGCCCTGTTCAAGGAACAGACCAATCTGACGCCCAATGTCTACTGGAACACGCTGCGCATGGAGGAAGCGGTGCGGCAGTTGCAGTGGTCGCAAGAGCCGCTGATCTCGGTTGCCTGCAATCTCGGCTTCACCACGCAGGGCAATTTCTCGCGCTTCTTCCGCGACCATGTCGGCGTGCCGCCGACGCTCTACCGCGAGGCCGCGCGGGCAACCGCCTGAGCCTGCTTTTTCAGACTCCTTGATACGCGCGCAAGACGCTTTGATAAGTGCCGCCGTGAAAGGCGCCCTACCCTTGCCCGACTGTCGCATTCGCAAGGGAACGTCCTATGGCAAAAGTCACCATCTCCAGTGTCATCGACGCGCCGGTCGAAAAGGTCTGGGCGCGCATACGCGATTTCAACGGACTGCCGGGCTGGCATCCGCGCATGGTCGAAAGCCATATCGAGGACGGCAAGAACGCCTCGACGATCGGCTGCGTGCGCAATTTCGAGCTGATCACCGGCGCGCGACTGCGCGAAAAACTGCTCGACTTTTCCGATGAGAACTACCTCGTCAGCTATTCCATCCTGGAAACGCCGCAGCCGCTGACCAACCACAAGGCGACGTTGCAACTCAGGCGCGTCACCGATGGCGACCGGACCTATGCCGAATGGACCGCCAGCTTCGACGCAGCGCCCGAAGAAGCCGACAAGATCGCCGCCGGCATGGGCGCCAACGTCTTCCAGGGCGGTTTCAACGCCCTGAAGAGCCATTTTGCCGGCCAGGACTGATAACAGGAGCGTTCCATGGCGCTTGCCCTCCAGACTTTCCCGACCGTTAAGGACGCCAATGCGGCGCTGAAGACGGCCGGCACCCGCTACCTCGGCGGCGGTACCCTCGTGGTCCGCGCGGCCAGTGAAGGCGATGTTTCGGTCTCCGGCCTTGTCATGTCGACCGACCCGGCCCTGTCGGCCATCGCGGCCGCCGGCGGCAAGGTCCGCATCGGCGCTTCGGTGATCATGGCGGCGATCGCTCGTCATCCCGACCTTGGCCCGCTCGCAAAGGCCGCACGCGCCGTCGGGGGTCCGGCGATCCGCAACATGGCGACCGTCGGCGGCAATCTGTTCGCGCCGGCGCCCTATGGCGATTTCGCCGTGGCCTTGCTGGCGCTCGACGCCGCGGTCGGCACCGAGGATGGCGAATTGCCGATCGAGACTTTTCTAGCCAGGCGGGACGGCAGCCGCTCCATCGTCACGTCAGTGAGCTTCACGCTGCCGAAGGCCGACGGCTTTCGCTTTCTGAAAGTGTCGCGGGTCAAGCCCAAAGGCGTTTCGGTGCTCAGCATCGCGGCCGTTCTGGAACAGGCTGCCGACGGCACCGTGTCCTCGGCGCGGATCGCGCTTGGCTGCATGGCCGACCGGCCAATGCGGGCCAAGGCGGCGGAAAAGGCGCTCAAGGGAAAGAAACTCGACCAGAACGGCATCGCGGCAGCACTGGCCGCCGCCACCGAGGGCATTGCGCCGATCACAGATCCGATCGCCAGCGCCTGGTACCGCGCTGAAGTCCTGCCGGTCCATCTCGGCCGGCTGCTGCTGGCCTGAAATCACCGTTGGGGGGCGCGCGTCTGTCCGATCCGTCGGGCAGGCGCGCAAGGAGGAAACATGGCGAAGGTCCCGGTTCAATTCACGCTCAACGGCTCCGAGAAAGCCGAATTCATCGACAGCGGCACGACGCTACTCAACGCTTTGCGCGACAAGATCGGCGACACTTCGCCGAAAGGCGGCTGCCACCAGGGCACATGCGGCGCCTGCTCGGTCATCATCGACGGCGAACTCAGGCTGTCCTGCCTGACATTAGCCGAAACCTGCAATGGCGCTGCCATCACCACGACATCCGGCCTTGCCGAAGGCGGCGTGCTGCATCCACTGCAGCGCGCCTTCCTCGACACCTTCGCCACGCAATGCGGCTTCTGCACGCCGGGAATGATCATGGCCGCCAAGGTGTTGCTCGACCACACGCCCAACCCCAGCCGCGACGAGGTTGTCGAGGCGCTGTCGGGCAATATCTGCCGCTGCACGGGCTACGAGCCGATCATCCAGGCGGTGCTCACCGCGGCCCGCGCCAATTCGCAGAACGCGGCCTAGAGCCGGATGATTTCAGGTCTGTTCGACCTGAAATCCGAATCCGGCTCTAAATCAAAGAGATAGAGCATGATGTCGTCCGAAAACCGCTCCACACTTTTCGGCATCATGCTCTGAGGGGAAGCAAAGATGGAACTGCGCAAGAACTACTTCGCCGATGTCCGCAAGGACGATCTGCACGAAATCGGCCAGCCCCGGCCCCGTTCGGATTCACCCGGCCATGTCACCGGCAAGACTGCCTTTTTCGCCGACCGCAGCTTTCCCGGCATGCTGCACCTGAAGATGGTGCGCAGCCCGCACCACCATGCCCGCATCCGCAGCATCGATACCTCGGAGGCCGAGAAGCATCCCGGCGTGGTGAAAATCCTCACCGCCAGGGATGTGCCGCACAATGTCTACACCATCCTGATCCTCATCCAGATCGGCCCTGAGGACGAGACGGTGCTGGCCGACGGCAAGGTGCGCTGGAAGGGCGAGGCCGTGGTGGCGGTGCTGGCCGAGACCGAGCGCGCCGCGCAGGAGGCCGCCGCCAAGGTCAAGATCGACTACGAAGTGCTGCCGGCCGTCTTCGACATGGAGGAAGCGCTGAAGCCCGGCGCGCCGCTGGTCAACGAATATCACGGCCAGAACTATTATCTCTATGACAGCGGCGAGTGCCGCAAGGTCCGCTTCGGCGATGTCGAGGCGGGGTTCGCCAGCGCCGACCACATCCTGGAGCAGAGCTACCAATCCTCGCCGATCGAGCATGCGCCGACCGAGACCACCGGTTGCGTGGTGGCGCCCGAAGGCAATGACCGCTTCACCTGCTACACCAACACGCAGGCGATGTTCTTCACCCTCGACAACACCTCGATCATCCTGCAGATGCCGGGCTCGAAGCTGCATTTCGTCGGCGGCACCGTCGGCGGCGGCTTTGGCGGCAAGGTCGACGTCATCGTCGAGCCTATCGCCATCCTCGGCGCCAAGCTCACGGGCCGGCCGGTCTCCTTTGTCTACAGCCGTGAGGAGGAGATGCAGATCTCCTCGCCCCGCGCCGCCGAAAAGGTGGTCATCAAGGATGGCGTGATGAAGGATGGCCGCATCGTCGCGCGCAAGGTCACAGGCTACACCGATGCCGGCGCCTATTCACGCCACTCGCCCTATGGCGCGCAGAAAGGTGCCGGGCACTATCCCGGCCCCTACACCATCCCCAATGTCTGGATCGACACCTATTGCGTCTACACCAACCGCACGCCGTCCTCGGCCATGCGCGGCTTCGGCGTCACCATCGGCGATTTCGCGCTGGAGGTCCAGATGGACAAGCTGGCGCGGCTGATCGGCATGGACCCGCTCGAATTCCGCTTCATCAACGCCTATCGCGACGGCGACATGAAGGCACACCGCCAGCCGACGGAAGGGGCAGCACTCATCGAGTGTATGCAGGAAGCCTCGCGCGCCGCCAACTGGCCGGTGGCGGAGAAATATATGGCGATGTCCTCCTACAGGAAGGGAGCCTGACATGGCGATCCGGCGTGGACGCGGCGTCGCCGCGATCAACTATCCCACCGGCATGAACCTCGGCGGCGACCCGACCCAGGCGCTGGTGCATTCGACACCGACCGGCAATTTCATGGTGACGCTGTCCTCCGTCGATCTCGGCCAGGGCATGAAGCAGATCATGGCGCAGATCTGCGCCGAGACGATCGGCGTGCCCACCGACCGCGTCGTCGTCGACACCGCCGACACCGACACCGGTCCGCACTGCATGGGCACCTTCGCCTCGCGCGGCACGCACCGCGCCGGCAATGCCGTCATCCAGGCGGCCAGGGAAGCCCGCCAGGTGATGCTGGAAGTGGCGGCCGAGGAATTGGAAGTGAATGCTTCCGATCTTGAGACCGACGGCCAGGGCAACATACTGGTCAAGGGCGCGCCGCAGAAATCGATCTCGATCTTCGATGTCGCGCTGTCGGCGCATTTCAAGCGCGGCCGGTCCATATCGGGCCGCGGCATGTTCCTGATCCCGCGCTCCTATCCGGAGAAGGAAACCGGCGCGATGAAGCCGTCGACCTGCTACGCCCACGCCTGCACCGTGGCCGAAGTCGAGGTCGACGACGAGACCGGCGAGGTGACGGTGCTGACCGTGAAGAACGTCTTCGAGATTGGCCGCGCGCTGAACCCGAAAATGGTCGAGCAGCAGCTCGTCGGCGGTTCCTGGATGGGCATCAGCCACGCGCTCTACGAGACCACCGAGCCCTATTATCCCAACCGCGATCATGGCGGCACCGACTTCAACCAGTATTTGATGCCGGGACCGGGCGATCTCGCACAGACCGAGATCATCGTTCTGGAGCGGCCTTCGGCGGATGGTCCCTACGGTGCTAAGGGGCCGGGCGAAATGTGCGCCAATCCGCAGATACCGGCGGTCGCCAACGCCGTCTTCGACGCCGTCGGCGTGCGCATCGACACGCTGCCGATCACGCCGGAGCGCATCCTGCGCGCGCTCAAGGCGCAAGCGGCGAACTGACATGCCCGAGGTCAAAGCCGAGACTGTCGCGACCTCGCCAGAGGCGGTGTCAGAACATCTCGCCGCTTCGCGCTATCTGGCCGACGACAGCCTGGCCACGGCCATCTTCCTGGCGATACGCCTGGGCAAGCCGCTGCTGCTCGAAGGTGCGCCGGGCGTCGGCAAGACCGAAGCGGCCAAGGCGATCGCCGAGCTGCTCGGTCGCGATCTGGTGCGGCTGCAATGCTATGAGGGCATCGATGCCGCGCACGCGCTGTACGAATGGAACTACCAGCGCCAGCTGCTCGCCATCCGCCATGCCGGCGAGCATGAGATCGACATCTATGACGACCGTTTTTTGATCGCCCGCCCGCTGCTGCAGGTGCTGAAGGCGCCGGAGCAGCGCGTGCTGCTGGTCGACGAGATCGACCGTTCCGACCATGAATTCGAGGCGCTGCTGCTGGAATTCCTCTCCGATTTCCAGATCAGCATTCCCGAGCGCGGCACCATCCGCGCCGCCGCCCAGCCGATTGTCATCCTGACCTCGAACCGCACCCGCGAACTCGCCGAGGCGCTGCGCCGCCGCTGCGTCTACCACTGGATCGGCTATCCCGACGCCGAGCGCGAGGCTGCCATCATCATGCTGCGCGCCGGCGATGTCGCCGAGGCCACCGCGCGCGCCGTGGCGGCAGCCGTGCAAACCATCCGCGCCCGGCCGCTGGCCAAGACGCCCGGCATCGCCGAAGCGGTCGAATGGGCGAATGCCGCGACCATACTCGAAAAAGGCGGCAGCCCCTGGCCGGAAGCCTTCCGCCGCGCCATCGGCGTATTGATCAAGGACGAGGAGGACCTCTCCTACATCGCGCCTGAGCTCGGCAGGATTGTTGAGGAGGCACTGGGGTGAGCCGCGACCTCAACAATCCCTTCTCCCCGTTTACGGGGAGAAGGTGCCCCGAAGGGGCGGATGAGGGGCAGCGCCATCATGGGCAGAAGATGGCGCTGCCCCTCACCTGCCTGCCGGCATCGGGGGTCGAGCCGCCTGTCTCGACCCGTCCTGCGGACCCCCGTAAACGGGGGGAGGAGAGCCTACCTCCCGCCGCCCACCCCTTCCTCAGCTTCGGCCGGCTGTTGCGCCGCTACGGCTTCGCCGTCGCACCGGAGCAAATCTCCGGCTTCATGCAAGCGGTGACATTACTTGGCCCGCGCTCAATGGCCGACATTCGCGAGGCGGCCCTCGCCACGCTGGCACCCCCACCCGATCGCCGCGACGAATTCGAAGCCCATTTCCAGAGCCATTTCTATGGGAACACTTCAGCCGTGGTCGAAGGCGAAGCGGAGGAGGAAACCCGCATCAAGGATGATGGCGGCGCCGATAACGAGCGGATCGAGGCCGAGCGCAGCCAGGAAGGCGGCGAGCTATCTTCGGCACTCGAGCAGTTGAGCACGCGCGATTTCCAGCGCGACGACGACAGCCTGACCGCCTTCCGCCGCAAGCTCTCCTCCGCTTTGCCCGCCCGCCGCTCCTTCCGCACCGTGCGCACCGCTTCGCGCGGCAAGCTTGATCTGCGCCGCTCGCTCAGGGAAATCGTCAGCGCCGATGGCGACGTGCCCTCGCCGCTGCTGCGCCGCCGCCAGACCGTGCCGCGCAAGCTGCTGCTCTTGATCGACGTCTCCGGCTCGATGAAGCTGCACACGGCGGACTATCTCAAGCTGGCGCATGCCGCCGTGCAAGGTGCGGACCGCGCCGAGATCTTCACCTTCGGCACGCGGCTGACCCGCATCACCTCGGCCCTGCGCATCCGCGACCGCAACCAGGCGCTGGCGCGTGCGGCGGCCCAGGTCGACGACTGGGACGGCGGCACCCGGATGGGGCCGACGCTGCTTGCCTTTCTCTCCGTTCCCCGCTTCTCGTCGTTCGCGCGCGGTGCGGCGGTAGTGATCCTGTCGGACGCGCTGGAGCGCGGCGATCATGCCGAGCTGGAGACCGCGATACGAAGGCTGAACGCCCGCGCCTTCCGGCTGTCGCTGGCCACGCCTTTGGCCGGCGACCCGCGCTTCCGGCCGGCCACCGCTGCGCTGCGCGCCATCCTGCCTGACCTCGACGATCTCATCGACGGCTCGTCGCTGACCAGCCTCGCCGATTTCATCCTGTCGCTCGCCCGCCCTGCCCCTGCCGCATCGACAATCTGGAAAAGGGTATCGTGATGCAGAAAGCCATCGACGCGCATTTCCACATCTGGCGCCAGAAGGACCAGCCCTGGCTGGTCGGGCCGATGGTGCCGCGCATCTTCGGCCCCTACGAGCCGATCCGCCGCGACTATCCGATCGGCGAATTCCTCGAGGACCAGGAGGGGTCAGGCGTCGAGAAAGCCGTCTATGTCCAGACCAACTGGGCGAAGCAGGATTTCGAGAAGGAAGTCGCCTTCCTGCAGAAGACCGCTGACGAGACCGGCTGGCCGCACGCTATTGTCGGCTATGCCGACATGACGGTCGATGATGTCCGGCCGCAGATTGACCGGCTGATGAAATACAGGCTGCTGCGCGGGGTGCGCATGCAATTGCACTGGCACGAGACGCCGGCCTTCCGCTTCGCCGCTTCGGCCGATCAGGTCATCGACCCCAAGGTGCGGGCTAATGTCGCGCGGCTGAAGGATTACGGCCTGTCCTTCGACCTGCAGCTCTTCCCCGCCCAGATGAAGGACGGGCTGACGCTGGTCGGCGAGAACCCTGAGACCAACTTCATCCTCACCCATGCCGGCATGCTGACCGGCATGGGTGAGGAAACCACCGAGGCCTGGAAGGCTGGCCTGCGCACGCTGTTGGCCGCACCCAATCTCTATGCCAAGCTGTCCGGTCTCGGCACCTTCGTCCACCGCAACGACCCGGCTGTCATCACCTACATCGTCGACAACGCCATCGACATCCTGGGCGCGGATCATCTGATGTTCGGCTCGAACTTCCCGATCGAGAAGCTCTGGACCAGCCACGCCGAACTGATCAAGGTGCACCGCGATGCGGTGGCGGGGCACGGCGCAGAAGCCGAGGCCGATATCTTCTGGAACACGGCGGAGCGCGTGTATCGGCCGGTATAGCACAGTTTCTTCCTTCCCCCTTGTGGGGGAAGGTGGATCGGCGCGCAGCGCCGAGACGGATGGTTCCAGCGGAGTGAGGCGTTGGCGTTCCCTAGAATACCCCTCATCCGACCTCGCTTCGCGAGGCCACCTTCTCCCGCAAGGGGAGAAGGGAAGACTGACAGTGAGACACCTTACTGCGTCGGCAGCATGCCTTCGACGTCACCGGCCGCGTCGTCGAGCGCTTCCTTCGGTGTCGCCGACTGGTCGACGATGCGCGACAGGTTGTCGACGATCGTCTGCGTCACCTTGACCCCATTGGTGCCCGGGAAGGCATACCACGGAACCATCCGCGGCATCTGGCTGAGCCCGGCCTGGAACAGCGGGTTCTTCTTGTAGAAATCGCCGAGATACTCGGGAGACTTCGCAGCCAGCTCGTTGTTGGGGACATAGCCGGTGCCCGGCACGACGACGGAAGCGCCATAGGGGCCGGCGGCGAATTTCGCGAACTTCCAGGCCGCCTCCTGCTTGGCTGCGTCCTTGGTCAGGATGACCACGGCATTGCCGCCGGTCGGCAGATGACCGTTGACCGGATCGATCAGCGGGATCTTGGCGGTGCGCAACGTGAACTTGTCGCCGACATTCTTGATCGTGTTGACCAGCGCACCGGTGGTCTGGAATTCGAACCCGACCTTGCCGGCCGCGAACGCCTGCTCGCCCGCCGGCTTGGTGAAGACCGGCATGCCGCCCTCCTTCACCATCCGCTCGAGGATCTCCACCGCCTTCTCGCCTTCCGGCCCGTTGAAGGCGACCTTGCTTTCGTCCTCGTTCAGCATCTTGCCGCCGGCGCCGAACAGCAGCGCCGAGAACATCCAGTCGTCGCCCTGCCAGCGGAAGTCGATGCCGTCGACGCCATTGCCGAGAGCCTTGATCTTGCCGCCGAGCGCGATGACCTCATCCCAGGTCTTGGGCGGATTGTCCGGATCGCCGCCGGCCGCCTTCACCAGGTCGGCATTGTAATACATGATCGGGTTGGAGGTGGCGAAGGCGAGGCCAACCTGCTTGCCGTTGACCTGCGCCAGCTTCAGGATCGTGTCGGAAAAGCCGAGCTCCGCCATATTGCCTTCCTTCTTGACCAGCGGGCCGAGATCGACGGCAACATTACGCTCATTGAGCATGCGCAGGCGGTTGAGGCCGATGAAGGTGATGTCGGGCATCTCGTCGGTGCCGGCCTGGCGAAGAATGGTCTGGATGCCTTCTTCGTAGGTCGCCGACGGGCTGGCGAACTGGATCTTGATGTCGGGATTTTCCTCCATGAACTTCTTCGAGATCGTGTCCATCACGTTCTTGAAGAAGCCGGGCATCGGGTAGTGAACCGTCAGCGTCGTCTCGGCATAGGCCGGAAGGGCCGCCGCCAGCGACACCGCCGCGGCGGCGAAGATCCTGGAAATATGCTTCATCGTTCGTGCTCCTTGTTGGCCCGGTCAGCCTTTGAGACCGGTCATGGTGATGCCCTCGACGAAGCGCTTCTGCGCAAGCAGGAAGGCGGCGACGAGAGGAAGGGTGATGATCAGCGTGGCGGCCATCAGCGCGCCGTAGTCGTCGCCGGCCTCGGCGGCGCGGAAATACATCAGGCCGAGCGGTGGCGTGGCGTAGGCCTGTTTGCTGACGACGATCAGCGGCCAGTAGAGATCGTTCCAGTGCGCGACGACGGAAAAGATCGCGAAGGCGGTCACCGCCGGCCAGGCATTGGGCACGATGACGCGCGCGACGATGCCGAGTTCGGACATGCCGTCGAGCCGTGCCGCGTGCAGCAAGTCGTCGGGCATGGCGCGGAAGAACTGCAGGAACATGAAGATCGCGAACACCGATATGGTAAAGGGCGCGACCAGCGAGGTGTAGCTGTTCAAGAGCGACATCCGGTCGAAGGCGACGTAGAGCGGCAGCGCCGTCGCGTGGATCGGCACCAGCAGGCCGAGCATGACCAGCACCATCATCAGCTGTGCGGCGCGGAACTTCAGCTTGGCCATCGCGTAGGCACAAGGGATCGCCACCACGACCTGGAAGAAGAAGATCAGGCCGCACACGACGACGCCGTTCCACAGCAGCGTCGCCATCGGCACCTTGGCAAACGCCTTGGCGAAATTCTCGGCGAAGTAGAAACGCTGCGGGATCAGCGACAGCGACGAGGTGAAGATGTCGCTCTGCGTCTTGCCCGCGGTCGAGATCATGAAGATGTAGGGCGCAAGGATCATCAGCGCACCGAGCGAAAGCAGCGCGAAGCGGATGATGCGGCCGGCCGGGATGCTGTTCATGTGTAATGCACCCGCCGGTCGAGCACGCGGTATTGCAGAAGCATCAGCACGACCAGGATCGCCAGGAAGACGACCGTCATCGCCGAGGCGTAGCCGACACGCAGATAGACGAAGCCCTCCTGGTAGATGGTGAAAAGCAGTACTTCGGAGGCCTTGTTGGGCCCACCGTCGGTCAGCATCTTCACCGTCTCGAAGACCTTCACCGCATTGGTGATGCTGATGGTGACGACGAACAGCGTCGTCGGCCCGAGCATCGGCCAGGTGACGAGGAAAAACCGATCGAGCGCCGATTTCGCGCCGTCGACATGAGCGGCGGCATAGAGCTCGCGCGGGATCGCCGTCAGCCCCGCCAGGAACAGCACCATGTTGAAGCCGACCGACTGCCAGATGCCGATGATCGACAGGCTGTAGAGCACGGTGCTCGACGCGCCGAGCCAGTTCGGGCCGGGAATGCCGGCGAGCGAGAGTAAAGCGTTGAGCGGCCCGATCGTCGGGTGGAAGATGTATTGCCAGACCGTCGCCATGGCGACGATCAGCGAGGCGACGGGCAGAAAATAGACGGTGCGGAAAAAGCCGCGCGCCCGTCCCTCGCCTTCGATCAGCAGCGCAACCCCCAGGCCAAGCATGATCGAGACCGGCGCGACGATCGCCGTATAGACCGAGGTGTTCCACAGCGACCGGCGGAAGGTGCGGTCGTTCAGGAGATGCGCATAATTCTCGAAGCCGACGAAGCGAAATTTGCCGTAGCCGAGCTCGAAATCGGTGAAGCCGAGGAAGATGACGGCAGCCACCGGCAACAGCACGAACAGCAGCAACAGCACGATGGCCGGCGCCGCCAGCAGCCAGGCGGTCCGGTCCTCGCTGCGCGCGCGCAGTGCCGCGGCGCTCGCGACATTGCCCGCCAGCGCGACGCTAGACATAGGCCGGCTCCTGCCGCGCACCCGCCGCGATGCGCAGCCGCTTTCCCTCCGGCCCGAAGACCATCGCCTGTTCAGGGGCCAGGACGACACCCACCTTCATTCCGGCGATCAAGTCCCTCGCCTCCTGAGGCGCCAGCTTGGCGACGACGCTGTCGCCCGAGGCATCGAGGCGGCAATGGGCAATGACTTCCGAGCCGAGGAATTCGAGACGCTCGATCCGCCCGGCAAGGCCGCTGCGCCCGCTTGGGGACAGTTTGACGAATTCCGGCCGGATGCCGAGGCTGACCGGGCCGTTTGCCACCTTCTCCAGCAAAGCCGGCCGGATGCCTTCGAAGCCGACACGGCCGTTTTCGGCAAGCGCCGGGATAATGTTGATCCTCGGCTGGCCGACGAAGCGCGCGACCTCGATATGGGCGGGATCGTTGTAGATCACATCGGGCGCGGCGAGCTGCAGCAGATTGCCGCCGATCATCACCGCCACCCGGTCGGCCATCGAAAGCGCCTCGGCCTGGTCGTGCGTCACATAGAGCGTCGGCACGCCAGCGCGGCGGTGCAGTTCGACGATCTCGCCGCGGGCATGGACGCGCAGATTGGCATCGAGGTTGGACAGCGGCTCGTCCATCAGGAAGATGCTGGGGTGGCGCACCATGGCGCGCGCCAGCGCCACGCGCTGCCGCTGGCCACCCGACATCTGCCCCGGCTTGCGGTCGAGCAAATGGTCGATCTTGAGCAGACCCGCCATCTCGCGGACATCGTGCGCAATGCCGGTGCGGATCTCCTTCTGGCCGGGCAGCAGGGAGCCGACCAGCGGCAGGCGCTGCGACCGGCTCAGCCGCTTCATGGCCAGCGGAACGGCAATGTTTTGTCCCGCCGTCAGATGCGGATAGAGCGCGTAGGATTGGAACACCATGGCGATGTTGCGGTCGGCCGCGGCAACCGGCGACATGTCCCTGCCGCTGACGAACATCTCGCCGCTGTCGGCATGGTCGAGCCCGGCCAGGATGCGCAGCAAGGTGCTCTTGCCGCATCCCGAGGGGCCGACGAGCGCGATGAACTCGCCGGCTTCGACATCAAGGCTCACACCATTCAAGATGGCATTCCCGCCGAAGGATTTTTTCAGGCCGCGAAGCGACAGCGCGCTCATGACGCGACCCGCTTTCGAACCTTGTGCGCCTCGTGCGGATAGACCTCGGCCACCACATCATCGAGGACGTAGGTGGTCATGCCGGGGATGGCGACGATCTCGCTGGCGACCGTATCGCCGAATTGGTGCCCGAACTGATGGATGACGGCGCCAAGCAGCCGTTCGCCCGGCATGTCGCGCTCCATGTCGCCGACGACGAAGGCGGCCGACGGCCCCCAGACCAACGATGTGTTTTCGTATTTGCCTTGCCATGCCCGGTGCAGGTGGCCGCTAGCGAACAGCGCGACATCGTGGGCGGCGATCAGATCGTACAGGCGCTGGCGCTCCGCCGGCCTGACGCTCCAGTAGCCGGTATCGCCCTCGCCGGGCGCATCGACGAACAGCGGCTTGTGGGCGAACAGCGCAACACGCCGGCCGCCGCGGCTTTCCAGCGCGCTGCGCAGCCATTCGAACTGCGCCTCGTCCTCGGCATCGTCAAAGCCCATCAGCAGGCTGTCGAGCCCGATGAGACGCCAGCTCCCGGCGTCCTCCATCCAGTAATCGAGGCCGACCAGCCGGCGCCAGCGCTCGAGGCGTCCGGCATTGACCGGCTGCAGCGAGCCCGGCAGATGACCGACATCGTGATTGCCGGGCACCAGCAGCATCAGCGTGGAGATTTCCCGCATCAGATCCATGCAGAAGGCGATATCGTCGTCCTTGTCGGCCCCGTCGACGCTGAGGTCGCCGGTGTGGACGACAAGGTCTGCACCGCTTTGCTCGATCCAGGAGGCCAGCGGCTCCCAATTGCCGTTGAAGTGCGGCTTGGTCGGACTGAAATGTGTGTCTGTGATCTGAACGATTTTCATGCCGGCTCCACCATGCGAGCCGCGCCCCCAGGGCAAGCGGCATCGCATAGGGGCTTCCTTAGTGCCGTTCCATGTCACTTCCTTAACAGCGGCTGGGATAAATCGTGCAATTGCGGGAAACGGTCGTCGAAGTGCGCCAGAGGCATGCGCCACAACGCGGAAATCGAAAAGATTTCAGCCGCTTACCGTCGATACGCGACCCATTGGCCGCGCTCACAATCTTGTGACGCGCGGCTGGAGATCATGCTCACTTCACCTCGAATTGCGGATCAACCGGGATCTGCATCGCCGTCACCAGATGGTTGGTCTGGCCGGCGAGCCCGATGATCGACACCAGCTCGCCATGCTGCGCGTCGGTCATGCCCTTGGCCCGCGCCGCCGCCATATGCGAATGGACGCAGTAGGAACAGCCATTGGCCGTCGACACGGCGATGTAGATCATCTCCTTGGTCAGCGGATCGATGGCGCTGTCCGCCACCATCACCGCCTTCAGCTGTTCCCACACCCGCTTCAGCGACGCCGGATCATTGGCCAGCCCGCGCCAGAAATTGTTGACGAAATCCGATTTGCGCGTCGCCCTGATGTCGTCGAACACGGCCTTCACCGCCGGGATTTTTTCGACCTCGGCATCGCTGAGGAGTTTTGTCGTGGCCATGGAGGGGTTCCCTTCGTTTTGAATCAGATTCTGAGCAGATCCGCCCAATCGATTGGCTCGATTCACTTTACCAGCGCCGGCGTCGAGATTCAGGTCAGGCCGAGTCGAAAATGGTGGCTTTCGAGAACCGGAGCGGAGCGTACTGAAGTACGTGAGCACCGGAAGCGCAGGAAGCCGCCATTTGCAGGCCGGCCTCACCTGAATCTAATGCACGGCCGCGTACATGATCTTCTCCTCCGTGGCCTCCGCCGGCGAAAACTCCTCGACGATGCGGCCCTGTCGGCAGACCAGTATCCGGTCCGACAGGTTCATGATCTCCGGCAAATAGGACGAGATCACCACGACGGCCAGACCCTCATCCGCCAGCCGGTTGATGATCTGGTGGATCTCGGCGATGGCGCCGACGTCGACGCCGCGCGTCGGTTCGTCGAAGATGACGATGCGCGGCTGCTGCACCAGCCCCTTGCCGATCACCACCTTCTGCTGGTTGCCGCCGGACAGTTCGACGACGCGGGCATTGTCGTTGATCGCCTTGATGTTGAGCGTCTTCGTCCATTCGGCGGAAAGCTGCCGCATCTCCTGCTGGTTGATCACCCAGGCCTTTTCGCGGCCCGCAGCGAGCAGCCCGCCGAACAGGTTTTCGGCAATGCCCATCGTCTCGAAAATGCCTTCGCTCTTGCGGTCCTCGGTGACGTAGACGATGCCGTCGGCCACAGCCTCGCTCGGCACGAGATAGCGCACGGGCCTGTCGTCGAGCTCGATCGCGCCGCCGCGCAGAAAATCGCGCTTGTAGATGCCCGAGACGATCTTGAAGGTCTCAGTTCGCCCGGAACCGATCAGCCCGAACACGCCGGTGATCTGGCCCTCGAAGATCGAGAAGGAATTGTTGCGCACGACATTGCTCATCGAAATGTCCTGCACCGACAGCACTTTCTTGCCGGCCTTGCGCAGCTTGGCCTCGTCGCGCTGGCGGTAGATCTGGCCTGACAGTGTGCGCCCGACCATGGCGGCGACGATCTTGTCGCGGTCGAAGGCCGACGTGTCGTCGGTGATGACCAGTTCGCCATCGCGCAAGATTGTGATGCGGTCGGCAATGGCAAGCGCCTCTTCCAGCGCGTGGCTGATGAAGACGATGGAGACGCCGCTGGCCTTCAGCCGGCGGATCAGTGCGAAGAAGTGGCGTTTTTCCTCCGGCGTCAGCGTCGCCGTCGGCTCGTCGAAGATGATGATCTCGGCATTGTGGTGCACCGCGCGCGCGATCTCGACCATCTGTCGCTTGGCCGCACCCAGCGTCGCCACCATGGCGTTCGGATCGACCGGGAAATTCAGCGACTGCAGGAATTGCTGTGCTGAAATATACGTGCCGCGCAGCCGGTTGAGGAATTTTTCAGTGCCGAGGTAGAGGTTCTGCGCCACCGTCATCGACGGCACCAGGCTGGTTTCCTGGAACACCATAGCGATGCCGGCCTCAAGGGCCGCGTGCGGCGAGGCGTAGGCGATCTCGCGGCCCTTGTGGAACATCTTGCCCGACGTGGCGTCGACCACTCCGGCGATGATCTTGGTCAGCGTCGATTTGCCGGCGCCGTTCTCGCCAAGCAGCGCGTGGATTTCACCCTTGCGCAAGTCGAAGCTGACATTCTTGACCGCGGGCACACCACGATAGTTTTTGGTGACGTTTTCCAGGCGAACGATCGGTTCCATCAAAAACCTCCCGCGTCGAGCACGCAATCGCCGCCCTTGGAGGCGATGAACAGCCGGCCGGCCTTTTCCACGACGCTGCAGATGCCGTGGCGCGTGCCGTTGGCGCGGCTGTGCAGGCTGAATTGCGGCTGCATCCTTACGTCGAGCCTGACGACCAGCCCATAGGAGCGGCTTGGCGACCACGGCTTGTGGATGCCCATCGTGCGGATGCCGCCGCATTGCAGCGGCTCGAGGAAGTTGCGGTTGGAAGCCAGCGCCGGCGCGATCCAGTAGGCCGGCGGCACCTGGCCGATCATGTCCTGGCGGTAGTGCGTTTCCTGCAGCACGAATTCGATCAGCCGGTTGCGCGGCGCAAACAGCGCCAGCCAGGCACCGCCATCTCCGGCCGACGCCAGCCGCGCGGGATAGCCGGGCAGATGCGTCAGCACCGTCGAACGGTTGCCGGTGGCGCCATCGAAGCGGATGAGCTGATGGCGCCAGCTCTCGCTGACCAGCACGTCCCCGCCGATTGGATGGAGCCCATAGG
The DNA here is from genome assembly GCF_054062655.1 of Mesorhizobium sp. USDA 4775. Classification (NCBI taxonomy): domain Bacteria; kingdom Pseudomonadati; phylum Pseudomonadota; class Alphaproteobacteria; order Hyphomicrobiales; family Phyllobacteriaceae; genus Mesorhizobium; species Mesorhizobium sp. USDA 4775. The sequence goes on from NZ_JBSSFM010000001.1 coordinate 4,976,897, forward strand.
GGAAAGCGAGATCGCCGGCCACCTTGCGGAACGCGCCGCCCGTGGCGTCCCGCTTCCAAAGCGAACCGGACGCACCCTTCTTCATCAGATCGGCGGCCCATTGCGAGGGCGCATGTTCGGCCGAACCATTGGCCAGCCACAACGTGCCGTCCTCGACATAAGCGAGCGCGGTTATGCAGCTGAGATCCGCCGGCAGCAAAACGTCCATGCCTGATATCAGCAGCTTGCCGCTTTCGAGCGCTACCGTCAGGTCGCCCGATGGCGACAGCGCCAGCGCCGTGATGGGCGACGGAAAGGTGTCGATCACCTTGGGCTCGGCTCCGGCTGCAAGCGAATAGACGGCGTTGCCGCTGGAGGCGAGCAGCCGATCACCCGAGACCAGCAGATTGTCGGGCTCGCTCAGCTCAGCAAATGCCGGCGCCTCGTCCAGCCGCGTGTTGGGCCGGAAAGCGCCATCCATTGGTGGGATGGTGACCGCCTTGCCGCGAAAGATGTCCAGGATCGGATCGAGGATCATGGCTTAGCTCCCCAATAGGAAGCGGGGCTGGTCCAGTTCGGGTCGGCGCCTGATATCTTGTAGCGGCCGACGCGGTTGTTGAGGATGCCGCCGACGAAGAGATATCCCCTATGCTCGCGCATCGAGGTGACCATCGGATGCGCGTCGCCGGAGAGGTCGCCCAGCGCCTCGACAATGCCGCCCTTCTCCGTAAACTTCACCACGCCGCCGGTGTTGATGTTGGGGAACAGCCACTCATCCTGCGGCAGCCGGCGCGTCATGCGCTTGCGCATGTCGGGATGGCGCAGCGAGAGATCAAAGCTCGGCGTGCGCATGCCCAGCCACGCCATCCAGTAATTGCCGTCCGAGGCCCGGTTGATGTTGTCGGGATAGCCCGGCATGTCGCGGATGACGCATTCGGCGGTGCCGGCCTTCGGCCCTTCCAGCCAGTAGCGATGCACGCGGCAGGCCCAGCTTTCGGCGAAGAACAGCGATTTGCCGTCATGCGCCATGCACACGCCGTTGGTGTAGCGGTAGCCGTCGAGGAGCGTCTTGGTCGAGCCGTCCCTGGGGTCATAGACCAGCAGCCGGCCGGTGGCGCGGTTTTCGATCGAATCCAGCGCCCAGTCATGCGCGTCGTAGCGCTTGGTCGAGTCGGTGAAATAGATGCGGCCGTCCGGCGCGATGTCGCAATCGTTGGGATCGCGCAGCCGGGCATCGTCGACGATCGAGGTCCAGGAGCGCGCGGTCTCGGCCGACAGGCGTTTTACTTCCCGCTGCGGCGAGACGGAATAGAGCCCCATGGCGCCGACGCAGCTGATCAGATTGCCTGTCTTGTCAAAGGCCAGGCCCAGCGGGAAGCCGCCAATATGGGCGAACACTTCCGACTTCACATAGTCGGGCGCGAAGAAGCGGACGATCTCGCCATGGCGGGTGCCGCAATAGAGATGGTCGTCGCGGTCGAGGATGACGTCCTCCGGCCCTTCCAGTTCGCCAAGCCCGATATGGTCGGCCGCCGACAGCCGGTTGTCGAGTTCGTAAGGCGTGCCGGAGCCCGGCACTGCCGACTGTGTCTCGCCCATCTTGAGATAAACCGGCGCGACATAGACTTCATTCAGCACCTTGTGGCGGTTCTTCAGCCAGCGGATGTCGATGGTCACCGCCGCCGCCAGCATGATGCCGAGCACCATCTGGTTGGTGCCGGTGCCGTAGCCCAGCCGGATCAGCCCGTTGGTCATGGTCAGGACGATGATGGCGCCCATCAGCCCCTTGATCACCGAGCCGCGCCCACCGCCCAGGCTGACGCCGCCGACCACCGCCGCAGTGAGCGCCATGATCTCGAGGTTGAGGCCGGTGCCCGGCCCTGCCCCGCTCAGGCGGCAGGCGATGAGAAAACCGCCGATCGATGCGCAGAAGCCGGAAAAGACATAGGTCATGAACACGGTGCGGCGCACGCGGATGCCGGCATTGTGCGCCGAGCGCCTGGAGCCACCGACCGCCAGCACATGCCAGCCGGGCCGCGACCGCGTCAGTGCGATATGGGTGACGATGGCGAGGATGATGGCCAGCCACACCGAGACCGACAGGCCCCAAAAGGTGCTGTCGCCGATGAAGTCGAGCACATCCGAGGTGGCCGTCGAAAGCTGCACGTCGGCGGCATAGGTGGTGACAAGGATGTCGAACAGTGCCCGGCCGAAGATGAAGGTGACCAGCGTGGTGAGAAAGGCGCGCAGCCTGAGGTAGCCGACGAGGTAGCCGTTGATGGCGCCGAAGATCAGCCCGGTGGCGAGCGAGGCGGCCATCGCCAGCCAGATCGACTGTTCGAGGATGAAGAAGACATAGACGGCGGAGAAGCACGACAGCGCGAAGATCGAGCCGACCGACAGATCGATGCCGCCGCCCAGCATCACCACCGTCATGCCGGTGACGACCATGGAGAATTCGCCGAGTTGGCGGGTCGATTCCTGCAGCGCGTTCAGCTTGAAGAAGCCGGGAATGATCGAGCCGAAACTCGCCAATGTCACCACCAGTGCCAGGAACGGAATGGCGTTGTCGGTCCAGCGTTTGGTCAGGATCTCGCCGACCAGATGGTCGGGCACGAGATTGTAGCGCCAGGATTGGAGGCGTTCGCGAAAGGACATTGGCTGCCGTGGCTTATGAGAAAGAGGTGGCCGAACTGATCCGGCCACCTCGTGGAGTCTATTCGACCGCGTAGCTTATTTCGCCGCCGCTTCTGCCTGTAGCGCCTTCAGATCCCAACAGCTGTCGGGTTTGAGGTCGGCCTTGGTCGTCGCCTTCTCCAGCGTGTAGATATAGGTGTGCGAGGTTCCGGCCGGCTGGCCGCTCTGCAGGAGGAATTTGATGATGGCGTTCATGTCGCCCGACTGGCGGGCAAGCTCGGTCATCACCACGGCGCCATAGGTGCCGTCCTGAAGCTTGTCGCAATCGGCGGCTTTTTCACCGCCGCCGGTGGTGACCAGGAACACCTTGCCGTCGAGCTTGGCGTCGCGGATCGCGGCGGATGCGCCGGTGGCGTCACCGTCCCAGAAATCGATGATCGAGCAGATGTCCGGGTTCTGCTGCAGCATCGTGGTCGTCACGTTGCGGGAGGTCGTCGCGTCCCAGTTGGAGTCGGGCTTGGCGACCACCTTGAAGTCGGGATGCTTGTCCAGCACCTTCATGATGCCGGCATACTGGTAGAGGCTGGAGGAGTTCGCCTGATCACCCTGCACAAGGCCGATCTTCTTGGAAGAATTCTCGCCGCAGCCCTTGATCGCTGCTTCGGCCTCGAGTTGGCCCAGTCGGTCCCAGTCGCTGCCGACAAAGGCGTCGGCCGGGAAGTTGGCGGGGTTGTCGACCAGAAGCACATAGGTGCCGGCGGCCTGCGCCTTCTTCATCAGCTTGGAATAGGAGTTGAGGTCCGGGGCGTGGATTATCAGCACGTCGGGCCTGGTATCGGACGAGATGGCATCGGTGATCGCCTGCGCGCCGGCGTCGACCACCCAGTTCGGATCGCGCGTCTCGAAGGTGCCGCCCCAGGCCTCGACCTCCTTTTTCAGATAGTGCGCCCAGCCTTGCGCCAGGTCGAAGCCCATCGCCAGCGGCACCAGCATGACCCGCTTGCCCTTGAGCGCCTGTGCGTAGGCCGCCGGGCCCGGATCGTCGGCGGCGAAGGTCGGCGCCACGAAGGCAGTAACGGCGAGCGCCGTTGCTGCGGCCATAAATGTCTTGATCAGTCTCATGTCACATCCTCTGGTTCGGTTTTCATTGCCGGCCGATCGTCGCGATCGCGCCGGGTACCCCGAGCAAGATGGGCTAGCCCATCTGCTCTAAATGTCGCCCTGTTGCGCGGTCTGCTCGTCGCGCGGATTGATGATGCCGTCGACGATGATGGCCCCGAGCAGGATCGCCGCCTTGATCAGGTTCTGGTAGAGCAGCGGAATGTCGATGATGGTCATGGCATTGAGCAGGATGCCAATCAGCGCCGCCCCCACCAGCACATTGCGCACCCCGCCTCGCCCGCCGGACAGGCCGATGCCGCCGATCACCGCCACCAGCACGATGTCGTAGAGCAGCGTCGAATTGACGACGCGCGTGTTGATCGAATGCAGGCTGGACGCCGTCAGCAGGCCGGCGATCAGCGCCACGAAAGCGGAGAGCACGTAGCGCAGCACCAGCATCGGCCGCACCGGAATGCCGATGTTGCGGGCGGCGACCGGATTGTCGCCGGCGAAATAGATGTAGCGGCCCCATTTGGTGTAGCGCAGGAACAGGAAGAACAGGAAAGCCAGCCCGGCGAAAACGAACACCTCGATCGGGATATCGAGAAAGCGCAGGCCGCCGAGCAGTTCGACCCAATGGCCCTGCGGCACCGGAACCGCGTCCTGCGTGATCAGTTGCGAGCGCACATAGCCGAAGACGAAGGAGCCGGTTGCCAGCGTCACGAAGATCGCCGGCACGTCGGCATAGGCGACGAGAACGCCGTTGAGCAGGCCGATGGCGAGCACGCCGGCCACCACATAGGCGAAGGCCAGCCCGTCCGAGGTGCCGGTGTTGAGCAGTTGCAGATACCAGGCGACCGACATCGCCATGATCGCCACGGCCGACAGGTCGATGCCGCGGCCGATGATGACGACCGCCATACCGAGCGCCAGAATGCCCAGCACCGACACGGATCTGACGATAGCGACGAGGTTGTTGGGGTCGATGAAGCCTGGCAGGCCGATGGCAGCGGCAACGAACAGCACCACCGCGATGGCAAAGACAATGCCTTCCTGATTCAGGCTCCTGAGATTTAGCCAGCCGATCGCATTCATGTCTGCATTTGCCCCGATGGCAGCGCTGCCATCCCGAAAGCAAAAGCTAATCGGCTCTGCGCCGGTTCGTCAAATGAATCCGCGTTCAGAACGTGGCCATATACCGATATTCGCCGAGTGGACGCATCGATTGCCAAAACTGGTGCAATGCCCGGAAAATCCTGCATTTTTGGCAATCGATTGCGCCATCGCAGCCATTCGCGAAAGTGCGGCATCAAGGCGAAAGGATGAGGCGGAATTTATCTCCGCTTCAGGCGAGAAAATCCGATTCTCAATTCCTCGGCGCGTGGCCGGAAACCTCGGCGCCGGCGCCGAGCGGCAGGACGAGAAAACGCAGCGCCGCGACCAGCCCGATGGCGCCGATCACGAAAAAGGCTATTCGAAAATCGACGAGGTCGAGCGCCGGCTGCGCCCTTGCGATCTGCGACAAATTGAGAATCGCCGCCGCCACGGCGACGCCGAACAGCATCGCCACCTGCTGCAGCATCGAGGACAACGTCGCCGCCGAGCTGCGCTGCGCGGCTTCGATATCGGCGAAGGCCAGCGTGTTGAGCGCGGTGAACTGCATCGAGCGCGACAGGCCGGCGATCAGCATCAGCGCCACCACCAGTGCCTGCGGCGTCTGCGGCGAGATCACCCCGCAAGCCATGATCGAGGCCGAGGCGATGATGCCGTTGACCACCATCACAGAACGGAAACCGAAACGCCGCAGCGTTGGCGTCGTCACCGTCTTCATGCCGAGATTGCCAAGGAAATAGGCCAGGATCATCAAGCCGGCATCGACGGGCGAGAGGCCGAAGCCGAGCTGGAACAAAAGCGGCAGCAGGAAGGGCGTGGCGTTGATCGCCACCCGGAATATGGTGCCGGCGGCGAGCGTCGAGATGGCGAAGGTCAGCACCTTGAACGAGGAGAGGTCGAGCAGCGGATGCGGAGCGCGCCGCAGATGCCGCACCGCCAGCCAGCCGATGACGATGCCCGCCGCGATCAGCGCCAATGTCGGCAGCATGCCATCTTCCGGGTGCGCGATGCGCTCGAGGCCGTACAGCAGGCAGGCGAGCCCGAGCGAGGTCAGGAAAAACCCGAGCCAGTCGAGCGGCTTGGGATCTGCCTCGCGATCGCTCGGGATGAAGCGGGCAACCAGTGCCAGCCCAACCAGCCCAAGCGGGATGTTGATGAAGAAATTCCAGTGCCAGGACAGAGCGGTGGTGATGAAGCCGCCAAGCACCGGACCGACCACCGGCGCGAACAGCGCCGGCCAGGTGATCAGCGCGGTGGCGTTGAGCAACTCGGATTTCGACGCATTGCGCAGGACGAGAATGCGGCCCACCGGCGTCATCAGCGCGCTGCCCAGCCCCTGCACGGCGCGAGCGACGACAAATTGGGTCAGATTTCCCGAAAAGCCACAGGCAAGTGAGGCCAGCGTGAACAGCGCGATCGCCGCGAGAAAGATGTTGCGCGCACCGAAACGGTCGGCGAGCCAGCCCGACAGCGGCACGAACACCGCCATGGTCAGCATGTAGACCGTGATGCCGATGCTCATTGCCACGGCCGGCACACGGAAGGATTCCCCCATCTGCGGCAGCGAGGTCGAGATGATCGTCGAATCCAGCAGCTGCATGAAGAAAGCGATTGCGACGATCAGCGCCACGCGCCGCGCATTTGTGGCCGTTTCGGGTAAGGCTTCAGTCTCGGGAATGGCAGTCATGTCGATCCGGTTTGAACAGCATTTAGCCGGCAGCGTCCAGACACAGCGCAACAAACTTTCGTGTCGCGCCGCGGCCTGCTATGGGATGAACGGGGTGATCGAGGAAAGTGCGCGCATAAAATGAAGCCGATCTATATCGACTATCTCAATGCCCTCGACATCGAAGCGCTCGCCATGACCGATGGCGAAATCATCGCCGCCGTCGAGGCGGGCTTGGTCGCCCAGGGCAAGGGCCAGACAGTGATCGAGCCGCGCGTCCATCTTGAACCGGATCCATCCTTCCACGGCCATTTCAACGTCTTGCGCGGGTATGTGGCGCCGCTCGACACGGCGGGCGTGAAAATCGTCGGCGACTATGTCGACAACTATCTGCACGGCCTGCCCTCGGAATTCGGCATCCTCAATCTGTTCGATCCGCGCACCGGCACGCCGCGCGCCATTCTCGACGCCACCGTCATCACAGACATGCGCACTGGTGCGCTCACCGCGATCGGCGCCAAGCATCTGGCGCGCAAGAATTCGAAGGTGCTCGCCCATATCGGCGCGCGCGGCACTGCCTATTGGAATGTGCGGCTGCTCGACCATCTCTTCGATTTCGACGAGATCCGCGTCCATTCGCGCCGACCGGAAAGCCGCGACGGTTTTGCCGCAAAACTCTCCGCCGATCTCGGCAAGACAGTCACGGCCGTAGCCGACTGGAAAAGCTGCGTCGAAGGCGCCGACATCGTCGTCGAGGCCTCACGGCTGCCGGAGCCGCAGCCGCTGCTCAAGACCGAATGGATCAAGCCCGGCGCGCTGGTCGTGCCCTATGGCACGATGAGCGCGGTGGAGCTGTCGCTGACCGACATCATGCAGAAGATGGTCGTCGACGACTGGGGCCAATGCAAGGGCGGCAAGTTCGGCTCGCTGCGCGCCCATGTCGAGACCGGACGGCTCAGCGAAAAGACGCTGCATGCCGAGCTCGGCCAGATCGCCGCCGGCCTCAAGCCAGGCAGGCAGAGCGACGACGAGACCATCCTGTTCTGGCATCGCGGCCTGTCGCTCTCCGACATTGCGCTGGGCAAGGCGATGCTCGCCAAGGCAGGAGAAAAAGGCATCGGCCAGAGGCTGCGTTTCGCATGAGCGCGCTCGTCCTAGCCGGAGCCGGCGTCAGTGTCGGTGATGTCGCCACCGTCGCCCGCCAGGCGCGCAAGGTGGAGATCGGACCCGATGTCATCGGCAAGCTGGACAAGGCGCGAAAAGTGCTCGACCAGGCCGCCGCCTCAGGCCAGCAGATCTACGGCCTGAACACCGGGCTTGGCGCCAATCTTGGCACCTCCGTCGAAGGCGACGCCAGCGCCTTCCAGCGCCAGTTGCTGCAGGGCCGCAGCGGCGCGGTCGGCGAAACTCTACCGGTCGAGGCCGTGCGGGCCACGATGGTCGCCCGCGCCTCGATGCTGTCGGCCGGCGGCTCCGGCCTGTCGCCCATGGTCTTCGTCGCTCTGGTCGACGCGCTCAATGCCGGCGTCCATCCGGTGATGCCGTCGCTCGGCTCGATCGGCGCCGGCGACCTCGTGCTGATGACCGCGCTTGCCCGCCTGCTGATCGGCGAAGGCGAAGCCGACTATCAGGGCCGGCGCATGCCGGCGACCAAGGCGCTGATGATGGCCCGCCTCGCGCCGATCAGCCTGGCTCCCAAGGACGGACTGTCGCTGATCAACGCCTCGGCGGTCTCCGCCGGCAGCGGCGCCCTCGCGATCACGGATGCGCTGTCGGCGCTCGCCCAGCAGCAGCAGGCCGGCGCGCTGACCATGGAAGGTTTTGGCGCCAACCGCACCATCCTCGATCCACGCCTGCAGATGGCGCGGCCGGCTGCCGGACAGCAGGAGGCGGCGAAGGCCTTGCACGACCTTCTCGCCCGCGACGAGATGCCGGCGCCCACCACCATTCAGGATCCCCTGTCGATCCGCTGCATGCCGTCGATCCACGGCGCGCTGATCGAGGCGATCGGCCAGGCAAAGAGTGCTGTCGAGATCGAACTGAACGCCGCCGCCGACAACCCGCTGGTGATCGGCGACGACGAACTGGTGATGTCGACCGGCAATTTCCACACGGCCGCACTCTCGCTTGCCTTCGAGACGCTCGGCCTGGCCATCGCGCAATGCGCCGCCGCGAGCGTCGCCCGCTTCATCCAGCTCACCGGTTCAGGCCGCAACGGCCTGACCAAATATCTGTCGCCGATCGGCGGTGCCTCGGCCGGTTTTGTGCCGCTGCAGAAGACGGCGACATCGATCCTGGCTGCCATCCGCCACAAGGCCAATCCGGTGATGCTCGACTTCCTGCCCGTTTCGGAAGGCGTCGAGGACCACGCGACCCAGTCGCCCCTCGCCGTTTCGAAATGCGCCGGAATGATCGCGCTGTGGCGGCGGCTGATCGCCTTCGAATTGATGGCCGCCGCCCAGGCCGTCGACCTGCGTGAGGGATTGACGCTGGCGCCGCGCACTGGCGCGATCTATGCGGCGGTGCGCGCGCATGTATCGATGCTGAAAGACGACCGGCCGCTGGGGACCGACGCCGAGGTGCTCCACGCCATGCTCGCCGATGGAGCGTGGCAAGGCGCTGCCGCGGTCAGCAAAGAAACCGAATAATCAGCTCCTTGCGTCTACCCTTTTCATGAACAGGCTGAGCTCGGCCGGGTCCATGTGCACGATGTGCCTGTCCTCGGGATAGGCGCCGCTGTTGACGTCGGCGACATATTCGGAGAACGCCGCCACCCGCTCCGCCTGCAGCCGGTCATACTCGGCGGCGAAGTTGCGATAGACCTTGGAGTGGCGCGGCATGTGGCCCCGGTTCTGGCCGAGAATGTCGTCGGCGAAGAGGTACTGTGCGTCGCAGCCCGTGCCCGCCCCCATCGACAGCATGATCAGCGAGGTGCGCTCCGAGATCGCCTTGGCGACCTCGACCGGCACCACTTCGATCTCGGCGCCGACAGCGCCGGCGGCCTCCAACTGCTTAACCGCCTCAAAGACCTGGAGGGCGGTGTCGGCGGTCTTGCCGACCGCCTTGAAGCCGCCGGTCCAGGTGGCGCGCGACGGAATGAGGCCGACATGGCCGATGACGGGAATGGCGTCGTCTGCCATGCGTTTGATCGTGGCGTAGCCGGCACTGCAATAGACCGCGTCGGCGCTTGCCTTGTAGAGCCGGAAGGCCCAGCGCACGAAATCATCCGCCGTGCCGATCTCGAAGAAATTCTCGCCCGGCATGGTGAACAGGCTGGGCGCGGCATCGCGATACTCAGGGTTGAGCACCAGTTCGGGCGGTACCGAGACGATATCGACCCCTGCCCGCTCGGCGGCCTGCGCCTCGTCCAGGTTGAGCACGCGCAGCATGGTCAGCTGCCGTTTGCCCTTCATCGCGCGCAGATCGGCGACGGTCGGTCTCTTTCGGCTCATTAAAACGTCCCCTTTGTGATGCTGGATCGATTGCCGCGCGTCAAATCTGGATCATCACCTTACCGGCCTCGATCTTGACCGGATAGGTCACGAGATTGACGCAGACCGGCGCGCCCTTGGCGGCACCTGTCTTGTAGTTGAAGCGGCCATTGTGCTTGGGGCATTCGATGATGTCGTCCATCACCAGCCCGTCGGCCAGATGCGCCTTCTCATGCGTGCAATGGCCGTCAGTGGCGAAGAACTCGTCATCGGGTGAGCGGTAGACCGCGAAGCTGCGGCCGCCATGGTCGAAGCGGATGACGTCCTCTTCCTCGACATCGTCCACCGCGCAGGCTTCAACCCAATCGGCCATCTCGGTCTCCTGCAAAAAATTCGCGATCGCTATTCGGCCGCAGCCGACATATCGACCTCGTGGAACTCGCCGCGATAGGGCCTCGCCGTCGGCGGCAATTCGCGCTTGAGGTAATAATCTTCGTATTTCAGCTGCCTGAGCAGCACCGGCCAGACCTCGCGATAGGCATGCCACATCGACGGGTTCGGCTCGGGCAGATCGTGCTTGATCAGATCATGCAGCCTGGGCAGCGCGTGATACGGCACCATCGGGAACATGTGATGTTCGACATGGTAGTTCATGTTCCAGTAGATGAACCGGCTGATCGGATTCATGTAGACGGTGCGGGTGTTGAGCCGGTGGTCGACGACATTGTCGGCAAGGCCGATATGCTGCAGCAGGCCGGTCATCACCATGTGCCAGGTGCCGTAGAGGCGCGGCAGGCCGACCAGCACCAACGGGATCCATGACCCCAGCGCGATCGCGAAAGCGATCGTCGCAACATACACGGCCATGTGCCAGCGGGCGACGACGACGGCTTTGTGCTGCTCCATCTCGGGGATATAGCTCTTCTCGTCCTCAGACAGCGTGCCGAAGGCCTGGCGCATCAGCGTCGGCAGCGAATAGCGGAAATCGAGAATGCCGGTGAAGGCCAGTGCCGCCTTCAACAGGTCGGGCGGGCGCATGACCGCGATCTCGGCGTCGCGGCCGACAATAATGGTGTCGGTGTGGTGGCGGGCGTGGCTCCAGCGCCATTGCACGGGATTGCGCATCAGCATGAAGGAGGCGATGTGGTAGACGAGATCGTTCATCCAGCGCGTGCGGAAGGCCGTGCCGTGGCCGCATTCGTGCCAGCGCGAGTCGCTCGACGAACCGTAGAGCACGCCATAGACGAACAGGAACGGCACCACCCACCACGAGCCCCAGAACCAGACGATGCCGGCGGCCGAGCCCAGGATGGCGGCGAGCCAGATGATGGTGTCGCGGATCGCCGGACCGTCCGAGCGCTGCATCAGCTCCTTCATCGCCTTGCGCGGCACGTCGGTGTGGTACCACTCGGCCGAGGCCAGGCCGGTCTCGATCGCGGCCCGGGTGCTTTCGCCGACCAGGCTGTAATCGCGCTTCGTCTTGGCCGTCGTCATCGTCACCTCCCGCGCGGCACCTAGAGGCCGTTGGCGCGGAATTTTCCGTCGAGGAATGTTTTTGCGCGCGGCACGTCATCCTCGGTCAGATGCTCGATGATGACCGGGATGTTCGGGTGCTTTTCGCTGAGCCGCCTCAGGTAAAGATCATAGTTGAGCGAGCCGAGGCCAGGCGCCGGCAATTCGATCTCGCCGACGCCGCGGAACGTCAGTCCCTCATGCGCGTCCTGGTCGCCGATGTCGGCGTGCTTTTCCGACTTGTCGCTGCCGGAGCGCTTCACATCCTTGGCATGCGCGATCCGGATCTTGTCGGTCAGCGTGTCGAACACCTGGTTCAGCACCTGGTCCATGCGATCGATGTTGTGCGCCTCGAAGTAATTGGTCGGGTCCATCAAGAGGCCAAGGCCGGGATGGTCGACCTGCGCGAACATCTTCACCGTCTCCTCGACCGAGCCGACGACATTGTTGACGTAGGTTTCGAGCAGGAAGACCGCGCCATGGTCATAGGCGGTCTGGGCAAGATCCGAAATCACCTTGCGGCATTCCTCGAAACCTTCCTCGGTCTTGTTCCTGGGGTGATGCACCCAGTCGGACTCGGTGTTGTAGGTCCCGGTCTCCGAGATCACGTAGGGCGAACCGAATTCGCGTGCGCTGCGGATGATCTCCTTGAGATAGCCGACGCGTTTCTCGCGCTCGGCTTTGTCGGGATGGATGATGTTGGTGTAGCCGGAGATGCAGCAGACCGGCAGATTGTGATCGCGGAACGTATCACGCACGGTCCTTGCCTTGTCCCTGGTGATCTGCCCGGCCGTGAGATCGATATCCCGGAAATGCAGGTCGAGCTGTACGGTGTTGAAGCCGAGTGCGCGGATGCGCTTGGCGGACTCATCGAGTTCGTAGGGAAAGTAGCCGGTGAAGATCCCCGCCTGCATCATGATGTGAACTCCTCCCGGTAAGCGATTCAGCCACCACGCTTATTGCGTGGTCGCGTATTTCAGTTGGTCGAGATTTCGGAAAGCCTGACGGTGCGGCCTTCCGCCATCGAGCGGTAGCCGGCCTCGACCAGCGCCATGGTCTTGACGTTGTCGGCGACGGAGAGGGCCGGCGGCGTGCCTGTCTTCACCGCATATTGCAGCTGCTCCATCACGCCGATGAAGGCGTGCGGAAACCACATCGTGTCCCAGCTCGGCGTCACCCACTCGCCGCCTGTCGTCTGCGTCGAGGCATAGGTCAGCGTCGAAGCGACGCCCGTCGGCCAGCCGATCGTGCCCTTGGCGACACCCTTGGTGCCGTCGACACGCCAGTTGATGTGCTGGTCGTCGCGATAGCCCTGCTCGCGCGGACCGGACCAGACATCTTCCAGCGAAACGGCGAGCACCCCGGAGGGGAAGCGCAGCGTCGACACCGTGATGCCGTCCGAATGGTCGAAAGTCGTGCGCGGATCCTTGCGCGTCAGCGTCGTGATTTCGTGGGGATCGCCGAACAGGAAGCGCAGCACATCGAGATGATGCACGCTCATATTGGCAAGCGTCAGCCGATCGTAATCGGCAAGGAAAGCCTGCCAGTGCGGGATCGCATGCATATCGATCTGCGCGAAGACGATGTCGCCCAGCGCACCGCTGTCGATGATCTGCTTCAGGACGCGCATCGACTGGTCGTAGCGCATGTTCTGGTTGACCGAGAGGATCTTGCCTGACTTGGCGGCCTCGTCGCGCAGCTCGACGGCCTCCGCCACCGACAGTGCCAGCGGCTTCTGCGCCAGGATCGCCTTGACGTGCGGCTGCTTCAGCGCGTGACGGATGAGAGCCGGCTGCTGGTCGGGCGGAAAGGCAAGGTCGACGATCTCGACCCTGGAATCCTCGATCAATCGCTCGGGCGTATCGTGAACGATCGGAATATCCCAGCGCCTGGCCACCTTCTCGGCGCTGGCCTTCGTCCGCGAGGCGATCGCCACCACCGGGAAGCCTGCTTGCGCATAGGCGGCCAGATGGCATTCGGCCATGATCATGCCCGCACCGACGCAGCCGATCCGGTATTCCCTGCTGCGAACCTTCACATCCGGTTCGAAATCCGCGCCTGCCATCCATTCCTCCCTGGAGGACAGCATATAGCGCCAGGGCTTGCCGGTCAGCCAAGGCCGGCACCATCATTTCCCATCAGCGACACCAATCACCGGGGGCAGCGTTTATTGGGCTTTATGGATGACCGCCTCGCCCTGCTCACCGACACGGACGGCGATCCGGTCGCCGGAAGCAATCCCTGCAATGTCGCAGATCACCAGCGGCATATGGATGTCGTAGAGAAACTCGGCGACGATGGCGCCCACCGCCAGGATCGGGTCCGGCCGCTCCAAAAGAATGCCGGCCGGCGCGGTGCCCCGGCGGATCGCTTCGGCCAGGACAGAGGACGAGGAGGATGAGCCTCGCCCGCTTGGCATGACCAGGATCCTGCCGGCGACATTCTGGCCCAGCCCAGGATGCGAATGGTCGATGATTTCCCCCGTCTCGGCATCGATGCCGCCCCAGAAACTGAGCGGCTGCGAGAACACCAAAGCCGGGCCATCGGCCTCACCGGCGAGTTGAAAAGTGCCCAGCCGATCGACGGCGTCCTTTGCAACGGGTTGCGTCATGAGGCACCTCGCACGACATGTCCGGCAGCGGCGGAGCGGATGCAATCCGCCATCTCGGCGAAGGCGACCGTCACGCCGATATTGCCCGGCGCGTAATGCGCCCACTTGCCGGAATTGGTCATCACCACGCCGTCGAGCCGCTCGATGATGGAGGTGACATAGGTGCAGGTGTCGGCGACCGGGATCAGGCCGAACGCCTCCATGCCGGTCAGCGCGCCCTCCTCCTGCAGCCGCGTCAGCGTCGCGCGACCGGTGTTGACATAGATCGGGATGCCCCTGCCCGGCGCTGCCTCGCGCAGCATCGGCAACAGGCGCGTCCATTCCTCGTGCGAGAAATGCGGCGTGCCCAGCGAGACGGCGGCGAGCGGCGCCCCGTCGGCCACTCCGGACAATCTGGACAGCGCATGATCGATGTCTGCTGGGGTGATGCGGATCGTCTCATCCGGCGCGTGGCCATGAAACGCTTCGTCTGGTGTGTTGGCCTCCGGTGTGATGCCGACCGCATGGAACAGTGCCACGGCACCGGTCGTCGCGGCCGCCGCGCCAAGCGCCTTCAGCTGATCCTCGTCGCGCGGCTGCGGCAGGCCTGATATGACCGGAATGCGGTCGCCACTGGCTTGTCCGATGATCAGCCCGACGCCGACGAACAGGCTGTCGTTTGGTTCGGCCTCGCCGATGTCCAGTTCGAACAGGATGCGGCCACGCCGGTTTTCGCTCAGATGCAGGCCCCAGGCCGGCGCGCGCCCGGTCATGGCGCAGCACAGATCGATGAAGTCGCCATAGCGGTTGGTGCGCGCGCCGATCACCGAATTGGCAAAGACGATGGCGTTGGATTCGCCCCAGGCGACCTGTTGGCCGAATTCAGGCCGGAACCGCGTCTGGTAGGGCGCGCAAGTGAAGGTCGCCTGGCAGCCAAGCTCCAGATGCGCCTTCATCAGCCGCCGCGCCGGCACCTCTTCCGACGCCGGCATCTTCACCATGCCGGGATGGATGAGGTCGAACGAGCCGACATTGAGCGTCGTCGGCACCTGCACCCGCCCGCCGCCCTCGACCAGCCGTTCGACGAAATCGAGCCCGGCCTTGCCGTGATAGAGGCAGCCATCGATATGGGCGCCGCTGATGTCGAGCAGGCCGCGCGCGCCGATCGCGTTGGAGAAGGCGACCAGGATTTTCATGGCGGCGGCGGCCGACGGGCCTTGCTCGCCGTCGAGCATGGATTGGTCCTGTGCGGTCAGTTCTAGCGTCATCGGAATGCTCCGGGCTTATGCCTGACAGGATGGTGGGAAGCACCCCCCTCTGCCCTGCCGGGCATCTCCCCCGCAAGGGGGGAGATTGGCCGTCATCTCTGCTTTCGCAAATTTTCAGCTTTGCCGGAAGAGCAGCAGCGCCAAAGCTGCCGATCTCCCCCCTTGCGGGGGAGATGGCCGGCAGGCTAGAGGGGGGTGACGGGCGCCCGCCTCCCCCATTTAGGCCTAATTGGCCGCAATCAACACCGTGCTCTCCGGCGACCAGCGCAGCACCACGTCCTGCCCCTCCGCCAGCCGGTCGGCGCCGGTGTTCTGCACGATGACCTTCAGCGTCTGGCCGTCACGCTCGACGAAATAGGTGCTGTTGTTGCCGGCGAAGATGCGCTTGGAAACCTGACCCTTCAGCGTGTTGGCATCGCCATCCGAAGCTCCGGCATCGGTGGCAATCCGAATGCGCTCGGGCCGTACGGCGCAGCTCGCCTTGGCGCCGGCGGCAAGCGTCGCGCCCGCACCTGCGGCAATCGCCGTGCCGTCCGGCAGGCGGATGCCGTTGCCGGTCGTATCGCCGCGAAAGATGTTGGCGTCGCCGAGGAAGGTGGCGGCGAATTCGCTTTTCGGCCGGTCGTAGATTTCCTCCGGCGGCCCTTCCTGCACAAGCCTGCCGTCGCGCAGGATGCCGATGCGGTCGCTCATCGTCAGCGCTTCTTCCTGGTCATGGGTGACGAAGATGGTCGTGATGCCGATCTCGCGCTGGATGCGCTTCAACTCGATCTGCATGTCGACGCGCAGCGCCTTGTCGAGCGCGCCGAGCGGCTCGTCGAGCAACAGCACGCGCGGCTTGGTGACGATGGCGCGCGCCAGCGCCACGCGCTGCCGCTGGCCGCCGGAGAGCTGGTGCGGACGCCGGCCGCCGAGCTTGCCCAATTGCACCAGGTCGAGCGCGCGCTGCACTTCCGCTGCAATCACCGCCTTGGCCTCGCCGCGCACCGAAAGGCCGAAGGCGACATTGTCGGCGACGCTCATATTGGGAAACAGTGCGTAGTTCTGGAACACCATGCCGATACGCCGCTTCTCGACCGGCACCCGCTCGACGCTCTCGCCGCCGATGGAAATGCGACCACTGTCCGGAAAATCGAAGCCCGCGATCTGCCTGAGCAAAGTGGTCTTGCCGCTGCCCGACGGTCCGAGCAGCGCATAGAAGCCGCCATCGGCGAAATCGATGGAGACATCGTCCAGCGCCTTGTGCGCGCCAAAGCTGCGCGAGACGTTTGCTACCTGCACGCCGGCCATTATTTCTCTCCGCCGAATTTGAAGAAGCGCGCCGTGAGCAGCATCAGCGCCATCGACACGACAATGATGATGGTCGACACCGCATTGATCTCGGGCGTGAACCCCTTGCGGATCGCGGCGTAGATCTCGACCGGCAGCGTCGTCTGGCCGGGCGTCGACAGGAAGTAGGAGACGACGAACTGGTCGAACGACACCGCAAAGGCAAACAGACCGCCGGCGATGACGCCCGGCATGATCCAGGGCAGCGTGACGCGCATTGTCACCTGCCATTGATTGGCGCCCGAGCGAGCGCGCCGCCTCTTCCAGTTCCGGCGCGAAAGTCTGCAGCCGCGCCGAGACGACGACGATGACATAGGGCAGCGCCAAGGCGACATGGCCGAGCAGGATGGCGAACAGGCCGCGCCCGATGCCGACGCCGAAGAAGAAGATCAGCATCGCCGTGCCGGTGATCAGCCACGGAATGGCGATCGGCGGAAACAGCAGCGCCTGCAGCACCTTCTTGCCGCGAAATTCGTAGCGGTAGAGCGCCAGCGACGCCGCCGAGCCGAGCACCACGCTGATCAGCGTGGTGATGATTGCGATCTCGAGGCTGTTCCAGGTGGCCGCGATCAGCTGGTCGTTCTGCCACAGCGAGGCGTACCATTCGGTCGTCCACTCGAACGGCAATTGGTAGAAGGGTGAGACGTTGAACGACATCAGCGCCATGATGATGATGGGCAGATAGAGGAAGGCGAGCAGCAGGAAGATGTAGAGGCGGCCAAGTCCTTCGAGGATTCGGGTGGTCGCCATCACGCAGCCCTCCGCAGCACCGGCGAGGCGATCGCCAGAATGACCAGCACGACGGCGAGCAGGATGAAGGACAGTGCCGCTCCCAGTGGCCAATTGAAGACGGCGACGAACTGGTCCTCGATGACCGTGCCGTAGAAAGTACCGGTGCGGCCGCCGAGGATGCGCGGCTCCATGAACGAGCCCACGACGGGGACAAAGATGAGCGCGGCACCGGCCACCAGTCCCGGCATCGACAGCGGGATGATCACCCGTTTCAGCACCTGCAGCCGCGAGGCGCCGAGCGAGCGCCCGGCCTCGATCAGCGAGTCGTCGATCGCCTGCAAGGTGAGATAACAGGTCAGCACCATGTAGGGCACGTAGGAGTGCACCAGCCCGATGATGACGGCCGGATAGGAATACATCAGATCGATGTTGATCTTGAACGGCAGCACGGCATTGAGCGTCGTATCGAGGATGCCACCTTCGCGCAAAACCATCGCCCAGGAGAAGATGCGCACCAGCCCGTTCGACCAGAACGGCAGGATGACGAGCAGGAAGATCGCTTCACGACTGCGCCCCTTCAGCACCTTGGCCAGCACGTAAGCGGCGGGATAGCCGATGACGATGCACCACAGGGTCACTTCGAGGCCGAGGCGCAGCGAGGCGAGCAGCAGCGTGAGATAAAGGCTCTGCGAGAAGAAGGCGGCATAATTGCCAAGCGTGAAGGCCCAGGGCTTTCCCGACAGCGGCAGGTCGGTCATGAAGGAGAAGAAAACCATGGCCGACAGCGGCAGGAAGATCGCCACCGTCAGCCAGAGATAGGCCGGCGCCAGCAGCGGCAGAGCCGATCTCAACCCGCTGCGCGATGCGGTCGCGCTTTGTGCTGCCATGCCACCCTCCTCCCCAGGATTGAAAGCACCAGCCGGCGCGAGCCGTCGGCTGGTCCGGACGTGCGTTTTATTTCACGTCGACCTTGAGCTGCTGCCAGAGCGCCAGATAGGCCTCGCGCTGGGCATCGGTGATCGGCGCCTGGAACTGGATGCGCTTGGCGACCTCTGGATCGCCCATCACCTTGCGGTTGAAGGCATCCGCGGGCAGTGCTTCCACTGCCTTGGTGTTGGCCGAGACAGGGGCGCCGACCTTGGTGACCCATTCGACATAGAATTTCGGGTCGATCATCCAGTTGATGAAGGCCTGCGCGCCTTCGACATTCTTGGAGCCGACCGGAATGGAGAAGGCATCCAGCCAGGCGACAGCACCTTCCCTTGGAATGACCAGCGAAACCGGCAGCTTGAAGTGCGTCTTGGCACGGTCGGCCGAGCCGCTCCAATAGGTGCCGATGTCGATCTGGTTGGAGGCGACCATCTGGTTCCAGTCGTTCTCCGAGCTCCAGAAGGTCTTGATCTGCGGCATCAGCGAGGTGAGCTTCGTCTTGACCGCATCCATATCCTTGATGTCGTTGATGTTCTGGCCGGTGGCGATAGCGCCGAACTGCACCGCCTCGACGGCGTCGTCGCGAATGACGACGCGGCCCTTGTGCTTGGGATCCCACATTTCGGCGATCGACGTCGGCGGCTTGTCGAAGGATTTTTCATTGATGGCGAGCGCCGTCAGGCCCCACACCCATGGCACGCCATAGACCTTGCCGTCATGGTCGAGCATCGGCGAACCGGCCTTGTCCTTGCTGATGTCGGCATAGTTCGGCAGTTTCGAGGTATCGATCGGCTGGATCAGCTTTTCCGCCATCGCCTGGTCGTTGAAGGCGGCGTTGATCATGACCACATCGTAGAGGCCGGGATTGGTCCGGATCTTGGTCAGCATTTCCTGTTCGGAGTTGAAGAAGTCGTTGACGACCTTGTTGCCGGTCGCCTTCTCGAAGGCGGCGACCGCCCAGGGTTCGTCGGCGCCGTAGCCTTTCCAGTTGAGCACATGCACTTCGGCGGCACTGGCGGCCAGCGTGAGTGCGGTGGTGAAGACGGCGGTCGCCGTCAAGAGAGCAGTCAGTCTTGGCATGCGCATGTTGGTTCCTCTCTTTGTTTGCCCGCTTAGCGGGGCTTGTCAGGCTGTCTGATGGGCCTTCTGGTTCTGGCCCGGCGCGCCGGTCGCGGCGGCCTGGCTCAGGAAAGTCTGGATTTCCTCATCGGTCGGCGCCGATGAGCCGCCATGGCGTGTCACCGAAATGGCGGCTGCCGCATTGGCGTAGCGCGCCGCCTGGAAGGGCGGCACACCACGCGCCAGCGCACTGACGAAAGCGCCGATATGGCTGTCGCCGGCGCCGTTGGTGTCGACCGCCGTGACCTTGAAGCCGGCAATGGTCTGCGCCGTGCCGTTGGCCAGCCTGACATGGCAGCCCTTGGCGGCCGAACGGATGACGACACCGGCGGCCCGGGGGCAATAGTCGGCAAGCAGCCGCGCCGCCAGGCTCTCGACATCACCTGGGCCGGCAATCTCGGCCGCCTCCGTCGCGTTGCAGCTCAGCCATGTGGTGCGGGAAAGCACGCGCGACAGGATGGGACGCGGAATGTCTGAAATGACCGGCGTTGGGTCGAAGACGAACGGCGTTTGCGCAGGCAGCGCCTCGATCCAATCGGTGAGCGCGCCGCGGCTGCCGGGATAACTCAGCGTATAGCCCGAGGTGAACGCCCAATCACCGGGCGCCACCGATACCGGCGCCATCATGTCGAGGGTGAGAATGCTCTCCGCACCAGGCCAGGAGACGAAGGTGCGCTCGGCATCGCTCGAGATCATGGCGACGCAATTGCCGCTGTCCATATGCGGCGATGGCGGCGTCAGCGTCTCGATGCCTTCGGCGGCGAAGGCGGAGCGCAGGAAGTCGCCGTTCGGCCCGCTGCCGAGTTGCCCACCGAACACCACCGTCATGCCGGTGCGGCTGGCCGCGACCATCATGTTGAAGCCGCCGCCGGCGACCCGGGCAAAGCTCGATGCCGTCTTCTCCGTGCCCGGCGCCGGCAAGGCGTCGATGCGGTAGACATAGTCGACCACCGCGCTGCCGATATGGACGAGGCGCCTACTCATGCCGCCGCATCCTTGCCGATCTTCGCCACCCTTGCCGCCACGAGATCGGCGGCAAGCGCGCGCACCTCGGACATGTCGATGCCGACAAGCCGGGCAATATGCTGCTGCGGCAACCGCGAAAAGCCGGTGCAGGCGCCGGCCATGCCGGCCGCGATGGCGCCGATCGTGTCGGTGTCGCCGCCGAGATTGGCGCTGATGACTGCCGCTTGCCAGGGATCGCCGCCGGCGACTTCCAGCACGGCGAAGGCGGCCGGAACCGATTCCTGGCTGGCGACGCCGGTGCCGACCAGGTCGGTGATCAGCCGGATTGCATCCCCCGCCACCTTGCCGCGCACCAGATCCTGCGCCCAGACGATACGCGCGGCGATGTCGCCGCCGGTCACCCAATGGCCAAGCGTCGCCCCTCGCCTCGCCGCCGCGACGGCACTGTCGGATGCGGCGCGCGAGTCGCCGCCGGAAACACCGCGGCTGACGGCGGCCGCAACCGCTGCGGCCGACGCTATGGCGATCGAGGTGTTGTGCGTGGCGCGGCAGGTCTCGGCCACCTTGGCGACGAATGCGTCGAGCGGCTCCAGCGGCATCATGATGCCGACCGGCGCGATGCGCATGGCCGCCCCATTGGTGTCGCCACTGCGCCCCGCTTCCTCGGCCGGCACGCCATTGTTGATGGCATCGATGGCGCGCTTGGTCGACGGCCCCAAAAGATCGTAGCTGCCACGCGCCTTGACCTCGCGCTCCCAGTCGAGCAGCGCGTTGACCCAGCGTGCATGATCGAAACGGTCGCCTGACTCGACGAGAATGCGGCCGAGCAGCAGCGCCTGTTCCGTATCGTCGGTGATGGTGCCGGCCAACAATCCCTTCGACACCGGATGATCGGCGAAGGGCGCTACGAAATCGTCGACATGACCGTAGAGCTCGGCAATGCGGGCCGGCGACAGGAGCTGCGTCGGCATGCCGAGCGCGTCTCCCAGCGCCCCGCCGACAAGCGCGCCCATGGCACGATCGAGAATGGTGTTATCCGCCATCGCTCAGAACCTCATATGCAGCGCGAAATGCGCCGGATTGAGCAGGCTGGTGACATATTCGATCGGCCGGTCATCGGCCGCGCGCGTCAGCCTGCGGCCGCGCAGGAACGGCGTGCCTTGCGGGCAGCCCAGGATCGCCGCATCCTCGGCATTGAGCATCTCGATGCCGACCCATTCCTCGCCATGGTCGGGGATGAGGCCGGCATCGCGCAGCGTCTGGTGCAGCGAGCCTTCGCGCAGGCCGCGCAGCGGCACATCCTCAAGCTCCGGCGATAGCGGCAGGCGGCTGCGCTCGATGGAAATCGCGTGGCCGTCGCTGGCATTGGTGCGCACACGGTCGACGGCGATGAAGAACGGGCTTTCGATCTCCAGCAAGGCGGCGAGATCGGCGTCTTCGATGACCTCCAGCCGCAGCGTCCTCGTCTCGGCATTGGCGCCGGCATTGGCCAGCGCCCGCGACCAACCGATGGCGTCGTCGACCGGCTTGCCGTCAAAGGTGACGAAGGAGCCGATGCCGACCTTGGTGGTGATCAGCCCGCGGCTGGACAGTTCCTCGAGGCCCTTGCGGACCGTATTGCGGCTGACGGAGAAGCGCTGGACGAGTTCGTTTTCGCTTTGCAGGCGGTCGCCGAAGCCGAGCACGCCGGAGCGGATTTCATGCTCCAGAACGGTCGCGATCTGCTCGGGCTTGCCCGTGCCGGGAGACAATTGAACCGCGCGCCGCTTCATATGCATACCTGTTCAGTGAACCTGTATAGTCCTGTTCAATACATGGCTGTAAACCTCCTGTCAATGCGATGCCGAGACAGGTCAAACAGACCGCCCTTGTTCCCGGTAGTGTGGTAGGTTCCAGGTCGAAGGAGCAACATGTCCCAATCAACAGAGCATAAGAATCCTAAGCTGATCGTCGTGGCCGCATTCGACCGCGGCGAGGACGGTGAATTGTTTCCAGCCTTCGGCCCTGCCGACCAGCAGAGCGAAGACCGCGCCATACGCACCGCCCGAGCTCTGGCGGCAAAACATGTCGGCGTCATCGCCTGGAGCCGCGATGCCGACCCGACACTTGGCGACTACGGCCCGCCGACCACGCTGTTTGTTAGCGGCGACGTGCCCGACATGGAGTAGGGGCGACGCCCCTCTGTAGGCTCGGTAAAATAAAATCTGGTTTTAATATTTACCGATAGAGAGGAACTGTTTTCTCTCGATACCGTTTACTTGCAGGTCGTTTATTCCAATGACCTCGATAGAGAGGAATTTCCAGATGAACTTCAAGATGCTGACCATGGGCGCGATGGCGCTTGCAATGATGACCGGCTCGGCGCTCGCCGCCACCCACACCTCCGCGCTGGACGATCCGGCAAAGATGGCGCCCTTCTACACAGACTCCGGCATGAAAACCATGAAGTCCGAGAAGGAGTTCAAGGCAGCCTGGATGGCTATGAAGGACGAAGACCGCACCTCGATGACGAAGGATTGCGGCGACAGTGTCATCGGCAAGTCGCACGACAATTTCTGCAAGATGACCAAGCAACTCGGCGGCGCGAACTGACGCACCGCGATTGGGCGCAGGCCCGATTGACCATTTGGATAAGGCGGGCCCAGTGCCCGTCTTTTCCTTTCGGCGATACGCCCGCGACGCAGCCGCTGGCGGATTCAATTCGCGACAACGGTCCTGCAAAGGTGTAGCTTCAATCCTTGGAGCGGCAGGACGCCGCTCGTCTGGCTTTTGCCCATGTTTCAACCCATTGCGAATATCGAGGATGCGCAAACGCTGGCGCAGGCGATCGTCAACACGATCACCGAGCCATTCCTGGTGCTTGACGAGCGGTTTCGTGTGCTGGCCGCCAGCCGCTCCTTCTACAAGACATTCGAGGTCGACCCCGCACAGACGCAAGGTACGCTGCTCTACGCCCTTGGCGACGGTCAGTGGGACATTCCCGCGCTTCGCGTGCTTCTGGAGACGATCATTCCCGAGAAGACCGCCATGGACGGTTTCGAGGTCGAGCATGATTTCCCGCGGATCGGCCGCCGCACCATGCTGCTTAACGCCCGCAAGGTGCTTTACGACCACAGTCCGGCCGTCACCATCCTTCTTGCCTTCAATGACATCACCGCCCGCCGTGTCATCGAGCGCGAAAAGGAAGAGCTGCTGCGCCGCACCGAGGATCTGCTCCGGCAGAAGGACATGCTGCTGCGCGAAATGGAGCACCGGGTTGCCAACAGCCTGCAGATCATCGCCAGCATCCTGTTGCTGAAGGCGCGCTCTGTCACGTCGGAGGAGACACGCCAACACCTCAAGGACGCCCATCAGCGCGTGCTGTCCGTGGCCGAGGTGCAGCGCCATCTCCACACCTCGGTCGGCGTCGACGAGATCGATGTTGGCTCCTACCTTTCGAAGCTGTGCGGAAGCCTCGCCACTTCGATGGTTGGCGAGGCCCAGCCGATCGAAGTCACCGTAACGACCGAAGGCGGCAGGATGGACTCGCAAAAGGCAGTCAGCCTCGGACTGATCGTCACCGAACTGGTGCTCAACGCCATCAAATATGCCTTCCCCAAGGAAAAGGACGGCGCTCGGATCCAGGTGAGCTACGAGACCGCCGGCAGTGACTGGAAACTGACGGTTTCGGACAATGGCGTCGGCAAGATCGCTAACGACGTCCCGGCCACCGGCCTTGGAACAGCCATCGTGGAGGCGCTGGTGAAACAGCTCGAGGCCAAGGTGGAAGTCATCGGCGACAACGACGGCACCAGCGTCTCGGTCACCCGGGCAACGTTCACCTCACGGGTGCCGCGCGCGGCGTAAGAACCGTTACCACGAGGCCTGCCTTCCCGACAGCGCCTCGATCCTGATCTGATAAAAGAGATGGCTGCCCGAGGGCGCCAGGGCATCGCCGGGCTTCAGTGCTCCCGGCTCCCACCAATTCGCATGCGTGGCAAGAAGCGACCAGGCAAGCTGGCGGTCGCCATCGACGGGAGTGGTCATCCTTTCGGCGCTCGTCAAGCCGGCATCCGGATCAGGCGCTTTGGGCAATTCCTCGAACACGCCTTCCACCACGACGCTCCTCCAGCCATCGACACCCCCGACATCGTCGACCTGAAGGCAGACATGGGGGTTGGTCCGCATCCAGTCGACTTTCCGGCCGGGAAGCGAGAAACTGAAAATGGAACTCTCGCCGAAGGCGAAATGGACCGGCACCACATAGGGTTTATGGTCACGCACGCAGGCCAGGCGACCAAGGCGTTGCGCCTTCAAAAGGGCGACGCAATCCTGTCGCGTCATCTCCTTGATGTTCATCCAATCCTTCTTCCTGTTCAGGCCGCGCGATCGATGTGGCGTATCACCTTGATAGCCTCTGCTTTCGCGATGCCGATCAGCGCGTCTATGCTGTGGAGGTCTCGATATGGCCGCGAGCCGCCACAGGACGTGAAGATCATCGCGAGTTTCGCAGAGTGTCGTTCTGAGCGTTGCGGGCCTAACGCAAACTCAACTGTCTCGACGCCAGCCGGTTCCCACGGCTTCAACGCAAAAGCCCGCTCCGGGATACCGGGGCGGGCCTTGGAGGAGGATGAAGGGGTGGGACCCTCTCCTCTTGTTTCCACGGGGGGTGTGGACCGAAATCACCATACGCGAGTCCCGCGGAATTTCGGATCACAAGCCGGCTTGCTTGCATCACAATCCGGTGCGCCTCGGCCCCGGCGCGGTCACGAGATTGCGATCATCCTGCTAGCAGGCAGCTAGATGCGCCCCAGCACGACAAGGATGATGATGATAAGCAAGACAAGCCCGAGCCCGCCGCCGCCGTAGTAGCCCGTTCCATAGAACGGCCCGCCGCCGAGCCCGCTGAAGCCGCCAAGCAGCGCAATGACAAGAATGATGATGAGTATCGTGCCTAAGCTCATTTTTCCCGCTCCCTTGGGCGCTGATGCGCCGGTTTGAGCACCGCCTGATACGGTGTTTCGAAGACGAGAACGCTCGAGCCGCCTTACCGTTCCGCCCCCAATGTCCACCGGCGAACGAAAGGACCCGATCGTCCCGATAGATACAGGGTCGGAATTGAAAGGCCCGATACGCAGGAAGCCCGCCTGAATGGCGGGCTTCCGACCGGCCGGAAGCCAGGGCGCCAAGCCTCACGGCCCATCCCTGGCAGCATTGGCTTCAGCGACGGGCGATCAACAGGCAAAGCTGACGCAGGTCGCGATCATAGGTGCCTTCGCTGCCGAGCACGTCGACACAGCGCTTCTTCATGCGCGCAACCTGGCTGCTGGACATCTGCGCCACGACACCCGGCAGGCTCGGATGGCTGGGATTGCTGGGATTGCTGGGGTTCGAGGGATTGCTGGGATTGGTTCCGCCACCAATACCCAAGCCGACGCCGACGCCGCTGGTGCCACCGACATTGGCGCCGAGGCCGGCGGTGACGCCGCCAGCGCCACCGACATTAGTGCCCAGCCCGGCGGTGACGCCGCCCGTGCCGCCAACATTGGCACCCGCTCCGGCATTGATGCCGTTGCTGCCCCCGACGGAAGCACCGAGCCCGGCACTGGCGCCGTTAGAGCCGCCGACATTGGCACCGGCCCCGGCATTGATGCCACCGCCGCCGCCGACAGAAGCGCCGACGCCGGCGTTGACGCCACCGCTACCACCAACCGAGGCGCCGACGCCGGCATTGATACCGCCACTGCCGCCCACCGAGGCGCCGACGCCGAGCCCCGCCGCACTTGCGGGCATGGAAAGGACGAAGACCATTGCACTACCCGCCAACACATTGGCGACTGTCTTGATGGTGAAAGCCATAACACTCTCCTGTTGTCGTTGCCCTATGACAGCCGGCGCACAGCCGACTGCACATTCAGCTACGCCGCAGGTGAGATTCAGTTTCATTCGGCGCATACTTACGCAGATGATGGTATTTATTGATGAAATGCATATATTATAAGAGTGATAAAACTATAATACATATGTAAAAAATATTCCAAATCGAGAACGATAATCGTCGATATACCTTTATCGCGCGGAAAGAAAATCGATTCATATTGCTGACGCCTAGCGCATATCGTGACGATTGGACATCGGCCACGATGGCTGTGCTCGCAGAACCCAGCGGGCGGTGTTGGAAAACCAGGCCGTCAACAGGCTTGAGGCAGTTCCAGGAACCGGTTTTCGCGGGAAAGGCGCGTAGCGCTTCCCTTGGGAACTTTCCAAAAACAACGAGATGGGCAGATTGGCGTTTCTGAGAAACGGCGAACAACTATTAACATACGCGGCAGGCCACAAGCCAAACTCCACTCCGGCCTTTCGACAGTCTGCCCTCAGAATAGGCGGTAGAACAGCCTGTAGCGCACACGTTCCATGTAAGCGCGATACTCCGGCTCGGCGGCCAGCAGAGCCTCCTCGCGCAGGATACGATACAGCTGCATGTAGGTGATGACCGCATAGACCGCGAGGTTGTGGAAGGAGAAGGCCGACAGCAGATAGAGCACATGGCCGGCAAGGTAGCCGGCATAGATCGGGTGCCGCACAATCCGGTAGGCACCGCCCGTCATCACGCCGCGATTGGCAGGCAGGATGGCAAAGGAACGGCCAAGCGATATCTTGCCCCAGATGACAAACAACAGCGCAACGAACTGCAGCGGCGCGGCGAAATAGACCGGAACAAGCGCTATGCCGGGCTGGAGGCTGATCAGCGCAACCCCGAAACTGGCGGTCACGGAGACGATGACCGTAAGCGGATTCCAATCACGCGTCACCGGACGCCGCGACAGAAGCAGCCAGGTGAACGTGAGTATCTCGGAAATCGCCACCAGCGCGGCGTTGAGCCGGGTCGGGTCCTCCACGAGCTGGGACACGCCGCGATAGACGAACAGCCCCGCGCAGGCCAGGGCACAGAGGCGAAAGAAGCCTTCGCGCAGGTCGACCAGTATGTCACGCCTTCGCGCGGCGGAGAAAAATCCCGCCCTCATTACTATGCGAAAACGCTTCACTTTTTGACGTGAGCAACGCAAACACCCCGCTGATCCCTCGAAGGGACCATTGCACGCAACCATTGCCGGGCGGTTAACCGGGAAGATCGGATCGGCATCAAATCGGGTTCGCGTCAGGCGCGAGATCAGGTTCAGGCAGTGTCGGCGCGGGCCTACAATTTATGCTTGCATTTTTGGAACAAATAAGGAACAATACATGGATTAACCGCTGAGGCGGACCAAGGTTTTTCGGGGGAGGACCAGCAATATGACGAGCTGGAAAGGTGTGGGATTGTCCGCAGCCGCGATCGGATTGCGTGTGCCGATGAAGCTTTCGCCCAGCCGGCTATTGGCTGGGCTTGCTGTCGTTCTTGCGCTGAACGTATCGGCGCTCGCGGCAGAGAAGGATTATGCTACCTGCATCGGCAAGGACATCGAGCCGGACAAGCGCATCGCCGCCTGCACCCCGATTGCCAAGGACACCACGGAGGTGACGCGCATCCGCGTCGTGGCCTACTTCTATCGAGGCGTCGCCTGGGACGACAGGCAGGATCAAGATCGGGCGATCGCGGACTACAGTGAGGCGATTGCGCTCGATCCAAAACAGGCCTCGCCATACATCAACCGCGGAGCCGATTGGTACGACAAGGGAGACAACGACCGGGCTATCGCGGATTTCAACGCCGCCATCAGCCTGGAGCCGTCGTCCAGCGATGCTTATTCCAGCCGCGGCGCTGCCTTCCTGCGCAAAGGCAAGACCGACGCGGCCATTCTCGATTTTCAGCAGGCGATCGAGGCCGATCCCAGCAACGGCAAGGCGCATGCCGGCCTCGGGATCGCCTGGGACAGGAAGAATGACCTGGTGCGCGCCGTCGCCGAATATGACGAGGCGATCCGCATCGATCCGCAGGACGCGATCGTCTACATCAACCGCGGCATTGCCCGCGCCGCCAAGGGTGAATTCGATCCCGCCATCGCCGATTATGACGTGGCGCTGGGCCTCGATCCCAAGAACGCCGACGCCTATGCCAACCGCGGTGCCGCCTGGCTTGGCAAGAACGATTGGATTCGCGCGATTTCCGACACCAGCAAGGCAATCGAACTCGATGCCGCTGGTATCGACGGTTATTATTACCGAGCCGTCGCGTGGGCAAGCAAGGGCAACAACGATCGCGCCATAGCCGATTTCGACAGAGCGATCGCTCTTGATGCAAACTATGCCAGGGCCTATTTCGGTCGCTCCCTGGTGCGCACCCGCAGCGGCGACGCCACCGGCGCTGCCGCCGATTGCCGAAAGGCCATCGAGCTCGATCCGAAAAAGGCAGGTGGCTGCGACACAGGGCCGGTGGGCGCGAAGGCGCCGGCTGTGCCACAGACACCCAAGCCTGCCGCGTCCCCGGTTTACGAGCCGCTGCAACTATACCCCAAAGAGGATCATTCCGAACTCGTTGCCTGGAATCTCAAACGGGGGCTGCAGCAGCAGGTGCAAGGCGACGTCGGAGGCGCGGTAGACTCATTCAGCTTTGCGATCCAGCTGGATCCTTACAACGCCGAGGCCTTTTACGACCGGGCGCTTGCCGAGGCATCCCAGGGAAATTACACCATTGCCGCCACGGACTGCCGGCGCGCCATCGAACTCGACCCGAAGCGCGCAGGCTCTTGCAGCGAACACGCCCCAGGCGAAATAGCTCCGTCGGTTGCCACAGGGAAGGACCCGGCAGCCGCAAAAATCCTGCTCGAGCGCGCCGAGGCGCGGCTCGCAAAATATGGCATCGAAGGCGCACTTCTCGACCTCGACAAGGCGATCAACCTGGATCCCGAGAGCGCCGAAGCGTATTTCAGCCGGGCCGGTGCCAGGACACTGAAGGGCGATATGGTCGGTGCAGCGGCGGATTGCCGTCGCGCCGCCGAACTCGATCCAAAATGGACGGGAGGCTGCAGTGAACAGGTTGCGGGTAACCACAGCAAACCGCCACCATTGCCGGACACCCGACAGCCGACGCCGCGAGCCGTCGTTGCCGATGTAACGGCCACGCAGGACACGCTGGCCGCGAAGGCCCTGGAGGCGAACGACCCGCGGGCCCTGGAAGCGATCCTTGGCGGCGATGCCTTCCTGGACATGGGCAAGTACGATCAGGCCATCGGCGCCTACAACCACGCGATCGCGCTCGACCCGGACAACCGGTTCGCCTATTTCGGCCGCGGCAAGGCCTGGGCTGCCAAACGCGCCTACCAGCAGGCGATCGCCGACTACGGCCAGGCCATCGAACGCGCCCCCAATTTTGCCGCGGCGCATTTTCGCCGAGGCCTCGCTAAGATCACCCTTGGGGACATCGATGGTGCTCTCGCCGATTGCGACCGAGCCGCCGCGCTCGATCCAAAGGCGCGCGACGCATTTTACTGCAAAGGCATGGCTCAGCATGCCAAGGGCGACGCAGGAAGCGCAATCGCTGCTTATTCGGTGGCGATCGGGATCGATCCGAAGGATGATGCCAGCTATTACGGGCGCGGCATGGCGTGGGCCGACGGCAAGGACTATTCGAAGGCGATTGACGACTTCGATCAAGCCATAAAGCTCAGCCCTAGCAATCCAGACTATACGGTTGCGCGCAAAGCGACGGTGGCTGCGCTGGCAGAGGGTGGCGCCGCGCCGGACGCCGTAGGCCCGGCCCCAAAGGACCTCAAGGCTTTCATCGACCGCGGCGACGCCTTCTACGACAAAGGCAAATTCGATCGCGCCATCGCCGAATACAGCAAGGCGATTGCGCTCGATCCAAGAAAGGCCTCGACCTATGTCGGCCGCGGTCTGTCGTTTGTCGAGAAGGGCATGTACGACGCAGCCATCACCGACTTCGGCGAGGTGATCAAACTCTATCCCGGCCATTCAGACGCCTACATCGGCCGCGCCGTCGCGTGGACAAACAAGAACGAACTGGATCGTGCCATCGCCGACTACAGCCGCGTGATCGAACTCAACCCGCAATATGCGCCGGCTTATTTTGCACGTGGCACTGTCTGGTTCACCAAGGGCGACTACGACCCGGCGATTGCCGACCTGGACCAAGCGCTGAAGCTCGATCCAAAGATGGCCCTCGCCCGCAAGGGTCGCGAATTGGCGATGCTTGCAAGGGACGAAGCCAACGCATCGAACATGCCGGGCCAAGCCGTTGGCCGGGCTGGCGAGCAAGCGACCAGGCCGAGTTGGACTTCGCTGGCCGCACAGACCTTCAACAAGGGTCGAGCGCTGTATGGCAAGGACGACTATGACGGCGCCATAGCCCTGTATGGCAAGGCGATTTCATTCTTTCCTGCATTCCACGACGCCTATCTAGCCCGAGCAGTGGCCTGGGAGGCCAAGAGCGATTACGCGCATGCGGTCGCCGATTACAGCCAGGCGATTACGCTCAATCCGAATTTTGCCGAGACCTATTACGACCGCGGCCAGAACCTCGGTTTCCAAGGCGATTACGACGGGGCGCTCGCGGACTACAACAAGGCCATCAGTCTCAACACCTCGGACGCAAGGGTCTATGCCGATCGGGGACTCATATGGATGGGCAGGCATGAGGACGTCGCTGCGTTGCGCGATTTCGAAAAGGCACTCAGCCTCGATCACGGAAACCCCTTTGCTTATTTGGGCCGAGGCGTGATCCGGACCAGCAGGGCGGACTATGACGGCGCCATCGCCGATTTGAGCCACGCGATAAAGCTCCAACCGGATTTCGCCACCGCCTACAACGCGCGAAGCCAGGCGTGGGAAGCCAAGGGCAACCACAAGCGCGCCGAGGCCGACCGCAAGAAGGCGCTGACCCTTGGCGCGAAGTAAGGTTCGAGAACGCTGCCAGATGACGCGTTGAAAAGCTTTGAACGATGGGAAGCTTTCACGCCAACCGAGCGCCTTTGGCTAGCCAGCCATTCCCTCGAGGCGCGAAAGGCAGACCGACGCACCTCACCCCAGAGCTGAATTGCTGAAATACCCTGCAAAATCAGGGCGCTGCGTCAGAACCTTACCATCCGCGTCGCGCAAAATGCCCGCTTTGAAGAGATAGTCGCCGATGGCGTCCATCTTGGCCGGGTCCATCGTACCGATGGCGCCGTTCTCCGCGCGCAGATAGTGTCCGTCGATCAACGCCTTGAGCGATGCTTCGATCAATGCCGGATTGGTCAAGGCGTCCTTGTTGCCGGCGATCAGCAGCGCGGCGGCTTCGGCCGGATGATCGACGGTGAACTGATAGCCGCGCCGCGTTGCCTGGATAAAGGCCGACGCTAATGCCGGGTTTGCCTTGAGATAGGCTTCGCTCGACGAGATCAGCGTCGTGTGCTCGTCCGGCACGCCGTACTCGGCATAGACGAAGCTCCGCTGCTTGACGCCCTTGAGTTCGGCCTCGACGCCCTCCCAGGTCGAGACCTCGAGCGTGAAGTCGACCGAGCCATTGGCCAGCGCTTCATAGGCGGAAGTGCCGAGCGTCACCGTTTCGAAATTGCCCTTGCCGCCGTCGTGGCGGATGATGGTCGAGATCAGTGCGTTTTCCCAGGCGCTGCCGAAACCGCCATAGGTCAGGCCGTCAAGATCCCTGGGACTTTTTATCTCGCTGCGCGCCGCATTGAAGACCACGCGGCCGGTTTCGGACTGCACCACGGCGTAGACGGCCTTCAAGTCGGCCCCGCCGGTCTTCTGGCTGAACAGGCTGATGGTGCCGTTGATGCCGAAGTCGGCAACGCGGTTGGCGACCAGCGTGCCGGCGCCGGTGTCACTATAGGGTAAAATGTCGACCTCGAGGCCAGCCTCGCGGTAAAATCCCTTGTCGCGGGCGACGAACAGCCCGATGTGGTTGGTGTTGACAGTCCAGTCCAGCGCGACGGTGACTTTTTGCGTGGCGGCGAAGACGCGGCTCGCTCCAGCGATCAGCGGAAGACCGCTGGCGAGGGTGAGCAGCAGGGCCTGCCGGCGTGTCATATCAGTCATGGTCATGTCCTTTGGATGGTTGAGGGTTGAGCAAGATGTCGAGGATCTCGGCCTCGAGTGCGCCGGCCTGCTGCGCGGCGGCGCCAGTCGGATCTCGCGGACGCGGCAAGGGCACCCTGATCTCACGCAACACGCGGGCCGGACGCGCCGACAGCACATAGATGCGGTCGGACAGGAACACCGCCTCGCGCACATCGTGGGTGATCAGCAGCGCCGTCCAGTGATGGTGCCGCCACATCTGCTCGAGCCAGCGCTGCATGGCTGCGCGGGTCAATGCGTCGAGCGCGCCGAACGGTTCGTCGAGCAAAAGCATGTCGCGCTCCTGCACCACCGTGCGCAAAAGCGCCGCGCGCTGGCGCATGCCACCCGAAAGCTGTGCCGGAAAATGCCGCTCGAAGCCGGCAAGGCCGAACTCTGCAAGCAGCGGCGCGACCCGCGCCCGCGCTGCCTGGCGTCTGACGCCTTGCACTTCGAGCCCGAGTGTCGTGTTGTCGAGGATGCGCCGCCACGGCATCAGGGCGTCGCGCTGCGGCATGAATGCGAAATGCCGGCCATGGTCGTCGAGCGGCATGCCGTCGAACAACATCTCGCCTTCGCCATGCTCGGCACCCGTCAGAAGCTGGAACAGCGTCGACTTGCCGGCGCCCGAAGGCCCAAGGATCGAGACGAATTCGCCGGCACCGACGCTGAGCGAAATGTCGGCGAGCACGTCGAGCCCGCCAAACGCCTTGCGCACATGCCGCAATTCGAGCCGGCTCATCGCCCCGGCCCCTTCCCTGCCGGCTGACGGCCGATCCGTTCCCAGGGCATGGCGAGGCGCTGCAAGAGCGCCGTCAGCCCGAACAGGATCAGCGTGAGCGCGGCACTCACGCCGACCGCGGCCAGCACCAGATCGGGGCGGAAATTGTTCTTGGCGTTGAGCATGTAGATGCCCAGTCCCTTGGCCGCACCGGCATATTCGGCGAAGATGGCGCCGACCACGGCATAGGTGATGGAGATCCGCAGGCCGGCGAAGAAATAGGGCAGTGCCGAAGGCAGCCGCGCCAGAACGAAGACACGCCAGCGCCCTGCCCCCATGGCGCGCAGCATCTGGCCGATCTCCACCTCGGTCGCCTCGTAGCCCTGCACCAGAGCCACCAGCATCGGGAAAAAGGTGACCAGCGCCACCAGCATGATCTTTGGCGTCAAACCGAAGCCGAACCACAGCACCACCAGCGGCGCGATGGCCACCAGCGGCAAGGTCTGGCTGACGATGAAGACAGGAAACAGCGCGCGCCGCAGCGGCTGGAAGAAGTCGACCAGCATCGACAGCGCGAAAGCGGCGCCGAGCGAGCAGGCAAAGCCGATCAGCGTGGCGCGGATGGTGGGAACGGCGTTGTCGATCAGCGCCTCGCGATTGAGCATCGCCTGTTCGAAGACGCGCGACGGCGCCGGCAGGATCGTCGGCTTGATGCCGGAATAATTTGCGTAGAGTTCCCAGGCCACGAGCAGCAACCCGACCGACATCACGGCCGGTGCCGCCCTGGCGAAGAGACCCGCGAGCTGCCGCGGGCGGCTTGACGACAATGAGACCACGAGAGGACAACCTTGACCGCGCGTAGAGCAAGCGGGTGTTTCAGACTCAGACAGCGGTGGGGCTGTTGGCGGAAACCGTGACGTCAAGGGTTACGTGGCCCGCGCCCGGTCCGAAGCGGCAGAAGGCTTCGTTCAGCGCCGAAAAGATCGCGCCGGTATCGCCGCGCAGTTTGGTGCAAAAATTCTTGGAGCGATCGTAGACGCCGGACTGTTTCAGGAAATCGATGCAGCCATAGATCTCATCCATGTGGTCGCCGGTGCCCATCACATAGAGCGAGAACTGCGCCGCCGCCGGCTGGCCGGTGGCAGCAGCACTGCGCACGGCGGCGATGGCGGCTTCCTTGCGCGGCCCGAGCGGCCCGACAGGCCCGCCAAACGCGTCGGAGCGGCAGATCGGATCGTCCGGCTCGCCAGGACAGCCGCGCGAAATGGCGGCCGACAGCACGCAATGCTTGCCGCTCTGCGCCGCCGCCACGAACAGGTCGCGCAGCGCCGGGAACAACACTTCGGGCGGCCCGACCAGCAAGGTCGAGATGTCGTCGGTTTCGATCCGGAGCCTGTCCCGGTAGGGATCGAGCGCGCCGAGCGCGCCCAGGATGACGCCGACGAAATCGTCGGCCATGGGATATAGGGAAATCTGTGCGCCTGAAAACATAGCCCGCCTCGCTCCGCTGGTATTACCCAGATCAGCTTCTAGGGTCTGTGGGCTTGCCGCCCCCGTCTCAGCCCCGACCGTACGGAGCACCCCTGTGGATGGACGCGTTAAAGCACCATTCGAACGGAAGGGGAAGCCGTTTTTTCAGCGCACCGGGCCAAAAGCGTTGCACCAACTCTGGCCGTTGCGTGGACGCTGGCGACGCCGCGCAGTCGGAATTTTATGGGGAACCTTCGCCAAGCCGAGAGGTTGTCCCACCAGTCGCAACGCGGCGAGTTCACAGAAATGGAGGCAAAACCATGTTCATGAAAATCCTCGCAGCTTCGGCGTTCACCGTTGCGCTTGCCACTTCCGCGATGGCGCAAAGCAACACCGCAAACGGCATGGATGGGTCAGGCGGCAGCGGCCACTCAGTGACTGTAGACCCGAGCACGCCGGCTTCGCCCAATACGGTCGATCCGGCAATTACCAACAGCACCACCATCGCGCCGGGCGACATGAACTCCAATGCGGATCGGAATTGCCCGACCAACCCACAAGGTGCGCAGTCCGATGCCAACGGCAATTTGACGGCGCCCACCGTGAACGACAACAACTGTGGCAAGTAAGTGATTGTCCAAAAACAAAAAAGCCGCCGGACATCCGGCGGCTTTTCGATATCACTTCCAACGATGCTTTGTGCCAACCGTTAGGATGCGGCCTTTTCGCGAACCGGCAGTTTCCAGCCCGGCCTGACGAAGTGGCAGGTGTAGCCGTTTGGATATTTCTCCAGATAATCCTGGTGCTCGGGCTCGGCTTCCCAGAAGGCGCCGGCCGGCGCGACTTCCGTGACGACCTTGCCAGGCCACAGGCCGGAAGCATCGACATCGGCGATGGTGTCTTCGGCGACGCGTTTCTGCTCGTCGCTCGTATAGTAGATCGCCGAACGGTAGCTCATCCCGACATCGTTGCCCTGGCGGTTGCGCGTCGTCGGATCGTGGATCTGGAAAAAGCGCTCCAGCAGCGTGCGATAGCTGATCACGGCCGGATCGAAATTGATCTCGATGGCTTCGGCATGGGTGCCGTGGTTGCGATAGGTGGCGTTGGCTACATCCCCGCCGCTATAGCCGACACGCGTGGAGATGACGCCGGGATAGCGCCGTATCAGATCCTGCATGCCCCAGAAACAGCCACCGGCAAGCACTGCGCGTTCGGTCGAAGTCGCCATGTCACGTCTCCTCAAAAGGCAATTCCAGCTCATGTAGCGGTTTCCCGCCCGGAATTGCGCGGACAAAATTGGATTTCCCAATAGATGGGCATTGTCGTCCGCTTCGTCCAGTCGCGTGGAAACAACGCGGCCATGAGCGAACGATATCACGACGCGGTCGGGGATCGAACCGTTTCAGTTGCCCGGATGCAGGGTCCGGCTGTCGACGGCAAGCGGCGGATACAGCGTGCCGGGCGGAATGGCGGCAAAGCTGATTGCCACCGGCGGCGCCGTGCGAGACCAATTGAAAAGAACCGTCTTGACCGGGAGGTTGCCCAGCCATGTCTGCAACTGCGGCGGAACGTCATGCCCTGGCCAAACCATCAGCATGCCGTGGTCGTGCAAGCGCTGCCTGGTGATCCAGGGCGCGAACCGCGTATCGAGATCGGTGAAGATCGACGGCTTGTCATAGGCATTGAGGCCCGCCAGCATAGCCACCTGGGTATCGCCGCCGACAATGTCGAGCCGGCCGGGCGCCGCCGCGTGCCAGACCGCCTCGGCCTCGTCCGCGATCGGCTGTGCCGGCCAGCAGACGGCGTCCAGGCGCCCCCCGCACATTGCAGCCCGTCCAGCGCAGCGCCGCATAGGCACCCGACATGGTGAGGATGCAGAGGAACGCGCAGATCGCCAGCCTTCGCATCTCGATGGCGCCGAGCCGGTGGCCGAGAAAGGCGAGCACCGTGACGCCGACAAGATTGTACATCGGCGCGCCCCAGGACTCGCCGGTGCCGGTGAACAACGAGGCCACCATGATCAGGGTCGCCGGGCCGAGCCCCATCCACACGAGATAGACCAGAATGCCGCGCTCGACCGGCGCTTCTGGGGCCGGCGAGCGCCGCAACAACCCGGATATCGTCAGCACCAGAAGAAAGCCGGAGAGCCCGGCCATCTGGACGCCGATGTAGTAGAGACGCGCTCGGTTTTCGGTCACCCATTGGTCGCGGGCTGCGAAATAGGTCAGCGGCAGGAAATCGATGCGGTAGAGCGCGATGGCCAGCGGCGCGGCAACGGCGAGAAAGACGGCAAGGCCGAGCCATGGCCAGGGCGTCGCCAGCCGGCTGCGCGCGCGTGCGTCATACAACAGCCAGAGCGCGCCGAAGGCAAGCAGCAGGCCGGTGGAGAACTTGGCATAGAGCCCGACGCCCGACACCAGTCCGAGCGCCAGCCACCAGCCCGGCCCGCCGCCACGGCCGGCGCGCCAGAGCAACCAGCAAATGGCCGCCCAGAACGGCATCTGCGCGTAGTCATGATTGAATTGCGGGGTCGGCCAGCCGAAGAAATAGACCGACGGCATCAAAAGCACGGCGGCCAGCGCACGGCTTTGCCCGAGCATGTCGCGGGCCAGCAGATAGACCAGGATGAAGGTCGACGAGATCGTCAGCTGGGCAAGCATATATTGTGGCCAGCGGAACGATCCGGTCAGAAGATGGCTGGTTTCGAGCAGCCAGCCTGGAAGCTGCGGGTGCTTGTAGGTCAACAGCACCCATTCGCGGCCCCACATGAAACCTTCCACCACATCGCCGGGCGGGGCGGGATCGATCAGTGCCGGCACCACCGTCCAGCACAGGATCTGCACCAGGCACAAAAGCGCCAACAAATACCAGGGATGGCGGAGCAGGCCGGGCCATACCGATGACGAGTCAAGGCCGGCGGCAGTCAGCCCCGCCGGCTCCCAACCATCCATGGAGTCGTCTATTCCCACCATGCGGCGCTTAAACCACATCGTCCGGTTTGCCGAACAGCCCCAACGTCAAAGCTTACGAAAAAGTATACTTGCAGGCCATTGCAAGACCAAGATTGGGCAGGAATTTCGGCGCTCCGTTGCCCTCCCCCGGCAGAACAGCCGCCCATTTGATCCTGTCTGAACATCCCGGATATTCGATGCGTCACCAGCATGCCGTCATCCACCATCGCGCGCTCGACTTCTGGCTGGCACGCGCGGCGGTCCTCGTCATCATTTGTTTGCAGCTCCTAGTGATCAACGATCTTTCGTTCGGCCCGCGCTGGCTGGCGCCGGCGCTGGAGGCCGCCCTGCTCGTGCCCCTGTCCGTCGCCACCGCCTGGACACAGGTCGCCAGCCAGAAAGCGGTCGAGGAGGAGCACTGGTATCTGGTCGGCCGGTTTCGCGTCATCATCCGCAGGACCGCGCTGGTGATGACCGGCGTCGTCAGCATCATGAATTGCGGTTCGCTGGTGTTCCTGGTGCGCGCCTTGCTGGCGGGCCATGCCGGCTCCACCGGCCAGACGCTGCTCATCGACGCGCTCAACATTTGGGTCACCAATGTCATCGTCTTTGCCTTGTGGTTCTGGAGCACGGACCGCGGCGGGCCGCCGACCTGCGGCCTCGTCAATCGCGCCCATTCCGACTTCCTGTTCCCGCAAATGACCTTGAACGACCGCGAGATCCGCGACTGGCTGCCTGGCTTCGTCGACTATTTCTTCCTCGCCTTCACCAATGCGACGGCGTTTTCGCCGACCGACACCTTGCCGCTGTCGCAGCGGGCCAAGCTTTTGATGATGGCCGAGTCGATGATATCGCTGCTGACGATCGCACTGGTCGCCGCCCGCGCCGTCAACATCCTCGCCTAAGCCCAGAAACGCAAAATAGCCCTCCCGGCGAACCGGAGCGGGCTATTGGATGGTTTGCGACAGTCCCGAAGCTGGAGCGCGGGGTGGACGATCCTCACCTCAATCCGCGCCGAGGTCGCGTTCGAAGACCACCTGGTCGCGCAGCGGAATGCCGTTCACAGCCGAGCCTTCGGGGTAACCGGTCGATGGCCCGAACGCATCCTGCACGATGCGAGACATTCGAAAGCCCTGTCTCTGGTAAAACCGCAAATTGCCGATATCGGCCGCCGCGGTCGCCACGATCAGGCGCCGGCCGTGGCGCTCGCGGCAGCGGGTGACTGCCGCCGCGACAAGGGCGCGCCCCAAGCCCTCGCTCTGCCTTGCCGGACGAACGGCCAGGCTCTTGATCTCGAATACACCGCCCTCGCCTGTCTCGATGAGTTGCACGTGGCCGATGATCCTGTTGCCCTCCCGCGCGACCAGCACTTCGCCCTCATCGATATAGCTGGAAACCTGCATGGGGGAATCGTCGGCAAGGGCAAACAGCGGCAGCAATATTTCACGGTTCCCGTCATATCGTTCAATCTGCATCCGTAGCCCCGGGCTGGATCAACGCCGCCGCGATCTCGGCAACCTTGCACCGCGATATAGCAGTGGCCGGGCAGGAGCCACAAACGCAAAAAGCCCGCCCCAGCGTGAGCCGAGGCGGGCATTGGCTCGATCGAGCCGTCAGGCGCGAATTCTCGGACGCAGGGCAAGGCCTGGAGCTATTCCTGGACCGCGCCCCGCCGCGTGCAATCTGTCACCCAAACCAGCCAAACGTAAGGCTAACCACCAAGACCGCGATCAGGATCGAGAGCGGCACCGCCATGAACAGCCCTGCTTCTAATAATCGGGTTTCCCTGTCACTGAACATTAGGCCCTGCCTCAACAAGCTTCGCTCAGATAGAAGCTGCGAAGCCTGTTTCCGTTCCCAATACCGGCGACATGCGATCCACGTGCGATTTGGCTAAACGTGGCCGCCTGGAGAGCGAAATCAGTTCGGCTTCCCCAACGATGCCGGCCATGTATTTTGCAACGATACGGGAGGCCAGCGCATCATTCGATTGGTGCTCCATTCCGCCCCAACAAAGGCGTTTTGGGAGCAATTTCAGCGGAGGCTAATTGAATCGCTGTTTTCAAGGAGCGAGCAGCTGTCGAAAAGCCCGCCGGCCAAAGCCAGGGCGCCCTGCCCTTCCTTCGTTCGCATGTTTCGCTGATATGGGCGGGGGTGCATACATCTTCACCAGTCGGCGCTGCCATCCTTAAGGCCCTGCCGGTCAGGCCCAGTGGCCTTCCGCTGCCAGTCCCCACTAGCAACCAAGCCGCTGGGCCGCAGGCATGATTTGCGCCACATATGCGGCTTGAAGGCGCTGAACAGAAGGTGTTGCTCGATGCTCCGGACAGACAATGGCGCGGCGCTCAGGCTTTCAGATTTTGCCGATCCTAACGATGCAGTCATTGCCGCAATCGAACTCTATGGGCCGGAAGCGCAGACCGCAGCGGCTTACTGTGCCATGGAAGCACACTTCGCCGGGAGACTGGCCGATTTCCGCCTCTGGTGCGAAGTCTTTCGCGTCTTCAAAACCAGATTCCATTGAGAGGCACATATATCGAGGCCGCCACGGCCATCAGCGCGTTCGCGCCGTGTAGCCTGCCGGGAAGATAACGAAGCAATCATCGGCAATACCGAAGCCCGCTTCGCGGCCTTTCAGTCTTCCGTCGCCGGCCTGAACTTCCGCACGATCAGCTCGAACAGAATATCCGAAAGGCGGCAACGATCGCCGCGCGTTCCTCGGGCGAATAATGCGCGGCATCGTCGATGGTCATGAAGGTGACGTGACGGGTCATTCGGGGAGCCTTTGAAAAGCTTGGGTTCCTCGCCCCCACGAATGTGTGGGGGGGGTCCGAAGGACGGGCGAGACCCGCGGCTCGCCCCGGCAAGGTGGCGCGGCGAAGCCGCGACGGAGAGGGGGATGGCGCTAGCCTGGCAGACGAAGCGATTCCATCTGGCCAAGCCAGCACCCTACGAAGCCCCCTCTCCGTCCGCTTCGCGGCCACCTCTCCCGCCTCTGGCGGGAGCGAGGAACCCAGGTTTGAGAGGTCCCCGGCCTTTCGCTGGCTCAAGGCGTTCGAAGCTCGAAAAGCCAAGCAATTGGCTTTTCGCCCCGCTAAAGCGGGCCGCTTCTCACCCCTTCCCCATCCTCTCCACCTCTCCCGCCGACAGGAACAACAGCACCACGTCGCTCATGCCAAGCAGCGGCGTGAAAGTGACGATGGTGATCCCGCTGGTCGCGTTGGTGCGGGTCAGGCCTTCGGAATAGATGTCGAGCGGCGGCTCCTCGTCGAACCAGACGCCGTGCAGCGTCTCGCCCTGCCATTTCTCGCGGCCTTTCTCGAAACTCTTGAACGACAGCACGCTCTCGCCGGCCTGGACATCGCCCCCGCCGCCATGGCGCACCACCACGCTGTCGAGCGCGCCCGGCGCGCCGCGGCCCATGATGGTGTCGACAATGGCATCGGCCGGGATCATGCCGGTGCCCCAGGCCGCCTGCTGCTGCGGCGGGCCGACCAGCACGCGCTGCGGGTTGTCGCGCGTGCCCTCGCCGGTCACGCCGGCGGCCCACAGCCGCACGGGCGTGTCGAAAACCTTGCCTTGCCACCACGCGGGATAGCGGCCGGTCAGATGCATGGCCCATTCGGC
This sequence comes from Mesorhizobium sp. USDA 4775, assembly GCF_054062655.1. Taxonomy (NCBI): domain Bacteria; kingdom Pseudomonadati; phylum Pseudomonadota; class Alphaproteobacteria; order Hyphomicrobiales; family Phyllobacteriaceae; genus Mesorhizobium; species Mesorhizobium sp. USDA 4775. Next base: position 5,018,027 of record NZ_JBSSFM010000001.1, read on the forward strand.
GCCGCCGGCCCTGGTCTTGCCGAGCTGGTTGCCGGCCATGAACAGCCTTTCGCGGTTCAGCGCCCCTGCCGCGTGAAATTCGGCCTGGCGCCGATACGGCTTGTACGCCGCAAGCTGATTGCCGCGTCTGCGGCGGTCAAGCTCCGCCAGAAGCGCCAGATATTCCGTCTTCGCTGATATCGGCGGGGTCTTCGAGGAACGGCCTGAGGACGGTTTCGAGGCTGCGGATACGGCTGCGGATCTCTTCATCGCTCAAAGCGTCCAGATGGTTGACGGCGGCATCGAAATCCCTGGGCAACACCGACAGCACGATCTTCAGATACTGATCGGGCTTGTCGGCCCGCACCTCGGCGATGACGCCGGCGCCATGCGCGCGGAAATCGGCCCGCACGGCGGCGAGAAAATCACCGCCCAGCGTCTTCTTCGTCCGCTTCGCGCGGGGTTTTTGCGCAACCGCCGCGCGGCTGGGCTTGCGCCTTGCCGGCTTTGTCATGCGGCGCACCGGCCTGGCGTCGGCTTCGTCAGCCATCGGCCTGACCCATCGCCTTCGCAGCGGCATTGTTGGCCGCCTTGCTTGCCTTCGGCATTGATCCGGCCGGATTCCTCGATCGGACGGCTTTCTTCTTCATCCGCTTTGTCCGCTTGGATTTTGCGATCGCGGAAGGTTTTGGCGCGGCGGCCCGGGCTTTGAGCCGCGCCATGGCAAGCGACACCGCGTTGGCGCCGACGCCCGGTAGCTCGAAAGAAAAGCCGCCGCCAGCATCCCGCACCATGCCGATCAGCACGCCGGATGCCACCGGCTCGATCCGGCCCAGACGCGGGCGTGGCGCCGCACCCTCAAACGCGCCGATGGCGCTGACGATTTCGCGGCCGTCATCGTCGGTGATGATCGTGGCGTAGCGTTGGGTCATTGGATTGCTCGCAAAGGTCGCGCTCTACGGCCCGCCAGCGTTCAAATAGGCAGCCACAGCGCCGTCACAGAAAGGGGGGCAGAAACACAAAACCCGCCTCGGCGGGCGGGTCGTTGGCGCAAATCAGCACCATGGACAAATATGTAGCATGGCTGCCCTCACCCGGTCAAGGAAAAAATTCCTATATCATCAAAAACCCTCCTTCTCGGTCAAGCTCTGCGCCACTTATGCCCGCATTGGCTAGCCGGCTTTTCATCAGCCGGCAGCTGTGGGACCATCAGAATAAGCTCATGGAATGATTCGCGTCGTACGGCCTTGTAGGAGAGGACGATGGACAGGCCAGCCATGGCATCCGTCTTCAGGATGCGGCATGCTCCAGCCACGGTTTCCGGTGTGCGCAGCACCGGTCAGGGCCAGGCTGATCCGATGATCCGCGTGAACTCGCTTGGCGACGCGATCCGCTTCGTCGCCAACGCCTACCCCAACTACGACATCAGCGCCGTCGCCATCACCTGCGGCGATCCGTCGATCCCGCGCCTCGGCAGCCTCGAGGTCAAGGCGGTGTGGCGCGAATATGGCGAGCGCCTGACGCAGGAATAGGCCGGTAGCACGAGCCAGCGCCTGCCCGGCATCGCGGTTGAAACCGGCTCCGCGCCTGGCTTCGGATCGGAAACGCCGCTGGCGCGTTTCCTCTTTGGTCAATGGAGGGAACACCATGAACGTCGCCAATCTGCAACTCGAAGGCCTGCTGATGGCCGTCGCCTCGATCAACCACGTCCTGGTTCGCAAGGGGGTGCTGACTTCGGAGGAGATCGATATCGCGCTGCGCAAGGCCGAGGCCAGCGAAACCGGCGAGGAGCGGTCCAACGGCATGTCGGCGTCGAGCCGCGACGCCGTCAATTTTCCGATCCGGCTGCTGGAACTCGCCAACCAGTGCCAGCCGGAAGCCGACATGCCGTCCTTCTCGAAACTGGCCCGCATGGTCGGCCAGATGAAGGAACCCTACAACGATCAGATGTGATGACATCACGCAGGGGCGATTGAAATAGTTACGCTATTTGCGTTGCAAGAATTGTGCTCCCGCTGTTTCACACACTATTTTAGAGCGCCGATCATATTCGTTGCGCGCCTGCGGCACGCTTTGACTCTCCCCAATTTAAAGCCGAATTCTTTGGCGATCTCGACGTCGATAAGATGAAAATTGGCCTATGCAATTAAGAAAACCGCAACGCGGCAGCGATACTGATTGCAAGTCGGGCGAAGATGGGAGACGGGGTGTTGGTCGAGGACAATATTTGGGCGGCTTCGCTCGAAGTTTATATCCGCAACTGGAAATGGGTTGTCGGATACGTCTTCTTGGCCGGTGGACTAGCGTTGCTCAACAGGTTCATACACATCAACTCCGGAGCTTCAATCTTCGTCGGTGTAATGGTTTCGAGCTTCTTGGCGATTCCTGCTCACATCGCCGTTCTGACACAGCTTGATCCCGACCAGGTATCCGATTGGCTGAAGGAACGGCCCAAGGCATTCTTCACTTTCGTGAAGCGTTGCCTGTTGCTCGGCTTCCTCGGCGCGATAGGTCCACTTGCGTTTGGGATCGTCATGGTCATCGGCGGCATCCGTCCATCCGTCGCCATGCTGGCAGCACTCCTGGTCTGGGTTCTTTCCGGCATCGCCGCGTTCGCGAAATGGGGCACCATGTTGCCTGCGGTCATTGCCGATGATGACCAAACGCTTGCAGTTGCCGGCCAACGCGGCTCCAAAGTGTTCGGCTATGCGTTCCCGCGTCTGCTGATCTCGTTCGGCTTGCTTACGGTATTGTTCGTAGCGATATTGATGTTGCTGGCCTCTCTGCTGGGCATCGATCCAGAGGATTCAAGCCCCGCGTCTTTTATCCTGCCTGTCATAGGCGCCATGATCGGCGCCTATCAAATCGTGATGACATCAGTCGTTTTGTCACGCTCGTACCTCAGAGCACAACCGGCTGCACGCCGGATGGCGGATAAGTCCTTGCTGTCCTTTCGAACCTGACAAACAACGACAAGCTGTGAGGCCAGGCCTGCTCATGCCCTGCCCGGCCAGCCCAGGTTCAGCGCCAGTACCCTGCCCGGGCCATGCACGGCGGCAAACAGCAGTCCGGCCATGAACGAAAAATGGTCGACGAAGAAGCCGAACTCGGCCTGGTTGCCGGCCCAGTGGCTGGGCCCGTGGAAGGCGAAGCCGAGGAACAGCACATAGGCGGCGGCTATCAGCGCTGCCTGTGTAAAGAAGGCGCCGCTCAGGAAGCACAGCACCAGCGCCACCTCCAGGATCGCCGCGCACCATGCCAGGAACAGCGGAAACGGAAAGCCGGCGGCTGCGATGAAGCCTGCGGTGGCACCCATGCCCATGAATTTGAAGGTCACCGCCATCAGGAAGACGGCGGCGAAGATCAGGCGGGCAATGAGAACGGCCGCGGTCTGCCACGGCGATTGGGTGAAGTCCGACATGCTGTCTCTCCAGGGTTGCAATGGATATCGACCCAAGGACGAGCGACGCCGTGCAGTTCCGACACCGGCCCGGAATTTTTTGTCCGCAAACGCTGGCGCGACGGACGTCGGCACCGGTCCGGCGCTTGCCGACAGGAGGCCGTCGCCGGGCTGCAACCTTGCCGCGGGCTGCCTCGAAAGCTACCCTCAACAGGGGGGCTTGATCAGTTTGCGAGGAGAGCCAGCAATGGCGACGGTCCGGTATCTCGTCAGCGATGTCGAGTTGGCGATAGAATTTTACACCAGCCATCTGGGGTTCGCGCTGCGGCAGCAGTTCGGTCCGGCGATGGCCATCCTCAAGCGCGACGACCTGACGTTCTGGCTCGCCGGCCCGATGGCGTCGGCGGCAAGACCGATGCCCGATGGCCGTACGCCGCAGCCGGGCGGCTGGAACCGCATCGTGATCGAGGTGCAGGACCTGCCGGCGCTCGCCGCCCGGATGCGCGATGCCGGCGTGCCGTTCCGCAACGAGATCGTCGACGGCCCCGGCGGCCGCCAGATCCTTTGCGAGGACCCGTCCGGCAACGTGGTCGAGCTTTTTGAACCAAGGGCATGATTCCCTCCCGAAGCCCGCGGGATGATCATTTGGCCCTTCGTTGCCTCGCCTGGACCTAGTTCGCCACCGGCGCCGGCGTGCTGAGTTCGAGGAACGGCACCGTCGATCCGGGGATCATCGACTTCGGTAACTGCCCGTCCCACTTCTCGGCCTTGGTCAATTCGACCAGCAGCGGATTGTTGGCGAGGGCGGCGGCGCGCGCCTTGATCGCCTCGGCGGTCGCCTCGCCTTCGATCTTGGTCTTGTAGGCGCTGGCCTCGGCTTCCGCCTTCACGCTGTCGGCACGGCCCTTGGCCTGGGTGACCGCGATGTCGGCCTTGATCTTTTCCTGCTGCAGGTTCTGTTCCTGCTTCTGCACTTCCACCTGCGCCGTCATCCTTGCCTCGACCGCCTGCTCATAGGCGTCTGAAAAGTCGATGTTTTCGACCTGGACGCTGTCGATCATCACCGGGCCGTCGGTCACAGACGAGATGGCGTCGGCGACATCCTTGTTGAACTTGGCGCGGTTCTGGATCACCGACACGGCGTCGTACTGGCCGAACACCGTCTTGATCTCCTGCGGTGCCTTGCGGGCGATGACCCGGTCGGCCAGCGCTTCGATCGACCCGTAATTGGTGTAGACGTTGGAGACCTCAGCCTCCGGCACGTGGAAATTGACGGTGACGCGCATGTCGGCCGGCTGCTGGTCACGCGAATAAGCCTGCATGGCCGGCAAATTGCCGCAATCGCTCTGGTTCTCGCAGCCCCATTTCAACACCTGCTGGCGCAGGCTGATCTTCTCGACCCGCTGCAGCCAGGGCAGTTTGAAATGCAGGCCGGGATCGACGACCGAACTCAATGCGCCATTGGTCAACAGCACGCCGCGGTCGCCCTGGTCGATCGTGTACCAGGACCCCATGACGGCACCGACCAGCGCCAACACGATTGCCAGTGCGACAATGCCGCTGCCGATCGAGCGCGACCCGACGGCACCGTGCAGTTGGGCACGGTTCGAATTCCCTTGCGTGTCAGTCATTGCCAACCCCCGTTGTCATTGCCCGATCCCAGGATTGCACGGAATCATGCCGGCAAGATTGCTGAGATGTGGAGTGCCGCGGCCGTCCGCGCCAGTAAAATCGGATTATTTTCGGTTGCCAGCTGATAGCATCATCCTCTCCGGCCAGGGGGGAATCGACCATGGCCAAAAGCGATGACTATCGCCGCGCGGCGGCACCCGGCGATGGTTGCTGTCAGGATTGGCGGGAGATGCTCGTCCCCATGTCGACCCGCTGCTCGGCAAGGTCGAGGCCGCCGGCTGGGATCGCGGCCAGGCCGCGTCTCGCCGCCAGACTGAACGCTGACCGAGGCCGACGCGCCAGGCCCTTGGCGCCAACGTTCAACAACAATTTGCGATCCTGAAACTTGTCCGTAACCGGCAAAGTGATATTGTAGACATGGCTAATGTACAGGCATGTCCGGTGCATCCATTTGGGGGGGGTAAGTTTTGGGCGCGAGCGTCAGGTTCAGGACGGGGTCCTATCTGGTCCGGTCACCGGTCCTCGAGTGTAGCGGCTGTGGCGGCACCGGGCAGGTTTTCCAATGCCCACGCTGGACAAGCTCCAACGGGCTTTGCTGTCCCGCCGGCACGCATCAGCGCGGCTGTCCCGGCGCCAGCGCGCCTTGCGCCGAATGCGGCGAGGCCGATCCCCATGCCGCTGGCCCCGCCCCGGCCTGACAGCCTGCGATCCGCGTCCAGCAGGCTTCTGTCCGCCGTCTGCCATGGAACCAGCAGCGCCGATCGCTGTTATGTCTGATCGCGGCATCCTATATACTGGTGTTCCGCGACCGTGCGGCTGACAGAAAGCGAGGCACGCAATGCCCGACGACAAAACGAAGATCAAGCAGGACCGCAAGCTGGTTTCGAGCGAGGAGACCTATGAGGTCGCCGCCTTCGCGCGCAAATACGGCATCCCGCAGAGCGAAGCCCAGACCATCATCAAGCGCTACGGCCCGTCGCGCAAGAAGCTCGACAACCACATGGCCGCGCGCGGCTAGGCAGCGAGCCGCAACCATTTCGCCGGCATTGCGTTGAAGGATGCTGCGGGCCACATCGAACGGGTTGGTAGCACCAACCTGTTCGGCGGTACGATGAACCGGATTTTTTCCCGGTTTCTGACCAACGAAATGGCGAGCATCTGTTCCGCCCGGCCCCCGGCGTGCCAGACTGATGAAAGCCAGACCGAGGGAGGGCCGCGATCATGTCCGACACCACACGCAGAACCGGCAGTTGCCTGTGCGGCGGCGTGCATTTCGTCGTCACCGGCCAGCCAACACGCGTCGGCCTTTGCCACTGCAAGGACTGCCGCAAGGCCAGCGGCTCGGCCTATTCGGCCTTCGCCATCTGGCCGCGCGACGCCTTCGAGACATCGGGCGAAGTCGCCTCTTACGGCACGCGCAGCTTCTGCCCGACCTGCGGGGGCCGCGTCGCCTGGATCGGCGACGATGAAGTCGAGGTGATGCTCGGGAGCCTCGACGTCGCGCCGACCGACCTGGAGCCGCAATATGAATTGTGGATCAGCCGCCGCGAGACCTGGCTGCATGCCTTGCCCGGCACCGAACAATTCGAGCACGACCGGCCCCTTGACGGGCCAGTGCCGGAAGACGCCGCTCCGCCGCCACCGCGACCTTTGTCCGACGCCGTCGCGCACGACTGAAAATTGATCTTTCGGGCCTGGAACCCTCCCTTGTCGACGGCGTTATCCGGCGCCCCTCAAAGTACCGTTGTCCCACATCCGCGGTCACTGTCGGGCGACATGCACGGAGACTTCAGTTGAACGACAAGATGTTCCCCCGACCGATCCGCCTGAAATTCTCCCCCGAGCGTGAACGCGTCGTGCGTAGCGCCTGGGAGGGCCTGGAATGCCTCGGCGACTGGCCCGCCGGCCAAGGCCGGCGATACCGGGCGGCGCTGCGCAGTTGCCGCGATGCGCTGGATGGCTGGACGCCGCCGGAAAAGGCGATGCGGGCGATGATCGACGCAGCGCGCGAAGCCCGCATCCTTCAATAATAGCGGGAAAACCGGAGGTGGGAAAAACAATGGCCGAAATGATGCTGTCGACACCGGTGCGGATCAAGCCGCACGGCTCGGACACGATCCGTGAGGTGGCGACCCTGCAGGACGCCAGTGAAATCCTCATCGACTGGCCGCATGCCAGCCGCGGTCCTTTCTACCAGGCCGCACGCGAAAAGATCGAGGCGGCCCTGGAAGACAAGGACGGCGCGGCACAGGCGCAGGAAGCCTTCACGGCGCTGTGCGATCATGCCGGCGTGCTGGTCCGCTAACCCAAGAAAGCAGGCGATGCCCCTCGCCTGCTTCTCTGTTGATGCCGATCCCTATTTTTGCGTGGGCAGATCGCCATCCACGATCGGATGAGAGGTCTCGAACCCAAAACTCTTCGGCGCCATCAGCATCAGGACGATGACGATGGCGATAGAGGCAATAAACGTGGCTGTGCTGGCAATATCTCTCAAGGCCCCGTCCTTTCAAATTGAATTCCTGAAAGAAACGTTTCGTCGGATACGAGGTTCCGTCTTGCGGAAATAACGCCACCAGCCAAGCTTTCTACTTGGCGGGCGGCTGGGCCGGCACTTCGCCCGGCTTGATCACCGGTGTCTTGCCTACGTCGGGCGCCGGCGTGGCCATGCCCTGGTCGCCTGTGGCCGGCGGCTTCAGCACCCCGCCGCAATCATTGAGCTTTTCGCTCAGATTGCCGCCACCTGGCTGCTGCTTGCCTTGATCGGGCTGGACCCGGCATTTGTCGGCCTGCGGGGCCGGGTTGTCGGTGCCCTGCTGCTGATCCATCTGTGCCGCCGCCGGCGCGGCCAGGGCCAGCATCAGCGACGCGATAACCAGAGGTTTCATCCGAGCCTCCTTTTGCTTTTTTTGCCGGCCGCACGCGGCAGCCTTCCTCGCAGGGACAACGCCCAACCGCGCGAAAGGTTGGCGAACAAAGGTGGACACCGAGCGACCGCAAGCAACCAAATCCGGCCTCCGGCCGTTGCCGGCAAGGAGGCACCACCATGTTCGGTAACTTTCAGTCGATGGAGATTGATACCGGCGAGGCCGGCATATTTATCCGCCGTGCGGGCAACGGTCCGGCGCTGCTGCTCCTGCACGGTTTTCCGCAGACCCATCTGATGTGGCGCGACGTGGCGCCTGAGTTGGCCGAGCGGTTTACCGTCATCTGCGCCGACCTGCGGGGCTACGGCGCCAGCGCGTGCCCTTCGTCCGACAGCGCTCATGCCCCTTACGCCAAACGGGCCATGGCCGCCGACATGGCTGCCCTGATGGCCAAACTCGGCTTCGGCAGCTTCATGGTCGCCGGCCATGATCGCGGTGGGCGGGTCGCCTACCGCATGGCACTCGATCATCCCGGCCGCGTTGAAAAGCTCGCGGTGCTGGACATCGTCGCATCGGCCGACGCCTGGGATCGGGCCGACGCCAGACTGGCGCAGGGCTACTGGCCGTGGTCGCTGCTGGCGCAGCCCGAGCCCTTGCCGGAATTGATGCTGGCGGGAGCCGCCGAGGCGGTCGTCGACAACGCGCTCGGCGGCTGGGGATCGTCGCCGTCGGCATTTCCGCCCGAGGTGCGCCAGGCCTATGTCGATGCCTTGCGCGATCCCGCCCACATCCACGCCATCTGCGAGGAATACCGCGCGGCGGCGACGCTCGACCGCGAGCACGACCATGCCGACAAGGCCGCCGGCCGGCGTATCCGCTGTCCGGTGCTGGCGCTGTGGAGCGGGCAAGGCGCGCTTGCCGACTGGTACGCGGGCGAAGGCGGGCCGCTGGCTCTTTGGCGAGGCTGGGCCGATGATGTCCGCGGCCAAGCCATGCCCGGCGGCCATTTCTTCCCCGAGGAGGCGTGGCAACAAACCGCCCGGGCATTGGCGAATTTCTTCGGCGAACCAGATCGCGCCTAGTGGTCGACCTTGCCTGCACTATCGCCCGAGCGAGGAGACGGCGCACCGCGATCTCCTTTTATGTCTTGCGGGTGGGGACCGAGCCGATAGACCAGCCCCGCGACGACCAGGACGATCAGCGTGGCAAGACCGGCCACTTGCCACAGGCCGAGACCGCATGCGACGCCGATCGCGCCGGCGAGCCACATCCCGGCGCCTGTAGTCAGCCCGTGCACCTCTCCACGCGAAAACAGGATTGACCCGGCGGCGAGAAAGGCAACGCCGGCAGTCACCGCCTCGACCACACGGATCGGATCGACCTTGACGGAGTCCTGCGCGAACATTGGCGCATGGACAATCTCGATGGTGAGGATGCCGAAGGTGGCAGCGGCCACGCAGATCAGGATGTGGGTGCGCAGCCCGGCGGGACGGTTGCGCCATTCGCGCTCGAAGCCGATCACCGCGCCGTAAAGCGCCGCGAGCAGCAAACGCGCGGCAATGACCGGGAACGAGGTGTAGCTCGGATGGCCGAATTCCTCGACGAGTTGTTCCATGATTCCCTCTGAATATCTGGAGTGCACAACGTGGACGACGTGCGGGAGTTCCGTCCACGAGGCGAGCGGGTGGAACCTGCCGTCTCCGATGCGCGACAGGGAACCTTGCCAAGCGGACGGAGTTGCGTTCTCGACCTTTGAACCAGGAGGAAACTGATGGCCATTGAGAAAAACGACCTCGACCGTGTCTGGAAGCTGATGGATAAGATAGGCTTCTGCATGTTGGCCACCCGCGAAGGCGACGACATCCGCTCGCGACCGATGGCGGCGCATGTCGTGCGGGGTGAGAACGCCGTTTACTTCCTCACCGACGTCGATAGCCACAAGGATGATGAGATCGAGGCGGAGCCTAATGTCGCCTTGGCCTTTGCCGATTCCGGTGGACAGAAATACGTCTCAGTCAGCGGACAGGCGGAAGTCTCCAATGACCGCGCCAAGATCAAGGAATTGTGGTCGACACCGGCCAAGGCCTGGTGGGACAGCGCTGACGATCCGGCGATCCGCGTGCTCAAGATCACCCCAAAGGATGCTCAGTACTGGGACAGTCCCGGCACAGTGGTCAGTTATGTGAAGATGCTGGCGGCGGCAGTCAGCGACAGCCGTCCGGAGATTGGCGATAGCGGCAAGGTCAGAATGTAGCTCCGACAGCGCAGGTCGCGCCCGCGGTGCGGCCTGCATTGCATCGTGCGGTAGGTTTGACTGACGGAAAAGTTCTAGCCGCGTCGGGTAGGCCGAGAGTGGCCGCTATCGTCCTGATGCTGCGTGCCAGGCGGATCGGCCCTTTGCGGGCACTCCTCGAAGCGGTGGTCTCGGCCGCCGCAGAAGGAACAGCACATGGCTTCGCGGCCCTCGTTTCCGGGCCACCATTGCGGCGTTTCGTAAGGCTTCCTGCCATCCATGACCAGCAATGCGCGATGCCTGATTTGGTTGCGTGGGCGGCCACCGCGTCTTGCCCGCGCAATGCGCGGCCCGTCGCGGAACCGGCGGACACATCCCGGGTTTTATGGGACAATGCAGCATCCTGAACCAAAGAGAAGCCGTCATGCCCGCTCGCCTTCCTGTCCTGTTGATGTCCTTGGGCGCCGTGCTCGCGGCGACCGCTGCAGCCGAGGCCCGCCCCGACAGCCGAGGCATGATTTGTGCCGAGATCCGGGCCATGATCCAGAGCCGTCGCGCCGTGGTGCTGACCACGGGACCGAACACCTATGACCGCTATGTCAGGCAGTTCGGCAATGAATGCGATTGGCCGGAAGTGCCGATGTCGGCCTATATCCCGGCGCGCGACGGGCACTGCCCGGTCTATCGCTGCGAAGAGCCGGTCGACAACTTCCCGAATTGACGCCTCGCCGTCCTGACGGCATAAGCATCCGAGCTTCTCCCGCTTCGTCTAATGGTAGGACAGCGCCCTTTGAAGGCGTGAATCGTGGTTCGAGCCCATGAGCGGGAACCAGCCACAATCAGATCGCTGGCTTCTGGACCTTCCTTCTGTCGAACATCCACCGCATGAGGGATGTTCAGGACATGGCCCCGGACAAGAACGCAAAGCCGCCTTCCCCGGTGTCTCGGCGGCAATCGAGCGGGCACATCCCACCGTGTTTGCAACCGAGCCCCAAGCCTGCCTTCCGCGATCACACCATAGGCTAACGCGGCCACGTGGTTCACAGTGCAATCACAAGCGGTCGATTCCTTCGGGATGTAGCCACTGCGAAAGCCCGCTGCGGGTCGCTCCCGTGGCGGGCTTTTCCCATGGGGACCAAGGTCCCATGGCCCTCGCGCAAAGGTCTGATGTAACCGCTTTGGTTCCGGTATCGTCCATTGGACGTTCCGTTACTTTATCCAATCGCGATATACATCTCCTTCATTTGAATGCTTCAGTTGAATTGGTCGTGCCGCATATATGGCCAGCCGGCAGCCGCCCCAGGCCGGTTAGGCCCGGTGCGCTGCTTTCCCCAACCAGAGGTGTACCGGGCCGCCCTAAGAGTCGGACTCGAAAAGAGGTCAATGATAGCAATATCTTGAGAGACGGCGCGTGATGAGGCGTATGTGGGCGATCATGATCCACGCCTCGGCGGAAGCGACGGATTTCTCGAAGTCCTTCGCCAGCCTTCTGCATCTGCCGAGCCATGCGAAGGTCCGTTCAACGACCCATCTGCGCGGTAGAACCTCGAAGCCCTTTGCCTTGTCGGATCGCTTGATGATTTCCAGTGTCCAGTGCCCGATTTTCCGCAGTCGCCTTTTCAGCTTGTCACCCCGCGTAGCCGCCATCGGCAAAGACATGCAGCAGCCAAGGCCATCTTTGGCGGATGGATTTCAAGAGGTCCGGAGCACCGTCCCTGTCCTGAATGTCAGCGGTATGGACCATGAGACCGACCATCAGGCCGAGCGTGTCGACAAGGATGTGACGTTTGCGTCCCTTGATCTTTTTTCCGGCATCATAACCCCGAATGCCGCCGCTTTCGGTGGTTTTCACGCTCTGGCTGTCTATGACGCCTGCCGTCGGGCTGGCCTCTTTGCCTTCCAACTCGCGTGCTTCCATCACGAGATGATGGTTGATCCGGCTCCACAGACCCGTTGCTCTCCATTCGTAGAAATAACGCTGAACGGTTGAACAGGGCGGGAAATCCTTCGGCAGCATACGCCACTGGCAACCCGTCGAGGCGATGTAGAGCAGCGCGTTCAACACCTCTCGCAAATCTGTGGTGCGGGGACGCCCGACACGTCGCGCCGCTGGCAGAAAGGGCTGCACCAGGCTCCATTCACGATCCGTCAGATCGCTTGCATAACGGGTCGCGCGCCGGGCATAGTGCCGACGGGTGATTTCAGTCCAGGCCATCGTGAGCTCCATCGAATCTTTGCAAATCCGACGGAATCACAACCTATTGAAATCACCCACTTCTTTTTGAGGCAGTCTCTAAGGATGAAAGCCCGCGCTCTCGGCCAGAGGCGCGTGGGCCGATCGGAAGCCCGATCTTCGGCAGAGATGCCCCCGCCCTGCCGACAAACACAAACAATTAGAGACGACTAATGTTCCATCAGCCCGTCATTCATCTTCGATCGAATGCCGGTTTCCCGTCGCGGCAAAATCGCCACTCAATTAGCAGGGACTTAATTAGCTATTTTGGATTTTAACGAATCGTTGACCGCGCTGTCCTATTTTGGAACAGCGCGGTCAAACCCCAACCGGACCGCGTAGGCGGCTCCGGCAACCCGGCCCCCGTTGCACTGCCGGAGCCGCCACCACACCCATATAAAATACCAGCAATGGTTGAATCAACAGTTACCACGCGTGCTTTCCAGTGCGCTAACGACGCCATTTTCCAGGCAGTGCCAACGGATCGGGGAACGCGTTCCGCTTCGATCGAGAAAGCCCGCAGGACCTTCAGGTCTCGCGCCTCGTGCGTATCCCCGAGCCAACATTCGAAGATGTCGCCACAGCAGTGCCCAGCCTCACGCGACAGTGATTGGAACCGGTGAAACCTTGCGCCGACATGCGCGTTTTTCGCCGGCAACCTTGTCGAGGTTCCAGTGCAGCCTGGATGGTTCTCCAAGCCGGTGGTGGTTTCGGTCGGTGTGGCCGGCGCCACCCGCCACCTGTCCAATACACAGCAGGCCATCGAATTGCTGACGACACATTGGCGCGACGCCGGCAGCCTGAAACATCAGTCCGCGCTGCGCGCCTGCCGCCAAGCGACAAGCGGCGACGTGCCTCCCGATATCGCCAGGGAGGCTCTGATCGAGGCCGCGCGCGAGGTGCATATACTGGTCGAGTAGCCCGCGCCCCATTCACGGATCGCAACCCTTGTTCACAATTTCGTGATCGAAGGAACCGTTTGAAACGGCAGGCGTTTTTTTGCAGGCGTCTTTTTATCAGGCAACATCAGGAGGCGTTTATGCGCATCATGAACCTCGTCACGCTCGCCCTCATCATCCTCGGCGGTCTCAACTGGCTGTCCATGGGTGTGACCGGTTATGACGTAATCGGCACGGTCCTTGGGGGCGCCATGCTGGCCCGCCTGGCCTATCTGATCATAGGCCTTGCAGCCATATGGCAGCTCATGCCGGGCTTCCAGAGCTTCACCGTTGGGGAAGTCGACGCCGAAAGGCATCTCCCGCATCACCGGTGACCGGCAAGCCGGGGCGGCGGAAAACCTGCCGCCCCGGTTGGGCACGACGCCCTTGGCTGGCTGTGTCCATCGCCTGATTATCGCTGGTCTTGAACAGTGCCGCGATTGCAGTGGCAATCAAAATCCAACCGTTGCCGGACGGAGAAACGACGCCAATCTCTTTTTACGGGGCATACGGGACGTTCAGATGCCGAAGCCCAGCGCGGCGCCGTCGTCGCCTTCGATGCCGGCTTGCGGCACGATGATCGATGCCAGCGGTGCACTGAGGCGCCAGCTGAGACGGCCGGGCGAGCGCTCCAGTTGAGCCGAACCGCCCAGCGACTGCGGCGCCACCCGCTGCAGGACGACGGTGCCGAACCCCTTGCGCGCACTCTCGTCACCCTTGTCGTCCGGGCGAGGAGTGGAAGTCTCGGTCCAGAGCAGCTGGAAGTCGCGTCCGCCCGATGCACCGACACTCCTGCCCAAGTCCTTGGCACCCAAGTCCTTGGCACCCAAGTCCTTGGCACCCAAGTCCTGGGCACCCAAGTCCTGGGTGCCGGAGCCTTGGGCGCTTGAGCCGATTGTCCAGGTGATCTCGACCTGGCCGTCTTCACTGCCCAGCGCGCCATATTTGGAGGAATTCGTGCCAAGCTCGTGGAAAGCCATGCCGAGATTCTGTACCGCATTCGACTGCAGCGTCAGGACCGGGCCGGAGAGCAGGATCTGCTCCTCGCGGCCGAAAGGCTTCAGATGTTCCTGGATCAGGTCGAACAGGCTGGCGCCGGCCCACTCCGAGGTGACGAGCAGATCATGCGAACGCGACAGCGCCATGATGCGGGCGCGGATCAGTTCCTCGAACTCCCGCGGGTCGCTCGAGCGCTTGCTCGTCTCCCTGACCATCGACAGGATGACCGCGAACTGGTTCTTGACGCGATGGTTGACCTCCCGCATCAAAAGCCTGATGCGGCGCTCGCTCTCCTTTGCGGCGGAAATGTCGCGGGCGATCTTGGAGGCGCCGACGATCTCGCCATTGGCGTTCTTGATCGGCGAAACCGTGAGCGAGACGGAGATAAGCGCGCCGTCCTTGCGCCTTCGCGTCGTCTCATAACTCGCCACGCGGTGGCCACCGCGAACCCTGCTGATGATCTCGGTCTCCTCGCTCTTGAGGTGATCGGGAATGAGCATCAGGATCGACTGGCCGACGGCTTCCTCGGCGGTGTAGCCGAACATGCGTTCAGCCGCCAGGTTCCAGCTCGTGATGATGCTGGTCAAATCCTTGCTGATGATGGCATCGAAAGAGGAATCGACGATGGCCGCGAGGCGTGCGTCGGCGGTCGCGCTCTGTTTTTCGTTGTTTGTTGCCGTCGCCGCCACGATTTCGGTCATTGGCATGAGGTAGCGCGCAAGCGGATCAAGACAATCTCCCCGGACGCAATTCACATAGGCGGCGCGCCACGGATGAAGCAAGCTTCACTTCGAAGGCCGATCGCTCGTCTTGCCGTCGCCTTCGGGCAGCACGCCGAATTCCTGCGACTTGACGCCCTGCTCGGCCGTCAGGAACCCATCCGAGGAAAGACCGCGCCGCAGCAGCTCCCGGACCGCTGCCGAGCGGCTCGGCATGCGCTTTTCGAAGCGCCAGTTTTCCAGCGCCGCCAATTCGTCCGTGGTGAGCATGATCTGCAGCCGTTCCGGGCGTTCCAGTTCAGCCATGTGCGCGCTCCTCGCTCAGGACTAAAAATACGGTGAGTTAGTATCTAACTCATTCAGCTTATAATTATGGTAACACCCATTACGCGTCAAGGCCGGCCAGTGAGCCCTCCGCACATCAAACGCATGATGCTCATCGAACGTCTGATACGCATTCCTGTAATTTCACTAACTAACTGATTTTATTTGTATATTTCACAGATTTTACTTGCCAGGCCGAGACCCCGGGCGCATGCTCCAATCTGAACAGAAAACCGTTCCCTTTGGGAGGTTTCGATGCGGTACGATTACTCCATGCGCCTGCGCGATGACGTCAATTCAGCGGTCGAGAAGGCGTTCAAGACGGCCGGCATCGTCAACATTACGGTGACGGCCGAGCAGGTCAGGGTCATGAATCTGGCCGAGAATGTCGCGCTCGAGGATGTTGAATACCTGGTTTTGCAGGCTGCCCAAATGCTTGGAGCGGCAATCGAATTCGACACCTTGGGCAGCGGGTTGGTGCTGTCTGGAAACGGCGTCGAGGGTGATGAACCAGCGATCATCATCCTTTCGCAGCCAGCCTCGATCCAGTGATGCCGCTCCGACGCGGCGCCCTCCGGTCGCGGCGTCGCTTCCAACATGTGGACGGATGGCTCCGGTCCGAGCCTGCACGGTGCCTGGCACCCTTGATCACAGTCGGTTGAGGTGGCGCTGGACACCTATGGCAACTGAGCACACGCTCTATATGGTGTTGCAAACCCCAAACGGAGTGGCGCAGCCATGACCCTCGCGACACGAAAACTCGGCAGCCAGGGATTGAAAGTCTCGGCCATCGGCCTCGGCTGCATGGGCATGAGCCAGTCCTACGGCCCGGCCGACGAGGCCGAGTCCATCGCCACGCTGCACCGCGCCATCGAACTTGGCTGCACCTTCCTGGATACCGCCGAGGTCTATGGCCCACACACCAACGAGGCATTGCTCGGCCGGGCGCTGAAGGGCAAGCGCGACCAGGTGACGATCGCCACCAAATTCGGCTTCCGCATCGAAAACGGCAAGCAGCTCAGCGGCGTCGACAGCCGGCCCGAGCATATCCGCGAGGTTGTGGAAGCCTCGCTCGGCCGGCTCGCCACCGACCATATCGACCTGCTCTACCAGCACCGCGTCGACCCTGATGTGCCGATGGAGGATGTCGCCGGCGCAGTCGGCAAGCTTGTGGCCGAGGGCAAGGTGCGCTTTTTCGGCCTGTCGGAGGCCGGTAGCGCCAACATCCGCCGGGCGCATGCCGTCTTTCCCGTCTCGGCGCTGCAGAGTGAATATTCGCTGTGGGAGCGCAATCTGGAGCCGGAGATCATCCCGCTGCTCAAGGAACTCGGCATTGGCCTGGTGCCCTTCTCGCCGCTCGGCCGCGGCTTCCTCACCGGTGATGTCAAGCGCGCCGAGGATTATCCGGAGGGCGACTATCGCCGCAACGACCCGCGCTACCAGGGCGAGAACTACGACGCCAATGTCGAGGCGGCCGGCACGGTGCGCGACATCGCGGCCGCCCGGGGCGTCAAGCCAGGACAGATCGCGCTGGCCTGGCTGCTCGGCAAAGGCAGCGATTTCGCTGTCGATATCGTGCCGATCCCCGGCACCAAGCGCAGAAAATATCTGGAGGAGAACGTCGCCGCCACCTCGCTGAAACTCGACGCCGCCGAAATGGCCGCACTGGGAGAGGCGCTGGCGCCAGGAAAAATCTCCGGCCCGCGCTACGGCGAGCGCGGCATGGCGATGGTCGATCGATAGCTCGTCTCGACCGCGCGGCGAAGGCCCGGCGGCAATCATTACCGGATCGGCCGATGCGGACGATTGCCAGCCGTCCATGCACGGTCGCTCCGTAAGCAGTTCCGCGAAAAGGATCTCATCGACAGCATCCCTGAATGTGATTGTCCCCGCCTGTCTCCCGAGATTTCCGCCTGTCGATTTTGCCAATTCGCCGGGAACGAAGTTTTTTCGTTGAGGTTTACCCCGCGAAGGGACTGATGCTTTCGAGGAGATCTCCCATGAAGCAAATTCTGATCACCAGCATGCTCGCGCTCGGCATCGGATGCGGTGCCGCGATTGCTCAGACACAGCCGGCTGAAACCCAGTCGGGCGGTGACGCCAATTGCGCGGCCGCTGCGGCCAACTGTCAAAAAGGCTCGAAGATGAAGATGGGCGAGCAGGCCCAGGGCAAGGCCAAGGTCCAGACGGACCAACAGGCCCAGGGCAAGCCCAAGCTCAAGACCGACGAGCAGGCCCAGGGCAAAGCCAAGGTCCAGACGGATCAGCAGGCCCAGGGCAAGGCGAATGCAACCACCGATCAGCAGGCTCAGGGCAAGGCCAAGGTCCAGACGGATCAGCAGGCTCAGGGCAAAGCCAAGGTCCAGACGGACCAGCAGGCCGAGGGCAAGGCAAACGCGACCACCGATCAGCAGGCCCAGGGCAAGGCCAAGGTCCAGACGGACCAGCAGGCCGAGGGCAAGGCGAATGCTACCACCGATAAGCAGGCCCAGGGCAAGGCCAAGGTCCAGACGGATCAGCAGGCCGAGGGCAAGGCAAATGCTACCACCGATCAGCAGGCCCAGGGCAAGGCCTCGACACAGACTGATCAGGGGTCGACTGCTTCCATCAGCAATGTGACTGTCGAACAGAAAACCCAGATCACCCAGGTCATCAAGGAGACCCGGGTCGAGCCGGTCTCCAATATCGATTTCGACATTACGGTCGGCGTCGAGGTTCCCCGGCACAAGATCCGGCTGCATCGTCTGCCGGCGCGCATCGTCAAGATCGTACCAGCCTACGAAAGCTACGAGTATTTCGTATTGGCCGACGGTCGGATCGTCATCGTCGATCCGGATACGTTGAAGATCGTCCTTATCCTGACCTGACTTGGGCGCTCGCTCTGAAACGCCCGCCACATCCAGGTGGCGGGCGTTCTATGAAACCTGCCGCTAAATCGACCGTGGCCGAACGACTGCAGAATGGGTTTCAGCGTCATGCAACCAGAGCTGGGCAATGCCGCCAGGATTTGGCCGTCAGGACATCAAAGCTGGATTTCAGCCCCTGCCTGTTCATCGAACAAGACTGAGCAGCCTCGTGCAAGCGCTACAGTGGAAAGGGCGTTTGCCACCACGTCGTCCGGCGACACGAAATCGCCGGTCAGAACCCGCAACTCTTCCACCCCTTCAGCCATCGAGACAAAATTTCCGACCACGCGATCGTGCTTGCAGGCCTCGACCACGTAAAGCAGATCGACCAGTTCGAAGCTGCGCATGTTCAGCCTCCAATAAGAATGTCCCTTGCTGGATCGTGAAACGCGTTGGCTGAACATTGTGTTCCGGCGGGCTCGAATTAACCCTGCCCCACCGCTGCGTCCGGCGCCGTTGGCGACGAACTTCAGCGCCAACGGCCGCTCGTTCGGCGTGCGCCCGTCCACCATGCCATGCGCGACAAAATCCGCGCTGATGTCATGGGCGAGCGCTTGCCGTCGATCGTCAAACTCACTTCCGAATATCGGAACATTTTCGGCCCGGCGCGCCTCGCCGACATCAGCGCCGATGGTTTTTCCCGCCTGATCTGAAGCCCTCGCTGTACATGAGGTTCTGACGCCAACGATGCGCAGCGCCTGTGGCCGTTGGAATTTTGCCGTTGCTTGGGTTATGATCAGCCGGATGCTTCCCTCTGGAAATGGCGGTGAAGGCATGTTGCGAAAGAGCTTTTCCAGCTATTTGAGGCAGGGCCTCCTGCTCGCGTTCCTGGCCACGTTCAGCACGCTCTGGCTCGCCCAGGCCCACGCCGAGCGGCGTGCGGCCATTGTCGTCGGCAACAGCGAATATCCGTTTGCCCCGCTGACCAATCCCCGCAACGACGCCAAGCTCATCGCCAATACCTTGACCGAGCTCAAATTCGACGTCCTGCTCTTTTACGATGTCAAGAAATCGGCGGAGAAAGACCTGAACGACGCGATACGCGCGCATCTCATAGGCGCCGACATGGCGGTCTTCTATTACGCCGGCCATGCCTTGCAGTATAACGGCCAGAACCTGCTGCTCCCCGTCGATACCCGGATCTCGTCGGCCAAGGACGTCGCGGCCGACGCCATGAGGCTCAACGATCTGATCGACATCGTGAAGAACGATCCGGTCGGCGTGAAAGTCTTCATCCTCGATGCCTGCCGCAACAATCCGGTTGCCAAGGAGAAGGGGTTGCAGCAAGGCCTCGCCTACACGGAAGCCGGCAGCGGCCAGGTGCTGGTCGCCTTTGCCACCAGCGCCGGTGAGGTCGCTTATGACGGGACGGGCATCAACAGCCCCTATTCGTCGGCGCTCGCCAACGCCCTGCTCATGCCCAATCTCGATGTGTACGACACGTTCCGCACGGTGCGGGGCGACGTTCGCCAGGCGACGGCCGGCTCACAAATTCCCTGGATCACCGGCTCGATCGAAACGAAATTCGTCTTCCGGCAGGGTGACGCCGGCAAGCAGGTTGCGCAAGCCGAGCACGCCGCCGAAGCGAATGGCGGCCTGACCATCGATGAGGTGTTATGGTCCTTCATCAGCGACAGCCAGAATCCGGAGGACTTCGAGCGCTTCGTGAAGGTCTTTCCCAATAGCCGCTACGCGGCCGAGGCGACGGAGAAGAGCCGCTTCAAGGTGGCTGCGTTGACCAAGCGCGGACTCTATGTCAACGGCAATCTGGTCTCCAGCTCGATCGCGGCGGTGGCGCCGGTCGAGGCGAGTGACAAGGCGTTGAGCGAGGAGTTCGTGTTCCAGCAGGCCGGCGAGCGCGCCGTCAGCGAGACCTTTCGTATTTGGCCGAGCAACCTGCCCGACACGCAGCGCGGCATGCGGACGATGGTGACGGATTGCGATCTCTACGCCGCCGACCCCAACGATCCACAGCGCGCCGTGCCTGGTGTCACCAACGGGCTCGTCAATGTTCGGGACGCGTTGCGCGCTTGCGCTTTTGCACTGGCGGCCGACATCAACAACCCGCGCCTGCAGTTCCAGTTCGGCCGTGTTCTGGAAATTGCCAGGCGCTACAGCTGGGCCGAGCATTTCTACGAATTGGCCGGCAATCAGCAATACAGCGCCGCGCTCATCAATATGGGCTACATGGCGCGCGTCGGCATGGGGCGCGAGATCGACTACGGCCGCGCGTTCGACTTTTACGTTCGGGCCGCTGCGCTTGGCAATCTCAGAGCCAGGACCGATATCGGCTCCGCCTATATTGCTGGCCAAGGCGTACCAAAGCTGCCGCAGGAAGGCGTTCTTTGGTATCGCCTGGCCGCATCAAGTGGCTGGGCGAATGCGATCACGGCGCTCGGCGACGCTTACCGCCTCGGCACTGGTGTGAAGCAAGACTATGTCCAGGCGGCCTCCTTGTATTCAGCAGCGGCCGATACCGGCCAGATCGATGCGATGGCAAATCTGGGACAGGCGTATCTCGCGGGCGAAGGCGTGAAAAAGGACGTGCCACGAGGACTCGAACTGTTGCAGCGCGCAAACGACATGGGCAACAGGTACGCACCGTATTTTATGGCGCAGCTGTATCTGAAAGGCGACCGCAAGCTGGCTGCCGATCCTCGCCGCGCCTTGACCCTCCTTGAGCTTTCCGCAAACCGGGGAAATGAGTACGCCTACGTCCGTCTCGCCTGGGGGCATCGCGACGGGGTATTCACCGGCAAGCCTGACCTGCGACGAGCCTACTTCGACGCCTCCCTCGCCGCGAGGCTTCGGGCCGATCAGGGAGAACAGGCGAAGGCGGAGATAGCCAAGAAAATAGACCCCGCAACGCGAAAGGAAATAGACGGAGAAGTTGAACTATATATCAAACAGAATGGTCCGTAACGCGTGATCAACATTGCGCGATATTCGAGATGATTGCGCTATCAGAAACCAAAGAGTTGGTGGCGAACAAGGCGGCGGATCAATAGTGGGAATCGCCACGCTTCGAACTCGATTTGTCGGGTTGAGGCGTACTTACCTTGGTGACCTTGGTGACCTTGGTGAGCTTGGTGACCTTGGCGCACCGTCCATCCTTCAGCGAAAAACCGAAATCGCAGAGGATGGGCCTTCCTGCAATCGTCCAGCATCCGCTCAGCATGACTGAGGTCGAAACCAAGGCGGCGGCCGAAGCCATCTTTGCCAGCAGCAATCTTGCCATTTGCGTCGCTCCAGCCTCGACCAAAACGGCCGCGGCATCGCATCAGGACTTTCAACGTCACGCCGTAACAAGAAAATACGCCTACTGCCCTATAGTCAAGGGGAACGCAGGCGAGTGTGCCAGTCCTGCTTACTGACGGACTGCCCACCGAGTTTGACGACGGCATGTAACCGGAGTGTGCCGCCGTTGCGGGGCTTTCTCGCCATGGCCGTGCAGGTTGCAGCTCAACGACAATGCGTCGGCATCACAAGGCGCGGCGCATCGACCTGAACGTTTGACACATACAAATCGCCATTGGTAGATTCCTGCATCCCTCATGTGAGCGCCATCCAGATGAGAAAGCTCAAGGAACTCTTCCTTCGAAAGGATAAGCAGGATCCAGGAGATGAAGGTCCGGGAAATATTTATGTATACAAATCCAAAGAAGAAATTTCGACAATTATCGTTACGACTTTAGGTGTCGATCCTGATCTTCTCGAAGAAATCATTGCTACGACCAAGCGGAAGCTCTCAGGAAAGAGCGACCGGCTCATCTATCTGACCGACAATTCGGACTTCACGATATTCCGCCGTCACGGTGTGATTTTCGAGTATCTGCCTCCATTGGTTGAGCAACGGTTGCACGCAGCCGACATGCCTTGGCAGGCTTATTTGCGGGAGCACTGGGGGCTCCTTCTTGCAAAATGGCGCCCCCGCCGTGTCCTGGCTTACGGCACGACTATCGACAGTTTCCTGGCGGCGGCACCGACGGCATCCGTCCGCAACGCCCCGGACATGCCCAGATCATGAGGCTGGACATTCTGTTTGTCGCTGATGTCCGCTTCGAAGGCGGCACCTCCACGGCGCTCGCCGTGGAAATCCGAGCGGCCGCCCGCGCGGGTTTCAAGACAGGCTTGCTGGCCGTGAAGGGACCATTGCTGCGTAACCCCTACCCTATGCATCCCGACTTGCGGGCACTGATTGATGGCGGCGCGACAGAACGGATCGACCCGGACACGGAGGTCGACGCCGACCTCGTCCTGGTGCACCATCCGGCGATAATGTCCAACCGCTTCACCAGGCGGACCGGCATCCGGACCGAACGCATGGTCATGGTTCTCCATCATCCCATGGTCGACCGGCGGGGCAAGCTGCAGTACGACCTCGCGCGCATCGTAAGCAATTGCCGTTGGGCGTTTGGCGTCAAGGTTTGGCTCGCCACCGTCAGCGCCGTCGTTCGCGATGCCTTGCCCCGTCATTTGCCTGCGGGCGCGGAACTCCTGCCTGAAAACTGGACCAATCTGATCGATCTCGACGACTGGCCTCGCAGGCCGGACGGCCCGCCGCACAATCCGGTCATCATCGGCCGCCATGCCCGCCCGGACAAATTGAAATGGCCGAGCAGACCCGCCGACGCGCTGCGTATCTATCCTGCCGACGCAGCCCGCTACAGTATCAGGATCCTGGGCGGCGGTCCCTTCCTTAGGGAACTCTATGGTCCGCTGCCGGCAAACTGGGAAATACTGCCCTTTGCATGGACCGGCATTGCCGGGTTTCTCCAAGGGCTCGATTTCTATGTCTACTACCACAGCGATTCCTGGTCGGAGGCTTTTGGCCGCACGATCCTCGAAGCGCTCGCGGTAGGTCTCGTCACGATTCTCCCCGCGCACTTCCAGCCATTGTTCGGTGACGCGGCAGTCTATGCGGCGCCGAGAGATGTCGAGGGCGTCATCGGCAAATTCATCACCGACGCGGATGCCTACGCGCGGCAATCGGCGTTGGCCAGGGAGTTCGTTGCCCGGCACCATTCCGCCGAGCTCTTCCCGCAACGCCTTGAGAGGCTGTTCAACATTTCCAAACCACGGGATGCGGCGGCCGCGCGGGCGTCTACGATCCAGCCTTTGCCGATACGTCAGGTGCTGTTTGCATCGTCCAACGGCATCGGAATGGGGCATCTCGCGCAGCAGCTGGCTGTCGCCCAGCGACTGCCGCGAGGGCTGAAGCCGGTCTTTGCTACGATGTCCTACGCCATGAAAATCGCAGCCGAGGAGGGTTATCACGCTCACTTCCTGACCCATCACCGCGGCATCGATGCCGCGCCCGAGGACTGGAACGACGTGCTTGCCGAAGAACTGTTCGACCTGATCAGTCATCTGCGTCCAGCGGTATTTGCCTATGACGCCACAGCTGTCTTCGACGGTGTCGTCGCAGCCCTGGCCATGAACCGCAACCTGTTCTCGATCTGGGTACGTCGACCGATGTGGCGGGAATCGCACCGCCCGTTCCTTGAGATGGCGGACGCTTTCGACGCTGTTATAGAGCCCGGCGAACTGGCCGATGAATTCGATCACGGCCCCACGTCGGAAGTGCGCGATAAGGTTCTGTTGGTTCCGCCGGTGTTGTTGCTGGAGCCAAATCAGCGCCTGGACAGAGCCGCCGCGCGCAACTTCCTCGAAATACCCGATGGCATGACCGTCGTCGCCCTGCAACTCGGCTCCGGCAGCAATTTCGACATGCGCGGCGTCCGCAACGGCGTTCTCAAGGCCGTGCTTGACCGTCCCGATACGCTGGTGCTGGACATCCGCTCGCCGATCCGCGCCGATTTCGAGTCGGACGAGCCGGTCGGGCCGAGGCATCGCATCGTCGAGCTGTTCCCGAGTTTCAACTACAGCCGCGCATTCGACGCCGCGGTCGTCGCGCCTGGCTACAACACGTTCCATGAGAACATCCTTGGCGCGGTGCCGACCTTGTTCGTGCCCAACGAGAGCGACGAGATGGACCTGCAGCTCAACCGCGCCCGCTGGGCAGAGCTTGGCGGTTTTGGCCTGCTGATGCGGCGCGACCATGACCTTCCGCATGTCGACCGCTTCATCGAACAGCTGCTCGACCCCACCGAGCGCGAAGGAATGGCGGCGCGCTGCGAGGCGGTCCCCTGGACCAACGGCGCTGACGTCATCGCGAACTATATCGAAGACCATGCCAGGACGGTCCGAACTGACTGGGACATCACCAAGGACAGCTGATGTAGGGCTGCACCGAGGAACGGCACTCTTGAAACCAAGCCAGCCTTCGACGCGGTCGCCCCCTGGACCTCCAGCGCCTGCGCCAGCATCGCCGCGGCGTGCCCGGTGCCGGCAACCAAAGTTCAGATGTCAGGATCGTCGAGAATGCGAGAGAGCGTGCTGCGCCCCAGCGCACTCATGGCGGGCTTGGTGCGACGGTAATACCAGACGAGGCCCATGGCCTGCTGGAACGCCCAGGCAGCACCGCGCTTCCATAAGAGGTCCTCGACTTGAAGGCCGCTCCGAAAGGTCGCCCTTCGCTCGCGGTCGAGAAGATGCCACGCGACCGCCAGATCCAGCGACGGATCGGCCGGCCCGAAACTGCCACTATCAAGCACGCCGACAAGACGCTCGCCCTGCACGAGAAGGTTTGGCGGGATAAGGTCCTTGTGGCTCATTACGACGGGCTCAGCGGCGGGCAACTCCCGCAACCGGGCCCACAGATCGCGCAGTCGAGCCACATCGAGAAGGCCCTCGCTGTTTTCAAAGCAGACAGCCATCCAATCGTCATGATCGGGGAGATGTCCGCCACGTCCTTGCCCGTCGAAGCGTCGGCCCCGTGTGTCCGCCTGGCGCAACGACGCCACGAGGCTTGCAAGGTCGAGGGCGAAAATCGCCGATCCACTGAGCCCGTTCGGCGTGGCAACCTCGCCTTCGATCCACGTTTGCACTGCCCATGGCATTGGATATCGAGGACCGGGCTGGCCGAGCCCAATCGGTTGCGGCGTAGGAAACAGGCAATGCTGTCCAATCTCGACCATGGCGGCGGCCTCCGATCGAAGCATATCGGCGCATTCGGTCGGCTTCATCGCCCGCAGCGGGAACCGCGCAGCGCTCTTTGAGCCAATGCGGAAGATGGCGTTGACGGTTCCCGACGATCCGACCGAGGTGACGTCCTCATGACGATACTGGGGAAACTGATCGCGGATCATCTGGCGGGCGATATCGATGTCGATATCCACCTGATCGTCATGCATCATGAGTTCTCATCCTGCCGAGCTCGGCATCAAGGGCAAAAGCACCGACCTACAGTAGCTGACGTCAAGGTTGAAGCAGGTGTCGATCAGATTCCAATCGCCTTTCTATCATCGCCAGCAGGTCACTCGGAGGAAACAGGCGACAAGAATGCAGCTGATATAGTATAAAGAGTCCACGGCATATTGTCTCAGAGGCGCATCGATATGCCCACAAGATATGTTCGAGTTTATTTAACTTTGCAGCTTTGTGAATCCCGTTAACAGGAGGGGCGACGGATCATGCCAAACGAGCAAACGACAATTGACCCAGGCGCAGCCGAAACGCAACTCGGCCCGAGTGTATCGGTGCAAGTCAACCCCGAGGATTCCGTACCTTTCCGGCCGGAGCCGGTGTTCATCTCGCTCGGCCTGAAACGAGATGTTTTCGTGGGATTCTCGGGCGGTAACGCGGCACCGAATCCCGATCCGATGGGCATCCCGCCGGTAGACCTGAAGACCGAGAACGGACTGCTGAAGGCCTTCCTGCTGCTCGGATTCGAACCGGGCCCGGACACAACCCCATTCGGGTTTTCGATGCCAGCAATCTTCCGCGCTTCAGCCGCGTTCAGAGAAACCGTCGACCTGCCCGGCCTCAATGTCCCCATGCCTCCGGCTGTCATTGGCCAACAACCTCCAGTGATCAAGCCGGGCATGATTCAGAATTACATGGCTCTCCAGGCCAATTTCTTTCAAATGTCGCTGGCTCCGCTTCAGGCGAAGCTCAGGGAGGCGCGTGTTCCGTTTACGCAGGGCGGCATACCCGCGCCGGAGGACCTTCGGCCACAGCTCTTCCTGGTCGAGCAATATCAGCTTGCGAGCTTTCGCGGAGACCTGGCACGGGATGATCTGGTCGACTCCATCAGCCTGTCGCCCGGCGGCTCGATGACCTACAAGGTGATCATCAAGAAGCGAACATCGACGAGCAACGAGCTGACCTCCACCGTGTTGGACAGTCAGGACCGGGAAGCGAAAGATAATTTCAACAAGCAGCTCAAGGATACCGCCGACAAAAGGTCCGGCACGAACAACTATGATTATGGATTCGAAGGGAGTTTCCATGGGGAAGCTTCGGTAGAAATCGGCGGAGGCAGCGCGGACGCCCGGGTTCATGCGCGCGGATCGACCAATGAGGTTCGACAGGATTTTGCGGAATCGACCACATCCGCCATCGATTCCCAAGTGTCCGAGACGAACCGTTCCCGCAAGCAGAGCATAGAAACCGGGAGAGAGGACACCCAGACTGACGAGCAAACCGAGAGCGTCAGGGAAAAGACGGCGCATAACCCGACGGCGCAGCCTGTGAATGTCGGAATTTTCCTGCTCAAGGAAGAGTTCGTTTCCGTTCTCAGCCTGGTCGATGTCGAGATTGCCTATCGCAATGGCGATGCGAACCAGGACCGTCAGGTGCCGTTGCGCAAGCTTGGCGAACTGCTGGATGCCGTGATCGAGCGCCCCGAGGATCGCACGGAGATTGCCGCGACAATCAAGGCGCTCCTTGAAGGGATCGCCGACTACCAGGATGAAACTCGCAGTATCGTCAAGCCGGACCCGAGCAGTCCGCTTGGCTTCAGCCGCGATGCGCAACTGAGATCGGAATATCGGCTTCTGAAGTCGGACGGGACCTTGCGGCGGACGTTTTCGGTGAAAGGCATCCCGATACGCGGCTGCGAAAGGTCGTTGCGCCGGCCGAATGTCACGGTCGAGCTGCCGATCGCCGGAATATGATCCGCTGAGCGACGGGATGCCGCGCAAAGCCGTTGTGAGCGTCTTTACCGGCAGGGTCCGCCTGGGCCTAACCAGCGCGCTCGCAACTATCGGTTTTCACCCCTAGCTTGCCGCCGCGGCCGGCACCTTCCTTGGCGCGGCGCGCGGCCGGCGCATGCGCCGTTTGGCGACGAGTTTCAGCGCCACCGGCGGCTCGTTCGACAGCGCGCCTGTCACCGCGTCGACCATGCCGTGGGCGACGAAATCCGCGTTGATGTCCTGGGCGAGCTTGTCGGCGGCTTCCTTGTCTCCGTTGCCGGTCTCCGACCAGAACACGATGCCCACCCGTAGCGCCGCCTTCGCGCGCTTCAGCCGGCGGACCAGGAAGCGGGCGTGCTTGACGGAATCGCGGTTGAGGAAGCCGACCACCACTGTGTCGATGGTTTCGAGCTCGAGGCGGCGAATGCTGGCAGGTTCCATGTCGGCAAACCCGGCCTTCGACGCGGTCGCCCCCTGGACCTCCAGCACCTGCGCCAGCATCGCGGCAGCTGCATCGTCGAGTTCGCCGCGCCCGCCGGCGCAAAGCAGCGACATGCCGGTGCCGTCGGGCAGTTCGGCCTCGTCCTCGTCGGCGGCATCGCCGGGCTCGCCCGCTTCCGGGCTTTCGTCCTCGGCCGCCTCCTCCTTGGCATCGTCTTCGAGATTGGCCACCAGCGCGAGCGCACTGGCCGCCACTTGCCGTCGCTGCAGGTCGCCCATGACGCCGCGCACACGGTCGCGCTCGCCCAGCAGAAGGGCCGGAATGGCCACCTTGTCGTAGAATTCGACCAGATATTTCTCCTCGAGCATTTCCTCGGCATGATCGGTGGCTTCGTCCGGGTCGCCGGCCAGAAGCCGCTGGTAGAGCCGAGCATGCGGTTCCAGCACCGGCTCGTTGCCGAACAGCACGTCGAGGAATTCAAACTGCGGCACGTGCCTGCCCAGCACCACGAGGCAGACGGTGAGCGGCGTCGACAGAACGAGGCCGAGCGGCCCCCACAGCCACGTCCAGAAGATGGCAGCAACGATGATCGCCAACGGCGACAGTCCGGTTCGCGAGCCGTACAGCCAGGGCTCGACTACATTGCCGGTGACCAGTTCCATCACCACGAACAGGGCAGCAGTCCACAACACCAGCGACCAGCCGGGCGCCACGGCCAGTGCCAGGAACAGCGGCAAAAGCATGCCGATGGCCGGACCGATATAGGGAACGAACCGCAATGCCAGCGCCAGCATCCCCCACAACAGCGCATTGGGAATGCCGAGGATCCACAGCCCGATCGCAATCGGTATGGCGTAGACGATGTTGACGACCAGTTGCATGAGCAGGTAGCGGCCCACCCGCTTGGCTGCATCCTGAAGCGCCTCGGTGGTGCGGTGAAGGTCACCATAGCCGACAAGCCTGATGAAGCGGTCGCGCAAATCCTCCCGTTCGAGCAGCATGAAGATGACGACGACGATGATCAGACCCGCCGATCCGAGCGGACTGATCAGCGGGCCGACGATGTTCTGCAGGACTTCGAGCGGCCTTTCGCGCGCCACGATCTCGACCGGCACCGGCTCGCGCGGCGGCTTGTCCGCGGTGGCGGCCGGCAATGTGGCGTCCTGCCGGTCGATCTCCTGGCCGACACGCTCGACCACGCTGCTCAATCTGGCGATGATACCGCCGCCGACGCCGGTTTCCTTGAGCGAGCGGATCTTGGCCAGGATGTTGGTCTGGTAGACCGGAATGTTCTGCGCCAGTTCGCTGACCTGCGTGGCGACGACGAAGCTGAACAAGGCAAGTGCCGCGAAGGCGCTGAGCACGCTGGCGATGACGGCGGCGATGCGGGGAATGCCGACCCGTTTGAGCGCCGAGACAAACGGCGCCAGCGCGAACGTCAAAAGCAGGGCGATCGCGATCGGCAGAAACACCTCGCGGCCGAAATACAGCGCCGCCACCGTTGTGACGGTGGTGGCCACATTGGGCAACGCGGTTCGCGGATGGGGCGCGGCAGCCGCAAGAATATCGTCCAGCCCATGCGCCTCGGACGCCGTCCCGTTTCGACGATTGGCCGCCACTTGATGTCTCTCCCCCTGCCAGCGGCCATGGTCTGACATATTGAGCCGGCGTGCAACATTTGCCGGCAGACCGCTGGTTACCCTTCAATTCCGGGCGGGTCAGTATGTTCCCTACGGCCGAGACAATGGAGAGAAGTGCCTTTATCCGCCCATCGGGATGCTCGGGCCAAGGCCGGCGGCAAGCGTGGCGTGACGCTGAACAGAGCCGATCAGCGCGCCGCATGCCTGGCCAGCGCGTGCCCGATCAGCACGTCGATCACCTGGCTGTAGCCGATGCCGATCGCCGCCAGCGCCTTGGCGTACATCGAGATGTCGGTGAAGCCGGGCAGCGTGTTAACCTCGTTGACCAGCAGCGAACCGTCGGCGCGCAGGAAGAAGTCGACGCGCGCCATGGCCTCGCAGCCGAGCGCCCGGAAAGCCCGCGCGGCCATCTCGCTCGTCCTGGCAACGACATCCGCCGGGACATCGGCGGGCACCTTGACCAGCGCGCCGTCGGCGTCGAAATACTTCGCTTCGTAGGTGTAGAACCCATGCTTGTCGGCCGGAATGATCTCGCCGGGCGGCGAAACCGTCAGCGAACCGTCGGCCCGCTCCAGCACCGAACACTCGATCTCGCGGCCGTCGACGAACTCCTCGATCAGCGCCTTGCTGTCATAGCGCAAAGCCGTTTCGACGGCCTGTTCGAAGCCATCCCTGTCATGCACCTTGCTCACCCCGAAGGACGAGCCCTGGCGCGCCGGCTTGGCGAAGAAGGGCAGCCCAAGCGCCCCGGCAATCTCCTGGAACGAACCGACCTCGCCTCTCAGCACGGTGACCGAGCGGGCAACGGCAAGCCCTGCCTCGCGTAGCAGCCGCTTGGCGACATCCTTGTCCATGGCGGCGGCGGAAGCCAGGACGCCGCAGCCGACATAGGCGACATCGGCAACCTCGGCATAGCCTTGCACCGAACCGTCCTCGCCGAACGGCCCATGCAGCACGGGAAAGACGACATCGACAGGGTCAGGCTGTTCGCCGCTCTCGGTGAGAGCCACCAGCCGGCCCTTGCCGCCTGGCAGCAGGGCTACCTCCACGCCATCCTCAGACACCGGAGCCCCTGCCCCGTCGGCGCCGGCCTCGGACGAAGGCTGCAGCCGCCATCTGCCATCCCTGGAAATGGCGATCGGCACCACCTGGTAGCGCGTCCGGTCGATCGCCTTCAGCACATTGGCCGCCGACAGCCGCGACACGTCATGCTCGGCCGAGCGCCCGCCATAGAGGATGGCGACCCTGGTCTTTTCAGTCATTGAAACCCCTTAGAAATCAAATGGTGACGGCAATGCCGCGATTGGCAAAGAAACGATCGAAATCGGCTGGCGATAACACTGCGTTGGCCTGTGTGGCGCTGGTATGGCCGGATGGGTTGTGGAAGCGAAAACCATCATCCGACGCCGCCGTCACCAGCACCAGATGGCCGCCCTTCGACGGCGGCTCGCGCTCGGGCCAGCGGATCGAACTGCTGACCGAGGCGATGAAGAAGCGTGAGCGGGCGAGGATCGCCGGAATGTCCGACGTCGCGACATTGGTCATCACCTGCGCCTCCAGGCCGAACTCCGCCTTCACGAAAGTGACGAAGGGCGCGTAGATCAGGCCCCTGATCGAGCCTTCGTTGACGACATAGCCGCCATATCGGGTGCAGCGTCTCGCCAAGTCGATCGTCGGCACGATCTCGCCGCGCGTGGCCAGGATCATTTTCAGGCACGCCATGCCGCAGATGTTGGCGGCCCAGACCGCATATTCGTCTGGTGTTTCCGCTCCCGACCCCCGCCACAGCGGATCGCGCCGCAGCGCCACATCAGCGCCATCGGCGAGCACGGCCAGCGTCATGTCAGGCGTTTCCCACTGGCTGAAAAACGGCACGGTTTCGGGCGATGTATCCATGGAACTCCGCGGCTGGGTTTCCATCTCGTATCGAGGATGTCGGACAAAAGGAAGGCCACCTGGTCAGTGCTTCGAATTGGTGCTGGTGCGCCAGTGCGTCGAAGGTTCGGCGCAGTCTTCGGTTGGTCTGTAAGAAATTTCGTTTGGGTACGACTACCTTGACATGACCATGCTTTACCAAAACGAGAGGGGCGGTGCCGAAGCGGCCGCGCCACCGGATGTCGACCGGCTCTACATCCAGGCGGTGGATCAGCTAGGTCCCGCGTTGGCTCGTCTGGCAGTTGGATACGAAGCAAACCCTATCGAGCGGCAGGACCTGTTGCAGGATATCCATCTGCAGGTCTGGCGCAGCCTGACGTCTTTCGATGAGCGCTGCTCGCTGCGCACCTGGGTCTACCGTGTGGCACACAATGTCGCTGCCGATCATATCGTGCGAGCCCGACGCCTGAAAGGAATGATCGGCCTCGATCACCCGGCGGCGGAGATCGCCGCTGACCCGAATCCCTCCCCGGAGACGGAGGTATCCGACCGGCTTGCGCTGGCCCGGATCCACGCAATGCTCCACCGCCTGCAGCCGATCGATCGGCAGGTGATGATCCTCTACCTGGAGGTGGAGGATGCCGCGACCATCGCGGAGGTTTCCGGTCTCTCGGCCGGCGCGGTGGCGACGCGTATCAGCCGCATCAAGCGCGTTCTGGCCGGCCAGGTCGTTCTGGAGGCAGTACGATGATTAACCGGTCGCAATCTTCCTGGAAGGAACAACCTGTTATGACCTCGGCCATAAATCTCGAAGACATCAAGGCGCGACATGCCGCTTTGAGCCGAACCACCAAGCGCCGCAACACTTTGGAATATGTCTCCGGAGGCATGGCCGCCGCCTTTCTGCTCGTCACCAGTGCAGTGACATTCCTGGCAGCCGACTCGTCGGCGGAATGGATCATGGCGTCAGGATTTGCAACGCTGGTGCTCGGCCTCCTGTTGGTGGGCTTGAATATCTTCCGCAAGAGCACACGTGCCGGATTCGATCTTGCGACAAGTGGAATGGGCCATCTGCAACAGCGCTTGGCTCATGAGCGCGACCTGCTGAGATCCGCCTGGCTTTGGTATGTCGGGCCAATAGTGCCGGGGTTCGTCATGATCTATCTCGGATCATGGGCGACAAATCCCGCGCGCCCGATCTTCGCGCTGGTCGGAGGCGGGTCGACCTTTGCCTTCCTTGTTTTGGTCATCATCCTGAACCGCCGTGCGGCTCGACGGATTGAAACGGAAATGCGTGCCCTGCGGGAATGACGATGCTTCGCGAGCCGCGCCGTTCGTGCACCGTCTCTAGAAGGTGATCTTCACCGAAGCGGCACTGCGCGCGTGCGCACCGTGATGGACGGCCTCGATGTTATTGCCGTCGGGGTCGAGCAGGAAGGCGGCGTAATAGCCGGGATGATAGGGCCGCTCGCCCGGCGCGCCATTGTCCGTGCCGCCGGCAGCCAGCCCGGCCTTGTAGAAGGCATCGACCATCGCGTGGTCCCTGGCCTGGAAGGCCAGATGGTGACGGCCGGTGAGCTTTCCCAGTGCTGCCCGGCTGTCGGCGCTGGAGATGAACAGCTCATCGGACCAGAAATAATCCTCGCCGGTCCCGCCGATCGGCACGCCGAGCACCTGCAAGACCGCCTCGTAGAAACGCCGGCTGGCGGCGAGATCCCTCACCACCAGCTGGATGTGGTCGATGAGCCGGCCGCGATGCAGTTCCTGGGTTTCCACGAAAATTCCTCCTCGCAATGTTCCAAATCTAAATTCGCTTGGGGCGCCGTCAATGCGGGCGGGCGCAGGCTACTGACAGGCGCTGCCTTCCGGCGTCGTCGCCGAAAATCCCGCCCTTCGGTCCTTTGCAAATGAAAAGCCCGCCGGAGAGGGGGAAACCGGCGGGCTTTGGAAAGCCTCGTTGACAAGGCCTTCGGATGTCTGCGGGGGGTCAGACACCTAGGAACACCTGTCGGCTAAAGAGGTTCCATGCAGATCTCTTTTCAGGAGAAATTCTCCTGACGGGAACTTTCCGATCAAACCGGAGTTTCGTGGCGCGGCGGGAGGGACATCGATTGGACTGTTTTCAGAGACTGGAAGCGCTTATCGACAGCGCTGGGGTTGGCGACGTCGAGGAAGCAAACGCCTTGCTGCGACGCTTCAAGGGCAAGTCGCAGGCGGTCGACACGGCAATAGACGAGTTCATGCTCGACTTCATGACATTGATCTTCGTCGTCGAGGCCGGCGAGGAACGCTTTGAAAAACCGCTCCGCAGACTGGCGCGCACCAGGCTTGCGATACTCAAGCATCTGGTCACCGTGACGGCATAGAAATGCCGCCTTCTCTGACCGGCCTACCCCTTCAGCAGCGCCGCCAGCCTTGGAATGCCCTCGGTCACGGCGCGCTGGTCGGCCAGCGTGAAGGACAGCCGCAGCGTGTTGCGTCCGGTGCCGTCGGCGTAAAAAGCATTGCCGGGCACGAAGGCGACGCGCGCCTCCTTCACCGACCGAGCCAAAAGCTCGGTGGCGTCCGACCCTTCCGGCAGCGTCGCCCAGACGAACATGCCGCCTTCCGGCCGGCTCCAGGTCACGCCCTTCGGCATGTTGGCTTCGAGCGCGCCCAGCAGGCCGTCGCGGCGCTGGCGATAGGCGCCGATGAGTTTGTCGACCTGGCCGTCGAAGACGGATTCGGCGACGCGGTGCATGACCAGCTGGTTGATCGACGGGCTGTGCAGGTCGGAAGCCTGCTTCATCAGCACCAGCTTTTCCACCACATGACGCGGCGCGCACACCCAGCCGACGCGCATGCCCGGCGACAGGATCTTCGAGAACGAGCCGCAATAGAGCGTGCGCGCCTTGTCGATAGAGCCGCAGCGCGCGCAATCGAGCGCCAGGATCGGCGGCACGCCCTCGCCATCATAGCGCAGCGCGCGATAGGCGGCGTCCTCGATGATGGCGATGTCGAGTTCGCCAGCGAGGTCGAGCACCGCCTCGCGCTGCTTTCGATCGAGTGTATTGCCGGTCGGGTTGGCGAAGTCGGGCACCAGATAGGCGAACTTGACCTTGCCGCCCCCTCTTGAAGAACCGGTGGGGGCGGCGGCCGCCGCGCGATAGGCGTCCGGCGTCATGTTGCCGCCTTCCGGCCGCAGACGGTCATAGCGCGGCTCATAGGCGTTGAAGGCCTGCAGCGCGCCGAGATAGGTCGGCCATGTCACCAGCGCGGTGTCACCCGGCGACAGGAACAGCTTGCCCAGATAATCCAGCGCCTGCTGCGAGCCGGAGGTGATGAAGATGTTGGCCTCGTCGCAGGCGACGCCGAGCTTGCCCATCTGCCCGGCGATCCAGCGCCGCAGCGGCAAATAACCTTCCGACACCTGGTATTGCAGCGCCGCCCCTGCCTCCGCGCCGCCCAGCACCTCGGCATAGGCATCGCGGATGGCATCGGCCGGAAACAGCGCCGGATCGGGAATGCCGCCGGCGAAGGAGATGATGTCGGGCTGGTCGAGCAGCTTCAGCAGCTCGCGGATTTCGGAGGCCTTCATGCGCGACGAGCGCGAAGCCAACAGGTTCAAAAGGGTCAAGTCACGCCTCCCCAGACGATTTTCATATAGGTCAATGTAGCTGACCTATATCCGCTTTGTCAGGCAATTTGAATAGTGCCTGAAAGCCTGCCGCTATACGCCAGTCGCCGCCGGGGCGGAACGGAGTTGCATCTAGAGGCTCTTCTTGTAACCAATATGGCTGGCGGTGAAGCCAAGGTTTTCATAGAAACGGTGCGCGTCCGCCCGCCCCTTGTCGGTTGTGAGCTGCACAAGGCTGCAGCCGCGCGACCGACACTGATCGATCGCCCATTCGAGCATCAGCCGGCCGATGCCGCCCGAGCGCCGATGGCCGGCGACACGAACCGCCTCGATCTGCCCGCGCCAGGCGCCCTTGCGCGACAGCCCGGCAAGAAAGGTGATCTGCAACGTACCGATCACCTCGGCCCCGTCCACTGCCACCGCCAGCAGTTGGTTGGGGTCGGCATCAATCGCGGCAAAAGCATTGAGATAGCCCTGGGCCAGCGGCAAGGAGGCATCCTCGCGAGCAGCGCCCAGTGGATCGTCGGCGAGCATCGCGACGATTGCCGGCAGGTCGGAAGCTTGCGCCTTGCGGAAGGTGATCATGGCGCCGGGATAGCGCGAGGCGGTGGCGGCGGCAAGTGAGCTCTCCCTTCTCCCCTTGTGGGAGAAGGTGGCCGAGCGAAGCGAGGTCGGATGAGGGGTGTTCCAGGGAACGCCGACGTCTCACTCCGCTGGAACACCCCTTGTATCTGCACGGAGGAGACTTTGTGCGATGGAAGCGACTGAGCCTCGAACCGGACGGCCATCCGATTCGAGGCTTGGCGAAGTCGCCCGACACCCCTGCGGCTACAACCGTGGATGAGCCTGGGATCTTCGTCTTCGTCACGCACGACCGATAGTCGCTTGGCTCCAATCGCACGCACAAGGCAGGTTACCGTGAACACGACCCTCTGTGGAATAGATATTTCGAAAGACTGGCTCGACGCCCATATCGAGCCGATGGGAGCGGCAAACCGCTTCGCCAACGATGCGGCAGGCATCGCCGATCTGGCCGCCTGGTGTCAGAACCATGATGTCGAACTCGTCATCATGGAGGCCAGTGGCGGCTACGAACGGCTGGCCTTCCTGCTCTTGTGGGAGATGGGCCAACCCTGCGGCATGGCCAACGCGAGGAGCGTTCGCTACTTCGCCGAGGCAATGGGTTTCCTGGAGAAGACCGACAGAATCGATGCCGCCGTGATTGCCCGTTATGGTGCCGTCAAGCGGCTCAAGCCGACGCCGCCGCCGAGCGCGGCCCAGCAGCGGCTCAAGGCGCTGGTTGCGCGGCTTTCCCAGGTGGGAGGAGATCTCACCATTCAAAAGCAGCGCAAGAGCACCGCCGACGCCGAAACTATCGCCAGCCTCGATGAAGTGATCGCGCTGCTTGCGCGCCAGAGCCGCAGGCTCGAAGGTGAGATCGCCACGCTCATCGATGACGATCCGCTGTGGGCATGCCTCGACCGAGCCTTCCGCTCGCTCAAGGGTGTTGCCTCTCGCACCGTGGCGCGGCTGATGGCGCAGTTGCCGGAGATCGGCATCCTCTCCAACAAGGCCATCGCCAAGTTGGCCGGCCTGGCGCCGATCGCCAATGACAGTGGCAAGCGCAGCGGTCGAAGACCAGTGCGCGGCGGTCGGGCAGGGCCGCGCGGCGTCCTCTTTCTCGTTGCCAGCATCGTTGCCAAATATGATCCGCATCTGGCAGCTTTCAAGCAACGGTTGCAGACTGCCGGAAAGGAGAAAATGGTCATCCGCATTGCGCTCGCCCGCAAGCTGCTCGTCATTCTCAATGCAAAAGCACGCGACGCGCGCAACGAATTCGCAAATGCAACTTGACACCTCAGATAGTCGCTCATCCGTCTCGGCGCTGCGCGCCGATCCACCTTCCCCCACAAGGGGGGAAGGAAGAGGTGCTAACTAACCTCGCCCTCATACACCGCCTGCGCCTGCATCAACGCCGCGTCCAGCCCTTCTCCTTCTGCATACCCAGCCAGATTCCCCGGCCGCTCGATGCCGGGCAGCAGCCTCGGACACGGCTCGGCCGCGCCGATCACGGTCCGCACCGGGATGACCCCGGCCCACACCGGGTGACCATAATCCTCCTCGTCGTCGGCGACGCCCTTGGCGCGCACTTTGGTCGATGCCTCCTCGATGCGCATGCCGATGACCATGGTCGCCTTGGCTTCCTGCGCCGAGATGGGCCGCAAGGTTTCGCTGCGGCCGGGGTAGAAGCGGTCGACGACGCCGGCCAGCGCCTTCATCTTCTCTTCCGGCTCATCAACGATCCGCGCGGTGCCGAAGCACATCGCCGAGCGGTAGTTGGCCGAATGGTTGAAGCCGGTGCGCGCCAGCACCAGCCCGTCGAGATGCGACACGGTGAGACAGGCCGGCGTACCGCCGCGCAATTGGCGCAGCATGCGGCTGGCCGACGAGCCGTGCCAGTAGAGCATGTCGCCCTCGCGCCAGTGGATGGTCGGCGTGCAATAGGGCTGGCCGTCGAAGGTGTACGCGACATGGCACAGCAGCCCGGCATCCAGCACCGCGAAGACGGCCGCATGGTCGTAGCTGCCGCGCTCATGCAGGCGCTTGACCCGGTTGCGGCTGGTGGTCGGAAAGCTGGCGGCAACGTCGTTCACGGCTTGCATCCTCGGCTGTTGTCTGCCAACCATGCGCCATGGCATTGGTCGAGAAAAGAACCAATCACAGCAACAAAAATCAGACCAATCCGCCGGATTGGTCGGCGCTGATCCCGGTTCTGCCCGGGGACGGACCGCGCAGCCGCGAGCTTTACGCCGCGCTCAGGCGGCTGATCGAGACCGGCGCGCTGGCTGCCGGCGCAAAGCTGCCGACCACCCGCGACCTTGCAAAGCGCTTCGGCCTGTCGCGTTCGGCGGCGGTCGCCTGTTTCGAGATGCTGATCTCGGAAGGCTTTGCCGTGGCCAAGGTCGGCGCCGGCACCTTCGTCGCTCCCGACGTGCCGTATTTGCCGACAACGCTGGTCAAGGCGCGCCCGCCGGAGATCGACGCCGCCATCTCGCTGCCTTGCGGCCTTGGCGTGGCGGTGTCCGACCCGCGCACGCTTGATGTGTTCCGCATCCTGCTGTCGCGCCACCTCGCCCGCCCCGGCCCCGAGCATTTCCGCTATGGCGATCCGCGCGGCGGCATCGCGCTGCGCACCGCGATTGCCACTTATCTCAGGACCGCGCGCGGCGTGCGCTGCGACGCCGGCCAGATCCTGCTGACCTCGGGCACGCAACAGGGGCTCGACCTCCTGGCGCGCGCGGCACTTCGCCCCGGCGACGCCGTGTGGCTGGAAAACCCCTGCTATCCCATGGCGCACGCAGTGCTGGCCGGCAGCGGCGCCAGGATTGTCGCCGTGCCGGTCGATAGCGAAGGGCTCGATCCCGAGATCGGCGAACGTCTCTGCCCAAAGGCGCGCGCGGCCTATGTCACGCCCTCGCATCAATATCCGCTCGGCGTGACGATGACGATGCGCCGGCGGCTTGCCTTGCTCGACTGGGCGCGGCGCAACGATGCCTGGATCATCGAGGACGATTACGACAGCGAGTTCCGCTATGCCGGCCCGCCACTGACCTCGCTGCAAGGCATGGATGGCGCGAACCGCGTCGCCTATCTCGGGACCTTCTCCAAAGTGCTCTTCCCCGGCCTGCGCATCGGCTATGTCGTGGTGCCGGAGCCGTTGCTCGATGCGGTCATGGCGATCAGGGCGCGCTCCGACCGTTACCCCTCGACGCTGGCCGAGGGCGCGCTGACCGACCTGTTGAACGAAGGCCACTTCGCCGCCCATCTCAGGCGCGTGCGCCGCCGCGTGCAAGCCGCGCGCGACGTGCTGGCCGCGGGCCTGCAGGCGCATTGCGGCGACAGGCTCGATGTGACGGCGCCCGAGCAGGGGCTGCATCTGATGGCGATGTTAAGGGGCAACGGGCCGGACACGGCCATTGTCGAAGCAGCAAAGGCGGTGGGCGTTGGCGCACGGGCATTGTCCGCGATGTTCATCGACGGCGCGCCGAAGCACGGGCTGGTGCTGGGGTTTTCCGGATTCTCGGATGAGGAATTGAGGGCGGCGGCGGTAAGGTTGGGCGGGGTGATGCGGTAGCCGCTCAATCCGCATCAGCGGCAGGCTTCGCCTTCCCGCACTGCGCCAGTACCTTGCCGATGGCCCCCTTCGAACCCTTTAGCGCAAAACTGTTCGAACCATACTTGGCCGAACCGACAGACACATCGCCCTTCCCCCGCAACAGATCGAGCAGCGGATCGGCTTTCTCCAGGTCCACTACGAAGTAATTGTACATGGCCTCCAACTGCAGCGTTTTGGTCACCGTCTTCCCGTCGGCCTTGAAGTCGAACGCGCCGCTGATGCCAGGCTCCAGCTGCTGGCCGCTGGTACCGAGGTCGTAGCTCAGCACCGGCTTGTCGAAACAGGCCAGCATCAGATACGCGTCGCCCTTCGGGCCGCCGCAGACCGAAGCGGTCAGCACGCTGCCGCCCTCGTCTTCCTCCATCTTCGCGCTCCAGCCGCTGCACGACGCGGCAAACGCCGGCTGCGCGGCCTGCAATGCGGCCACGGCACCGGCGACGACAAGATATCCAGCTTTCATGACTTCCCCCTGACAATTGCGGCACCCGCAACCAGCATATAGGAAAAGCGATCCCGTGACATTGCCCGTTGCGGCAAGGTCGTGTGGTCCGGGTTGGAGAGCGTTGTGTCGAGAGTTCGTCTGTGTCTTCTGCTGGCCGCCCTGGTGGCCTTGCCTGTCACCGCCCATGCGCAGTGGAAGCCGGTCGAGAAGGTCGAAACCTATGCCATTTCGGGTCAGTCCGGGCCCGAACTCTATCGCTCGATCGGCGAGAACGGGCCGAATGTCGGCGTCGCCCGCGCCATCGCCCACACCAATTTCAAGCTGACCTGGACCAGGGACTATCAGGCACGGGCCGGCGCCTGCGTGCTGGTGTCGGCGAAGCCGAAATTGATCATCACCTACACCTTGCCCAGCCCCACTTCACCGCTGCCATCCGCTGTCCAGAAGAACTGGGAGGTTTTTCTCGCCGGCGTCAGTGCCCATGAAAAGGTGCATGGCGCCACCATTGTCGACATGGTGCGCAAGATCGAGGCGGCGACCGTCGGCCTGACGGTTGCCGACGACCCCAAATGCAGCAAGATCCGGAGCGAGATGACCAAGCGCCTGTCTGCACTCTCGCAGGCGCAGCGCCAGGCCAGCCGCGATTTCGACCGCGTCGAACTCGGCCCGGGCGGCAATCTGCAGAAGCTTATCCTCGCTTTGGTGAATGGCGGCTGAGCCACCACCTTCAAGCCTCGGACACCAGCCCGTCGAGAAGCGCAAAACCTTCCGGCCAGTCGCCCAGGCCGCTTTCGGCATTGATGTGGCCGAACGGCCCGATCACGGCCAGGCGGCTGCCCCATTGCGTCGCCCGCGCCTCGGCATACTCCGCCGAACCATAGGGGTCGTTGGTGCTGGTCACCACAAGCGAGGCAAAGCGCAGCTTGCCCTCGGGAATTTTGGCGAAAGCCATACCGTATTCGGGAAAGACCGCCGACGCCGGATCGGGAACGCCGACCAGGAAGGCCGCCTTCACGGGCCTTTGCGAAATCTTCTGCCAGTGCGCGATAAGCAGGCAGGACAGGCTGTGCGCGACCAGCACCGGCGGCTCGGGCGCGGCGATCACCGCGGCCTCCAGAGCCTCCAGCCAGTCGGTGAAATCGGGCAGGTCCCAGCTTGGCCGGAAGCGCCGCATCGCCGGATTGGCGTCTTCCCACCGCGATTGCCAATGCGCCGGGCCGGAACCGCCGCTCCCCGGCAGGATGATGAAATGCGGCATGTCGCCTTGCTCCTATCGATCATCGGTGCATGGTGACGTCTTGTGCTGGCACCGGGAATGGGAAATCATCGGAAAGATCATGTCCTTGCCGATGGATTCAAAGTGACACCATGAGGACCAGCGATGAGCGCGCGCCGCTCGACCCGACCGACATCGCCATCATCGAGGCCATGCAGGAGAATGGCCGCATCGGCATATCGGAGCTCGGCCGGCGGGTCGGCCTGTCGCAGCCGGCCACCTCCGAGCGGGTCAAGCGGCTGGAGGAGCGCGGCGTCATCGCCGGCTACACCGCGGTGATCGACCCGGCCGCCCTTGGCCTCGGCATGGTGGCCATCATCCGCATGCGCACCACGCATGAGCAAATCCGCCCTTGCCTGAAGCAGTTCGCCGAAATGCCCGAGATTACCGAGGTTCACCGACTGACCGGCGAGGATTGCTTCATCCTGAAAGTGGTCGTGCCCTCGCCCGCCCACCTTGAAACCATCGTCGACGCCGTCGCGCGCCATGGCGCGGTCACCACGGCACTGGTGCTGCGCAGCGAGACGCCGAAGCCGATCGGCCGCGAACTGATCCGCGCGAACACGGTTTCGTAAGCGCCGAACCAGTCATCAATCCGTCGCAGTGCGAACCTAACTGCTGAGCGAAATGGACCTGGAACGCATGACGACAGGACGAGGCAAACGCCTGATGATCGCGGCCGCTGCCGCATCGTTGTTCGGCTTTGCCATCGCTTTGCCGGCAACTCTTGTTCGCGCCGGAACCGGCAGCGTCCAACCCGGCCCCCTATCGCGCGCCGACGCCTTTGCCCGGGCGCAAGCGCTGACCGCCCTTGGCCGCAAAATGTTCTTCGATCCCGCTCTCTCGGCTTCGGGCAAGCAGGCCTGCTCGTCCTGTCATGACCCGCGCCACGCCTTCGGTCCGGCGTCGGCAGATCCGGTCGAGATGGGCGGTCCAAACCTCGACCGACCGGGCGTGCGCGCCGTGCCGTCGCTGCGCTATCTCCAGGCGGCGCCCTCTTTCACCGAGCATTTCTACGATTCCGAGGACGAGGGCGACGAGAGCGTCGACAATGGTCCGACCGGCGGCCTGACCTGGGACGGCCGCGCCGACCATGGCAAGGACCAGGCGAAAATCCCCCTGCTCTCGCCCTTCGAGATGGCCAACAAGGATGAGGCCGCCGTCACCGCCGCCTTGCGCAAGGCCGCCTATGCCGATGAGTTCAAGGCGGCCTTCGGCGACGACGTGTTCGACCACGCGGGCGATGCCTTCGACGCCGCCGCCGAGGCGCTCGGCACGTTCGAGCAGAGCGCTGCCGACTTCTACCCCTATTCCAGCCGCTACGACGCCTTCCTCGCCGGCAAGGCTGAGCTGACGGCGCAGGAATTGCACGGCCGCGCGCTGTTCGAGGACGAGACCAAGGGCAATTGCGCCAGTTGCCACTTGAGCGAACCGGCCAATGACGGCGAGCCGCCGCAATTCACCGACTTCGGCCTGATCGCTATCGCCGTGCCGCGCAACGCGGCGCTTCCCGCCAATGCCGACCCCGCCTATGCCGATCTCGGCCTGTGCGGCCCGCTGCGTACCGACTTCAAGGGACGGACCGAATATTGCGGCCTGTTCAAGACGCCGACCCTGCGCAACGTCGCGCTGCGCAAGAGCTTCTTCCACAATGGCGCCTTGCACACGCTGCGCGACGCGGTCGCCTTCTATGCCAGCCGCGACACCGATCCGGGCCATTGGTATCCCAGGAATGCCGACGGCACGGTCAGGAAATATGACGACCTGCCAAAGGCTTACTGGGGAAACTTGAACCAGGATCCGCCCTTCAACGGCAAAAAGCCCGGCGACAAACCGGCGCTGACCGATGCCGAAATCGACGACATCGTCGCCTTCCTGGGCACGCTTACCGACGCCGACCAGCAGGCGGGCCCAGCGAACTGAACCGCCCTACCCGGTTTGGCCTGTTCGCCGGTGAAAAGAAGGTGCCTCGATCTACCGGATCCGATGCGCCGCAACGCCTGGGACCGGTAAAGAAGGACACATCCCATTAGCGCTTCCTAAACCGCCTTGCGGTATTCCTCGTCACTCGATGGTGGGACGCAGATGAACGCATTCAGGCGAGCGGCCGGATTTGTTGTGATCCTGTTGACCGGGGCGGCGACGCTGGCGGCGTTGCATATCGATGCCCAGCGCAACTTCGCGCTGGCCAAGGAGCGCTATGTCGAGAACTCCCAGGCAGCTTCCAGAGCGACGGCCAAGACCGTCGAAGACGCCTTGCGGGCCGTCTACGAGAATGTGCGCACCCTGAGCTATCTGCCGAGCGTGCGCAACCTCGACCGGCATGGCACGAACCTTGGCGATGAGGGCCGCGCGACGATCCAGCAGATCTACAACAACCTCGCCAACAACGTCTCCATTTCCGAGGTTTACTTCCTGCCGGTGGATTTCAGCCCGGACCGCTTCGATGCCGCGACCGGCAAGCTCGAGGAGCCGATCCTCCAGTTCGACCAGTTGATCGTGAACGCCAAGGCGAGATCCGATGCCGCCGGCAGCGACAAACAGGCGAAGCTGGACGAGAATGCACTGACCCGCCCGCCGGAGGAGATCGAGACCTACGAATACCATGAGCTGGCCAAACAGCTCGCCTGGCTGAAGACGAACTATCCGAATTCGAGCGCCATCGACGGGTTGAACGTGCCGATCATCGGCACGAAGGAGCTCATCACCTGCGACAACACCGATTTCATCCATACCGGCAATGACGCCGATCGCTCAGGCTTCATCCTTTCGGTCCCGGTCTTCGGCCAGGATGGCAGCCTGCGCGGCTCCGTCTCGGCGATCATGCTTACCTCGGCGCTGCGGAAACTGTTGCCGGGCAGCGACTACGTCATCGTCAATTCAGGCTACGGTTTTGAATCCGACCAGCACAAGATGTCGACGGCCCTGGCGGCGGATTCACGGGCCTTCACGGCGGCCGACCCCAATCTGATCTATTCCGAAGTCATCCCGCTCTCGCTCAACGATCCCAGGAGCGCATGGCGTCTTTGGGCCGGTTTCCCCAACAGCCGGTTCGACAACAACATGGACGTCCAGTCCGTACGGGAATTCGAACTGGCCGGTTATGCGGCGGTCGCGTTGGTCACGCTGCTGGCGCTGGCATGCTGGTACGCGATCGGGCGCACGATGACGATGCAGGTCGAGGCCGCCGAGACCCTTGAGCGTCGGGTCGAGCAGCGCACCGCCCAGATCCAGCACCTGGCCACGCATGACATTCTCACCGGCCTGCCCAACCGAGGCCTCCTGGCCGACACGATGGACGAGGCATTGCGAAGCCTCAGGGACGACGAGAAGCTGGCCGTCCATTGCGTCGATCTCGACCGTTTCAAGCCGGTCAACGACACGCTCGGCCATCCGGTCGGCGATGAGCTTCTCGGCGCG
The DNA here is from genome assembly GCF_054062655.1 of Mesorhizobium sp. USDA 4775. Lineage (NCBI taxonomy): Bacteria > Pseudomonadati > Pseudomonadota > Alphaproteobacteria > Hyphomicrobiales > Phyllobacteriaceae > Mesorhizobium > Mesorhizobium sp. USDA 4775. The sequence continues at coordinate 5,062,180 of NZ_JBSSFM010000001.1, forward strand.
GTGGCGAAGCGGTTGAAACACCATGCCGGCGAAACCGCCATGGTCGCCAGAATTGGCGGGGACGAGTTCGTCATCCTTCAGCTCCTGCTCGACGGCGACGACGAGGCCGGCGTGCTGGCAAGCCGCGTCATTCATGCCTTGTCCGACGAATTCTCCATCCAGGGCCACAAGATCAACATCGGCGGCAGCATCGGCATCGCCGTCTTCCCCGACGACGGGCAAAGTTCGGAAACCCTTATCCGCAATGCCGACCTTGCCTTGTACAAGGCAAAGATGGAGGGGCGCGGGACCTGCAGGTCGTTCGAGCCGGGAATGGACGCAAGGCTGCAGGAGCGGCGCCAGCTCGAGTCCGAACTGGCGCTCGGCGTGAAGAAAGAACAGTTCGTCCTGCATTATCAACCGCTGCACGACGCAAAGACCTCGCAGCTCACCGGCTTCGAAGCGCTGGTAAGATGGAACCATCCGCGCCTCGGCCTGCTGCCGCCGTCGGAGTTCATCCAATTGGCCGAGGAGACAGGCGCCATCGACGCGCTTGGCGAGTGGATCATGCGGCGTGCCTGCGCCGACGCCGTGAAATGGCCCCTGCCCGTCAAGGTCGCGGTCAATCTTTCGCCGGCCCAGTTCAAGCAGCAGGGGCTGTCGCTTCAGGTTGCCGCGGCGCTCGCGGCTTCAGGCCTGCTGCCGTCACGGCTCGAACTGGAGATCACCGAGTCGGTGCTGTTGGCGAACAACGAAAACACGCTGAACACGCTGTACAGTCTGCGCGACCTCGGCATCTCCATAGCCATGGACGATTTCGGCACCGGCTACTCCTCGCTGAGCTATCTCAGGTCGTTCCCGTTCAACCGCATCAAGATCGACCGCAGCTTCGTCAGCCTGATGTGCGAGAGCAGCGAAAGCCGAGCGATCGTCAAGGCCGTCGCCGAACTCGGCACCACGCTTGGCATGACGACGACCGCCGAAGGCGTCGAGACAGAGGACCAGTACAGGCTGGTCAAGGAGAATGGCTGCACGGATGTCCAGGGCTGGTATTTTGGCCGCCCTATGCCGGTCTCCGAGCTTCATGCGCTATTCGACCAGCCGGAAGCCCTGACCGCGTAATCAGCCAGACGGCATGATGGCGAAAATCGGCAGCGGCCGCTACCTCCGCCAGGCCGCCAGATCGGTCAGGATCCGCGCCTTCAGCGCCGGATCGGCGTAGCTCGCCTGCACCGATGTCGCGGCGAGATGGCGGATGGTTTCGTCGTCCCAGCCGAAGGTCTCGGCGCAGGCGGCGTAGGAGGCTTCGAGCGTGGTGTCGAGCAGCGACGGGTCGTCGGTGTTGATCGAAACCGGGACACCGGCCTTGCGCAAGGCATCGATCGGATGTTGCGCAAGCGAGGGATAGACGCCGAGCGCCAGATTGGAGACCGGACAGACACCCAGGGGAATCTGCCTCTGCGCCAGCAAGTCGACGAGTTCCGGGTCCTCGATCGCCCGCACCCCATGGTCGATGCGGTCGGCGCCCAGCAATTCGATGGCGTCGCGAACCCCTTCCGGGCCGCTCGACTCGCCGGCATGAACGGTGCGCCGCAAACCCGCCGCGCCGGCCCGGCGAAACGCCTCGGCAAAGCGTGGGCCGGTACGGCCGGCGGCCGCTTCGTTGCCGTCGATCGACAGGCCGACGACACGCCTGTGCCTGATCCTGCTCAGCAACTCCACCAGCTCGAGTGATTCCGCCGCCGACTGGGTGCGAAGCAGGCTGACGCAAAGCCCGACCGGCGGGTGACCATCCTGTTCGGCGGCCGCGAAACCCGCATCGAACGCGTCGATCATCCCCGCAACGTCCTTGTGCCAGTGCGGCCAGTGCGTCGGGTTGACGATGGCGTCGGCGTAGCGCACGCCGCTCCGGCCCATGCGCTGCGCGAACTTGTAGGCCGTGGTGGCGAGCTGCTCGCGGGTACGAAAAGTCCCGCACAACCAGTCGAGCATTTCGAGAAAGCTCTTGAGGTCATGGGCTTCGAACAGCCTGTCGCGCGGCGCGCGTAGCGGAATGCCGGCTTGCTCGCAGTTCGCGATCAAATCGTCGGCCTCGAAGCAGCCCTCGATGTGGATGTGCACTTCGGCTTTCGGCAATCCGATGAAGTCGGTCAATGACGTCTCCCCTCTTGGCAGGAATCATCAAACCATGAAATGGCTGGTACCGATTTCAAGAAATGATTGAAAGAATTGCGCATGGGCCGCGAGAGTGGCGAGCTCCGAAGCCTCACAACGCCCTTATAACACCCCCATCCACGCGGATGTTCTGGCCGGTGATATAGCCCGCCCCCTCCGAAGCCAGGAACGCAATCGTCGCGGCGACCTCCTCTGATGTGCCGTAGCGCTGCATCGGCACGTTGTCGCGGCGTTCTTCGACGGTCGGCAGGCTGTCGATCCAGCCCGGCAGCACATTGTTCATGCGCACATTGTCCGGTGCATAAGTGTTGGCGAAGATCTTGGTGTAGGCGGTCACTCCGGCGCGGAACACGGCGGACGTCGGGAACATTGCGTTCGGCTCGGCCACCCAGGCCGTCGAGATGTTGATGATCGCCCCGCCCTTCTGCTTGATCATGTGCGGCGCCACGATGCGCACCGGCCGGATGACGTTCATCAGATAGACATCCATGCCGGTGCGCCACTGCTCGTCCGTGATCTCCAGGATCGGCGCGCGCGGCCCGTGGCCGCCGCTGTTGACCAGCACGTCGATGCGGCCAAAGCGCTCCAGCGTCAGGTCGGCGAGGCGCTGCAAATCGTCATTCGACTGGTTGGAGCCGGTGACGCCGAGCCCGCCCAACTCCTTGGCCAGGGCCTCGCCCTTGCCCGAGGAGGAGAGAATGGCGATCTTGAACCCATCCGCCGCCAGGCGCTTGGCCGCCGCCGCCCCCATGCCGCTGCCGCCGGCCACGACAACAGCCACTTTTTCTACACTCATCGGATTTTCCTCTCAGGGTTGGCAGGCACCGCAACCGGTGTTTTCGGTATTTGGACGGTGATATACCTGGTTTTATCACCCGGTTCGAACCAGAATGCCTGAAATCAACCAGTAGAAAAACTCCTGCATGCCCGAAGCCTTCCTCAGCCTGCCGCCATTGAATGCGCTGCGCGCCTTCGAGGCCTCGGCGCGCCATCTCAACTTCCGCATCGCCGCCGAGGAGTTGAACGTCACGCAAGGTGCGGTAGCCCAGCACATTCGCGGCCTGGAGACCCATCTCGGCGCGAAACTGTTCGAGCGGCTGCCGCGCGGCCTGGCGCTGACCGATCAGGGCCGCGCCTATGTGCCCAACATCCGCCGCGCCTTCGACCTGATCTCGGAGGCAACCCAGCTGTTGCGCCCCGAACCGGCACGTCTGACGATCAGCGTGACGCCGAGTTTCGCCACCAAATGGCTGATCCCCAGGCTGCAGGATTTCATGGCCGACAATCCGCTGGTCGACCTGCGCGTGCTGGCCAGCGAGAGCCTGTCGAGCTTCCAGGCCGACGGCGTCGACATCGCGGTGCGGCAAGGCCGCCCGCCCTTCGGCGCCGGCCTGATCGTCGACCTGTTGTTTCCCCAGCAGATCATCGCAATCTGCAGCCCGGCCCTGCTGCCTATCGGGACCGCCGAAATCCCGGCGGCCGAAATCCAGCATCACGTGCTGCTGCACGACGCGCACAATCTGTGGCCGGAATTCATGGAAAAGGCGGTCGGCCTGAAGATGACGGCCGAGCTCAAGCGCATGCGCTTCAACCAGACCAGCCTCGCCATCGACGCGGCCATCGCCGGCCAGGGCATAGCGCTGGCAAGCCGCTTCCTCGTCGCAGCCGATCTCGCCGCCGGCCGCCTGGTCCAGCCGGTCAGCGGCGAAATGCGCGGCACGCAGGATTTTTATGTCGTCATGCCGAGAAAGCAGCGCCATCCCGAACCGACACAGGCCGTGCGGCAATGGCTGCTGGATGCGGGGGAACGGCCGCCGGTCTAGGGCGTGTACTCATCAAGCGGCTTGCCGACCTGTGTCCGCTCACCCCCAAGCTGCGGAAGAGCGGACGTTGCCCGAGGTCGCGGAAGGGTCAACAGCAGAAGTTCCTCGACACGTTTTGATGGAGAGCCCGTTCGTGCTATTGGAATGCACCACCTCTTCGCTTCCATTCAGTCCGGGGCGGAACATCTATGACGCGCGTTGCTAGAGTCGATTTGCCGCAACATTCCGCGCTTAGGCCGCTCTACGCCGAGGCAGGCTTCGCTGACGCATTCGCGATCGATCTACCAAGCAATGCGACCGGCGACGCCGAGCGCCTCGCCGCCCATATGCTTATGGGTCAGGCGCGGTGGGTTGGCTGGCTAATAGCTCTAAGGGACACTTTGGTTGCGGGGTTTGGTCTCAAGACATCGTCTGCGTTGCGCGATGACGTTGCGACCGACAGGATCGATTTCTTTCGGGTCTACGATCGGCGGCGTCACGAGATTGTTCTTGGCGAGGACGATCGCCATCTCGACTTCCGTTTGTCCGTTTTGGTTGAAGAGTCCGCTTTGCGCCGTCGACTTGTCGCAACAACGGTCGTGACCTTCAATCATTTGGGAGGGCGGGCCTATATCGCGGGAATTGCGCCTTTCCATCGCCTGATCGTAAAATCGTCTTTGCGTCGAGCCGAGCGATCGGGCTGGCCATCTGAGCTGTGAGGTCGCGCGCCGCCGGCTGGACCAAATTCGGTACGTCTGCTTTCGGGCGTATAGCGTCCAGGCTACGGCTCGGCGCTAGCGAGTCCGCGTCCTAGATCGGCAGCAGCGCGTCCGGCTTCACATTGGCGATCGAGGCGTAGGTATGCGTCTCCCTGACGCCGGGCAGCGGCAGGATCACCCGCTGCAGGAAATCCTGGAACATCGCCATATCGGCGATGCGCGCCTTGACCAGATAGTCGAAGCCGCCGACCACCATGTGGCATTCGATGATCTCGGGCGCCCGCACAACCGCCTCGGCGAAGCGGTCGAAGACATGCGGCGCCGTATGATCGAGCCGCACCTCGATGAAGACGAGTTGTGCCTGCCCGATCCGGGCCGGGTCGAGAACGGCCCGCACCGCCCGGATGAAGCCTTCGGCGAACAGCCGCTTGATGCGTTGCGCCGCCCCGGTCGGCGACAGGCCGACGCGGCGGGCCAGATCGAGCGTCGTGCGACGGCCATCCTCCTGCAGCAAGCGCAACAGCGAGCGGTCGATACGGTCGAGATCGTCCATTTTTTGAATTCACACTTTCCGGCCACGGATAGCGCAATTATCACGCAAAAATCGCGAAAACAGCATATTTCATCACGCTGTCGAGTGGCAATACCGTTGGCGGGCAACGCAACCCGACCAAAGGCAAATCCCATGATATCAGCCACACCGACCACCCGCAGTGCTCAGACCAAGGGCGACACAGCTGTGCTCATCCTGAGCGAAGGCGAGGTGAAAACATGCATTGACCTGCGCCGGCTTCTCGATGCGTTGGCGGAGGGCTTCAAGGCATTGTCCCGCGGCGAGATCGTCAATCCAGCGCGGCCACAGCTCGACATTCCGCAAGCCGGCTATTCGCTGGCGATGCCGGCCTGGATGGCGGGCATGCATCTGACGGTGAAGATCGTCAACGTCTTCGAAGGCAACATCGCCCGCGCGATCCCCAGCCATCTCGCCACCATCCACCTGTTCGACCCGCAAACGGGCATGCCGGTCTGCGTCATGGACGGCACCTATATCACCGCCGTGCGCACCTCCGGCTCGGCCGTGCTCTCGGTGCGGGAACTGGCCCGCCGCGACGCCAGGGTGGCAACGGTGGTCGGCGCCGGCGTGCAGGCCGGCCAGCACTTGCACCTTTTGCCGCTGGTGCGGGACTTCACCGAAATCCGCGTTGCCTCGAAGGAGTTCGCGGACGCGCAAGCACTGGCAGCGCTGCATCCGGGCGTCGTCGCCGTCAGCGATCTGGAGGCCGCGGTGCGCTCGTCGGATGTCGTGTGCCTGGCCACGCATTCCTACCAGCCGGTGATCGCCACCGAATGGCTGCGGCCCGGCACGCATGTCTCGTCGGTGGGCGTCGCCCCGCCCGGCGGCGAACTGCCGATCGAGCTTGTCGGCCGGGCCAGCCTGTTCGTCGAGACCAGGGACGCCTTCGCCCCTACCCCGGTCGGCTCTTGCGAACTCGATGGCATCGATCCGCAAACCGGAACCGAGCTTGGCGAGATGCTGCTTGGGCTGCGGCCGGGAAGGACCAGCGCCGACCAGATCACCGTCTACAAGGCCATGGGTGTTGCCATGGAGGACCTGGTGGCGGCCGACCTTGCTTATCGCGAGGCGGTTCGTCGAGGATTGGGGCGGGCTGTGGCCTTGTAGAGGACGTTGCCGATCAGCGGAGCCAGCGCTGCCCTCACTGCCCTGCCGGCCATTTCTCCCCTTGGAACGGGAAGAAATGGCTGCGCAAACGACCGAAGGAAGGTCGCGCCGTTTGACTGGATACGAAATCATTTTTACGACTGCTGGATGCAGTCGAATCCTCCCCAAAAAATCGTCGTCATCGGTGGTGGCATTGCCGGCCTGTCGCTTGCGGCGGCCTTGCGGGATTGGGCTGAAGTCACCGTCCTCGAGCGCGAGCCACATCTTGGCTATCACGCCAGCGGCCGCTCCGCCGCTTTGTTCACCGAGACCTACGGCAACCGGCTGGTGCGGGCGCTGACGCTGGCCAGCCGGCAGGCAATCGTCGAAGGCGGCTTCATCGCCCATCGGCGCGGCGCGCTGCATGTCGGCTGGGCTGGCGACGGCGCCGCGATCGACAAGCTGGCCGATGAATTGCAGGCACTGGTGCCCAGCGTGCGCCGCCTGTCGTCGGCCGAACTCCACGCGCTGGTTCCCGCCATTGCCGCCGAAGCCACTTGCGGCGGCGCCTATGAGCCGGACGCCGTGGATATCGACACCGGCAAGATGCTGGCGGCCTGCGCCTCGGCGCTGAAGGCCGGCGGCGGCACAATCCGCACCGGCGAGGAGGTGCGCGCCATTTCGCAAGACGGCGGCGGCCTGCGCGTGGAAACGAGCGCCGGTGTCTATCCAGCCGACATCGTCGTCAACGCCGCCGGCGCCTGGGTCGATGTCGTCGCTGGCCTGGCGGGGCTTTCCGGCCTCGGCTTCCAGCCCAAGCGACGCACCGCCTTCCTGTTCGATCCGCCCGCCGGCACCGACATCGCCAGTTGGCCGCTGGTGGTCGACTTGCACGAACAATTCTACTTCAAGCCCGACGCGGGCAGGCTGATCGGCTCGCTCGCCGACGAGACCGATTCCGAGCCTTGCGACGCCTGGCCGGAAGATATCGATGTCGCCATCGCCGTCGACCGCATCGAGCAGGCGACGACGATGCGCATCGGCCGTCCGTCGACCCCATGGGCGGGCCTGCGCACCTTCGCGCCGGACCGCACGCCGGTCGCCGGCTTCGACCCGCGCCTGCCCGGCTTCTTCTGGCTCGGCGGCCAGGGCGGCTATGGTTTCCAGGTGTCGCTGACCTTGGCCAGGCTGAGCGCGGCGCTGATGCGCGGCGAGCCCCTGCCGGAGGATGTCACGGCACTCGGCGTCACCGCCGCGGCGCTGGCGCCCTACCGCTTCCTGGTTCCGGCGACGGCGCCATGAAGCCCACACTGCCGCTGCTGCTGAGCCTCAATGGCGGCTATGTCGACACGGCCGGCTTCCTGGCGCTGCAGGGCCTGTTCACCGCGCATGTGACGGGGAATTTCGTCACCCTCGGCGCTTCCCTTGTGCTCGGCATTTCGGGCGTTCTGGCAAAGCTGCTGGCGCTGCCGGTGTTCTGCATCGTCGTCATCCTGACCCGGCTGGCCGGCGAGCATTTGCGCCGGCGCGGACATCAGGCGCTCGGGGTCCTGTTAGGAACCAAACTGGCGCTGCTTGTCATCGGCGCCGCGTTGGCGATCCGCTTTGGCCCCTTTGCCAGCGGCGACAGCGCGGCCGCCATCGTAACCGGCATGGTGCTGGTCGCCGCCATGGCGATCCAGAACGCGGTGCACCGGGTCCACCTGGCGGCCGCCCCGCCCTCGACGCTGATGACCGGCACCACCACCCAGATCATGATCGATCTCGCCGACCTCATCGGGGGTCCGGTACCGGAGGCTCGCCCGGCACTCATTGCCCGCCTGCGGCGCATGGCGGCGGCGGTCGCTGTCTTCGCCGCCGGCTGCGCGGCCGCCGCCCTCGGCTATGCCTACGCCAATGTCTGGTGTTTTATCGTTCCGCCGGTGATCGCACTGCTCGCCCTGATGCTGCGGCTTTCCGCGCCGGACGAGGAAGCCAACTAGCCCTCACCCTTCCTCCGTCCAGATCAGGCGCAGCAGGCGCAGCAGCGTCGCCCGCTCCTTCTTCGTCAGCTTTTGCAGGAACCTGTCCTCGTGCCGGCGAACCTGTCGCCGCCAGCCAGGCATGGCCTGTCTGGCCGCCGGCGTCAGGGTCAGCATCCGCACGCGCCTGTCCTCGGCATGGTCGTCGCGCTCGACCAGCCCGCGCTCTTCCAGTTCGGCAAGCAGCGGCGCCATGTTGGCACTCTTCATGCCGAGAAGACGGCACAGTTCCGCGGCGCGGATGCCAGGCCGCTCGTCGATCAGCGCCAGCATGCCGTAGGTGACCGGGCGCAGGCCCGCTTCGGTCAGTTCGACCGCGAAATCATTGAGCGCGAAAGCCGAGGCCCGCTTGAGATTGTAGCCGACCTGCGCATCGAGCGCGTCGTCGGGCATCATTTCTGGCCCGGTGTGAGGCTGGGTTTCGTCCATGCCAACCGATCGCCGCGACGCCGGCTCTTGTCAAGCGAAAAAGACTATGCGACATAGCGATCTAGATAGCTATGCTCCATAGCAATTCCCATGACTGTGGTGGAAGGGGAGGATACCGACCATGACCGATGAAACCGTGGCCTTCGACGTCGAGAACGGCATCGCCTGGGTGCGCTTCAACCGACCGGACAAGCGCAATTGCATGAATCCGGCGCTCAACCGACGCATGATGGAGGTTCTCGACGAACTCGAGTATCGCGCCGATGTCGGTGTGCTCGTGCTGTCGGGCGAAGGCAGCGCCTGGTCGGCGGGCATGGACCTCAAGGAGTATTTCCGCGAGACCGAAGCCAAGGGGCTCGGCGCCATCCGCAAGGCGCAATCCGAAGCCTATGGCTGGTGGCGGCGCCTGCGCTGGTACGGCAAGCCGACCATCGCCATGGTCAATGGCTGGTGTTTTGGCGGCGGCTATGGCCCGCTCTTCGCCTGCGACCTCGCCTTTGCCGCCGACGAGGCGCAGTTCGCTCTGTCCGAGATCAACTGGGGCATCCTGCCCGGCGGCGGCGCCACCAAGGTGGTGGTCGACCTGCTGTCGATGCGCGATGCCATGTACCACGCGCTGACCGGCGAACTCATCGATGGCAGGAAGGCCGCCGCCTGGAAGCTGGTCAATGAAAGCCTGCCGCTGGCGCGGTTGAAGGCGCGGGTCACCGAGGTCGCCAACATCCTTCTGAAGAAGAACCCGATCGCTCTGAAGGCCACCAAGGACGCCATCCGCCGCGTCGGCGAAATGACCTATGACAATGCCGAGGACTATCTGGTCCGCGCCCAGGAGGCGGCCAACTCGCACGACAATGAGGGCCGCAAGGAAGGCATCCGCCAGTTCATCGACGAGAAGAGCTACAAGCCGGGCCTCGGCACTTACGACAAGGCCAGATGACGCGACAAGCCAACGACGCGAGCCATCGACGCAATCTGGGAGGAGATGCGCATGCCGGCCTTGACGACTTCAGACCCGGTGGCTCTGCATGCCGGCGCGCAGCCGGACCGTGTTGCCTGCGTCGACCTGGCCTCCGGCCGGCGCTGGACCTATGCCGCGCTTGACGAGGCCATCCAGCGCACTGTGCGCGTTCTCAAAACCGGCTACGGCGTCAAGCCCGGGCAACGGATCGCCACGCTGGCCCGCAACAGCGCCGACCTCCTGATCCTGCAGCAGGCCTCAATGCGGCTCGGCGCCATCTTCGTGCCGGTCAACTGGCGCCTTGCAAGTGCCGAACAGCAGGCGATCCTTGCCGATTGCGATCCGGCGCTGCTGTTGCATGACGCCGTCCCGCAGGCGGCATTGCCCGGACGCTGCATCCCTGTCGATGTCGCCGCCTTCGCGGTGGCGGTCGAGGCGGAGACGCCGGCGCCGCGCTGTCCCTTGCCCGCCGACGATGCGCCCTCGATCATCCTCTACACATCGGGCACGTCGGGCCGGCCAAAGGGCGTCATCGTCACCGAGCGCAATGCCTTTGCCACGGCGGTCAATTTCGGCGTGCTGGGCCGGGTCGGCAACGCCAGCATCTTCCTCTGCGACGCGCCGATGTTCCATGTCATCGGCCTCCTCACCAGCCTGCGTCCGCCACTGCTTCAGGGCGGCACGGTGCTGATCTCGCCCGGCTTCGATGCCGGCGCCACCAATCGCCGCCTCGCCGATCCCACCCTTGGCGTCACCCACTATTTCTGCGTGCCGCAGATGGCCAGGATGCTGCGCGACCACCCTGACTTCACGCCGGCGCGCTGGACCTCGCTCACCGCCATCTTCACCGGCGGCGCGCCAAATCCGGCCACGGACATCCGCTGGTGGCTGGCCCAGGGTGTGCGCATGGCCGACGGCTTCGGCATGACCGAGGCAGGCACGGTGCTTGGCATGCCGGTCGAGGCCGACCGCATCGCCGGCAAGGCAGGCTCGGCCGGCCTGCCGGCGCCGACGATCGGACTGCGCCTCGTCGACGACGATGGCCGCGACGTTGCGGCCGGCGAGCCCGGCGAGATATGGCTGTCCGGCCCCTCGATCACGCCCGGCTACTGGAACCGGCCGGAAGAGACGGAGCGCGCCTTCACCGCCGATGGCTGGTTTCGCACCGGCGACATCGCGCGCCGTGACGAGGAAGGCTTCGTCACCCTCGTCGACCGCCGCAAGGACATGTTCATTTCGGGCGGCGAGAACGTCTATCCGGTCGAAATCGAAACCGTGTTGCTCGACCATCCCGGCATCGCCGAAGCCGCCGTGATCGGCATCGCCGACGGGCGCTGGGGCGAAGTCGGGCGCGCCTTCATCGTGGTGAAACCCGGATGCGTCGTCGACCCGGCCGATCTGGCAAACCATTGCGGTGCCCGCATCGCCCGCTTCAAGGTGCCGAAAGAGTTCCTGCTCACCGACACGCTGCCGCGCACCGCATCCGGCAAGATCCAGAAGCACATTTTGCGCGCGTGGACAGCACCGGTCCACCGGCAGAGCTGAGGCAGACCGCGGTTCAGCCGGCGGACGCCGAGCGGAAAACCGCCACCGCAGCCGCGACGATTTCCGCATTGTCCTTGGCCACGGTTCCATCGGCCAGCGTCTTGCCGTCTTCCAGCCCGACCCTCGTCGACCAGCGCTTTTGGCGCGCCAGTTCGACGAACGGCCAGACGGTGGCGTCGACGCCATGCAGCAGGATCGGCCGCCGCATTTCGGCGCGTTCGAGCACGGCGGCGATGCCGCTTGCCTCGGCGAGTGCTGCGGCGAGGTCCGGCATGTCGATCTCGATCAGGATGCGCAGCACCCGGTCGTGGTCGGTGAGCGCCACGAACCGCTCGGCGTCTTCCATCGTGGCGAGCCCGGCCTCGATGCCGACGCCGCGCTGGCGCAGCAGATCCATCACGGCGGGCGCGTCGGCCTCGGAGAGATTGACCGAGGCGTAGTCGGGCAACTGACGCCAGCCGGCGACCGCCGCGCGGGTGCGCGCGACATCGTTCTCGATCCAGGCGCCGGTCGACACGCCGACCAGCGTGCCCGGGCAGGCCCGGCGCACGGCCAGCACCGTCGCATCGACGGCGGCCAGGCTTTCACGCCCATCGGCGCCGCGCGGATGGATGTGCAGCTCGGCGGCACCGGCCGCGACGCAGGCAGCGGCATCGCTGGCCATGGCCTGCGCCGTCAGCGGCAGCTTCGGGTGAAAGTCGCGCGGACGCGCGCCGTTGATGCAGGCCTGGACGATCATCAATGTCACCTCGGACAAGGGAGGCCGCAGTCTAGACGCACGACAAGGCAGGGCAAAGCGTTGCGCGCTGTCTCTCCTGACAGCGCGGCCATGATTCCTCGGTATTTGAATAAAACCCGCCTGTGGATATTTACCCCACATTCCGCCGGAGCGGCCAAGATAAATTAGGGCGGGATCATGGAGGGAACCATTGACCAGCGATTTTTCAGCCGCCCGCATCCATCTCGAACGCGCTTATCATTATCTGCGCGGCAATGATGAGACGAGCCGCTCGGCATGCGAGGCCCTCGACCTCCTGATCGAGACGGTGGCGGAAGCCCAGCATAGGCGGCCCGAGACCGGCGTGCTGGAATTTCCGCAAGCGATGGTGCGGCAAATCTGACTAGGACGCCTTGCGGGCCGGCGCCGCGCTTGCCGGCCCGGTGGCGCGCGCGACGATCTGCTCCAGCGGCTCGGGCCGGTGCAGCAGGAAACCCTGGCCGAAATCGACGCCCATCGCCTGCAGGATGTCGAGCGTCTCGGCTTGCTCGATCTTCTCGGCCACGACGGCGCAGCCGACGCTGCGGGCAATGCCTGATATGGCCGAGACGATCTCGCGGTCGAAGCGGCTCTCGGCGATGTGCTCGATGAAGGAACCGTCGATCTTGATGGCATCGACCGGAAAGCGCCTGAGATATTCGAACGAGCTCATGCCGGCGCCGAAATCGTCGAGGCTGACCTTGCAGCGCCGCTCGCGCGCCTTGCGCACGAACGTCTCGGCAGCGTCGAAATTGGTGACGGCGGCGGTTTCGGTGATCTCGAAGCCGATGCCGGAATGCGGCGCCCCGGTCTCCTCGATGATGCTGTCGACGAAATCCCACAGTCCGGGATCGCTCAGCGTCTGCGCCGACAGGTTGAAGCCGAGCGTGATCGCGCCGGACTTCATCGCCGCGCCATGCCGCGACAGCGCGGTGCGGATGATCCAGCGATCGAGCCTGGCGGCGATGCCGAAGCGCTCCGCCGCCGGGATAAATTCGCTGGGCGGGATGAGTTTGCCGCCGCGTCCGGCGAGCCGCGCCAGCACCTCGACATGGCGGGTCTCCTGCCAAGGCCGGCCCAGCCGGTGGATCTCCTGGCCGAACAGTTTCAGCCGGCCGTCCTCCATGGCGTCGACCGTGTCGGCGGCGAGCCGCGCCGCGTTGAGGCCGCCGGTGGCGGCCTCGGCCGAAAACACCGCGAAGCGATCGCGCCCGGCGGCCTTGGCCGCGTAGCAGGCATCGTCGGCGCAGGCCAGCGCGTCGGCGACCGTCGTCGCCCGGTCGTTGACGATGGCGATGCCGATGCTTGCCGCGAGCCGCCGCGCGGTCGCGGCAAGGCCGAGATCGGCGCCGCGGACCGCCGCCAGTATGGCCCCCGCCAGTTGCTCGGCCTGCGCCGCGTCGCAATGGGGCACCAGCAGGGCGAACTCGTCGCCGCCGAGCCGCGCCGCATGCGCCGATGGCGGCAGGCAGCGGCTGATCCCCGCCGACACGCTCTTCAGCGCCAGATCGCCTGCGGCGTGGCCGGCGAAGTCGTTGAGCGCCTTGAAGTAGTCGAGATCGACGTAGAACACCGCCAGCGGCACGCCCGCGGCGATGTGGTCGGCCAGCAGCCTGTCGAAGGCGGCGCGGTTCCACAGGCCGGTCAGCGCATCGTGGCGGGCGGCAAACGCAAGCTCCTGTTCGCGCAGCTTGTCCTCGGTGATGTCGCGCACCGTGCCGAGGACCTGGCCGGCGGCACCCGCGGCTGCGACGAAGCGCACCAGCGATTCGACATGGCGGATCTCACCGTCACGCTTGATGATGCGGTATTGCCAGGCGGTGACCGCGTCCGAGCCCGGAGGCGGCAAATGCGCCTGCTCGGTGGCTTCCTTGTCGTCGGGGTGCAGAAAGCTGTGCCAAAGGTCGGCCGTCACCTCGTCGGTGTCGGCAACGAGCCCGAATATGTCCCTGGTGCGAGCATCCCAATAGCTCTTGTGGGTGGCGATGTCGTGGTGCCAGATTCCGGTGCCGCTGGCGGCGAGTGCCAGGCGGACGCGCATGGTGACCTGTTCGAGCGCGGCCTCGGCCGCCTTCTGCTTCGAAATATCGGTCTGCACGCCCATCAGCCGCAGCGGCCGCCCATCGGCGCCGCGTTCGACGATGCCGCCGCGGTCGAGCACCGACACCCAGTGGCCCTGCTTGTGCTTCAGCCGAAGTTCGGTCTCGATGGCATCGGTCAGCCCGGCAATGTGGCGGTCGCCGCTGGCCAGCGCCCGCTCGCGGTCGTCGGGATGGGTGAGCTGCAGCCACAGATCGCTGGTGTTGGCGAGTTCATCTTCCTCGTAGCCCAGCATTCGCGCCCAGGTCGGCGAATAGAAGCAGTCGCCGGTGCGAAGATCCCAATCCCAGACGCCAAGATGGGCCCGCTCCAGGGCCTTGGCCCAGAACGCTCCATTGCGACTTTTCTTGCCCTGACGCGCCATCGTCTGTTTTCGCCTGCTCCACCCGCGGGCAATCTGCGACAAAACCAGAGAAGAAACAGTTACCGGGACCCGGCAGGCATGCCTTCCCGCCTGCAATATTTCGTGGCGCCTCGTCTTTCGATTGGCCGGCAAGAACCGGAGTTTTGCGCTCCCCCGATGGTCCTAGGGATGGCTCAGGTCATCAGCGACACTGGTACGCGATGACCCAGCAAAACACGAAAGGACGCTCCCAATGACCAAACAGGAAGACAACAAGGCCGTCGTCGTCAGATGGTTCACCGACTTCTGGGGTGAAACCTGCGATCTGTCCGTCGTCGACGACATCGCCGCGCCCGACATGCTGCTCAAATATTCGCTGCATGAGCCACGCCGGGGCCGCGACGACATCAAGGCCTTCATGACCGATTTCCGCGCCGCCTTCCCGGATCTCAACTTCTGGGCCACCGCCGATCTCATCGCCGAGGGCGATTTTGTCGTCGGCCAGTGGGAGGGCGGCGGCACGCATACCGGCCCGGCTTTCGGCGATTTCCTCGCCGGTTCGCTGCCCGCCGCCACCGGCCGCGCCATGCGCTTCACCGGCACCACGGTGCTGAAGGTGATCGACGGCAGGATCGTTGAGGAGATCGGCCTCGACGACGGCGTCGCGGCGCTGACCCAGCTCGGCCTGATCAGGGCCGCCTGATCCGCAGGGCCATCGCCGACCAGGCGATGGCCCGCTTCGACTGCGGCCGAAGCCCGGCAACCTTTCGGGTTTGGAAACCGCTCCGGCGCAGACACTACTTCTGCATTCAACGATGACATCTTCGTCAACGAATCCTTGACGGAAAGGGAAGAAATATAAGCATTCAATATTTGTATTTTTTATCCATCCCAAAGTGTAATCGAATAGTAATACTTCATCGACGAAATACCCCTGTTAATGCTTGGGCAGTTGGCGGGTTTCCTCAATGAGTGCGCACACCGCGCAGCGGAACGGCGAACGCCGCCCGCTTGGCGTTTTTGACCTGGACATCGCCGCGACCACGAGCGGCTGGCTGCTGACCGCATTGTGCCTGGCCTATTCCCTGGCCGCGCTTTGCCTGCAGCCGGGCCGCTATATGCACCTGGCGCAATCCTACGCGGAGCCATTCGTCTTCTTCCTGCCGACGCTTCTTGCCGCCGGCCTCGGCGTCATGGCGCTGACATTTGCCAGGCATAGCCCGACACGGTTCATGCTCGACATGCTCAGGCAGCGCTGGCTTGGCGCCGCACCGGTGATCCTCCTGTCCTTTCTCGGCATAACCGCCTTTACCGCCTTCAAGATCGCCATCCCCGACATCGTGCCATTCTATGCCGACCGCATGCTGGTGGAGCTCGATGTTGGGCTGCATGGCGCCGATCCCTGGACATGGGCGCATCGCGTCGTTCCCGAATCCATTTCGGCTGTCATCTTCATCGCTTACGGATATGGCTGGCACGTGCAATGGTTCGGCACCTTGCTGTTCGTCGCCTTCTGGAACAGCCCGGCAGCGCGTCTGCGTTATCTCTGGGCGCTCGCGCTGACCACGATCCTGTGCGGCACCGTTCTGGCCATGGCGCTGTCTTCCGCCGGCCCGATATTTCACGACCAGTTCTACGGCGGCGACCGGTTTGCCGGATTGCGGACCGCCCTGGCGCGGAACGGCTACGCCGCGCCGGTCCGTATGTATGCCAGCTATCTGCTCACAGCCTACACAAGCGGCCGCCCCGATCTGGGCGGCGGCATCTCCGCCATGCCAAGCATGCATGTCGCCTTCGTCACGCTCAACGCGTTCTTCCTGAGCGGTTTCGGCCGCCGCTGGGCCGTCGCCGGCTGGTCTTTCGCGGCGCTCATCCTGTTCGGCTCGGTCTACACAGGCTGGCATTATGCCGTGGACGGCTACCTTTCGATCCTTGTCGTGTCCGTGATCTGGTACCTGACCGGCCGTTTTGTTCTGCCGCGGACGAGCCGCGACACCATCGGGATGCGCCTGCCTCTGCCCGAACCGGCGCCGCAATGACCGGGCCTGGCTGAGGCCGGGCGAACAACCCCACCGCCTTTCGGAAGGCCAGACGGCATTGGCGCCGCCTGACCTTGCCGGCTACTGGCTCGGCGCCATCGTGTGTTCGCACGACACTTTCGGGTTCATGTCGGCGAACGTGCCGGTCGGGTTGCCCTTCCAGGCCCAGACATGCAGCTCGTAGAATTCACCCAGGCCATAGCGATTGGGGGCGCTGTTGAAGTTGAACAGCTGGCCTTCCAGTGACGCCGGCCCCTTCGAGGTGATGTATTCGACCGCCACCAGCTTCAGCGTACCATCGGCCATCGGCTCGTACATCACGGCCTCGGGACGGGCGATGTCGATCTTG
This sequence comes from Mesorhizobium sp. USDA 4775, assembly GCF_054062655.1. Lineage (NCBI taxonomy): Bacteria > Pseudomonadati > Pseudomonadota > Alphaproteobacteria > Hyphomicrobiales > Phyllobacteriaceae > Mesorhizobium > Mesorhizobium sp. USDA 4775. The sequence continues at coordinate 5,079,056 of NZ_JBSSFM010000001.1, forward strand.
TCGTCCTTCAGATACTGGCCGTTGACGTAGTGGATGCCCATGGCGCCGCCGCTGATGCCGCTGGCGCAGGGAATGGGCGCGTAGCCCTCGGCCGTCGCCGCCTTGACGTCGAGGAACCGGCTGTTGGCCGCCCGTACCTTCTCGGCCAGCGGATTCGAACCCGTCTCGGTGCTGGCCGCTTCCTGATGCGCCTGTGCGAAGGTGGCGCAGACTGCCAGCATGGCCCCCGCCATGACGAGCCTGTTGCGAAGATTTGACATCATGTCCATTCCATTCTTCTTGAAAAAGCACAGCTGGCCGGCCGCCGGAAATACGGAGGCCCGGCAGGCAAGCGCTGTGGCTGTTGTTGCTTGGAGATCCCGAAATCGCTGAGAGGAATGCCGGGGAGGATCATCCCTTCGGCAGATACGGGATCGTTCCGGCCAGATCGGTATCGTCGATCAGCTGGAAGCGGCTGTCGCTGCCGCCCCGGCGCGCCGAAACGAAAGGCGCATAGGCCGGATCGTTGGTGAAGGCGCGCGCCGCCGCTTCCGACGGGAACGCCATCAGGGCGATCAGCGTGGTCTCGAGCGGCTTGCCTTCAAGCGTCTTCACATTGCCGCTGCGCGACAGATATTTGCCGCCATGCTTATGGACGATGTCGTGCACCGAGGCCGCGTAGGCCGGCACCCATTTCGGATCGTTCATCTTGATGTCCGCGATAACGTAGGCAGTCATGGTCGTCTCCTGGTTGCGGCGCACAGGGGTATCCCGTGCAACCGGTCAAAGGGCTCGCATGGCATGGCAGTCGTCAACCAGTCCGCGATCTGTACTGGGGTGGTACAGTTTCCGTACTGGCCGCTTCATTCATGAGGGCCTAATGTTCGGCCCAGCTTCGAGGGAGGAGCACTGATCATGACCCAGCACGGATACAAGCAGTTCTGCCCGCTATCGATGGCCGCCGAGGTGCTGTGCACCCGCTGGACGATGGTGCTGATGCGCGAATTGGTGGCGGGTTCGACCCGCTTCAACGATTTGCGCCGCGGTGTCCCCAAAATGTCGCCGACCCTTCTGTCGCAACGGTTGAAGGAGCTCGAGTTGGCGGGGATCGTCGAGCGCAAGGAGGTGCCGGGCGAGAAAGGCATCTTCGACTACCGGCTGACCGAGGCCGGCCGCGATTTGCGCCCCGTCGTCGAAGCAATGGGGTTCTGGGGGCAGAAATGGGTCGAGTCCCGGCTGTCGCTCAAGAACCTCGATCCGTCGCTGCTGATGTGGGACATGCGCCGCAATCTGAACCCCTCGCCGCTCCCTGAAGGACGCACGGTGATACAATTTCTGTATCAGGATCTGCCGGCGTCCAAACGCTCATGGTGGCTGATCGTCGAAAAGCACGGCGAGGTCGATTTGTGCTGGTACGATCCGGGCTTTGATGTCGACCTTTACGTCGCGACGGACCTGCACACGATGACGGCGATCTGGATGGGGTTGCTGACCGTCGAGAAGGCCGGCGCGAAGGTTTCCCTGACCGGCGACCAGGCTATCGGCAAGAAAATGCAGACCTGGCTCGGGCTCAGCCCGTTCGCGGTGGAGCCCAAGCGGGCAGCGTAGGAGAACCGGTCCATGCCGCGAAAACAAAGGCTTACAGCGAGTCTTTGAATCCGGCTGGACGCGACCCGTCATCGGGATCGGATGCCTCAATCAGGTAGCGCTTGTTCTCATATGTCTCGATCAGGGTCGCGAGAACATCGAAGCGGTCACCATCGAGCGAGCCGACCTCCGGCTCGTTATCGAAATATCTTGTGATTTCGACGATCGCCCAATCGTAATCGGCTTCGGTCTTAAGGGATCGAATGTTTCCATCGCACCTCCTCCGGGTCGATCTTGTCATATTCTTTGTTGGCAGGAAACGGGTGGCGGGGCCGGCTTCCAGCGGCTCCAATGCGGCATGTTCATCACTCTCGCCAAAGACCTGAAATCCACGCCGCTGCCGGTCACCGACGACCCGCGCTGGGCGCGCATCGTGGCGCGCGACAAATCGGCGGACGGACAATTCTGGTATTCGGTGGCGACGACCGGCGTCTACTGCCGGCCCTCCTGCCCGTCGCGGCGCGCCAACCCCGCCAACGTGCAACTGCACGACACGCTGGCTCAGGCGAAGGCGACCGGCTTTCGCGCCTGCCGGCGCTGCAACCCGGATGGCCCTTCGCTGGAGGCCGGCAATGCCGCGATGGTCGCCGATGCCTGCCGCAGGATCGAACAGAGCGAGGAAGAGCCCTCGCTCGTTGAACTGGCTGATGCCGCCGGCCGCAGCGCCGGCTATTTCCACCGCGTATTCAAGGCAATCACCGGGCTGACGCCGAAGGACTATGCCGCCGCACACCGTGCCGCCCGGGTCCGCCAGGGCCTGGAAGACGGCGCCAGCGTCACAGTGGCGATCTACGATGCCGGCTTCAATTCGAGTGGGCGCTTCTACGAGAAATCCACCGGCATGCTCGGCATGACGCCGACGCGCTATCGTGCGGGCGGCGCCAATGAGGACATACGCTTTGCCGTCGGCGAGACCTCGCTCGGCGCCATATTGGTCGCGTCGAGCCGCAAGGGCGTCGCCTCGATCCTGCTCGGCGACGATCCGGACACGCTGGTGCGCGACCTGCAGGACCGTTTCCCCAAGGCGCGGCTGATCGGCGGCGACCAAGACTACGAGGCGCTGGTCGCCCGCGTCGTCGGCTTCGTCGAGGCCCCACAGCTCGGCCTCGACCTGCCGCTCGACGTGCGCGGCACCGCCTTCCAGCAGCGCGTCTGGCAGGCCTTGCAGGACATACCGGTCGGCAACACGGTTTCCTATGCAGAGATCGCCGAGCGCATCGGCGCTCCCAAGGCAACCCGCGCCATCGCCGCCGCCTGCGCCGCCAACGCCCATGCGGTCGCGATTCCCTGCCACCGCGTGATCCGCAAGGACGGCGCGCTGTCCGGCTACGCCTGGGGCGCCGAGCGCAAGCGCGCGCTGCTCGACCGCGAGGCCCACGGGTCGGCGAAGGCCGCCGACAGGGCCTACCGGTCTTCGCGGGCGTGACGACCGGCGATGCGCACGATGGCAAGGCCTTCCGCCGCCGGTGCGAACATCGAGATCGCCAACGGTGCTGCCATTGACGCGATGACACAGGTCTTGGCCGCCATCGGCGAACTGGTCGATGATGGTAAGGCAGTATGGAGCCGCACTGCGAGTGGCGAGGTTGAGCTGCGGCTGCTGAGTGGCGAGGTGTTCCTGCTGGGTGAGGTGTCCGTCACGCGTGTTGCCTGAAGCGCTTACCTTCGCGTCCTTATCCTCGAACGCGGCAATTTGAATTTGAAAGCAAGCATCGGAGTGAGGGACGCAAGGCACACAGCTAGGCCCAACTTGAACAGTTGGACGTGAACGGATAGCGAACACTGTCCGTTAAGCCATTGAATTCATTTGCCTTGAATTTCGGGCGCGAAAATGTGTGGTAACAACATTTGTGCTGTTTGCTCTGTTTTGTCTGGATTTGACGGCATTTATTTACTAACAACGCTGGCATGTTTGTCGTTGAGAGAGTCGCGCGCGGCCATCGCTATCTCTACCTCGTGGAAAGTGTCCGCGACGGCAAAACCGTTCGCCAGCGCACGATAAAGGCACTGGGCCGCAAGGATGCGCTGGTTGCCAGCGGCGAACTTGACAGATTGGCGGCCTCGATTGCGCGCCATGGCGAACGCAGCCTCATCCTGTCCGACATTGACGCGGGGCGGATTGCCTCTCGCCGCATTGGCGGTCCGCTGTTGTTCGGGCGGCTGTGGCAGCGGCTCGGGATTGGCGATGTGCTGGAAGAGGTGCTGGAAGGGCGCCAGTTCGGCTTTGCGGTGGAACGGGCGGTGTTCATTGGCACGTTGCATCGGCTGTTCGTGTCGGGCTCGGACCGCGACTGCGCGAACTGGATGGCCGATTATGGTATCGAGGGCGCCGAGGGTCTGGCGCTCCATCACTTTTACCGGGCCATGGCGTGGCTGGGCGAGGAACGCGGCGAAAAGGCGCAAGGCGCGCTGGTGGCGCGCTGCGTGAAAGACGTGATCGAGGAAAAGCTCTTCGCGCGCCGGCAGGACCTGTTCACCGACCTCAGCCTTGTGTTCATGGACACAACCTCGTTATCCTTCTACGGCGCGGGCGGCGAGACGCTGGGCAAGCGCGGGCATTCCAAGGACTTCCGCCCCGATCTGGCGCAAATGATCCTGGCGCTGGTCGTTGATGGCGAGGGCCGGCCGATCTGCACCGAGATGGTGCCTGGCAACACCGCTGACGTGACCGTCCTGTTGCCGGTGGTCGATCGGCTGCGAACGCGCTTCGGCGTCACACGCGCCTGCGTTGTCGCCGATCGCGGCATGATCAGCGCCGATACCATCGCCGCGCTCGAAAAGCTGGGCATGGAATACATTCTGGGGGCCCGCGAACGCTCGAGCAGCGTGATCCACAACGTCGTGCTCAATGACACGGCGCCGATGGTTCCGCTCGTTCTCGAGCGCCAGCGCGGTGAAACTCAGTTGTGGGTCAAAGAGGTCAAGTTCGGTAAAGACCGCTACATCGTCAGCCGCAATGACGCCGAGGCCGAGAAGGACAAGGCCGACCGCCAGGCGATCATCGCCGGCCTCGAGGCACAGCTCAAGAAGGGCGACAAGGCACTGGTCGGCAACTCGGCCTACCGGCGTTACCTCAAGGCCGGCGGCAAGAACTTCAAGATCGATGTCGGCAAGCTTGCCGAGGAAGCCCGCTACGACGGTATCACCGTGGTGCGGACCAACGCGAAGGTGACCCCGCTCCAGGCCGTGCTGCGGTATCGCGATTTGCTCGAGGTCGAGAGCCTGTTCCGCGCCGCCAAGGCAACCTTCAATACCCGGCCGATCTTCCACCAATCCGATGCCGCCATCCGCGGGCATGTGTTCTGCTCGTTCCTGGCGCTCGTGCTCAGCAAGGAACTGCGCCGCCTCTGCCGGGCCAAAGGCCTGACGCCCGAATGGCAGCCGCTCCTACGCGATCTCGATCGCCTCCAGGAAGCCACCATCGAAAAGGATGGTCGCATCGTCACAACCAGAACTCACGTCACCGGCCAAGTGGGCAACGTCTTCAAGGCAGCTGGCATCGCTCTGCCACACAACCTCGACGAACAACTCGCCTGAGATCCCCCCAAAATGTAGTGGTAACACGCGCCGGCGCGCGCCTAACATGCTGACTTAATGACATATTCTCACAGGCGGTGTTTAAGTCGGGCTAGGGTTCAGCCACAGACACAGGAGTGAAGACAATGAACCCGATGCAAACCCACATGCCCGCGACAACCAGCAACGCTGCCACCCTCGACGCCATCGCCTACGCCGTCGGCCAATCCGCGATCGGCAAGATCCTCGCGGCGCGCAGCGCGATCGGCGTCTGCGCCATCCTGATCGGCTCGGACGCCGACGCGCTGGAGCAGGACCTCGCCGACCGCTTTCCCGGCAAGGTGCTGGTCGAAGACAAGGGTGCCCTCCACGATGATCTCGCCGCGATTGCCCGCTTCATCGAAACGCCGGGCGCCGGCCTCGACCTGCCGTTCGACATAGGCCACGGCACGCCATTCCAGCAAAGGGTGTGGGAGGTGCTGCGCGCCATCCCTTGCGGCGCCACCATCACCTACACCGCGCTTGCCCGGCGCCTTGGCCAGCCGTACGGCGCGCGCGCCGTGGCGACCGCCTGCGCCGCCAACGCCATCGCGCTCGGCATTCCCTGCCACCGCGTGGTCCGCGCCGACGGCACGCTGTCGGGCTACCGCTGGGGCATCGAACGCAAGCGCGCTCTGCTCGACAAGGAGGCCGCGATATGAACGCCCATGCCTAGGTTGCCACAGCGGCGGTGGAAGCCGCCGAAACACGCGTCGCCATTTACGACTGGCCAGCGCTGGCCGCCGAGCTCGACGGCTTCGGCTGCGCGGTGATGCAAAAACTGCTCTCGCCTGAGGAGTGCCGGCAGATCGCCGGCCTCTACATCAAGGAAGAGCATTTCCGCAGCCACATCCACATGGCCAGGCACGGTTTCGGCAAGGGCGAATACCGCTACTTCCGCTATCCCTTGCCCGACCTCGTCGGCGGCCTGCGCAGCGCGCTCTATCCCAGGCTGGCCGAGGTCGCCAACCGCTGGAACGAGCGCATGGCGATCCCCCTGCGCTACCCCGCCACGCATGCCGAATTTCTCGACCAGTGCCACGCCGCGGGCCAGGTCAGGCCGACGCCGCTTTTGCTGCAATATGTCCCCGGCGACTTCAACTGCCTGCACCAGGATCTCTATGGCGACCTCGCCTTTCCCCTGCAGGTGGCGATCCTGCTCTCCGAGCCGGGCAAGGATTTCACCGGCGGCGAATTCGTGCTGACCGAACAGCGGCCGCGCATGCAGAGCCGGGTCGAGGTGGTGCCCTTGCGCCAGGGTGACGCCGTGGCCTTCGCCGTCCACAACCGGCCGGTGCAGGGAACGAAGGGCAACTACCGCGTCAACCTGCGCCACGGCGTCAGCCGCCTGCGCTCAGGCATGCGCCACACGGTCGGCATCATTTTTCACGATGCGAAGTGAGCGTTTCTTACCTTCCCCCCTTGTGGAGAAGGGAAAGCGCCGCCTCGTTCCGCGTCGCCGAAGACCATCTCCAGGATCCACGGACAGGCATAATAGTCGGCAATGCGGTCGATGACGCCGCCGTCGGCGTGGACGCGCACGAAATAGGCTGGCCGCCAGACCTCGCCATGCAGCCTGTCGACGACCAGCACGGCCTCCCCTTCGATCGTGTCTGGCCGCATGCGCCAGGGCTCGCCGCGCTCATACTCGACGAAATAGGGCGAGTCGGAGAGCAGGCCGTTGTAGCAGTCCGAAACCCGCAACTGGGCGTCGGCGCTGGTCAGCGCCCGCACCCCGTCCCAGTCCCTGGCATTGAAGAGCTCGACATAGCGGCCAAGCAGCCGCTCCAGTTCGGGATCGTGCGCCGGCGCCGCGACCGGTTGCGCCGGCAAGGCGGCGAGCTTGGCCCGGCCGCGATTGAGTGCCGACTTGACGCCCCCCGATGTCGAACCGACCAGGCCGGCAATCTCCTCCAGCGAATGGTCGAAGACATCCTTGAGCAGCACGCAGGCGCGCTCCTTCGGCGGCAGGTGCACCACCAGCCTTTCGATGGCGCGGCCGGCGCCCGCACCGGCGGGTTCGACCGGCAGCACGATCTCATCGCTGGCATAGCCAGCTTCGGCCTTGAGCCGCGTGCGGCGGGTGCGGATGAAGTCGATGCACTTGTTATGTGCGATGCGGAACAGCCACGGCCGCAGCGCCTGTGTGTCGTCGAGCAGCCCGATCTTGCGATAGGCCTCGAACAGCGCCTCCTGCATGACGTCCTCGCCATCGAGGGCCGAGCCGGTCATGCGCGCGCAATAGCGGTGCAGACGGACGCGCAAATGCGAGACCGTCTCCAGGAACGCCCTGTAGCGCAGGTCGAACAGGCCTTCGGGGTCGAGGCGCGGCTCGATGCCTTGCCTCGTCTCAGGGGAATTGCGGATCTGCTGGTTCATCGCGGCACGTCGCTCAGCGTCACCGCAGCATTGCGCAAGCGCTGCGCATCCACAAGCCCGAAGTGCGACCCGATCGGCCCTCTCATGCCTACGCCGCCTTGCCGCCGGCGACCTTGCCGCTGACGGCATTGTCACCGGCATCCGGCAGCCCGAGCCTCGGCCGCACCCAGGCGGCGAGGCGGCCGATCGCGTCGTCGGCCTCCGGCGCCCGGCCGGCCATCATCTGGAAGGAGTGCAGCATGTCGTCGAAGACGTCGAGGCGCGTCTCGACGCCAGCCTGCCGCGCGCGCTCGGCGAACATGCGGCTTTCGTCGACCAGCGTCTCGTCGGCGCCGGCCTGCAGGAAGACCGGCGGAAAGCCACTCAAATCGGCATAGAGCGGGCTGACCTCCGGATCGAGCCGATCGTAGTCGCCGATGAAGTTGGTCACCAGCCAGTCGACGCCTCCCTTGGCGAAGAAGGGATCCTTTTCACGGTTGGTTTCGTAACTGGTGGCGGTCAGCGCCATGTCGAACCAGCCGGAGATGATCAGCGTGGCGGCCGGCAGCGGCCGCTCCCGCGCACGCAGCCGCTGCAGGACGCCATAGGTCAGCACCGCGCCGCAGGAATCCGCGGCAAGCGCGATCCGCCTGGTGTCGAAGTCCTGGTCTATGAGCCAGTCCCAGGCTGTCATCGCCGCCTCGAGCTGGGCCGGATACTTGGCCTGGTCGGCCAGCGGATAGCCATAGAGCAAGGCCCGGCAGCCGACGGCCTTGGCCAGATGGCCGACCAGCTTGCGATGGGTGTAGATCGAGCCGCCGACGAAGCCGCCGCCATGCGCATAAAACAGCACCCGCCGCTCGTCCGCGCCCTTCGGCACGACCCATAGCGCAGGCACGCCGCCGGCATCCACCTCGACATAGTCGACGCCGCCGGGTTCGCCGGTCAGCGCCGTCCAACTGGCATCGTTGAACTCGACGAACGCCTGCGGGCTCATTTTGCCGGCATTGGCGCCGATCGCCGCGTAGTGGTTCCTGTTTGCTTCGCTCTCGATGCTCGCCATGATGCTCTCCTGGGTTACGGATCGCGGACCGCGCGACCTTTCGAGAAGCAGAGACGGATGGGCCGACAAAAAGGATACGTCGCCGCGGACGATTTTCCGCCCCGGCTAGCCCTCACCCCGAAACATCGCGGCGTGGCGTTGGGCGAATTCGACGAACGGCGTCGGCCGCACACCGAACATGTCGTGCGTCACCAGATGCACCCGCGATTTCGGCCGTCGCAGCCGCTCGGCCAGTTGTTCGTCCAGCGCATCGGCAAAGCCGGCCGGGACGCCGCTGGCCAGCAGGTTGCGCCGCCGCTCTGCGGGGCTGACATCGATATAGCGAACCGGCTTGCCGATCGCCTGCGATATCAGTGCGGCGATATCGCTCATCGTCAGCGCCTGCGGCCCGGTCATATCGAGACTCTCGCCTTCATGGCCGCCATCGCGCAGCAGCCGGAAGGCCACCTTGGCGATATCCTCGACATCGACCGGCGACAGTTCGGTCTCGCCGAGCGCGAGATAGAAGGCGCCTTCGGCGGCAATGGTCGGTGCATCGCGCAGGTACACCTGCATGAACTGGCTGGGGCGCAGATGCGTCCATGCCATGCCGGCCCCCTCCAGATAGCGTTCGACCTCCTCATGCATGCGGGTGAAGCGGAACCTCTTCGCATCGTAGCCGATGTTGGATTCGGCGCCGGAGAACTTCACCACATGCGCGACGCCGGCCCGGCCGCAGGCATCGATGAAACGGCACTGCGTTTCCGTCATGTCGTCGGCGGCGGTCGAAATCATCAGCACGCGGTCGATACCGTCGAGTGCCGCGCCAAGTGTGTCCGCCAGGCGCATGTCGCCCTCGACCAGTTCGACGCCGACAAGGCCGCCGAGCCCCGCCACTGACGCCCGGTCCGCATCGCGCACCAGCGCCCTCACCTCATGCCCCTGCCGCGCGAACTCGTGCACGATCGCCTTGCCGTTCAGCCCCGTGGCACCCGTCACCAGGATCATCGTCATCTCTCCGTCTGCAGTGAGGCGGCCGCCCCACCGGCGACCGCGCCTTGAAGACGAAGAGACGAGGGCAAAGGATTCTGCCCACACAGTTTTTTGACGGGAACCTTCGCCGTGCCCCCTCACCGCGCCGGGGCGTAGCGGTTGACCACCATGCCGCAGGCATAGGCTTTCGAGCCGAGCAGCCGGAGGTTACGAAAACCGCCCTGGTCGAAGATGCGGCGGCCGGCACCCAGCACGGCCGGATTGATGAACAGCTGGAACTCGTCGACCAGTCCGGCCGCGATCAGCGACGAGGCAAAGCCGGCGCCGCCGAAGACGATGATGTCGCCGCCCTCGCCTCCCTTCAGCGCCTCGACTTGGCGCGGCAGGTCGCCGCTCACCACCGCCGTGTGCTCCCAGCGCGAAGTTTTCAACCTGTCGCTCGGCACCACCTTCCGGACCTCCACGACGCGCCGGCCGAAGGCGTAGAACGGATCGCGTGGAAACTTCTTCGCCGCATTGCCCCAATGGCCGAGATAGCCCTCCTCGGCCATCTTGCGGCTGAGCAGGATGGTGTCGATGCCGGCGAAGACTGTGTTGAAATCCTGCTTCAGCTCCTCGTCCCAGCCGATGTCGTCGCCCCATTCCCAGAGCTGCCAGCGATGGTCGTCATTGGCGCCGACAAAACCGTCGACCGACATCTGCATCTGCAAGATAAGCTTCTTCATCGTCGTCTCCTCGTCTGTCCGGCTCAAAGAAAATTGCTTTACTTTTGGAACCGTTTACGCAAGGCAAAAATGGTGTCAAGAGTAAAGTGATTTAAAAATGGAACCATAGACATGTCGACGCGCGAAAGGTCCGGCTGCCCGATCAGCCTGTCGCTGGAACTGCTCGGCGACCGTTGGACGCTGCTGATCATCCGCGATCTGGTCTTCGCCGGGAAAACGCATTTTCGCGAATTCCTGCAATCGGATGAAGGCATCTCCTCGCGCACGCTGGCGGAGCGGCTGCAGACCCTGCAGGACGAAGGCATCCTCACCCGCAGCGACGATCCGAGCCACGGGCTGAAGGCGATCTACCGGCTGACGGAAGCCGGCATCGACCTGTTGCCGGTGCTGGCCACGCTCGGCGCCTGGGGCAGCAAGCACCGCAAGGCCGACGATCAGCTCGCCCGCACCGCCGACGAACTGGCGGCCGGCGGCGAGCCGGCGCTGGAACGGATGAAGGCGGCGCTGCGGGCCGAACATCTGGCGAACACATGATCGCCGAAACTCTTGAAGGATGCCGCGAGGCCGAGGCGCCCCAACCGCGCGGCGATAACGGATCGTCAGCCATCATACTCGTCGTGAAGGCGAACCCAATCGCCCAGCGTATGCGATGGCCCGTTTTCATTGCGGCCGATGGGAGTGAGGTCGAGATAGTTATAGGTCCCGATCAGGTTCTCGCCGCCCCGGCTCCGCACCTGGAAAGTGCAGTAGATCGTGCCATCGTCATCCCTGTAGAAAACGGTCGCGCCGCCGCGATCCCTGCCTTTCATCGCGACCTCTTCGAAATTGAACAGCACCTTGCCCGACTTGATCTGGTCCTCGGTGAACGACACCTGGAAGTCGAAATTGAAATCGCTGCCGAATGACGAAACCCAATCGAACTGCCAATTCATCCGCGCCTTGAAATCCATGAGCTCGGCCAGGGGAGCGCGCGCGCAGACGACCAGGGAGACGTCGTGATGCCTGAGATGCTGGTTGGCGGCGTCGATGTGGTCGCAAAGGAATGAACAGCCGGTGCAGCGATAGTCCGCATTGGGCGGAAACATGAAGTGATAAATGATCAACTGGCTGCGGCCCCCGAAGAGATCGGCCAGCGATTTCCTGCCCTGGGTCGTATCGAACTCGTAGAGCTTGTCGATGCTCAGCCACGGCAGCGCGCGCCGCTCCGCCGCGAGTTGTTGACGCTGTCGGGTCAACGCCTTCTCCTTTGCGAGATGCGATTTGTGCGCTTCAAACCAGTCCGAGTAAGGCGCGATGATGTGGTCGGTCATGTCGTGCTCCTTCCGCATTCAGGCATGCTGACAGCCTCGTTGCCCGTCTTGAAGACGTAGTTGAAAACCGCGATCCGACATGGGCCGCGCAATTTTCGCGGGGAAGAGAGCAGGCGATACAGCCGGACGCGGACATGCCGCTTGACAGATGTACATGTTATGTTCTCTATTCGTTCCGATCCATCAGCAACCGCGGATATGCAGCCGGATGGAAACGACAGCCACCATCCTGCATGCCGATCTCGATGCCTTCTATGCCTCGGTCGAGCAGTTGCTCGACCCGTCGCTACGCGGCAAGCCGATCGCGGTCGGCGGCGGCGTGGTGCTCGCCGCCTCCTATGAAGCGCGCGCCTTCGGCGTGCGCGGCGGCATGCCGGGGCGCAAGGCGCGCGAGCTTTGCCCGCAACTGATCTTCGTTGGCGGCAATTTCAGCCACTACCAGCGGCTGGGCGACGCGGCGATCAAGGTGCTCGACGATTTCACGCCGGTGGTCGAGCGCATTTCCATCGACGAGGCCTTCGCCGATGTCGCCGGCTGCACGCATCTGTTCGGGCAGCCGCAAGAGATCGCCACGGAGATCCGCCGCCGCGTGCGGGCCGAACTCGGCCTGCCGATCTCGATCGGCGTCGCCCGCACCAAGCATCTGGCCAAGATCGCCTCGCAGGTCGCCAAGCCCGACGGGCTGGTGGTGGTCGACCCCGGCAACGAACTGGCCTTCCTGCACGATTTGCCGGTCTCGTTGATGTGGGGCGTCGGTCCGGCGACCAAGGCGCGGCTGGCCGAAATCGGCATCGAGACCATCGGCGAGCTGGCCAGGACGCATAGCGGCGCGCTGACGCGGCTGCTCGGTCCCGCCGCCGGCGAAAAGCTCGCCGCTCTCGCATGGAACCGCGATCCGCGGAAACTGGAGACCGGGCGCCGGGCACACTCGGCCGGCGCGCAATCGGCGCTTGGGCAAAAGCCTGCCGTGGCGCAGGTGATCGTGCCGACGCTGCTGCATCTGGCCGACCGCGTCGCCAGCCGGCTGCGCGCCAAGGCGCGGCCGGGCCGCACGGTGACGGTGCGCGTGCGCTTTGCCGATCTCAGCGCCGTCACGCGTTCGATCACGCTGGATCAGCCTATCTCGGCGACCACCATGCTGGCCGAGATCGCCGGCGACCTTGTGCGCGGCGTGCTCGCCGACCATTCACGCGAAAAGACCATCTCGCTGCTGGCGATCTCGGTCTCGCATCTGGAGGAAAGCGCGGAACTGCAGCTCGACCTGCCGCTTGGCCTCGCCGACGAGAAGCGCCGGCCCGGCAGCAAAAAAGGCCTCGCCCGCTTCGGCGCCGACCGCGCCATCGACAAGATCCGCGAACGCTTCGGCAAGCAGGCCGTCGGCTACGGCACGGTGGCGCTGGAAGCGGCGCGCTCCGTGCCTGACGAATTCAGGGAACTGGCGGAAAAGGAACTGTGAGCTATCTGCCGGTCCGCCAATAGCGATGCACGCTGACGCCGCTGCCGCTTCCCCCATGCCAAGGCTCGCAGGCGATCCCGTCCTTGTCGGAATCATGCGTCGGCCAATAGCCCGGCTGTCCCCTGCGCGCGGGGGCAAGCCCGACGGCGCGGGCGGCCGCACAGTTGGGGAACGCGGCAAAGTGCCTTAAGGCGGCGAGCGGCGAGTCAATCTGGATGCCGACAAAGCCATAGGCGATGTAGCCGGACAAGAGGATGAACGGCGCGAAAAGAGCCAGATATTTCAGCCTGCCGTGGCGACGAGTTGCAGGCCAATGCAAGAATGGCAGAAGCATTCCCGGCGCGCCCCCTGCTTCAGACCCCGACACAAATCTATCTTCACCGGGCTGTTGCGACAACCGGCAACGCTTGCCAAACCCCGCCGTGCCGCCCATACAGCGGGACGGGCGGATCGCCCATCCCGAGAGGTCCGCGCCTCTCCATCCTGCCGGGAATACTGTCCGATGTCAGCGACGCCGTGCCCTTGGTCGAAGCCGTGACGGCCTCTTCCCCCTCCCTTGCCGGCCTTGGATGGTCGGAATTTTTCGGCGACCAGCTTGAACCGGGCGATGCAGACCTCATCCCGACCCGCATTGCCATGGTCCATCGAGACCGGCTGAGCGGCCTGTCGCAGACGGGACAAACCGACCTATCCCTGGCGCCGCAGGCCACCACCGGCGACTACGCCGTCGGCGACTGGGTGCTGGTCGAGCCGCACAGTCACCTTCTGCGGCGTCGCCTGACCCGCAAGACGGTTCTTGAGCGCCGCGTCCAGGGCGGCAGGGGGCCACAGCTGGCAGCGGCCAATGTCGACACGCTGTTCATCGTCACGTCCTGCAATGCCGACTTCAACATCGCCCGGCTCGAACGCTATCTGGCGCTGGCCAACGAGGCCGGAACGACACCCGTGATCCTGTTGACCAAGGCCGATACGGCCGAGGACGCCGAGGCGTACCAAAGCCAGGCCGCCGCGCTGCAGCGCGGATTGGCCGTGGTGACGCTGAACCCGCGCATCGCGGACGCCGCGGGCGCCCTCGCGGCCTGGTGCGGCGCGGGGCAGACGGTGGCGCTGATCGGTTCCTCCGGCGTCGGCAAATCGACACTGGTCAACACGTTGGCCGGATCCGCGCAGCAATCACCGCAGCAGACCGGCGCCATTCGCGAACATGACGCCAAGGGACGCCACACCACCACGGCGCGGTCGCTGCATGCCATTGCCGGTGGCGGCTGGGTGATCGACACGCCGGGCATGCGCACGCTGCAGGTCAGCGACGTCGCCTACGGCATCGACACGCTGTTCGCCGAAATCACCGAGTTGGCGCCGCTGTGCAAGTTCCGCGACTGCACGCATATGCACGAGCCGGGCTGCGCGGTGCAGGCAGCGTCGAAGGCCGGCACGCTCGATCCGGAGCGCCTGGCCCGCTGGCGCAAACTGTCCGACGAAAACCAGAACAACACGCCGGTTCAGACGGGACCTCGCGGCGCCAAGTCACCCGCCGGCCGCGGCAAGCGACGTTGAACGGCTGCCCTACTGCCCTCAAAGCCGGGCCGTGCCGAAAACCCGATCCCAGAAAAGCGACGTCACGCCGAAATTGGCGTTGTCGTCTATATGGTGATGCACCGCGTGGCGGCGCTTGAGCGTGTAGAGATAGCTGGGATGGGCGGGATGCCAGTGGTGGATCATGTGGTGGACGCTGATGTACCAGAGATAGCCCAGCATCAGCCCGCAGCCGACCGCGCTGGCGGTCGCGAAATCCGAGAGCAACCAGATGGGCAGCGCGATCAACGCATGCACGCCCAGGCTGAGCCAGGTCGGCGTGCCCACCGGACTGCGCTCTTCGACGTGATGACGGTCGTGCAGATCCCTGATGTAGGGAACATGATGCAGGACGAAGCGGTGCAGGACGTATTCGATCAACGTCCAAAGGCCGAGACAGATCACCACCGTGCCGATCCAGTCCGGCGCACTCTCCTCCCCGGCCTCGATCAGCCCGGCCACGCCCAGAAGGGCGATCACCAGCGGATAGACCACGAAATCGCTGTAGTAGCCGATCAGACCGAGTTGCATTCCGGACGCCCCAACTGATTTCGACGCCGCCCCAGAATCGATGCTATCAGATTGCCGAACTCGCGGATGAGGTGCAATGCAGATGCATCTGACATAGCGTCGCAATTTCCCGGTGCAAGCTCAGCACGCATGATCGACTCAAGAATCGGCGGGCCTCGCACCGGCGCCGCAAACGGACATGCAAAAATGGCAAAACGCAGTGCGGGCCTGCTGATTTATCGTCGAAACGATGGGGATATCCAGGTGCTTCTGGTTCACCCGGGCGGCCCGTTCTGGGCAAAGAAGGACGACGGCGCCTGGTCGATCCCGAAAGGCCTCGTCGACGAGGACGAGGACGAACTGGCGGCAGCGCAACGCGAGACCGGGGAAGAGCTCGGCATCACAATCGACGGCCCCTTCGCGCGCCTCGGCGACTACAAGCAACCGGGCGGCAAGATCGTCATTGCCTGGTCGGTCGAGGCTAGCACCGAGATCGATGTCGCCACGATCAAGAGCAACAGCTTCACCATGGAATGGCCGCCGCGATCTGGGTCGATGAAAGAATTTCCGGAGGTCGACAGGGCCGGCTGGTTCAGCCTGCCGGAGGCGGAGGTAAAACTTCTGCAGGGCCAGCGCCCGATGCTGTCGGATCTGGCGAAGCGGCTGGGGATCGGGTGATTGCCGGCGGCAAAGCTGCCAATCTCCCTTCGTAGGGGAGATCGGCTGTCACCCCGCAAACCGCGCCGCAGTCCACGCGCCACCCGCCGCATTCGACTCCACCGCCGCCGCGACGAACTTCACGCCGCGCGCGCCATCGACAACGTCCGGCACCCGCGCCGCACGCGCGGCATCGACCACGCCACCGGAGCGATGCGCGCGGATGATGTCGGCGGCGTCGCGGTAGAAATTGGCGAAGGCCTCGATATAGCCTTCCGGATGCGCCGCCGGCATGCGCGAGACGCGCCGGCTTTCTTCGGTCGAACCATGGCCGCCGCGCACCAGCGTGCGGGTTTCCTCGCCATAGCGCGAGAAGCGCAGTTCCTCCGGCCGCCCGCCCGACCATTCGAGCCCGGCTTTGTCGCCATAGATGCGAACGGACAGATCGTTGTAGTGGCCGGGCGAGGTTTGGCTGGCCAGGATCGTGCCGCGTGCTCCATCCGCCCAGCGCACCATGACATGCGCATTGTCGTCGAGCCGGCGTCCGGGCACCGCGGTGAACAGGTCCGCCGACACCGCCTCGGCTTCGCAGCCTGAGATATAGCTCGCCAGATTGAAGGCATGCACGCCGATATCGGCCAGCACCGCCGACTGCCCTGCCCGCGCCGGATCGGTGCGCCATTCCGCCTGCTTCTGGCCCTCGGCGTCGATCGGCTTGGTCAGCCAGTCCTGGATGTAGGCGCCATGCACCGACACGATCCGTCCGAGTTCGCCCGCCATCACCATTTCGCGCGCCTGCCGGACCATGGCGTAGCCGGTGTTGTTCAGCGTCACGACGAAGCGGCGTTTTTTGGCGCGCGCCAGCGTCACCAGCGCCTCGGCGTCGCTGAGCGTCGTCGACAGCGGCTTGTCGCAGATCACATCGATGCCCGCCTCGAGGAAGGCGGTGGCAATCGGTGCGTGCAGATGGTTGGGCGTGACGATGACGACCGCCTCGATGCCATCAGGGCGCCCGGCTTCCGCCAGCGCCATGGCGTGATAATCGGCATAGCTGCGCTCCGGCGCGATGCCGATCTCGGCGGCCGAGGCGGCGGCGTTCTCCGGGTCGGAGGACAGCGCACCGGCCACCAGCACGATCTGGTCGTCGAGGCGCATGGCCAGCCGATGCACGGCGCCGATGAAGGCATTGCGGCCGCCGCCGACCATGCCGACCCTCAGGCGCTTGCCCGCCGACCCATCCGATGTTGCGTAGACCATGTTTTCTCCTCCACCTATCACTTCGTCATCCTGGGGCGGAGCAAGGAGCGCAGCGACGCGGCGCAGTCCCCAGGATCCATGCCGTGACTTCAAGGCGTTGCGACGGTGCGGAATTTTCCCTTCCGTCACGGCATGGATCCTAGGGTCTCCGCGCCGGAGCTTCGCTCCTGCTTCGCCCTAGGATGACGACGGTGAGGCCTAACACTTTCGAACACAATTTCCAATTTCCGTATTGTAATACGATTGTGCCACGCTAGCCTGCGATCATGAGTGGGGCGGGCAAATCTTCGGGACGATCTCATGCCGACGAGGCGGCGACGCGCAAGCGCGGGCGCTCGCTGGCGGCGTTGGGCTACATCAAGCCGCAGACCTATGAGGAACTGCGCGCTGTGCTCTCCTCCGGCACCGTGCATTTTCCCAAGCGGCTGCGCCAGGTGGCGATCTTCATGTGGCAGCATCCGAGCGATGTCGCACTCTGCACCATCGCCCAGGTGGCGGCACAGGCGGGCGTGCAGCCCTCGACGCTGGTGCGCTTTGCCCAGATCTTCGGCTATTCCGGCTTTTCCGATTTCCAGGGCCTGTTCAAGGAACACGTAAAGGGCTCCTGGCCGGAAGCGCGCGGCGAGCCGCGCGCCGAGGTCGAACCCAACGCCGCCATGCATTTCCTGCGCGGCATGGTCGGCGCCTCGCAGGCCTCGCTCGGCCGCATCGAGACCGGCTTCGACGTCGAGAGCTTCGAGAAGATGGTGACGCTGCTGGCGGCGGCCGAGCTGATCTATGTCATCGGCTCCAAGCGCGCCTTCCCGGTCACCGCCTATCTGTCGCTGACCTTGTCGCAGCAAGGCGTGCGCAATGTGC
Source organism: Mesorhizobium sp. USDA 4775 (assembly GCF_054062655.1). Lineage (NCBI taxonomy): Bacteria > Pseudomonadati > Pseudomonadota > Alphaproteobacteria > Hyphomicrobiales > Phyllobacteriaceae > Mesorhizobium > Mesorhizobium sp. USDA 4775. The sequence goes on from NZ_JBSSFM010000001.1 coordinate 5,096,978, forward strand.
TGGTCGACAATGTCGGCTCCTCCGCGCTCGACCAGGTCGGCTGCATCGGCGGCCGAGATGCCGTGCTGGCCGTTTCCTTCAGCCCCTACAATTCGATCACGCCCGACCTTGTCGCGGTGGCGCATGAACGCAAGGCCCGCATCGTCACCATCACCGACAGCACCTTCAGCCCGCTGATCGCTTTGTCGGACAGTTGGCTGGAAGTCGTGGAATCTGACTTCGCCGGCTTCCGCTCGCTGGCGGCGTCTCTGGCGGTCGGCATGGCGCTGGTCCAAGGCGTCGCGGCAAAACGCGGCGCATGAGGCGCTGCTGGCACAATTGACTATCGGGAATTGCCGTTCCATATTTTAAAAAATAGAAACTTTGTTCCGGGAGGAGGAATGGAGCTTCATCTCCAAGGTAAGGTCGTGCTGGTCACCGGCGCGACGCAAGGCATCGGCCGCGCCATCGCCGAGGCGCTGGCGCACGCCGGCGCCGGCGGGCTGCTGATCACCGGACGCGACGGCAAGCGCGGCGACGCCGTGGCGGCGGAACTGTCGGCCATCGGGACGCCGACCGTCTTCGTCGCCGCCGACCTTGGAGACCCGCAGGCCCCTGTCCTGCTGGCGCAGGCCTGCATCGACCGCTTCGGCCGCATCGATGGCCTCGTCAACGCCGCCGGCCTGACCGACCGCGCTTCCTTCCTCGATGCCAGCCTCGACGACTGGGCTTCGCTGTTCGCCGTCAATGCGCGCGCGCCGTTCTTCCTGATGCAGGCGGCGATTGCCGACATGAGGAAGCGCGGGGAGCCCGGCGCCATCGTCAACATCCTGTCGATCAACGCCCATTGCGGCTCCCCCGAACTCGCCGTCTATTCCGCCACCAAGGGTGCGCTTGCGACGCTGACCAAGAACGCCGCCAACGCCCACCGTTTCGACCGCATCCGCGTCAACGGCATCAATGTCGGCTGGACCGACACGCCGGCCGAACGCGTGATGCAGGCCGAGACGCTGGGCCACGGTCCGGGCTGGCTCGACGCCGCCAATGCCGCGCAGCCTTTCGGCAGGCTGCTCAAGCCGGACGATATCGCCAACCTTGCCGTCTTCCTGCTTTCCGACGCGGCCGGGCCGATGACCGGCGCCGTGATCGACCAGGAGCAGTCGGTGATCGGGGCGAACCGGTGAACGCCGCTTCGACAGCGCCGGAAACGCTCGGGCCGGCCTTGCTGGATCAGCTTCCGGCCGCTGTCCGGACGCCTGGATATGACCGGGCAACTCTTGCGCCTGGCATGGCGCATCTCGGCGTCGGCGCGTTCCACCGCTGCCACCAGGCCGAATACACCGATGATTTGCTGGCGCGCCAGTTCGACCGCTGGGGCGTTGTCGGCATCAATATCCGTCCGCCCACCCTTGCCGACACGCTCGGCCGGCAGAGCGGGCTCTACACAAGGCTGATTCGCGAAAACAGCCATATCGAGGCTCGCGTCATCGGCAGCATCGTGAAGGTGGTGGACAGCCAGGCAAGTGCCGCACCGGCACTCACGGTGCTGTCCTCGCGCGATATCGAACTGGTGACGATGACCGTGACGGAGAAAGGCTATTGCCACATCCCGTCGAGCGGCGCGCTCGATCTCGATCATCCCGACATCGTCCATGATCTCGCCAAACCTCATGCGCCGCGCAGCGTGCCCGGCATCCTCGCGCGGGCGCTGGAGCTGCGCCGGGCCACGCATGGCCGGCCCCTGACGCTGCTCTCCTGCGACAACATCCCGGCCAACGGCGTCATCCTGGAAACCGTCGTGCGGAGCTTTGCCGAACGGCGCGGCAATGGCCTTGCCGACTGGATCGCGGCCAATGCCGCCTTCCCGTCGGCCATGGTCGACCGCATCGCGCCGGCGGTGACGCAGGATGATCTCGACAGTGTCGAGCAATGGTTCGGCTACCGCGACGCCGCCGTCGCCGTCGGCGAGCCGTTCCGGCAATGGGTGATCGAGCAGAAATTCGCCGGCCGCGTGCCGCGCTGGGACCTGGTCGGCGCGACCTTCGTCGACGACGTCACGCCGTTCGAGCATCTCAAGATGCGGGTGTTGAACGGCGCCCAGACGACGCTCGCCACGCTCGGCGTGCTGGCCGGGCTGGAGCATACATCGGATGCCATCGCCGACCCGCTGCTGTCGGCCTTCATCAGGCGCATGCTGGTCGAGCAGACGCTGCCGACGCTGATGCCGGTGCCCGGCATGGATCCACCGGCCTATGTCGAGCAGAGCCTCGGCCGGCTGAAGAACACCGCGATCCGCCACCGCAACCACCAGATCGCCACCGATGGCTCGCAGAAGATCGTGCAACGCCTGCTCAACCCGATCCGCGACCGGCTGCGCCAGGGCGCCTCCATCGGCTTGCTGTCGGTGCCGGTCGCCGGCTGGATGGCCTATCTGATCCAGGCCTCGGACCGCTTCGGCAAACGCTGGCCGGTGTCGGATCCCTATGCCGGCAAAGTCGCCGAGATCGCCGACGCCACTGGCCGCGATGCACCGGCTCTGGCTTCGGCCATCCTTGCCATCGACACGATCTTCGACCCTGGCCTTGCCGCGAACGCTGCGTTTCGCGCGGCCGTGACTTCGGCGCTGGGCGAGTTGCTTTCGGACGATCCGATGGCGGCTGTCCGGCACAGTCTCGAACATGATGAGGCCGCAAGGTTGAAACGATCCAAACAATAGGCATTATAAACATCGACCGTGAAGACACGGCCAGGGGAGGCACTATGAAACTTGGACTGCTCACCGCACCCTTCGCGGAGACGCCGCTTGCCGATGTCGCCGCCTGGGCCAGCTCTGCCGGCTTCGAGGCGCTGGAAATCGCCTGCTGGCCGAAAACCTCCGGTGCGACGCGGCGCTATGCCGGTACCAGCCATATCGACGCTGCCTCCACCTCGCCCGCAAAGGCGAAAGAAATCACCGCCTCGCTGGCGGAAAGGCACCTGACCATCTCAGGCCTCGGCTACTATCCCAATCCGCTGCATCCCGACGCCGCGCATCGCGAGGCGGTGATCGGTCATCTGAAGAAGGTGATCGTGCTGGCCGCCAATATCGGCGTGCCCGTGGTCAACACCTTCTGCGGCGGCGATGCGTCCAAGACCGTCGACGTCAACTGGCAGGACGCGCTGAAAGTCTGGCCCGAAATCGTCGCTTTTGCGCGCGGCCATGGCATCAAGCTTGCCTTCGAGAATTGCCCGATGATCTTCAGCTATGACGAATGGCCGGGCGGGCACAACATCGCCTATTCGCCGCAGGTCTGGCGCCGCATCCTGGAGACCTGGGGCGGCGATATCGGCATGAATTTCGACCCCTCGCACCTGGTCTGGCAGATGATCGACCAGGCCCGCTTCATCAGGGAATTCGGCCCCTACATGCTGCATGTCCACGCCAAGGATTTGATGATTGATCATGATGGTTTGTACGAGCGCGGAATCCTCTCGGCCGGGATAGGCTGGCAGGTGCCGCGCATGCCGGGGCTGGGCGATGTCGACTGGAGCGGCTTCTTCTCCGGCCTCTACCGCGCCGGCTATGACGGATCGGTCATCATCGAACATGAGGACAGGCGGTTTGAAGGCAGCGACGAGCAGGTGAAGCGGGGTTTTCTGCTCGCCCGCGACGTTCTGCGACCCTACGTCAAGTGAAAAGCATGCCGGTAACGACATGCGGAGAACAACGAGTTGAGCCGCCTGACTCTCTTTCTGAACGGCATGCCTCAACGACTTGGAACTGAAACTGAAAAACAATGTGGAGGAAGTCTGAAATGAAGAAAATCCTGACCATGGTCCCGCTCCTTGCGGGCGCTGCCTTGCTGGCCTCAATGGGCGTCTCGTCGGCCGCCGGCAAATACACGATCGGCATTTCCAACACCGTGCAGGGCAATGGCTGGCGCGAGGAGATGGTGTGCGCCATGAAGGCGCAGGCGCTGGCTTCCGGCGAAGTGGCGAAACTCAACATCGCCCACCGCAACACCGATGCCGCCGGCCAGTTGGAAGACATCCGCAACCTGATCAGCGCCAAGGTCGACGCCATCGTCGTCAACCCGGCCGATCCGGCCGGCATCAAGGCGGGCCTGGAGGAAGCCACCAAGGCCGGCATCGTCGTCGTTGCCGTCGACCAGGCGGTCACCGAGCCGTCGGCCTACATCATCTCCAACAACCAGGAGGAATATGCCTATCTCGGCGCCAAATGGCTGTTCCAGCAGATGGGCGGCAAGGGCGAGGTGTTTTACATGCGCGGCGCCGCCGGCGCTTCGGCTGACTCCGACCGCGACAAAGGCTTCAAGAAGGCGCTGGCCGAATTCCCCGACGTGAAGGTGGCGCAGGAAGTCTTCACCGGCTGGCAGCAAGACCAGGCCAAGCAGCAGATCCTCTCCTTCCTGTCGACGGGAACGCCGATCAACGGCATCTGGACCTCCGGCATCGACAACGTCATCGTCGACGCGCTGGTGGAATCGCAGGCGCCGCTGGTGCCGATCGTCGGTGCCGACAATGCCGGCTTCGTCGGCCAGCTGAGCTCGGTAAAGGGCCTCGTCGGCGCTGCCGTCACCAACCCCGGCTCGATCGGCGGCGCGGGCGTGACGCTGGCGCTGCAGATCCTCGACGGCAAGAAGCCGGCACAGCAGACCGTGCTGGTGCAGCCGCAGCTCTGGGAAAACGCCACCGAGGAAGGCAAGGCCAAGCTGAAGGCCGCCGCCGACCCGTCGCTCAGCCCCGAATGGCCGGTCTCGATCTCGATCCCGGACTGGACGACCTATACGAAGGACCAGATCGTCGCCTGCAAGGGGCCGGGCGAGTAAGGGCTGGACGCGCTTCTTCCTTCTCCCCTTGTGGGAGAAGGTGGCCTCGCGAAGCGAGGTCGGATGACGGGTGCTCCAGGGAATGCCGACGTCTCACTCCGCTGGAACACCCCTCATCCGTCTCGGCGCTACGCGCCGATCCACCTTCCCCCACAAGGGGGGAAGGAAAGTCGCCGCCTTCGGCCGACTTGCCGCACCGCCGCAGAGATCGAGAACAACACATTTTGACAACAAACCCGTTGCCGCAAAGCCCCCTCCTCGACGCCACTGGCGTCGCCAAGAACTACGGCGCGGTTGCCGCCCTTCGCAACGCGTCGCTCTCCGTCCTGCCGGGCGAAGTGCATGCGCTGATGGGCGCCAATGGCGCCGGCAAGTCGACGCTGGTGAAGATCCTGACCGGCGCGATATCGGCCAATGCCGGACGCATCCTGATCCGGGGCGAGGCGCGCGACATACGCTCGCCCGCCGCCGCCCGCCGCGCGGGCCTGCTGCCCGTCTACCAGGAGCCGTCGCTGATCCCCGATCTCGACGTCCTGTCCAATCTGCGGCTGACCGGCACGCCGGTCGAGCCGTTCCGCGCCTGGGTGCGCGAACTCGGCATTGCGGACCTCGACCTGCGCGACACCGCGCGCGACATCCCGCTGGCCGTGCTGCGCGTGCTCGACCTCGCGCGCGCCCTGGCCGTCGAGCCCGATGTGCTGCTGCTCGACGAGATGACGGCCGCGCTGCCCGCCAACCTTGCCGAAAAAGTGCTGGAAGTGGTGCGCCGCCAGGGCGATGCCGGTCGCGCCGTCATCTTCATCTCGCACCGCTTCGTCGAGATCTCGGCGCTGTGCGACCGCGCCACCGTGCTGCGCGACGGCGAGACCGTCGGCGTCGTCGACATCGTGCCGGGCGTGGAGGAAAAGATCGTCGAGCTGATGCTCGGCACCCGCATCGTCAAAACCCATGTCGCCGCGCGCAGCGCCGCCGAGAAGGCGGCACCCACCCCTGCCCGGCCGCGGCTCTCCGTGCACAATCTGCGCGTCGGCGCCAAGCTCAACGACGTCTCCTTCGATCTCAGGGATGGCGAAGTCGCCGGCGTCGTGGCGCTGGAAGGCCAGGGCCAGGACGAATTGTTCGCAGCCCTTGCCGGCTCGATCCGCCCCTCGGGCGGCACGATCGAGGTCGATGGCAGCCCAGTGAAGTTTTCGCACCCGATCGACGCCATCCGCTCGGGCATCGCCTATGTGCCGGGCGACCGGTCCGAGGCGCTCGCCATGCAGCGCTCGGTGCGTGAAAACATCGCTCTGCCCTTCAGTGCGGCGCTGCGCAACTGGGGACCTATCCCCATGCGCCGCGAGCGCGCAAAGGTGCTCAGCGCCATCGAGCGGCTGCAGATCGACACCCGCGCGCAGGGCGAGGTGCAGCGCCTGTCGGGCGGCAACCAGCAGAAGGTGACCATCGCCCGCTGGATCGCGGCGGACGCCCGCACCATCCTGTGCTTCGACCCGACGCGCGGCATCGATGTCGGCACCAAGCAGGAGATCTACAAGCTGCTGCGCGAGCTCGCCGGCCACGGCAAGTCGGTGCTGTTCTACACCTCGGAACTGGAAGAGGTGCAGCGCGTCTGCGACCGCGTCATCGTCATCTTCGGCGGCCGTCTCGTCGACATTTTCGCCGTGGAGGAGGCCGACGAGCCGGCACTGATGCGCGCCGCCTACGGCCTGCCGCGCGGCGCCAAGGCCGATATCGGCATATTGGCCGATCCCCAGTCCCCGTCTTCGGGGACGGCGCCATGAGCCATTTCCTACGCCGCCAGGGCTGGGTCATCGGCCTGTTCGCCCTGCTCATCGTGCTGTTCATCGCCACCAGGATCATCCAGCCCGGCTATGGCAGCGGCGATTTCGGCTCGCTCGCGCGGGCAGTCTTGCCGTATGCCTTCGCGGTCGCGGCGCAGACGGTGGTGGTCATCGCCGGCGGCATCGACCTGTCGGTCGCCGCGATGATGGCGCTGACCAGCGTCACGGCCGCCTCGATGATGGCGGGCGCTTCCGAAGAATACGCGCTGTTCGTCGTGCCCTTCGTGCTCGCCATGGGTCTTGTCCTCGGCGCGCTCAACGGCCTCTTGATCGTCGTCACCCGCGTGCCCGACATCGTCGTCACGCTCGCCATGCTGTTCGTGCTGCAGGGCGCCGCCCTGCTGGTGCTCGACGCGCCCGGCGGCGCCGCCGCCGAATGGCTGAAGGCGATGATCTCGGGCACCGTGCCGATCCCCGGCCTGCCCGAGGCCATCGACGCCTGGGTCCCGAAGGCGTTGCTGGTGCTGATCGTCTGCCTCTGCGTGATATGGATACCGCTCAGGCGCTCGCGCCTTGGCCTGTCCATCTATGGCATCGGCTCGAGCGAGCTGGCGGCGTTCCGCTCAGGCGTGCCGGTCAAGCGCACCCGCATCATCGCCTATGCGCTGTCGGGCCTGTTCGCCGCCTTTGGCGGCCTGGCGCTGACCATGAGCACCGGCATCGGCGCGCCCATCCCCGGCCCCTATCTCCTGGCCAGCGTTGCCGCCGTGGTGCTGGGCGGCGTGGCGCTCGGCGGCGGCAAGGGCGGCCTGCTCGGCCCCATCGTCGCCGTCTTCGTGCTGCGCCTGGTGCGCACCGACCTCACCCTGCTCGCCATCGACCCCAACGTCACCGCCATCATCGAAGGCGCCATCATGGTGGCCGTGGTGATGTTCGGGGCGTTTATTACGATGCGGGGGCGGCAATGAGGGGTGGGTATGAAATGAAGCGCTGCGCCCTACGACGCCCCCCTCTGTCCTGCCGGACATCTCCCCCACGAGGGGGGAGATCAGCAGCTTTGGCGCCCCACTCTTCTCAGCAACGTTGGAGATTGGCGAAAGCCGCGACAACAGCCGATCTCCCCACCCGTGGGGGAGATAGCCGGCAGGCCAGAGGGGGGCGCCGTAGGGCGCTAGCCTCGCAGAACCTCACCCCATCGCGAACCGGACCCACCCCATGAGCACCACCGCGATTACGCCTCCCCCCGTCCCCCTCGGCCGCCGCATAAAACGCTTCATGGCCGACCGGCCGCTCGTCCCGCTGATCATCCTGCTCATCATCCTGGTGGTGATCCTGCAGATCCTGCGCCCCGGCATCGTCAACGAGCGCTGGATCGCCAACACCATCAAATTCGCCATTCCGCTGGCGATCCTCGCCGGCTGCCAGACCATGACCATGCTGACCGGCGGCATCGACCTGTCGGTCGGCACAGTGGCGACGATGAGCGCCTTCATCATGGCCACGCAGATCGTCAACCAGGACCCGGCTATCGCCTTCCTGCTGGCGATGATGCCGGCGGTGCTGATCGGCCTGGTCAACGGCATCGGCGTCGGCGTCTTCCGCGTCCACCCGCTGATCATGACGCTGGGCACCAGCCTGATCGGCACAGGCTGCCTGCAGGTCTACCAGCGCACGGTGATCGCCTCGGGCGCGAAAATCCCCGACTTCCTCGCCTGGCTCGGCACCGGCGTCACATCAGGCTTCCCCAACGCTCTGCTGCTGTTCGTGCCGCTGGCGGCACTCATCGTCTTCACGCTCGCCCGCACCGGCTTCGGCCGCCTGCTCTACGCCGTCGGCGACAATGAGCACGCGACGCGCCTCTCGGGTGTGCAATACTGGCAGGTCATCACGGCGCTCTACGTCACTTCCAGCCTGCTCGCCGGCATAACCGGCCTGCTCTATATCGGCCTGATCAAGGCCCCGTCCCTCTCACTCGCCGAACCGCTGGTCCTGCCCTCGGTCGCCGCCGCCGTCATCGGCGGCACCTCCATCTTCGGCGGCCGCGGCGGCTACACCGGCACCATCGTCGGTGCTCTGATCCTGACCGTGCTGACGACGCTGCTGACGATCCTGCAGATGCCGGAGGGGGCAAGGCGCATCCTGTTCGGGCTGATCGTGCTGTTCGTGACGGCGGCTTATTTGCGGATCGTGGAGGAGCGGTGACAGGAACCTTGAGCGACAGGCCATGAATTTATCGCCTGCACGCGTCCAGATCTCGTCGCAATACAATCAGCTTTCAGAAAATCGTCGCTTCAGCGGATTTGCCAATTATATTAGTTGTCGTTGAATTATATTTGGCGAGCGCTACTGGTGTCAGAATAACTATTTCCTTCCGGCACTCACTTTCAACCCTTGCTTAACGGCCATGCTTCATTCTGCGAATCGCAGGCAAGGCATTCAAGGATTGCTCGATGCAGATCAGTTCCGACCTCACCGTTACGATACAGAAGCTGCTGTCGGCCAGGAGCGGCCTTGTTGGCACCAACCAGCAGACATTCGCCAAAGCGGGCACGGCGTTGCGGACCGAGGCCCCGGTCATTCGTCCGGGCGCGACCGGCGACGAGGATGGCACCGAATACGATCTGTTCGGCAGCTTCGGCCAGGCCCCCGATGTGCCGGCGGCTTCGTCCGCCTCCTCCACCACCACGGCGGACGACCCCAACATGCATGCCGGCAAGGCCAATTATGGCGAGCTCTATGCCGAGTATACGCGCTTCATCGCCTCGATGGTCGAGGCGGACCGCCAGCATAAGGACTCCACCGTCGAGCGCCACTTCATCCCTGCCGGCGAGACGCGGGAGACGGTGATGGCCATGGACGAACATGCCTATATGTGGGCCGTCCAGGACGAGATGGAGGCCGCCGCCGACCGCAGCCCGCAGGCGCAGGCCAACAAGACGATTGCCAACCAGGGCCTGAACTATGGCGACGCCACCAGGATGGCATCCGATGCCTTGATTAGCCTGCAAAAGGCGTTGCCGGCTCTGAACGACACGCTCGCGCGTCTGACCCCCAAGGCAGTTGAGGAGCGCATGCAAAGTGTCGGCGACGACCCGAAGCTGCAACGTCTGGCGCAACAGGTGGCCAAGAACGACATGCTTTCCGCCAGGAGCAGCCTTCGCTACGTCGACAGGATCGTCAGAAGCGTCGAGAGCGGCTCCAACAAGGTCGATGGCGCCATTCTGGTCAAGAACGGCCAGGGCCAGTACCAGCTTGGTGATTTCTCGATCTCATTCAACGGCCAAGTGATGTTGACCTTCAGGGATACTTTCAAGGCATTCTGAACGCCGCGCGTCGGCGGCTTCCCCGGCGTTGAGCACGAGACCCGCCGTCCGGCGTGAAATACTGGCAGGCCGTCACGGCGCTCCACGTCACCTCGAGCCTGCTCGTGGGCGGACTGCTCCTATCGGCCTGATCAAGGCCCGTCCCTGTCACTCGCCGAACCCCTGGTGCTGCCCTCGGCGGCGGGCGTCATCGCCGGCAACACCCATCATTGGCGAATTACGGTGACAGTGCACTTTTACATCGCCTTGCCGCCCCCTCACCCACCCCTTACCATCCCCCCAATCCCCTCCAACAACACCCCCTGCTCCCCCACCCAGAACCAGTGATCCTCCCCCTCCACCTCGACAAATCGTGCCCCCGCAATCTTCGCGGCCAGATACCGCCCGGCCTCGACCCGCACCGCCCGGTCACCCCTGCGGTGCAGCACCAGCGTCGGCGCCCTGACTTTTGACAACAGCGGGCGCACGTCGGCGTCGCGCAGCGCCTGCAGCAGGCCGGCGACGGCGCCGGGGCTGGAGGCGGCCCGGAGCAGGCCGGCCCACCAGGCGCGCGCCTGGCGGTCTTGGGCGACGCTCGGCGCGAAGGTTTCGATTTCCGCCGGGCCGCCCCAGCCGGCAAGCAGGCGCTGTTGCCAGAGGTCGTACTGCGCCGAGGTGAGCGCGAAGGGGTAGTCGGGCGCGCGGCTGCCCTTGGCGAGCGAGCCCCACAGGACCAGGCCGCTCAGCCGGTCGGGGTGGTCGACGGCAAAGCGGATGCAGCCCGGCCCGCCCTCCGAGGCGCCGACCAGCACGGCTTTGCGGCTGCCGGCCGCATCCATGACAGCCAATATGTCGCGCGCGGTCGCCTCGACGGTCGGGCGGGCGCCGACGCGGTCGGACAGGCCCATGCCGCGCCGGTCGAACAGGATCAGCCGGCCGAGCCGTGACACGGCGCTGAGCCAGGCGCGGCAGCTCCTGTCTTCCCAGATCCGCTCGACATGCGAGATGAAGCCCGGAACCAGCACGATATCGGCCGGGCCGCTGCCTATGGTCTGGTAGGCGATATGGATGCCGTCCACGGCGACATAGCGGGTTCTGGGCATCTCCGCTTCGGCGTCGCTGGCGCGCAGCAGAGCGAGCGTGGCGGGGTCGGGCGCCACGCCGAGTTCGTCGCGCAGCAGCCGCACGCAGGTCTCGCCCTGGCGCTCGGCCGCCGCCCGGTCGCCGGCCGCCAGATGGGCGCGGATCAAATGGCGGTGCGCGCTTTCGCTCAACGGGTCGAGGGCGGCGAGGCGCGTCGCGTGCAGCACGGCAGTCCGCGCAGCGCCGCCGGCGATCCTGGCTTCCACCAGCCGCTCCAGCGCCTGCACCAGCCGGCTCCGCAAGGCCTCGCGGCGAAAAAACACCCATTCCTCGAATTCGGGACAATCCGGCAGCGAAAAGCCGGCGAGGTAGTCGCCGCTGTAGAGGCCGGCGGCCTCGTCGAGACGCCCGGCGTCGCAGGCATGGTCGAAGGCGATGGCGTCGGCCTCGACTGCCGGGCGCAGGCTGAGCGATGCCGCGCTGGCTGATATGATCTCCTCGCCGAAGGCGACGCGGATCTTGTAGAGCGTGCGCCGCAGGCGGGCGCGGGCGGCTTCCGCGTCCGCCTCGGGCCACAGCAGCGTGGCGGCGACGTCGCGCGCCACCGGTCCGCCGGCCTCGGCGAGGTAGATGACGAGCGCGGCCGCCTTGCGCAAGGCGAGCTCTATCCGCCGCCCGTCCAGCCGGAACTCCGGAAAACCCAGAAGCCTGAGTTGTATCAGCTCCATCGATCCGCACGCGGCCGCGCAAGGAGAGGACGTTGAGGGGACGCCGGCCTTCTATCCATCCCCGCGAAATCGCGCCGATCCGGCCCGATCAACTCCCTTGGAGCGAGAAATGTCACCGGTCAATACATCAAGCCATCACACGCCAGAACGGCTTACCTTAGGCGCCAACACCAGACATGGAGGCTGAGCCATGTGCCAGACCTGCCTCTCCTGGTACGCGCGCTGCGTCGCGCCGTATTTCGTCCATGCCGGCTGTTCGGCCGGCGCCTTCACGCAAATGCGCAAGCGGGTCATCCCGCTTGCGCAAGGCGTCGTTGTGGAGGTCGGCTTCGGCTCGGGCCTCAACCTGCCCTATTACGACGCCGCCAGGGTCGAGCGGCTGGTCGGCATCGACCCCGACGGCACCATGCTCGGCCTCGCAGCACCCAAGAGCCGCGCCATGCCCTTCGCCGTCGAATGCATCCGCGCAGGTGGTGAAAGCCTGCCCCTGGCCGATGGCATCGCCGACACGGTGGTCGTCACCTATGCCTTCTGCACCATTCCGGACCCTCAGGCGGCGCTGAGCGAAATCCGCCGCGTCCTGAAGCCGACCGGCCGGCTGATCTTCATCGAGCACGGCCAGGCCGAGGGCCCGCGCTGCCGCCGCTGGCAGGAGCGGCTGAACCGGCTGTGGGGATCGATCGCCGGCGGCTGCCACCTCAACCGCGATCCGCTGCGGCTGATCGGCGGGGCCGGATTCCGCCTGCTCGAAGTGCAGCACGGCCGCTTCCCCCTGCCCCTATGGCAGCTGGGCAGCCACCACGCCGGCATTGCGGCGGCGGGCTGACCGGTCAGCCTTGTCTTGCCCCGTGCATCGATGTCGCACCAGGAGTCGCACGCGCCAACGCCCCCCTCACAGCGCCAGGCTCCCCTGCTCCGCCTCCTCGGCGTTGGGGTCGCCGGGGGCGGTGGCCCAGGCGAGTTCGACCAGCGTCACGGTGCGCTTGCCCGTGCCGTCGAGCTGGCAGACGATCAGGCCCTGCTCCTCGATATAGGTCAGGAGGCGGCGGGCGCGGCGCAGCGAGTGCGAACCATAGGCGCGCGCGATCGCGGCGTCGCTCGGGCACGGCCAGCCCTCCTTGGCCGCGCGCGCGATCATCATGAACACGCCCTGCATGTCGTCGGGCAGCAGCGAGGCGCGCACGGAAACGTCCCGCCACGCATCGTCCTGCGTCGTCTCTGAGCCGAGGCCGGCGCGGGCGCGCGTCAGCATGCGGCGGAATTCGGCGAGGTCCGGCACCACCGAGGCGAGGCCCTCGATGCGGCAGCGCACCACGAATTCCTGGTAGAGCACGCCAATGACGCGAAAACCCGCATCGGGCTGCGCCAGGATGGCGCGCAGCACGCGGTCGACCCGCTCGCGCCGCTCCGCCAGGTCCTCGGCGCTGATTTGCGGTTCCGCCGGTTCGGGGCGGATTTCCAGCGCCGCCGACTTTGCCGCCATCAGCTGGTCGAGCAGGTCGGGTGACGCCACCCGGCGCGGCGTGCGCACCGTCTCGGGCGGCGGCGCCGCCAGGATGATCGCGCGGGCGTCCTCCAGCGCCGCCTCCGGCATCGCCATCAGCCGCGGCGTGCCGTTGCGCGGGCTGGTGTCGGTCGGGCCGATGCGCAGGCCGAGCGGCCGCCGCGACAGCGCCGGCCCCAGCGCCATGAACTGCCCGCGCTCGAGGTCGCGAAACGCTTCCGCCTGGCGCCGCTCCATGCCCAAGAGGTCGGCGGCACGCGCCATGTCGATGTCGAGGAAGGTGCGGCCCATGAGGAAATTGGAGGCTTCGGCCGCGACATTCTTGGCGAGCTTGGCCAAACGCTGCGTGGCGATGATGCCGGCGAGCCCGCGTTTGCGGCCGCGGCACATCAGGTTGGTCATGGCGCCGAGCGAGAGCTTGCGCGCCTCGTCGGAAACCTCGCCGGCCACCGCCGGCGCGAACAGCTGCGCCTCGTCGACCACCACCAGCATCGGGTACCAGTGGTCGCGGGCAACCTCGAACAGCCCGCCGAGGAAGGCGGCGGCGCGCCGCATCTGGTTTTCGGCGTCGAGCCCTTCGAGGTTGAGCACGGTGGAGACACGGTGGATGCGCGCCCGCTCGCCGGCCGCCTGCAGGCCGCGCTCGGTGTGCTCCTCGGCATCGATCACCAGATGGCCGTAGCGCTCGCCGAGCGAGACGAAGTCGCCTTCGGGATCGACAATGGTCTGCTGCACCCAGGGCGCGCTCTGCTCGAGCAGCCGGCGCAGCAGATGCGACTTGCCGGAGCCCGAATTGCCCTGCACCAGAAGGCGGGTCGCCAGCAGTTCCTCGAGATCGAGGTTCGCTGGGGCGCCCGCCGTGGTGTGTCCCATCTCGATCGCAACGGTCATGTCTCGACTCAAAAAGGTCTCCTGCGCGGCATGGGGCTTAGCAACCCAGGCGCGGCCCGTCGAGCACCGATGGCCGGAAGCCCGGCGTTGCGCACAGATGTGAGGGAAGGTCCGGCAGGAACGGCCGCCGCCGGCCGCCCCTGTGGATAGTAACCTGTTATTCACCATGCGCCGGCGTTGCGGTTGCGGAGGCCGGCCATCCGTTTAGCCTGACCTTGCATCGCGCCCCAACGAGATGCACCCCAACGCCCCAAATGGCGGCCGGCGTCTTCAAGTTTCGTTTGTGTATACGCCGGTCGTCAGTTTTGTCAGTTACAGCACCGCACCTTGCCGCGGCACCGGTGCCAGGGGCGGCGCATCCAGCCCCTTGAACGGGTCGCGCCAGGCATCGATGGCTTCGAGCCGGCGATACCAGCTGATGAGCGCGGGATAGTCGCCGAGCGGCAGGCCGGCGGCATCGTTGAACGGCAGGAAGGCCGCCATGCGGAAATCGGCATAGGAAAGCGACGTTCCGACCAGCCATTGCCGGTCGGCCAGCTCCGCCTCAAGGATCGCGGCCCCCTTGTGGAACTCTTCCAGCCCCTCTTTGACCTTGTCCTCGTCGATCGGCCCGAGGCGATAGCGCTGCTTGGTGCCGCGCTCGAAATGCACGGCGTCGCAGGCGCGCATGAAATTCTCCTTGCCCCAGCTCAGCCAGCGGATCATGTCGGGTTCGTCCTCGTCGGTGCGCCAGAAATCGGAACGCGTCGCGCGCGACAGCCGGCAGGCGATGGCGTCCGCCTCCCACAGGCTGCCGCCCGGCCATGCCAGTATGGGAATGGAAAGATTGGGATTGAGCGGCCGGAATCGCTCCGCTTGCCCCGGCGAAAAGGGTGACGCGAATTCGAAAGTCACCTGCGCCTGGAGGTAACGCGCCACCGCGACCGCCAGGCGCGGATTGGGATTGCGGCTGAAATACAGTTTCATTTCACCCGCGCCCGGCTCGACCTTGTCATTCATGAATGCCTCTCCTGATCCTGGCGAACATGCCAGACCAAGGACGCGGTCGGCAGCTGCAATCCGACAAAGTGTGGGTTGACCACCATCGATGGCGAGGCGACACTTCATCTCGCACCAAGGCAGGAGGAATTGCGATGGACGAGCCCGAACGGTGGCGCCACATGTCGACGGCGCCCAAGGACGGCAGCCGGATCCTGGTCACGGTCCGTCCCTCCGAACAGGGGCCAGCCGAAGTCGACCTCGCCTACTGGTCGCGCGGCGACCAGTTCGCCGGTGAAGGCTGGCGCGCATCGGATTCCTCGCCCGGCCGCGTCGTCGAATATGCCGAACCCGAGCTGAAATGCTGGATGCCCATGCCCTCGGCCAACCTCAGCCGCGGCGGCTCAATGCCGGCGCCCTGGGAAGGCGACGACGCGCAACAACTGGACGGGTCCGGGATTTAGCGAGCGCGGACGGTGAAGCCGCCGATCTCCCCCCTCGTGGGGGTTGAGGAGTGGTCCGCGTAGCGGACAGAAAGCCAATTGCTTGGCTTTCTGAACGACGAACGTCCGGCAGGACAGAGGGGGGCGCTGTCCCGCCGGCCTATCAGGACGTGCCAGCTAGCCCTGCAACGATGATGATATGCTGGCAGACATTGTCGATGTCGCGGATGACATCGTCGTTCCAGAACCGCAAAACAGTCCAGCCATCCTGTTCCAGGCGCTTTGTCCTTGAGGCGTCGGCGGCTGCAAGGTCTGCATCAGCATGCTGGGAGCCATCGAGCTCCACGATGAGCTTTTTCTGCGGACAGGCAAAATCGACAATATAGCCGGCGATCGGGAGTTGCCGGCGAAAGCCAAGCCCCATCAACCGATGTGCGCGAAGTGCATTCCAGAGCGTTAACTCGGCATCGGTCATGGCTTTGCGCATCGACCGTGCGTGTAATCGATTCTGTGGAGGCAATGGAGTATGAGGCATGGCTGCCTTTTAGATTGACGCTAGCGCCCTACGGCGCCCCCCTCTGCCCTGCCGGGCGTTCGTCGTTCAGAAAGCCAAGCAATTGGCTTTCTGTCCGCTACGCGGACCACTCCTCAACCCCCACGAGGGGGGAGATCGGCGGCTTCATCGCCGGCTCTTTAAAACAAAAAAGCCGCCGTCGCCGGGTTCGGGCCGTCGCGGCCATCAGCCGAATCCATGCCCGCGATCGTCTTCAGGTCCTGCGCGTCCAGTTCGAAGTCGAAGACGTCGAAATTGGCCGCGATGCGGTCCTGGCGGATCGATTTGGGGATGACGATCAGCCCTTGCTGGAGATGCCAGCGGATGATCGTCTGCGCGGCGGACTTGCCATGCTTCGCTGCAATGCCCGCGATCGTCGGGTCGCCGAGCAGCCGGCCGCTGCCGAGCGGGCTCCAGCTCTCCGTTTGGATGTCATGCCCGGCATGAAATTCCCTGAGCGCACGCTGCTGGAAACGCGGATGCAGCTCGATCTGGTTGGCCACCGGGACCACGCCGGTCTCGCCGATGATGCGTTCCAGATGATCCCTGTTGAAATTCGAAACGCCGATCGACTTGATGCGGCCGGCCTGCTTCAGCTCGATCAGGGTCTTCCAGGCCT
Source organism: Mesorhizobium sp. USDA 4775 (assembly GCF_054062655.1). Classification (NCBI taxonomy): domain Bacteria; kingdom Pseudomonadati; phylum Pseudomonadota; class Alphaproteobacteria; order Hyphomicrobiales; family Phyllobacteriaceae; genus Mesorhizobium; species Mesorhizobium sp. USDA 4775. The sequence continues at coordinate 5,113,668 of NZ_JBSSFM010000001.1, forward strand.
CGACATATTTGTCGCGGCTGGGCACCGGCCAGTGGATCAGGAACAGGTCAAGCTGCTCGATGCCGAGTTTTTCCATCGTGTCGTCGAAAGCGCGGAGCGCCGCGTCGCGCTCATGCGCGCCGTTGCGCAGCTTCGAGGTGATGTACAGCTCGCTTCTCGGCACATCGGCGGCGCGGATCGCCTCGCCGACGCCTTCCTCGTTCCGGTAGCCCTGCGCGGTGTCGATCAGCCGGTAGCCGGCCTTGATCGCCCAGCCCACCACATCGGCGGTGATGCCGTGATCGACCTGCCACACGCCAAGGCCTAGCTGGGGAATGGCGGTGCCGTCGTTCAACGTCATCAGTTCTGGCATGGTCGGATCCTTTGCGAAGAAATGTCCGGGCGGTCGCCCGACCCAGCCTATCTAGGCAAGTGCCGGGACGACGACCAGTCGCCGGCGGACAAATTCGCCGGCGACTTCACAGACTTGATGTCTTCGTCAGGGGAACCGGCTCATTTCGGCCGGCGCACCGCCCGCACCACCGGAGTGGATGTGCTGCCGCAGAACAGGCGGTCGGCGCCGTCGGATTCCAGCCCCGAGACGCTCATGCCGGCCGGCATGTCGAGCCTCTCCAGAAGCTTGCCGGTTCTCGGGTCTACGCGGCGCAGATCGCTCTCGTCGCCCTCCCAGGTGGCGTGCCACAATTCGCCATCCACCCAGGTCACACCGGTGACGAAGCGGCTGGATTCGATGCTGCGCAGGATTTTTCCGGTCTCGGGGTCGATCTGGTGGATCTTGCGCTCGCGGTACTGCCCCACCCACAGCGTGCCTTCGGCCCAGGTCAGCCCGGAGTCACGGCCGCCGCCGGGCGCCGGGATCGTGGCGAGCACCGCGCCCGTATCGGGATCGATCTTCTGGATGCGATCATTGGCGAGCTGGAAGAAATGCCGGCCGTCAAAGGCGGTGCCGGCGTGTGCGGCGACATCGATCGAACGCAGCGTCTGCCCGCTTTGCGGATCGAAGGCGTTCAGCCTGTCGCCCGAGGCAAACCAGACGTTCTCGCCGTCGAAGCTCACCCCATGTATCCGCTCCACGCCGGGAAAGGGTCCGTATTCGCGCAGGATTTCGGCCGGTGAATGCTTCATGTCTTGATCCTCGTGGTCGTCATCCGCTGATCTACGTTACGGGATTTAGGTGTGTCGAGATTCAGGTCAGGCCGAGTCGAAAATGGTGGCTTCCGAGAACCGGAGCGGAGCGTACTTTTCGTACGTGAGCACCGGAAGCGCAGGAAGCCGCCGTTTGCAGACCGGCCTCACCTGAATATCGCCACACCTTAGCCGTTTGGCAGCGGCGCCGGGAGTAACAAGGTGGTCGTGAATCCGGCCACCGGCGGCGTCATCCAGCGGCGCGCCCGGCCATGGCCGAAAGACTGCACCTTGCCGGCCTCGGCGAGCGGCTCCAGCGCCCGCTGCACGCTGCGCTGGCCGGTTCCGAGCGCCAGCGCCAGCGCCGAGCTCGACCAGGCTTCGCCGTCGGCCAGCAAGGCCAGCACGGCGGCGTGGCGTTCCTCGATCGGCCGCGCCAGCACCATCACCGCGCGCGCCAGGCGCGGCGCCAACGTGAAACCGCGCTTGGTGGCGCTGATGTCGGCAAGTGCCGCAAGCTCGGCGCGCAGCCGGCCGATCTCGACACGCAGCCGGGCGCGGTGCGATTCATCGGCATGCTTGCCGCCAAAGGCCCGCGCCACGAGCTCCTCTCGCGACACATCCCCGGGCCAGGCTTCAGCGAGTGCGCGCGCCAGCGCGAACAGCACCGGGCGGCTCGCCAGCGAAACCGTCCTGTCCCCGGCGTGCACGGTGTAGCGAAAGGCATCGACGACCAGCGCCGGCGATGCCTGCAGCGCCTCGACCTCTTCGAGCAGCAGCGGCCGCTCCGTGCCTTGCGTGATCAGCCGCGCCGCCGGTGTTTCCAGCGCCAGGAACGCGGTGGCGACCTCGGCCATAAGGCCTGGAATGCCGGCCTGGCGGGCGGCGTTGCGCGCCCATTCCAGCGCCGCGCGTGCCGGCCGGGTCCGCAGGCGCCGCATGGCGATGCCGGCGACAGCGAGCTCATGCGCGGCCCGCGCGGCCGGTGGCAGCGGCGTCGGGTCGAGCCCGGCCAGCACATGCTCGGCCTCGTCGAGCCGGCCGATCAACAGCAGGCGCCGCACCTTGAGGTGGCCGGCATGCGCCGCGTTCAGCCGGTCGCCATGCTTTTCCAGCGTCGTGCGCGCCGCGTCGAGCGCCTTGGCCGGCCAGCCCAGGTCACGCGAGACCAGCGCGATCTCGGCCTCCGCGACGACGCATCTGGCGCGCGCGACAGCCTCTTTCGGGCTGAAGGCGCGCGCGGCCCGCCGCAACAGAAGCTTGGCGCGATCGAAATCGCCGAGCTGCGCCATGGCGATGCCACGCAGCGCCAGCGCCGGCGCGTCCTCGCGCAAGGCGACGCGGTCGAGCGCGCCGAGCGGATCGCCCGCCGCCAGCGCCAGCGCCGCCGCGGTGATCAGCGAGTCCATTCAAATCCCGTCACACTTGTAACTCCCACCCCGGCACGTTTGCGCCCTAACTTAAATCACCACCGCCGGTCAGCAAGCGGCGTTGGCCCGATGGAGACCTAGCCATGTGGCTGAGGCCGCCATCGGCACCGTTGACGCCAATTCCGGCACTCGTTAGCCTGAGCATCTCAGGTATTAATAGTAAGCATCTCATTAGGGATAGTTGAAAATGCCTGCAACCGACAATCTCGAACACACCGCACGGCCCCGCCACTCCTGCTGCGCCGGGCCGGACGATTCAAATCCCGTCGCGAATGTAACTCACCTCACCCCGCTCCATCGCCCTGGCCTGGATCCCGACGCGATCACAGGCCGCGACGGCACCATGACTGACAAAGGAGAAGACCAATGACCAAGCACATGACGATGAAGACCCCGCCGATCGTTTCGCGGCAGGAATGGGACGCCGCCCGCGAGAAGATGCTGGTGAAGGAGAAAGCGACGCTGCGCGCCAAGGACGCACTCGCCGCCGAACGCCGGCGCATGCCGTGGATGGAAGTGGACAAGGCCTATGTGTTCGAAGGCCCCAACGGCAAGGCAAGCCTGCTCGACCTGTTCGAAGGCCGCCGCCAGCTGATCGTCTACCGCGCCTTCTTCGAGCCGGGCGTCTATGGCTGGCCCGATCATGCCTGCCGCGGCTGCTCGCTCGGCGCCGACCAGGTCGGCCACCTCGCCCATCTCAACGCTCGCAACACCACGCTGGCCTACGCCTCGCGCGCGCCGCAAGCCGACATTGTCAGGCTGAAGGCGCGGATGGGCTGGGAGATGCCCTGGTACACGATCACCGACAGCTTCGACAAGGATTTCGGCGTCGACGAATGGCACGGCCACAACGTCTTCATCCACGACGGCGACCGCGTCTTCCGCACCTATCTCATCAACAGCCGCGGCGACGAGCAGATGGGCACGGTCTGGAGCTATCTCGACGCTACCCCGCTCGGCCGCCAGGAGATCTGGGAGGATTCGCCCGAAGGCTATCCCCAGACCCCGCTCTATAGCTGGTGGAACTGGCACGACAATTACGAAGCCGGCGCCGACAAGAAATGGGCCGAAGTGGCCGCCGCCGGCGAAGCCGCCTTCAGGGATAAGGGTGAGTAAGCAGGGACTGGACAGGAAAGCGCTCCTCTCCCTCGCTCTTGGCGAGGGAGAGGAGCCCAAATCCTGAAGGACAGCGACCATCAAGGAATTAAGATCATGAGCGATACCCACATAAGCACCGCCAGCGCGACCCCTGAAAGCACCACCACCCTTGGCGTCGCCGACTGGCTCTGCCTCGCCGCGGCGCCCACCTTTGCCCTGATGGCCCTGCTGTCCTGCCTTCAAGGCGGCGACGCGGCCATGTTGTGCATGGGCGCCTCCCCGCTCACCGGCCCGTCTTTAACCGGGATGCCGGCCATGTATCTCTTGATGAGCGCCTTTCATCTGGCACCCTGGCTGCGGGTGATTTCCGGCCGCCAGGTCCGATAGAGCCGGCGCGCCTGCATCAAACATCCCCACACATCGGAGAAGACAATGAGGCTTGTCAGGCTGAGAGCGCCAGGTGGCTTGGACAGGCTCGACCTGGTCGAGGAAGATCCGCCGCAGCCGGGACCCGGCGACGTGATGGTCAGGATCCGCGCCTGCTCGTTGAACATGCGCGACGATTTCGCGGTGCAGGGCAAGACAAAGCTGGCCGACCGCCGCGTGCCGCTGTCCGACGGCGCCGGTGAAGTGATCGCCGTCGGCAGCAAAGTCGATGCGCTCAAGCCCGGCGACAGCGTCGTCAGTGTCTTCTATCCCCGGTGGCTTGACGGCGACATGACGCCCGCCACCAGGCGCGACATTCCAGGAGAGAGTTTCGACGGCTTCGCCAGCGAATATGTCTGCATGCCCGCGCAGGCCTTCACCAAAGCTCCCGCGGGCTATACGCACGCGGAAGCCGCGGCGCTGACCTGCACCGGCGTCACCGCCTGGCGAGGCCTGGTCGTATCCGGCAAGGTCAGGCCCGGCGACACGGTGCTGGTTCTGGGCACCGGCAGCGTGTCGTTGTTTGCGCTGCAATTCGCCAAGGCCGCCGGCGCCCGGGTCATCGCCACCTCCTCCGACGAGGAAAAGCTGGAGCGGCTGAGCCGCCTCGGCGCCGACGCCGACATCAACTACAAGGCCGTGCCGGACTGGAGCCGCAAGGTTCGGGAGCTGACGGATGGCCGCGGCGTCGATCACGTGATCGAAGTCGGCGGCCCCGCCACGCTGGCGCAATCCATAAGCGCCTGCCGGACAGGCGGCCACATCGCCCTGATTGGCGTGCTGACCGGCTTTGCGGCAGATGTCTCGATCCCGGCCATATTCTCGAACCAGATCCGCATCAGCGGCATTTCGATCGGCAGCCGGGCGGACCAGGAGGACATGATCCGCGCCATAGACGTCAATCGCATCAAGCCCGTCATCGACCGTCGCTTCCCGCTGCGCGAGATAGCCGCCGCCTTCACGCACTACGCAGCGCGGAAGCATTTCGGCAAGGTCTGCCTGGAGGTTTGAGCCCTGCGTGACCGCAGCCGTTGCGAAACGGCTGGGTTTCAGCCGTCCAGGCGCGACGTGCCATCACCCATCGGCCGCCTGGACCGCCAGCGCCTGCATGACTTCGGCTTCGAAGGCGCCGGGCATCTGGCCGGCCTCGGCCAGTTGCCTTGCGTGCCACGCGCGCGTGCCATGCGGCCATCGGCCAGGAGGATGGCGCGGTTGCACAGGCCCGGCACTGCTTCCACGACATGGGTGGAGATGATGACGGCATGGCGGCCATTGGAAGCCAGGGCCAGGATGATGCGCTTCACCTCGAAGGCGGCAAGCGGATCGAGGCCGTTCAGGGACTCATCGAGGATCAGTAGCGGTGGCGCGCCGAGCAGGGCCGCGGCAATGGCGATCTTGGCCCGCGTGCCGAGCGAATATTCGGCTATCGGCCGTTCGATCCAGCGATTGAGCCCAAGCCGATCAGTGACATCGACGCCAGGCCAGTCGTCTTCGGCGCAGCCGCGGATCGAGGCGACGAGTTGGAGATATTGCCGCCCGCTCAGCGCCGCCGGCAGGTCGAATGGATCCACGGCAAGGCCGAAGCCTGACTTGGCGCGTTCCGGTGCCCTCGCAAGGTCGGCGCCCTCGATCGCCACGGTCCCCCCGAGCGGCCGGATCTGGCCGGTGATGGCCCTGAGCAAGGTGGACTTGCCCGAACCGTTGGCGCCGAGCAGGCCGAGGATGTCGCCCCTGTCGAGCGACAGGTCGATGCCGCTGACGACCGCGCGGCCAGCATAGCCGGCGCTGAGCCCGCGAACCGCGAGGATTTCGGCAGGATCGATGCTGCTATCCATGGCGATATCTCCGTTGCGCCTGGTGCCACAGAAACAGCACAAGGGCGGCAAAACCGATCAGCACCGTGCGCCCATATTCGAGCGTCTCGTAGCTGGCGTAGGCGATGGCGCTGAGGAAGCTCAGCGCCGCGACGAACGGCGCGGTCATGAAATAGGCGGCAAACACCGCATAGGCGCCGTTCAGCGCCAGCAGCCAGAAGCCGCTGGCGAGCGGCATCGCCCAGGCCGACGGTTCCGCCGCCAGGGCGGCTCCCGCCGGCAGGAGGAAGAAGGCGAGCGACAATTGCAGCGGCAGCCGCGCCAGGCGCAGCCAGGCCCTGACGAAGCCGAGCGGAGCCGTGCGCAGCACCGGCGAGCCGAGTGGATGGAACCGCGCGCTCAACATGAACACCAGAAGGCCGCCGGTCAGCCCGGCCATCGCCGCCGGCACGGCATCATGGCGGGCAAGGCTGATGGAGCCGGCAACGACTGCCGCGAGGCCGAACAGGATGGCTGCCCCCGCCAGCCGCCATGAAAGCCTTACGCGCCCGGCGGGCAGGTCCCAGGCCCAGCTTGAGAGCCAGGCCGGCGTCGAACGATCGAAGGCGCCGAGCCAAGGCTTGCGCCCGCCCGGATCGCTCACCGGATCGGCACTATCGCTGAGGACCAGGTCGCGAGCGCTCCGCAGGCGCAGCACCGCCGCCGCGCCAAAGCCGGCGCCAAACAGCATCACGGCACCGAGACCCCAGGCCGGCGCCAGTGGTTTTGCGATGACGAAACACCCAAGGCCCACGGCCGCCGCCGCGATGAAGGCAAGGGGAACGCCCAGCGCACATGCCGCCACGGCCGCCATGCGCCGGCGCTCCATGAGTGAAAGAGGCAATGCTTTCAGGAACGGCGCGAAGGCGCGCGACAGGCAAAGTCTTGCGATCGCGCTGCCGGCGAAGCCGCCAAGGCAAAGAAGCACCCCCGGCAAGCCGACCGCCCACAGCGCCTGCGCCTGACGCAGGGTGGCGGATACCGCATGCAAGGCGACGACGATGTCGGCAATGGCGTAGGCGAGCAACGCCCCACCGCCAGCGACGATCCAAACGAGATCGCGTCGGCGCATCGAGCGCAGGCCAGCCGAGAGCTCGCGCCAAATCAGGGTCAGGACAAGCCTGTCGTGCCGCATTGTTCCATCTTTGCGATCGCAAGCCGGTTGGACATCGACATAGGTCGGCGACGATTGTGCCGTCAGTAGGGCCGTCGCGGCTTAGCCTCCCGCGGCGGGCTTGGCGTTAACGTTCTTCAGCGCGGTCAGGAGATAATCCTGCATGGTCGCCTGAAGGTTGGTCGTTGCGCTGCGCACCGCCGCCATCGCGTCCTTCACCGCCGCTTCATCAAAGGGTTTGGCGGTTTGTGCCGCCGCCAGATTGGCGCGAGCACTGCGCAAGTCGCGCAACGCCTGGAAGGTGCGCGAGCGGTTGTCGCGCAGAATGCCGCGGAACTCCTTCCTCACCTCGGGCGGATAGCTGCTGGCAATTTCCGACAACAGTACGCGCGCCGCCGCGCCCTGGCGCAACCCGTGCATGGCATAACCGACCAGGAAGAAGTTGACGGCGAGCGAAAGGGCGAGCAGCACCAGCGTCGCCGTCCATATCCAGGGACGCTTCAAAGCGAGCCCTCCCCTTCCGCGTCGGCCGCGATACCGCCATCGGCCAGCGACGAACCGGACGCCAGCGCCAGAAGCTCCGTATCGGACGGATCATCCTGTAGCCGCGCCACCTGGTAGCCTGCCAACGTTGCCGCCACCAGCACGGCAGCGACGCAGGCCGCGAACCCGGCCGGACTGAAGAGCAGGCGCGGCAAGAGAGACGGGCGTGCCGAGCCGGCTTCGATACGGGCCAGCACCTTGCGCGCCAGTGCCTGGTCGTCGCCATCGGTCAGCGCCGCTTCGAGCACGAGACGATCGAGCGCGGCATCCGGGTCGTCCTTGCGCTCGGCCGCCAGCAGCGCCAGCGCCTGCTGGCGGAAAGGCGCCGGCCATGTCTCGACCGCAGCGCCAAAGCGCAGGCTGTGTCGTTCGAATTCGTCCCGTGTCATGAGGACTCCCTTTCGCGGCTCACGGCCGCCATTGCCAAATGATCCCTGAGCGCACGCCGTCCGCGCACCAGCAATTGCTCGGCCGAGCCGATGCTGCCGCCCATCACCTCGGCGATCGCCGCGATGTCGAGGTCGCCGACGGCTCTCAGCAGTACCGCCATGCGCTGCCGTTCCGGCAGGCGCGAGAGCCCGTCGCGGACGATCGCCAGTTCCTGCCGCGCCGCCGTCGTCGCCTCGGCGTCCGCCTCCGGCGCGGCGACCTCATCCCTTATGTCGTCCAGCCCGATGAAGCTGCGTAGCGCCCTGCGTCGACGCTGGTCAATGCATCGGTTGGCGGTGATCCGGTAGAGCCAGGTCGAAGCCCGCCCCTTGGCCGGATCAAACCGCGCGGCCTGTTTCCAGACGGTCACGAACACCTCCTGCACCACATCCTCGGCGTCGCCGGCATTGCCGAGATAACGCGCCGCGAACATTCGCAACCCGCGGCCATGGCGAGCGATGAGCTCGGACAGCGCGCTTTGGTTGCCCCCGGCGATGCGGGCCAGAAGCTCGTCGTCGCCTCTGGGCTCGTCATGCTGCACGGTGGCGGCCACCGGTTGGCAAGACTTCGATGGCGAGTCCGAACCTCGCATCGATCCGGATCGGCGCAGAAACGAATTTCGGGCTCAAATCCATCACCAGATGTCAGCGGCGCCAGCGGCGAATGCCGTAGACGGTCTTGCCGTTAGGACCGGTGAAGCTACCTGCCGAACGGCCTCGAAACGGCCCCGCCGCCGATACACGCTTGCCGGAGAAGGTCTGCCCATTCGGGCCGGTGCCAGAATAGCTTCTGGCGCAGCGATCAACAACGCCACCAATGCATTTGGAGCTCGATGTGTAGGCACCGCCATTGGCCCCGGTGCGGGTGGTCGAGCCGGTATAGACATTGCCGTCCCGGGTCACGCTGCGGCTGATCTCGCCGCCATGCGCGGTCGGACGCCGCCACTCCTCGGCCGAGGCCGGCGAAGCGGCCGACCAGGCAAGCACCGCGCCGATACAGAGCGCCGGAATCTTTACTGAAAACAACATGTCGTACTCCTTGTTTTGTAAAGGGAATGATCGCTGCCGATTAGTTGGCACGCTCGGCTATCAGCTTGCGGATGGTTGCGATCTCGTCCGCGGAAATCCTGCCGTCACCGTTGCGATCAATGAGGTCGAACAACGGCATGCTGCTGGCAAATTCCTGTTGCGACACCTTGCCGTCGCCATTCGTGTCGAGGCGGCGCCAGCGATTGCCGAGCCGCGCCTGCGCCACCTCGGCGCGATCCTCGATCGCCTGGCGGGCGCTGTCGATCTCCTTCTCGTCGATGACGCCGTCGCCATTGCGGTCGAGCCGCCTGAACAGCCGCTCGCGGGCGGCCGTCATCTCGTCCTTGGAGATGGCGCCGTCGCCATTGGTATCGATGCGTTGCAGGATGCGCTGGCCCGGCATGTCTTGTGCCTGCGCCGCACGGAGCGGCACAAGTCCGACAAGCAAGGCCGCAATGAGTGCTGAACGTTTCATGATGATGATCCTTTCGTGGTCGGGTCGCGGGGGGCGACTGCTGACCGATACGCAGCACCGGGCCGGACCCTACGCTCGACACGGGAGATTCTTTTCGAACGCGCCAATCTGCGTCGCGGCATCGCTCGGCAGTTGCGCCCGCAGCATCTCGAGAAAAATCTCCCGATCGCGCGTAGGAGCACAAAAGGGCCTGCGTAGAAGGCTCTGCAAGGACGGTCCGCGGCGGACCATCCGACCCAATGCGGAGACCAGCATGAACAAGATCGTCATAGCCCTTGCCGGCCTGCTGCTTGGCGCTGGCAGCGTCTGTGCGGCGGACGGCAGCGGCGCCAGGGAACTCTTCCGGCGTATCGACACCAACGGCGACCGAAAGCTGGAGTTCAGCGAAATCCAGGCCGCGCGGGCGCGGATGTTCGACCGGATGGATGCCAACCACAATGGTCTGCTCGACGCGGGCGAAGTGCGCACTGCCGTCGAGCAGGTGAAGTCGAAGCGAGACTTCCAGGCCGCGCAATTCGCCGACTTCCGAGCACAGGCCAGCCGCATCGACCGCAATGGCGATGGCAAGATTTCGCGCGACGAGTTTGCCGCCTTCATTCCCGACCGGTTGCTGCGGGCGGACACGAATGGCGACGGTGCGCTTTCCATCTCCGAACTGCGGGCGCTCCGGCGCCAGTGATCCCCTAGACAACCCATCCCACAGGAGAGACATGATGAAACGGACGCTTGCGGCATTTTGCGGTTTGATGATTGGCGCCTCGGTGCTGGCCTCGCCGGCTCAGGCCCTGCCGGTCGTGCCGGCCTCTGCCCCGGCATCGGCCACCACAGCGCCGACGCCGGTGTGGTTCCGGCGCGGCTTCTACGTCGTCGGCGGCGGCTACTACTATAACGGCTATCGCGGCTATGTCCGCGTGCGGCCGGGCTACCGCTACTACAACGGCTACTGGTTCCCCGCCGCCGCCTTTGCCGCCAGTGTCGCGGCGGCGACTGTCGCGCCATTGCCGCGTCCCGCGGTGCGTCTGGAAGCGGCGCACGTACGCTGGTGCCATGAGCGCTACGTTTCCTACCGCGCCTGGGACAACAGCTATCAGCCTTATAGCGGACCCCGCCAGCAGTGCTGGTCGCCCTATAGTTGAGGCGCTGGGCGCTTCGCGCACAGCCTTCATGCCCTTGCACCAAACGCGACGGGAGATGACATGATCACCAATCGGTCGATGCCCGCGAGCACGATTATACCAGTGCTCGCCTATCCGATGTCGAGACGGCCAGCCGCTGGCTCTGCCACGTCTTCGGGTTCGAACAGAGGCTAATCATCGGCAACCACCGCCACCAACTCGACTTCGGTGAGGGAGCGTTGATTGTCGCCGGATCGAAGAAGGGCGAACCGATACCGGAGCAGGCCGGCGCGCCGTTAGCGGTGATGGTGCGTGTCATGGATGTCGATGCCCATCACAAGCGAGCTGTGCGCCACGGTGCCGTGATCCTGAGCCCGCCGGTCAGCTTCCCCTATGGCGAGCGGCAATATTCCTGTCGCGACTTCGCCGGCCACCACTGGACGTTCTCTCAGTCGATCGCCGACGTCGCGCCTGAGGACTGGGGTGGCGTCGCGATCGGCAATCGAGCAATCTCGGAATAGGCGTCAGTCCCGCCTAGGTTTCGATATCCTCAACCGGCAGCAATGGCTTACAATTCATAACTCCAGGCACGGGTGGAACGCACGCCACATCGTTCGCAGCCCTGATCTGTCGGTGACTCCACGTCGCGACAGCTCCATCAGCAACAGCTAATTGACAGTCTACGGGAAACGGCGCTCACTGGCCCGTACAGGTGGATCGCAGCATCAGGCGGGCGATATCGACCGCCGGCGTCACCCTGGGGAGGATGCCATGCCAACCGTAATCGGCCATCACAACATCTCGAAAGACAGCAAGCACTGGCTCAGTTCACCCAAGCGCAAGGAGCTTTTCGGCTCGCTGGGGATCACCAACATCCGCACCTTCGTCGATCCGCAGAACCCGAAACGGGTGGCCGTGATGATGGACGTGCCGGATATGGATAAGATGGCCGCGCTAATGCAGAGCAAGGCGGCCGCCGACGCCATGGCGCATGATGGCGTGGTGCCGGAATCGCTGGTGATCCTCGTCGAAGCGAAAGCGTAGCCGCGCCAGATCAGGCACTTCAGGTCGCGATATCGTTGACGGGCAGCAAGGGCTTCGGCAGGTCAGCCTCGCCAAGGCCCGCGCGCAGTTCGATCTCGATGTCGCGGCAGATCTGCGAGATTGGAACGTCGTTGGCATTGCCCTCGAACGGGTTGGCGCTGCTTTCGCCGACCTGGTCGAGAGACATGTAGGCCCAGCCCAGCAGCGTGCTGAACGGGATCGTCAGCCAGATGCCGAATGTGCCGAGCGCACCGCCCAGCTTGCCCATCTCCGCGAAGACCGGAACGACGCCGAACGGCAGCAGCGTGCAGAAGATCATCACGAACATGGAACTGACGATGGCGTATTGGCGCGGATAGGGATTGTTCTTGATGCGGTCGCAGCGCGCCTGCTGATCGTGGAAGTCGCGGATCAGCTTCGTCAGTTCGACGTATATCTGCGGGGGGAGCTTGGCGTCCTTGAACAGCGCGTTGACCTGGACCGATTGCATTTCGAGCAGGGCCAGCGCCGGCTGCGGCGATTTCAGCACCTTGTCGGCCTGTTCGGCCACAAGCGGCGGCAATTCCTCGGCGAGCGAGCCCTTGTCCTCGCTGATGCGGTAGCGCCGCATATACTCGATATTGGCCGCCTTCCCCATCGATTCCCAGGGCATCGGCCGCCGCAGCGAAAAGCGCAGTGCCGTCATCCAGGCGATATGACGGTAGATGAGCTGCCTCGCCGTCGGCGCGTCGAGGAAGTCGCGGCAGAAATTGGACCACATCCGGCTGCTGGCGATGATTTGCGTGAAGGCCTGCAACGCCTCGCCGCTGCGGGTCAGCACCTGCGAATTCTTGAAGCCGGCGACGAGAGACACGGTGGTGCCGAGCACGAGCACGACAGACCATGGCACCGAGAACCCGGCAATGCCCGGAAGACGGTAGGCCGCGACGGCCAGTCCGCTCACCACCACCATGTAGATGACGCTGCGCCGCGACCACAGCGCGAAATCGATCAGTTTGTAGGAACGGCCTACATACATCGCATGCCCTCGAAAACGTGGATAACAGGCAAATCAAGCTATTGACGCCTAGCATGCCCCACGCCCGGGATGAATGGCCGTTCCGGCTATTGTGGGCGCGGGATCTCTCCCGCGCCCATGCCGCTATCTCAATTGCACTTCGGCTTGGCGCTGTTGCAGGCGTCGACGAGTTCAGCCGGCGGATCCTTGTGGAAGACAGTCTTGAAGGATTCCAGCACGTTGGACTGCACCACCGGCAGCGACTGCACGCCGACCCAAGCGGGCGTGGGTTGCCCGATCAGCGCCTTCATCATCGCCAGCGCCTCGGCGACGCCCTGGTCATAGGGGCGCTGCGAGCCGGTTGCCTTGAGCGGTCCGCCCTTGGCGATCTCGATCGCCGACTGCAGACCGAGATCGACGGTGGTGATCGGAATGTCGATGCCTTGCGCGCGCATCGAGGACAGCGTGTCCAGCGCCGGCTGGTCCCATACCGCGAACAGCCCCTTCACATCGGGATTGCCGGTGAGGAAATCGCCGGAGATCTGCGAGACCTTGGAGGGATCGGTGAAGTCGACCTGCTTCATGACGATGTCGGGACGGTTCTTTTTCATCCACTCACCGACGCCCTTGGTGCGCTCATTGGTGCTGAAATAGTCGACGCCGAAATTGACCAGGCCGATCGTGCCGCCCTTGGGCATGCAGGACGCCAGGATCTGCGCCGCGATCTGGCCGTTGCCTTGGCTGTCGGCCGAGATCATCGAGGCAAAATCCTTGGGAGATGAGAGGCCAACGGGGATGCTGTCCATGAACACCAGCTTGATGCCGGCCTCGCCCACCTTCTTGTAGGTCGGCGCCGTCGCCGTGAAATCGACGGGAATGGAGATGATGCCGTCCGGATGCTGCTGGATGGTGTTCTCGATATCGGCGATCTGCTTGTCGACCTGATACTCGGCCGACGCCACGCCGGTGACGGTGACGCCATATTTTGCCAGCGTTTCGCTGATGCCTTGCACCTGCAATTGCGACCAGTCGAGGTTCACCGTCTGCATGGAAATGCCGACCTTGAACTTGCCGGCCTTGACCTTGGCGGCCTCTTCGTCGGTCAATTTCAGCTCGTCGGGCGAGGCTGCCTTCTCGCCATGCGGGCCTTGGCCGACAATGCCCTTGGGACCGAGTGTCGCCATGTCGACGCCGGTAACGCAAGTGTCCGGCGTCTGCGCCACGCTCAGGGACGTCGACAGCGCGAAGGCGCTGGCGGCGAGGCTCAATGTGCAGAAAAGCGAGTGAACCGATTTCATGACTTCCTCCGTTGATTGTTGATATTTGTTTTGCCGTTTGGAGTCGGCGGCTTCTGCTGATTTCCGCGTGCGCCTTACCTCCTCGTGAACGCGACCGCGGCGACGATGATTGCTCCCTTGATGACAAGTTGCAGTGACGAGCTGACGCCGAGCAGCACCAGTCCGTTGTTGAGCGTGCCGATGATCAGGCTGCCGAGCAGCGTGCCGAGCACGAAGCCGCGGCCGCCGAACAGGCTGCAGCCGCCAAGGATGACCGAGGCGATGACGTCGAGCTCCATGCCTTGCACCACATCGGGCCGCGCCGCGTGCGAGCGCGCCGACAGGATGAGCGACGCCAGCCCGGCGAGCGTGCCGGTCAGCACGAAGGCGAGCGTCGTGACCTGCTTGATATGGACGCCGGAATAGAGCGCGGCCGTCGGGTTGCCGCCCGCCGCGTAAACCCGCCGCCCATAGACGCTGTAGTGCAGCAGCAAGATGCCGGCGATGGTGACGCCGAGCGTCCACAGGATCGGCGCCGGTATGCCGAGCACCGAGCCTTCGCCGAAGATCGCGAAATAATACTCGTTGGTGATGATGACCGGCTTGGTGTTGGTGACCATCAGCGCCAGGCCGCGCGCGCCGCTCAGCGTGCCCAGCGTCACCAGGAAGGACGGGATTTCCAGGCGCGTGGTCAAGACACCGTTGAGCAGCCCGATCAGCGCCCCGGTGCCCAGCCCCGCCACGGCGCCGACGACCCAGCTGTTGGCGACAAAGGCCATGGCCAGCGATGCGCTCATGCCCGAAAGTGCCAGCGTCGAGGCGACGGACAGGTCGATCTGCCTGGAGATGATGACGAATGTCATGCCCACCGCGATGATCGAGACCAGTGTCGTCTGGCGACCGATGTTGAGAAAATTGTCGATCGACAGGAACCAGGGCGACGCCAGGCTGAACACGATCAGCATGATGGCGAAGGCCACGTAGAGCATGTAGGGCCGGTCGCCCTGGAGCAGATGCTGCAAGGCCGAGCGACCACCTGGCTGGCTGGCTGCGGCTTTCGCTGGGCTTTGGATGTCGGTCATGCCGCGTGCTCTTCCGATGGCTGCGAAAGTTGAATGAGGTGATGAAGATCCTCGGCGCTGCCGAAGTCCGGCCGCGCGATCGTCCTGGTGATCCGGCCATCGACGACGATGGAGATGCGGTCGCAAAGCTGCAGCAGTTCGGAGAGGTCCGAAGACACCAGCAGCACGCCGCTGCCGGCCGCTGCCGCGGCGCGAATGACGCCGTAAATCTCCTCGCGCGCGCCGACATCGACCCCGACCGTCGGCTCGTCGAGCAGCAGCACGCGCGGCCGTGGTTCGTTCCATTTGCCGAACACCACTTTCTGCTGGTTGCCGCCCGACAGGTTCTTCACCATGGTCGACGCGCTCGGCGCCTTCACGGCCAGCCGGCGCATCGCCGCATTGGCATGTTCGCTCGCCGGCCGCCGCTGCAGCCAGCCAAGGCGCGAGAAATAAGGCAGGCGGGGCAAGGTCAGATTGCGCTCGATCGAATGTTCGAGGACCAGGCCCTGGACGTGCCGGTCCTCCGGCACAAGCGCGATGCCCAGCCCGATCGCCGCCGCCGGGTCTGTGCCCTTCAGCGAGACACCGTCCAGGCTGGCCTCGCCCGATTGAACGGATCGCAGGCCGAAGATGGTCTGCAGGATTTCGGTGCGTCCGCTGCCGATCAGCCCGGCAAGGCCATGGATTTCGCCGGCGCGCAATTCGAGACTGGCCCCGTCGAGCCGGTCATTGCTGACACCTTTCAATTCGAGCACGGGCTTTTCAGATGAACCGGCCGATGACGCCGTGCCTTGTGCAGGTGCATCGCCATCTGCTTTCAGCACAGCGTGATCCGGCCCGACGATCGCGCCGACCAATTGCCGCATATTGGTTTGCGCCGTGACGAAGGTGCCGGCGTTCTGCCCGTCGCGGAAGACGGTTACCCGGTTGGAAATGCGGAACACTTCGTTGAGGCGATGCGTGACATAGATCACCCCGACGCCCCGCGCCGCGACCGCCCGGATCGCCTCGAACAGGATCTTCTCCTCATCATCGGTCAGCGCCGAGGTCGGCTCGTCCAAAATGAGCAGGCGGACATCGCCCATCAGCGCCTTGGCGATCTCGGTCATCTGGCGATAGGCGAAGGGCAGCGAGCCGACCATGGCACGGGCATCGAGCGGGATGTTCTGCGACTTGAGGAAGGCTTCGGCCTGCGCCACCAGCTGGCGTTTTTTCAGGAAGCCGAGCCGCGTCTTCGGCTCTCGCCCCAGAAGCAGATTGTCGGCCACCGACAGCGACTCGACCAGGCTCAGATCCTGATAGACGACGGCCACGCCGGCATCGCGCGACTGGGCCGGCGAAGAAAACGAGACAGGCTTGCCGTCGATTTCGATCGAGCCGCCATCATGCACATGCACGCCGCTCAGGATCTTGATCAGCGTCGACTTGCCGGCGCCGTTTTCACCGAGCAGTGCGTGCACTTCACCGGCGCGGATTTCGAGACTGACGCCGCGCAGCGCATTGACGCCGCCGAACCGCTTCCTGACGCCCTCGACGCGCAGCAAGGGCGTCCCGGAAAATGGCGCAATCGAACCCTGTTCGATCATGACGCCCGCACTTCCTCCCGTTGACGCGTCCCCTACCCTTGTCGAGCCCCTTTTGGGACTTCTCTTACTTTTTTTGTGACTTTTCCATCAGACCAGTGAAATGTCAAACGGAGTCAGGCCTGCGGCAGGAATGAATCCGGCCCGACCTCGCCGTGCTCGGTAATGATGGCGTCGAAGCCGTCCATGGCTGAGAAGAAGGCGCGCTTGAGCTTGCCGATCTTGCTCGAGTCGATGACCAGGTAATTTTCGCGCGCCAGGCTCATCACCTTCTGCTTCACCACCGCCTCGTGGAAATGCTCGCAGGTGGCACCGCGCTTGGCATCGACGCCGGCGGCCGACAGGAAGGCCGCGTTGATGCCGACGCTGTTCAAAATGTCGAAATCATGCGTGCCCGAGAATGACGCCGACGCTGGATGATAGACGCCGCCCAGCATGATGATGGTGACATTGGGCCTGCGGCTCAGCCGCTCCGCGACATTCATGGCGTAACATATTGCCGTTATTTGATAATTTTCGGGAATGAGATCGATCAGATGGATCAGCGTCGTGCCGCAGTCGATGAAGATCGTCTCGTCGGGCCGTATCTTGCGCACCGCATGCGCGCAGGCTTCGCGCTTGGCCGCCGCATGGCTGTCGGCCGCGGTCGCCAATTCGTAGGGAATATCGGCCTCGATCTCGGCCGCCGCCAATATGTGCCCTCCGAGATAGGCGATCTGCCCCTGGTTGGTGGCGATGTCGCGCCGCACCGTCATCTCGGAGACGCCGAGCAGCGCCGCCGCTTCGCTGAGATGGATAACCCGCCGCTGCGACAGCAGATCGATCAACCGGGCTGTCCTTTGCGCTTTGCGAGCAGTCATGCGTTGGGCCTGTGCATCCTGAAATGTGAGGATTTTAACAACCGCTCGCATTCAGATGCAAGTGCGGCGCGCGGGCTCGGCCTGCCATGGCTAACGGAGACGTCTGTCTACGAGGTTTCTTGGTTCGCTGAGACCGGTCTTGGAGACCGTCAGGCCTTGGCGGGGTTCCCCGCCCCGAACCGCAACCCATCCATCAACAGCTTGACCAGCCGCCGCGAACGGTCACGCCACTCCGGCGTATCGGGCGCGGAATAGATGCCCGACAGGGCGTGCAGCACATCGGAGGCATCGACATCGCCGCGGATGGTGCCGTCGGCCACCGCCGCCTCGACCAGTTGCCGCAAGGCCTGCGAGACCCGCCCCGACGTGTCGGAAAACAGCGTCGAATTGGTTGTGAGCAGGATGCGCAGGCTGGTCGCCAGGCCGCGCTTGGTGGCGATGTAGTCGACGAAGCGCCGCATCCACTCCTCCAGCGCGACATCGGACGGATGCCTTGCCGCAAGCTCGCCGGCGGCGGCGCACAGCGCCTCGACCTCGCGGCGGTAGACCACCTCGACCAGATGCTCGCGCGTCGGGAAATGCCGGTAGAGCGTGCCGATGCCGACGCCGGCGCGGCGCGCGATCTCCTCCAGCGAGGCATCGATGCCGCGCTCGGCAAACACCGAGGCCGCCACCTCGACCAGCCGGTCGCGGTTGCGCTGGGCATCCGCGCGCAGCGGTTTGGTTTCCGCGGCGGCGTCTTCAGCGATGACGGCTTCGGCCAATCTTTTCTCCACGGACAAAATATGGGGACTTGAACCCGGCCAGGCCAGCCCCCACGTAATAAACGGAGGCACCTCCGCTTTAAGTGGAGTGCTTTCATCATATAGGCAGGGAACCCCGTATGTCACCTCTTTCGAACCCGCAAGACAAAGCGGTTACCCACTGGAGACTGGCGAAGGCCGCCAACATCTAGCCCTCCGCCGCCCTTGCCCTCCTTCGCCCCGACACCAATTCATTCCCCTCAGCGTCAAGCAACCGGAGCCAGACGCCCATGACAAAAATCCCCGTCCATCTCGATATCAACGGCCAGCATCACGAATTGCAGCTCGAGCCGCGCGTGACGCTGCTCGATGCGTTGCGCGAGCGGCTAGGCCTGACCGGCACCAAGAAAGGCTGCGACCATGGCCAGTGCGGCGCCTGCACCGTGCACATAGACGGCGAGCGCGTGCTGGCGTGCCTGACGCTGGCCGCGCAAGCCGAAGGCCGCGCCATCACCACCATTGAGGGGCTTGCACGGGCGGGCGAACTGCATCCCGTGCAGGCTGCCTTCCTCGAGCAGGACGCCTTCCAGTGCGGTTATTGCACGCCGGGCCAGATCATGTCGGCGGTGGCCTGCATCCGCGAGGGCCATGCCGGCTCGGATGAGGAAATCCGCGAATACATGGCCGGTAATCTCTGCCGCTGCGGCGCCTATCCGCACATCGTCGCCGCCGTGCGCCAGGCAGCTCAGGAGTTCGCATCATGAGGGATTTTTCCTATCTTCGCGCCACGTCTGCCGATGCCGCACGCCAGGCGGCCGCCCTGCCCGGCGCCATGCTGCTGGCCGGCGGCACCACGCTGATCGACCTCGCCAAATGCGGCGTCGCCGAGCCCGACACGCTGGTCGACATCACCCATCTCAAGGGGCTCGACCGGATCGACGTGAGCGAACGCGGCGCCACCATCGGCGCGCTCGCCAAAATGGGCCGTGTCGCCGACCACGCCGATATCAAGAGCCGCTTCCCCGCCATCTCCGAAGCGCTGTGGCAGGCGGCGTCGGCGCAGATCCGCAACATGGCGACCATCGGCGGCAATCTTATGCAGCGCACGCGCTGCCCCTATTTCCGCGATCCCTCCAACTTCTCCGCCTGCAACAAGCGTGATCCCGGCAGCGGCTGTTCGGCGATCGGCGGCGTCACCCGCGGACACGCCGTGCTCGGCACCAGCGAGGCCTGTATCGCCATGTATCCCGGCGACCTCGCCACCGCTTTGGTCGCCTTCGACGCAACAGTTCATCTGGGCGAGCGCAACCTTCTGGTCGACGACTTTTTCCTGCTGCCCGGCGCCACGCCCGACAGGGAACACGCGATCGAGCCGGGCGAGATGATCACCGCCATCGAAATCCCCGGCTCCGCCGCCGCCCGCCGCTCGACCTATCTGAAAATCCGCGACCGGCAATCCTATGAATTCGCTGCGGCAAGCGCGGCGGTTGGTATCGAATTCGAAGCCGATGGCCGCACCATCCGCGACCTGCGCGTGGCGCTCGGCGGCGTCGCGACCAAGCCCTGGCGTGTCCGTGCCGTGGAAGACGCCCTGAAGGGCAAGGCACTGGAGCCGGAAACCGTCCGTGCCGCGAGCCTGCTCGCCGTCGAAGGCGCCGTCGACCATGGCGCCAACCACTACAAGATCGAACTCGCGCCGCGCGTTGTCGCGCGCGCCATCCTCAAATTGGGAGAGACGGCATGACCGTTCACAACATCAGAGTTGGTGAATCGAAACGGGGCGACGCCTCCGACGGCGCATTGACGGAAGCCGTCGGCGGCAGGCTGTCGCGCGTCGACGGCCCGGCCAAGATCACCGGTGCCGCGAAATACGCGGTCGAACAGCAGCTCGAAGGTCTGGCCTACGCCGTGCTGGTCGAAAGCACGATCGCCTCGGGCAAGGTGCGCGCGATCGACACGGCAATCGCTGACGCCTCGCCGGGCGTCCTGCAAGTGCTGACCCCTGACACCATCATCAGCCTCCGGACCGCGTCGGACTGGTTCGGCACGCCGCCGCCGGACAAGCCCTACTGCCCGCTGGCGCGCGACATCACCTTCTCGGGCCAGCACGTCGCGGCGGTCGTCGCCGATACCTTCGAGCAGGCGGTCGCCGCGGCGGCCTTGGTCAAGGTCAGCTATGACGAGACGCCCGCCATCGTCGACCTCAGCGACGGCAAGGCCGGCGACGGCATTCCGATCGATGCCATGACCAAGGAATGGGGCGACGCGCCTGCCGCCTTCGCCGCCGCGCCGGTGCGCATCTGCGCCGCCTACAACACGCCGCGCGAATATCAGGCGCCGATGGAGCCGCATGGGCTGATCGCGCACTGGCAAGGCGATCATCTCACCGTGTGGGGAGCCGAGCCAGTGGCTGGACGGTATGGCCCGCACCTATGCCGAATGGTTCGAAGTGCCGTTCGAGAATGTGCGGCTGGTCTCGCCCTATATTGGCGGCGGCTTCGGCTCCAAGGCGCTGGCGCTCAGCCATAGCGCGGTGGCGGCAAGTGCCGCCAAGATGCTGGGACGGCCGGTGAAGCTGGTGATGACGCGGCCGCAGACCTTTACCGGCTATGGCGGCCGCGCCGCGACGCGCCAGACGGTGACGATCGGCGCCGACCGCGACGGCATGATCCAGTCGATCGTGCATCGCGGCGTCAATGAAACATCCATCGACGGCATGTGGGTCGAGCCGCTGGGCTCGGTCACCTCGATCATGTATGCGACGCCGAATTTCTCCTCGAAGCAGAATGTCGTGCGGGTTAATTCCGTGGTGCCGGGCGCCATGCGGGCGCCGGGCGAAAATCCGTCGGCCTTCGGGATCGAAAGCGCCATCGACGAGCTCGCCTATGAGGTCGGCATCGACCCACTGGAGATTCGGCTCAGAAACTATGCCGAGCAGGATCCGCACGCCAGAAAAGCCTGGTCGACCAGGCAGTTGCGAGAGGCTTTTGCCGCGGGCGCCGAGCGCTTCGGCTGGTCCAGGCGCTCGTCGAAACCGCGCTCGATGCGCGACGGCAACCAGCTGATCGGCTGGGGCGTCGCCGCCGGCACCTATCCGGTGCGGCGCGCCTACGGCGAGGCTCTCGTGCGCATCCTGGCCGACGGCTCGGTCGAGGTCGAAAGCTCCTCGATCGACATGGGCCAGGGCACCTACACCATCCTGGCGCAGACCGCCGCCGAGACGGTCGGCGTGCCGGCCGACGATGTTGTGGTGAAGCTCGGCGACTCCCGCTTTGCCCGCGCCGGCGTCAGCGGCGGCTCGCGGCTGGCTGGCGTGATGACGGGGGCGGTCCACAAGGCCGCGACCTCGGCGCTCGATCAACTGGTGGGCCTGGCGATCAGCGATCCGCGCTCGCCCTTCCACGCGCTGCAGGCCAACACTTTGGTAGTCGCAAAGGGCCGCATCGCTTCGCCGCGCGGCGACGGCCCGGATGTCTCGATCGCCGAACTGCTCAAAAGCGTCGGCCGCGACCGCATCGAGGCGACCGGCGACACCATGCCGGCCAACTCGACGGCGGAAGACCGCTACAAGAACTACACCACCATCGCCATGGCGCTGCCGCACACCGAGGGCGATTATTCCCGCTACTCCTGGTGCGCGCATTTCATCGAGGTGCGCGTCGACGAGGATTTCGGCACGGTGCGCGTCTCGCGCGTCGTGTCGGCACTGGATTCCGGCCGGCTCTACAACCCGAAGCTCGCCGAAAGCCAATGGAAGGGCGGCATCATCATGGGCATCGGCCAGGCGTTGCTGGAAGAAGGCATCATGGATCGTCGCCACGGCCGCATCGTCAACAACAACCTCGCCGATTACCTGGTGCCGACCAATGCCGACATCCCGGACATCGAGGTGATCTCGGTGGGCATTCCCGACCTGCACTCCTCGGCGCTCGGCGGCAAGGGTGTCGGTGAACTCGGCATCGTCGGTGTCGCGCCCGCGATCGCCAATGCGGTGTTCCACGCGACGGGAAAGAGGGTGCGCGATTTGCCGATCACGCTGGAGAAGCTGATCTGAGGGTGGAGCGCGTAATCTCCCTTTGCGCTGGAGATTACGCGCTCGTCCGCTTTCGCCCCTACCACTCCAATCCGAACGCCAGCTTGCCGAAATGCAGGCCGCCGGCGGCCATGTGGGCGTAGGCTTCGGCCGCGTCACCAGGCGAAAACACCTTGTCGACGACCGGCTCGATCCCGGCCGCGCCGATGGCGCGGGCGGCGTCGCGAAGGTCGGACACCGACCCGGTGTTGTTGCCGATCACCTTCAGCGCCTTGATGATGATCGGCAACAGGTTGATCGTGGCCTCGGCGCCGGTGACGAAACCGATGGTGAACAGCGTGCCGCCGGGCGCGGTGGCGTTGATGGCGCGGGCGAAGGTGGCGGTGCCGCCGGTCTCGACGACGAGGTCGGCGCCGAGGCCGCCGGTCAGTTCCAGCACCTTGCCGTCCCAGTCTGATGTCGCGCGGTAGTTGATGAGATGATCGGCGCCCAGCGCCTTCGCCCGCTCCAGCTTCTCGTCCGATGACGAGGTGATGATGACGGTGGCGCCGGCGGCCTTGGCAAGCTGCAGGGTGAAGATCGAGACGCCGCCGGTGCCGAGCAGCACAACCACCGAGCCCGGCCCGACATTGGCGGTGCGCAGCGCGTTCCATGCCGTGGTGCCGGCGATCGGCAATGTCGATGCAGCCTCGAAGGAGAGATGCGCAGGGACCGGCACGAGCGAATTGGCCGGCAGCGCGACATATTCGGCCAGTGACCCCGGCAGCGAGACGCCACGCATCTGCGTCATCTCGTAGGGCCGCGGCCGGCCGCCGATCCAGCGCGGCTTGGCATGGGCGACGACGCGATCACCCGTGCTGAAACTCGTAACGCCCTCGCCCAGCGCGACGATCTCGCCGGCGCCGTCGGCGACCGGGATGAGCGGAAAGCTCGGTCCGGGATAATTGCCGCTCGCCACCGCGACATCGACGAAATTGAGGCTTGCCGCACGCTGGCGGATCAGCACCTCGCCGCGCTGCGGTTCGGGGGTGGCGACGGTGGCGGCGCGGAAGGCGTCGAGCCGAGGTTGGCTCAGTTCGATGGCTTTCATGGTTTTCACTCCGGTGGGACGATTGATGGTTGAGTGAACCTATCTGCTGCGCTATTCCTATATAATCGTTTCATTTTGCATTTGAGTAATGCGGAAAATGCAGCAATCTCACGAACCGGCGGCCCTTGCCGAAATGGCGGCCTTCGCTGCCATCGCCGAGGCGCGCTCCTTCACCAGGGCAGCAGTGCGTGTCGGGCGCGACGCGACCATCCTGTCGCGGCGCCTGCAATCGCTGGAGGAGCGGCTGGGGGTCAGGCTGCTCTCCCGCACGACACGCAGCGTGTCGCTGACCGAAGCCGGTGCCGAATTCCTGGTACGCGTGCGCGCCATCCTCGCCTCCGTCGACGAGGCAGAGGCCGCCGCGTCGGCTCATGCCGACGGCAGCCCGCGCGGCCTGCTCAGGCTGGCGCTGCCCGGCACGTTCGGGCGCATGTGGATCGGACCGCTGCTGCCGCAATTCCTTGCCGAATATCCCGATATCCGCATCGAGGCCGAATTCTCCAACCGCTTCGCCGATCTGGTCGCCGAGAATTTCGACGTCGCCGTGCGGCTCGGCGCGCTGGAGGATTCGCGCCTGGTGGCGCGCAAGGTGGCGACGCGGCGCCGGCTGCTTTGCGCCGCCCCCGCCTATCTCGCCCGAAGAGGCAGGCCGCGGACGCCGCAGGCGCTGCTCGAGCATTCCTGCCTGGGCTTCAGCGGCTTCCAGACCTTTCCGGCCTGGGAGATGACCGACCGCGAGGGCCGGCGCGCACGCGTCGAGGTTTCCGGACCGTTGGTCAGCGACGATGCCGAGGTGCTGGTGGAGGCCGCCGTGCAGGGCCTCGGCCTGATGATGAGCACCGACTGGCTGATCGGCCGCGAGCTCGGCGACGGACGGCTGGTTCCTGTCCTGGAGGAGTGGACGCTGGCCGACGAAGGCGCGGTCTATGTCGTCGTGCCCTCCGCCAAGGGACAAGCCGCCAAGACCCGCGCCTTCGCCGACTGGATCAGCAAGCGCTTCGCGCCGGTGCCGCCCTGGCGGCAATGAAGTGGCGTCATCCTGTTTATCTCCCCGCCTATCCTGGAAAATCCCAGTTCGACCGGTTCAGGACATCGCTGGGTGGAAGAATCTCTTCGGGCTTGAGTTCTCGGCGCTGAACCTCATCGGCGACAAATTCCTCACGTGGCCCCCACGCTCCACCACTGCCGATTTTTAGCGGGATTTTGTCCTGCGTCAGACATTGCGAAAGGTTTATGTCAAACGTACCCGGAGCCATGTCGAACCAGTCGCACGCCTCGCCGAGAACACTGTCCGTGCGGCCCATGCTCTCCGGGATGACATTGCGGCCGAGGTGAATAGCCGGCGAATCTGCCGACTGACATTTCTCGCATATGGAGAGACGCTCAAACGCACCGCCCTTGGCGGCCCCGAAGGATAGTGCCTGCCCCGTTTGGTCGTTGCGGATATTTAGGGTTCGCCGTCCATCGGGATACGATGTTTCATCGTAGGTCCATGGATCGTGCCGCCGCAATGCCCTGACCGCACCTTGCCATTGCATGTGCATGGCAAAATCCGGTGGGCGCTTGACAGCGGTTGCAGCTTGGGGTGGCGGATGGTCGAAGTGCAGCCATTGGGCAACCTCCAGCAAATTGGCAGGCAGCTCGACCGCCTCGGCGGACACGGGGCGCCGTTCGAGTCTGACAATCGCCGTCGATTGAAACAGCGAGCCGTTCACAAACACCCTCGTGGCTATCTCGATACCATCAGCCGTCAGGCAACTCAGCCATTGCAGTTTAGGAACCTGCTTGTCTGGATCGCGCCGCACGACGTCCCGCACGTCGCATCGCTCGCCGGCATGCGTCTCGGTCTGGCCGGTTTCCGTTACTGCGCGAATTCGTTCGTAGGACGTCGACGTCCGACGGTTTACCGAAACAGAGGAATAGTTTGAATCCCTAAGGAACGAGACCGTTATTTGCTTTGCCGGATTTCCGTAGATGACAGTTCCGAGTTCGTCCACACGGACCCAGCCGTCATGATGTGTGACGATCCTCGTATGGGATCCGGCCGAATTTCCCGATGGTTGCACCGTCATCGTCGCGACATAGTCGGGGACATTGGCCGAGGGCGCATAGGGTATGTCGCCTGCCCACGCCGGAGAACCTGCCAGAACGAGGCCCGCCATGATCGGTAGTCTCATCATGGCTTCTCCCCCGCGTGCCACGCAGCTGCCAGCCGTACGATTCCCGGCAAGAGCGGCGATTTTGCGACGACTGTGCGACCGGGCTCCAACCTCAGCGTCAAGTTCTGACGACAACAGGGCGCCGGCTCGCGCCAAAATTGACGTCGCCGGGCGGTCCTAGCGTCCACCTTTATTCCGGCGACGGCACCGGCGGCTTCGAGGTCAGCGCCGTCCCGGCGGCAGCGACAATGACGGCGGCGATGCCGGCCAGTTGCGGCGGGGTCAGGCTTTCGTGCAGGAACAGGAAGCCGGCCAGCGCGCCGAGTCCCGGCTCCAGGCACGTCAGCGTGCCGTAGATGCGGGCCGGCATGCGGGTCAGCGCCACCATCTCCAGGAAGAATGGCAGCGCGCTGGAAAACAGGCCGACGAGCAGCGCGCTGACCAGGATTGACGGCGCCAGCAGCCCCATTCCCGCCTGCGCCACGCCGAAGGGCAGCACCAGCACGGCGGCGATCGCCATCCCATAGGCGGTGGTGCGGGTGCCAAGCTCCGCACCCGCTTTCTGCGCCAGCACGATATAGAGCGCCCAGAAGCCGCCGGCCGCCAGCGCCAGCATCACCCCGGTCGGATCGAGCGGCTGCAAGGAGTGGATGAAGGGCGACAACAGGATGATGCCGGCCAGGGCAAGCGCGATCCAGGCGAAGTCGCTGGCGCGCCGCGAGGTCAGCGTCGCCACCAGCAGCGGCCCGGAAAATTCCAGCGCCACGGCGACGCCGAGCGGGATCCTGGCAAGGGCTGCATAGAACAGCAGGTTGAGCGCGCAGAGCGTCACGCCATAGGCGACCAGCCACGGCAAGGTGGCGCGCGTCGGCCGCATCTGCCAGGGCCGCAGCACCGCGATCAGCATCAGCGCGCCGATGACCAGCCGCAGCGTCGTCGTGCCTTGTGCACCGATCTGCGGGAACAGGGTTTTGGCGAAGGTGGCGCCGATCTGGATCGACACCATGGCCCCCATCAGCGCCGCGACGGGCAAGGGCGCCGCTTCGCGACTGGCAACCGGCATCGATGTCACTTTGGTTTGTCCTTCCCTGCCGCGATATGCAGACGCGGCAGTATCGGGATAGGCCGAACCGGCTTGCCTGTCCTGAGGCAGTGAAGGCGGCTTGATAGGGTCAAGACAGTGCGGGCGCGCTGGCGCCCTCGCCGATTCAGCCGCTGAACGACACGCCCCGGCGGCGCATGCCCGCCTGCACGCCGCGCACGATCATCCGGGACAGTATTTCCATGTCCCAGGGCATGCCCGGACGCCAGACATCCAGCAGCAGGGCGATGCGCGCTTCATCGGCGTTGTTGATCACCTCGTGCGGATAGGTGTCGTCCCACAACATGCCTTCGCCGTCGGTGATCCGTTCTTCCTGATGGTCGATCATCATGATGGTTGCCGGGCGGCCATCGGCCTGGCGCGGGATGACCAGGCCTAGGTGAAACCGCATGATGCCGCGGAACGGCCCGCGATGGCTGGGTATGTGCTTGCGCGGCGCCAGGAACGAGATAGCCGCCGATTTGACTTCCGGGCATTCGGCAAGCAAGCGGCTGAGAACCGGCATGCGCGCCAGGTTCTCCGGCACCGCCATGTCATAGGCCTTGAGCACGAACATGCGCCAGTCGCGCCCGTCATTGGCCGAGATATCGGCCTGCTCCGGCATGATGTCGTGGAAGCGCGGGACCTTGCCCAGACGCACGCCAAGCGCTTCATCACGGATGTCGCGCCAGGCGCCGGTGAACTTCGCCGCGTTGGGAAATTCGCTGGCGGTATCGAGAATCGCCGGCGCGTCTATGCGCCTTTCATAGACACGCCGGATAACATCGGATGCAAGATCGTAGGTGCGCGACATCGCATGGCCTCCGTCGCATCATAAACGGACGGCCCCCGATTTTGGTTACACATTTTGTTCACGACGCCGTGCGCCGTATCAAAAACATATATCGCAAGTTGGAGGTCACCTCGCGGCGCTGTGAGGCGCTGGCGAGCCATGGTTTTGCCGTATGAAAGGCCTTTCCAGCAACCTGCAGCTTGGCCGGATGCCTGCTTTTGAGGGAAGCAAGCCGCGTGGTAAGCCAACGAAAGAAGGCTACTATGCTGCATCGCAAAAAGCTAACGATTCCAGTTCATTCGCCGGATGATTCCGAATGAACCAAAATAGGTAAAATGTAGATTCTTAAATCTCGAGGTTTTTTTAACGAAAATTCCGATGCTTCCTATCTGCTCGAGCAGAAATGTTTCTGATCAACTAAGGCGAGCAAGCCGATACAACTCCAACCAAAAAGTTGAAAAGCTATGGGGAATTTCCAGAACCCGAAAAAATTGCGGATTTTTGCCAATTTTTGGCCTTGCTCACATAAGTATTTCAGGTCGCTAAATTTTTTGTGTTGCGCTGCACAATGCGGTGACCGAACCATCCGCCGGGGGACTCGTTTTGCGACTGGACATACGCCGTGAAGGATTCCGCCGGGTTGACCGACTTGAGCCGTCCGTCCGTCGATTGCGAGATCGACCCAGGCAGGCTCGCACAGCGCGGGTTTGATGGCGCCCCGGCGAATTTCGCGTGCATTGGTCTGCCGCTCGAAACGGCACTCTGCCAGCCTCATCGCGGACATCAGGCCCCCCGTGGAAGCCGCTGATGGCAAACGCCCGCGACATCCAGCTGGACGCGCTCAGGGCCATCGCCGTGACGATGGTGATGTATTCCCATTTCTACGCGGCGGGAGGATCTTCGTTCTGGGGCCATATCGGCGTGCGGCTGTTCTTCGTTCTGAGCGGCTTCCTGATCACCCGCCTGCTCTTGGAAGCGCGTTCGGCCGCCGCGTTTGAAGCCGGCCCCGCGCTGCGGTCCTTCTACATCCGGCGGGCGCTGCGGATATTCCCTCCCTATTTTGCCGTGCTGGGTTTCGTCTGGCTGTTCGATCTGGAGCAGTCCAGGGGATCGCTGGTCTGGCATGCGCTTTACCTGTCGAATTTCTGGTATGCGCTGCGCAATGACTGGAACCCCTGGGTTCTCTGCCATTTCTGGAGCCTGAGCATCGAGGAGCAGTTTTATATTGCCTGGCCGCTTGTGGTCCTGCTGGCCCCATACCGGCGCTTCGAACAGATCTGCATCGGCGTCATCGCGCTGTCCTTGGCCTATCGCTTCTACTGGCCGGTCACCGCCACTCCGGCGCTGGCGCGCGACCTGCTGCCGCCGGCATCCATGGACGCGCTGGCGTCGGGCGCGCTGCTTGCCTGCTGGCGGTCGAGGGGCGCCGGCTTGCCGCAATGGATGCGGCTGGGCTGGCCTGCCTTCGCGGCCGCGTTCCTGATGATCGAGTGGTTTGTCCCGGCACCTCCCGATCCGACGCTGGAGTGGGCCCGCTGGCTGCTGCTGCAAGTCCTGCCCCTGGTGCCGCTGATGGCCATCGTCGCCGCCTGTTCGCGCGGCCTTGGCGGCATCCCCGGCAGGTTTGCGGAGCTCCCGCCGCTGCTGGCCCTCGGCCGTATCAGCTACGGCGTCTATCTCTATCATCCGATATTGCTGTCGCTCGCCGTCAAGTCGCAGCCCTGGATTCCACTCAATGTCTCGGAGCAAGGGCCAGGACGGTTCCTGGTTGCAAGCATTGCCACGATTGTCGTGGCCGCGATTTCCTGGCTGGTTTTCGAAAGGCCGCTCAACAGCCTCAAGCGCCACTTCCCCTATGTCCGGCGAGCCCAGGCAGGTCGTGCCGGCTGGTTCGCGAGGCCGGCGCAAGCCTATCCCGGCGGATCGCCCGACGGCCGCGCGCCATCCCTCGACCTCCCGCGAAGGGATGCAAGACCATGACCGCCGCGCCGCTCGTCTCCGTCCTGCTGCCGGTCTACAATGCCGGCCCCTACCTTGCCGCAGCACTTGGAAGCATCCTGCGGCAGGACTACCGCCGCCTGGAGGTTGTCGCGATCGACGACGGCTCGAGCGACAATTCGCTCGAGATCCTCGAGCGATACCGGCAGGCCGACAGCCGCATCTCGATCATCTCGCGCGAAAACCGCGGCCTCGTCGCGACGCTCAACGAAGGGCTGGCGGTCGCGAGCGGCGAGCTGGTCGCGCGGATGGACGCCGACGACGTCGCCTATCCCTGGCGCCTGTCGCGCCAGGTGGCGTTGTTCGAGCAGCGGCCCGAGCTCGGCTTCTGCGGCGCCGGCGTCGACATGCTGATCCGCGGCCGCATCGCCAGGGGCAAGCCCGATCCGGTGTTCCGGTTCGGCCGCATGCCCATATTGGCGATGTTCTTCACCATCTTCATGCACCCGACGGTCGTCTACAACAGGAAGGTCGTCGAAGACGCCGCTCTCCACTACGACCCGACCTACAGGCACGCCGAGGATTTCGATCTCTTCAGGCGGCTGGCCGCTCGCTACCCGGCGGCCATGATGCCCGAGAACCTTGTCGTCTACCGCGTCCATCAGGCAAGCGTGACCAGCCGGCACAGCAAGGAGATGCGCAGGACGCATTTGCGCATCGTGGCCGAGAACCTCGAGCGCGAGGGCCTCGCGGAAGCCACGTGGGACCTGCGCGACATCGGCGAAGCGGTCAGCTTCGACACGGTCACCCGCGCGGCCGACTTCATCGTCGCGCTGGAGCAGCAGATCCGCTCCCTGCCGGCCGAGACGCGGCCGAGCTTCGAGGCCGGCGCTCTCAACCTGTTCTATTTCCTCTACCAGCTCGTGACCGACGAAAGGCAGCCGCCCCTGACGCATGAATTGCTGACGCGGACCGCGAAGTGGAACGCCATCCGGCGGCGCGAGAAATATGCGCTGCGGCCGGGCGCCTTGGCACCCTGGCTGAGCCTCGCCTCGCTGTCGGCCGGCAAGCAAGCGGACGCCGTGGAATATTTCTTCAAATCCGCGCCCGCCGCGGCGGTTCTGGCATCTCATCAGGTGGGCTAGAGGAATGACGATCAAAGCCCACCAGCCTCTGCGGCGCGAGCGATCGACCGCGCTTGGCGGCGCCCCGGCCGGCCCGCGCCCGGACCGATC
The DNA here is from genome assembly GCF_054062655.1 of Mesorhizobium sp. USDA 4775. Classification (NCBI taxonomy): domain Bacteria; kingdom Pseudomonadati; phylum Pseudomonadota; class Alphaproteobacteria; order Hyphomicrobiales; family Phyllobacteriaceae; genus Mesorhizobium; species Mesorhizobium sp. USDA 4775. The sequence goes on from NZ_JBSSFM010000001.1 coordinate 5,144,201, forward strand.
GGCGCCGGAAGTCAGCTTCATCATCTGTACGCGCAACCGCGTCGCGGTGCTCGAGGCTTGCATCAAGTCGGTGCAGGCCGCGTGCCGTGCGCATGCCGGCTTCGCGGCCGAGCTCGTGGTCGTCGACAATGGCTCGAGCGACCGCACGGCGGAACGGCTGGCCAGCATCGCCGCCAAGTCGGACATTCCATTCACGCCCGTTAACGAGCCACGCCCCGGGCTGGCGGCGGCCCGTAACGCCGGGTTGAGGCGCGCCAGGGGGCGCGTGCTGGTCTTCGTCGATGATGATTGCGCCGTGCATTGCGACTATCTGCGCGATCTGGAGCGACATTATTCTTCCGGGGAACAGGGGCTCATCCGGGGAGGCCGTGTCGAGCTTGGCGATCCCAGGGACCTGCCTTTCACGATCAAGCGATCGCGGGTGCGCGAGCGGCTGACGCCCGATATTCATCCCGGCGGCTTCGTGTTGGGCTGCAACATGACCATGCACCGCGACGTCGCGGCCCGCATCGGCGATTTCGACGAGCGCTTCGGCGCGGGCGGGCCATTGCGGTCGGCGGAGGATACCGACTACCTCGTGCGGGCGGTGCTGCTCGGCATCCCGGTCGAGTATGTGCCTGACATGACGATATTCCACCACCATGGCCGGCGCGATCGCAAAGCCATCGAAAAGCTCCACCGCGACTACAGCCTGGGCAATGGCGGGCTCTGCCTGAAACATGCCCGCCATGCGCCCTGGCTGCTTCGCCATTTCTACTGGGCCGCAAGAGGCGCCTTGCGGGAATTGGCGGGCGGGCCCGCCTTCGATCGCGAACTCGATCTGTCGCACTGGCCGATCGTCGGCATGAATGTGCTCGGCGCGGCCAGATACGCACTGCTGGCGAGACGACCGCAGGCCGAGCCGGTGCGGCAGGACCAACAAGCCAATGCCGAGGCCTGATGCCATTGCTCCCGCCTAGCCTGCCGATGCTGTTCCGCGCCTTCGGGACGCGGCAACTGCGCCTGGTTCCGGCCGTGGTCGTCCTCGGCCTGGTCGGCGCTGCCCTCGAAGGGTTCGGCATCGGCCTGATCATCCCCCTGCTGGGCATCATCATGGGACATGGCGATGCGACGGGAATGGCGGGCTTCTCCGCTGTTCTCCAGCAAGTCGGATCGGGCTTCAGCGATCGCGACCGGCTCGTAGTCATTTCGGCCGCCATCCTCGGCTCGATCGTCCTGAAGAACATCTTCGGCTTCGCCAACACGCTGCTGACGACCTTCATCTCCGGCAAGGCCAGCCATTCGATCCGCAGCGCACTGTCGGAGCAGCTGCTGCGGGTCGGCTATCCCTTCTTCCTGCGGCAGAGCCCCGGACGGCTGCTCAACATCATCTCAAACGAATCCTGGCGGGCGTCCGATGCCATCCAGATCATGCTGTCGTCGATCGTCAGCGCATCGGCCGCCATCATCCTCCTGGCCTTCCTGCTGCTGTTGTCCTGGCGCATGACGCTGCTGGTCACGTTCGGACTGGCGCTCGTCCAGATCGCGCACGCCATCCTCTCGGCCAATCTGAAGGAGCCCAGCCGCAGCGTCGCTTCGCGCAACAGCCATCTCGCCTCGCAGATGCTGCATCTGGTGCATGCCGGGCGGCTGATCCGAATCTTCGGCCAGGAGGGCCGGGAGAAGGCGATCTTCGACACCGCGTCCGATGCGGTTCGCCGCGCCTCCTTCGTCCTGCAGGTCCGCCAGGGCGCATTGCCGCCGCTGACGGAGGTTCTCCACGCCATGCTGTTCCTGGCGGTGGTGATCGGCGCCTGGCTGGCGCAGGTGAGTTTCCCGCTGATCATCGCCTTCGTCATCCTGCTCTACAGGCTGCAGCCGCATATGCGGGCCCTGCAGGGATCGTGGAGCCAGCTGCAGGGCCTGAGCGGATCGCTGGAAGAGGTGACATGGATGCTGGATCCCACGGGCAAGCCCAAGCCGCCGCAAGGCGACGGGCCGTTCCACGGTTTGCGCCGGGGCATCAAGTTCGATGACGTGACATTCACCTATTCCGGCACGGACCAGCGTGAAGTGGTGCTGCATGCGGCGACGTTCGAAATCAACAGTGGCCGCTCGACGGCGCTGATCGGCCGCTCCGGCGCCGGCAAGACGACGATCGTCAATCTTCTGTGCCGCTTCGTGGAACCGGACACGGGCAGGATCCTCGTCGATGGATCGCCACTGGACCGCATCGACGCCAACCAGTGGCGGCGCCACATCGCGCTGGCCAGCCAGGAGCTGGAGCTGGTCGACGGCACGATCTTCGAGAACATAAGCTACGGGCAGGACGCGGCGACGCTCGCAGACGCCGAGCGCGCCGCGAGGCTGGCCGAGGCGCATGAATTCATCGAGCGGCTGCCCCAGGGCTACGAGACGCTGGTCGGCTACAGGGGCGTCAATCTGTCGGCGGGACAGAGGCAGCGGATCGCACTGGCCAGGGCGCTGGTGCGCGACCCCGATCTGCTCATCCTCGACGAAGCCACCAATGCGGTCGACGGACTGTCGGAAGCGGCCATCGTCGAGACGCTGAAGTCGAGAGCGGGACGGCGCACGACCATCGTCATCAGCCACCATTACAGCACCATCTCGTTCTGCGACGACGTGGTGATCCTGAGCGGCGGCCGGGTGAAGAAGCAGGCCCCCTTCGGCGCCCTGGCATCACTCTCGATGGACGAGCTCTACCAGCATGAACCGCAGGACTGACAAGGGCCGGGACCGCGATTCCTGGTGCGCCGCTCGGCCATCCGAATCAAGGGCCCATGACGTGCCGCTGGCACCCTGCGCGATCGCACCAATGCCATGCGGTCGCCGGACTCGCTACCGTTCCTTCGCGGCGGACCTGTCGATCCGCCCGGGCCGGTGCCCATCGCTTACTCTCCAGATGCGGCGCCGGCCTTCCTCTTGCCCCCTCGTTCTCTCCCGCAAACGGCGACGTGAGGGCGAGGGGCTGCGCAGCCAGTGGAACAGCGTCCTATCGAGGCGTGGAAAAGCTCGGCTCCCCACCTCCCCCTTGTGGGGAGGTCGGACCGCAGGTCCGGGTGGGGGTGCTGGCGCAAGCTTTGCAGAACCTGGTTTCCTCGCCCCCACGAATGTGGGGGGTCCGAAGGACGGGCGAGACCCGTGGCTCGCCCCGGCACGGTGGCTCGGGCGAAGCCCGAGACGGAGCGGGGAATGGCTCGGCTTCAAATGAGTTCAGAGGGAGCTGGCGAGCGCCGCGCTGCCCCCTCCGACCGCTTCGCGCCAAGTCTTAGGGCGTCGCGCTGCTCCTACCCCGATCCGCTTTGCGGATCGACCTCCCCACAAGGGGGAGGGTAAAGATCACCCCGCGATCGCCATCGGCACGGCGCTCTTGTTGGGGATCTGGATATCGATCTCCAGCGTCGACATGGTTTCGCCTCGGTCCATCGAGACCTGCAGGTAGTCCTGGTCGATCTGCACGTGCTTGGCGATCACCGCCATGATCTCCTCGCGCAGGATGGAGACGAGGTCGGGCTGGCTGCGGTTGCGGCGCTCATAGGCGAGCAGCACTTGCAGCCGCTCGCGCGCCACCGGCGCGCTGGAGCGCCGCTTGAAAAGGTCGAACACGTTCATCATGCCGCCCTCCTTCCCAACAGACGGTCGAGGAAACCTTTGCGCTCGAAGGGGACGACGACCGGCAGATCCTCGCCTTCCAGCCGCCTTGCGGCGTCGATATAGGCCGTGGCCGCGGTGTTGAGCGGCTCCGACAGCGTCACCGGCGCACCGAGATTGGAGGCGCGCAGCACATCCTGGCTTTCAGGAATGATGCCGAGCAGCGGCACCGACAGGATTTCCAGCACATCGTCGATGCTGAGCATTTCACCCCGCGCGGCGCGCCCCGCGTCATAGCGGGTGACCAGCACGTGCTTGGCGATCTGCTCGCCCTGTTCGGCGCGCATGGTGCGGGCGTCGAGCAGGCCGATGATGCGGTCGGAATCGCGCACCGACGACACTTCCGGATTGGTGACGATGACCGCCTCGTCGGCAAAGCGCATGGCGAGCTGCGCGCCGCGCTCGATGCCGGCCGGGCTGTCGCAGAAGACATAGTCGAACACCGAGCGCAGCTTGTCGATAACCTCGCCGACGCCCTCTTCCGTCAGCGCGTCCTTGTCGCGCGTCTGCGAAGCCGGCAGCAGGAACAGCGTGTCGACCCGCTTGTCGCGGATCAGCGCCTGCGACAGCTTTGCCGTGCCCTGGATGACGTTGACGAGGTCGAACACCACGCGGCGTTCGGCGCCCATGATCAGGTCGAGGTTGCGCAGGCCGACGTCGAAATCGACGAGCGCCACCTTCTTGCCGGTCTTGGCCACGGCGGCACCGAGCGCCGCCGTCGAGGTGGTCTTGCCGACGCCCCCCTTGCCCGATGTGACCACCACTACCTTGCCCATGAAAAAGCCTCCGTTGTTGTTCGTTTTATCCCGGGCCGGCTTGCCGGCCTTTATTCAGTCAGCGGTCGTCAGCTCCCAAGCCGCTTCAACTCAAAGTCTCGACGCGCAGGCCGTCGCCGTCGAGGAAGGCCTGGACCGGCTTGCCGCGCGATACCCCTTCCATCTCCTCGGCGGTGATGTACCAGCCGTCGACCGATAGAAGTTCGGCCTCGTTGCGGCGGCAGAAGATGCGCGCGGCGGTGTTGCCCAACGCGCCCGCCGAAGCGCGCCCGCGCAGCGTGCCGTAGACATGGATCGAGCCGGCGGCGACGATCTCCGAACCGGACGCGACCGAGCCCAGCACGATGACATCGCCATGCGCATGCATGATCGCCTGGCCGGAACGGATCGGCGTCTTGATCATCAGCGTGCCCGAATCGTAATGCGAAACCTGCGGCACGCTTTCCTCAGTCTTGCTTGCGCCAGCCTTTCCCTTGGCAACGCCGCCAGCATCGACGCCGTGGTCCGGCGCCCTGCCCTCGGCGGCCTTGCCTTCCTTGCCGGAAGCCTCTTGCCCGCCCTTGCGGCCAGGCAGCAGCCCCTCCGTCGTCGCCTCCTTGGCGCCGACCAGCAGAGGCGGCAGGTCGGGCCCGAGCGCGGCCCCTTCCAATTCGATGGCATAGATGCGGATGCCGCGCGTCCCCAGCTCCGCCACCAGCGCCGCAATCTCGCTCGTCCGCGGCTTCAAAACGTTCAGATCGAGCAGCACCGGCCGCCCGGCAAAATAGCCTGGCGAGTTGCCGATCCAGTGATCCAGCCCCTGCAGCCACTCCACCATGGGCGCTTCCGGGGTCAATGTGAAAGCGACGAAAGAACGGGCACGAAAGCGAATGGATTTGGCCTCTAGGGGAGCGGCAAAGGTCACGGCTGGCGAATCCTTACTGAGAGGTAAACGCTAGCGAGGGAATGGTTAACGAATGGTTAACGAGAGGGTGCGACTTGGCAGTCTTCGAGAAATTGGAAGGTCGGGCTAAACGCCAGTTGCGGCCGCTACCCCCAACACCCTGAATGTCTTGATAGGGCCGGAAGCGGACCGGCGGCTTGTGGCTGCCGAGAAGTGACAGCGGACGTTAAACCCGCAGAGCCTGCCCGGAAACGCATCGCATATCGCAGTTTTCATCACCGGGCAAAACAGCACTCGCAGGCCGCGTTGGAGCGCAGGCTCCGGTCCAGCTTCCATCGCAGAAGCAACCCCGGACTTGTGCTACTCGCCAAGAACCATGTGCAAGAGCTGGACCGTGCTCCGCGCGTTGGTTTTCTTGAGAAGGTTGGCTCTATGGAACTCGACCGTTCGTGGGGCAATTTTCAAGGTGCGAGCAATCTCCTTACTCGAATAGCCCCTGACGATTTGGGCGAGCACGATACGCTCGCGAGCCGTGAAAGTGGCGCGGCTGGTGTCCGCCAGGATATTCAATGCGCCATTCAGCTTCCTGATTTCCTGCTTGGCGGCCTGGAGCTCCGGCGTCTCGAGAAATTCCCATTCTCCGTTTCGCCGGGTGATGGTGAATTGATGTGCTCGTGCGACATCGAGCAGGTCCACGGCCCTGCTTTCCGACAGGGAATAAGTGCACAAAACGAGCATCTTCTGACCCGCCAGCGAGTGGTCGAGTTCATGCTCGTATTGGCAAAACTCCTGCCAGTGGCTGGTCCCGATCCAGAATGCGTTGCCGCTGATTCTGATCCCGGCATACCCCCGTTCCAACGCTGCGCGCAGCTTCTCGTTCCAGCCGCCGGTGATGCGCTGTATGTCGAACTCGCCGCCAGGTAGGTACCAGTCCGTAGCAGCAATGATTTCCATCTGGCCGGCCATCAGGCGCGCATCGATGTCGGGGATGGATTGCCGTAGCGCATCCTTCGCCGTCTCTGCGTCGATCGGATCGGAGACCGCCCAGATGCAGAACTCGTTGTTCTCCAGCCCGGCCGCGAAATAGGAAGCGTTTGTAGCAAGCAGGTCCTGTTCCGCTTCGTAGAAGACGCAGATGTGTGTGCCCCAGCACATCTCGCCCATGACGCGGATGCCGGACTTGCGGAGCGCGTGGGCAGGCTCATCGTTCATGTCGATGCCGCTTTCCGGTGCACGAGTACGTCACTGAGCCGCTAAATCAGTCGCAGCCGACGGCGGCCCACGCCACGTCGGCCATACCGCTACGGAACCTGTTGATCGTGCCAGTAGAATATGCGCGATAGCTGGCCATCTATGGGGGCATGCATCTCCGGACACTATCAGCCGTCGCCCCAACATGACAGAGATTTTCAAGGCCGGGTTCGGCAATCTGATCCGCAGTACTGCGGTCGCGAACCCGCGCCGCTATGGCGTGCCGCAAGAGATCGCGGCCCGGCTGCCCGATCTATCGAGGGATGGTTTGGCCATCAGCGATCTGCGTGAAAAGGGTATGGCGCTGGTCTACGTGAACCGCGCGTTCCAGGACATCACCGGCTATTCCAGCGACGAGCTGATCGGGAGAAACTGCCGCTTCCTGCAAGGCAGTGATCGCCTTCAACCCGAAATCCAGTCCATTCGTGAAGCCATCGCCCGGCGTGAGGATGTTGCCGTCACGCTGAAGAACTACCGCAAGGACGGTAGCTGGTTCTGGAACGAACTCCGCCTCGCACCTATGAGCATCGCTGGTGGCGAGCCGACGCACTATATCGGACTGATGCGGGACGTGACGGCGAGCAGGGTCGCCGCCGCGCAAATTGCCCAGAGCACCCGCGCCGACATGCTCACCGGTGTTCTCAACAGATACGCCTTCGTCGAGGACGTCGACATCCTGCTGCGTCAAGGGGAACGGCCGATCTTGCTTGTCAAGATCGACATGGCTCGTTTCCATGACATCAACGAAGGGTACGGATATGACGTTGGCGACCAGGTGCTGATGCAGATTGCGCGACGCCTGACCAACACAGGCGCTGCACTGATCTGCCGCACGGGATCCAATGAGTTTGCGCTCGCTCAGCCGCTTGGCCATGCCGACGAGGCCCAAGCGGCAATCGAAATGATCCGGCAGTCCCTGGCGCCGCGCTATCTCGTTGCGGGCGCAACGATAAGGATCCGTTTCGCGATGGGCTATGTCGTTGGCAACCAGACGACGGACGCCATAACGCTGGTTCGTCGTGCCGGTGCCGCTTTGCATCGGTCGAAGTCGTCGGCGTTCCTCGATATCTGCGCATTCAGTTCCGAGGACGATAAGCGTGCGCGAAACCGACTGCGCATGACCAGCGAAATGCAGCAGGCCTTGGAACATGACGAGTTCGATTTTCACTACCAGCCGCAGGTCGACCTCGCCACGGGAACGGTTGTCGGTGCTGAAGCCCTGTTGCGATGGCACCATGGGCTGTTTGGGATGCAGTCGCCGGACAAGTTCATCGGCCATGCCGAAGATACGGGTCTTATACTCGATATCGGCGCCCGAGGACTCCGCACCGTCGCGGACTTTGCCGCGCGCGTGAACCGGGGCCGACAAGTGCCGATAGTCTTCTCGTTCAATGTCTCGCCGCTCGAGTTCAAGCTTCGCGACATGCCGAAATTTGTCTCCGATGTGCTCACCGCCAGCGGCGCCGATGCTGCATGGATCAAGCTAGAGCTCACCGAGAGCTTGATGGTCGAAAGTTCCGCGGAAATGCTGTTGATCATGAGACATCTGCGCGAACTGGGCGTCGGCCTGTCCATCGACGACTTCGGAACCGGCTACGCCAATCTGCGCTACCTCGAAGATTTCCCCCTTACGGAGATCAAGATCGATCGCGATTTTGTCAAAGGACTAGCGCAAAGCCGTTCCAAGCGGGTCATCATCGAGTCCATCATCAGGATTTCCAGGGAACTCGGCTTTCATGTCGTCGCCGAGGGAATAGAGACAGAGGTGGAACGCACGCTGTTGCGCGACATGGACTGTGATTTCGGGCAGGGATTTCTGCTCGGTCGACCGGTCGACGCTGCAAGATTTGAATCGCTGGTTTGAGCGATTCTCCGGACCACATGAGGCAGTACCCTCGCGTGGATGTGAGGTCGTGCGATGCTGCTGAAGAAGGCATATGGTCAAGCTGGCGAGGTCGTCTCGCCGCTCTCCTCCCGGCAGCGGTTTTTCGTACCATCAAGAGGCTCAAATTTTTTTGCGCAGGGGCCTTGAAGCGTTTTTCGGCGCTTCCCAAATCGTTCGCCGTCGAGGCTGTATGGCTCGACGACGGGCGGCGCCGTTGGGCGGCGCACCTTGTACCCATGTTGCTTCAAGGAGAATGTGGCTATGAGAACCTTTGACTCGCTTTATCGAACCACCGTCGGATTCGATCGTCTTTTCGACATGCTCGAAAACAACGCCAGGACCGACTGGCCGCCTTACAATATCGAGAAGACCGGTGAAAACGACTACCGTATCGCCATGGCTATTGCCGGCTTCAGTTCCGAAGAGGTGGAGTTGACGCAGAATGGCCCGGAACTTGTGGTTGTCGGCCAGAAATCCACCGACACGGAGGAGCGTCAGGTGCTGCACCAGGGCCTTGCCTTGCGCAACTTCAGACACGTGTTCAAGCTGGCCGACCACATGAAGGTCGTCGCTGCGTCCCTGGAGAATGGCCTGCTCAGCGTCGAGATCGTGCGGGAAATCCCCGAGGAACTGAAACCTCGCCGCATCAACATCGGCTCTGGCGACGCTATGGCGGTCAACAAGCAGATCAGCCAGGACGTCGAGAAACCGCGTAAGGTTGCCTGACGCCGATATTTCAACACGAACACTGCGGTCGCCTCCCGGCTTCGGTCGGGAGGCCTCGATTGCGGAGATTGGAGATGAATCAGCAGACTGAAACATTCCGCGCCCCAACCCGGCGCACCGGGCGTTTCGAGGGTCTTTTTTGCCTTCTCGACAGCCCGGGCGATGTGCTCAAGCATCCACGCATGACCTTGGACGAAAAGCGCGCCTTGCTCGCATCATGGGCATCGGAGGCGCATGCCGTCGAAAATCGCCCCACCCTACGCAAACTGGACAATGGCAAGATCGTCCCCGTCGACGATATCTTGCGATGCCTGAAAGCGCTGAATCAAGTCGGCCCCGCCGGCAAAGTTCTTTCGCGTCGGGCAATGCCGTGGACCGTGGCGTTCGATCGCCATGACCGGCGCATCAATGGATCGCCGCGCAGACGGCGCTTTACCGGCAGGGACGATGATGATGATCCGCCGCCTTGCCCCGCCGCCGTCGCGCCGCGCGTGCCAGGTGGCGGGCAAAGTGGCGCGTATGTGATGGCCAATCGCGAGCCGGCCTATGCCTGACTGAGCGCTCGTTAGCGAAAAGGCACATAGCAACCCGCTGCGCGGTTCGCAGCGGGTTCGCAAACGCAGGCCTTCCGCCCTGCTTTTGAAGATGGCCCTGCAAACGCCGCCTATTTCCTGAAGTGCCCAGCGTTCCGGCTGCAATGCACGGCCGTGTGTCTTCATCATCGTCCGGCATCTCCATCAGCACCGTCCCCAGTCTTTGCAATCCAGTTTTGGTCGAGGCGCTTGCCGTCCTTTGAAGCTCGAACATGCGGTGAAGCGTTGTCTGAATGGTCGCCTGCAGTCCGGCCGCTCACGGATATCGGCGCGCGACGGGCCGCGTCTGTGTCGTTGACTCAGGCCATGCCAAAAGCGTAAGTCGCGGTGCGCGTCTCACGTCCAAGGCGCAGCGCTTCACCCATAAAGGTATCAAAAATGGACGACAAATATGCCAACGCGCGCGAGCACTTTTTTGCGGCGATCAGGACGCTAGCAGCCTCTTCCGACAGTGTTCAAACGCGCCTGATCGACGCAAATACGAACATTCTGGACGTTACGATCGATGAATTCGATGGTGACCCGGAACTCAAGTTCAAGTTTGCGAAAATACTGGATCTGCTTGCTATCGATCAAGACGATATGGAAACGGTCGCTGTTGAGACCGCCGCACACATGACGGATTTCGAGGCCGTCAAGGTCGCGGACCTGATTTGTGATTTCTACTATGAGCTGACGTAATCTGGCGTGACGGGCGGAGCGATTCCGCTTCGTCCGCGGCCAGTTCAATGATTGGCATGCCCAATCCGATGGCAGCGCTCGACGCGATACATGCATGCGCCCGTCTCGCTTTCACATCGATCCCTATGTCCAGACAAGCGCCAAGTCGGCCCGAATGACGACATGAGGCGCAAAGCTGCCGTGTGCTTAGCGGAATTAAGAGTAAATCGGTCACGCAAGCTTGCAGCGTGTCGCCATCGCGGTCGCCAGAGGTACGCACCGAACAGCCCTCCCTCAATGCCGCTTGAATACTGCACCTCCCGCTCATGCTTCTCCGCCGCCTCACACGTCTCAAACGCCCCCAGGTTCCGCCGCTTGCCGGTCTTCTCATCCGTCTTGCGTGAATAAAGCCGGCATTTGCCGTCCTTGAGTTGGCGGATCATCTCGCTCTCCCTGATCAGGATTTGGCGCCCGTCCTGGCCTTCAGCCCGAGCGCTGCCTGCTCCGTCGGGGTGAACGCCGCGCCGGTCCGAACGTGGGAACGACAAACCCCGCGATCAGCTATCCCGCCCCGTGGAGTTCGGGAACGCAGCCATGCTAGCCTCCATCGAGCCGGCTGAAGCTCGGGGGGCAAGTCATGTTGGATCAATGGACTGATTTCTTCGTCATGGTGGGCGGCGGCGCGGCGGGGCTTGCCGGGTTGATCTTCGTTGCGATCTCGATCAATCCCGAACGCATTGTCCGCAACACGACGCACAAGAACCGGGCAATCAACATGCTGTCGGGCTTCAGCGCGATTTTCATGGCATGCAGCCTTGCGCTTCTGGGTGGTCAATATCTTCCGGCACTCGGCCTCGAATGGCTTTTGCTCTGGGGCATAGCGACATTCATCTTCGTCAGGGGATATGTCGTGGCCATCAAGGCGGGGATGAGCACCATCGGGTTGACCGGGCCGCGGTTGGCGGGCGGCACGATGTGTTACCTGGCCGAGGTTGCAGGCGCGATTTTCCTCATTCTCGGGCGCGGCGTGGGCCTTTACATCGCGGCCCTTGGAACCATCGTCCTGTTCGCCTTCCTGATTTCAGGCGCATGGCTCCTCATCATTGGCATCTACGAAGAGCCGGCCAAGGGATGAGGTGGACACCCGGCGCTGCAGAGGCCAGCGCCCCCTCAATGCCGCTTGAAATACTGCACCTCCTTTTCATGCTTCTGCGCCGCCTCGCGCGTCTCGAACGTCCCCAGATTCCGCCGCTTGCCGGTCTTCTCGTCCTTCTTGCGGGAATAAAGCCGGTATTTGCCGTCCTTGAGTTTGCGGATCATCTCAGTCTCCCCGATCAGGATTTGGCGCCCTTCCTGGCCTTCAGCCCGCGCGCCGCCTGCTCGATTGCGGCGCGGTCGGTGCCGAGGCGGTCGAGCAGCGCCTGCGCCTCGTCGCCGGATATGCCGGTGCGCATGGCCAGTTCCTCGACCTCCAGAACGTCGGTGCTGGCTATCTCACGGGTCTGCGGCAAGGCGTCGTCGGCCGTCAGCGGCAGAGCCGCTTCCCTGTCGATCTCGGCCTCGGCGCGGTGCCAATGATGCTCGGGATCGCCGCCGCCTTCACGCTATGGTATGCGCGCTTCTGGATCTTCTCGTGCCTTTCGTCGCCCATTGTCGTTCCTCCTTCGTGTCAGGGATGAACGCCGCGGTGATGGGATTGATCCAAAAAATCTGCGTGATCGCTGGTCCGGGTGGAACTGCCGGATCGGTGGGAGGGCGCGAGGCGCCGGGCAGGACGCAAAATGATCCAGGCGGCGGGGCAAGCCCGCCACCTGGATACAGGCCGTACTGGGCAGCCTTGATATCAGTGGCCCCAGATGCCCTGGCCGTATTCGGCCGGCATGTCGAGGATCGACTGTCCCGCCGCGCTGCCGGTGATGCTCTTGGTGACGCTCGGGTCGACCGCCTTGGAGGACATCATCGAATGGGTGGTCGGGTAGCTGCCGGCGGCCGGGACGAAGTCCGAGCCGAAATGGTCGGAGCCGGCGAAAGCCATGCCGGAGGCGAACAGGAACGCAGCAGCAGTCAGAATGATCTTCTTCATTTCAAGTCTCCATCTCTACAAGTTGACATCGGCCTCGACGCGCCGCCCGCATCGCGTTCGTGAGGCTGTGTGTTCATGGTCTCGGGCGAAACCGGCCAACCGCGACCCCCACAGGATCCCTGCGGCTGCAGGTTTCAGCGCACTCGGTTCATTGTTGCGCTGTTGGGGCGTCTTGTAGGGGTGTGGTGTTTGTGCGGGCGTGGGAAAGGGCGTGGTAAGAACCGCTCAAAGAGTGGAATTTTGCGTGGAATGCGGCCGCAAAGCGCTGCGCGCCCTAAATCGGGAGCCTCCCGCCCACGCCTAAACCATGAAGCGAAGTTCTGCCCGCACCTTCCATGGCAAGCGGCGCGCGTCGCCTATTCGCACTGGCGCCTCGGACCACCGGAATAGGGCTGGTAGCTGTTGTCCTCGGGACGATACGAGCGGTAGCGGTTGGAGCAGGATTGGACGTGGTCGTCCGAAAGGTCCGCTGTCGCGACCAGCGGCGCCGCGCCGCCCTCGTCATAGCTTACTTCGTCGGGAGCGGCCTGGCCGGCGTCGGCACTGGTGTCGAGATAGGGCGAGACGCAGGGGCGCTGCTGTCCGCTGTAGGACATGTAGCTGTTGTCGTCGGGGTTGTAGGAGCGGTAGCGGTCCGCGCACCAGCTGACATGGGCAGCCGGCAGCCTGGCCTGCTGCTCGTCTGCCCCGGGCGCCACCGCGGCTGTCTTGGTCGGGTCGACCGACTGCACCCTGGCGGCGGCGTCGGGTGCGGGAGGCTGCGCGGCGGCCACGCGCTCCAGGCCCGGCGCGGCCTTGTCCACGGGCTGTGCGTCCTTGGTCCACAGTTGCGAGACACTGTCGGTGGGCCTGGCCTGATGCACGGGCTTGGCCAGAATCAGCCAGGCGGCGAAAGCCAGCCCGCTGGCGAAGACCGCAAGGGTGAGGACGAAGCCTGCGACCAGTGCCAGAACCGCTTTCATCACACACTCCTTGCGTCCCCGCTAATAGAATGCGGAGCACCGGGACTGGTTCCAGCGGGCGAGCGTGTTGCAGGGGTCGGCACTGGAGCGGCTGGCGAGGCACAAGGCGGCAGCCCTTGCTGCCTCAAACCGGCAGCCGCACGTCCATGGAGAACTCGCTCTCCACGGCCAGCAATGCCTTGACCATTTCCCTGTCGCGCTGGCGCTTTTGCAGGTGGCGGGCCAGCAGCCAGTCCAGCGAGATCCGGCCGGCGCCGACGGCGGCCAGCACGAACATGCCGCCTGATATGGCCAGGTCCTTTTCGAAATGCAGCAGCTCGTTCTGGCTGGCGAAGTTGACGTGGAACAGCAAGGCCGTGGACAGGCAGAACAGGCCGAGCCCGATGCCGCCCAGCCGCGTCAGCAGCCCTGAAGCCACCGATAGCCCTGCCCCCAGTTGCAGCCCGATGGTGGCGACGAACAACGGCAGCCCGACGCCTTGCGCGGCCATCGCCTTGGCGGCGCCGTCGAAATGGGTGGCCAGCGTCACGCCCTCATGCAGGAAGATGAAGGACATGAGCAGGCGGCCGGCAAGCAGGGTCACGTCCCTGATGTGGTATTTCGTGGCGAGGCCGGTGAGCTTCGCGGCGATTTCGTTCGGTGTCATGGTCAGCCTCCAATCTTTGAGCACAGGCAAGCGCCGCGCGCCGTGCGACGCGCGAAAACGGCGCCTGCCGGATGTGATGTTCGAAAAGGCCGGAGCCGGCTCGAGGGAGAGGCGCCGGCTCCGGCAATGGGCGCCAGCCACGAGCGCCCAAACTGTGGTGGGGGACTGGATCGGTCAGTGCCAGTCCCCAACTCGGGCCGCTTGGCGGCCACCTCTCCCCCGTCCGCGACTGATCAGCTCGAGGCTTGATTGCCACGTGGTTCCCCCAACGCATGGCCAAGCTCATGCCGTAGCCACGTCCGTGGGGGAGTTGGAACGGGTCACCGCTTACTGCGTCACCTTTGTGTCGATGGCCTTTTGCAGGTCGGAAAGCTCCTCGCAGCCGGCGGGGCAGAGTTTCTGCAGCGAGGCCAGCTGCTCCTTGGCCTTGTTCATGTCGCCGGTCTCGACATAGAGCTCGCCCAGATATTCGCGGGCGGCCTTGTGGTCGGGCTTCAGCTCCAGCGCCTTGTTGTAATAGGTCAGCGCGGTGGTGACGTCGCCGGTCTTGCGCAGCGTGAAGCCGAGCAGATTGTAGACGTCGGCCTGCTGGTTGTCCTGTGCGAGGTCGCGCAGATCGGCCAGTGCGCCCTTGTAATCCTTGGCGGCGATCTTGGCCTGGACGGCGGTGAGATCGGGTGCGTCGGCGCCCTCGATATCATCCACCGCATAGGCGGGCATGATCGTTGCGACGGGAACGACGGTCAGCACGGCGATGGCGCCGAGCAGACCGAACAGGGCGTTTCTGCCCAAAAGAAGCTGTTTCATTGTCTTTCTCGCTTTGGTCTGGGTTACCCGTTCAAATCTGAACGGGCGTGAAGCCATAGGCACTGCCGTCCTTGACGAAGACGCCGGTGCCGGGGAACGGGAAGTGCGAACCGGAAATGCGGATATTGTCCGCGATCACCCGGTCGATGATCTTGTGGCGCGTGGTGATCGCGGTCGGCCCATCCTGGTCGTAGCTGCCCTGCCATTCCGGATGCGGCGCCAGAAGGGCCGGCACATACATGGTGTCGGCCGAGATCATCAGCTGCTCCTTGCCTGAATTGGCGAGGTACACCGAATGTCCCGGCGTGTGGCCGGGGGCGGCGATGATCTGGATGCCGGGCGCCACTTCCGCGCCGTCCTCGACCAGCTTCCAGTTCTTCCATTTCGGGAAGTTCTCGGCGATGCGCTTGCCCGCCGGCTTGCGGCCTTCGGGCAGCTTGGCCAGCCGGCTCGGATCGGTCCACCAATTGTATTCCGTGGCGTTGACGATCAGCTCGGAATTGGGGAACACCGGCGTGTTGGTGCCCTTCTCCATCAAGCCCCAGACATGGTCGGGGTGGAAATGCGAGATCATGATGGTGTCGATCGCCTTGTAGTCGATGCCGGCGGCGGCCATGTTGGCCGGCAGATGCGTGGCGTTGGCCTGCCACTGGCCGACGCCGGAGCCCGCATCCATCATGATCAGCTTGCCGCCCATCTTGAGCACGACGACGGTGAGCGGGATGGGCATGAAGTCGGTGGTCAGCCCTGCCTTGGCAAGCGCCGCCTTGGTGTCGTCGACGGAAACATTCTTGATGAAGGCAGGGTCATGCGGCTTCTTCCAGATGCCGTCATAGATGGCGGTGACCTCGATGTCGCCGACCGTGTATTTGTAGAAGCCGACGGTCGGCTCCACGGGCGTCTCGGCGAAAGCGGGGCGGGTGAATTCAAGCTTGCCGGCAAGGCCGAAAGCGGCCGCGGCGGCGGCGGATTGAAGCACTGTGCGGCGTGTCATGCTGAACATTGTGGTCTCCTGTGGGTTGCGGTGGCGGCAAAAGATCGCGGTAGGAGCGACGGAGGGCCACGCCACATGGCCCCCCGTCCTGATCGCGGATCGGGTCGGGACCTCGAGGCTGTCCCGCCCCTGAACTCAGCGGCCCCAGATGCCCTGGCCGGGTTCGTCCGCATCAGTTTTGGTCGCCGGCCGGCTCGGTCCGGTCGTCTTGGCATCGACATAGGCCGTGTAAGGGATCGAGGCGGTGGCATTGGTGTCAACGGAAGCGACAGGCTGGTTGGAGTTGTTGGCACCATGGTCGCTGCCGGCAAAGGCAGCACTCGAGGCAAGCAACATCGCAGCCACGCTGAGAGCGAGCTTGGTCATTTCAGGTAAATCCTTGTTTCGTTTCTTCGCGTCGCGGGCCGGATTGGCCCCGCTGAAGGGAAGACCCGGCAAGGCGGTGCTTTATTCCCGAGGGCAGTGAGATTTTTTGGAAGGGGCGGATTTGAGGGATCGCGGCCTGGCAGAGCCTGGGTGAAAGGCGGCGGCATCACCTCCGGAAAAGACCATCAGGGGCAAGGCAGGAGGAGCGCCCAGACACAATTCAGAAACAAGTTTCAACAATTCGGAAAAACTGGCGAAAAGATCGCATGGCATAACCATCCCGCGGGGGACTGCGCGGATTTCCTTTTCGGAAGCTTCGGTCCGCCATCGACAAGGGTCAAATTGCAGCAGCGGCACAGCCGAAAATGCCTGCTCGAACAGCGGCATGAACAGCCGGGCGATACGCGGCCAGGACGAGAAAGTATGGAAATGGATTACGGTATCGACATTGCTGCCCTGGACAGGGACACGGCAAGACCAGGCGCGCAGCCCGAAACTGGGCTGGCCCAGAATGGGCTGGCAGGCGTCGATACCCTTGTGAGGGGCGCTCAGCGGACCCTGGCCGCGCATGGCCAGATTCTGACCGGCGCCGATTTCGCGCGGGCAGGCCAACCCGGCGAGCGGCTCGACACGGTGTTCGAAGAGCTCGCCGCAACGTTCGCCACCTTGCCGGCAGTGATCTCCGACGGACGTGCCTGGACCTATCAGGAGTTGGACAGCCGCGCCAACCAGTTCGCCCGTGTGCTGATCAAGCGCGGCGTGCGGCCGGGCCACCGGGTCGGGCTCATTCTCGACCGCTCGGCGGAGACCTATGTCGCCTTGCTCGCCGTGGTGAAGGCAGGCGCTGCCTTCGTGCCGCTGGCCACCGCCTTTCCACAGGAGCGCATGGCGCTCATCATCGAAGACGCCAGCGTCAGCCTGATCGTCACCATCGCCACCTATGCGTCGCGGGCCGACCAACTGCCGGTTCCCCACGTGCTGATCGACGGCGCCGCCGCCGAGATCGCCAAACAGTCCAGCGCGCCGCTGAAGCCGCAAGAGGCGCCGGCGGAAGACATCTGCTACATCCTGTACACGTCGGGCACGACCGGCAGGCCGAAGGGCGTGGCCATCCGGCACCAGAGCTTTGTCAACTTCATCCGCGTCGCCGCCGCATCCTACGGCTACAGGCCGGGCGATCGCGTCTACCAGGGCATGACGATTGCCTTCGACTTTTCCTCCGAGGAGATCTGGGTGCCGTTCGTCGCCGGCGCGACCGTGGTACCAGCGCCCGGCCAGATGCCGCTCGTCGGCGAGGAACTGGCGGATTTCCTGCGCCATCATGAAATCACCTGCATGGCCTGCAGCCCGACGCTGCTGTCGTCGATGACATCTGATGTGCCCAGCCTGCGCACGCTCCTGGTCGGCGGCGAGGCCTGCCCGCACAATCTGGTTGTGCGCTGGTCGAAGCCTGGGCGGCAGATCCTCAACACCTATGGCCCGACCGAGGCGACCGTCACGGCAACGATGGGTGCGCTGACGCCGGACAAGCCCGTCACCATCGGCGCACCGCTGCCCACCTACTCCATCGTCATCCTCGACCCGTCGCTGCCGGAACTGGCCGAGCCCGGTGAACTGGGCGAGATCGGCATTGCCGGCATCGGGCTCGCGGTCGGCTACCTCAACAGGCAAGACCTGACGGAACAGAAGTTCATCGCCGATTTCATCGGCCTGCCGAACAACCCCTCGCAGCGCATCTACCGCACGGGCGACCTTGGCCGGATCAACGGCGATGGCGAGATCGAATATGCCGGGCGCATCGACACCCAGGTGAAGATCCGCGGCTATCGCATCGAGCTCGGCGAGATCGAGGCGGTACTGCTGGACCAGCCCGAGATCGCGCAGGCTGCCGTCACCACCTGGGAGATCGAGCCCGGCCGCGTCGAACTCGTCGCCTATTACGCGCCCAAGGCCGGCCAGCCGGCGCTCTCGCGCGCCGATCTCGCCCAGACGATGAAGCGGCGCCTGCCGGACTACATGGTGCCTTCCTATCTCGAGGAGCTGCCGGCGATCCCGATGACGGTCTCCAACAAGGTGGACCTTCGCCAGCTGCCGAAGCCGACCAGCGTGCGGCTTTCCGCTGACCGCGAGATGGTTGCGCCCGGCAATGACGACGAACGCTTCCTGGCCGAGGCGCTGGCCGCGGTGCTGAAATTCGACGAGGTCTCGGTCGAGGACAATTTCTTCGACGATCTCGGCGCCAACTCGGTGCTGATGGCGCATTTCTGCGCCCGTGTGCGCACCCCCGCAAGGAATGGGCGACGACGTCCATGCGCGACATTTATCTCCATCCGACGGTGGCGCGCCTGGCCAAGCACCTGAGCGTCTCGGAAGAGGTGACGACCGCCACCAACGAGCCTGTTCTCACCCGCCAGGCATCGAATTTTGCCTACTGGACCTGCGGAATGGCGCAGTTGCTGTTTTACGGGGTCTACAGCTATGCGGGCCTGTGGGCGCTCAACATCGGCCTCAACTGGATGTATGACACGCTCGACGATCCGCTGCAGCTCTATATCAGGTGCGTCGCGCTCTCGGCCGGCGTGTTCTTCGGCATGACGGGCTTTGCCGTCCTGGCGAAATGGGTACTCGTCGGCCGCTGGAAGGCGGAAGCCTTCCCAATCTGGGGCCTGCGCTACTACCGCTTCTGGGTGGTCAAGACCTTGATCCGCACCGCCCCAGTCGTGCTGTTCCGCGGCAGCCCGCTCTACAGCTTCTATCTGCAGATGCTGGGAACCAGGATCGGCAAGAACGCGGTCATCGAATCCAAATCCGTGCCGGTCTGTACGGACCTGATTTCCATCGGCGCCAACACCATCCTGCGTAAGGAATCGCTGATCCTCGGCTTTCGGGCGCAGTCCGGCTACATCCACATGGGACCGCTGACCATCGGCCGCGATGCCTTCGTCGGCGTGGGTTCGACGCTCGACATCGACACCTCGATCGGCGACGGCGCCCAGCTCGGCCATTCGTCCTCGCTGCAGCGCGGGCAAAGCATCCCGGATGGCGAACACTGGCATGGCTCGCCGGCCGTGCCGACCACGGCGGACTATTGCAAGGTGCGCAACGAGAACCCTTCCGACATCCGGCGCTTCCTCTTCGAAGCGGTCCAGTTGATCGGGCTGTTTGCCATTGTCATCCCGCTGCCGCTGCTGTTCCACAGCTATTGGGAAAATGTCGGCGACGACTATCAGGAGACGATCGGCGTGGTCGCCGTCGGCACCACGGTCACGCTTTTCGGCTATATCGCCGCGGCTTTTCTCGCCGCGACGGTGCTGCCGCGCCTGCTCAGCGTGATCCTAAAACCCGGCCGCACCTACACGCTTTACGGCTTCCGCTACTGGCTGCAGACCGCCACCGAGTTCACCAGCAATTCCCGCGTGCTGGGACTGCTGTTCGGCGACAGTTCGGCGATCGTCTATTACATGCGCGCCATCGGCTGGAACCTCAACAAGGTGGTGCAGACCGGCTCCAATTTCGGCTCCAACCAGCAGCACGAAAACCCGCTTCTGTGCGAGATCGGCACCGAGACCATGGTGTCGGACGGCCTGTTCATGATCAACATGCACAAATCCGCCTCGGCGTTCCGGCTCGAGCGGACGCGCATCGGCGAACGCAACTATCTCGGCAACAACATCTATTACCCGCCGGATGGACGCACGGGCGACAACGTCCTGCTTGGCACCAAGGTGATGATCCCCATCGATGGGCCGGTGCGCGAGAATGTCGGGCTCCTGGGCTCGCCTGCCTTTGAAATCCCGCGCATGGTCAATCGCGACAAGGAACTCATCGCCGGCGTCGACGAGGCGGACCGACGCCAGCGCATTCCGCACAAGAACCTGCACAATGCGGTGACGATCCTTCTGTTCATGGCCACGCAATGGGTCATGCTGTTCGCCACGCTGGCGATCTGGGACCGGGCGCTGAACTACTACACGGAATGGGCGGAGGTCGCTCTCTTCGTCGCCGTTCTCCTGACCTCGGCGATCACCATTCCGTTCTACATCTTTGTCGAGCGGGCAAGCCTTGGCTTCGGCCGGTTGAAGCCGCAGATGACGACGATCTACGACGTCGCCTTCTGGCGCCACGAACGCCACTGGAAGCTTGCCGATTCTCCGATCGTGCGCCTGTTCGCCGGCACGCCCTTCCGGCCGGTGATCCTGCGCATGCTGGGCGTCAAGGTCGGCAGCCGCGTCTATGATGGCGGAGCCAACCTCACCGAACGTTCCCTGGTCGAGATCGGCGATGACGCCACACTCAACGAAGGCTGTGTCATCCAGGCTCACTCGCTGGAGGAAGGCGCGTTCAAGTCCGACTACATCCGCATCGGCAAGGGCTGCACGCTCGGACCGTCCGCCTTTGTCCATTACGGCGTCGTGATGGGCGAAGGATCGGTGGCCGACACCGATTCCTTCGTGATGAAGGGCGAGGAGCTTGAGCCCTACTCGATCTGGCGCGGCAACCCGGCCAAGCTGCATCGCTTCGTGATCCCGGTCACGAACGACGGCGCCAAGGCGTCGGCTTGAAGGTCGGAGACATCCGCCTCGCCCCGGTGACCAAGGCCAATCGGGCCTTGGTCGCGTCGCTGGAACTGGCGCCGGAGCAGATGGATCTTGTCGCTGGCAACGCGGCGTCGCTGGAAGAGGCCGAAACCGACGAGGACGCGCGACCCCGCGCAATCATGGCCGGGGATCGCATCGTCGGTTTCCTGATGTACGACGCGCCGGAAGATGACGACGAGGCGCGCATCTACCGCTTCATGATCGACCGCGCCAGCCAGGGCAGAGGCTACGGCAAGGCCGCGTTGCGCGCGGCGCTGCACGAGATCGGCGGGCTCGGTCACGTCAGGCACGTCTCGATCTGTTACGAGCCCGAGAATGAAGCGGCGCGCCAGCTCTATCGCACCGCCGGTTTCGTGGAAGAAGGGCTCGACGAGGATGGAGAAATGATCGCCGATCTCGTCCTGCCGAGGGGATGACCCTTTGACGCGGCCACCCTCCCCTGAAGCCGCGTTGGCCGAGGCGATGGCGGCAATCGCGCCCCGAAATGTCCGGACCGGATGCCGGCTGATAGGCGACGCGGATGAGGCCCACTTGCTGCCCGAGGAAGCGCGTTCCATCCCCGCGCGGCAGCCGGCCATGCGGCGCGCCAGCGGTGCCGCCCGCTGGATCGCGCACCGGCTGCTGGCCGATATCGGCATCACGGATGTCGCCATCATGCGCGCGCCATCCGGTGCCCCGGTCTGGCCGGACGGAATAATTGGCTCGCTCGCCCACGACGACGACATGGCCGTGGCGGCGGTCGCGCCTGTCGGCGGTATCGTCTCGCTCGGCATTGACGTCGAGCCCGCCGAACCCTTGCCGGGCGACATTTTCGCGATCGTTGCAACCGGCGCGGATCGCACAGGCGCGGCGGACCCGCGCCTTGCCGGCCGCATCCTGTTTTGCGCTAAGGAAGCCGTCTACAAGGCGGCCTTTCCGCTCGATCGCGATGTGCTGGGCTACGAGGATATCGCCGTGGACCTCGATGCCGGCCGCGCGACGACGAAGACCGGCCGTATGGTCAGCCTCGCCTACTGCGTCGTCCCGCGCGTGGTCGTTTTGGCGTTTGTCGGGGAATAGCGCCGCCCTATTCGCCCACGATCTCCCGATAGGTCCTCATCGCGCCGTCCTGGCCGCGTATCCGCCAGTTCTCCCCGTCGCGGCCCTCGATAGGACATGGCCCGAGCGGCACCTTGCCGCCGCCTTCCGGCAGGTCCAGCACATAGACGGGATTGCAGATGCCCGACAGGCGCGCCCGCAGCGCTTCCACCAGCGCCTGGCCCTGCGCGATCGTGGTGCGTCGGTGCGCCATGCCGCGCGCCAGGTCACCATGGTGCAGGTAATAGGGTTTTACCCCCAGCCGGTACATCAGTTCGCGGCAGAGCTCCTCCAGCGCCTCGACCGTATCGTTGACGCCCTTGAGCAGAACGCTCTGGTTGAGCAGCACGAAGCCGGCCTGCCGCATCGTGCGGCATGCCATTTCGGTCGCGGGCGTGATCTCGCGCGCGTGGTTGAAATGCGTGACGACGGTGATCATCAGCCGGCCCTGCAGCGCAGCGACCAGCCCTGATGTGATGCGCGATGGCAGCGCCACCGGCACGCGCGTGTGGATGCGCAGCAGCCGCACATGCGGGATCGCCTCGATGCGCGCGAAGATTTCGGCCAGGGCCTTGTCGGGCAGCGACAGCGGATCGCCGCCGGTCAGGATCACTTCGCGGATTTCGGAACGATCCGCGATATAGGCCAGCGCCGGCTCCAGCGCCTCGCGCGTATAGCCGCGGCCGATCGAGGTCAGCGATTCCTTGCGGAAGCAGAACCGGCAATAGACCGCGCATTGATAGGTCGGGAACAGCAGCACCCGGTCGGCATGGCGGTGCGTCAGTCGCGGCACCGGGCTGAACTCATGGTCGGCGATCGGATCGCCAAGCTCGCCCTCCGTCTCCTCCAGTTCGCCCAGTGACGGGATGACTTGCGCGCGGATCGGATCGGCCGGGTCGTTCCAGTCGATCAGGTCGAGATAGGCTTTCGGCGCACGCACCTTGTGGCGGCTGGCGGCCTCCTGCGCGGCGGCGCGCTCGGCCGGCGACAGCGGCAGGGCGGCAAGGTCGCGCACGTGGCGCACGCCCTGGCGGACATCGTCCTGCCAGTCGGGGGGGCGGGTTACATCTTTGAGGTCGGTCATAGCAGGTCTCGGAGTGGTCGCGCGGACCTATCGGCCGGATGGACGGTTCGGTCAACCACTGTCGCAACGCCAACCATGCCCGTCACACTCTACGGCGCCCCCTCTGTCCGGCAGGACAGAGGGGGCGCGACAGAACGCCGGCCCTTGCCGCTCAGCGCCCCCTTCACCCAGTCCTTCCACCCCTCTCGGCCATCGCTACAAATGCACTCTCAATGCTCTCAAACCTCAGCTCCGGATAAAGCACACCCGCCTCCACAGTATCCGTCTCCAGCGCGGTCTCGCCGCGGATCCAGAACGCCCGCAACAGACCAAGGCCGGGCACAGCGGCGATCAACGCCTCCAACTCCTCAGCGCTCATATTCACGACGCGCGGCGAGCGGCCGCTGACGCGGCGCCAGAGGTCGATCATCTGGCCCTGCGTGATCCTGTTCCGCGCGATGCGGATTTCCGTGCGGACTGCGGCGGGATCCTCCAGCGCCCGCATGGTGACGGCGGCGATATCCTTCTCGCTGACGAAGGTCGCCGGAACGGTGCCGTCGCCATAGAGCGTCACCTCATCCGGCGGCAGCACGGCCGAACCGAAGCGCGTCAAATCGCCCAGCGTCGCCACCCAGGTCGAGAAGAAGCCGTTGGTATAGATGATCGTATAGGGCAGATCAGCTTCCCTGACCGCGTCGAACACGGCCCTCTTGATGTCGAGCGGTGCGATCGTGCCGGGGGCGGCGGCGGCAAAGTCGAGGCCGAATCCGGCGGAGGGCACGAAGCGGGAGACCCCGACATCTTTCACTGCGCGCACCAGCGTCATCTCGCTGGCCGAACCCACATGCACCGAGCTGATGACGCGGTCGACCTTGCCGACGGCGCGCACGAGGCTGTCATAATCGTCGAGATCGCCGACATGCACCGTGGCGCCCAACGCCTTGAGCGGCCGCATGCGCTCTTCATTGGCTAACGTTGCTGGCCGAACCAGGACATGGAGGCTGTCGCCATTGCGCGCGCTGGCCTTGGCCATTTCGCTGCCCAGGAGCCCCGTCGCGCCGATGATCAGGGTGCTGGTCATATCCCCCTCCCATTGCGCAGGATGGAACCGTCCCAGTCGCGCTCCAGGCCAATGTCGCGCAAGCGGCGGTCGGAAAACCGGGAAATCCGGCGTCGCACGCGGCGGCGCTCGAAGGCTGCCGTGCTGCGCATGGCGAGGCCGCTCATCGCGGCGCCAATGGATCCAAGGGTCAAGGTCATTGTCTGTCTCCTACGTTCGTCAGGGCGCAAGCGTGCTCGTGCCGCCCATCGGGCGAGCATGACGATCGCTCACACATTTCGTTGGTCTTTCAACGCATCGGAGAACCGGAGAGGTCGATATCGATGCGCGGTACGCAGCGATATTGTGCATTTTCGGGCTGGACGACAAACGACTCTTTGTGCAGGATTTGTGAGCAACACTCACAGGTCGAGGCCATGCCGCGCAGATTGCCGCCCCTCACCGCCCTGCCCGCTTTCGACGCCGCGGCAAGGCATCTGAGCTTCTCCAGGGCGGCGGAAGAGCTCAACCTCACCCATGGCGCGGTCAGCCGCGCCATCCGCAACATCGAGGACAGGCTCGGCATCCAGCTTTTCGATCGGGGAACGCGATCCGTGCGCCTGACCGCCGTCGGTACGGCCTATGCGGTCGAGGTCGGCAAGGCGCTCGACCAGATCGCCGCCGCCACCATCGCCGCCACGCCCGACCGCTCGACGCGCATCCTGAACGTCTCGACGTCGGACGGCTTCGCCGGCCGCTGGCTGGTGCCGAGGCTGCATCGCTTCCACCGCGCCAATGCCGATATCGACGTGCGGCTGGCGACCTCGGGCGTGCTGGCCGATTTCGTCAGCGACGGCATCGACGTCGCCATCCGCTACGGCAAGGGCGGCTACACCGGCGTGACGGCGGAATTTCTCGCTGACGAAGAGGTCTTCCCGGTCTGCAGCCCGGAATTGCTGCAAGGCGAACATCCGCTGCGCCGGCCCGAGGACCTCAGGCACCACAAATTGATCCATGACGCCTTTCGCATCGACTGGGCGACATGGCTGCAGCAGGCCGGAGTCGATGGCATCGACCCCAAGCGCGGCGTGCGCTTCGATTCCGCCACCTTCGCCGTCGAGGCTGCCGTGCATGGCGAAGGCGTGCTGCTCGGCCGCAGCGCGCTGGTCTCGGCCGACCTCGCGGCAGGGCGGCTGGTACGGCCCTTCGACCTCGCGCTGAAATCGGCGGCCAGCTACTACCTTGTCTATCCCGACGGCGCGCTGCGGCAGAAGAAGATCAAGGCGTTCCGCGACTGGCTTTTTGCCGAGGTGGCGGCTGACTGGGTCGGCATGTCTCGGAGGGATTGAGGCGAAAGACCCGCCTACGCTTTTGACCCACCCACCAACCCCAGCCGCAACAAACTCTCGGCCGTGGCGACGATCGCCTCCTCGGCCGGACGCGGCGTCCAGCCAAGCAGGCGCGTCGCCTTTTCGCTGGTGGCGTCCATCATCACCCCGAGATGCCTGGCCAGCATCTTCGTCGTGGGATCGCCACGCAGCGCCAGCAGGCGGATCATCCAATTGGGAATCTCCCTGGTCGGCACCTTGGCTGCTGCCGCGCCTATCCTGCGCCGCAGCACTTTCGCAACATCCGCCATCCACAGGCTGTGGCCCGAAATACCGATGAAGCGCTCGCCCTTGGCCGCAGGACTGGTCATCGCCAGCAGATGCAGATCGGCCAGGTCGCGCACGTCGACATAGCCTGAGTTGACCCGGGGACAACCGGGCATGCCGTCCATCAGCCGCTTGATCAGCCCGATCGAATGCGAGAAATCGGCGGCGAGCACCGGGCCGAGCACAGCGACCGGATTGACGACGGAGAGTTCGAGGCCGCCGCCCTCGCGAGCGATGAAATCCCAGGCGGCGCGCTCCGACAGCGTCTTCGATCTCTGGTAGGGCGCGACGGCGCCGCTGAGGTCGGACCAGTCGGTCTCGTTGAACGGCCGTGTCTGCGGCGCATGGCCCATGGCGACAGCACCGATGGCCGAGGTCAGCACCACGCGTTTTATGCCGGCATCGCGCGCGGCCTTGAGCACCCGCAGCACGCCGTCGACGGCGGGCCTCACCCAATCCTCCTCGCGCGTCTGGCTGCCGGAGGGCGTCGGCGATGCGCCATGCATGACATAGGCGCAGCCGGCGACGGCCTCCGCCCAGCCAGCGTCCCCGGTCAGGTCGGCGGCGACGAAGGACAGCCGATCGCCGGGCTCGGCGCCGCCTTCCCTGAGCATCGCGCGCACCTCGGCTTCGCGCTCGAGCGAACGCACCGTCGTGCGCACGCGATAACCGGCGTCGAGCAGCTTCAGCATGCAGTGCGATGCAATGAAGCCAGAGCCCCCGGTCACCAGCACCAGTTCGTCGTTCATGTCAGTCTCCTGATGTTCATTGGCCATCAGCTAGGCGCACCGGATCGGATTGTGAATGCTTGAAAATCCGCATAAATTGCGCGAAAGTACGAAAATGACCGGTGACCCCTTCTCCGACATCCTCAAATTCACTAGCGCGCAAACCATGGTGACAGGCGGCTTCACCGCCGGCGGAGCATGGGCGCTGCGCTTTCCGGCGCCCGAAAAAATCAAATTCTTCGCCGTGGTGAAGGGCAGTTGCTGGATCCGCCTCGAGGGCGAGGACGAGCCGGTGCATGCACAAACAGGAGACGTGCTGCTTTTGGCATCGCGGCGCTCCTTCATCCTCGCCAGCGACCTGTCCGTGCCGCCGCTCGACGCGATGGCGGTGTTCTCCGGTTGCAAGATCGCCCAACTCGGCGACGGCAAGGATTTTACGCATATTGGCGGCCATGTGCTGCTCGACCAGGCGAGCGGGCGGCTGCTGGCCGACGTCTTGCCGCCGTGGATCCACATCCACGCCTCGTCGCCGCAAGCGACAATCCTGCGCTGGATCCTTGACCAGCTGGTGCGCGAGCAGGCGGATGGCCAGCCGGGCGCCAGCCTTGCCTCGGCGCAGCTGGCGCAACTTCTGTTCATCCAGGTGCTGCGGGCGCATCTGCAGACGTCGAGCCTGATGCCCGCCGGCTGGCTGCGCGCACTCGCCGATCCGCGCCTGGCGCCAGCGCTGCGGCTGATGCATGGCGACCCCGGTCGCGACTGGCATCTGGAGGAACTCGCCAGGGCCGCCGCCATGTCGCGCACCAGTTTTGCCTTCCATTTCAGGCAGACCGCCGGTGTCGCGCCGCTGACCTACCTGACGCAATGGCGCATGCATTTGGCCGAGCGCGCCCTGCGCGAGGAAGATACCCCGGTGGCGGTGCTTGCCCGCTCCCTTGGCTACACCTCGGAAAGCGCCTTCAGCAATGCCTTCAAGCGCGCCACCGGCACCGCGCCCAAGCGGTATCGAACCGCGGGGAAAGCCGAACGGTCGGGTGACGCCGAAGCGCGGTCGCTGAGCCTGGTATCTTGAAAAATCAGGAGAGGCGGGGGCCCAAGACGGGTGGACAGCTCGGGACTGTCCACCTGTCTCGGGCCTGATGCATGCCGCCCGAAAGGGGGGCATCGATTTTCAGGGAACCGCCATGCATTGAAGGCCCCCGCGCACAGAGCGGACGTTGGTATCAGCGGCAACCAGTCGTCATATGAGGCCTGCCGACCAGGGCCGCCCCCTACGCCTTGGCGCGATAGGCTTCCGGTATGACGAACACCTCGTCGGCCCGGCCGTAGCCGCCATCGGCGACCTCCTCGACCAGCACCATCGTGGTGGGCCGCACGCCTTCGCCGAAAAAGTCGACGAACATGGCGGTGGTCCGGTGGATGAGGTCTTCCTTCTGCGCTCTGGAGAGAGCGGCCTGCGGGACCTTGATGTTGGCGAATGGCATCATCGTTTCCTTTTCTGGTGCGGATTGGGTTTCAGGCTTTGGGGTTGAGCGGGTCGCTGAAGACACCGGCGACTGCCCCTCAGATCGCGCCGCCATTGGCACGGATGATTTGTCCGTTGACCCAGCCACTGTCCAGCCCGGCCAGGAACGACACCACGCCGGCAATGTCGTCGGGCTGGCCGAGCCGACCGAGCGGGATCATCTTGGCCGTAGCCTCGATCTGCGCCGCGCTCTTGCCGTCCATGAACAGCGCGGTCTCGACCGGGCCGGGCGCCACGGCGTTGACGGTGATGCGCCGAGCGCCAAGCTCCTTGGCCAGGATATGCGTCATCGCTTCGACCGCCGCCTTGGTGGCGGCATAGACGCCGTAGCCCGGCTGGTAGAGGCCGACGACGCTGCTCGAGAAATTGACGATGCGGCCACCGTCGCGAAGGCGTTTCGCGCCCTCGCGCATGCCCCGGAACACGCCGCCGAGATTGACCGCGATTTGCGCGTCGAAGGACGCATCGTCGGTCCCGGCGATCGGCGACAACTTCATGATGCCGGCATTGTTGGCCAGCATATCGACGCCGCCGAACGCCTTCTCGCCGGCATCGAAAAGGGTGGCGATGCCCGTGGGATCGGCGATGTCGGCCTGCACGGCGATCGCCTTGCCGCCTTCGGCTTCGATCGCGCCGACGACCGCTTCGGCCTCGGCGCGGCCCCGTGCATAATTGACGACGACGGCGAAGCCGTCGCGGGCAAGCCGCCGCCCGATCGCCGCACCGATGCCCTTGGAAGCGCCGGTCACGATCGCGGTTCTGATTGGGTTGCCCGAACTTGTCTGCTGGCCCGTACTTGTCTGCTGGCCCGCACCTGTCTGCTGGCCCGCACTTGTCTGCTGGTTTGTCATGGACGCCTCTCCGTATTGCTGGTGACACGGATATAGACGCAGCCATCTGTCGGATAATCAGCCGTCTCTTGACATCACTATTCGGAAATTGCGAACAAAGAGCATGGATCGCCTGGACACGATGCGGCTCTTCGTTCGCGTGCTTGAGCGGCGCAGTTTCACCGCTGCCGCCGCCGATCTCGGCCTGCCGCGCTCAACCGCCACGGAAGCGATCCGCCGGCTCGAAGAACATCTCGGCGCACGTTTGCTGGAGCGGACGACGCGGCAGGTGAACGCCACGCAGGACGGCGGGGCCTATTACCGGCGCTGCCTGTCGATCTTGGCCGAGATCGAGGACGCGGAAGCCGCCTTCCGCAAGGCCGAACCCTTCGGCCTGCTGCGCATCGACGCCAGCACGCTGCTCACCCGCACCTTCCTGCTTCCGAGCCTGCCGGAATTCCTCGCCCGCTATTCCCGCATCGATCTGCAGATCGGCCAGAGCGACCGGCTGGTCGACCTCGTGCGCGAGGGCGTCGACTGCGTCATCCGCGTCGGCGAGCCGCCCGACAGCGGCATGATCATGCGGCGGCTGGGGATGATCCGCGAGATGACCTGCGCCAGTCCCGCCTATCTCTCTCGCCACGGCATACCCGCCTCCCCCGACGCGCTCGACGGCCATCAGGCGATTGGCTTCGTCTCGTCGCGCACCGGCGAGGTGCTGCCCTTCGAATTCACCGTCAACGGCAAGACCCGCGAGATCAGGCTGCCGGGCCGCGTCGCCGCCAACAATTCCGACACCGCCGCCGACCTGGCGCGGCTCGGCCTCGGCCTCATCCAGGCGCCGCGCTATCGCTTCGAGAAGGATCTTGCTCAGGGCATGCTGGTCGAAGTGCTGGCCGACTACCCGCCCTCGCCGACACCGCTGTCGGCGCTCTACCCGCAGAACCGCCAGCTCTCGCCGCGCCTGCGCGTCTTCCTCGACTGGGCCGCGCGCATCTTCGCCGAGGCGAACCTGTAGGAATCTCGCCGCCATCGACCCCATCGCGACGAAACCGTAGGTATTGAAGCAAAATGGCAGTATTCTGCGCAGTCTGGGGTCTTGGGGCAAAGGGATGGATTTCAGCACGGGCCATGGCTACCTCCTCATCGGCGGCCTCATCCTGGTCGGCGCCGGGCTGCTCATCCTGTCGCTGATCGTCAATCTTCGCGTCGCCCACAGCGTGCGCCACGACGTGCGCCATCGCGAAAAGCTGCTCGAATATTATCGCAACATCTTTTCGCAGCTGGGCGTGATCCTGATCGGCATCGGCGTGTCGCTGTTCATCTTCTTCTTCCAGCAGAACTATCAGGACCAGCGCCGACGCGAGACGGAACTGCAGCAGGTTCTCGCCAAACTCGCCGCGCGCATTGCCCGCGGCGCGCCGATCATGCAGTCGCTGGAGGAATTCGACGAGTTGCTGGATGAAGGCGGGCCCTATCTCAGCCCCCAACTCGGCGGCAAGAACACCGCCGTCAGTCTTCACGGGACAGAGCTCGGCAAACAGGCGGCCAGGATCCTGCTGGTCGAGCGCGACGTCGATCTCGCGGACTTCGAGGTGCTGAACCTGTCGCGCGATTTCGAATCCTCTTTTGTCGTCAACGAGCTCGATTCCAGGCTGTGGTTCGACATCGTGCGCGACGAGAGCGAGATCAAATACGCCACCACCCAGCTCGCCCTCGACTACAAGGACCTGCGGGACACGATCGGCGGCGATCCGGCGGAGGCAGCGGTCGCCGACCCGGAAAAGGAGCGCCGGGTCAAGCAGGAGGTGCTCGACATCTTCTACGATGCCGATCTGCTGCGCCAGCGCTCCAGGCAGCATCTGGCTCGCGCGTGCTGGCTGTTCAGCCAAGGGCGCGGCTTCGTCGGCGCGGCCCCGGTCAATGCGATCGAGGCCGATGCCAGGTCGCACCAGGAATGGCTCGACCGCTCAAGATCGGTCCTATCAAAGTCGAAGTCGGGCAGCGGCGACTGCTTCAAACTGCTCCGGTACGGCCAGGGGTCGTGAGGTGGGAGCGAGCGGGCAAGGCCCCCTGCTCTGCTGACAAAGCCAATCACCTTCAAACACCGGGTTAGCGCCGGAAGCAGACTGTCCGTTTCCGACGCCGCCAGTTACCCCGCGTTGCTTAGTTCGTCGCTAAGCGCGCGCTCGTTGGGATCGATCGAACCCAAATTCTTCACAACCCGGAATCGACCGCCCTGCGCCTGCGCGATGTACATGTTCATGCGAACATGATGCTGGCCGGGGACCATTTCGGCCGGACCACCCGGTCCCTGGCTGATGCGGGCGTGATCGAGAGCCCGGATGACCGCGTCCCGCTCGGCACTGCCCGCTTCCTTCACCGCCGCTTCCCACATCTTGATCGCCCGGTAGTGCCCGGTGCATCCGCTGCCCGCGGTCAGGGTAGCCCCACCAGGGAACCGCTCACCGTAGCGGCGCAACAGCGCGCGACCGAACGGTTCGTCGAGTTCCTGGTAGTAGTCGAGGCAGCTGTAGAGGCCTTCGATCTGATCGGACGGCACCAGATTGAAGAAGTTCTCGTCGAAGTAGGTGCAGACGATCTTGCCGCCGCGTTTGCCGAAACCGGCCTTGTGCAGTTCTTCGAGGAACGGCGTCAGGCCCGGCGGGACGATGGTGTTGAAGACCACGTCGGTGCCGCTCGCCATGATCTGCTGCACCGTCCGCCGGAAATCGACGGTGTCCAGCGGAAAATACTCCTCGCCGACGATCTCGCCGCCATTGGCGCGCACCGCCCGGCTCGCCGCCTTGTTCAGCAAATGGGGCCAGATGTAATCGGCCGACGGCAAATAGAACCGTTTCGCGCCGGTGCTGTTCATGAGCCATGGTATCAGCGGCTCGACCTGCTGGGCGGGCACAGGCCCGGTGCAGAAGATCAGGGGATCGTTTTCCTGTCCCTCATACTGCTCGGTGTAGATGTAGAGCGTCCTGCCCCGGGTGACCGCCTCGCTCTTGATGGCCAGGCGGGTCGAACTGTAGATGCCGCCGACGACCACGTCGACCTTGTCGACGTCGACGAGTTTCGCGGCCTTTGCCTTGGCAACGCTGTCTGTGGTCTCGCCATCCTCGATGACGAGTTCCACTGGCCGGCCGAGGAGGCCGCCTTTGGCGTTGATGTCGTCGACAAGCATGGTGGTGAGGTTCGCATTTGCAAGGCCCATGAAAGACAATGGGCCGGTGAGTTCGGCGATAAGACCGATCTTGATGGGTTTCGGATCCATTTGATTTCTCCAAATCTGGGGTTCGTCGGGCACGCGCCGCCGCCGAGCGGCAGGCGGCGCTCAATGCGGGGCTTCAGGCCTCGTAGTGGCCGAGCAGCAGCGCCGCCTGCGGCTTGCCGACATGGCCGGCTTCCTGCAGGATCGCTGGCACCTCCGGATCGGACACGAAATTCTTCCAGCCCTCGGCGTCCCAGTCGAAGATCGCCCAGACGCGGTCGGGCTCGCTGGGGTCGCGGAAGACGGTCGCGCCGTTCGAGCCGTGCAGCCGGCGCTTGTCTGCGCCCTTGGTCGAAAAGATACGGATGAAGTGGTCGATATCAGCCACTTTGGTGGTTGCGAGAAGCATCTGATTTCCTCCTGTCGGTCGCGGTCACCATTGAACCGTCGACAGGACTACGATGCGCGCCCCGGAGCGGGCGCACATGGGGTGGATTCCCTATGCTTGCGTTTCGCCTGGTCGGACAAGGCCGTGCTCGACCGCGTAGAGCGCGGCCGCGGCACGGGTGGTCACGCCGATCTTGGAATAGACGCTTTGAATATGGTGGTCCGCGGTCTTGGGCGAGATATCCAACTTTTTGGCCACTTCCTTCGCCGTGAGCCCGGCGGCGATCAGGCGCAGCACCTCGATCTCGCGCGGCGTCATGCCGGCCAGCGCTTGCGGCACGGCTCGCCGCGATGGCTGCCCGGCGAAGGACAATACGGCCTCGGCGGCGTCGGGGCAGATACAGCCGTCACGCACGGCGGCGCGCAGCTGCGCCGCGGCCGCCTCGCTGGACAGCGCCTTGCGGTGCGGACGTTCTTCTCGCGACGTCTGGAAGGCTTCGGCAGCGGCCAGGATCCTTGCCGCCGGGGACAGGTCCGAGCCGCCGACCTTGCGGTGATAGCCGGAGCCATCCAGGCGCTCGTGATGGCGAAGCACGAGCGCGGCCATCGCCTCGCCCTCGCGACCGAACGAGGCCAGGGCCCGCTCGCCGTAATAGGCGTGCAGTTGTGCGGCGTCGCGTTCGCGCACCGACAGCGGACCGTTGCGCATCCAGGTCGCCACCGGCACCACCAGTTCGCCAATGTCGTGGATGCAGCCCGACCAGCGCAGCGCGCGAACGTCAAGGTCGGGCAGCCCGATCCGTTTGCCCGCACCCATGGCCAGTTCCGACACCATCCTCGAATGGCCCTGCGTAAACGGCATGCGCATGTCGATCATGTCGGCTATGGCCAGGAACGCCTCATCGCAAGCCCCCTCGTCCAGCGTCACCGGCGGATCCGGCTCGAGCGCCAGGATGGTTTCGCGGTCGACCGTCGCGCCGATGCCCTCCATCAGGACCGCCGCGTTGGCCGAGACGAGCCGGG
The DNA here is from genome assembly GCF_054062655.1 of Mesorhizobium sp. USDA 4775. NCBI lineage: Bacteria > Pseudomonadati > Pseudomonadota > Alphaproteobacteria > Hyphomicrobiales > Phyllobacteriaceae > Mesorhizobium > Mesorhizobium sp. USDA 4775. The sequence goes on from NZ_JBSSFM010000001.1 coordinate 5,177,626, forward strand.
CCAGATCCGCTTCGTATGGACCATCGCCGCGGCTGGCGACGGTTTCGGCCATCCCGTCGATGCCGACGGCATCGCTGAGCGCAATCGCATCCTGCGCCAATGTGATCAGGCGCACGGCGGGCAGGACATCCTCGCCACTCAGCCCGCGCGGCAGGCCCTTGCCGTCCCAGCGTTCGTAGATCTGCCCGAGATTGCGCCGGATCTCGTCGGACAGGCCGAGCCGCTCGCCGATCCGTTGCGCGACCTCGCAATGCGCGGTGAGCACCGGGCGCGCCACCGCGAGCGCCTGCGACATCGCGGCCTCGATCGCCCTGCCCTGCGCGTCAGGCTCGAGATCGTAGTAGAACCGCTTGAAGGCCTGCACGAAGACCCTGCCCAGTTCCGCACGATTGCCCATGTCGAGACCGACAAGATCCTGGCGCAGGGCGATCTCGTCGCCGAACGTGGCCGACAGAAGGTCCGTGTCGGCATTGCAGCCGACATAGCGCAGCATCGACTGATGGTAGGCGTTGCGCCGAACCTCATCGGAAACACCCGCAAGGTCGGCGATCCGCATTGCAAGCACGCAGGATTTCAGCGCGAAGTCGCGAGAATGGCCAGTGGCGAGGTCCGAGGCATAAGCCAGGACCATCATGAAGTCCGCCCGGCGTATCGAGACAGCTGTCATCGCACACCCCCAGTGATCCCTATGCTAGCCCCGTGCGCCGTCGATACCTAGGGGAAAAATCTCAAGCCCGATGTAGAAGAAACAGAGCGTTCTGTTTGGACCGGATGCGGTCTGGCAGCTTTACGCTGGGAATAGTCAGAAGTGGACGTTTAGGCATCCTGACTACATCGATTGTGCGAAGCGGACGAGAGAAACCCCGATCGCTAGGCATTCTTGAGGGCCGCGAAATGCGGCGCATTGTGGTCGGCAGGCGGGAATGGAAGCCGCCTCGCGCTAGCTTGACTGTTGAGCGCTTCCCGCGACGCGTCCGACGCAGGCGCGGGAAGTCTCCGTGTCATGCCTGATCCATCCCGGGCTTACGCCTTCGCGGCGTTCCGTGCAGCCTCGAATACATCGCGCGCAGAGGTCGTCCCCGCTACGTGCTCCGTACCCGCAATGCCGAGGTCCATCCAACCTGCATTCACGGCCTCAAACATTTCTTCGGCAGGTCCGGAGCGGCCCTTCGGGATGCCGAATTGCTCGAACGCTTCCGGCCCTATACGGGACGAGACGCTGATTGCCCGCCCGCTGGGCCTGTTGCGCATGGTCAACGCTGCCAGTCCCGCCTATCTGGCGCGCTATGGCGTCCCTCGATCGCTGGAGGATCTCCAGCGTCAGGAATATCGGACAATTCATTTTTCGACGATGCTGGGCGCAAGACCCCATGGATGGGAGTATCCGGACGGCGACAGCTACGCGACGCTTCAGTTGCCAGGTGCGCTACACGTCAACAGCGCTCAGACCTACGAAGCCGCCGCCCTCGCCGGCCTTGGCCTGATTCAGGCTCCACTCTTGGGGGTTGGCCAATACTTGGAGAGTCGAGCGCTGGTGGAGATCATACCCGATTTTCGTCGCCGAGCGCTCGCCGTGTCCCTCGTCGTGGCACATCGCAGCAACCTGTCGCGTCGAGTCCGCGCATTCATGAAATGGATCGAAGATGTGCTGACACCGTATCTGGAATAGAAGGACGAACACCTTCGGCCGGCGCCCGGGAACGGCAAGGATGAGGCGCATCGCCGATCACGGCCCCACCAGTGAAGTAGGCCATTTGTGGTCAAATCCGTCGCCTCGGCTAGCTGGTGCCTTCACCCGGGAAGACCAGCTTTTCTGAAGCCTGACATGAACAGCTCGAGGGCGACTTGGTCGGCGAACGGGAGACCTGACATCAGCCGGACAGTCAGGTCGTATTTCCTCGTTAGTGCGCTCTCGACTTCAGCGCGCGCCTTCTCCATCTCGCCCAAATGTGCGTACGACGCCGCGAGGAAGGCGTGAATGAAGAATTGGTCACCGGCCTTCTGATACGAACCGACGGCTTCCGAATACCGTCCTAGCAGGAACAGGGAGCTGCCCTTCACCTCCCAGAACCATATCGGAGGTAACGGGTCGCGCAGGAGCGCAGCTTCGAGCACGCTCAGCGCCGTCTCGGCCTGTCCGCCGTAGTTGAGCCAGCTTGCGTAGTCCCCTGCTATGTTCACGTCTAACGGATTCAACGAGCGCGCGCGCTCGAAATGCACTCCCGCATCGCCATGTTGGCGCATGTGTATAAGCACCAGCCCCATGCTCTGGTGACAGACGCCATCGCTCCTGTCGAGAGCGAGCGCCGTTTGTGCCGAGTCCCAGGCCTTCTGTAGCGTCCGGGGATCGTTGTCGTACCAAAATCTGCCGACGAGGGCTTGCGCGAGGAAGGCATGGCCTTGAGCGAACGTCGAATCTAGCTCGATGCACCGGACGAAGAGAGGCTCGGACTTATCCAATTCATATCGGTAGAAGTGTGCGCGCCCCTGCAGGTAGTAGTCGTACGCATCCCAATCGGCCGGAGGCTTGCGTCTCGTCCGGCTCGCAGAATCGGCCTCCGCTTGGCCTTCGACCATCGAGGCGATGAGAGCCGCAAGCTCGTCTTGCAATGCGAAGATGTCGTCGAGGGCCCGATCGTACCGTTGAGCCCACAGGTGAGTGCCGGCGGCGGCATCAATCAACTGTGTGTTGATCCGAATGCGATCACCGAGCTTTCGTATGCTGCCTTCGACGAGGTAACGAACGCCTAGTTTGCGATGGACTTCGGCAACGTCCAATGTCGGATGGCGAAACTGAAAGGATGAATTGCGCGCGATGACGAGTAGGGACCGGAACCTGGCCAGCTCCGTAATTATGTCCTCGGTTATGCCGTCGCTGAGATACTGCTGGTCCTGATCGCCACTCAAGTTGGCAAAAGGCAGCACCGCAATCGACGGCTTGCCGGACGGTGGTGTAGGCCTGCGGAATGAGCTCGCCACCGGCTCGACGGTCCCGGTGAAGCGGTAGCCGACGCGAGGCACCGTGGCGATCCACTCGCCGCCGTTATCAGCCGGACCGAGGGCCTTTCTGAGTGTCGCGATTTGAACGGTAAGGTTGCCTTCCTCAACGGCGGTGCCTGGCCAGGCAGCATCCATCAGTTCGGCCTTGGTCAGTATCTCTCCGGGCCGTGCCGTAAGCGCAGCAAGCAGGGTCAGCCCACGATGCCCAACAGCTATCGGGGTTTCTTCTCTAAGAAGCGTACCGATGTCGGGATCGAGTACGAACGGACCGAAAGCGATGCGAGTCCCCTGCATTTGGGCATACTAGACTTTTCGGAAGTTTTCGGAAACGTTTCGGCGTCAGCATTGCTGTTGCTGCCCCCGACTGTCGGATCAAGGCCACTGACTGCGACCGCCGACACGACTGGTAATCGCAAACGGCTCTCTGGATCCGAAAGCGCTTGCTGACCTACAGGACCGCTGTGACACTGACCAACTCTCCACCCTGACAAATGTAATCTGCAATATCGTTATGCCGCGATGCCGCGCATGGGGTCGGCGCCAGCGATGTCCGCCTTCACATTAAAGCTGCCAACCAATGGGCAAAGGATACGCTGACTGAATGTCGGAGCGCCGTTTGCTCGCACTCCGGGCAATCCAACCACGCTGGGGGCTCAAGAGACCCGCTACGCCCTTTCTGGTCAGGAGCAAGTCCGCGAGAATTTGCCACAATGATGGATGTGTGCCTTTGAGCTCGCCTCACTATTGCCGGCGTCTCAACTCTGCGGCAATCATCGATTCGTCTTGTCGTAGGGACAACCGCCCAGCCGCTGCCAGTGCTTGTTTCCAAGTAGAGACGGCGAGGGCGTGGCGGCCATCCAACCACTGCGCGACGCCGGTCCAAAGACCGTATTGTGGAACGCCGACTGGAAATACACGACTGTAGCGTTTAAGCTCATGCAGCGCTTGGCATTCCCATTCGCTCCATTGGTCGTACTCGCGCGAGAGCCCAGCTTCACGGCCACGTAAAAGCAGTTCGGAAACTCCTGAAATGCCAACCAATGTGCTGTGGGAAGACGGTCGACGCATCACGCGCAACAAGCGCAGTGTTTCGACCGCGGCCTGGATACTTTCGGCATGCAGACCGGCACGCGCGAGGGCAAGTGCAAGTGCTCCTTTGGTCGAGATCTGCGCGGCGAGATCGACCGAGCCGAGCATCGCGGACGTTATTAGTCGAAGGATGTCGATCGCTTCACGAGGGTTATCCATATGGAGCACGCACAGCGCCTTGCATCGGAGCGCCCAGATTTCTTGCTGGATGTTTCCGGCGTTCTGCGCGCGCGATAGTAGCGCAAGGGAGGTATGCTCCAATGCACTCCGATCGCCGCGATAATACAATGACCAGAAGCGCATTCCTTGTGCGTTGCACCAACTCAGTTGATCTCCGGCCCTTAGACACAACTCTTGCGACTGATCGAGGCGGCGATCGACCACCGACCATTCACAGCGCCCAAGGTGCCAGAGCGCGTCGAGGTTGCAAACATGGGCATGGACTGCTGGATCGGCGAGCGCGAGCGCGACCCGTTCTGCCCTTTCCATGAAGTGTTCGCACGCGTTCCGCCAACCCAAAATGCCGAGCCCACACGCTAGTTGCGCGGACGCGACTGCCATCTCTACGGAGAACCCGGTGCGCTCCGCGTGTGTTACAGCCCCAACGAGATTGTACATCCCCAGCGAAAAGCGAAGCTCGAAATAGTCGACCATCGCCGCTTGGTTCAAGCATCGAGCCAGTTCTCGCTCCCAAAAGCGCAGATCATCCCGCTGGACCCATCTTGGCGATGGGGGGTAGGCTTGTTGGAAGGCGAGCCGCAAGCCACGCCAGAGCAGACGGATCAAAATCGTTGTAGGTGACCGAAGAACCGGCTCACCTGCCACTCGGAGCGCGCGCCTTACAGCAATCCCCTGAGCGTGAATGTCGCCACGGCTATAATGCGCCTCGGCGAGTTGCCTACGCCAACGTACCGCCTGTAGTTTCTGTTCAACGCTCCAAGTCGGCTGCTTTGGTTCGTGTGCCAAGCAGATGTCAAGAAATGCGGCCACCTCTCGAAACGCACCAGTCTGTAACGCCTTCGTTGCTGCCAAATCGGCATATTTGACTGCCTTCTCGTCATTGCCGGCGGCCTCAAAGTGTTGAACGAGAACTGCAGTGTCCGCTCCTAGGGAATCTCCCGGACTTGATTCGATCCAGCTAGCCAAGGCTCCGTGCAGCTTGTGCCGCAGATCGCCTGGGATCGAACCATAGACGACGTCTCTGGTCTGATCGTGCCGAAATTCGTAGTTCCCTTCCACATTCCCCCGGCGCACCAAATGCGCGGCCACAAGAGATTCAACGGCAGCACCCACGGCGTCGGGACGCAAGACATCCTTAAGCAATACCTCGAGTGCCTCGCTGGTGAACGAACGCCCTACTACCGCTGCGGCCTTGATTACGTCCTGGCCAACAGTATCCAAGCGATCGACGCGCTCTCGTATGACCCGTTCGACACCCTCGAAATATCGAAGGCCGTCGAGTGGACGGATCGGACGCCAGAAACCATCGCGCATGGCGATCAGTCCCTCGCTCTTCAATGTCAGCGCGATTTCCTCAGCGAAAAAAGGGTTGCCGCTGGCCAGCGCCGAGACCCGTCGCGCCAGCTCCTCGTCTGGGGGCACGGCCCCCAATGTACGAGCAGCCAACTGGGAGATCGATCCTTCACTGAGTTCCTCAAGTTCCAGAATGCGACAGAAGAGTGAGGGATCGTCGGCTCCCGATCTAGTTGCGCTCTTCCGCGCCGCCTGGGTCCGTCGGTGCAGATTTTTGAACTCCTCCGGAACCTCCTCGGCGCGCAGGCATAGGATAATAAGCAATGAAGATAGTGATCCGAGAACCCACTCAACGAGGCGCCACGACGCAGAATCGAGCCACTGACTATCCTCAAGCACCAATGCCAAGGGGCGTGGCGCCAATTCGCCTATGATATCGCCCAAGAGGCGCATCGTAGCATCAGCACGATGAGCGCCCTCTAGGTGCCGAGTTCCTTCATTCTGGGCGATCTCGACGGCCAACATGTCCCCGAGCAAGGGCACTCGCCCAAGAATTGACGAATTACCTTGGACACTTGCGATGAGGCTCTCAAGCACATCGACGCCACTGCTGTCGGCAGGCAAGCCAAGAACGGATTCCAGTACACGCCGCCACGTCAGCAGAGAGGTACGTCGATCATCCCGCTCGGCGCGTGCCACCGAAACCATAGTGCCGGTCGAACGCAATTCATCGGACCACGCACTCACCAGTGCGCTTTTCCCGATGCCTGGCTCACCAACCACCGCCACCAGACGGGTCGTGCCGGCGCGTGCTTCTTCGAACGCACTCCTAAGAAATTCCAGTTCACTGTGGCGGCCAATGAGCGTCGTAGGAAGTAGCGCCGGCAAATGGGGCTCCAATGGACGGAACACGGGCGCCATATCCCCAAGTCCCTCCAACTGAAACGCACCACGCTTCTCGAAAGAGAATGTCGCCCTGCTCGCCCGTTCGGTCGGTGCGTCGCAGAGGACATCCCCAAAGACCGCCGTCATCAGTCGCGCCGCGCGATTGACCGGCGGGCCGAAGACCATAAGTTGCCGCCTTCGCAAGCTGCCCACGACGCGAAACAACGCATCGCCTGTCGCCACGCCGACCGAGACGGAGAGTCCCAATCGCGAAACGGTGACGCTTATGGCGCGGGCGGCATCGACGGCACGCTGTGGGTCGTCACGGTGAAACGCACCCCGCGCACCGAATGCGGCCATGAATACCAGGCCTTTGTCGTCGAAAAGCAACTCACCAGGCGGTCCGCCTCGCCCTCTCAGGATCTCTTGGAGTGATACACACAGCGTCTGATGACGGGACAACGCAAGCGGATCGTGATGATCTAGCCCTACTATGCGGGCGAAAAGTACGGAAACGGGTCTGATCTCTGCCAGTGCATCCAAACGGGCGTCCAAACGGCGATCTTCATCGATCTCGATCGCAGAAACGTTAAGCGCGATTCTCGCGCTTTGCTCGTGAACAAGCAACACATCTTGCAATTGTGGAGGCAGGAACTCCGCCAACCATTGGGGACGTAGCAGGTCCGATGACGCTTTCAAGCCGACTTGCTGGTGACCCGCAACCCCGTCAACGATCGCTTTCATTGCGCTTTCAGAGAGCACGTATTCCCAGCGGCCCGCAAGCGCTTGTGATTTTGCAGCCAGAGCGACGGCATCACCGCCGGCGACCAGATTCCAGACCGGCTGGCCACCCAACGAAGCAGCCCAGAGTGTGCCGGCGCCCACGCCAACGTGTAGGGCCGGAGCAATTTGGCTCGTCGAGATGTCTGGCCGGTCGTTGCGATCACGGCAGATTGCTTCGGCGCAGGCGGCTGCGGCCTGGGCGGCAGCTCCAAGGTTGTCGGAGTCAGCCGCCCAATATGCCAGGAGAGAGTCCCCCGCAAAGTAAAGCACTTCACCGCCACGATCGAGGATTTGCTCAGCGCATCGGGCATAGGATAGGCTCAGCAGCCTCGGGATTTTTTCAAGTCCTTCTTGTCCGCGCCGTGCCAGCTGTTCGACCAAGGCCGTATATCGGGATACATCAACAAACATCACGACAGCTGGAAATTCAATGGCGGCAGGGCGATCTCCAGACGTGCCGTGAATTCTAGCAAGGAGCTTTAATGGCAGCAAACTCCCAAGTAGCTCACAACTACCCCCCATGACCTCCTACCTATAGTTGTACAGACAAATTTGACACGGACGCCGAATAACTCGACGCAAATAGCAAACCAACTCGTATTTACGATACGCCACTTTACCTCCTGCCAATACACCAATTTTCATATATGATTTGGCGGTCGTTGAGGGGGCAAACGTCCATGCCGATCGACTTTCTCGCACCCGTCGGGTGTGCAATGGTCTGGGTTTCGTGCCACTTCGACTTATTGGCGGATGACCTCCCGCAGATAGGGGACGCAGGCTTCTTCAACCTCTCACCGCTTCGTGATGGCTCGCACATAGCCGCCGGGAGATTGTGATGAGGGACGCGGGGCTCGACACGAACTCGCGAACGGCTTGGATCTCTCAGGGTTTTGAGCATCTCATCGATCGCGTCCGAAAGACCCCTGCGGTCCAGCACTTCGACGTCCTGATCATTGGCAGCGGTTACGGCGGTGCGATCGCTGCGGCCACATTTGCAGGCCGCCGTAAGAACGGAGTACCAGTTACCGTGGGCGTGCTGGAGCGCGGCAAGGAATACTTGCCGGGTTCGTTCCCCACCGGTCTGGGTGAACTGCCAGGCCACATTCGGCACGAGAAAAACAAGGAAGGTCTCTTCGACGTCAGGCTTGGACCTGAGGTGACAACGGTCGTTGCCAGTGGAATCGGCGGCGGCTCGCTGATCAATGCCGGTGTGATGGAAATCCCCTTGCAGAAGGTATTCCAGACGGGGTGGCCGAGCCAACTTGCGAGCTTGCCCGACTGGAAGTCATTCTTCAAGCGCGCGGCGGACATGCTTGGCGGGAGCATAAATGGTGCACGGAACACAATCGAGAGCCACGTCGATGGTGCGCCGCAAAAATTTACATCAATCAGAGATATTGCGCCGCGCAACAATTTCCGACCAGCGGCGATCACCGTCGCGATGGCCAACAACACTAAAAGCTCGGGCAACGTCAAACTCAGCCAATGCCTGCGTTGCGGTGATTGTGCAACGGGCTGCAATTTCGGCGCAAAGAACTCGCTCGATGTCAATCTGCTCGTGCGTGCCCAGCAGAGAGGCGCAGAAATATTTAGCGGCGCGACGGTGCTAAGCATCGAGAAGGACGGCACGACCGGCTGGATCGTCAACAGCGTCCATACCAACGCCGCGCTTCGTGCTCGTGACGGCGACGTATTGCGGGTTCGGGCAGGTAAGGTGGTGTTGGCGGCAGGCACGCTGGGATCCACCGAGATAATGCTTCGATCGCAGATCATCGGCCTGCCGCTCTCGAGCGCGCAACTCGGCAAGCGATGCTCGACCAACGGTGACATGCTGATCGCCGACTATGGCACCAGGGCATCCGTCAACACCGTAGCCAACGATGCCACCCAGCCATCCAAACGTGCGATCGGCCCGACGATCACGGGCATCATCGACCTGCGCGAGGAAGCGGGCGTTCTCATCGAGGAGATGTCAGTCCCGGCGTCCCTTCGCATCGCATTCGCGGAAATTTTTGCGACGGTCAATACCTTGCACACCCTCGACGAGATCGACTGGTCAACCCACCAGCAAGGCTTCCCAAAAGACGATGCCTATGTCGTGTCGGACCAACGCATCGAGCGTTCTGCGCTCTACGCCGTGATGTCCGACGACGGAGCGGCTGGTACGATCGAACTCGAGCCTGCTCGGATTGCCGACAGGGACGGTGCGGCGCCTGCCGACCGCGACCGCGACGGCATCGCGCGAATGCGTTGGAGCACGCTGCCGAACCTGCCCGTCTTCGACAAGCAGATCGAGGTGATCGCCGGTCTCACCAAGAACTCGGGCGGACGCGTCATAGCGAACCCTCTCTGGAAGCTACTGCCGTCAAAACATACTTGGCTTCTCCAGGAAAAACGAGGGCCGTTGACAACCGTTCATCCGCTCGGCGGCTGCACCATGGCCGACACTGGGGCGATGGGCGTCGTAGATCATCTCGGCCGGGTGTTCTCGACGAACAATACAAGCGCCGTCCACGACGGTCTGGTGGTGCTTGACGGTTCGATCGTCCCTACCGCGCTCGGAACCAATCCCGCACTTACCATCTCAGCGATTGCGTTGCGCGCCGCTGAGAAGCTCGCCAAAGACTGGGGCTACGACTTGGGACGACGCGCCGTAGCCGGCGCACCGCTGGCCCGACCGGTGTTTCGCTCGACCGATGCTCCGGCGCTACCACCCCGGACGGAAGTCGAAATCGTCGAGCGGCTTGTTGGCCCTTTGCGCGTGAAGCTGAAGAATGGGGAAAACCGTGAGTATGTAGTCGAATTGACGCTGCGCTTTGGGCCCACGGCGCTCGCCGATCTGACGCCGAGCAATGGCGGTGACCCCACGTTGAACGTTGCCACGGACCAGTCGGAGCTGTTGTCCCGCAGCATGATACGCATGTTCCCGCAAACCGATTGGGATCTGCTCGAGAAGAGCTGGGATCCGGCAGGCCTAAGGGAACAGAAACTCGAAGCTATCGCTGAATTCAGCGCGCCACTCACGGGCACCCTGAAGGTGCTTGAGCGCCAGAAGACCTGGGTGTTGGGTCGCATGTGGCGCGCGGGCAAGGCATGGGTTCTGAATCGAGGCCTGCGCGATATCTACCAGGCAATTGTCGGCGATGACGTCGGCCCAGGATCCCGCCCAGGATTATTCAGTCGCGTTAAGTCGGGCCTTGCGATCGCCAGCCGTTCCGGCGAGATCCGAGCACTCGTGTACGATCTCAGGATCGGCCCACCAGATGCGCACGCCAAATTGCTACTGTCCGGCGACCGTATCGTCGGCACCAAAACCTTCACCTATGAGAGGTGCTGCAATCCGTGGCGCCAGCTCATGGAGGTCTCGCTGGAACGTTTCCCTGGGCTGAGCAGCACCGCCGACTGCGTGCTGAAACTCGACGTGGGTTATCTCGCCCGCATCGGCGTGCCGCTGTTTCGGGTAACGCGACAGCGCGACGGCGTCGCCACAATCGGCGAGCTTGCCACTTTCCTAGGTTACTTCGTGCGATTGCTGCTTGGCCAGCATATCTGGAGCTTTCGATCGCCCGACAAGGACGTCGACCCAGCAAACGACGTCGTCGATTTCCGGCCGCCCACCAATCTGCAACTCCCGGGGGTTGGCTCAGTCCAGGCGCAGATCATCGATATACCGATCGGGTCAAGGAAGCCGGACATCGGTGGCAAGCCTACTCGGGGCAAAGTGCTGGTCACGCGTTATCCGCATCCCGGCACCAAAAAAAGGCCGGTCGTGATGCTGCATGGCTACAGCGCCGGGGGCACCACATTTGCTCATCACGCGGTGAACCCGAATTTTGCGAGCCATCTTTGGAAAAGTGGACGCGACGTATGGGTCGCCGATCTCAGGACCAGCCCTGTCCATCGCACCGCAAAGGACGCGTGGAGCTTCGACCAGATAGGCAACCAAGACGTACGGAAAGTGATAGTGAAGGCAGCCGGCGAGTCTTTCGACCACAAGGTCGACGTCGTCGCGCACTGCATGGGGACCATCGTGTTCAGCATCGCTGTGCTCGGAGGCAAGATCGATAATCTGGTTCATCGAGCAGCGTTCACGCAGGTCGGGCCGCTCGTCGTCTTCTCACCGGCAAACGTCTTCCGCGCCTATGTGGTACGGTATCTGATCGATTTCCTACCTGACACTTATGAATTCAATCCCAAGAATCCGACGCTTGCCGATGACCTCTTGGATCGGGTGCTCTCAACGATGCCCTATCCCGTCGGGGAGTTCGAAATCGAGAATCCACTCTGGCCGTGGAAACGTACACCTTGGACTCGGACGCGGCATCGCATGGACGCGCTTTACGGCCGGGACTTCAACGTAGCCAACATGGAACCAGAGATGCTGCGCTACATCGATGAGCATTTCGGCGCGCTAAGCTTGAGGACCGTGTCGACGGCACTGCATTTCGCGCGCTACTCGATGATGACGAATTTCAGAGGCCAGAACCAGCTCGTCTCACGCGAGACATTTGTTGAGCACTGGAATTTTCCGACATTTAGCGTGCACGGTGCGGAGAACGGGTTGTCGCACGTATCGACGTTGGACCGCATGTCGCAGATCCTCGATGACGCCGGGCGCGACTACCGCCGGTCGTGGATCAATCCGGGGGCCGGGCATCAGGATGCGCTGGTCGGCACGACAAGGCACGCCACGTTCCGGGAGATCGAGCAATTCCTGGACGACCCTAGCCCCGCTCGCCAGGTCCAACCTGACACGGAGATGACGGCATATCCCCCGTGGATAGGGCCAATCATCACCGAGGAGCGGCCGCAAACGCCGGCGCTCGTGGTGCGGGTCGGGGCGATGCCGTCGCTTCGAGCACCCGTGGCTGCACTGATGCTGCGCATCCAACTTGTCGGCGGCCAAATTCTGCGGCCAGATAACCCGGTCGCACCCTGGGAACAGAATTACATCGTCAACCATATAGTGGTCTACAAGTCGCCGAAGCTAGCGGCTAATAGATGGGCCGCGTTCGAAGTTCCGTTGCCGACCCTGATGCCGAACTACGACGCGGCTCATCCCGGCAACGCGCTTCTCGTGCTGCTCGCCTATCCCGACCCCAAGGTATTGCCGCCCCTCGAGGTTGGGTTACCAGACGGTTACTTCCGAGCCATCGCGGTGGACGAAACTGTCCTTCGGCTCGATCCGAAGAAATTTGTTGAGGACGGGATAGTCGGAGGCAAGGAGACGTTCGCGCAATTCAAGATAATCGCGGACGCCGCATCGCGGCTGCTCGAGCCACTCAGCGCACGGTCGAAAGGCTACTCCAAGAACAACGGCACTCGTGACGTTACGTTGCAGCCGGGGGTCACGCCCGGGACTATGACGTCACTGCGGTTCGAGGTGAAGACGCCGACCGGGGTGGCCGCACTCCCACGCTTGATAGAGCAGGATCGCGACCTCATGGACGGCGTTATCCCATACGATCCGCCGCAGTATCCGCCTCCAACCCCCGTACCGGGCGGGACAAGTTTCTTGCTCGCATCGTGCCAGTATCCCGCTGGGTTCATCGATGAGCCTGTGGCATACCGTTCCTATGGCGAGATAGTCGCGCGGCTCGAGGCGAGCGGGGGGATCAAGCCGCGGTTTGCCGTATTCGCAGGCGACCAGGTGTATGTCGACCCGACCGCTGGGCTCTACGATCCGCGTTCGCATGATGATCGATATCGTCTGCCTTATGAGGCGTGGTTGCGAAACCGGAACGTGCGCAACGCATTGCGCCGGATTCCGTCGTTCATGTTGCTCGACGACCACGAGATCGACGACAACTGGGAGGCGATCCCCGACGACAACGAGAACAAAGAGAAGAAAACATTAGGCCTAAAGGCGTATTGGAAATACCAGCGTGGAATGTTCAGGAGAAGGACCTTCAAATTCGATGGCTTTGACTTCTTCATGCTCGACACACGTACGGAACGGTCCCATCGCAGGGTCGGGAGTCTGGCGAGTGCCGAGTTGTTTGCACCGGGGACCATGCGCGAACTCAAACGTTGGCTGCTGCGAAAGTCTGGGTCCCATTTCGTGCCGAAGTTCGTCGTGTCGTCGGCCATGCTGCTCCCGCGTCATCGGCGCGCGGTGCAACGTGATGAACGCCTCGACCCCTCAAATCTGAGTGCGATACATTCCGACGGCTGGGACGGATATCCGAACACGCTGCGCGAGGTGCTCGCTCATATCGCCGTCAACAAAATTGATCACGTAGTGTTTCTGTCGGGCGACGAACATCGGGGCTATGTCGCCACCGTGGACCTGCTTGATGCCTCCGGCAACTCAATCACCCGCGTGCATTCCGTACACACCGCCGCGCTATACGCTCCCTTTCCGTTTGCAAACAGTATCGACGCGGACATCGTCATGAGCGAGACGTTCGATATCGTGGACGGCGCATCCACCTACAAGTGCGTCGTCAACGCGATACCGCCACCCGCTGGCGACGGCGCGACATTTTTGCGCGTACGCCAGAACGCCGGGATTTGGAACCTCGATTGCGAGTTTGCCCATGGAGCGCTGCCGCCGCTCACACTGTGAGCGCAGCGCTGAGCGCGTGGTCGACGCTTACAACAGCAGAAACGATCCAATGCACATCCTTGGAACCGAAACGGAGACAGGCGCTCGCACCCAACAATTGGCATGGTTCGTTGTTGTTGGCTTTGCCTTAGTGGTTGCCAAACAAAGGAGTTGGCAGCCACTCCGCGTAGCATCACTTATCTGAACGTCACGGCAGACGGGATGCAGGCCGTCGCCGGAAAGGCGCAAACCCATTGTGCGCGCTATAATCGGGATGCCGAACTGATTCCAGGTGAGTGGGCCGAAGGTCGAGCCACATTTCGGTGTAGCGACAGGTAGATTGAATCGCTCATGTCGGCATGACGGCTCCTTCTTCCGCATCATCTGACCGAGATGAACCAACCGTATGTCGAAGAACCCGGATGATTGACCATCCGCGGCAAGATTTGCCTGCGGCATGACCAATTAGCCAAACTATAGCGCCACCGGCAGTTGGAATCCGTCGGCCGTTGGAGCTGTGCGCTTGAGACCGAATGTCTGAAATGGGCTGGAAGCGGTCGGTCTGCTATTGAATGGCAAAAGCAGTCGTCCGCATGGCATCAAGCAAAATTAGACAATGCCTGTCAGAGGCGACAATGAAGCAATGATGAACCCGGCCGAAACAGAACTCCTGCAGATCGCTAAAGACCAAGGAGCCACCGTTCACCAAGGATATCACATGCTCGCCGCGCAACTTGGCGCGATGGGTCGCTATGCCGGAGCCTTCTGGAGCAACCCGGCGCAGTGCGGAGCCGAGAGTCTCGGTTAGATCGCTGTTGCCCCAGCCAATTAGCCTGCCACACGCAGCGATTTTTGCAGCAGATTCAAGTGGTCCATGATGTGCCGCTCCGCGTGATACGATTGGGGACCGGTAGCGGACATTTCAAACCTATTCGGACCGGCACCCAAGGCCCCGGGAATGCAATCTAGCTCCGCGTAGCGTCCGCAATGCAGGAGCAAAATGGACACCGTTTTCGTAAAGTCCACCTCAGTAATGCGCCGTGAGAAAAATCCGATCGCTTGTCAGGTGGGGGCTGCTTCCAGCGCTGGCACTATCGTCCATCGCGATCGTGTTGTGGCAGTACGGTGCGGTGAACCATCGCATCAATCTTTGCGACGATCCGACATCGGGCAAGTATATCTGGAACGATGAGCTGCGGCACAAGATCTGCGACCGGGCGCCGCTCGTTGCCCCTGTCAGCCCCTAGTCACCCACACGCCGCAGCGTGCCCAGATGATTGTCGTCGAGGAAGCCTATAGTGATGGCCGACCCCTTGCCGTCGGGGCCGAGGACGAAGCTCACGCTGGTTGGCCTGTCCGGTGTCTCGGCATCGGGGAAGGTCAGAAAAAGATCACCGTCGTAATGCGCCAGGGAATAGGACCGGGCGCCGGCCGGGCCGACCTTGAGCACAAGGCCGTCTCCGGCACTCGCCACGACAGCATTGCCGAAGAAGTCGTTGGCGTAGCGGCCGGCATAGGCACTTGCCGGCCTGGCTGGCCTTGCCGGAGATGGCGGCGCGGCATAGGTGGCCTTGGCCGCCGCGACCGCCGGGCCGAACATTCCGGCATAGATATCGTCCCATGCCTTGACCCAGTCCTTCTGGACCGAACCCTCGAAGACCAGGTCCGCAAAACTGTCGGACAGCCCTTCCGGCACGCCTGTCGGGAAGGCGTTGGCGATGATGACGATGCCAAGCTTCTCCTGCGGGAAGATCGTCACCAGCGTGCGTGCGCCGACGCTGAAGGCACCCGCATGGCCCCAGCTCAAGCCATGCCGGCCGAATTCGACATTCCAGCCGAGGCCGTAGAAGGACGCGCCACCGGAGACAGGGTTCTTGCCGCGCGTCATCAGCGGCACATGCGTCTGATCGAGCGCATCGGCCGCTATCAGCGTCTTGCCGGCATAGACCCCGTTGCCGAGGATGAGGCGCACCCATTGCGAAAGATCGCGCGCGGTCGAGCTGACGCCGCCCGCGGGCGCCTGCGCATCCGGATTGCGCTCTATCTTGGCGGCCCAGGCGCCATCGACCTTGATGTGCAGCGCGGCACGATCGGCGTGCTTGACGAAGTGCGAATGACGGGAACTGGTCGAGGCCATGCCAAGCGGTCGGTAGAGCTTCTCCTCGGCGACCTCCTCCCAGGACTTGCCTGTCGGCATGGCGGCCGCGACGGCGCCCTCGGTCAATCCGAAATTGCTGTAGGAGTAGCCGGCACGGAAGCTCGACGATGGCGGCACGAACCGCAGGCGATGCAGGATTTCGGCGCGGTCGTAGCCTATGTCCTCGAGGTCGTCTCCGGCGGTTCCGGGCAGTCCACTGCGGTGCGAAAACAGGTCGCGGACGGTGAGTTGGCTGGTCGGATAGGGATCGGCCAGCCGGAAGGCCGGATCGAGGTCGGCGATCTTCGAATCCCAGGACACGATCCCGTCGCTGACCAGCGCCGCCACGACGGTGGCGGAGACCGGCTTGGAGAGCGAGGCGATCTGGAACACCGTGTCGGCGTCGACCGCCTCCGGCTTGCCGGCCTGGCGATGGCCGAAACCCTTCAGGAAGATCACGTCATCGTCGTGCACCACCGCGATGGCGAGACCGGGCACCCCGCCGCCCGCGACGGCGCCTTGGGCGAGCGCTTCGAGCTTCGACAAGGCGACAGCGATGCGCTCCGGCGCAATGGCGTCGGCCGACGCAGCACGCGGCCAAAGCGCCAATACGGCGATGCAGAGCCAGATTCGCCAGTGGCAGAGGTTCCGTTCCAGCCGCACGTCCGAGCCTCCTCTCCAGCATTCACCTGGCTATGATACAGGCCGGTGCAACCGAGGCCAATGCCTGCCGCCTCACGGTCCACCTTCGTCGCAATCGACCATCACCACGATTTCAGGCAATCTGACTGATGAAGGCGCGCCATGGGGAGATGGAGCGCCGCCAGGGAGGACTGACATGACCGGCTTGCCACGCTACGAGGACGCCGTCGCGCGCTTTCGCATCGAGGATGAGATCGCCAGGCTTGACGGCGACCCGGCGACCGGCATCAACGCCTATGTCGAATGCTGCGGCCGCCATACCGGTGAGAACCGGCTGGCGCTGCGCGCGATCTCGGCCGGCGGCGAACTCCGGCTGTTCAGCTTCGACGACCTCGCCGATATGTCGGGCCGCGTCGCCAACCTGCTCAAGGATGCAGGCGTGGGTCCCGGCGATGTCGTCGCCGGCATGCTGCCGCGCATTCCCGAACTCGTCGTGCTCATCCTCGGCACCTGGCGCATCGGCGCCGTCTACCAGCCCTTGTTCACCGCCTTCGGCCCGAAGGCGATCGAGCACCGCCTCGGCTACAGCGGCGCCAAGCTGGTGGTGACCAATCCGGCCAATCGCGGCAAGCTCGACGAGATCGAGAACTGCCCGCCGATCGCCACCATTCTTGGTGCTGGCGATGCCTTGCCCCAGGGCGACATCGACTTCCGCGCCGCGCTTGCCTCTGCCTCCCCCGATTGCGAACCCGTCATGCGCAAGGGCGACGACCTGTTCATGATGATGTCGACTTCAGGCACGACGGGCCTGCCCAAGGGCGTGCCGGTGCCGCTCAGCGCGCTGCTGGCCTTCGGCGCCTACATGCGCGATGCGATCGGACTGCGGCCCGACGACGTCTTCTGGAACATCGCCGATCCCGGCTGGGCCTATGGCCTTTACTACGCCATCACAGGCCCGCTGCTGCTCGGCATCGCCACAACCTTCAATGAAGGCGCCTTCGCCGCCGGAAGCACCTATGAAATCATCGAGCGGCTCGGCGTCACCAGCCTTGCCGGCTCGCCCACCGCCTTCCGCCTGCTGCTCGCCGAAGGGCCTGAAGCTGCCGCCCGCATCAAGGGACGGCTGCGGGTGGTGAGCAGCGCCGGCGAGCCGCTCAACCCGGAAGTGATCCGCTGGTTCGACGCCCATCTCGCCGCCCCTATCCACGACCATTACGGCCAGACCGAAAACGGCATGATGGTCAATAACCACCATGGGCTTTCGCATTCCGTGCGCGCGGGCTCGGCCGGCTTTGCCATGCCGGGTTATCGCATGGTGGTGCTGGACCATGAAGGCAACGAGCTCGGCCCTAACCAGCCCGGCATCCTCGCCGTCGACATCGCCAACTCGCCGCTGCGCTGGTTCGACGGCTACCACCAGGCCGAGACGCCGGCGATCGCAGGCGGCTATTACCGCACCGGCGACACGGTGGAATATGAGCCGGACGGCTCGGTCTCCTTCATCGGCCGCGCCGATGATGTCATCACCTCGTCGGGCTATCGCATCGGCCCCTTCGACGTCGAAAGCGCGCTCATCGAACATCCCGCGGTCAACGAGGCGGCGGTGGTCGGCGTGCCCGACCCGCAGCGCACCGAGATCGTCAAGGCCTTCGTCATCCTGGCGCCCGCCTATCAGGGTAGCCCGGAACTGGCCGAGGAACTGGCGCAACATGTCCGCAAGCGGCTTTCGGCCCACGCCTATCCGCGCGAAATCGATTTCGTCGCGGAATTGCCGAAGACGCCGAGCGGCAAGATCCAGCGGTTCTTGCTGCGGAAGGCTGAGGTGGAGAAGCGGAAGGGGTAGCGGGGCCGCATATGCCGGTCCAACTCGGGCGACGCCGGCGGAGCGCCGCGTGCCCTGTTGCAGATCGGGTCTATTTTACCGCTATCACCCTGCCCGCCGCATCGAGGCGACAGCCGACTTGCGCTTGCCGGATTTCGATGCCACCGCGTCCCGCATAGTCTATTCGCACTTGGATCGGCGCCGTCAGCGCACCCCCACGTCGACGCAAGGCACCTGCGCTGACCGCGCGGACACGGACGGCGCCAAGCGGCTTGGCGGCGGACAGGATCGCCGCGCGACAGGCTTGCACGACCGCGACTGGCGTGCCGGGTTTCGCTTTCAGTGCTTCCAGGGGTGCAAAGGGATATCCCCTGGTGAGGTCGCCCTGGCCGGCTCTGGAAGGCCTGAGGACGGGCGGCAGGGCGATCGATGGCCTGGCGGTCCTGGCAGTGGCGGTCGTGGCAGTGGCCGTCGCGGCAGATCCAGTGCCCGTCGCGGCAGAACCCGTGCCCGTCGCGGCAGAACCACTGGCTGCCGTGGCGGCCGAACCGCTGGCAGCGGCCGCCGATCCGTTTCCGGCGGATGGATCGGCGCCCAGGCCGACACCTGTCGAAAGGCCTCCGCCTGTGGAGCCAACGTTACCGCCGGCACTGACGCCTACGTTGCCTGCGCCGACCGAGGCGCCGACATTTGCTCCGCCGACACCGCCGACGCTCGCGCCCACCCCTACGGATGCGCCTTGCGAACCGGCGCTCACTCCGGCGCCTATCCCGACGCCGCCGACTTTACCGCCTAAACCCGCATCGAGAGCCGAGGCAGGCCCGATCGCGATGCCGATCGTCAACGCGGCCACGAAGTATTTTTTCAATGTCATCCTCCCTGCGCCGTGCATTTCGCTCACCTGTCTTTCACTGCGAAAGTGGGCGGGTTGGCAGCAATGCGGGGGGAAGAGCGAAGGTTGCCATCATGACAGGCTGCGGCGGCTTTGGACCCTTCACCTTGCGTTTTTTCAGCACGCCCGGCTTACGGGCTGCAACCGGGCGCGACGGTGAACTTGCGAGCGCGGTCTTGGAGGCACCTGCTTTAGGCGCACGCACCGCGGCCGCGGTCCGACGTTTTTCCTTCATACTGTCGATCTTGGCGCTGTCGATTTCCTCGCGCGCGGCGCTGAGACTGCGTGCCAGGCCGTTGGCTCTTTCGCGCTCCTGTTCGAGCGCCGCGCTCAAATCCATCGAGCTCTGCTTCAGGGTGTCGCGTTCCTTGCGGGCGATGTCGAGGTCACGCATGGCTGAATCTGCTCGCTGACGTTCCAGTTCGAGCGCTTTGCGAGCCTGGTTTGAAGAGGCATCGGCCTGTTGTCGGTCCTTCACGGCCTTGGCCTGGTCCACAACGGCCAGATTTGCGCCTGCCTTGAGCGCATCGATCGTCTGACGGGCCGTGGCGAGTTCCTGTTCCATAAGCCCGACCTTATGGCGCTCCTCATCCAGCGCCTGCTTCGCGGCGGCGTCGGCCTGTTGCCGGTCTTTCACGGCCTCGGCCTGCTGCGCCACAGACAGATTTGCGGCTGTCTTGAGAGCATCGATCGTCTGACGAGCCGTGGCGAGTTCCTGTTCCAGCAGCCCGACCTTATGGCTTTGCTCATCAAGCGCCTGCTTCGTGGCAGCCTGGGAGCCATCCCCGGAGGGAGGCGCTTCAGGCATAGAGGCTTTCTTGCTGTCCCAGAGGCTGGCTTCCGCCCTGAAATCTTCGATGGCACGCTGCGCCGTCTCCAGATTGAGCGTGAGCGCTGCGTCCGTCTGCTGTTGCGCTTTCAGGGCCTGCGCTTGCCTGGCCAACTCGGCCCGAGCCGCGGCCAGTTCGCGGCGCAAGGCCTGCTCACCCTCGTCTTTCGCGATATCGGTGCGGTTCGAAACCGCGACCGGCGAACGGCCATTGGCCGCGGCAGTTGCGGACGCATCGGGCGCCAGCTGGCTGTTTGCCGGAGACGCAAACAGCAAAATGAGGAGTGACGAAACGAGGGGCAGCACAGCGTTACGCCCGCTGCCACATATCCCGTGAAGCAAAATCGAAGGCGGTCGTTCGGTAAAGGTGAAGTCAAAGCGCAGACATTTGGACCTGGTACCCTGCAAATGATTCATCACTTGACTCCACCTGGCGCGACCCTCACCGCGATCGTATTCTCCACTTAGTTCGAGCCACGGCGCTGGGATGCCGCGTCACCTGGACGCTACCTCCTATTTCCCTGCTTGTTGTCATTCGAACGAACGAATGAAGCTTTCCCCTGCTCCATGCGGCAAAGACGGCTCTGTTTGAATCAGCAACGGCGATGCACCGGCGGGCGGTCTCCATAAGAGGCTTGGCCGTCCGGACCCGCGCGGGGAGCAAACGAGCTCTGGAGTGGTCGAGCGCAAAACCTTGACTGCGCGCGCGCGCCAGCCTCTTGTGCCCACAGTTCGGCCGACAAGGGAGGTGCCCACCATGGAAAAGATCATCCTGGACTGCGACCCCGGGCATGACGACGCGATCGCCATCCTGCTCGCGGCCGGCAACCCCAAGATCGATCTCCTCGGCATCACCACGGTTTCGGGCAACCACAATGTCGAGAACACCACGCGCAATGCGCTTTCCGTGTGCACCGCCTATGGCATCAAGGTGCCTGTGGCGAAGGGCTCTCCCGGCCCGCTCATCATCGATCAGGTGCTGGCCGTCGAGATCCACGGAGATACCGGGCTCGACGGCCCCGTGCTGCCGCCCGCCTCGTTCGCGCTCGACAAGCGGCATGCCGTCGACTTCATCATCGACACAGTCATGGCGCATGAGCCGAAGACGGTGACGCTGGTGCCGGTCGGTCCCTACACCAACATCGCGCTCGCCGTGCGCAAGGACCCGCGCATCGTCGAACGGGTGAAGCGGGTCGTCGCGATGGGCGGCAGTTTTACGCGGGGCAACATCACGCCGGCGGCGGAGTTCAACGTCTATGCCGACCCGGAGGCCGCCGACGTGGTGTTTCGCGCCGATTGGGACGTCACCATGGTGGGGCTCGACCTCACGCACCAGGCGCTGGCCACTCCGGACCTGCAGGACAGGGTGCGCGCCGTCGGCGGCCCGATGGCCAGGTTCATCCTCGATATCTGGGCGTTCATTGCGACCACGCATGGCGGCCTGCTGCAGATCGAGTATCCCGCCATCCATGACGCCTGCTGCGTCGCGGCCATGATCGACCCGACCATCTTCATCACCGAGAGGGCCGACATCCGCGTCGAAATCGCCGGCCGCTGGACCAAGGGCATGACGGTCTGCAATTTCGAGAAAATGGGCGGCATGCGCCATTTCGGCGGCACGGCGAGCGAGCAGACCGACTTCCGCCACACCGTGGCGATGAAGCTGGACCACGCGAAGTTTTGCGACCTGATCGTGGATGCGCTGGAGCGGCTGACCAGGCAGAAGGCGTGAGCCAAGCCGTATCCCTACGATCTGGTCCATTCCTTCAATGCGCCACGCCATCCGAAGCGTGCAGCAGCCTCCACGTCGAGCCTAGATGACCGTGGAACTGCGAAACATACCGCTCCGCGGCGATATCCTCCAGCCCGTCATCGACCAGCGCCTCGATGCTTCGCTGCATCAGGGCGAGTTGCATCCGCCTGGCGTGTTCCAGATTGGCCTCTCGCATGATTTCCGTCACGTGATAGGCGACCACGGGCTGGCCGAGGCAGGACATGAGCGCGTTGGCCTCGGCTGTTACAGCGGTCACTGCGTCTTCGATCTTCATTCTGGCGATCCTCATCAAGAATGATGCTGACGCCTCCCCGCAAGGCGACGGTGGTCCGTCGCTTCTTCTTTGATTTCAGCCTGCCGCGCGACCGAAAGTGGCGCGCCAAGCTTGCAATTACTGTCTTCCCCGGCCTCTTGAGCAGCCTCGTTTGGCCTAAAAACAGTATCCATCAAATTTGATTCAAAGGCGACCGGATAGTTAATCGATGGTTAATGGCAGCGCTTGCCATGCCTCCCCGTTCAGGATGTTTCGCCTCGGCGTTTTCTGCCGCGCAATAGCCGCAAAGCTGCCCGATGGCTGCCTGGCCTGTTGATCCGCCACGAAGAAAGGTTCTGTCATGCGGTTGGTCTGGACGGTCATGTTTGCCCTTGCGAGCAGTGCTGCCTTCGCCGCCTCGCCCGAGGACGATTATATAGCCGCGCGCGACAAGGCGATTGCCGACATCGCGGCGATGGAGAGCACGAACGCACCGGTGGAGACGCTCGATGCGGCCAATGAAAAGGCCCGCGCCGATCTCGAAAAGCGGCTTTCCGCCCTGCTCGGGCCTTTCACGGTCAAGGATTTTCCGGCCGCCGGCAAGATCAACATCGAAAGCCTCAGTTCCTCCGATGTCGGCTTCGGCATGCTGGACGGGCTGCGCCACGGCACCGAGGATGGTCCCAGCATCGTAGCCTCGACGCGCGGGCTGGTCGAGCACTGGCTTAAGTCGCGCGCCGCCGAGACGGACGCCGATCTCAAACTGCCCACCAGCTTCGACGCGGCGCTGAAGCTCGATGCCTTCTACACCCAGGCCATCGGCAGCGACGCCGCCTTCACCGGCACGCTCGACTTCGCGCTCAAGAAGCCTGACGGCGCCGACATGGCGATCGCCCGCCTCGGCGGCTGGGCACAGGATATCGGACCGAACTCCGACCAGGAGGTCGTCGTCACAGTCGTCAAGGGCAACAGCGTCCTGATCGCCGAAGCGCCCGCGACACCGCCCGTCCCGAAGATCGCGGCCTGCGACGCGGCGTGGACCGCCGCCGACGCCGCCGCCCAGAAACTCGCCAAGCAGGCCACCGACGACAGCGACGAAAACACATCCGACGCCGCCAACGCCGCCTGGACGAAAGGCGACAACGACTTCCGCGCCTGCATGGGCAAGAGCCTGCCGGATACCCCGGCCTACCCGGCGCTACTTGCGCAGGCGCAGGCGCTGGCGGATCACATGGCGGGGAAGTAGGCGCGACGCTGACGCTGCCGATCTCCCCCCTCGTGGGGGAGATGCCCGGCAGGGCAGAGGGGGGCGCTGACCCGCCGACGTCTCATAGCGTTGGATTGCTGTACCTTTGGAAGAAGCGGTCACCGCTGAGCCCAGCAAACAGGCAAGGCCGAGTTCCTTCACGCCCCCCCTTTGGCCTGCCGGCCATCTCCCCCACGAGGGGGAGATCGCAGTTTCGCCGCCGGCGTGCAGCTCTCACCCTTGTCGCCTTCGCATCCCACCACCATATCGTCGGCGCGCTGGCACACTGAACGCAGTTGCCAGCATCGCAAAAAATGGTTGAAAGGAAAGTCCCGAACGCGCCCGGCGCGGCGGGCGGATGAACAGCGTGGGAAAATCTGAATGACGACGGACACGAAAGCGACGGAAACCAGGGCATTCGAGGCGGATGTTTCGCGGCTGCTGCACATGATGGTGCACTCGGTCTATTCCGATAAGGACGTATTCCTGCGCGAGCTGATCTCCAACGCCGCCGACGCTTGCGAGAAGCTGCGTTTCGAGGCCGTCAGCCACCCCGAATTGCTGGGCGACGATCCCAAGCCGCGCATTTCGATTTCGGCCGATCCGGACAACAAAGAGATCACCGTCGAGGACAATGGCATCGGCATGAGCCGCGGCGACATGGCCGAGGCGCTGGGCACGATCGCCCGCTCGGGCACGCGCGCTTTCATCGAGCGCGTCGGCTCAGGCACGGAGGACACGCAACTCATCGGCCAGTTCGGCGTCGGCTTCTATTCCGCCTTCATGGTGGCCGACCGCGTCGATGTCATCAGCCGCCTCGCCGGAAGCGAGGAAGCCTGGCGCTGGTCGTCCGACGGCAAGGGTTCGTATGAGATCGCGCCGGCCCCTCTTGAAGCCGCACCGAAGCGAGGCACCCGCGTCGTGCTGCATCTGATGGCCGACGCCGTATCCTACACCGGCTCCTACCGGCTGGAGCAGCTGGCCAAGTCGCAATCGGGCCATGTGCCGGTGCCGATCACGCTCGTCGAAAAGCCAGGCGCCGAGGCGCGCGACATCGCCGACGGCACGGCACTCTGGGTGCGGCCGAAGAGCGAGATCAAGCCCGAGGAATACACCGATTTCTACCGCAGCGTCGCCGGCCAGTATGACGAGCCGGCCGCCACCATCCATTTCCGCGCCGAGGGCCGGCAGGAATACTCCGTGCTCGCTTTCGTGCCCGGCTCGCGGCCGTTCGATCTGTTCGACCAGGACCGCAAGGGCCGCATGAAGCTCTATGTGCGCCGCGTCTTCATCACCGACGATGCCGACCTTCTGCCGCGCTATCTGCGCTTCGTGCGTGGGCTGGTCGATTCCGCCGACCTGCCGCTCAACGTCTCGCGCGAGATGATCCAGGAAAGCCCGCTGCTGGCCTCCATCCGCAAGGGCCTGACCAACCGCGTGCTCGGCGACCTCGCCAAGCTGGCCGAGAACGAGGCCGAGGCCTATGCCAAGATTTGGGAGAATTTCGGCGTCGTCCTGAAGGAAGGGCTCTACGAGGATTACGAGCGGCGCGAGCAATTGCTGAAGCTCGCCCGCTTCCATTCGACCGCCTCGGGCGAAGGCTGGCGCGGCCTTGCCGACTATGTCGCGGCGATGAAGGAAGGCCAGAAGGCGATCTTCTTCATGGCCGGCGACGACCGCGCCCGGCTCGAAGCCTCGCCGCAGCTCGAAGGGTTCAAGGCGCGCGGCATCGAGGTGCTGCTCTTGACCGACCCCGTCGACAGTTTCTGGGTGACGATGGCGCCGGACTTCGACGGCAAGCCGTTCAAGTCGGTGACGCAAGGCGTCGCCGAACTGTCCGACATCCCGCTGCTCGACGACGCCAAGAAGCCGGATGTGACGGCAGCGCCCGAGGTCGACGGCTTCCTGGCCTTCGTCAAATCGGCGCTTGGCGATGCCGTCTCGGATGTGAAGGCCTCCGACCGCCTGACCGAGAGCGCCGTCTGCCTGGTCGCTCCGGAGCATGGTCCCGACCGGCAGTTCGAGCGGCTGATGAACGCCGCCGGCCGCCTCGACAAGGCGGCCAAGCCCATCCTGGAGATCAATCCACGCCATGAGCGCGTGCTGGCGCTGGCCGGCCTCGGCGACGAGGACCAGGCCTTCAAGGACGACGCGGCCCATCTTCTCTACGACGAGGCGCGCGTGCTCGACGGCGACAAGCCGGCCGACGCCAGGGCATTCTCCGAGCGCCTGGCACGGCTGATCGCACGCGGCATCGCGAAGGGCTGAGCTTCGCCTACCGAAGCCGCTGCGATGCCGTCCGCCGACAGTGTTTCGGCGGCGATCGCAGCCGGCGACGCGCCCGATGTCCGCTGGCTCAATCGCCTGGTGTAGACATCGGGCCATCAATCACCCAATCTTGGCCCGGGAACAAAACAGGCGCTTCAAAGAAAGCGCACCGGGTGCTCATGAAACGACGATGGACATTGTATGATCCACGGCTGGCATGGCTTCTGGTCGCGCCGGTGCTGCTGCTGCTGATCTTCTTCCTGGTGCTGCCGATCGCCGTGATGGCGGCCTACACCTTCTTCACTTTCGTCACCGCCGGCGTGGAAACCAGCGCACTGACGACGGCGAACTGGCACGAATTCCTGAGCGACAGCTATTATGCCGGCTTCCTCTTAAAGACGCTGCGGGTCGGCGCCATCACGGCGCTGCTCTGCGGGGTGCTGGGTTATTTCCCGGCCTATTTCATCTGGGCGACGACCTTCAAGCACAAGTGGCTGTTGCTGCTTTTGCTCATCGTGCCGTTCTGGATCAGCTTCACCATCCGCACCTTTTCCTGGATCAACATCCTGGGCGAACAGGGCGTCATCAATGTCGCGCTGCTGAAGCTGGGCATCATCAGCGAGCCGCTGCCGATGCTCTACAACGAAGGCGCGGTCATCCTCGGCATGCTGCACTTCCTGCTGCCCTACATGATCCTCAACGTCTATGTCAGCCTCGAGGGTATCGACCGCACCCTGATTTCGGCGGCCCGCTCGATGGGCTGCACGAGCGCGCAGGCGTTCCGCGAGGTCACGCTGCCGCTTTCGCTGCCGGGCCTGGCGGCGGGCCTGCTGCTCTGCTTCGTGCTGGCCGCCGGCAGCTATGTCACGCCACAGCTGCTCGGCTCCGGCCGCGACGCGCTGTTCGGCAATCTGATCTACGACACCATCATGAGCGAGCTGAACTGGCCGATGGGCGCCACGCTTTCGATCGTGCTGTTCCTCGTGCTCGGCTTCTTCGCCGCCATCTACACGCGCTTCATGGGCATGTCGCAGATCGTCAAAGGGTTGGGCGGATGAAGGCGCGGCGCAAAGAGGAAGGCAGATGGGCCTGGCGGTTGACCGGCCTCGTCACGGTCTGCGTCTACATCTTCATGTTCGCGCCGATCGTGGCGACGGTGATCCTGTCGTTCAACGCCTCGATGTTCGGCGGCTTCCCGATGACCGGCTTCAGCCTGCAATGGTACGGCAAGCTGATGGCCAACGAGCCGGTGCTGGCCGCCTTCCGCACCTCGCTGTGGATCGCGCTGGTCACATCAGCCGTCACCACGGCCATCGGCGTCGTCACGTCGTTTGCGCTGGTGCGCTTCGAATTCCGCGGCAAGCAGGCGCTGAGCACGCTGGTGATCCTGCCGGCGCTGGTGCCGGAGACCATCCTCGGCGTCGGCCTTCTGGTGCTGATCAAGGCGGTCGACCAGCCGCGGACCATGCTTCTGCTGGTGCTCGGCCACATCCTGCTCGCCGTGCCCTATGTGGTGCTGATCACCCAGGCGCGCATGGTCGGCATCCGCCGCGTCTATGAGGAGGCGGCGCTCTCGCTCGGCGCCTCGCGCTTCTCGTCCTTCCGCGAGATCACGCTGCCGCTGCTTATCCCTGCCGTCGTCGGCGGCGCGCTGCTCGCCTTCACCATCTCGTTCGACAACACCTCGGCCAGCCTGTTCTGGCGGCCGGCGGGCGTCGAGACCATGCCCACCCAGATCCTGTCGATGCTCAAGATCTCGATCAGCCCGGAAATCAATGCGCTCGGCACCGTGATGATCCTGGTGACCGTCGGCATCCCGCTGCTCGGCGGCCTGATCCTGCAAAGCCTGACCAGATTGAAACGACGCGACGAACCAAAGGAGGAAGCACGATGAAATTGTCCAACGGCAAGCGGCTTGAACGGCTGCACGATAGGTATCAAAACGGCGATCTCAGCCGCCGCACTTTCCTGACGCTGACCGCCGCCGCAGCGGCCGCGGTCGGTCTCGACATGCCCTGGATGCGGCAGGCGCTCGCCGCGGTCGAGGAGGTTCGCTTCGACGGCTGGGGCGGCACGGTGCAGGACGCGATCGACAAATATGCCTTCAAGCCCTACACGGCCAAGACCAAGATCAAGGTGGTCCAGGGCACGTTCGGCGACGAGGACGAGATCATCACCAAGATCAAGACCGCCAAGCCCGGAGACTACCAGGTCATCCATTCCTCCGGCGTCAACTACTACATCAAATATGTGAACGGCGGCCTGACCTCGGAGATCAACGAGGCCAACATTCCCAACATGGCCAATGTGTTGCAGCCGATGATCGATCCGTTCCGCAAGCTGACGCCGAAACTCTCGGCCGTGCCTTACGACTACGGCACGACCGGCATCGCGTACAACACCAAGGTGATCTCGCCCGATGAAGCCAAGGAAAAGGGCGCCGCCCTTTTGCTCGACAAGAAATATGCCGGCAAGGTCGGCGGCTACTCCGACATGACCACGCGCGTCTGGTACGCCGCGCTCGCCACCGGACAGGATCCCAACAACCTCAAGGACATGGACGCGATCTGGGCCAAGGTGCGCGAGACACGCGACCTCGCCAAGAAGTTCTGGAGTTCCGGCGCGGAGCTGATGGACCTGCTTTCCAAGGGCGAGATCGTGGTGACCGACGCCTGGTCGGGCCGCGTCGCCGCCTTGCAGGACCAGGGCCATCCGATCGGCTATCTCGACCCGGCCGGTTCCTATGCCTGGATGGAGGACATGCTGATCCTGAAGGGCTCGCCGATGGCCGAATGCGAGGAGTTGATCAACTTCATGCTCGACCCGGCGACCGCCATCGCGGTGGCCGAAGGCCAGAGCTATCCGCCGTCGCTCGATCCGACGAAGGTCAAGCTCACCGAGAAGATCGAGAAGCTGCCGGCCTTCGACAAGACCGGCACGATGAAGTCGCTGACCTTCGCCGACCCGGTCTACTGGGCGACCAACGAGGACGCCTGGACCAAGCAGTGGAACAGGATCTCGAAAGGTGCCTGACAGAAACGACCTTTCAGAAGTGCCCCGGCCGGAAGCGGCCGGGGTGGCAAGGCCCGGCGCGGGCGCACCCGCTCCGAGCGGCGCCGGGACCGGCCAGCCGGCGGTCGAGTTCCGCGACATCGACATCGCCTATGGCAAGTTCGTCGCCGTGCGCGATTTCTCGCTCTCGATCGCCAAGGGCAGCTTCGTCACGCTGCTCGGGCCTTCGGGCTGCGGCAAGACGACGATCCTGCGCTCCATCGCCGGCCTGGTCGACATTTCGGGTGGCCAGATCATGATCGACGGGCGCCGGGTCGACGATGTGCCGATCTACAAGCGCAACATCGGCCTGGTCTTCCAGAGCTATGCGTTGTTCCCGCACAAGAACGTCTTCGACAATGTCGCCTTCGGCCTGAAGTATCGCAACGTGCCGAAGCCCGAGATCGCCCGCCGAGTCGGCCAGGCGCTCGAAATGGTGCGGCTGCCGGGCAGCGAGAAGAAGCTGCCGTCGCAACTGTCGGGCGGCCAGCAGCAGCGCATCGCGCTCGCCCGCGCCATCGTCTTCGAGCCGCAGGTGCTGCTGCTCGACGAGCCGCTGTCGGCGCTGGACGCCAACATGCGCGAGGAGATGCGCGTCGAGATCAAGAAGATCCAGAAGGAAACCGGCATCACCGCCATCTTCGTCACCCATGACCAGGAGGAAGCGCTCTCCATGTCGGATCGCATCGTGGTGATGAACGCCGGCGCGGTGGAGCAGATCGGAACCCCGCAGGAGGTCTATGAGACGCCGGCCACGGCGTTCGTCGCCGACTTCCTCGGCAAGGCCAACATGCTGGCCGGGACCGTGAGCCGGTCGGGCCAGGCAATGGCGGTGGCGCTTACCTCCGGCCAGACGGTCGAGGTGGCCTGCCCAAGGCCGCCTGCACAGGGCAGCAAGGTCACTGTCGTGCTGCGGCCGCAGAAACTATCGGTCGGCGCGGCGGCAGGCCCCAACAGGCTGTCCGGCCGTGTCGTCTCGGCCTCGTATCTGGGCGGCAGCGCCATCTACGAGATCGACATCGGCGGCATGACGATCATCCGCGCCAACGCGCCGATCACCGGCCGCGTCCTTCGCGAAGGCGAGGCGATCGACCTCGGTTTCGATCCCGAAGGCTGCGTTCTGCTCGACGAGGACGGTCAGCGCATTTCGTGATGCGGATAGTTGGCAGGAAGGCCTTGAACACTTCTGACTTGCAAATTGATTGAGATGAGCCTTTCAGCGGTCGTTTACAAAGCTATGTTGGCCCTGGAACAGGAGTTTCCCGGATATCGCTTTGAGCGTGAGCCGATCTCGGGAGAATGCGAGGTCGTTTATCCAGATGGCGCGCGCGTCTCCTGGGATGCCGCCAAAGCGTGTGAGCGACTCCTCGGCAACATCTCTCATATCGGCGTCCTTCGGGGCAGGATTGCTCGACATCTCGGCAAGGCATCGGCGCTTGAGCGGCTTGTTCTCTACTCTGGCAGCCATGCCGGAGACGTAATTGAGGAAACGGGATTCGGCGAGATCGAGGAGGAACTGGATCTCCTTGAAATCAGTCCCGACGAACACCTCAGGGGATTTGTCGGTGCATTGCGCGCACTGATCGGCGCGGCGCGGCAGGAGCGTAACCCGATCGTGTTTGTGTAAGCCTAGACTAAACCTGCGGTTCCGCTTCCGATCCTGGGCTTTGTAAGCCAAGTCGTCTCGGTCTCGAAAGGCCTGGCCTTTGTCTTGGTGCACCCCAGCTCGCCTTTGAAGCGGCTTGCCTTGGCATGCGCGAAAGCGAGAGTGGTTCAGGCGCAGCTGAGGTGGCGCCATGCGGCCGGCTCATTGCCCCGCCGCGACGCCCGCCAGGCGGTTGGGATGCCTCAGATGGGTCGGCGTGATGCCTGTCTGCTGGCGGAACACCCGGCTGAAATGACCGGCATTGGTGAAGCCGCAGCGATAGGCGATGTCGCCGATCTGCAGGTCGCTGCCTTCCAGCAGCGACTTCGCATGATGCACCCTGAGTGCCAGATAAGCCGCCATCGGACCGATGCCCAGTTCCGTCCCGAAAAGTCGTTCAAGCTGGCGCCGTGAGCAATTCAGGCGGGTTGCGATCTCGCCGATGGACAGCGTCTCCTGCAGGTTGCTCTCCATCAACAGCAAAGCCCGCTTGACAGCGCGGCTCGACGCTGCCGGAAACAGGTCACCGACGGGCTGCACGTCGCGGCTGCTCCTGATGCGGTCGAGCACCAGGATCTTGGCGGCCTTTTCCGCCGCCTTCTGGCCGATGAACTGGGACACGAAATAGCCGGCAAGGTCGGCCGCACCCGTGCCGCCGGCGCAAGTCGAGCGGCCACGGTCGACGGAAAACAGGCTGTCGGCATGCGCGTTCACGTCAGGGAACTGGTTGCGGAAATCCTTGATGTGGAACCAGCTGACAGCGGCGGCGTAGCCATCGAGCAGGCCGTAACGCGCCAGCACGAAGCTTCCGGTGCAAAGCGCCGTCAGCGGCACCCCCTTTTCGGCGGCGCGCAACAGGAAGGCCTCCTTGTCGGAACTCAGGCTGCGGTTGGTGTCGAGCAGGCCGCCGACCACCACGATATTGTCGAAATCCTCAGGATTGCCGATCCCCTTGGTCGGCAGCAATTCGACACCGCAGCTTGCCCGGATCGGCAGGCCGCGTTCGCCGACGATCTCCCAGTCGAACTCGATCCTGCGGCTGCGGTCGCCCTCGTCACCCGCCAGCCGCAGCGTGTCGATGAACAGCGACAGCGGCGACAGCGTGAAGTCGCGCACCAGGAGAAACGCAAACCGCCTTGCCATTATACTTCCGCAACTCGTTCGCCCGCCTTAGCCGATGCCGCAACTTACCACCAGCCTGGAAGGGCAAATTTAAGCGTTTTCTACTACAGTCGTTCGATGAGCTACAGTTCAGGAAAGGTATCCGGGTCGAATTGGCCATCACTGGATTCAGCCTCGGCCGCGTGAGACGGGCCGTTTTTTCTTCCGCCAACTTGCCGGCGGCGATAGCTTTTGTCGTGCTTCTGGTCTGCTCCATCGTTGCCGACCAGCAGAACAAGAGGGTCTCCGACCAACTGGCGCGTGCCGATGTGCTGGCCAAGGTCAACATCATCCGCGCCAAGCTCGAAGGCAACGTTAACGGCAATCTTCAGCTTGTTCAGGGGTTGGTCTCGGCCATCAATACCGAACCTTATATGGGCCAGCAGCGATTTGCCTCGCTTGCCGGAAATCTGTTCCAGCAGAAATCGCAGTTACGCAACATTGCCGGCGCGCCCGACCTGGTCATCTCGCTGATGTACCCGATGGAAGGCAACGAGAAGGCCATCGGGCTCGATTACCGCAAGAACGAGGCGCAGCGCATGGCGGCGCTGCGGGCGCGCGACCAGCGGGTGCTGGTGTTCGCCGGCCCGGTCGACCTCGCCCAGGGCGGGCGCGGCTTCATCGGCCGCATTCCGGTGTTCGTGCCGACGGCGGGCGGCGGCGACCGTTTCTGGGGCATCGTCTCGGCGGTCGTCGATGTCGACCGACTCTACGCGGCGAGTGGGTTGACCGACCCTGATCTCGACATCGATGTCGCGCTCACCGGCAAGGATGCGCTGGGCGGTGGCGGCGAACGCTTTTTCGGCGGCGGCAATGTCATAGCCGGAAATCCCGTATCGGCCGATGTGCAGCTGCCGTCGGGCTCCTGGCAGATTTCCGCCATACCCAAGGCCGGCTGGCCGGCGGCTCCGAAAAACGAGTGGGCCTTGCGGTCGCTCATGTTGCTCGCCGGAGCGCTGGTGGTGCTGCCGATCATGGTGGCCGGTCGGCTGTTCGGCGAAAGGCAGAAAAACTACGCCGAGTTGAGGCGCCTGTCCGGGCGCCTGGAGCTGGCGCTGGAAGCCTCTGGTATCGGCGTTTGGGAACACGATCTCACCACCAACGAAATGGTGTGGGATGACCGCGTCAACGAGATCTACGGCAAGTCAGCCGACGGCAGGCCGCGCGGCTATGATGACTGGGCGCAGGCGATCCATCCTGAAGATCTCGCGCGGGCGAGACAGGACTTCGATCTCGCCGCGGCCAAACAAGGCCCCTATTCCTCACAATACCGGCTGCTGCGCCCCGACGGCACCGTCCGCCATGTGCGCACGCGCGCGACCTACTTCCAGGACATCGGCGGAACGCCCAAGCTGATCGGCGCCGAATGGGACGTGACCAGCGACGTGCTGCTCAACGAAAACCTCATTCGCGAACGCCAGTTGACGGAATCGAAGAACGCCGAGCTCAATCTCGCCAAGGCACATATCGAGTATGCGGCGCTGCACGATTCGCTGACCGGCCTTCCCAACCGCCGCTATCTCGATGAACTTCTGGCCGAGATCGGCGAACCGGACCGGCGCACGGCACTGCTGCATCTCGACCTCGACCGCTTCAAGCAGATCAACGACACACTCGGCCACGCAGCCGGCGATGCCATGCTGGTGCATGCCTCCAAGGTCATCCAGGCCAATGCGGGCGGTGACGATTTCGTTGCGCGCATCGGCGGCGACGAGTTCGTCGTGGTGAGCCATGGGCTTGACGATGACGGACTGTCGGCACTTGCCCACCGCATCATCGAGGACATGCGCCAGCCTGTCGATTATCGCGGTCATCCGTGCCGTTTCGGGGTCAGCATCGGCATTGCCGCCAACGACGGCGTCGACGTGAAACAGTTGCTGGTCAACGCCGATCTCGCGCTCTATCGGGCCAAAAGCCGTGGCCGCAACCGTTACGAGTTCTTCAACGAGGAGCTGCAGAGCGAGATCGTGCGGACCAAGCAGATCGCCGACGAGATCCTGGGCGGGTTGGAGCGGAACGAATTCGTCGCCTACTATCAGCCGCAGTTCGACGCCAGCACGCTCGAGATCGTCGGCGTCGAGGCGTTGTCGCGATGGAAGCACCCGCGACGCGGCATCCTGGCCCCCGACGCCTATCTCAAGGTGGCCGAAGAACTCAATGTCGTGGCGCTGATCGACCGCATAGTCCTCAAACACGCGCTGGAGAATTTCGAGCGTTGGTCGCGCAGCCATCTCAACATCCCGCGCGTGTCGGTCAACGTCTCGGCCAGGCGGCTGGAGGACAGGGACCTGATCGAAGGTCTGCGCAAGCTCGCCATCAAGGCGGGAACGGTGTCGTTCGAACTGGTGGAGTCCATTTTCCTCGATGAAAACGACGACCTGGTCACGTGGAATATCGACCACATCAAGGAGCTCGGCATAGACATCGAGATCGACGATTTCGGCACCGGCCACGCCTCGATCGTCTCGCTGCTCAAATTGCGTCCGCGCCGCCTCAAGATCGACCGCCAACTGATCACACCCATCACCGGCTCAGTGGCGCAACGGCACCTTGTGGCGTCGATCATTGAGATCGGCAAATCGCTCGGCATCGAAGTGGTCGCCGAGGGCGTCGAGACGATGGAGCATGCGCGCATCCTCAAGGAACTAGGCTGCGACATCCTGCAGGGCTACCTTTTTGGCCGCCCGATGGAGGCCAAGGCCTTCAAGGCCTTCGCCCAGTCGCGCAAATGGCTGGCCGCGGGCTAGATGGAGCAGGCGGATCGCCTATGTCGCCGGGGATGCCACGGAGCGCCTGGGCCTGAGCGCCGTGCTCGCGCGCCCGGTGGCTTTGTCGCCTGGGCCGCTGATGGTGAGCCTGATCTGGAGTGCGCCGCTCAGGCCGCGTCGCGATGGTTCGGCGAACCCGGACAGGTGGCTGCGTATCCTAAAGGAACTGTTTGAGCCTGATTTCGGTTGTCTGCTGTACGAACTGCCGTTCCACGAAGGCAGCTGATGAGCGAACATGAAACATGACAGACAAGAAGCGTGGTTCCCTGCGAAAGATCGTGAGCGGCATCGTTGCCGCAATTGCCACCGCTTCTGATCGCACATCCGAGCGCGACACCCCTAAAGAGTCAGTGGTCGCCGAATGGCCGCTGCCGCCATCGGCAACGCTTGGCTCCTCCATGCGCCTCAAGGGAATCGAACGTGAAGTTCGAGCCCGCCTGCCATGGGTGGTGAGGAAGTTTGCCAAGGCCGAGACGGGCCGCATCGTCTTGCGCATGTTGAAAACCGACGCGGATGCGTTCCAGGCGGCCTCGGCAACCATCTCCAGGACACTGGAGGGGATCGAAGCCCTGCCCGTGCTTCCGCGCGAGGCAGAAGACATTCTCGCCATCTCGGCCCGCGAGCGTCACAAGTGGCTGAAGGACGGCCGCCTGAAGAGCATCGGCACCCGCACCGTCAAGATGCGCGGGCGGTCCAAGGCCGTCACCTTCCACGTCTTCGATCCACGCCACATCGAGGACATTCTCGATCGCGACTTGGCGAGCGCCTGGCGGGAGGAAGATGCGCGGGAAGTCACCGAGAACAGGCGGCGCGGCGCCGGCAAGGCCGCACTGACGCGCGCGGGAAAGCGGGAGCCCAAGGCTCGCAGCGCCAGGAGTTTGGGAAAGGACGACGCTCCACCGCCAAAGCTCGAGGGCTGGGACACATTCGAGGCGGAAGGCCTGCTGCGCTAAAAACGAGGCAGCTTGTCGGGAACAGCCCCGGTCGTTCGTCCTCTGTGTGCAAGCGCAAGACCTGGACACTAACCCTTCGGAGCCTCTCATGATCCCCACCATCACCGCCTTTGAACGATCGCCCGATGGCGGCAAGGGACTGGCGCGCGATACGCGCGTGCGCTGGGCGCTCGAAGAAGTGGGGCAGCCCTATGAGGTTCGTCTCGTTTCCTTCGCCGGGATGAAGGCGCCGGACCATCTGGCCATCCATCCGTTCGGCCAGATCCCGACCTATGAGGAAGGATCTCTGCGTCTGTTCGAGACCGGCTCGATCGTCTTTCATCTTGCCGAACGGCATGCGGGCCTGCTGCCCAGGGATCGCGATGCCCGCGCCCGTGCGATCACCTGGATGTTTGCCGCCCTCAACACCGTCGAGCCGCCCATCCTCGAATTGGTGACAGCAAGAATATTCGAAGCCGACAGGTCCTGGAGCGAGGAGCGCCTGCCGCTGGTCAAGGACCGTGTTCGCGCGCGGCTGGACCAGCTCTCGGTCTATCTGGGCGCCGCCGAGTGGCTCGATGGTGCGTTCAGCGCAGGCGATCTGCTGATGGCGTCGGTGCTGCTTCGGCTACGCATGTCAGGCATTCTGGACGAATATCAAAACCTGGCTGCCTATGTGGCGCGCGGGGAAGCCCGGCCCGCTTATGCCAGGGCCTTCGCCGCGCAACTTGCGATCAACGCCGCATCATAAAGCCTCAGCCGGCAGCAGGCTGGAAGTCGGAATATCACCGAGCGTTCGACCACAGCAAACCGTCGCGATGCGGTCCGACCCGTGTCGAAACCAATCAGCGGTCCGGAGACCAGGCTCCCAGGCCGGCCATGTCAGTCAAGCGGATCGCGGCCAGGGTCTCGAGTTCCTTCGAGATCGGCGTGTGCCGGGTGCTCTGCGCTTCGGGTTCGCTCTTCGCGGTGGTGAAGCGGGCTTGGCCAATCATGGCTCGAACGGCGGTCAGCATGTGTCGATGTCCCTTCGCTTGTCCTGACGCTAAGAACTTGGCGAATGAATTTACGTTCCAAAGGCTGGTGACATAAAGCTCGAGTCCAGCGCTTCGAGGACTCACGACGGCTACGGATATTTCGCCTTTGCGCCCGGGCCTAGATCGCCCTGCAACTCCTTCGGCAAAGGCAGGCTCGAGCATTGCAGGTGCACGTCGCGGGCGTGAAGCTTCCGTTGCTTCTGCTCGGCCTCCTTTGTGGCCGCGATGATGCCTAAGCCGTACGGGCCAAGGGCCGCGAATTCCCAGCCCGGGTGCTGTTTTTCGCGAACCTCGTAGGCCGCAGCCGCCGCCCGCGCCTGCTGGCAATCCGGCGAGGCCCATTTCGGATCCTGCGGCGAAAGCGACGCGCCATAGTCGACCGGAGAGGTCGCACATCCGGCCACCGTCGCGGCCAGTGCGACGGACACTGCAATTCGCATCGCAATTCTCATCCCGAAGCCTTTCTCGCTTTCCGCAGAACTCGCAGGCGTCGCGTCCGCGCCAATCACGTGTACGCGATGTCTCGCCGCAGCGCTTGCCATAGGCCACGCTTCATGTCGATCTTCCCGCGGCCAGATTCAGGCCGCGTGCCTGGAACCAAATGACGGGCGAGACTGTTCCGTTGTAACTTTAACACAGCGCTGGCGCGCCCGGCCGGTTGGGCAAGCGGCGACTTTGAGGAGCTTTCATCATGAACATTTCGTCCGGATTTCGTAGAATCGCGGTTGCCGCCATCGCCACCGCGGGCATCGGCTTTGCCAGCTCCGCGCATGCCGATAGCGGCACGATCCGCTTTGCCGTCTACAAGGCGGCCTTCTTCGTCGGCGGCTCCGGCGGCGAAGGCACGTTCACCTTCCACGGCAAAACCTATCCCATCTCGATCGGCGGCGTCTCGGGCGGCCTGGCCTTCGGCGTTTCAAAGACCTATTTCCGCGGCACCGTGCGGCACATCAGGCGCGTCCGCGATGTGACGGGGGTCTACGGTGCGGCGGGCGGCGGCGGCACGCTCGGCAAAGGCGCCCAGGTGATCGTCATGACCAATGACAGGGGTGCCCAGCTCGAACTCTCCGGCAAGCAGGTCGGGCTGCAGGTCAACGCCGATCTCAGCGGCTTGGCTATCTCGTTGAGGTAAGGGACCCATTCCTTCGACGCTAAGAGGTCGGACGGAAAATCCAGAAGGCGGCGTCGGCCCGACAGCCGCCTTTTCCCTGAGACGGACACGCTTTTGATCCAGACACGAGGTTGGACGTAATGGCGCTCAAACGGATGGACAATGTCGGAATCGTCGTCGATGACCTCGAAGAGACGATTGATTTCTTTCGCGAGCTCGGCCTCGAGCTCGAAGGGCGGGCCACGATCGAAGGCGAATGGGCCGGACGAGTCACCGGACTGGGCGATCAGCACGTCGAGATTGCCATGATGCGCACGCCGGACGGCCACAGCCGGCTCGAACTGTCCCGTTTCCTCACGCCGCCCGTCGTCGCGGATCATCGCAACGCCCCGGTCAACGCTTTGGGCTACCTGCGCGTCATGTTCACCGTGGACGACATCGACGATACGCT
This sequence comes from Mesorhizobium sp. USDA 4775, assembly GCF_054062655.1. Taxonomy (NCBI): domain Bacteria; kingdom Pseudomonadati; phylum Pseudomonadota; class Alphaproteobacteria; order Hyphomicrobiales; family Phyllobacteriaceae; genus Mesorhizobium; species Mesorhizobium sp. USDA 4775. The sequence goes on from NZ_JBSSFM010000001.1 coordinate 5,215,425, forward strand.
TGAAAGGCTTCGCAAGCGCGGTGCGCGGCTCGCAGGCGAGGTCGTCCAGTACAAGGACGTGTATCGGCTCTGCTACATTCGCGGACCCGGAGACCTTCTCATCGGCCTCGCCCAGGAACTCGGCTGAGCGCACCAAGACGACAATGGCCAAGAGCGACCAATGCCGGCGGGCGTCACAAAACGTCCTGGCGATGTCGAAGTGGTTGGTCCGCTCGCCCAGCACCAACAGGTTGGGCCGATCATTGCCACGACAACGAATAGTTTGCGCCTATTCGGAAGAATTCGGAACAATTTACGGAGACCTTGATACGCCGATCCCCAGCTTCGCCAATCTGAGGCCAGCCGTCATGCCGACGGTGCAGCCCCAGGGAGAGCGTCATGGACATCGTCACATCAATTCCAGACACCGAAAGCGATCTGGCCGCAAGCAAGCGGGCAGCCTATGGGCCGCTTTTCAAGCTGCGCGGGCCACCCAGCTTCGAGAACCTCGAACAGGAGCGCCAGCACCGAAAGGAAAGGCTTGCCGCCGGCTTCCGTATATTCGCGGCATTGGGCTTCAGTGAAGGCGTTGCCGGGCATATCACGGCCCGCGACCCGGAATTTACCGATACATTCTGGGTCAATCCGTTCGGCATGCATTTTGCGCACATTACCGTCTCGGATCTTATTCGGGTCGACGGCGCCGGCGCCGTGGTCGAGGGCACGATGCCGGTCAATGTCGCCGCATTCGCCATTCATCACCAGATCCACGCGGCACGGCCGGATGTGGTGGCGGCAGCGCACGCCCATTCCATCTATGGCAAGGCCTGGTCGGCGGTCGGCCGGTTGCTCGATCCCATTACGCAGGACGCCTGCGCCTTCTATGAGGATCACGTCTTCTTCGACGACACGCGGGTGCTGGTCACCGAGGCGAGCGAGGCGGCGCGGATTGCCGAGTGCCTCGGCGGACACAAGGCGGCAATCCTGCGCAACCATGGCTTGCTGGCGGTTGGCCAGACCGTCGACGAGGCCGTCTGGTGGTTCATCTCGATGGAACGGTGTTGCCAGGCACAATTCCTCGCCGAAAGTGTGGGGATACCCCTGCAGGTCGACCCGGAAAACGCCAAAGCCGCCCGGGCGGTGAACGGCACGCCCCATGCCGGCTGGTTTCAATGCCAACCGCTGCACGACCGCATCCTCAGGCAGCAGCCTGAACTGCTTGGCTAGAGCAGAGGGCGGCACTTGGCCGACGAAGACCGAACATCCGCTTCAAACAGCCGGTCTATCCACGACCAGCCGTTTGGCTGCCTCGACCGCGGCGGTGCAATAGTCTCGGTCGCCATGGATCAGCAGCATGACCATCGCACCCTCTACCAGCAGGACCAGCTCACGCGCCCGCTCGCGCGGCGCTGCCACGTTCGCTTTGGCGAGAAGGGTTGCCAGTTGCTGTTCCATCAAGGCCTTGTGCTGGTGTGCCATCGAGCGTGCGGGATGCCCCGAGAGATCGGCAAGTTCGATTGCCAGCCGGGTAAATCCCGATCCCGCCCAGCGCGGTTTGGCCGACCACCTCGCCAGTCCGCCGAACAGCTTGTCGATCAGTTGCTCCGGACCGCCCGACAGGTCGATGCCATAAGTCTGGAACGCGCCGAACGCCCGCTCGTGCTGTGATGCAAGCACCGCGGTCAGCAACGCGTCCTTGCTGTCGAAATGATAGTAGAGCGTGCGCTTGGTGACGCCGGCGGTTCGCGCGATCTCGTCCATGCCGACGCGAAAGAATCCCCGGCGGCGAAAGAGCTTGTAAGCCGCCTGCAATATGTCTGGTCGGGTTTGGTCGGACGATCTGGGCACGGGGCTGAAGCCGATGAATGTATACTCGCTAGTGAGTTTACATCCGCGTGCACCCGGCATTCAATGCATCAGATATACCTAATATTCAATGGGAGGCGACGATGGACAGGCTGATCACGGCAGTCCCTGATCTTGGACAAATCAGTGAAGCTGCAGCGCTTCGCGACCGGTCCAAGGCGCGACCGGCCGCCTTGCCGCTGAAGACCATGACCTGCATCGAGGATCTGCGGCAGGCTGCCCGCCGCCGCGTTCCCCGGGCCTTTTTCGACTACGTCGAGGCAGGCGCCTACTCGGAACAAACCTTGCGCGCCAACAGAGCCGACCTGGAGCGCCTCACTTTTCGCCAGCGCGTGCTGGTCGACGTTTCGCAACGGGATACCGCAACAACGATCCTTGGCGAGAAGGTTTCATTGCCAATAGCGCTGGCGCCGATCGGCCTTGGCGGGATGCAATGGGCCAACGGCGAGATCGATGCCTGTCGCGCCGCGCAGGCGGCCGGCGTCCCCTATACGCTGGCAACGATGGCGATCTGCTCGATCGAGGACGTTGCCGAGGCGGTCGAGAAGCCGTTCTGGTTCCAGCTCTATGTGATGAAAGACCGTGGCTTCGTGCGCTCGCTCGTCGAGCGGGCGCTCGCTGCCCGTTGCAGCGCGCTGGTGCTCACCGTCGACCTGCAGGTTCTGGGTCAGCGGCACGTCGACGTCAAAAATGGGCTTTCGGTTCCGCCGGCGCTGAAACTGCGAAATCTACTCGACATGGCGACCAAGCCCGGCTGGACCCGGCAAATGCTGGCTGCCAAACGCTGGACGTTCGGTAATCTCGCCGGCCATGTAAAAGGCCAGCAAGGCGTCAGGGAAGTCGCGGACTGGGTGTCGCATCAGTTCGATCCCGCGCTGAACTGGAATGACATCGAGTGGGTCAGGAGCATCTGGCCGGGCAAGCTGATCATCAAGGGTATTCTCGACGTGGAGGATGCGCGCATTGCCAGCAAGGCCGGTGCAACCGCCATCGTCGTTTCCAATCATGGCGGCCGGCAGCTGGATGGCGCGCCATCGACGATCTCCAGGCTGCCGAAGATTGTTGAAGCGGTGGGATCACAAACCGAGGTGCTGTTCGATGGCGGCGTGCGGTCAGGCCAGGATGTCATGCGCGCGCTCGCTTTTGGCGCCAGAGGCTGCCTGGTCGGTCGAGCCTATATTTACGGCCTCGGTGCCGGCGGAGAGGCCGGCGTGGCGACCGCCATCGACATCCTTCGCAAGGAATTGTCCGTCACCATGGCGCTGACAGGCACGACAAGCATCGACGAAGTCGACGAGCGGGTGCTGAACTAGTCAGGTCGGTCCGGGCGCCTTGGCATTCGCGGCGCTTCTGACAGGCGATGTAGTCCGCCATATAGCGGTCGAGAGCGGCGCGGAATTCTTCCTCGCGCGGACACTTGCTGCTCGTTGGAACCGTTTGGCTGGCCTCGGTCTCAAACCCGATACGGTCAAAAACAAGTGCGGTCATTTTCGGCTCTCCTGTCACGAAACATGGTGACAGGATGACCCTGCGGGCGGATTTCGTCCGGGTCACACGACCGAATAGTTCCGAAAAGCTCCGAAAAGATGCTATTTTTGCGCTATGGTGGGGAAACGGTTCGCATTCGGTCCGTTCGAGCTTAATCCGGAGGCGGGAACACTGCTCCGGCAGGGCGTTCCCGTTCCGGTCGGATATCGCGGCGTGCTGCTCTTGGCGGCACTGGTGGAACGGCCGGGCGAAGTCCTGTCCAAGGCGACGCTGATGGACGCGGCATGGCCGCACGCGGCGGTCGAGGAAAGCAACCTGTCCGTCCAGATCGCCTTGCTCCGCAAACTGCTTGGGCCGGGGCCTGACGACGCCGAATGGATCGCGACCATCCCCCGGATCGGCTATCGCTTCGGTGGTACGGTGGATTGCCTCGACGCGGCCGCGGCCGTTGCCGATAGCGCCGAGGCCGGACCCTCGATCGCCGTGCTGCCCTTTGCCAACCTCAGCGACGACGCCGAGCAGCAATATTTCGGCGATGGCCTCGCGGAAGACATCATCACCCGCCTGGCGCGGCTGCGCTGGCTCTTTGTCTCGGCCCGCAACTCGTCTTTCACCTATGGCGGCAAGGCGGTCGACGTGAAGCAGATCGGGCGCGAGCTTGGCGTGCGCTATGTGCTCGACGGGAGCGTGCGCCGCTCCGGACAGCGTTTGCGGATCAACGCCAGAGTCAGCGACGCCGACACCGGTCGCCAGATCTGGGCGGAACGCTATGATGCCCAAATCGCCGATTTCTTCGCGCTTCAGGACGAGATAGCCGAGAGCGTCATCGGCGCCATCGAGCCCAGGCTCTACGTGGCCGAGCAGGAGCGTTTCCAGAGCCGGTCGCCGGGCAGTCTCGACGCATGGGGCTTCGTGATGAAGGCAATGCCCTATGTCTGGACCTGGGCCTCGCTGCCGGATTTCGAGATCGCAGAGCGGCTGCTCAAGAAAGCCATCGACATCGATCCCGATTATCCGCGCGCCAATTGCCTGATCGCCTGGGGCCTAGCGGCAAAGGCGATGCTTGGACTGGCCGATGCGGAAGCGGCCTTGCCGACCGCACACGACATGGCGCAACGGGCGATCCGCAGCGACCCGGAGGACCCCTGGACGCACTTCGCAACGGGCTTCGTGCACATGGCCTCGCGCCGTTTCGATCCAGCCGTGAGAGCTTTGTCCGAGGCGATTACTCTCAATCCAAGCCTGGCCTATGCGCATATGATCCTTGGGTCGACCTATGCCTATGCGGGCATGCCCGACGACGGCCTGCACCATGTCGCGCTGGCCGACCGGCTGAGCCCGCGCGACTTCACGCAGGCGGGCAGCCTTTCCGTCATTGGCCTCTGTCATTTCATGGCCGGGCGTTATGCCGAGGCTGCCGAGTTCGAACGGCGTGCGGTCGATCTCAGGCAGAATTTTGGAACGGCCTGGCGCACATACGCCGCCTCGGCAGGCATGGCGGGCGATCGCGCCGCCGCCGCCCATGCGCTGGCGCAGACGCGGCGCCTGCATCCATCCGTGTCCGTGGACTGGGTCGAGAGGTACCACCCGATCGTCCACGAAAAGGATCGCGCGCGCTATATCGAGGGGCTGCGCATCGCCGGATTAGACTGACCGGCTGCGCGATCAACACAGATCGAAGCGGCATGGCACCCAGTGATCTGGGCTCGCCCTCAACTTCTCAATCCTGGCGCTTCCTGCCCCGTGCGCTCGACATATTCGGTATAGCCGCCACCATAGGTGTGGACGCCTTCGGGCGTCAGTTCCAGCACGCGGTTCGAAAGTGCTGCCAGAAAATGCCGGTCGTGCGAGACAAACAGCATGGTGCCCTCATATTGCGATAGCGCCTCGATCAGCATCTGCTTGGTGGCGATGTCGAGGTGGTTGGTCGGCTCGTCCAGCACCAGCAGATTGGGCGGGTCGAACAGCATCAGCGCCATCACCAGCCGCGCCTTCTCGCCGCCTGACAGCACGCGGCATTTCTTCTCGATCTCGTCGCCGGAAAAGCCGAAGCAGCCGGCGAGCGCGCGAAGCGGCGCCTGGCCGGCCTGCGGGAAATTGTCTTCCAGCGTCTGGAACACGGTGCGCTCGCCTTCGAGCAGCTCCATGGCGTGCTGGGCGAAATAGCCCATTTTCACGCTCGGCCCGCGCGCCACCGTGCCGGTGTCGGGGTCGGAAGCGCCTGCCACCAGCTTGAGCAGCGTCGACTTGCCGGCGCCGTTGACGCCCATGATGCACCAGCGCTCGCGGCGGCGGACCTGGAAGTCGAGCCCCTCATAGATGCTGCGGCTGCCATAGGCCTTGTGGACGTTCTTCAAGGTGACGACATCCTCGCCGCAGCGCGGTGCCGGCTGGAATTCGAAATTGACGATCTGGCGGCGCTTGGGCGGCTCGACGCGGTCGATCTTGTCGAGCTTCTTCACCCGGCTCTGCACCTGCGCGGCATGCGACGCGCGCGCCTTGAAGCGCTCGATGAAGGCGATCTCCTTGGCCAGCATCGCCTGCTGGCGCTCGAACTGCGCCTGCTGCTGCTTGTCGGCGATCGCCCGCTGCTGCTGGTAGAATTCGTAATTGCCAGAGTAGGCGGTGAGCGAGCCGGCATCGATCTCGACGATCTTGTTGACGATGCGGTTCATGAACTCGCGGTCGTGCGATGTCATCAGCAGCGCGCCGTCATAGCCCTTCAGGAATTGCTCCAGCCAGATCAGGCTTTCCAGGTCCAGATGGTTGGACGGTTCGTCGAGCAGCATGACATCGGGCCGCATCAGAAGGATGCGCGCCAGCGCCACGCGCATCTTCCAGCCGCCCGACAGCTTGCCGACATCGCCGTCCATCATCTCCTGCGAAAAGCCCAGACCGTCGAGCACCTCACGGGCGCGGCCGTCCAGCGCATAGCCGTCGAGCTCCTCGAAGCGATGCTGCGCCTCGCCATATTTCTCGATGATCTCGTCCATCCGGTCGGCCTGGTCGGGATCGGCCATCGCCGCTTCCAGTTCCGCCATCTCGGCCGCCACGTCGCTCACCGGCCCGGCGCCGTTCATCACTTCGGCGACTGCGCTGTGGCCTTCCATGTCGCCGACATCCTGGCTGAAATAGCCGATCGTGACGCCGCGATCGACCTGCACCTGGCCCTCGTCGGGCTGCTCCTGGCCGGTGATCATGCGGAACAGGGTCGTCTTGCCGGCGCCATTCGGCCCGACAAGGCCAATTTTCTCGCCCTTCTGCAGGGAAGCCGACGCCTCGATGAAGACAAGCTGACGGCCGTTCTGCTTGCTGATGCTTTCAAGTCTGATCATGCGGTTTCCGGACTATGCCTGCGCTGAAAGGATTTGCCCGGCGCCTTACGCGAAGGACGGCGGCAAAGGAAGAGGCGCAAGCGCCGCAGCGCTTCACCCTCCCCCTTGTGGGGAGGGTCGGCACACCGGCATTGCGAAGCAAGGTCGGTGGGACGGGGTGGGGGTGCGGCGCCGACTTAAAAAGACCCCCACCCCGCTCCGCTGCGCGGAGCGACCCTCCCAACGAGGGGGAGGGTGAGAGCCAGACACACTTCAGAAACAAGATTCAACATGCGGGAAAAACTGAAGAAAACATCGTCTGCGATAACCACCCTCGTAGCCACCGGACAGCGGTCGCCACACAACGCAAAGGGATGGTCCCGACAATGCAACGACGTTCGACCGGATGGATGGGTGCCCTCGCAGGCATTTCGCTCGCCATGCTTGCGGTCGCGCAATCGGGTGCGCAGGCGGCGGTTACCCGGAGCGAATATTGCAGCCGGCTCGGTTCTCAACTCGACGGAGCCATCCGGACCAAAGCCGAACCCGGTGCCAGCGCCAGCCAGATCGCCACGGCAGAGGCACTCCAGGACAAGGCCAACCGGTTTTGTGCCGAGCGCAAGGAGGCGCAAGGCATCCGGACCTACGCCAACGCCCTGAAACTTCTTGGAGTGACACCGGTCAACCTCGACCAGTGACAGCAACCATCAATCCGAAGGAAAGCCTATCATGAACAAGCCCCTCCTCTCCGCCCTGGGTCTCGCCATCGCGCTCGGCCTGGCCATGCCGGTTGTCGGCACCAGCACGGCCAACGCGGCCGCCACCACCGCCGCTGCGCCGACCACGGCTCCGGCTCCCGCCACGTCGACCACGGCTCCCGCCGCCGCTGCGTCGACTACGGCTCCCGCTGCCACGGCCAAGCCGGCCCAGGCTGCCGCGCACAAGCACGTCAAGAAGCATGTCAGGCACGGCAAGAAGCACCACCGGCATGTGAGGAAGCACGGCCACAAGCACGTCGCCAAGAAGCACACCCACAAGCGTACCCACAAGAAGCACGGCCACGCCAAGGCGGCTTGATCGCCAGCTTTCTTTCTGACTTCCTCCCGGGAAAAGGCCGCCATTCGCTGAAAAGCGAGGGCGGCTTTTTCTTGTGCGCAACAAGGCAAGTCAGATCCGCTGCGTCTAAACAAGCGCTTACGGCAATTCCACGATTCAGATCGTGAACCGCCTCAAGCCACCCCGAGTGCGGCCCGAACCTGCGGTCCGCTCATGCCGCTATCGAAGACGGCCGTGCCGGGATCGAAGCGCCGGGCTTGCGACAGCGGTCCGACCACGACCGGGTCAAAACCGGCGTCGCTCGCCAGCCGCACGGCAAGGGCAACGGCCTCTTCGTCATCGCCGGCGAGCGGAATGCCGATCCTGTCGCCGGCGCGGTGCGCCTGCGATTGCAGCGTTGTCCACATGACCGTGCTGAAGGCGCGAACCAGCTTCGCGCGCGGCAGCAGCAGCGCGACGGCGAAAGCCACGCCGTCCTTGCGGGCAAGTGCGGCGTCGCCGAAAGCGCCGTCGCGCGGCGGGTCGGGCACCGTGGCGTCGAGCAGCACCTTGTCGCCGAGCGCTGCACCGATTTCGGCCGCGACACCGGGCCAGGCCCGAAACGGGATGGCGGCCAGCACGACATCCGCGCCGGCAACGGCATCGAGCGCCGAGCCGGCCGTGGCCTTGCCGCCGGAAAGCATCGAGCGCAGCCGCTCGGGATGCCGCACGCCAAAGCTCACCTCATGTCCGGCCTGCGCCCACAGCCGCCCTACCGTGCCGCCGATCATGCCGGCGCCCAGAACTCCGATTCTCATCTTCGCCTCCTGTTCGCTCACCACGGCAGTCCTTTGCCGTCGCGGAAGAAGCCGCCGGTCGGGCCGTCGTCCGGCAAGGTCGCGGCCCAGACGATGCCGGCCGCCCCTTGCGCCACCGGGCGTCCGCCCGGCCCGCCCATGTCGGTGGCGACCCAACCGGGGCAGATGGCATTGACCAGCACGCCGGAGCCGCGCAGTTCTGCCGCCAGCACACGGGTCAGCGCATTGAGCGTCGCCTTCGATGTCGAATAGGCCGGCGCGCCAGCCCCCATCGAGGCCAGCGAACCGCCTTCGGACGACACATTGACCAGCCTGCCGTGGCCGCCGGCCTTGAGCAGCGGCGCGAAGGCGGCCGCCACCCGCCAGGCGCCGAAGACATTGGTCTCGAACGCCTCGCGGATGACCGTCCAGTCCGGCCGCAAGGCGCGCGAGCCGGTGTCGTAGTGGATGGCGGCATTGTTGATCAGCACATCGAGCCGTCCGAACCGGCGCTCGACCTCATCGGCTGCCCTTGCAGCCGCGTCGGGTGCCGCGACATCGAGCGCGATGGCCTCGACGTGGCCGTCGAGCCCTTTCGCCGCGGCCTCGCCCTTGGCCAGATCGCGCACGCCGAGCAGCACGGTGAAGCCAAGTTTCGCCAACTGGCGGCCGGTCTCCAACCCGATGCCGCGATTGGCGCCGGTGACGAGGGCGACTTTGTTGGGGTGTGTGGTCATTCTCGGATGCCTCTGTTTGTCGTCTCGGGGAAAGATGGCACAGGCCGAATTGGTTTGTTAGGCAGCGGAGATCGCAGTCATTGTGCGATCAAGCGCATGAGTGATCGAGCTGTCCGACGTCGCGTTCCGTCACGCCCCCCTCTGTCCTGCCGGACATCTCCCCCGCAAGGGGGGAGATTGGATGTTGGCTCCGCCTTCGCCAATCATCGACGTTGCAGGATAGAGCAGCGCGATTGAAGCTGCCGATCTCCCCCCTTGCGGGGGAGATGTCCGGCAGGACAGAGGGGGTGTTCAAGCGCCGAGGTTTCCGCAATTTGCCCTTCCCAAACCTCATGCCCGAGCGGGAATCGGGTGTCGCCAGACGTCTCGCCATGCGATCGTCCACCCATCACGAGGATCGGCCATGCTCACGCTTCACGATTATCTGCCATCGCAAAATGGCTGGAAAGTCCGGGTCCTGCTCGGCCTGCTGAAGATCCCTTGCGAGACCCGCCTCGTCTCGATTTTCGAGGGCGAGAGCCACACTGATGCCTTCCTTGCCCTCAACCCGGCCGGCGCGGTTCCTGTGCTCCAGCTCGAAAATGGCAGCGCCATCGCCGAGTCCAATGCGATCCTCACCTATCTCGCCGAAGGCACACCTCTGCTGCCGTCGGACCGCTTCCGGCGCGCCAAGGTGATGCAGTGGCTGTTCTTCGAACAGTACAATGTCGAGCCCGTCATCGGCTCACTGCGCTTCTGGACCTTGACCGGACGGCTCGAACGCAACCACGCCATGGTTACCGGCAAGCGCGAGGCCGGCGCCCGCACGCTGGCCGCCCTGGATCGCAGCCTTGGCGAGACGCCGTTCCTCACCGGAAACGACCTCACCATCGCCGACATCGCCATCTATGCCTACAGCCATCGTGCCGGCGATTGCGGCTTCTCGCCGGCGGACTACCCGGCATTCCTCGCCTGGACCGGCCGCGTGCGCGACGCCGTCGGCCAAGGCTATCCGATCCATCCCTACAGCATCGACCCGCATTCGGGCGGTTGAGGACTACTTTTTGCCCTGCGGATAGATCGTCTCGCCACGCTTCAGCATCGCCACGAAGGTCTCGATCTTCTTCTTGCGGCCGGCCTCGGTCTTCATGTTGTGGGTGCGGAAGGCGAGCGAGAAGCGGTTCTGCGCGCTGAGTTTTTCCAGCATCGCCTTCGCCGCCGGTTCGGCATCGATGGCCGCCTGCAAATCGTCGGGGATTTTCATCTCCTTGCTCCCGCCATAGGCGCGCGCCCAGCGCCCGTCGGCCTTGGCGGCTTCGACCTGTTTCAGCCCATGCCCGGTCATGCGGCCCTCCTCGACCAGCCGCGCGACATTGTCGATGTTGATCTTGCTCCAGATGCTCTTCTTGCCGCGCGGCGTGTAGCGCTGGAGAAAACTGTTCTCGTCCAGCCCCTTGCGCACCGCGTCGATCCAGCCGAAGCACAGCACGACGTCGATGGCCTCCTTCGGCGTGATCGACTTCAGTCCCGACCCGACCTTGTGCACCTTGATCCACACTTCGCTTTCGGTGGCGTGGTGCTGGCCGAGCCAGGCATAAAAACTCGCCGCGTCGGGGAATTCCCGGACCTTGTCCGGATCGACCTTGACCGGCGCCATCAGCGGGCCTGCCGGTTCAGAATCATTGTCGCTGGCGTCCCTGTCATCTTGCCTCCGTCATCCTGCGATTCCCGGCATCATGGCATCGCCCACCGTCAATTCCCGTCAGCAGTGAGGCACGGTGCCGCGAAATAGGGAACGCACCATACATCGCCGTGTTGCGGCTGGAGCGCAACCGACCAGATGGAGGAGCGCGACACGTCGCCACCGTGCTATAGGACCACAAATGCCAGGCTTGGGGGACATGCCACAATGAAATCTCTGCTCTTCGGCCTTGCCTTGCTGCTGCCGGGCGTGGCGCTGGCCGAACCGGTCGAAACCCGCAAGATCATCACCGCGCTGACCGGCGACTTCAACGGCGACGGCGCTCCCGACCTTGCCATGGTGGTCGAGACCGGGCCGACCGACCCGATGGACATCCATTTCTTCCTCGGGGACAAGGAGCACAATTACCTCAAGCCCGTCGAAATCGTGCGCGAACAGATCGGTGGCGAGTGGAACGGTTACGACCAGCCGGGCTACGAGAACTCCGACACCGAGCCGGAACTGACGATGCTGCCCAACGGCTCGATCAAATTCTATCTGCCGGCGCCGGAGATCGGCAGCGAGCGCACCAACCAGACGCTGACCATCGCCTACCGCGACGGCGCCTTCATCGTTGCCGGCTTCGCCTACGATTCCGATGATTACCTGCAGGAGAATGCCGCCAGCACCTGCGACTACAATGTGCTGACCGGCAAGGGAACCAGTTCGAAGCAGCAGCCGGACGGCAGCACCAAGCACAAGACCGTGTCGGCTGAAGGCCGGACCATCGCATTCCGGGACTGGAACGCGGGCGACGCTTTCGCCGCTTGCCAGGAATAAGGGGCGCGCCCTGTCCCTCGGCCGGCTTCAGGCCGGTGGCGGCATTGCCGGTGTCAGCCCGTGGCGGCGCATGATCTCCATCATCCCAGCCTTGTCAGGCGGCCCGCCGGCAGCGGCGTTGAGCAAGCCGAATGCCTCGCGGAAATAGTCGGGACCAATTGCCGCCGGCGTGATGACGCACAGCGCCTTGGCATCCCTTGTGCCATTATTGTCGAAGCGATGGACGGCGCCGCGTGGGATGCACAGCGCCTCCCGCGGCCCAACCTCGATTGGCTTGCCGTTCACGGTCCAGGTCAAAACCCCGTCAATGCCGTAGATCGTTTCCTCGTAATGATCGTGGCTGTGCGCCGGCGCGGGCAGGCGCTGCGCGCCCGGCACCATCAGTTCGAAGGTGGCGACGCTGCCGTTCGAATTTTCGCCCGACACCAGGAAACGGACCGACAACCCCTTGGTGCCGATGGTCTCGTTGGCTGGGTTCACCTGAAGATCGATGGCTGACATTGCGCAAACCCCTCCGGTAAATTACATTTACTAGTTATCTGTAAACTCAATTTACCGGATCGTCAATGGCCACCTCAGCCGAAGTCCTGCAGACCAAGACCACTGACCTTTTGATCGGCGCCCTGCTGCGCGTGCCGGCGCAGGCCATCCAGCGCCGGCTGATCAAGGAGCTCAACGCTGCCGGTTTCGACGAATTGCGTCTGCCGCACATGGCCGTGCTGCAGTTTCCCGGCCCGGACGGCGCGCGCCCCGGCACCATCGCCGAACGTGCCGGCATGAGCAAACAGGCGATCAACCAGCTGCTCAGCAGCCTCGAAGGCTACGGCTATCTTGTCCGCTCCGACGGCGAAGGCAGCGCGCGTGTGGTTCACGCCACCGAACGCGGCCACGCCGCCTTCTGGAAGATGGTCGACATATTGCGCGACATCGAGGAGGAGTGGCGCACCGAGCTTGGGCCGGAGCGCTTCGACCAGCTCAAAGCGCTGCTGTTCGCCGTCTGGGACAGCCCACTGGTGCGTTGACCGGAACCGCATTCATGTGCGGCATCATCGGCATTTCCGATGGCGCTATCGGTTTCTTCCGTTTCCTTCTCGGCACACCGACCTGCCAATTCCCTGCCCTTGTCCCGTCAAAGCAAAGGCAGAGCGAAATGAACCTTTCAAACCAGAAAATCCTGATCGTCGGCGGCGGCTCCGGCATGGGCCTGGCGCTTGCCAGGCGTTGCGTCGAGGCTGGTGCCACAGTCATCATCGCCGGGCGCAGCGAAGCAAGGCTGCGACAGGCACGCGAGGCGTTTGGCAATCCCTCCGGCCTGGAGGTAGCCGTCGTCGACATCGCCCGGGAAGACCAGGTCGCGGCGTTGTTCGCCGAGATCGGTGGGCTCGACCACATCGTCAGCACGGCGGCCGACATCGAGGGCGCCTACAGGCTGCTGCCGGAGCTTGACCTGAAGGCGGCGCAACGCATGGTCGACAGCAAGCTCTTCGGCCCGCTGCTGCTTGCCAAGCACGGCGCGCCACGGCTTGCCGCGAACGGCTCTATGACCTTCATCTCCGGCATCGCCGCGTATCGGCCGGCCGCGCGCGGCTCGGTCGTCGCCGCCGTCAACGCCGCGCTCGAAGGGCTGGTGCGGGCGCTTGCCGTCGAACTCGCGCCGATCCGCGTCAACGCCGTTTCGCCCGGCTGGATCGACACCACGATCTGGGCTCAGGTCGCCGGCGACCGCAAGGCCGAGATGCTGGCGGCGATGGCCGAGCGGCTGCCAGTCGGCAGGGTCGGCCAGCCCGAAGACATCGCCGACGCCATTTTCTTCCTCATCGGCAACGGATTTACCACCGGCACGACGCTGCATGTCGAAGGCGGGCACCGGCTGGTTTAGCTGGCGGCAGTCTTCGCCAGGGTGTTGTTTGGAAACAGTGCTTTGGAGCTATCAGCCGATTCAAGTTCTGAACCCGTCTCGAGGCGTTCCGGCGCCAGCGTGTCCCGCGCGGCGGCGAGCAATTGCCTGAGCGCCGGCGGCTGGACGCGCCGGCGTCGCCAGATCATCGTCAGCGGTGCCGCCTGCATTCGGCCGGGCCATGGCAATTCCCTGAGATCGCCGCGCGCCAGCGCATCGCTGACGGCGAGACGGGGAATGAGGCCGAGCCCGGCACCCCTCGCCACCAGCCGGGCAATGGCGCCGATGCTGCCGACTTCGGCCGCTGGTTTGGGCGGCGCCATATCCGCCTCGGCAAAGGCGGTGTCGAACATATGCCGGTAGACGCATCCGGGCTCCGTCGCCACGAAGAGCAGCGCGGCAAGGTCTGCCAGGTCGCGCGGCGCGGTGCCTTGTCCCGGAGCCGCGACCAGAACCAGGGGTTCGGCCCCTATCGCGCGCCTGGCCAGGCGTCCGTCGGCCGCGCCCTTTGCACCGTCCTGACGCTCGAAGCAGAAAGCGACGTCGATGTCGCCGTCCTCCAGCAAATGTCGCAGCGTGCCGCTGTCCGCCACCTTCATCCGCACGGTGATATCGGGATGGCCCGCCTGGAACCCTGGCAGCCAGGGCGCCAGACGGGCCGAGGCGATCGTCTCCAGCGCACCGATGGTCAGTGCCCCGCTGGTGCGCCCGGCGGCCGCCAGCACCGCCGCGCGCGCCTCGCCGTCGAGCCGCAGCAGCTCTTCGGCGATAGGCTTCAGCGCCAGCCCCGCCGGCGTCAGCTCCAAGCCGGACTTCGAGCGTGTGAACAGGGCAGCGCCCAGTTCGGCCTCGAGAGACTGGATCTGGTCGCTGACGCTCGATTGCGCGAGGTGAACCGCCTCGGCGGCGCGCGTGATGTTGCGGCTGCGTGCCACAGCGAGAAAGGTCTTGAGCAGTCTGGGATGCATCGCCCGGCCGACATCAGGCCTATTGCAGCTGCGGCTTCTTCAAGAAACTGCCGCGGTCGGCGGATTTGACGCGCAGCCAGGTTTCGCGGCCGTCGCGCACCACGCGCATCGGGATCTCGGCGCCGGCCGAGCCGCTGTCCCACAGCTTGCGATAGAAATCGGCGAGACCGTCGACCGCGCCGTCGCGCACCTCGGAGATAACGTCGCCCTGGCGCAGTCCGGCCTTGGCCGCCGGGCCGCCCTCCGTCACGCTCATCACCACCACCTTGCCGTCGCTTTCGGCCGACAGGGCGCCGAGCCACGGACGCGGCGGCTTGGCCACCTGGCCGCGCGTCAGCAGATCATCGAGGATCGGCGGCAACAGGTCGATCGGCACCACCATGTTGATATCGGCGACCTCGCCGGCGCGGCTCATCTGCAGGCGCAGCGAACCGATGCCGAGCAGCGCGCCATCGGCGCCGAACAGCGGCGCCCCGCCCCAGGACGGATGCGCCGGCGCGATGAAGATCGCCTCGTCGAGCAGATACTCCCAATAGCCGGCGAATTCCTGCTTGGTGACGATCTTGGCCTCGACCGCCCGGCCGATGCCGTCGGCAAGCACCACCGCGTCGCCGATCCTGGCCTTGCCGGCATCGCCCAGCGCCACCGCCGGCAGACCGGTCGGCGCCAGTGCCTGGACCAGGCCGAAGCCGGATTCCTGATCATAGGCCAGCGCATGCGCCGGGATGACACGGCCATCATGCGCGGTCAGCCAGACCTCCTCGGCCTCGGTGATGAGATAGCCGATGGTCAGCACCAGCCCGTCATTGCGGATGACGACGCCGCTGCCTTCCCTGAGCGTGCCCAGCGCACCGGCCGTGAAGGCATCTTCGGGAACGGTCGCGCGCACGGCAACGACGGAACGCGGATTGGGATTGATGGCCATGATTTTGTCCTGCGATGCAAATGCTTGGCGGCTTCTCTTATAGGTATGCCTCGGAGGGGATGGTGCAAGGTGCGCATCGATAGTTCTTGCCTTCTCCCGTTGCGGGAGAAGGTGGATCGGCGCGTAGCGCCGAGACGGATGAGGGGTGCTCCAGCGGAGTGAGGCGTCGGCATTCCCTGGAACACCCCTCATCCGACCTCGCTTCGCGAGGCCACCTTCTCCCAGAAGGGGACAAGGAAGAAGCGCTTTTCCCACATAAACAATAGTTCAACGCAAGTTGAACTTTCGCCTCCGCAGCCCTAGCTGTAGATCGATCCGCCCATTCCCGTCCTTCCCTTCCCCACGAGGCCCGACATGACAGACTACACTCCGCCGAAAGTATGGACCTGGAACAAGGCAAATGGCGGCGCCTTTGCCAGCATCAACCGGCCGATCGCCGGGCCGACGCATGACAAGGAATTGCCCGTCGGCAAGCATCCGCTGCAGCTCTATTCACTGGCGACGCCGAATGGCGTCAAGGTCACCGTGATGCTGGAGGAGCTTCTGGCGCGCGGCCACAAGGGCGCCGAATACGACGCCTGGCTCATCAGGATCAACGATGGCGACCAGTTCGGCAGCGGCTTCGTCGAGATCAACCCCAACTCCAAGATCCCGGCCCTGATGGACCGCAGCGGCGCCACGCCGGTGCGCGTTTTCGAATCCGGCTCGATCCTGGTCTATCTCGCCGAAAAGTTCGGCGAATTCCTGCCCACCGAGCAGCCGGCGCGCGCGGAAGTCCTGTCCTGGCTGTTCTGGCAGATGGGTTCGGCGCCGTATCTGGGCGGCGGCTTCGGCCATTTCTATGCCTACGCGCCGCAGAAATTCGAATACGCCATCGACCGCTTCGCCATGGAAACCAAGCGGCAGCTCGATGTGCTCGACCGCCGGCTGGCCGAAACGGAATATCTCGGCGGCAAGGATTACACGATCGCCGACATGGCGGTGTGGCCCTGGTATGGCGGGCTGGCGCTCGGGCGCATGTACAATGATTCCGGCGAGTTCCTGTCCGTGCAGGAATACAAGCACGTCCAGCGCTGGGCGAAGGCCATCGACGCCCGCCCGGCTGTCAAGCGCGGCCGCATGGTCAACCGCGCCTTCGGCGAACCTGCTATGCAGCTGCATGAGCGCCACGACGCCGGCGATTTCGACACCAACACGCAGGACAAGCTGGCCGCCGAATAGGCGGCCGCAAAGCCAACTTCACAAGAAAGCCCGCCACGAACCGTGGCGGACTTTTCCCAAGGCTATGCTGGTGTCGCACCCACTGTCATGGCCGAGCCATGGATCAGTGCAGCACCTCGACGATCTGACGTGTGTCGGGGTCGACCAGAACTGTCTGGTCGTTGATCACGGCAACGCGATACTTGACATTGGGCACTTCGCGCAGTTCGACCTTGTCAGGCACCGGCGAGCCAAGCTTGAGCTCGAGGCCCAACAGATTGACCGACGCCAGCGGCTGCTTCTTGACGTATTCGCGAACCACCGTCTCCTGCTCCGGCTGAACGACGATTGTGTCCGCCACAGCCGCACCGATGCCGCCCATCAGGACGATCGCGGCTGCCACACTCGAAAGATAATGTTTCATAACAACCTCCATATCAATTGCCCGGGCTTCCCGCCCTGTAGGAAAACTCGACCACTGCCACGAGGTTCCATCGCAATTTGTGGAATAAATGCGGCACGCCCAACAAATGCCTATTTTGATTATTTTCGGAAACAGGCAAAAACACATAATCACGGCTTCAAAAATCCGTGATTATTATATTTTTTAGGGATATGTCGTGAAATACACTTTCCTCGGAAGATGCATCCGAGGTGCCCTTTCGAAAGAATGTGATCCGCCTGTTGCCTTAGCGACAGCTAACGTAGAGCGCACGATGTCGTTCCAGATACTGTTGTCGAAGACATGAAAAAGGCTCGCCCGGCCGGGAGCAAGGCGAGCCTCAAACCGTGCCGGCGGAGGTGGCAGCCTCACCGGTCACATCGGGAAAACGCCAGCGCCCGCATCCGGTTCCAGCGCGGATAACGTGGCCCATTCAGATGCAACCATGTGACCGTCATGACGTTGTTCGACGCATTAATCTCCAGCAAGGATGATCGCGCCATGGCTCCCCGCCCTCCGTGACCAAGCATCCCTTCACGCTGATGCTTGTCGTTATAGCGCTGATGGCTCCTTTTGTCGGCCTTGCCTGGCGCACGCGCGAATGGATGGGCTGGTAGCGGGTCATCCACTGCTATCCCCATTATCCGGCCTCACAACTGTCCGGCTTCACAAGCGTCTGGCCTTACAGCGAGACACCGTCGCGATGCAGCGGCGGAACGGCGTCGACCTCGCCCTGATCTGCCGCCTTGCGGGCGCGCCTGTAGATCAGCCGCATGACGAGCACGAAATAGCCGACCTGGAGGAGGACCAACACGGCTATCGTCCAGCCCAGCGCCTTCCAGAACGACCCGGTGGCCATGTAAGCCCAGCCCGCGACGACAATGGTCGTGGCTGACATCCCCACGAGAAACTGCCCAAAATACATCGATCCCACATCGCCGAAACCACCCGGTTTCACACGACTCCCTGCCCGAATTCCCAATGCCCGCGGACAAAGTTCCATTATTTTAGCAACTACGCAACTATGTGATCGTCCGACCTTAGCCCACCCTCGAAATTTGTTGCGCGTTGACCTGGTCGGGAGCAATTTGATGCTCAAGGACTGCGGGTAGCGCAGAAAATAAGTCCGCGGGATGGGGAAATGACGCTCGAACTGATTGGAGCCGGTTTCGGCCGCACCGGCACGTGGTCGACTTTTGCCGCGCTGAACAGGCTCGGCTTGCCCTGCTATCACATGCAGGAAGTGATCATGAACAAGGCCAACAAGGGCCATCTCGATTTCTGGCGCAAGGTGGCCAACAGCCCACCCGGCAGCCAGCACGACTGGAACCGCGTCTTCGCCAACTATACGGCGACAGTCGACAATCCCGGCTGCTGCGTGTGGAAAGAATTGCTGGCCGCCTACCCCGACGCTAAGGTGCTTTTGACCCTGCATCCGCGCGGCGCCGAGGCGTGGTACGAAAGCACGATCGACACAATCTACTTCACCGAGAATGTCTGGCAGTTCAAGATCCTGGAATGGCTGACCCCCTTCGGCTGGAAATTCGGCGACATGTCGCGCAAGCTGATATGGGGCCGCACGCTGGACGGCGTGATGAATGACCGCGCCAAGGCGGTTGCCCGCTACAACACCTATATCGACGAGGTGAAGGCTGCGGTGCCGCCGCACAGGCTGCTGGTCTACAAAGTGACCGAAGGCTGGGGCCCGCTCTGCGATTTCCTCGGCGTTGCGCTGCCCAACGAGCCTTTCCCCAACCTCAACGACCGCGAGACAATCAAGAAGATCATCCGCGACATCATCAAGGGCTCCTACATCATGCTGGGTCTGGCGGTAGCGGCCGCGCTGGTGGTGTTTGCGGCGCTGTGGTGGTGGCTGGGCTAGCTTCAGGGACACAACGCACGCTTCGCAATGTCGGCGTAATCCTCAGGGCTAACCCCGCCGCGGTACTGGATCGATCGCGGCGGACGGCAAGGCGGCGAATTCGGCTTCACCATGCCGGTGCGCAACCGCGACATGGCAGCGCCGCAAAGCCGGCGCGAGGTCTGCAAGTTCGAATTCCTGAACATCGGCAGGAGCCTGTTTGCCTCGCCGTCCCGGCTGAACGAGGTTCCACTTGATCTGCCTGGAGGAAGGCCTTTTGTCCGATAGATGTGGAAGGTAGCACACTATCGTCACATGGCGGTCGGCCGATATTCTGCCCTGTCCGACGCCCGCTTTTGCCGCGGGTAGGGTAAAGGCATTATATATGAATTGGCTAAAATAGCGGAACATCCAATGGACATTGCCGGAACCGAACAGGACCCGTCGGACCTCTGCTTCAGTCACCTAAGACCTTGGTCCCAAAAGGAAACGCAAAAGACCGATACGGCCCGTCATCGGGAACATCCCGCCTTTGCCATCGTTAACCGCCAAGTTTGCGGACCGGATCCAATTTCGAGGAAGAGCGATGCACCATCGGTCCATCATCACCAGAACAGGCCACGGCCCGGCTACAGCGGTCGCCGTGTTGATGGTCGGACTTGTGGCGGTGGGAATTGTATTCCTCGTCCTGGGCGGCTTGCTCTACCTCAAGGATGAGCCGTCGGATCAACGCGCGCTGTCTTCCCCACCCGCCCGATCGTTTCAGGCTACCGATAGCAGTGCGGCAAACTGATCCAGCTTGCATGCCGCGCGGCCGCCCTCCGAAATGACGGCCTCATAGGGGGAATCTTACTGAAATGTAACTGACTCCTCCACCGTCAAGCCACAATTAGCATGCCCATCGGCAGCACCGAACTATGTCCCGATATAGGGAGAAAGGTTTCCATGTTTCGCTGCCTTTCATTGATGGTCGCCTGGTTGTCGCTCCAATCGTTGGCTTTTGCACAGCCCGTCCCCCCGAAGCCAGACGACGTGATATCAGGCTGCGTCGCGATTGAGGCATACGGTGGCAACGGCAACGGCTCGACCGACAATCTTGCGGCTTGGAATTCCGCCATCAGCCATTTTGGCAATCGGCCGATCTGCATATCGTTCGGGCTTGGGACCTACAGATTCAGCGGTCCGGCCACGGCGAAACCTGGCGTGGGTTCGAGCATTGCGGTCCATGGCGCTGGCCCCAACGTGACCAAGATCGTCTTCACTGGAACGACGGCAGGATTCAATTTCACGTTGTCGAACGAGGAAGCCATCCAAATGGACAATATGGCTGTTCTATCGGCGACGGCGAACGATCATGATGCGATCGCTGTCACCAGCTCTGATTGCGGAGGGTCAAAACAATCGTCGCGTTTCAGCAATCTGACGATTGAAGGCACGGGAAGTTTTCCCTTTAGAAATCACTGGGGTCGAGGGTTAACCCTTAACAATCTATCGTTTGTTGATGTTGATAGCGTCGACTTCTTTGGAGAGAACGGCTCCAGCATGCAGGGAATTTTTGCTACGGGCAATGCGACCAGTCACTGCTACGCTTTTAACATGATGGTCTCGAAGAGCAATTTTATTAATACTGCGAATGGTATTTCGCTGGGAACATTGTTTCAGGGACTTTTTGTGACTCAGAGCAATTTCCTCAATGGTGAAGCTGGAATAGTCGTTCCAGCGGCCGAATCGGAGGTTG
This sequence comes from Mesorhizobium sp. USDA 4775, assembly GCF_054062655.1. NCBI lineage: Bacteria > Pseudomonadati > Pseudomonadota > Alphaproteobacteria > Hyphomicrobiales > Phyllobacteriaceae > Mesorhizobium > Mesorhizobium sp. USDA 4775. The sequence continues at coordinate 5,236,172 of NZ_JBSSFM010000001.1, forward strand.
ATCAGATCAACATCTCTGATAGTTCATTTGATGTTAAGGGCGATACTATTGCAACTTTTTCCCCGATTGTCGGCCTATATGTAACACACAATACGATTGAGATACCAAAATCCGGAAGCGGGGTCCATATTAATGGCGGTGGCGATCAATTCGTAATTGCAGAGAACAACATCTTCAATCCATTCGGTAAAAGCAGTGGCTCTGGCGTCATTGTCGACAGCGCGGCAAATTTTGGAAACATAACTGGAAACGTTTACCAATATCTAAGGGTCGCAAATTCTCTTGGTGCAAGTTCAAGCGGATGGAACATTCAGTCGAACGCCTACGGCTCAAAGATTTCGAAGTGGAACATAAATTCTGGCAAGAGAAACAAGGTCGGCGGCGGCTCCCCGTAATCAACGCTTGTTTCCCTTGTCGGGGGGCGGCTGCTGGCCAACACCCTCACCCCATCTTGCCATCCTTCGCTACCGCCCTGCCCCGGCGATAGACCGTGCGGTCCTTTGGCACGGCGACCACCGCCTCGGGCACGTGCTGCGCCGACATGGCGACGAAGTCGGCGCTGGCGCCGACAACGATGCCATAGTCCGCCAGCCCCCAGCGCGCTGGCGCCGGCACGGGTCACCACATCGAACGCCGCCTCGAGCTCGCGGTCCTCGTAGAAGCCGGAGCGATAGCCGATCATGTTGGCCCGGTTCAGCATGTCGCCATCGCCGTAGGGCCACCAGGAATCGCGGATGTTGTCGGAACCGCTGAACACGGTGACGCCAGCCTGCCGCAGGGCCGCCACCGGCGGGAAGGCATGGTTGCCGGGCGCGTTGGTCATGATCGCCACGCCGGCGGCCGCCAGCATCGCGCCGGCCTTCGCCACGGCGTCGGCGGGGATGTCGCCAAGGCCATAGGCATGGCTGACGGCGACATGGCCCGCCATGCCGAGCGCCTTTGTCCGCGCGGCGATCTCCTCGACCTGGAACAGGCCGAGCGCGCCGCCATCATGCAGGTGGATGTCGACGCCGGCGCCATGCTTCTGCGCCAGGGTGAACACCACATCGAGATGGCCGTTCACGTCGCGGTCGAAGCTGGCGGGGTCGAGCCCGCCGACAAGGTCGCAGCCGAGCTTCAGCGCCTCGTCGAGCAGTTCCGCCGTGCCGGGCGAGGACAGGATGCCGCTTTGCGGGAAGGCAACGAGCTGGATGTCGATGAGGTCGCGGTATTTTTCGCGCACGGCCAGGATGGTTTCGACATGGCTGAGCCCGACCGAGGCGTCGACCATGACATGGCTGCGCATGACCAGGCTGCCATTGCCGACGCAGAGCTCGAGCTGGTTCTTCGCGCGCTCCGCCATCGGCGCGGCGCCGGCAAGGTTTCGCGCCTGGAAGGCGACACGCTCGCGCACGTCGAACCCGTTGGTGCAGGGAATGTGCGGGCGCCAGGCATCGCCATAAAACGAGGTGTCGAGATGGATGTGGCCCTCGACGAAGGCCGGCACGACAAGCTGGCCATCAAGGTCGATGATGGCGGGGTCGACGGTGCCGGGGGCAACGGCGGCGAAATCAGCCGGCGGCGCCTTGCCGGCTGGCGCGATGGCGCTGAAGCGGCCGCCGGTGACGAAGAAATCCGCCAGCGACCCATCGGCCAGCTTCGCGTTGCGGAAAATCGTCTGTTCGCTCAAAATCGTCCGCTCGCTCATGGGCGCCATCTCTCCTGAAAGCGCCAGTCCTCGCCGCCCGCCCGCCGCGGGTCAATGCGGCGGCGGCGAAAAACTGTTTCACGAAATTGCCCTTGGCGAATGTTCCGGCGAGGCAGAGCGCGAATCCGCACCGCGGCTCTTGCCTATTCCGCTTTCGCGGAAGTTTCGGCGGCCCGGCAATGTGCCATTGTGTTATCGCGGCGGTACGAGCCGCCCTGGTTGACGCGGGCGCCCAGCCATCCCAACAATGCGCCCCCCCGCCCGCGTCGGCCATGGCTTGGCCCTGTGATCCGTCCGGCGGGCCGGCCTGTTATGACTGCCGCTTCAGCCGCCAACCAGCACCTTCGTCGTCACCAGATTGACGCCGGCCTCGGCGAATTCGTCATTGTGCCGGGCGATGATCTGCTCAGCGCTCTCGCTGGCGCTGTCCAGCGTGCTGTGGGCATCGGAAACCACGGTGACACCGAGCCCCCTGGCGATCGCGCCCCTGACGGTTGCCGCGACGCAAAAATCGCTCTGTGCGCCGAGGATCACGACGCCCCCGTCTCCCTGCCCGGCGACCCAGTCGCCAAAGGCCGGATTGCTGAAAGCATCGCGCACGGATTTGGCGAAGGTCGGCTCATCGTCGGCCTGGCCAAGGGCTGGCCACACCGGCCAACCCGGTTCGCCCGGCGCCAGCGGATCGCCTTCGGGTCCATCATGCCTGACGAAAGCGACCTTGCGTCCACCGCGCCTTGCCCAGTCGATCACCGCCCGGGCGCGCTCGGCAATGGCAGGTGCGTCGTGTATCGGCGGCTCGTGCCGGCCGTCGAACATGCCGGTCTGAAGATCGATCACGACGAGTGGCGCTTTGGCCATGAGGCTGGGTGCTGACATGATTTTTACATAGCATGGCGGGGAAGGCGATCAAGAACTTGCCCAACAAGAAGAACCAGCCTCACCAGACCCTCAACCCGGGGCGCCGGCAAACAGCACCACACCATCCCCTCCAGCCGCTGGCCAATCCCTGATGGTTCGGTCGTAGCCGCCGGTCAGCACCGTGCCGTCGGGGGCGAAGGCCACGGCGTAGATCGGCCCGGTCTGGCTGTCGAACAGGGCGATCTGGTTGCCGGTCTCCATGTCCCACAGCCGTGCCGTGCCGTCGAGCGAGCCCGACAGCAGGCGCTTGCCGTCGGCCGACAGCGCCAGCGTGTAGACCGTGCCTTCATGGCCTTCGAAGCGCTTCACCTCGCGGCCGTTGTCGAGATCCCAGACCTTGATCGTCAGGTCGCCGCTGCCGGTGATCAGATGGTGCCCGTCGGCGGTGAACACCGCGCCATAGGTGCCTTGCTCGTGGCCGTGCCAGCTGCGCAATTGCTTGCCGCTCTCGATGTCCCAGAGTTTCAGCGTGCCGTCGATGCTGCCGCTGAGCGCCTGCTTGCCGTCGGGCGAGACGGCGACCGCGCTGATCGACCAGTCGTGTCCGGTCAGCACATGCAGCACGGAATTGTTGACGAGATCCCAGACGATGACATTGCCGGTGTCATGCCCGCTGACGGCACGCTTGCCGTCCGGGCTGATCGCCAGCTTGTTGACGCCGCCATTCTGGCCGGCCTGGAAGACATGCAGCACAGTGCCGTCGGCAAGTTTGCGCAGCACGATCTCGCCATCGTCGCCGCCCGTCAGCGCGCTGACGCCGTCGGGCATATAGAGCGCGGTGCGCGCCATGTCCTTGTGGACGCCGAGATTGCGGATCAGCTGCTTGCCGCCAATGTCCCACAACTTGATCACACGATCCGTGCTGGCGCTCATGATCGATCGGCCGTCCGGCGCGACCGCAAGCCAGACGACCGCGTCGCGATGGCCGTCCGGCTGCGTCGGCGCCGCCGGCGGTGGTGGCGGCAACGGCGCCACGGTGGGCGGCGGAACGACCGCGACCTCCGGCGGAGCGGCCGGCGCCTGCGGCGCGGATGCCGGCGGCGGGTTGGCGGCTATCGGTGGCGGAGCTGGTTGCGGGGCTGGCGCAGGGGCAGGCTCAGGTGCCGGTGGTGCGCTGGCGACATCCTGGCCCTTCGGCTCGGCGGGTTTGGGTTCGGCAAGTTTGGGTTCATCGGGCTTGGGTTCACTGGGCTTGGGTTCGGCCGTCTTCGGTTCATTCGGCGGTTCGTTCGGCAGGCTGGCCACCTCGCCGCCGCCCCACGGGCCGAACCGGTCGACGGCCAGTGCTGCGAGCACGATCAACGGCAACGCGAAAAAGATCTTGCGCAGGCCGGGCCTGCCGGTCTCCTGCGCCTCGGCCGCGCGGCCGAACAGCGGTGTCCCGGCCAGTTGCGTCGGCCGCCCCGGCAATAGCCCGGCCCAGAACAGCACCGCGCCGACGAGGCAGGCGAACGCCAGCAGCGAGAAGGCCACCAGCTGCGTCGCCCAAGGATCATGCATGGCCGTCAGACCGAAACTCTTGCCCCCCGGCAAGAGATAGAGATGGACAAGGCAAGCCGCGGCCAGCGCCATCAGCAGCACCGCCATCAACCTGTCGGCACCCCTGGTCATGGCGCAAGGCTCATGATGCCGCCGATGACGGCATCGGCCTCGATATTGGCAGGCTGTGGTCGCATCGAATTCCCTCGCCGCGACCGATCTTACGCAAGGCCGCGGCGGAGTCGAGTGGCCGCCGGAGCGAATGCCGCGTGGGCGCGAACGCACGGAAATGGCTGGACATTCCGTGCTTCGTTCGAAACAAGGCTGGGCCAATCAAGGGAGCGTCCATGACACAGGCGACCAAACCGGTGCTGACCGGCAGGACGGTAACGAGCCTGTCGACGCCCAAATCATGAGCCTGCTGAAGCGCGAATACTCCGGGGCGTCGCCGCTTGCCGGGAGATGACCAAGGCGAGCTACTTCAACTCCACCCAGACAGGCGCATGATCGCTGGCGCCATCCTCGCCGCGCACGTCGCGGTCGATACCCGCCCCCTTCAGTCGGCGGGCGAGCGTCTTCGACAGCAAGATGTGGTCCAGCCTTAAGCCCGCATCGCGCGGCCAGCGGTTCCTGCGGTAATCCCAGAAGGTGTAGAGCGTCTCCTTCGGATAGACCTTGCGCAACGCGTCGACCCAGCCCTGCTCGATGAGGGCGGCGAATGCGGCGCGGCTTTCCGGCTGCACCAGCGCGTTGTCGTCATAGGAGCGCGTGGCATAGATGTCGCGCGGCTCGGGCACGATGTTGTAGTCGCCGGCCAGCACGACCGGCAGGCCGGTGTCGAGGAGTTGCGCCGCATGCGCCTCCAGCCGCTTGTGCCAGGCAAGCTTGTACTGGAATTTCGGCCCCGGCTGCGGATTGCCGTTCGGCGCATAGAGGCAGGCAATGACGATGCCGTCGACCGCCGCCTCGATGTAGCGGCTCTGCCGGTCGGCATCGTCGCCGGGCAAGGCATCGCGGGTCAGCACCGGCTCGGCGCCACGCGCCAGGATGGCGACGCCGTTCCATGTCGGCTCACCCTTCCACACCGCGCCAAAACCAGCCTCGGCCAGCGCCGCGCGCGGAAACTGCATGTCGCGCGCCTTGAGTTCCTGCAGGCAGACGACATCGGGCTTCGCCACCGCCAGCCATGCCAGCAGGTTTTCCAGCCGGTTGTTGATGTTGTTGATGTTGAAGGTGGCGAGTTTCATGGTTGGATCAGGAGGCGATCCGGCCTGCCCAAGCCTTCACCGTCTCCGCCATGGTCTTCAGATGATCGGCCGTCGAAAATCCCGAAATGCCCTTGCGCGGCTTGAGGTCATGGTCGCCATCCTCGAGCCAGATCACCTCGATCGCATCGGACAGCCCATAACCCGCCACCTCGTCGCGCGTGCCGAACTCGTCGCGCGTGCCCTGAAAAATCAGCGTCGGCGTCTTCAGCCCGGTCAAATGCTTGGTGCGCAGCTGGTCGGGTTTTCCGGGCGGATGGAAGGGATATCCGAAACAGACCAGCCCTGAAATCTCGCCCTTGGCAAACATCTCGTCCGCGACCATCGAAGCGACGCGCCCGCCCATCGACTTGCCGCCGATGATAAGTTTCCCGGTCACGCCCCTGGCGCGCAGATCGGCGATCGCCTTGATATATTCCGGGTTGACCGTCTCGGCACGCGGCGGCGGCTTGCGCTGGCCGTAGCGGCGCGCAGCCATATAGTGGAATTCGAAGCGCGCGACCTGGAAGCCGGCGACGGCCAGCGCCTTGGCGGTGGCGGTCATCGAGGGAGAATCCATCGATGCGCCGGCGCCGTGGGCGAGCAGGATGGTGACGGGGGCGGTGTCGAAGCCGTCGAAGAGGAAGCTGGTCATGGGGCGGTCTTCCCGGAAAGGCCGCGTTCCGTCACACCCCCCTCTGGCCTGCCGGCCATCTCCCTCGCAAGGGGGGAGATCGGCAGCTCGCACGCCCGGCCCACCTTTGCAGCGCTGGAGATTGGCGAAAGCGGGTGAGCGCGCAATCTCCCCCCTTGCGGGGGAGATGTCCGGCAGGACAGAGGGGGGTGTTCAAGCGCGACCATTGATCCCCCTCACCCCGCCGTCCGTGCCAGCTGCATATCCACGAACTGCACGCCTTTGGCAGCCACCCCGGCCCATTCGGACTCCGCGTCGAGCTCCAGATACCGCACCCAGAGCCGCCGCGCCTCGGGCAGATTGCCGGCGTCGAATTCCAGCCTGGCCAGGTTGAACACCGGATCGGCATAGCTCCTGTCGAGCGCGATCGCCCTCTGCAAATGCCGTCGCGCGGAAGCATCGCGGCCTTGCTCACTCATCAGCCCGGCGAGGTTGAACCAGGCCTCGACAAAGGCAGGATCGAGTTTTATCGTCCTGGCATAATCATGCGCGGCATCCGCCGCGTGGCCGCCGGCGCGCAGGCAGTTGGCGCGGTTGAAGGCGGCGATGGCGTCGCTGGGGTCGATGGCGAGGCAGCGCTGGTAAAGTGCGGCAGCACCTTCGTGGTCGCCGCCCTCCTCCGCCGCTTCGGCCTCGGCGAACAAATCTTCCAGCGTGTCGTCGCCTTGTGCCGCGGCGCCCAGATCGAACAGCAATTGCCCGTCGAGCTCGCTCTGGCCGCCTTCGAGATAGATTGCGTCGGGGCGGCCGTGCTGCGAGCCGACGTTGAGCGATTTGGCGGTGAGCGAGGCGACCGGACCGGAGCGGTGCACGGAGCGCGCGATCGCGCCCCAGGTCGCGCCGCCGGCCACCAGCCCGGCATATTTGCGCGCCAGGATCAGGTCGCGGAAGGAATAGGGTTCGCAATCATGCTCGAACGCATCGAACAGCGACAGCAGGTCGAGGTCGGCGCCCAACAGTCGCGATTGCTCGATCAGCGATTGCCGCGACAGTGATGACGCCTCCGGCGCCTTCATCAGGCCGAGCAGGCGCAAAAAACCGTTCTCGCTGATCAGCGTGCGCCCGGCCGCGCGCTCGACGGCGACGCGGCGCTCGATCCCGACATCGCCGTTTTTCGTCAATCCGGCCTTGGCGAGCAGCGCGCGGCCGAACACGACATGCGTCGTGCGCCTGGTGATGCCGCGCCTCAGCTGGCCGTGCTGGCGCTCGACCTCCCGCGCGGCGAGCCGCAAGGGAAATGCCGCCAGCGCGCCGATGGTACCGAAGACGGCCCCCGGAACCGAAACGGCCGGTGCCGTCATTTCTTGCTCTTGCCGACCGCCTTGAGCAGACTGGCCTTCAGCGGATTCTCAGGCGCGCCGCCCGCTGCCGCCTTCTTGGCGGCGGGTTTGGCCACCACTTCGTCGGCCTTGCTCTTCGACTTGGCCGGCGGCTTCGACTGCGACAGGCTGGCCTTCAGCGCATCCATCAGATTGATGACATTGCCACGCTCGGGGGCGGCCGCGATGATCGGCTTATGGCCCTTCAGCTTCTCGCGGATCATCGCCATCAGCGCGATCTCGTAGCGGTCCTCGTAATCCTTCGGATCGAAGGTGGTTTCCTTCTGCTTGATCAGCGCTTCGGCCAGTTCGAGCATTTCCGGGTCGGGCTTGCCGGCCGGGATGTTGCCGAAATATTCAGCCGTGCCACGCACTTCGTTCGGGTTCCTCAACGTGCACACGAACATGCCGTTCTCGCGCGCGCCGATCGTCACCACCCGCTCGCGGCTGGACAGCACCAGCCGGGCGATCGCCAGCTTGCCGGATTTGCGCATGGCTTCGCGCAGCACGGCGAAGGTTTCCTCGGCCATCGCCCCGTCCGGCGCCAGGTAATAGGGCGCGTCCTGGTAGATGACATCGACCTCGCCCTCGTCGACGAAGGCCTCGATGTTCATCGTGTGGTTGGATTCGATACGCACCGCGTCGAGGTCGGCATCATCGATGATGATGTACTGCTTGTCCTCGTACTCGTAGCCCTTGACCAGGTCCGAGCGCTCGACAAGCCCGAGTTCGGGATCGACCGGCTTCATGTTGATGCGGTTATGCGTCTTCTTGTGCAGCTGATTGAACGAGATGCGCTCGCTGGTCGTCGTCGCCGGATAGAGCCGGACCGGACAGCTGACGAGGCTGAGCTTGAGATAACCCTTCCAACTTGCCCTGGGCGCCATGATACACTCCTACGCGGCCATGCACTGATACTGCTCAGCGCTTTTCGTCCGAAGGACGAACAAGGCTGCGCAAATCCTACACCGACCCCGCAAGATACTGGCAAATCCCTGACGAAGTGTTTTAGGGCGCTGGAGGGTCGCGGGCGGAGGATAATTCAAATTGTATGAAGCGTCGATGGACTTGGACTCCTTGGCCTAGACAGAGGTTGACAACGACAAGCGCCCCATTTCTTCGTCATCCTAGGGCGGAGCAAGGAGCGAAGCGACGCGGCGCAGACCCTAGAATGACGAAAGATGGGTCGGCAAATCCCGCGCAAAATCCTCGATATCCGCCCAGGGATCGCCCGACGTCTCCAGCAGCCCCGGCAGCGAGGAATAATTCAAGTCCTGCGGCGCATCGATCGCCTCCAGATCGCTCCAGCTCACCGGCGTCGAGGCCGGCAGATTGGTGCGGGCGCGCAGCGAATAGGGCGCGGCGGAAGTGTGGCCGCGGGCGTTGCGGTGGTAGTCGATGAAGATGCGCTTCTTGCGGTTTTCCTTGCCCATGGTGGTGGTGAATGTGTCGGGCGCGGTCGCCGCCAGATGGGTGGAGATGGCGCTGGTCGCCTGGTGCAGCTTCTTCCAGTTCTGCTTGGGTGTCACCGGCACGGTGATGTGGATGCCGCTGCCGCCGGACGTCTTGGCGAACGGCACCAGCCCCAGCCCCTCGAGCTCGCCCTTGATGTGGACGGCGGCTTCCACCACTTCGCGCCAGGAAATCCCCGCGCCCGGATCGAGGTCGAAGACGATCTGGTCGGGTTTGTCGAGGCTGGTGCGGTGCGTGCCCCAGGTGTGGAACTCGACGACGCCGAACTGTGCCAGCGCCAGATAGCCTTTTGCCCCTTCGACCGAGAGATAGGATTTGGTCTCGCCCTCGGAATTGGTCGCCTGGAACGTCACCACCGAAGGCGGCATGCCGGTGAAGGCGTGGCGCTGAAAGAAGCAATCCTTTGGCAGGCCGGTCGGGCAGCGCACCAGCGACACCGGACGGCCAAGGATGTGCGGCAGCATGAAGTCGCCGACCAGCGCGTAATAGACGGCGATATCGAGCTTGGTCGGCCCCGTCTTGCCGAACAGCCGCCGCTCCGGATTGGTCACCCAGATGGTGGCAAGATCCGCCTCCGAGATCAGCCGCTTGCGCTTGGCCGAGACCGGCGTCGACAGGCCGACATCCCTGAGACCGCGAAACACGCCATGGCGCAACGCATTGTCCGCCGTGCGGTTGGCGTAATGGATGCGCGCCGAGAACAGCGGCTTCACCCAATGCATCTCGCGCATGATCTCGCGCGGCACGCCTTCCGGCGCCGTGGCGCCCGATGTCAGCGGCTCCAGCCGTGCCAGCAGGTCGGCTGCCGTCTCAGCATCGAAGCCGGTGCCAACCTTGCCGCGATAGTGCAGCTCGCCGTCCTCCCACTCGGCCATGCCGAGTGCCGCCAGCCCTTCCGCCGCGTCGGAAACCGTGTAACCCGCGATAACGAAATCGTCCTTCTGCAGCGCCTTGCACTTGGTCCAGCTCTTGGTGCGGCCGCTCTGGTAGATCGCGCTGGCGCGCTTGGAGACGATGCCTTCGAGCCCGAGCTCCGTCGCCTGGTCGTACAGGCCCTGCCCCGAGCCCTCGACATGGTCGGAGAACTGGATGGCGGAATTCGCCCCGAGCCCGCCAAGCAGCTCAGCCAGCAGCGCCTTGCGCCGGATGAGCGGTGCTTTCAGCAAATCCCAGCCGTCGAGATGCAGGAGGTCGAAGGCATAGAAATGCAGCTTGCTGCCGGCGCCTTCGGCCAGCGCATCCTGCAGCAGCGCGAAGCGGCTGATGCCCTTGGCGTCGAGCACCACGATCTCGCCATCGATGATCGCCTCGCGGCACGGCAGTTTGGCGAACGCATGCGGCAGGTCGCCATAGCGCTTCGTCCAGTCGATGCCGCCCCGGGTGATCAGCCGCACCTGCCCGTCGGACAGATGCGCCATGGTGCGGTAGCCGTCGAATTTGATCTCGTGAAGCCAAAGTTCGTTGGTGTTCTCGGCAGGGCCTTCGCCGCCCGGCGGCTTCAGTGCCTGCGTCGCCAGCTGCGGCTCGATACGGCTGAGCGCCGGCGCCTTCACCGCGCCTGGCAGTTCGCCGGGCTTCAGGGGACCCGGCTTTGGCGCGGACTTCGCTGGCGGTTTCGCGGCGGCCGCCAGTTCCTCGATGCGCAGGCCGGATTTCACGCTTTCCGGCCGCGCCTCCAGAATATTCAGCGCCGTGTCGGCGGCGAGGTCGCGCTCCTTGAACAGCAGCCAGTTCTTCTTGTTCTCGTCTTCGCCGGGCTTGGGCTTCAGGTGGGTCAGCATCCAGCCGCCATTGAGCTTTTCGCCGGCCAGCCGGAACTTGAAAGCGCCGGTGCGCAGGCTCTTCTCGACATCGTCCATCGGCGCCCAGGTGCCGGTGTCCCAGACGATCATCGGCCCGCCGCCATATTCCCCCTCGGGAATGACGCCCTCGAAATCGATATATTCGAGCGGATGGTCCTCGGTCTCGACCGCCAGCCTCTTGTCGGCCGGATTGAGCGAGGGCCCACGCGGCACCGCCCAGCTCTTCAGCACGTCGCCGACCTGCAGGCGCAGATCATAGTGATCCGCCGTGGCGTGGTGCTTGTGGACGACGAAGCGGTTGTCGTCGCCAGTGATCAGCCCGCCGGCCGGTTCCGGCGTTTTGGAAAATTCGCGCTTGGCGCGATAGGTTTTGAGTTTGGCGGGAGCGGGCATGGGTCAGCGCTCGAAGCGCTTGGCAAGCAGGAGCAACCGCCGCGTTCCGGAACGGATGGAAGTCACGCTGTCAATCGTCGGCGGCCGGCGTCAGCTCGAGCTCGGCCGGCGACAGGCCCTGCTGCAGCTGGGCGAGCCGGAACTCATCCGCCCAATAGGCCTCGCCGTCGACCAGCACGCGGGCGCGGTAGGCGCCGTCAGAAAAGCTTTGCGCGGTGATGTAGACCTTGTGGGCGTCGAGCGCCTTGCGCACCGCGGCGCGCTTGGCATTCTGGCTGGTGACGGGACTGAACATGACGCTGCCCTCGGTCGCCCTGACACATCAGGCGACTGGCTCAAGGATGACGGAGACGAACTGTCCTGTCAATTTCGCGGGTTGGCGACCGTGGCCGACCGTTACGACCCGCTGCTGTTGAGCGTGTTGCCGATTTTCGTGAACTTGGCGTTGATCGCATTGCCGAGCGCACCGGCGCCGGCGATGATGGCGAGCGCGATGAGGGCGGCGATCAGGCCATACTCGATGGCGGTAGCACCGGTTTCATCTCGCATGAAACGGGAAACAATTGATGGCATTGCAAGCCCTTGGTTTCTTAGCCCTCACACAACCTAATACAGATCGTGAGTTGCAGTTCGGTTAAATTCTGCCAGAGTTTTGAAGGTGCTTGCCCGCGGGATTGAATCAAAACATGAAGCATCGGCCATGGCTAGGGACAGGCAGTCCGGACCGGAGCTGTTTTCAGCTTACCGGCCCGGAACCACCCACCGCCTTGTGTCCTTCCCAAGACACTGAACCAGATAAAAGCATCGACGCCGATCCGCTTTGACATGGATCAAGTGCGCAGCCGCAGGCACCGGCCGGCGGCCAAGATGGCGAGGCGCGGAACGTCTCCTGGCCGGCCCCATGCCGTTGGTCTCGCGAAAACCCGCATCCCTGTCGAAATCCGCTTCCGGCGAACGACATTGGTGCGGCGCCGACGAGGCGCGATCACCTCAAACAGGGAGCACCACCATGGCCAAGATGCTTGTCATCTACAAAACCCCCGCCGATCCGGCGGCCTTCGAGCGTCACTACCACGACATTCACGTGCCGCTGGCCAAGCAATTGCCCGGACTGCATCGCTACGAGATCAGCCGGTCGCCGGTCATGAACGTCCTGCCGGGCGAGACGCCCTACAGAGTCGCCATCCTCTATTTCGACAGTCTGGAGGCCATTCGCACAGCCTTTGCCAGCGAGATCGGCCGCGCCTGCGCGGAGGACCGGCGCAAATTCGCCGGGGATGACGATCTGGTGACGATGCTGCTCTTCGACACCGAGCCGCTGTGAGCCGTCACGTCGTGGCGCACGGCCATCAATTCCTGCTCCCGAAGCCGCTTCGGGAGCCGTTCTTCAATTCTTCAATTCTTCAATCGCCGAAATCGCCGCATCACGCCCTGCACGGCCTTGTACAGCCCGGGCTTGGAGCGCACGAAAAGCTCGGTCTTGCCGCGCAACTGGATAAAGGTGGTCGAGCCCCGGCCGCGCAGCGTCACCGCCTCGCACAATTCTGCCAGCACCGCGCTCGAAGCGCCGATGTGCTGCTTGTAGCCCTGGCTGCCGACCGACAGGTCGAAACAGTCGAGCCCCTGCGCCACCCCCCACATCATCAGCTTGCCCATCGTCGTCAGGCCTGGCGAGGCGTTGGCCACCGCGTCGTGATCGATCCCGAGCAAAAGCGCGTGCAAGGTGCCCTTCATGACAAGTACGTACATGACGGCGAGATAGGCTTCACCGACACGCAGCCCAAACAGCCGCACAGAGCCGTCGGACAGGCCCTGCAGGGCGGCATTGCGGTAGAATTCGACGATCGGCGCCTGCGTCAGCAGGTCGAAGCGCCCGAGTTCGCGGAAGCGGTTGAGCCTGAGCTCGAGCAGCGTCGCGAAATGCGCCTCCACCATGTCGGGCGTCTCGGCTTCGACCAGATCGAGCTTGCCCATCTGTTCGAAGCGGCGGCAGTGCTTGTGGAAATTCTTGGCGAAGGACGATTTGCAGATGCGCTTGATCAGCGTCTCCGGATCGCCGCTCAGGGCCAGGCTCGAAGCGATCTGGATGGAATCGCGCGCCTGCGAAAGCAGCGCCAGCGGATTGGCGACGCCGTGAATCTCTCGCGGAATCCCCGCTATGTGGAAGCGGTCCGTCGGCGGCAGCACGGCGCGCACCGCCGCCCAGGCGGCGTCGGCGCTCTGCGTGGTCCAGGGTCTCGCATCGGCCAGCAGCGGCGCGGAATAATCGCACACGCCGCAGCTCAGCCATTCGATCACATAATGGCCCATGGCCCGGCGGCGCATCAGCGGCAACAGCATGACCGGCGCGCCCGTTGCGGCGTCGTTGACCTCGACGACCAGCAGTTCCGCGCTTTTGGGCATCAGACGGTTGGCGATCCCTTCCACCCAGGCAAGGCCCTGATGGCCCGTGCACAAGCCGGTCGCCTCGAGGCGCAACCACAGCGGCCTTACGGAATCGAAGCTGGTGTGCAGCCGCGCGGCAAAGCGCGCGGCGGCGCCCCAACCGGCGATAATTGGGGAAAGAGGTTGGCCCGGTGCATCCCCCACCGCGACTATTCGCACTGCCTGGCCTGCCACGTACTTCTCCCGCCGTTCAGGCCTGCTCTCAACGTCCTCCACGCGAACGCCGCAAACCTCGCATCAGTCTCTGGGCCACGTTGAGCAGCCGTGGTTTGGATCGCACGAAGGCTTCGGTCCGGTTGCGTAGATCGATGGCGTTGCTCGCCGCCCTGCCCCGCATCGTGTACCCATGGCAGAGTTCCACAAGAACCGAACCCTTGGCGCCCATATGTTCCTTGTAACTCTGGTTGCCGACCGACAGGTCGAAATAGCCGAAGTCTTGCTCGCGTGCCCAACTCATCAACCTGCCAATGATCGCCATTCCAGGTGAGACGTTGGGCACGACGCTCTGGTCCATGGCTATCAGGAGAGCATGAACAGTCCCTTGATGGACAAGCAGATATTGAACCGCGATCAGGGAGCCGCCGACGCGCAGCCCGAAGAGCCGCACCGAGCCGTCCGACAAGCCCTGGATGGCCGCGTCACGGTAGAAATCGACAACCGCCTCCTGCGTCAGCAGGTCGAAGCGGCCAAGCTCGCGGAAGCGGCTGAGCCGCATCCGGACCAGTTCGCCGAAGATTTCCTCCACCTGGTCCGGCGAACCGGCCTGGACGAGTTCCACATCGCCGAGCCTTTCGAGCCGGCGCCAGTCCTTGCCGAATTCCTTGGCGAAAGATGGCCTGCAGAGACGCTTGAGCACGGTTTCCGGGTCGCCATCGATGGCAAGACCGAAGGTGGTCTGGACGGAATCGCGCGTGGTCGTCAGCAAGGCCAGGGGATTGGCGACGCCGCCGATCTGCTGCGGTATTCCCGTGATATGGAAGCGATCCGCCGACGGCAGCACGGAACGCACCGCCGCCCACGCAGCCTGCGCCGATTGGGCGGTCCACGCACCCGCATCGGCCAGCAGCGGTGCCGAATAGTCGCACACGCCACAGCTCAGCCACTCGATCACCCGATGCTGGAAGGCTGATCGCAGCATCAGCGGCACCAGCATCAAGGGCGCGCCCGTCACCGCGTCGTTCACTTCAACGATGAGCGGCTCCGCGCCTGCCGGCATCAGCCGCGCCACGATCCCCTGCACCCACGCAAAATGCTGGTGGGCGGTGCAGACACCGTCCATTTGGAAGCGCAGCCAGAGCGGCCTGACCGCTTCAAGGCTTGTGTGCAATCGCGCCGTGTACGCATCGTTCGCGGGGACGGTCACCGGACGGGAGGCTTCCCCTACGGGCAAGCCGTCATCCACCGCAGCAATTTGTACCACCTGGCCAGCCACATCCATCTCCTATCGCTTTACCGCGGCGAACGTGACCGCCCGCCGCCAGGAGCCCAAACGGCTGTTACGCTGCTGGTCCGGATGCTCGATGTTCCACATGCGATGGTGCGCGAAATACCATGATGCCGCGAGCACGAAGGTCTCGGAGACCGCGGAGCCCAGCAGCGCCCATGGTGGGGACGCGACGGCCAGCAGGATGGCGATCAGCGCCAGCCCGACGATGGCGCCGCCCATGGTGATGAAGGCGACGATGCGGAAATCACCGAATATCTCCAGGACGATGCGGGGCATGATGTAGAGCATGATCGGGATAAAATTGACCGTCACGAAGAGCCCGATGAACTCGACCGAGGCATCCTGCAGGGCCTGGGATTTGATCATCGGCAGGACGAACAGGATGGCGCATCCATAGGCCAGGCCGCTGAGCCCCATGACGACCGACCAGATCTTCGCCTGAGACCAGACGCGGCGCGTTTCATTGCGCCGCATCAGCTTGGCGAGCTCCGGCTGCGTCATGTTGACGAAAGCAAGGCTGATGATGCGCAGCGGCGCGAACAGCACGATCACCGCCGCCAGCGGCGCGTAAGCCGCGGGTCCGGCAATGCCGGCGACCAGCAGTGCCAGGCATTGCCCCTGGATGTTGGTGGTGGTCGCGCTGAAGGCCGACCAGCACAGCTGGCGCCAGAGTCTGGTGTAGCGCCGCCGCGTCGGCATGCGGAAGCTGATGCGAAGCGTGCGGGGCGCCAGCCGGGCCAGCACGAGGATACCGATCACATTGGCCGCGGCAAGGGCATAGAACACAGTCTGCAGCGCGGCCCCGGCGAACCAGATCGCCAGGCCGGCGAACACGGTGCCGGCGATTGTGAAAGCCGCGTCGCTGACGGAGACGATCACCTGCTGGCGGCGCGCGAAGAATGCCGTACGCATATGGCTGCGCAGCGACCAGGCGCCGACAAAGCAGCCGGCCGCGATGCCGCTCGGGTCGCCCAGGAGACGCATCAGGATAACCGTGCCGACGGCCATCAGCAGCGCCACCACCAGCGCCGCGGATCCGAAGGCCACATCATGGGCATCGACGCCGGCACTGTTGGTGCTCTTGCCCATCCATATCGAGGCGGGAACGGCGGTCAGCGATCTGATGTAGGAGAGGCCGACGCCGCCCATCACCATGGCGATGGCGAAGAGGCCGTAGCCTTGCGCCGACAACATGTGCAGAAGCGCGATGTTGAGGGCAAAGTGAAAGCCGCTCTGCATCGCCTCGCCGCCGATCATCAGCACGAGGCGCCGCACCAGATGGAGGGGGAACTTCACGGCCGCGTCTCCGCCTGCCGGGTGCTTGCCGTCCGGCCCGGCCTGGCGATGGCAGCCTTCAGCTTGTCGGCGGCGATCGCCGCGATCGCGGCCGCTGCGACCGGTTCGCTGAACACCGTCTCGTAGCGCTTGCGCCCGGCGGCGACGAAACCGCGCCAGGCTTCAGGGGCGAGGATGATCTCCTGCAACTTCGCGGCCAACGCTGCTGCATTGCCTGGCGGAACATGCCAGCCGGTCTCTCCGTCGGCGACCACTTCGACCAGCCCGCCGATCGCCGACACCAGCGGCGGCCGGCCATAGGCCATCGCCTCGATGGCGACGCGGCCGAGCGATTCCGGACGCCGCGACGGCACGGTGACGATGTCGGCCCAGCGATAATGCTCCGAAGGGTCCGGGATGAAAGGCAAGGCGCTGACCTGTCCGGCCAGCCCCATGGTCTCGACCAGTTCGGCCAGGGCGCGCTCGCGCTCGACGCTTTCGAAGGCGCCGCCGACCAGCCGCACCTCGATCCTCGACTTGAGTTCGGCCGGCAGCGAGGCGATCGCCTCCAGAAGCACTTCCTGGCCCTTGATCCGGTTGACGCGGCCAAGCAGCAGCACCCGCAGCGGGCGCTTGCCGTCATAGGTCATCGCCTCCGCCGCGGCGGGACCGGCAACGCCATTATAGACGACATAGGAGCGCGCGGATCTGGGCTCGCCGAACGTGTCGCGCGTCGCTTTCGAGTTGAAGATGAGATCGGCACGGCTCCAGTGCATGAGCCCGACGAGGATCCGGCGCAACACGCCTTCGGGAATTTCATGGATGTGCAGCAGCGCCTTGGAAGGCAGCAGGCGCGAGGCCAGCGCATAATCGGCGACGATCGAAGTGTTGACATAGACGAGGTCGCAAGCGCTGAGGCGCCGCCATGCCCGCCACAGCGCGACCGGCAGCCGCGCCATCTCGATGGTCGCCAGCCTCAGCATCGCCTGGCGCCTGAGCACCCAGAGCGGCTCGAAGACGATGCGGCTGGCATGAGGCTGAAGGATTTCGACGATCGGTCCGCTGCGCGGCAGGACCACTTCGACGTCGGCCAACGGAAACGCGGCGCGCAGCGCCGCCACGCTCTCCGCGAAGCTGCGGTCGGAGCCGTAGAGTTCGTACCCCTGATGGATGCAGGCAATCCGCATCTTCACGCGCATCTTTCTGCCAGGACGATTCCGCCGCCTGACCATACCGGCGACCGGAAACGTCAAGCCCAAGACCCCTTTGGACTTCACTGGTTTTCAGTGTGGTCACGAAACGGATCTGGATCCGGTTCACCACACCAACGCTGCACGCCTTCCGCCGATTCCGGCGCGCAGAAGTCCATCAGCAAGGTTCATGCCGGGCTAATATATCCATTCGCGGGCCGACCGGCCCCGGCATCGCCTCGTTTCGGTACACATACGTTCGGAAAGTTGACCGATAGTGAAACAACTGCGGCGGCTGGAACAAATATTTTACAACCCGAATGCGACAATGGCTGGAATCGGGCCTGGCAGGCTTATTGCAAGGCCGAGACGGGACAGCCTTCCACAGCGGGTCGGACGGATTTGAAAGCGCCAGCAGCCATGAAACCGGAACAGCCTTCCATCCTGATCCTGGGAACGCGCGGCATCCCCGCGGCCCATGGCGGCTTCGAGACCTTCGCCGAGAGACTGGCGCTTTTTCTGGTCGCACGCGGGTGGAAGGTCGGCGTCTACTGCCAGGAAGAGGTCGAGCGGGTCGACCAGAGGGTGCGCCTCGACAGCTGGCGCGGCATCGACCTCATCCACGTCCAGGTCGCCTCGAAAGGCCCGCGCGCGACGCTGGAATTCGACTGGCAATGCGTGCTCGACGCTGCGCGCCGGCCCGGCGTCTGCCTGGTGCTCGGCTACAATGGCGCGGTCTTCCTGACCTGGCTCAGGCTGATGCGGCGCAAGGTCATCACCAATATGGACGGTATCGAGTGGCGCCGCCCCAAATGGGGGCGCGCGGCGCGCACCTGGTTCTGGCTCAATGAGTGGATCGGCGCCTGGGCTTCGCACCGGCTGGTCGCCGATCATCCGGTCATTGCCGATCACCTGGCGACGCGCCGGCCGCGCAGCGCCATTTCCACCATCGCCTATGGCGCCGATCCGGTGACATCGGCACCCGAAGCGCCGGTGCGCGCGCTCGGCCTCGAGCCCGGAAAATACTTGATCTCGATCGCGCGCATCGAGCCCGACAACAGCATCCTGCCGATCGTCGAAGCCTTCTGCAGCCGCAAGCGCGACATGAAGCTGGTGGTGCTCGGCACGCTGTCCGACCAGATCCCCTATCATGTCGCGGTCCGCAAGGCAGCGAACGCCTCGGTGGTCCTGCCCGGCGCCATCTACGACCAGGCGGCGGTGAAGGCGCTGCGGTACCATGCGCGCGCGTACATGCATGGCCACACGGTCGGCGGCACCAACCCGTCGCTGGTCGAGGCGCTGGCCGCCGGCAACATGGTGATCGCGCACGACAATCCCTACAACAAATGGGTCGCCGGAGCCGCCGCCATCTATTTCACCGATACGCAAAGCTGCGCCGAGCGGATGCAGCAGGCGATGGAGGACGACGCGCTGGTCAAGGCCTGCGGCGAGGCCGCGAGGACGCGCGCCCGCGAAGCCTTCCGCTGGGAGGATGTGCTTCTGGCCTACGAGAATGAGGCCTACCGGCTTCTCGGCGTCACGTCAGCCCGAACGGCCGCGATCGACCGCCCCTCGCCCGGCGCGGTATGACGGGCTGGTCGCGCCGGCGGCTTCTCACCACCGCGCTGTCGACGGCGCTGGTGCCTGCCGCGCTGGCGCCGCTTTCGTCCGCGCGAGCGGCCAGTGGTGAATGGCGTTTCCGCCGTGGCGTCAACGCCTGGCCCTGGTTCTCGCTGACACGCGAATTTCCCGCACCGCGCACCGACTATGACTGGCCGCCCTTCCAGTCGCAGCGGCCGGTGCCGACCCCGGACGACCTCGGTCGGCTACGCGCCGCCGGGCTCGATTTCATCCGCCTGCCCGTCGATCCCGGTCCGTTCCTGGCGGGAGACGACGCCACGCGCGGCAAGCTGCTGGACATGCTGGACGCCGCCGTCGCCGCCACGCTCGCCGCCGGTCTCGGCATCATCGTCAACGTCCAGGCCAATGGCGCCACGCATTACTGGAACCCCGACCGCATGGTCTCCAGCACCGAGGCTCCGGCCTTCGGCCTCTACCGGGCGCTGGTCGGCGAGCTTGCCGGCAGGCTGGACCGGTTCACGCCGGGCATGGTGGCGCTGGAACCGGTCAACGAACCGGCGCAATCCTGCGATTCCAACGTCTGGACGCAGGTCCAGGCATCCCTGCTGACCGCGGCCAGGGCGTCAGCCCGGACCTTGCCGCTGGTCGTCACCGGCGGCTGCGGCTCGATGGTCAGCGGGCTCGTGGCACTCGACCCGGCACCGCTGCCATCCTTCGAGCCGATCCTGTTCACCTTCCACTTCTACGAGCCCTATCTGTTCAGCCATCAGGGCGCGCCCTGGATGCGCGAGCCGGTCTACCGCTCGCTGAACAATGTGCCGTGGCCGGCCTCCGCCGGGTCGCTCGACGCGACGCTGGCCTCGGTCAGGACGCGCATGGCGCAGGATACCGAGACCTCGGAAGCCGACAAGCAGGCCGCCTACGCCGAAACCGAGCGCGTGCTGAAAGTCTATTTCGACGCCCGGCCCGACCGCTGGTTCATCGACAAATATCTCAGCCAGGCGCGCGACTGGGCCGACAGAAACGGCATTGCCCCGGAGCGTGTCATCATGGGCGAATTCGGCGCGCTGCGCACCGACGCCCGTTACACCGCCGCCCCCAACCCCGACCGCGCCCGCTACATTTCCGATGTCCGCCAGAGCGCCGAGGCGGCCGGCTTCCCCTGGGCCTTCTGGGACCTCTTCGACGGCATGGGCATGATGGACGACACCACGCGCGCGCTGGATCCGGCGATGGTCGAGGCGCTTGGGTTGGTGATGCCGGGATAGGCACCCACCGTTCCACACAGGCAATCGTCGCGTTCTACGGCGCTACCTTCGCCCGGCTTGCACCCTCTGCCCCACCACCGCCCTTGTCGGCCGGTACAGCACCAGCGCGATCACCACGAATTTGGTCATCAGCGTCGTCTTCGACGCCAGGCTTTCGGAGGTGTTGAGCAGGATCAGCCAGCCCAGCATCAGCAGCCAGATGCCGGCATGGCAGCGGCGCGCGACTTCGTGCATGAACAGCGCGAAGCCGACAAACAGCAGCAAGGTGAAGAAGGCGCCCTGGTAGAGGACCATGCGGATGATCGGGTTCTCGATGCCTTGTTCGAGGCCGCTGATGCGGCGCAGGCTCTCGATGAGGTCGATGTCAGGCCCCACGATCAGGTCGCGCAGTTCGAAATGTTTGAACAGTTCGAACATCTCGACGCGGGCATTGGCGCTGCCGGAGTCCGACACGAAGCGCTCGAGCAGCGCATCGAAAAAGCCGTATGCCGCCGCGACCGCGATGACGACCGGCACCAGCGCGGCAAGGATCAGGCCGAGCGCCGCGCCGAGCAGGTTGACGCGCCCCGTGCGCAAGCCGCGCAGCCCCTGGATGAGCAGGTAGCAGCCGCCGAGCACGATCGTCAGCACCATCGCGGAGCGGCCGCCAAAGGCGACGAGGGCCGCGCATTGCAGGCCGATCAGTCCGAGCCGCACCGGCATCGACAGGGATCTCGAACCGGAGAGCAGCGCCAGCACATAGATCGAGGTGACCGTGGCGTTGGACAGCGGATGGCCCTGAAGCGCCGTCGAGCGCAGGTCGCTCATGAACGCCTCGCCGTCGAGGCGATAGGGAAAGAGCAGCGTCTTGGTGGCGAACTCGAACAGAGCGAGCAGCGCGTTCACGGTCATGATGGCGTGAACGACGGTCTGCATCCGGGCGAATGTCTTCTCGTCGTCCTCGGCCAGCATCATAACCAGCAGCGCCGGCGCCACGAACGTGTCGACCATGCCGGCCATGCCGGGACGCTGCCTGGCGACGACGACCACCAAGAGCACGATCGAGATGACCGCCATCAGCGTGCTGGCCGGCCGCCGGTCGGCGACGGCCACCATATAGCCGACCGGGTTGCCGAAGGTGCAGGCGCGCCAGGCAAACACCAATACGAGCAGATAGGTCGACGGATGGATCTTGGTCGCCGGGTTGCCGGTCAGGCCGTCGTAATTGTAGCCCACCAGCCACAGCATGCCGCCGGAGATGGCGAACAGCAGCGCCACCGTCGCGACCAGGCCGAAGCGCGTGATCCAGTCGACGGAATCGCCGGCGCGGACTTGACCGGAACCGGCCCAGCCGGCCGCCGGGTTGGCTGTCCGGGTGTCGGTCCCGGTCGCGGCCATGTCAGGCCGCCTCGTCGACCAGCAAGGCGCCGGTCGGCAGCCGCCCCATGACGGAAATGGCCTGCGAGGCCGCCGTGACGTCGCGCATCGGCGTCGAGTTCAGCGTCGCGACCATCACGATCTCGTCGACCATGGCGACCAGCGGCGAGGCATTGAGATTGTCTGCCAGCGCGCCGCCGTCGACGACGACGAGGTCGAAGTTGCGGCCGGCCTGGGCCAGCATGTGCTGCGTGAAGTAGACGCCCTGCGCCTCGGAGAAGACGGCCTTTTGCCGGCCCCTACCCAGCACCGCGACATTGCTGCCGGCGGTGTGCTGGCTCACCGCCTCGAAGGCATATTCGCCGCGCAGCACGTCGAGCAGGCCGGGCTGCGGCTCCTTCTTGCCGCTGACGGCATTGGTGTCGATGAACAGGACGCGGCTGCCCCTGGCGGCCGCGGCATTGGCGAGCAGGCGCGCCACCCGGCCCCGATGCGCGGCGTCTTCCGGCGGCGACGTCAGCAGGATGGACGGCACCAGCGGCCAGTTCGGCGGACGCCGGCTGGAGGCGAACAGCCGTCTCAGCGCCAGGCCCGCGACCGCATCCGTCTTCTGCCCGGCCGCGGCGGCGGCGCCGCTGAAAGGCCACCAGCGGCGGCCACTGCCTGCCTTTGCCGGCAGCACGCCAAACACCGGCGCGTCGATGGCCGATTGCATCTGCGCGCTGGAAAGCACGGTCGGCGAGGAATATTCCGCGATCAGCGCCAGCGCGGTGCCCAGTCCCAGCCCGCCGAAGAGGGCGCCGAAAACCAGCAGCGGCAAAGGCGGCCAGCTCTTGTTCAGGGCGGGCATCGCATTGGAGATGATGCGCGCATTGGTGCTGTCGACATTGATTTGCTCGCGCGTTTCCTGCGCCCGCTGCAGATAGGTGGCGTAGACCGAGCGCACCGCCTCGAGGTCGCGCTGCAATTCGCGCAGCTTGACCGAGGCCTGGTCGGTGTCGAGCGACTTGCTCTTCATGCCGGCGACCTTGGCCTCCAGCGCCTGCTGGTTTGCCAGCGCCCGCTCGTAGTCGGTTTCGGCGGCGGCGGCGATGCGTCCGAGTTCGCGCGCGATGAGGGCGCGCGTGTCGCGCAGCTGCTGCTGTGCGGCGATCATCGAGGGGTGGCGCGGCCCAAGCTCCGTGCCAAGCTGCGAGACCTGGTCGACAAGCGTCGCCTCCTGCGCCCGCAGGCTCGAGATGACCGACGAGCGCATCGCTTCCGAGGTGGCGTCCGGCGCGCCGCCGGAGCGGCGCAGCTGGTCGACCTGCGCCTTCAGCGCCGCGGTGCGGCTCTGCGCCGCCGAAAGCTGCGTGTTGATCTCGGTCAGTTCCTGGTCGCTGACCAGATTGCCCGCCGCCATCACCATGTTGTGGGCGGATTTGTAGGCCTCGACGGCGTTCTCGGCCTGCTGCACGCGCTTGCGCTGCTCCTCCAGCCGCGCGGTGATGGAATCGGAAGCGTCCGTGGCCATCTTGGCGCGCGCGCTCGCCTGATCGGCCAGATAGGCCTGGGCGATGGCGTTGGCGAGCTTCGCCGCTTTGTCGGCGCTCTTGGCGGTGACGATCACGTCGAGCACCAGCACCTTGTCTGCCCGCTTAACCGCCAGCCGGCGGCGCAGCGCATCGAGCGTCTTGCCCGTCCTGTCGGTTTCGGCCGACCCCGAGCCGAGCAAGCCACCGAGCAGACGCCTCACCAACCCGCCCTGCCCGTTGAATTCCGGATCCTCGGTCAGCTTGGTCGCCTCGATGGCCTTGAGCAGGACACCCGTCGACTGGACGACGCTGACCTGGCTTTCCACCATGGTGATGCCGCCATCGGGCGGAACGCGGCTCGGATTGACGTCGTTGGTGACCACTTGCAGGTCTTGCGGATCGATGAGGATTTCCGCCACCGAGCTGTAGAGCGCCGGCGTCAGCAAGCCATAGGCCAGCGCCCCGAGGGTCAGCAGCGCGGCGGTCAACAAGATCAGGAAACGGCGGCGCACCAATATGCGCTTCAGGTCACCCAGCTCGACGGTCGAGGATGCATAGGACGCCGTCGGCACTGGCTCCGGGGCGGCATATTGCATCGCCTCCGGAGCGGGTTGTTGCGGCAACGAGAGCAGGGATGATTGCAAAGGTCGCTCCGACAACACTCCGTGTGCCTGCAAGTGTAAATTGCAGCTTCGACCTAGCTATTCCTCCAACTGTTAAAACACTGTTAATTATGTTGAGAGCTCTTCTGATTTTTGGCACGGAGTTTGCCTGATAAAGGCACGTGCATGTCGACACGGCGCTGGTGAACAGGAGACGGATGGAAATGGGGCAGCAGATCAGTCCAGACCATCCGTGCGGCCATCTCTCCTGCCCCATTTTCGAACACCGGCCAGACACCGATCAAGATGCTAGGGGTGCGACATGCAAGTGAGCCTGCGCCTGGACAGCGAATGCGTCCGTGCTTTTCACCTGCTGCTGCTGCAGCGCCTGGCGGCACTGGCGCAGGTCGAGATGTCGGTCGATGCCAGGCCGGCCGGGGGCGGCATTCCGGGCAGCGCTGCCGCGCTTTTCCAGCTTGAGACAGCCATCCATGGCTTGCCGGCGGACGGACTGGCCAAGCGCCTGCCGCTGTCGGCGCTGGCGCCTTATCGGACGCAGCCGCCCGCCTCTCCCGATCTGGTGATCGACCTCTGCGGCGATGTGAGGCTGGAAGGAACGCGGGTCTGGCGCGTCACCTATGACGGCGCCGCCGGCGAAGCAGCCTTGCTGGCGCTGATCCTGGACGGCCGCACCCCGATTGCCCGCGTCGAGGAGAGCGGCGCCACCGTTGCCGAAGGGCGCCTGGGCACCGAATATGGCGGCATCGCGCTGGCCTCCTTCCAGGACATGCTCGCGCGCACCGCAAGCCTGATCCTCGCGGCAATGCCCCCCTCGGCAGTGAATGGCGCGGCGCGGGCCGCCCTGCCGGTGCTGCCCGAACCGGCGCAAGCCGGTGCCCCGCCGCAGATACCCTCGCCCACCAAACTCGGCATCAGGGCAGGCAAGGCGCTGGCGCGGCGCATCGTCCAGAAGATCTACCATCTCTGCTACAATGCCCCGCACTGGAAGGTCGGCTGGCGCGAGACCAAGGGGCAGGATCTGTTCGACCTGCGCGTCCATCCGGCAGCCGGCTGGCAGGTGCTGCCCGACGACGGCAGCCGCTTCTACGCCGATCCGTTCCCGATCCTGTACCGGGGACAAGTGACCCTGTTCGTCGAGGATTATATCCACCGGCTGGGCCGGGCCATCATCTCCGCCGTGCCGTTCGGCCCGGCGGGACCGATCGGCCGTCCCGAGCCTGTTCTCGACTTGCCCTACCACCTCTCCTACCCCTTCGTCTTCGAGCGCGACGGCGAGGTCTGGATGGTGCCGGAAAGCTGCGCCAACCGCACAGTCGATCTCTATCGCGCCACCGCCTTCCCCGGCGGATGGGTCAAGGAAGCCACGCTCTTGTCCGACATCGTCGCCAGCGACGCCACTCTGGTCGAGCATGGCGGGCGCTGGTGGCTGTTCGCCACTGTCAGGGACGGCGGCGGCGCCTTCTCCGATGCGCTGCATCTTTGGTCGGCGCCCGACTTCCGCGGCCCCTGGACACCGCATCCCAAGAACCCCGTGCTGGTCGACATCGCCTCGGCGCGACCGGCCGGCCGCATGGTTGAGCGCAACGGCCAATTGCTGCGCCCGGTGCAGGATTGCCGCAGGAGTTATGGCGCCGCCCTTGGCATCGCACGCGTCGCTCACCTTGATTTGAACGGCATGGAGCAAGTCGTCGAGACCATCTTAACTCCTGGGGCGCTATGGAATGGGCGCAAGCTGCACACGCTCAACGAGGCGGGCGGCCTGGAATTCATCGATGGCTCGGCGATCGCGCCGCGCTGGAAACAGAAGCGTTCGTCGTTAACGTAAACAATCGTTACTACCAGCCACCCGCGCTGGTTGCTTGAGGTTGATATGGGGCCGGAAGATATTTCCACTGCAGATTGTGGCAGGCGCAAGATGACCAGCAGAAAGGCAAAGACATGACCACCGCCGCGGCTGGCCCGACCGAAGTCGACGTAGCGATCGTCGGCGCCGGAATGGCCGGCACCACCCTGGCAACGCTGTTGGGAAACGCCGGCCGCAAGGTGGCGCTGATCGATCCGCACCGCGTTCATCACGACGAATTCCGGGCCGAGAAGATCGGTGCGGATCAAATGCAGCTGTTCCAGAAGCTCGGCCTCGACAAGATGGTCATGCCGCTCGTCACCCCGTTTACAGACGTTGATGTCTTCCGCCTCGGTCAATTCTTCGCCCGTGAAAAGAAGTGGGAGTACGCATTTTCCTATGGTGCGCTGATCAACGGCCTGCGCGATGCCTTGCCGCCGCAAGTGCCGATCACGATCGGCAAGGTGGCCGAAGTCTCGACCGGACCTGACCGGCAGCGGCTTGTGCTGGCCGACGGCGCCGTCATCGATGCCCGCCTGCTGGTGGTGGCCACCGGCTACAGCGAATTGGTGCGGCGCGCCATCGGCGTCGAGCGCGTCGAATTGTCGAAGGCGCATTCGCTGTCGATGGGATTCGACCTCGCTCTTGCGCGGCGTGACTGCGCCTTTGGGGCCGTCACCTGCTACGGCAAGCGAGCCTCAGACCGTGTCGCCTATCTCACCGTCTTTCCCATCGGTGACAAGATGCGCGCGAACATGTTCGTCTATCGCACCGTCGCCGAACAATGGACGCGGGACTTCCGCGCCGATCCGCAGAAGATGCTTCGCGAACTGATGCCCGAGATCGCGGCGCAGTGCGGCAACTTCGAGGTGGCGAGCCCGGTCGAGGTCAGGCAGGTCAATCTGACCACGACACAAGGCCATCGCCGCGACGGCGTCGTCTTCATCGGCGACGCATTCAACACGACATGCCCAACGCCGGGCGTCGGCATCGGGCGGGTCATGGTCGATGTCGATCAGCTCCATTCCGTTCACATTCCGCGCTGGCTGGAAACACCAGGCATGGCGGCTGACAAGATCGGCGCTTTCTATGACGACCCGGTCAAGGTGGCCTCCGATAAGGCAGGCATGCGGGTGAGCTTCTACGCCAAGCAGATCACCACCGAAACCGGACTGGAATGGCGCGTGCGGCGCCTGCGCAACAACACGGCGCGTCAGCTGATGATCATCGGCCGCAAGATGCGCCATTTGGGACCGCGCCGGGAGCCCGGAATGGCGTGAGGGTCCTCCCACTTTCTCCCGCCATCCAAGGCCGAGGCGCGTTCCCTTCTCCCTTCCCGCGGAGACGGGAAGCGCGCCAGGCCCAGGATTGTGGGCTGAGAGCAACGCGCTAACGCTTTGATGTTATTGCTTACATCCGCCGCCAGCGCGGCGAGCCGCATAATCCGAGGAAACCCTCACGCCAATTGCAGCCCCGCCTTCCTCGCCGCCTCACGCAGGAACGGCAGGCCGACACCGATAACGTCGTCCGGGTTCTCCGCCACCGGGCGCCAGACGGCGAGCCCGCCGGCGATGTCGGCGTCGACATGGTTCATGCTTTCGAGCGTGATGGCGCCGGTGTAGCCGATGTCAGCGATGGCCTTCATGCAGGCCGCCCAGTCGAGCATGCCGCGTCCTGGCACGCCGCGATTGGCTTCCGAGACGTGGACATAGCCGAGATAGGGCGCCGCCGCCTTGAAGCCGGCCTCGAAACTCTCCTCCTCGATATGCATGTGATAGGTGTCGAGATGGATGAAGATGTTGTCGGCGCCAACGCGTTCGATGATCCGCGTCGCATCGATGCCGCGGTTGATCAGATGCGTCTCGTAGCGGTTGCAGGGCTCGATGCCGAGCTTCAGCCCATGCGCCTTGGCGGCCTTGGCCGCGCGCACCAGGAAGCGGCACATGCCGTCGATCTCGTCTTCGGTTGGCGCGCGTCCCGACGTCTTGCCGATCGTGCCATAGGTGACGCCGCCCAGGGCGCTGCTGCCGACAGCCTCGCAGACGCCGAAGGCCGGCTCGAGAAAGGCCAAAGCCTCGTCCGGCCGTGCCGCTACGTCAAGTGAAGCCGGCAGGCCAAGCGACGGAATAAGCTCGACATTCCAGCGTTCTGCAAAAGCGCGCGTGCGCCTGGTGTCGATCTCTTCCGGTCGCAGCAGCGGGATTTCGAGCAGGCCGATGCCCAACCCCTTCAGCCGCTCCATCTGCGGCTCGATCAGGTCGAGGTCCCAGACCGGGGCGATGGCGAAAGTGTGCAGTCCAAAAGTGTTCATCCCAGCCTCTGTGATCGCGCGGTCGCGATGCTGTTGTCGCCGAAGCTTCTATTGCGGGTTTGCGGAATGCGGGCCGTTGCCTGGCGAGCCAACGGATTCCCGCATCAAAACCCGGCAAGGTTCGAGACGTGCCGTTGGCGGCCCCTCCTCGCCTTCAATCCTGGCAAACAGCGCCTCCATGGCGTGGCCGGCGATCTGGCGCACCGGCTGCACCACGGCGGCGATGGCCGGCCATGTCACCTGCATCCATTCGGCGTCGTCGAAGCCAACCAGCGAAATGTCGTTGGGGCAGTGCCAGCCGCGCCGCCGGAACTCCGACAGCGCCACCAGCGTGCCCTTGAGGAACAGCGAATAGACCGCCGTCGGGCGCTCGCCTTCTGCAAAGTAATCACGCAGCTGTGCCCTGAGCGGTTCGACATCGCTTTCGGCAAGCACGACATCGATGCGCACATCCGGCGCCAGGTTCAGCGCGGTGGTGCGAAACCCATCGAGACGGGTGCGCACCGTCGCCGCCTGCTCGCCAAGGCCGACGACCAGGATGTGACGATGACCCTTGCCGATCAGTTCACGCGCCACAACGGCGCTGGCCGCCCCACTGTCGGCCGACACCGTGTCGAAGGCGTCGTCGGACAGCACGCGGTCGATCAGCACGCCGGTCATGCCGTTGGCCTTCATGAAGGCGGCCGCCGGGCCATGCTCGTTGCGCACCGGCGCCAGCACCACGCCGGCGACCCGCCAGTCATGCATGCGGGCGAGGATTTCCGTTTCGCGCGCTTCGGATTCGCGGCTCGACGCCGCCACCAGCGTATAGCCGCGCTGCTCGGCCAGGCTTTCGAGCTGGGTGACCATCTGGCCGAAGAACTCGCTTTCGAATTCCGGCATGATGGCGCCGATGATGCGGCGCTTGGCCCGGCGCATGTCGGAAGCCAGCGGATCGACGCGATAACCGAGCTGTTCGATGGCGTCAAAGACGCGCTGCGCATTCTCGGGCTTCACCGTGGCGACGCCGGCCATGACCTTTGAGACGGTGGCCGCCGACACGCCGGCACGGCTGGCCACGTCGTGGATCGACGCACGCCGCTGCTGGTCTTGCCTGTGCGCCATTGCTCCTCCTCCCGAGGCGCGGACAGAGGCATTTCTGTCCGCATGAGAAACGAGTAAATCGATTTTTCGCAGTTGTAAATCGTTTCATCGGCGGTATTTTAGCTGCGGAGCCACATGTCGCCCAAAGATGCAAACGGTTTTGGGGCAACGACATGGGCAAAGCAAAAATGCGCGGCGTCGACCGCGTCGGGAGGAATCATCGTGCCAAACAAGGATTTGCCGCTGGTGATCAGCGCGCCGGAACCGCGCTCGCTGGAACTGATCTTCACGCCGCCGCAACTGGCGCGCTTCCGGGCGAAATACCGCATCGTCGAGACCACGGCCGACGGTGTCGCCCAACTGCCCGCCGATGTGCTGGCGCAGGCCCGCTATATTGTCGGCCAGCCGCCGATCTCGTCGGAGACGCTGGGTCGGATGACGGCGCTGCGCTGCGTCTTCAATGTCGAGTCCAACCTCCTCAACAACATGCCTTACGAGACGCTGTTCGCGCGCGGCATCCATGTCGTCACCACCGGTCTGGTCTTCGCCGAGCCGGTGGCCGAGCTTGGCCTTGCCATGGCCCTCAACCTTGCCCGCGACATCGTCGATGCCGACCTCGCCTTCCGCAAGGGCGAAGAGCTGTGGGGCGGCGACGGCAACCAGACGGCGCGGCTGCTGTCGGGCGCCGATGTCGGCATCATCGGCTTCGGCGATCTCGGCCGCGCGCTGAACCGGCTGCTGACGGGTTTCCGCGTCAACACCAAAGTCTTCGATCCCTGGCTGCCGCCATCGATCCTGATCGACAATGGCGTCGAGCCCGCCTCGCTGGACGAGGTGTTGACCTCGAGCGACTTCGTCTTCGTCGTCGCCTCGGTGACCTCCGAGAACCAGGGTTTTCTCGGTGCGGACGCCTTCGCCAGCATGCGCAGGGGCGCCGCCTTCATCCTGCTCAGCCGCGCCGGCGTCGTCGATTTCCCCGCACTGATGGCGGCGGTGAAGAGCGGCCACATCGTCGCCGCCAGCGATGTCTTCCCGGAAGAGCCGCCGGCACTGGATCATCCGGTTCGCACCCTGCCCGGCTTCCTGCGCTCGGCCCACCGCGCCGGCGCGCTCGACATCGCTTTCAAGCGCATGGGCGACATGGTGCTGGAGGACATGGACCTGATCGATCGCGGCCTGCCGCCGCTGCGCTCCAAGCGCGCCGAGCGCGAGACGGTCTCGCGCATGCGATCGAAGCCGGTGGATCGGAACTGACGGGCGAGGCACCGCATTTCCATCGTCCTGCGAGATCTTGCGAAAGCCCGGAAGCCGGCGGGCTTCACGTCGTGATGGAACGATCACCCCGCTGACAGGTTCTGTAAAAGGCCGGGCGGTGGGACGCCCGACCGACTCCAGAAGGCCCGTCACGATTCGCGTCGGTGGCGGGCCTTTTCGTTTTGCCGCGCTCTTCATGGCATGAGGAACCTTCCTGACAAAGCGACGTTGGTCCCCGCCGGTCAGGCAGACAATTCGCAAAAAGGAACATTCCATGGGAAGCACAAGTGACAAGGCCTCTGGTCTCGCCAATCAGGTCGTAGGCAAGGCCAAGGAAGGCGTCGGCAAGGCCGTCGGCAATGACCGCCTGCGCGCCGAAGGCGCCGCACAGGAGGCCAAGGGCAAGGTCCAGAAAGCCGTCGGTGACGCCAAGTCGGCCGTCAAGGACGCGACCAACAAGACCGCGGCCGCAATCAACAAGAACCTCTGAGGGTTCTTCGCTTTCTAGAGACAATTGGAGGCCGCCGTTCGAACCGGCGGCTTTCTTCTTTGCGGATTTGAAATCAGCCGGGAACGCATTGCCATTCCAGAGATTGAGGAACCAGCGCAGCCCGCGCGTTGACCCCAGGGATTTTCAGTCATGGCGAAGCAAGCATCCAAAGCGGCCGGGACGGCCGCGACCATCCACGATCAGAAACTGCAGCGCGGCGAAGGCGGCGAACTGCACCAGACCGCTTCCGGTTCGGCAGAGGTGCTGACGACCGCACAGGGCGGCCCTGTCTCCGACGACCAGAACTCGCTGAGGATCGGTGCCCGTGGGCCAACCGTGCTTGAGGATTTCCACTTCCGCGAAAAGATCTTCCATTTCGATCACGAGCGCATTCCCGAACGCGTCGTCCATGCGCGCGGCTATGGCGCCCACGGCTATTTCGAGACGTACGAATCGCTGGCTAAATACACCCGCGCCGACATCTTCCAGCGCGCCGGCGAAAAGACACCGGCCTTCGTGCGCTTCTCCACCGTTGCCGGCAACAAGGGCTCCGCCGATCTTGCCCGCGACGTGCGCGGCTTCGCCGTAAAACTCTACACGCAGGAAGGCAATTGGGACATTGTCGGCAACAACATGCCGGTATTCTTCATTCAGGATGCGATCAAGTTTCCCGACCTGATCCATGCCGCGAAGGCCGAGCCCAACAGCGATTTCCCACAGGCACAGACCGCGCACGACAATTTCTGGGATTTCATCTCGCTCACGCCGGAAAGCATGCACATGATCATGTGGGCAATGTCGGACCGGGCCATCCCGCGCTCGTTGCGCTTCATGGAAGGGTTCGGCGTCCACACGTTCCGGCTGCTCAACGCCAAGGATGAATCGACCTTCGTCAAATTCCTCTGGAAGCCGAAGCTCGGCCTCCAGTCGGTCGCCTGGAACGAGGCGGTCAAGATCAACGGCGCGGACCCCGACTTCCATCGCCGCGACCTCTGGGACGCGATCCACGCCGGGAATTTCCCGGAATGGGAACTGCAGTTGCAGCTTTTCGACCAGGCCTTCGCCGATAGTTTCGACTTCGACATCCTCGATCCGACCAAAATCATTCCCGAGGAGGTGCTGCCGCCGATCGCGGTCGGCCGCCTGGTGCTCGATCGCATGCCCGACAATTTCTTCGCCGAGACCGAGCAGGTGGCGTTCATGACGCAAAACGTGCCGCCCGGCGTCGACTTCTCCAACGACCCGCTGCTGCAGGGCCGCAATTTTTCCTATCTCGATACGCAGATCAAACGGCTGGGTAGCACCAACTTCACCCACATCCCGATCAACGCGCCGAAATGCCCCTTCCACACTTTTCAGCAGGACGGACATATGGCGATGCGCAACCCGGTCGGCCGGGCCAACTACCAGCCCAATTCATGGAATGAAGGCCCGCGCGAATCCCCGCAAAAGGGCTTCCGTTCCTTTGCCGAAGCCGAAGCCGGACCGAAGGCCCGTTTGCGCTCCGAAAGCTTTGCCGATCACTACAGCCAGGCACGCCAATTCTACATCAGCCAGCACCCCGTTGAACAAGGCCACATCGCCTCGGCGCTGACCTTCGAACTGAGCAAGGTGCAGACCCCGGTCATCCGCGAGCGCATCGTGTCCCACCTTCTCAATATCGATGATGCGTTGGCTCGCAAGGTGGCGGATGCGCTCGGCCTGAAGGCGATGCCGAAGCCCGCCGATGCGGCGGTGCCGACGCGCACCGACCTTGCCGCGTCGGACAAGCTCAGCATCCTCAAGAACGGCCCCGGCCGCTTCGAGGGCCGCAAGCTCGGCATGCTGGTGACCGACGGCACCGACGCAGCTCTGCTCAATGCGCTGAAGCAGGGGATGACCAAGGCCGGCGCCAAGTTCGAGATCATCGCGCCGAAGGTCGGCGGCGCCAAGGCCAGCGACGGGAGTTGGATCGACGCGCAACAGATGATCGCCGGCGCGCCGTCTGTCCTCTACGACGCCATTGCGCTGCTGCCGGCAAAGCCTGCAATGGCCGAACTGCTGAAGGAATCGACCGCCCGCGATTTCGTCGCCGACGCCTTCGCGCACTGTAAGTTCATCGGCTTCGTCGAGGCGGCGACCCCGCTGCTGGACAAGGCCGGCATTGTCGAGGACGAGGCGGTCATTGCGCTGGCTTCCGCCAAGGATGTCGCGGGCTTCATTGCCAGTCTCGGCGACCTGCGCTTCTGGGCGCGTGAGCCGAAGGTGAAGCTGGGTTGAACTCGGAACTGGACCTGGCTGCGCACACGCCGCAGCCAGGTCCAGCGATTGTGAAGTCGGCGGCGAGATTGCCGCCCGCGTCGGCAGTGGGGGCATCACCGGATATTAGGGCTGACGGATACGGATGGAATCTGGCCGACCGTTGCGGGGATCCTGCATCAGCCCGCACAACCAAACCAGCCGAAACCCGCCGGCCAAGCGTCAGGCGGCGCGGCCGAATCCGTTTTCGACGATATCGAGCAGCAGGCCATTATTGTCCGCGCCGACAGGCTCCCTCGACCGCCAATCGCGGGCTGAGCGGTCGAACTCGATCGGCGCCGAATAGAGCTGGGCGAAGCCCAGCACCAGCCGTTCGGCGTCGGCAAGCGACAGGTCGCAATGGCGGCCGGCCAGTCGAGCGGCAAGGACTGGAACGTTGACGATTCCAAAATCGTAGATGGTCTTGATCAGCGTGCGATTCAGGTCGTCGCGCAGTTCGATCGGGTAGTTGTGCATGGCAAACTCCTGTCCAGCGGACTGGGTTTTCCCTCACTTTCACCATGCGCCCCACGATTCGTTAAAGCAAGCCAATTGTGAAAAAAGTATTAATAAAATCAATTAGTTAGTATGTTGAGCCAGTGATGTAACCGGAGCACTTTGAGGGACTGATGCAACAAATGTATTTGGCTACCTCGGAACCAAACAGGCCATTGGCAGATTGTGAGGCACATAAGTCACTTACTCATTCGGCTCACCGCCTGCATCGCCGGAAGAAGGATCTCCACGATGGCTGATAATCTCGAGCGTCCTGAACGCCTGCAGGTCATGCTGAACGAGGAAGAATTCGCGGCCCTCGACACATGGCGTTTCGACAAGCGCATGCCAAGCCGAGCGGCCGCCGTGCGTGAGTTGCTGCGCCGTGGCCTCGCCGCCGATGGCTTCCTGCATGCCAACAGCGGCACGCGTTCAGCGGATTTTGGTCTTCTGAATGGCGAACAAGACGCCCGCAAGACGAAGCCCTCGAGGGAGTGAGGATTGCGGTGTGGCCTGGATGCGGTCGTTCTCCTGAAACGCATGCCCGTGCCTGTGTGATGCAATTCCGTACTGCGAGCCGTTCACAATTTTCCTGGAACTGCTCTGGCCCTGGTGAACATCTGGAGGGTCGGTGGGAAGCATGAACAAATTCCTCTTCGCCAGCGCTGACTTCCTGTCTCGCCCGCCGGGTTTCTACGTCATCATCGTCGCCATGGTGGTGTGCACTGCCCTGGTGCCCTTCGGCCTGACAAACGCCGTCACCTATGCCTTGTCCGTGGCGGCTATCATCATCACCGGCGTCGTCCTGATCCAGGGCTACCGCGACACCGCCGCCATCCACGCCAAGCTCGACGAGATCATCGTCGCGCTCAACGACGCCAGGAACGACGTGGTCGGTCTCGAACATGCCGACCCGAAGGAGATCAAGGCAAAGCTTGGCAAGCTCGAGGAAGAGGCGGCACGGACACTGGTTCGCCGCGCTGAAACCGAGGCCGGCTAAGCACTTCATCGGCGGCGGAGGAATCCGTTATACGAGAATCCAGCGCATTGAGAGCGAGTGCCGGATATGTGCAATGACTACGAACAGCATGTGGCATGGGCCGAGTATTGCCGGATGATGGAGTCCCTGGCGCTTCGAATACCCAGCCACCAGAGCGAACTTGACCTGCCTCAAGCCGATGACATTCGCATCAACGACCCGGCGCCCATAATGCGCGCCACCGCCGGCAGCGACGCTATCGAATTGGCGTCGATGACATTCGGATTTCCGCCGGCCGGTCCCAAAGGCGGGCCAGTGTTCAACTTCCGCTCCGAAGGCCGGCAATTCGCAAACAGCAAACGTTGTCTCGTCCCGGCGTCCAGCTTCTTCGAATTCACCGGCGCGAAATATCCGAAGGCGAAACATCGCTTTACGCTCAACGGCTCCCCGTTCCTGGCCATTGCGGGGCTTTGGCGTGAAGCCGTCGGCAACAAGCCCCCCACTTTCACCATGCTGACGACGGACCCCGGGCCGGATATCGCGCCCTACCACAATCGCCAGGTTGTCGTTCTTCAGCCCGCTGATTGGGCGGCCTGGATCAACCTGACAAAACCGGAAGCCGAACTGTTGCGTCCACTTCCGGCTGGAGCGCTTCAGGTGGAGACCGTGCGCCCCGAAAGTGCGTAACCGCAAGGAACCATCATACCGATGCCCTCCCCTGCGGCTATGTTGCCGACAGAAGAAGAAATCAGGAGTCTGATGCGTGGGCCCGCAAAGCCCCACGAAAAATCATCGACGTCGACTGACGCGGCGCGGGCACTCTCAAGGCCGGCAAAGTCTACTTGCGCACAATCCAGTCCAGAATATCCTGGTCGATTCCGCCAAGCACCCTGTCCTTCGCCGAAGGCCAGGGTGGGCACCTCGGGCTTGCCGCTTTCAAACGGCTCTAGGGCTTCGGGTTCAATATCCGCGCTTCGCGCAACAGCGATGTCCAATTGTTCCGCCCAAGAAAGGCGACAAGCTCGCGGGCCTGCGCTTCGGTGATCCCGGTTTTGTTGACCAAACGGCGAACAACGTCGTCCGTCGCGGCCGGTGGCTTCTCTTGCTCGTCAGTCATTTTTCGGATGTCCCTTCCGTGCGACCCAACGGCTGGCCGCACGCATTGGTTCCTGGCTTGAACAAGGATAATCCCGCGCCGCGCCATATTGGTCGAAGGTCCCATTCGCAGCGCCGCGATGTTGTGCGAGATTGGCGCAATATAAGCGATTACTTGAATAATGGTTCGGACGACTGTCGAGGGGCGGTTTCGTGCCAATTCGCAAGAATCTTGCCGCGAATCTGCGACGGCTGGTCAGCAGCCATGCGTCGGTGGCCGCCGTGTGCCGCGGGCTGAACATGAACCGCACCCAGTTCGAGCGCTATCTGCAAGGCAAGAGCGTGCCCAATCGAGCGACAGCCAGGATCATCTGCGACTATTTCCATATCGACGAGGATGAACTGTACCGCGCGCCGGAAGCCGCCGCGCCCGCACACCCGACCTTGCTGCCGATCCACCAGACGCTTTACGAGAACATGATGCGCGGCCCGGCTCCCGCCATCGCCGGCGGCACCTACTTCACCTACTTCACGATTCCCGACCGTCCCGACCTGCTGGTGCGGTCGGTCACCTTTGTGCGGCGCGAGCCCGAACTGGTGACCTTCCGGCGCGTCACCCGCTGGGCCGAGGGCCATCGACAGGGTGGAGCGCGCGTCCCCGGCTGGCATTATGGCGTGGCGATCTCCCGCCTGAACTGGATCTATTTCGCCGGCATCAACCGCCGCCAGACCAGGGAGCCGTCTGTCATAACCGTACAATGGGCACCCTTCTCGGACCCGGTTCTGGTCGGCAAGGCATTCGTCCTGACCGGTTCCGGACCGGCCTGCGTGTCGGTCATCATGCGCCAGGAAGTCGGCAGGATCAGCCTCAGGCAGGTGCTGGGGATGTGCCGGCCCGTCAGCCTCGACGACCCGCTCCTCGACCAGATCGTCGTCAGCCTTGTGCGCGAAGGCCAGGCAATTCCAGCAAAAGTGTGAAACGGTTTTCCCGGGGAAATGCGCGCGGCACTTTCCCCGGGGAATTGCGCCCAGCAGGGAAATGCAGTGGTTAGGCATTTCCGTGAAACGATGAACCGCTTTAGACTGGCATTCCCGGTGGACAGGAAGCCGGGAGCAGCAGGGATACGCGATGCTCAACAGCTTCGACTATGGCGGCAAGGAAGCCGACACCGTGCATGCGCTGGAGGAAGACATCATCTTCGGCCGGCTGGCGCCCGGCACGCGCC
This sequence comes from Mesorhizobium sp. USDA 4775, assembly GCF_054062655.1. Taxonomy (NCBI): domain Bacteria; kingdom Pseudomonadati; phylum Pseudomonadota; class Alphaproteobacteria; order Hyphomicrobiales; family Phyllobacteriaceae; genus Mesorhizobium; species Mesorhizobium sp. USDA 4775. The sequence goes on from NZ_JBSSFM010000001.1 coordinate 5,272,933, forward strand.
TGGTCGAGGATGCGCTTTTGGCCCGCTTCCCGGTCTCGCGCCACATCATCCGCCAGGCGCTGTACCAGCTGGAAAAACTCGGCATCGTCACTCGCGAGCGCAACAAGGGCGCCATGGTGCGCCAGCTCTCGCCGGAAGAAGTGCGGCAGATCTACGAAGTGCGAGAAATGCTGCAGCGCCAGGCGGCGCTGATGATCCCCCTGCCGGTCAGCGAGGCGCTTATCGCGCAACTGGAGGAGATCCACCGCATCTACAGCGGCCATGTCGATGCAGGCTACCTCAGGGGCATCCACGAGGCCAATGACCGCTTCCACCTGACCATGTTCTCGGCCTGCGGCAATGCCTATCTTGTCGCCTCGATCGAACACTATATGCGCCTCAGCCTGCCGGTGCGGGCCAATTCGCTGGCCGACAGGGAAAAGCTCGACGTCTCGCGCCAGCACCACGCGATGATGATCCAGGCGCTGAAGCGCCGGGACAATTGGGTGCTGGCGCAGCTCTGCGTCGACCATCTGCAGCCCAGCAAGGTGTTTTATCTCCAGGAGATCGAGACGGCGCCGGCAGCCAGCGGCGGTTAGAACCGGCTGGCGGCGAAAGGCGCAAGCCTTTCGCTGTTGGGTCGCCGGCCGGCTATGAGGTCGCCAACCAGCCGCGCGGTGACGGCCGAGAGCGTCAGCCCAAGATGGCCATGGCCGAAGGCGTAGATCACGTTCGCATTGCCTGGCGACGGGCCGATGACCGGCCTGGAATCCGGCAAAGAAGGCCGGAAGCCCAGCCATTTTGAAGACGGCTGGCCGAGCGCGGGGAAAAACTGCCGCACACCGCGATCGAGCAGCGACAGCCGGCGCGGATTGGGTGGCGAGGCCAGCCGGCCGAGTTCGACGGTGCCGGCAACGCGCAGCCGGCCGGCCATCGGCGTCATGTAGAAGCCGAGATCGACCGGACACACCGGCCGCGTCAGCACCGGCGCCGGCGTCGCGAATTCGAGGTGATAGCCGCGCTCGGTTTCGAGCGGGATGCGGTCGCCGGCCTGCGCCGCCAGTGGCCGCGAAAAGGCACCGGCGGCGATCACCACCTTGTGGGCGCGCAGCCGCAGGCCGGGACCGCTGAGGTCGACACCGCCGGCATCGGCCTGCAGTTCTGTCACCTCGCCCCGCAGCAAGGCGACGCCCCGGCCTGTCGCCGCCTTCAGCAGCCGCGCCATCATGGTCTGGGGATCGGTGAGGTTCATCGACTGCGGAAAAAACAGCCCGCCACCCTGCACCGCCGGCAGGTTCGGTTCCAGCGCGGCCACTTCCTCCGGGCTGAGCACCGCCTGGTCGACGCCGAATTCGGCGCGCAACGCCCGGCTCGACGCGCCGCCGGCAAGATCGCCCGGGCGACGATAGAGATAGAGACAGCCATTGCGGCGCAGCAGATCGGCGGCATCGGCCTCGACAGCCATCTCCTCCCAGGCCGGCAGGGAATCGGCCAGCAGCCCGGCCATCGCCACGGCATTGGCATGGGTGGCGGCCGGCAGCGACTGCCTGACAAACCGCAGCAGCCACGGCGCCAGATGCATGAGCGCGCTCCAGCGCAGCGAGAACGGACTGTCGGCGTCAAGAAGCAGTTTCGGCAGCGCGCGCAGCACCGCGGGATTGCCGACCGGCATGCAGGCATATTCGGCGAGCGTCCCAGCATTGCCAAACGAGGCGCCCGAGCCCGGCTCGTTGGGATCGATGAGCACGACTTCGCGGCCGTCGCCGGCCAGCCGCAGCGCCGTCGCCAGCCCGACCACGCCGGCCCCGATGACGGCGATCTCGACACTCTTCGAAGCTGTCACTTGTTGTTCCCCCACGCCTGTCCTTGTCGCAAAACCACGCCGCCCTTTTGGGCGGCAGACATCAGACAAAACCCGGCAATTGCAGATGCCCGGCCGACAGCAGCTCGGCCATGATGGTCAGCGCCGTGCGCAGATCGTCCTGCGAACGCGCCGCACCGACATTGATGCGCACGCCGTGCTGGACCGGCTCGCGGCCGACGGCGAAGGCATCGCCCGGCAGCAGCGCCACGCCGCGCTCCAGGCACGTGCGAGCAAAGCCGGCGCCGCGCCAGGGCTCGGGCAGGCGCAGCCAGGCATGTGTGGCACTCGGCTGGCTCTGGACATCGTAGCGGCCGAGGATTTCGCTGAGGATCGCCTGGCGCTGGCGCAGTTCCTGTTTCTGCACCTCGATGATCCGCGCTGCTGCCCCGTCCTCGATCATGCGCGCGCCGATCAGCGCCGTCAGCGGGCTGATGCTCCAGCAATTGATGCGCAGCGCCGCCGCGACCTGCCCGGCAATGGCGCGCGGCGCGATGACGAAGCCGAGCCGCAAGCCGGGCGCCAGGCATTTCGACAGCGCGCCGATATGCACCGTCAGTTCCGGCTCCAGGATGGCGAAGGAAGGCAAGGCCTCGTCGGCCAAGGGACGGTAGACGTCATCCTCGATGATCAGCACATTGTGACGGCGCGCCACGGCGGCAAGCTCGTGGCGGCGCGCTTCGCTGAGCGTAATCGTCGTCGGGTTGTGCAGCGTCGGCACCAGGAACACCGCGCGGGGGCGCAGCTGCGCGCAAGCGGCGTCGAAAGCATCAGGCCGCATGCCGCCGCGATCCATGGCGACGCCCCGCAGATCCAGCCCGTGCACCCGGCAGAGCGCGTTGATGCCCTGATAGGTCACCTCGTCGGCCAGCACCACCTCGCCCTGCCTGGTTACCGCGCCAAGCAGGCAATCGAGCCCGTGCTGGGCGCCGGCCGCCAGCACAACGCGGCCGGGGTCGCCGTCACCGGCAACCGCTTTGAGCCAATCGGCGATCGCCGCGCGTGCCCACAGCGGCCCTTCCGGCGGATGGTAATCCTGCAGCGAGGCATAGTGCGGATCCTTGGGCAGGCGCGGCAAGAGAGCCGCCAGCGCGTCGAGATAGGCCGAGGTGGCGGGCCGGTTGACCGAGAGGTCGATGATGCCGCTCTCGTCGCTGGGCGCCGAGACGAAACCGGGCCGTTCGCCGGCCTGCCTGGCCGCCACCGTGGTGCCTCGCCCCGGCCGCGCCTCCAGCAGGCCGCGCTGCTGCAGCGTCGCCAGCGCCCGCGTCACCGTGGTGACGTTGATGCCGAGCGCCCGCGCAATGTCGCGCTGCGGCGGCAGCCGGTCGCCGACCGCCAGCGTGCCGGCGGCAATACGCTCGGCGATCGCGTCGGCGAGACGGCGATAGACCGGACTTTCATCCTCGGTAAGGCGGAGATCACTGAGCATGCGGACAGGATTCGGCTGGAGCTGATGTAAGCGCTCTAGCATAAGACAATCCGCCGGACAATAGCGCTTGTGTGACTCAAAACCGGAGAACTCCAAGCAAAAATATCACACAATTGCCGAAAAACTGGCTTGACGCCCAAAGTTGTATGCATCTATGCTCAGATTCAGAATGATTGTGTGAGCATACAAGTTTGGACGACCCGCCGAGAAGCGGGCTTCCAATGGGATGGAACCATGCATCACAAGGCGCATAATGCTTCAGCCGGTACGTTTCGGGATCGCGCCCGATGAGCGCCCTGGCCGCATCATCGCCAGCCTCGGCTTCTGCCGCCGGCCCGGCCTTCGTCGATTTCGTCGATGTCGAAAAATCCTATGACGGCCGCGCCTTCGCGGTGACCAGGCTGAACCTCGGCGTGGCGCGCGGCGAATTCCTCACCCTGCTCGGCCCATCCGGCTCGGGCAAGACGACGACGCTCAACATGCTGGCCGGCTTCGAACGGCCGACCAGCGGCACCATCACGCTGGAAGGCAGGCCGGTCGACCGGCTGCCGCCCTACCAGCGCAACATCGGCATGGTGTTCCAGAACTACGCGCTGTTCCCGCATATGAGCGTGGCGGAGAACGTCGCCTTCCCGCTCTCCGTGCGGCAGGTGAGCAAGGCCGACATTGCCGGCCGCGTCGGCCGCGCGCTGGACATGGTGCGGCTGAAGCAGTTCGGCGACCGCAAGCCGGCGCAGCTTTCCGGCGGCCAGCAGCAGCGCGTGGCGCTGGCCCGCGCGCTGGTGTTCGAGCCGAGCCTGGTGCTGATGGACGAGCCGCTCGGCGCGCTCGACAAGAAATTGCGCGAGCACATGCAGCTCGAGATCAAGCAGATTCACACCATGCTCGGCGTCACCATCGTCTACGTCACCCATGACCAGAGCGAAGCGCTGACCATGTCCGACCGCGTCGCCGTCTTCAACAATGGCGCCATCGCCCAGCTCGGCTCGCCCGACGATCTCTACAACGCCCCGCAAAGTTCCTTCGTGGCGAGCTTCATCGGCGAGAACAACACGCTGGAAGGCATCGTCGACCGCGTTTCGGGCAAGGAATGCCGCGTGCGGCTGACCGGCGGGGGCGAACTCACGGCGCTCGCTATCGGCGTGGGGCAGGGCAATGCCTGCCATGTCGCCATCCGCCCCGAGCGGCTGAGCCTTATGCCGGCCGGTGCCAACGCCCTGCCCGCGACGGTCGACGGCCGCATTTATCTTGGCGACCATCTGCGGCTTCTGGCCCGGCTCGGCAACGACCAGGTGCTGACCGTCAAGGTCGGCCCCGAGGCGACCGTGGCCAATGGCGAGGCCGTCACGGTCTCCTGCGCGCCGCAGGACTGCCGCGCCTTTCCCGCAGATGCCGCGGCCGCCAAGGCAGGGCCGTCCTGAACCAAGCCAAGGACAGATCCATCTCAAAAACAGGGGAAGAAAAATGAAAACCGCAAAGACCCGAATGCTCGCTTTCGCCGCGGCCACCGCACTGTTCAGTATCGGCCACGCCGCGCTTGCCGATGAATTGTCGATCATGGCCAGCGGCGGCGCCTGGCAGGATGCCCAGCGCAAGGCCTGGTTCGAGCCGTTCAGCAAGGAGACCGGCGCAAAAATCCTCGAGCAGGAATATCTCGGCGATCTCGGCAAGGTCAAAGCCATGGTCGACACCGGCAACGTGCCGATCGACCTGGTGACGGTCGAAACCGCGACCGTGCTGCAGGGCTGCGACGCCGGCATTCTGGAACGCCTCGATTATTCCAAGATCGGTCCGCGCGACAAATTCATCGAGGGTTCGGCGCTCGATTGCGGTGTCGGTCTCGATGCTTACGGCGACATCCTCGCCTATGACCCGACCGTGCTGAAGGAAGCGCCGACCTCGGTGCTCGACCTCTTCGACACCAAGAAGTTTCCGGGCAAGCGCGCCATGCGCAAATTCCCGGCGCAGAACCTCGAATGGGCGCTGATGGCCGACGGCGTCGCACCCGCCGACGTCTACAAGGTGCTGGCGACACCGGAAGGCGTCGACCGCGCCTTCAAGAAGCTCGACACCATCAAGAACGACATCGTCTGGTGGGATGCCGGCGCGCAGCCGGCGCAGCTGCTCGCCTCCAAGGAAGTGGTGATGACCACCGCCTGGAACGGCCGCATCCAGAACGCCATCGACACCGACAAGAAGCCCTTCAAGATCGTCTGGAACAACCAGATCCTCGAATACGACATGATCGCCATTCCGAAGGGCGCCAAGAACCCTGAGCTCGCCTACAAATACCTGGCCTATATCTCCAAGCCGGAAAACAACGCCAAGCTCGCCAGCTACATCACCTATGGGCCGGTGCGCACCGATGCGGCTTCGTTCGTCGCGGCCGATGCCTTGCCGAAACTGCCCAACGCGCCCGACCATCTGGCCGGCGCCTACCTCGTCGCCGACACTGAGTTCTGGGGCGACTATGGCGAGGACCTAGTCAAGCGCTTCAACGCCTGGCTGGCGCAGTAGACCCTGATGTCGGCGCTGCAGCCCAGCGAACTCGACCGGCCCGCGCTGGCCCGCGGCCGGCCGGCCGCCGGCGCGGATCCCAAAACCGCGTCGGCGGCGATGCGGCGCGCCGAATTCGGCGACCGGCTGCGTTCGCTGGCGCTGGCAGCACCCCTGCTCCTGCTTTTGGCCCTGAGCTTCGGCATCCCGATCGTGCTGCTGCTGTCGCGCGCCGTCTACGACCCGACCATCGCCGACGCTCTGCCGCGCACCAGCCAGGCCCTTGCCGATTGGAACGGCCAGGGCCTGCCTGCGGACGCCGCCTTCATCGCGCTCGCCGCCGACCTCAGCGAAAACCAAGCCAAGGGCACCGCTTATGAGCTGGCCAAGGCGCTCAACGCACGCCTGCCCGGCGCCCGCAGCCAGGTGCTGAAAACCGTGCGCCAGCTCGAAGGCGCCGCCGGCAAGCCGCCGCTCGAGATCGTCAAAGCCGTGCCCTTCTGGTCGGCGCCAGGCACTTGGCCGACCATCGCCAACGGCACCCACGCCCTCACCTCGTTTTACCTGCTGAGCGCCCTCGACCTCAGGTGGAACGCCGATGGCGGCATCGAGCGCGTGCCGCCCGAACAGGCGATCTTCCTGCAAGTGTTCCTGCGCACCTTCCTCGTCGCCGCCGCCGTGACGCTTGCCACCTTGCTGCTCGGCTTTCCCCTCGCCTATCTCATAGCGAGCGTGCCGAAAGGGCTGGCGGCGATCCTGATCGTGGCGGTGCTGTTGCCGTTCTGGACCTCGATCCTGGTGCGCACCGCCGCCTGGACGGTGCTGTTGCAGAAATTCGGCCTGGTCAACGACATGCTGCTGTGGCTCGGCTTCGCCTCCGAGCGGCTCGATTTGATGTACAGCCGCATCGGCCTGATCATCGCCATGACGCATATCCAGCTGCCCTTCACGCTGCTGCCGATCTACTCCGTCATGCGCACCATCGCGCCGTCGCAGATGAAGGCTGCCTATTCGCTCGGCGCTAGACCCTTCACTGCCTTCCGGCGCGTCTACCTCCCGCAGGTTTTCCCCGGCGTCATGGCCGGTTGCCTGCTCACCTTCATCCTGTGCCTCGGCTACTACATCACCCCGGCCCTGATCGGCGGCGCCAGCGACCAGCTGATCAGCAACTTCATCGCCAATTACGTCAATGTCGAACTGAACTGGGAGATGGCGGCGGCGCTCTCCTTCATCCTGCTGGTCTTCACCCTGGCCCTGTTCGGCATCTTCGCCCGCATCCTCGGCCTCGACCGCCTGAAGATGGTGTAGCCATGCTGCTCTCGCCCTACCCCACTCCTGGTGAACGCATCCGCGTCGCGCTGCTTTGGCTGTGGTGCGGGCTGGTCATCCTGTTCCTGCTGGTGCCGATCCTCATCCCTGTGCCGCTTTCCTTCAACAGCGGCGCCTTCTTCATCTTCCCGCTCGAAGGCCTGTCGACGCGCTGGTACGAGGTGGTGCTGGGCACGCAGCGCTGGCAGTCGGCGATCGGCAACAGCCTGATCGTCGCCTTCGGCACGACGCTGATCGCCACAACGCTCGGCACGCTGACGGCCATCGCACTGTCGAACGAGAAATTTCCCGGCCGCCGCATCGTCATGCCGCTGCTGCTCTCGCCGCTGATCGTGCCCGTGGTGATCACCGCCGTCGGCTCGTATCTGTTCTACGCCCGCATCGGGCTCGCCAGCACCTATGCCGGCATCATCCTGGCGCATACCGCGCTTGCCAGCCCCTTCGTCGTCGTCACCGTGGGCGCCAGCCTCACCGGCTTCGACCGCAATCTGATGCGCGCCGCCGCCATCTCGGGCGCGAAACCGCTGACCGCCTTCTTCCGCGTGATGCTGCCGCTGATCCTGCCCGGCGTGCTTTCGGGCGCGGCGTTTGCCTTCGTCACTTCCTTCGACGAGGTGGTGGTCGTGCAGTTCCTGGCCAGTGCCGGCCAGCGCACCATGCCGCTAGAAATGTTCATTGGCCTGCGCGAAAAACTCTCGCCCGCCATCACCGCCGCCGCGACGCTGATGATGGCGCTGTCGATCGTGCTTTTGGTGGTGGCGAACCTGCTTGCCCGACGCGGCCAGGCTCGCCGGCCAGCAAGCGGCTGAGACCGACCATCGGCGACAGCCGGCGCACGCGACGGTGAAACTTTTCGCATGTCGTTCCCGTGGCTTTTTGGGATCGCCTCCCGGGCGATCGCAGACCTCCGATCAATGCCCCGCCGGTCCTGCCGGTGGGGCCTTTTTTGAGGCCGCCGGCGCGGAACAATCAGAGAGCCGGGAAGTTCTAAAATCGCTGGGCTCCTAGACGTCCGGCCAACTTCGGCGCTGGCCACGGTGCACGTCGGGGCAAGTCGTTGTGCAGCCATCCGCCAACAGATGAGAGCTTTCTCCTGCGCGAATGAATGAAACTCGCAAACGTTGAAATCTTTCGTATGCAATTTTTAGAAAAACGAGTTCATTTTGCGTGGGAAATTGGAACTTTTACCCAAATCCTCCCGTTACACCCTTGATCGTTGCTTAGACGGTCACAAAGCAACAGGGAAGGAATCCATTATGAATACCAAGATGATCTGCTTTGGCGCCATGGCGCTTTCGATGGTTGCCGGCTCGGCTCTCGCCGCATCGGGCAGCGGGACCTCGGCTCTCGACGACCCGGCCAAGATGCAGCCCTTCTACACGGACTCCACCATGAAGAAGATGCGCAGCAATGACGAGTTCATCAAGGCCTGGAAAGCGCTGACGCCGGAAGACCAGAAGATGGTGATGGCGGCCTGCGATGATGAGGCCAAGAACGCCAATCCCACCAACGCCCATCCGGAATTCTGCAGCAGCGTGAAACAGAACGGCGGCAGCAAGTAACGCTCCCAGACCATTGAAAAAACAGCCCCTTTGGCGGGGCTGTTTTTTTGGGCGGCCGGATCGAGAAGTCGCATCGCCGTCCTTGCTGCCTCAGCGTCTCATCGGCCATAATCCGCGATATCGTGGAGAACACCGATGTCGCTCAGCCCCTTGTTCCATGCCTCGCCCGTCATCCAGCTCCACGCGCTGATCGCCATTGCCGCGCTGCTGCTCGGCGCCGTGCAGCTTTGGCGCACCAAGGGCGACCGGCTCCACCGCGCGCTTGGCCGCGTCTGGGTGGCGCTGATGGCGACGGTCGCCGGCTCCGGCCTGTTCATCTGGACGATCCGGCTGTGGGGACCGTTCAGCCCGATCCACCTTCTGTCGCTGTTGGTGCTGGTGATGCTGTGGCGCGGCGTGCGCGCGGCGCGCGGCGGCAACATTGCCGCCCACCGCCGCATCATGCAGGGCACCTATATTTTCGGGCTCATCATCACCGGACTTTTGACCTTCATTCCCGGCCGCACCATGTATGCCGTCGCCTTCGGCCCGCAGGGCGCGACACCGCAGAAGCTGGCGATCTTCGCCGCTTTGGTCATCCTCGCGGCAGCGGCCGGCCTCTACGCCTCGCGCAGTGCGCGGGTGCCGGGCTGAGTGTCAGCCGGCGAAGCCGCCGCCCTTTCCGACCATTTCCTTGTTCTGGCCATGTTGCATGCGAAAACATTGTTGCATTGCGATATCGGCCGGTTGCGCCGAGACAAGTGGCGGGCTTTAAGTAACGAAGGAGCTGTCGTGGCGGCATCGTTTCGGCCTGATATACAGGGATTGCGCGCGCTGGCGGTCGGTGGCGTCGTGGCCTATCATTTCGGGCTCTCGGCACTGCCCGGCGGCTTTGCCGGCGTCGATATCTTCTTCGTCATTTCCGGCTGGCTGATAACCACGCACCTTATGGGCGAGATCACCGAGACCGGCCGGCTCGACCTCTGGCGCTTCTATGCGCGGCGCGCCCGGCGCCTCCTGCCGGCGGCCCTGTTCGTCATCCTGGTGACGCTTGGCCTCGGCTATTTCATCCTGGCGCCGCAGGAGCAGGCGCTCTATTCGCGCGGCGCGATGTTCGCCTCGGCCTATGCCATCAATCTGTGGCTGCTGCGCTGGTCGTTCGATTATTTCGCCGCCGACGCCTTGAGCAACCCCTTCATCCACTTCTGGTCGCTGTCGGTGGAGGAGCAGTTCTACCTCGTCTGGCCGGCTCTGCTGCTCTTCGCCGCCTGGCTGCGTCCGGGCCGACGCATGGCTGTCGTGGTGATCGGCGTCGCCGGCCTCGCCTCCTTCGCTGCCTGCCTGTGGCTGACCAGCCTCTCGCCGGCCTGGGCCTTCTACTTCTCGCCGCTGCGCGCCTGGGAGTTCGCCGCCGGCGGCCTGGCGACGCAGGCGCCGGCGGCCTTGTGGCAACAGCGGCCATGGCTGCGATCAGCGGAAGGCTGGCTCGGCCTGGTGCTGATCGCGGTCGCCTATCTCAGCTTGAGCGAGGACCTGCCCTTCCCCGGCTGGTATGCGCTGCTGCCGGTCGCCGGCACGGTGCTGGTGCTGCTGAGCGGCGCCGGCGAAGAGAACGATGCGGCGGAAACCAGCCCGGCCCGCTGGCAGGCTCTTGCGCCTGCCTCCGTGCTTTCGCTAGCGCCCCTGCAGTGGGTCGGCACGCTCTCCTATTCCCTTTATCTCTGGCACTGGCCGGTCATCGTCTATGCCGGCATGCTGGCGCCGGATCTCAGCATCCTCCAGCGCTTCGGCTGCGGCGCGCTGGCGCTGGCGCTGGCATTCCTGACCTATCATCTGATCGAGAACCCGGCGCGGCGCGGCGGCTGGCTGACCGTTGGCGCTCGAGCACTCGCCCCCGCCCTGGCGCTGACCGGCATGGGCGTGGCGGCGGCCTATACCAACGCGCATCTGGCGACACGCAACATCGACCCCGCCCAGCGCGGCATCGAACAGGCCGCCGAACAGCCCTCCATCGCGCGCGCCGTCGACAAGAACTGCCTGCTCGACTTCCACACGGTGAAGCCGAAACCCTGCACCTTCGGCCCGGCCGACGCCGCCCACACCATCGTGCTGTTCGGCGATTCGCACGCCGACCATTGGTCGACGCCGCTGGTCGAAGCGGCCAAGCGCAACGACACCAAGGTGGTCACCTATCTCAAATCCTCGTGCCGCGCGTCACGGCTTTCGACCTTCAACACGGTGCTGAAGCGCGACTACACCGAATGCGACGCCTGGCGCGAACAGGCGATCACGGACATCATCCGCCGCAAGCCGCGCCTGGTGGTGATCTCGGAATTCTCGATCGGCAATCTAACGCGCGACATGCCCGCCGCCGGCCGCAAGGCCGAGACCGCGCGCTGGCAGGCCGGCCTGCGCTCCACGTTGCAGGCCTTCAGCCAGGCCGGCGTCGAGACCGCCGTCATCCGCGACACGCCGATCGGCGACAGTTTCGCCGATTCCTGCGTGGCCCGCGCTTTGTGGTGGCGCGAAGCCCCCTCGCGCTGCGACACGCCGAGGGCTGAGGCCGCGAACGACAGCACTGCGGCGCAAGAGCGCGCCGTGGTGAAAAGCGTGCCAGACACGCGCTATGTCGACCTCACCGACCGCTTCTGCGGCCCGACACAGTGTCACGTGTTCATCGGTGGCAAACTGGCCTTCCGTGACCGGCATCATCTGGCGACGGCCTTTGCGGAGACGCTGGAAGGGCCGTTGGAGAAGGCGCTGTTTTAGGGAGACAAAGCGCTTCTTCCTTCTCCCCTTGTGGGAGAAGGTGGCCTCGCGAAGCGAGGTCGGATGAGGGGTGTTCCAGGGAATGCCGACGCCTCACTCCGCTGGAACACCCCTCATCCGTCTCGGCGCTACGCGCCGATCCACCTTCTCCCGCAAGGGGAGAAGGAAGAGCCCCTCACCCGGCCTCAACCGGTTCCGCCACATAGCGCCCAAGCGTCACCTTTCCGCGCTCTGGTCTGGTCGGTGGATCGTAAAATCCATGGAACGCCCCCGCCTCCCGGGAGTTATATTAGATCAACCTGAAAAGGAGGTAGCCATGAAGAAGCTCCTGCTTGTCTCGGTTATCGCCATTGCTTCGGCGGCGGCGATGATCGCCCCGGCCGCCGCCCGCAGTCACGTCTTTATCGGTATCGGCGGCTACGACAATTCCTACGGCAATGACTATTACGATGGCTATGGGGACTATGGCGGCGGGCGTTATGTCTATAGCCCCTACGACCCCTATGATGACGGCTACAGGCCCCGTTATTTCCACCGGCACCACCATTGCCACATCGAAGTGATCAATCACTGGCGCCATCATCACAGGATCGTCGAGGAAGTCCGCGTCTGCGGATAATCTGACCCCGTGAACTGATCCGGCCGGCATCGCCGGCCGGATTGTTCGCGCCCCCTCACCGCCCCATCATCATCCCATAGTGCACCGCCAGCAGGTCCAGCCCGACCTTCAACAGCTTCGTCACCACATCCCTACCTTCGCCCGTCTGTTCCGCCAGGCTCTTGATCGAGCCGCCCACGCAGCAGACTTGTCGCACCACCGCCACCACCTCCCAATGCGCCAGCGCCCTGGTGGCGGCGGCATGCGCCCGGCCGGAGTCGAGCACGCTGTCGGCGATGCCGCCGCCATGACGGCCGCCGTCGACGCGCTCGCTCCAGCGCATCGGCTTCACGCTCGCCTGCTGGCTGCACTGGAAATCCTCGCGGTAGCGCTGGCCGGCCTCGCGCTGCTGGCGCGACAGCGAGGTGATGCCCAGGAGCGGGTCGACATTGCGCACCCGCACGATGCCGCCGGTGGAGGTGTAGCCGTCATTCGACACTTCATAGACGCGCCGCGCTTCGGCCGTGCCGGTGGCCAGCCGCTTGCGGCCGAAGGCGTCGTCGCTGAGCCCGAAATCATGGCCGAGCTCGCGGCGGATGCGCACCTGCTTTGCCTCGCCCTTCGGCAGTTTGGGGGCCTGCGGTTTGGCGGCTTTGGCTTTTTTGGGCATGGGTGGCTCCTTGGGGTTGGGTGGTTGGATGGTGAGCTGGCCTTGCAGAACTTGGGTTCCTCGCCCCCGCGAAGCGGGGGAGAGGTGGATCGGGCGAAGCCCGAGACGGAGCGGGGGTAGCGCCGACGGTCGAAGGGAAACGGCCCGACGTACAACGGGATTTCGTGCTCCATCCTCAACCGGCTTTGGCTTGGCGGAGGTCGCCCCCCTCTCCGTCCCGGCTTCGCCGGGCAACCTCTCCCCCGCCTTGCGGGGGCGAGGAACCTAAGATTTGTGAGGCCGCCCGCCGCGCCATCAGCTCGCGCATCACCCGTCGCTCCCGCACCTCGATGCAGAGCTGCGCGCTCGATGGGCAGAACTGGGCGTTGCCGCTTTTCACCTCGCCGCGCACGAAGCGCTGGATGGCGGCCTGCAGATCGGCAAGCTCGGCGTCGCGCACCGCGCCGAGATAGCCGCGCATCTGCATCTCGACGTCAGTCAGGGCGGATTGCGGGAAGCATGAGAACATCGCGGCCAGCGCTTTCGTCGCCTGCTGCAGTTCGGCTGCGGTCATGGCTGCGGATCTCCTCGATGATGGCGTTGGCGGCGTCGGTGTGGGTTTTCGGCCGCTGCCAGCCGGGTTTCTTCCCCGAAAAACTGGGAGTTGGTCTGTTTCTGCCCGCAGCAGGGGACAAATGCTGCGCATTTTCAGAGGAGCCCCCTGCCACCTCTTGATCTCCATGAGTCGAAAAATGCTGCGCATTTTCAGGGGAAAAAGCGGAAGCTTTTTCACTCTGGTTTCTGGAGTCTGGAGAATGCCGTGGCAAAACGCCGGCATTTGCCGCCCCATGAGCCTTTGTTTTCAAGGCGGTGGCGGTTCCACCGCGTGCGCCGGCGGCGGCCCTCGCCTCGCTTTTGACCTGCGCCTTGTGCAATTCCCTGGTCAGCCTCTTGTGGCCGATCTCGCCCGCCTCGCGCTCGAAGAAGCTCAGCAGATCGACGCTGATGGCGCGCCATCTTTTCAGGGAAAGGCGCGCCACCCGCGCCAGCTTGGCGTCGTCGTCGGGCAGCCGGCCGCCGGCGTTCCACATCGCCATCAGGATCAGCATGTAAGCGCCGATCTGCTCGGTGGAGAGCGGCAAGGTGTCGCCGACGAAATCGGAGACATAGAGCTGCATGAAGGGCCGCTCGCTCATGTGGTGCCTGCACGCAAGCTAATGGAACCAGCCGCCGGCCCGCACGTTGTGACGCGTCCGTGCCAAGGGGAGGTTTGCCGATGACGGCGTTCATGCCGATTACGCTGCGCTTTTGCGACAACAAGACCATGCTGGTCGGCTCGGTAGCCGACGCCGAAACGGCATTGCGGCACCAATGGCCCGACAAGACCGCACCCGCCTATAACGAAGCCGCAAGGCTGGTCAGGTTGGCGGTCGAGGGCAGTTGCTGCCCGCGAACGGCCTTCGAGGCCTTCAGCAAGACCGCCAGGCAACAGGGCATATTGGTGGTGAAGCCGAGAAGCCGCGCGCATGACTGGCTCGACGCCGCCGCCGGCCCGTGACGCCGCGGCGATGCAACCGCGTGGCGGCCTTGCGCGTTTATAAGCGCGGGCTTTATAGTCTCGCTGAGATCGAAGGTGAACGCCGTGGGTACGCTGAAAACCGGAGTGCCGCTCAAAGTCAACCTGGAAGGGCATGTCGAGGAGATCGACAGCGTCAGCGATGCCGCCGATTTCCTGCAGCGCTGGCCGATCGAGCGGCGCGGTCACGTCTACCGCAGCGCGCTCAATGCCTGCAGTGCCGCGATCGCCGCGCAGATCTCCGAATCCGACGCGATAAAGGTGTTCACCGGCTTTGCCCGCGTCGCGGGCATCCTGGTTGCCGAGGGTGGCCCGCCGATGCGGCTGGAGGCACGAACCGTGCAAAGCCGCATGCCCAAACAGGGCCGGCAGATACCGAAATAGGCCAAGCGTCTTTCTCCCCGTCACTATAAGGGGAGAAATGCCCGGCAGGGCAATGAGGGGCGGCGCCGGCGTCTGAACGAGTAGCGCCTGAACTGGATGCTTGACGTTCATATCTGCTTTTAATCCTGCCATGTCAGCGCTGCCCCTCATCCGCCTGCCGGCACCTTCTCCCGTATAGAGACGGGGAGAAGGCAAGCTCTCACGTGCAAACCCGCCGCTGGAACCGCGTCTGGTGGTAGCCGCAGTAGCTTTTCTGCTCCTTGGTTCGCATGCCGCAGCACAGCATGTCGGCGCCGGGCCGACCGCCCGGCGCGTCGTTCTCCGGATCTTTTTCCAGGGTCAGATCGAGCGGCGCGCGGCAGCGGTCGAACAGGCAGTCGATGAAGCGCATCGCCACGCCATGCGGCTGGCGGCCGATCGGTCCACGCTGGGGCGCGGGCGGCTCTAGACGGTACGCCTCGCCATCGGCGATCAGCACGCCCACCTCGCGCACGAACAGGCGTGGCGGCAGCCAGGCCGGCGAGGAATCGCGCCTGGGCCGGGCCTTGTTCTTGCGCGCGCCCTCTGCCGGATGGACGCCGGCGCGCTCTTGCGCCACTGCTTTGCCGCTGGCCTTGCCATTTGCACGCTCTACGGCCGCCGGCTTGCGCATTGTCCTTTCGCCGGCGGCTTGTCTCGCGACCGGCGGCATCCCCTGGCCATTGGCAAAGCCGATCGCGCCCAGCATGGCGTTGCGGTGGACGATGCCGATGATAGCGTTACGTGACACCTGGCTGCCGCGCAGTGCGCTGAACGCCGCCGCGATCCTCGAGGCCGAAAGCCCCTCCTTCAGCCAGCGGGCGATCTCTTGCAGTTCGGCGTCGCTGTAGCTTGCCATGTCCAGGCTCCATCCAGGGGTGCGCCTTCGGCAGCACTGGAGAGCGCGCCGTCGGCAAGGCGTCAGGGTTCGGGCCCGGTCCGGGCCACGGTCAGGGTTTTCGGTGTTAAAGCCGGCTCTTGGCCGGATCAGCCGGAGCGGATCGCGTGTCCGGCAGTCAGGCGCGCCAGCCGCGCCTCCGCCGTCTTGCTGTCGGGAGCGGAAACCGCCCTGCCCGTCATCGGCTCGAATAGGATGACAGTGCCGTCCTGCGTGCGGATGCAGGAGCGCACGTAGGGACCGGCGGACAAAACGGGCCGGTCGAATTGGGGGCCGGAGCCGAGGGGAGCGGCGGCTCCGGCCGTTCCGGCCGCCAGGGACAGGCGGGCCGGACCCGAGGCGTCAAAGCGCTCGGGCTTAGCCCCGGCCGGGGAGGACGGCCAGGACGGAAGGGAATGGGCGGCGACTTCAGTCGCCTTGTTCGCCTCACGCGAGGCCGGCGCTATCGCGCCATGAAAGCTGGACAGGTTCTGCATGACCAGATATAAGCATAACTCAAAAATATATGCAAGCTATTCTTTCATAGACGAGAACCGCTTTCATCGCTCACATGGGTGCCATGGCCAAAACGGAACTGTCGATCAAGGTCGGGGCGGCGATACGCCAGGCGCGCAAGCAGCGCGGCCTGGTCATGCGCCACATTGCCGAGCACAACGACACCGATGTCGCCGCTGTCGGCAATTGGGAAACCGGCCGCAACCTGCCCAAGACCGAGAACCTCCTGAAGACCGCCGCCTTCCTGCGCGTCGACCCGGTGGCGCTGGGCAAAGGCGAGGTCGTCTTCCTCGACGATGCCGGACCGGTGGCCGACGCCGAGATCGTCACCGATGCCGGCCCGATGCCCGCCGGCTCAATGGATATCGAGGTGCTGGGTGCGGCGGTCGGCGGCGACGACGGCGACTTCACCTTCAACGGCGAGCCCGCCGGCTATGTCCAGCGCCCGCCGGGCGTGCGCAACCTGCCCAAGGTGTTCGCGCTGCATGTACTCTCAGACTCCATGGTGCCGCGTTACGAACCCGGCGACCTCATCTATTGCGGCGGCCGCGACGCCGTGCCCGGCGACCATGTGGTGATCGAGACGTTTCCGGAAGAAAACGAGAAGAACGGCAAGGCCTTCGTCAAGAAACTGGTCAAGCGCACAGCGAGCGAGTTGGTGGTCGAGCAGTACAATCCGCCGAAGACGCTGACCTTCAACCGCTACGCGATCAAGCATGTCTGGCGGGTTATACCGCTGAAGGAATTGCTGGGATATTAGCGCACTTTTTTCCTTCTCCCCTTGCGGGAGAAGGAAAAACCACCGCCACCCCCTGTCAAGCCCGCCTCGCCCCCTCCACCAGCACCTCACGCTCGCTCAGCATCTGTGCCTCGCTGCGCACGCGCTGACGCTCGTCGATGAAGGCGGCCTGGATCGACACCGCCGTCCCCGGCAGCCCGTCGGCGCGGCAGGCCGAGCAGACGATGCGGCCCGAAAGCTCCGCCAGCGGCGTGCTGCCCGTCACCCCGAAACGCCGGAGTTCATCCGGTTTCCACCATCTGTTGCGGCCGCAATCGGCGCACTCGACCGATATCGAGGCGACATGCGCGATGACTGGTTTCCTGCCCGGCAATGCCATTGCCTCTCCACCCCGTTTGTTCCTGATTTGTTCGTATAATCCTGTGTTTTGAGCCGGGAGTCGAGTCGCAGTTTTAACACTTTCCCAAAAGTTTCCCTTTTATCGGTTTTTGAGTTATGCTTTCAACAACTCGCAGATGTGAGTCGCCTGCCGCATCAGACCCGGGAGCAGTGATGGATGCCGCCGATTTCGCCCGCGCCTGCGGTTACACCGGCGACAGTCCTGCTCTGCTCGAAGCCTTCGAGGTGATCCGCCGCAACGGCATCACGCACGCCCGCCAGGATCATTTCCGGCGCAAGGCCGTCATCGACGAGTTGAAACAATCCGAACCACTGTTCCTGGCGGCAATCGGCCCGGCGCTGTCGGCGCAGGAGGCCATCGAGGACACCGCCCGCTTCATCGCCTGCTGGCGCAACATGCCGCGCTGGCGCCAGGAACGGCGCCTGCCCGATCTCGTTCGGGCCAGGCAGCAGCGTCTCGCAGCCCGCTTCTCCCGCCGCTACGGCCATCGCCTGTGGGCGCTCGAAGCGGCCTGAGGCCCGGCACGCTGGACCAGCCATTTGCGGGTTCCAATCGGTTCCGTTTCTTTCTAGATTGCGCGTGGGTGGCTCTTCGTTCGACGTGCATGATTTGGAATGTTCAGGACTGCCCGCTCAAAAGTTCAAACCTGGATCACGGCCGGCGCGGGAACCATCGCGGCGCTGTTCGTCGCCGGCCTGATGGGCGCCTTCGGCGCCCTCCCCGCCCACGCTCCGCCGCAATTGCCGCTCGACACCGCCATCGACGCCGGACGCTGGCGCATCCAGCCGGTGCGCGCCTATGTCAGCCACGCCAAGGTTTATGGCGTGCTGATGAAGCCCGGCCAGAAGGCGCTGGTGCTGGAGGCCGACATGACCAATCGCACCGCGCAATCCGACAAGGCCTATTTCGATGTCTTCAAGCCGGACGGGCTCGCCTTGCCCGATCCCATGCCGATGATCGCGCTGACGCGGGACGAGACGCTGACGCCGGAACTGCATCCCGGCATGACGGAGCGCATGGCCTATGTCTGGCCGCTGGCCGGCGACGCCATTGTCCCGGCCAGCCTGAGCTTCGGCGTCACCGCCGAGATCTTCAAGCCGCGCGACAACCTCTATGGCATGCCCGGCTGGTTCAATCCCTACCGGCTCGGCACCATCACCTTGCCGGTCGCCGACGTGCCGGGAACCGGCTCATGAGAATCCGCATCCTCGGCAATCTCGTCATCCTCGGCGCGACCGTGGCGCTGAGCTATGGCATGCAGGTGTCAAAGCCGCATTATGCCGACCTCACCGCGCCGATCCCGGCCGATGGCGCCATGCACGACACCATCCGCGCGCGCAGCTTCGATGTCCGGCTCGACAAGGTGGTCTTTGCCCGCGCGCTGAAAACCAACCAGTTCGGCCGGCAAAAGCTTTTGACCACCAGCGGCCTGTGGGCGGTGGTGACGACCAGCCTCACCGCCACCGCTGCCTCCACCACGGTTGCCGACGGCACCTGGCAAGGCCCGGTCGGGCTGCGCTATCACCAGACGGAACGGCTCGGCTACCGCCAGGACATGCCGCCGCATGGCGTCGATCCGGGCCTGGAGAAGCGCGGCCTGTTCGTGTTCGAAATACCGCCCGACCAGATCCGCGGCGCCAGCCTGCTGATAGCAGCGCGCCAGTTCGGCCCGCTCGACGCGCAAGCGCGCATCAGCCTCGATGGGGTGCCGACAAGCGCCGATGGCCAGCCGGCGGATGTGCTGCCGGAATACGACCTCGATGCGCCGCCACCTCAAGGCAAGTCATGAGCGCCGTTTCTACCGCCCCTGGACCGATCGCCAGCGAAGACCGGCAGGCCGAGCAAAAATGGCGGCGGCGCAGCCTTGTGGCGCTTGCCATCCTGCTGCCGCTGACGCTGGCCGAGACCAGCTATGACAGCCTGCGCGAATGGCTGCATGGCGAGGACCTCATCGCCAGGGATGTCGATTTCGGCCAGTCCGTGCCGTTCGGCGGCAGTGACTGGAAACTGGCCGATCTGCGCGGCGGCAAGGCCGGCCGCCTGCCCGACCACGCCTTCGCCGTCATCGCCACGTTCTCGGTCAAGATAGGTGACCCCGACCTGCAAAAGCAGTGGCTGGGCTGCAAGCTGATGCTGACCGACGCCGCCGGGCGCCGCTGGCTGCCGGATGTCATCGCCGGCGTCAGCCTGCCGGCGGGTGTGATGAACTGCACCTCGGCGATCTTCTCCGGCGTCAAAAAGGGCGACACCGTCACCATCGGTGACATCTTCATCGTGCCGGAAGACGCGGTGAAAACCATCCGCCCGGCAGTCGGGCTGAGCAGCGAGCGGCCCTGGTTCTTGCGCTTTCAAAGGCCGCCGAAGTAGCCACTTTCTCCCCGTCACTATACGGGGAGAAATGCCCGGCAGGGCCATGAGGGGCAGCGCCAACGCTCCGGTAAGTGGCTGATTTGCCTAACGTCACGGCCAGCGCCGGCCCTGCGAAATCAAGCTCAATTCTTTCGCGACAGCGCCGCCCCTCATCGGCCTGCCGGCACCTTCTCCCCGTAAACGGGGAGAAGGGAGCTCATCTACCCTTCGACAGCGAAAACGCCGTCTCCAGCACGGCGGCGAGAAAACATATCCTGATCGGCTCGATCAAAATGCCGGTGGAGGAATCCTGGAACGGGCTGCCGAACAGCAGCGTCACGCCGTGCGAGAAGATCTGCCAGACATCGAGCTCGTGCGGGCCGATCAGCCGTGTCGCGCCGAGCCACAGCCAGGCGGCGCCCCAGTCGATGAGGCGATAGCCGATGATCAGCGTGCACAGAAGGAGAAGGCTGGAACTCACCGTCAGCCGCACGCCATTGGCGATCGGCAGGTAGCGCGAGCGGTAGCCGGCGATGAAATGCTCGACGAAGTCGCGCAGGAATTTCGGCAGGCCGGCATAGCGCTTGCCGAAGCGCTCCACGCGATTGTGCACGCGCATCAGGGCCGCATCGTCGCGCACGTCATAGCCATAGATCAGCGCCGCCATGACCAGCCAGATCAGCGGCAGGAGCATGTAGAAGAACAGGTTGACGGCGACTGTCGACGGCGCGATCGAGGTGATCTCGACCGGCACCATCGGGGCCGCCGTCGCCACCGGCACCGGACTCGCCAGCCCATCGGCCGACGCCTGCACCACCGACCAGAAGGACCGGCTCATCAGCCATTGCAGCGCCGTATCCTTCCAGCGGCTGATCACATAGAGACCGACGAAGATCCAGTTGGTCTCGCAGATCACCACGACGATCTGCCAGAACGAGGCGGTCTTGGTTTTCGTCTGCATGAACTTGGCCAGCCGGCGGATCAGCCATGACACCGCCACCGAGATCAGCAGCCAGCGCGAATCCAGCACGTCGAGCACATTTCCGGCTTGGCCGAAATCGGCTTGGTCGAGCGTGGCGCGCGAATATTGCCGCACGATATCGCCGAGGAACCCCCAGGCCGCGTAATAGGCGAAGAAAGGCAACAGCGCGATGGTGATCATGCGCACCAACCGCGAGCCGCGCCGGTCGCCAGTGACCTGCTCCTCCGCGGCCTTGTCGGCGCCGCGCTGCGCGGCCAAGAGATGCGGCAGGCCGGAGCGCAGCACATGGAACATCGCCACCGTCACCACCAGTTGCGCCAGCGCCACCAGTGTCAGCATGGCAAGCCCGGCGAAATGATTGGCGAGCGCCACTTTCGCCGCCAGCTGCAGCAGGAGATCGCCGGCCAGCACCCCGGCCAGCACCAGCGCAACAAGCTGCGGCCAGAAGCGCCGCAGCAGCGAAAAACTCAAGCTGATCGGCCTGATGATATCGGCAAACATGAGGTCTCTCACGATGCCACCCGCCCCAGGCCTTTCTAGCAAAGGGCGATCGTTTTGCAACCGGGCCGGGAAATGGCCGCGCATCTCCTTGGTTCAATGCCGGGATGCCGTGGGTACCGTGGCGGCCCTGATTCCGTCGAATTGATACGTTGATTGGTCGGCTCGAAACCCAGGGAAGGACCGCCATGAAACCCCTCGTTCTCGCCGCCCTGTGGGTGATGGCGCTTGCTCTGTCCGCCCATGCCGCCGGCAACAGCACATCAGGGCTTGCTGACGCCACGGTGCTGATCGTGCGCCATGGCGAAAAGCCCGACAGCGGACCCGGTCTGTCGCCCGAGGGCGAAGCCCGCGCGCAGGCCTATGTCGCCTATTTCCAGCCCTTCCTGCTCGACGGTGTCGCCTTCCGGCCCGATATGCTGGTGGCCAGCGCCGATTCGAAGAACAGCGCGCGCGAGCGGCTGACGCTCACCCCGCTCAGCCAGGCGCTGAAACTGCCCATCGACCAGCGCTTCGCCGACAAGGACGTCAAAGCCCTCGTCGCCGCACTCTCCAGTGAAACCCACGGCAAGTCGATCCTGATCGCCTGGCATCACGGCCAGCTCGGAAAACTCATCAAGGCCTTTGGCGCCGACCCGCAGGCGCTGCTGCCGAACGGCAAATGGCCCGGCGATGTCTTCAACTGGGTGGTGGTGCTGCGCTTCGATCAGGCCGGGCATCTGGTGCCGGGCTCGGCGCAGGTGGTCGAGGAGCAGTTGCCGGGGTGATGCGCCATCTTCCCTTCTCCCCCTATGGGAGAAGGTGGATCGGCGCGTCAGCGCCGAGCCGGATGAGGGGTGCTCCAGCTTGGCGCCACGCTTGTTCTGCGGCGGGTATATCGGCGCAAAATCATCAACGCCTCGTTCCGTCGAACACCCTCATCTCCGCACCCGCGACTTCAGCCACCGGTCAAACGCCACCGCCAGGATAAGGATCAGCCCGATCACGATGCTTTGCGTGTAGGACGAGACATTGTTGAACTGCAGCCCGTTCTGCAGCACGCCGATCAGCGCCGCACCCACCACCGTGCCGCCGACCGAGCCGATGCCGCCGAACAGCGAGGTGCCGCCGATGACGACGGCAGAAATCACCGTCAGCTCATAGCCGATGCCGGCCACCGCTTCCGATGAATTGAGCCGCGCCGACAGCACGAAGGCGGCGAGCCCGGCGAAGAAGCCGACGATGACATAGACCGAGACCAGGATGCGGTCGACGCGCAGGCCAGACAATCGGGCCGCCTCGGCATTGCCGCCGACGGCATAGACGGCGCGGCCATAGCGCGTGTAGCGCAGCACGATGTGGCACAGGATCGCGGCGATGGCGAAGATGATGGCCGGCACCGGCACCGGGCCGATCAGCCCCGTGCCGAACCAGCGCATAGAGGCGTCGAAGCCCGAGATCGGGCCGCCATTGGAGATGGTCAGCGTCAGCCCGCGAAACACCGTCAACCCGCCCAGCGTGACGACGAAGGGCGGCACTTTCAGTCGGGTGATGGCAAGCCCCTGCACGCCGCCGGCGGCGGCGCCGACGATGACGGCCGCCAGCAGCGCCGCGAACCAGCCATAGCCCTGCGTGCCTGAGGTCGACAGCGACAGCGTGTTGGCCGCACCGCCCTTGGCGACGACGGCGGCGACCATGCCGCAGAAGGCCAGCAGCGAGCCGACCGACAGGTCAATGCCGGCGGTGAGGATGACGAAGGTCATGCCGAGCGCGATCAGCCCGGTGATCGAGATCTGGCGCGTGATGTTGAACAGATTGATCGGGTCGATGAAGCTCGGCTTCAGCACGGTGAAGACGACGACCAGCGCCGCCAGGAACAGCAGCGGCCCGAAACTCATCAACAGCCGCGCGATCGTCGCGCCGCCGCGCTGGCTCTGCTCTTCGGCGATGCTCATCGTGCCTGATCCTCCGCATCCTGCCCGCGCGCATTTTGGCTGTCGAGCGCCATCAGTTCCATCAGTTTTTCCTCGTTTGCCTCGACACCCTGCATCTCACCGGTGATGCGGCCCCGGCGCATGGTGACGATGCGGTCCGACACCGCCAGCACTTCGGGCAGCTCGGACGAGATCATCATCACCGCGATGCCGCGCGCTGCCAATTGCACCAGGATCTGATGAACCTCCGCCTTGGCGCCGACATCGACGCCGCGCGTCGGCTCGTCGACGATCAGCACTTTCGGATCGCGCGCCAGCCAGCGCGCCAGGATCACCTTTTGCTGGTTGCCGCCCGACAGGCCCTCGATCGCCTGCTCGGCCGAGGCCATGCGGATCGACAGCATCTTCCTGAAACCCGACAGCGCGTCGCGCTCGCGCCGCTCGGCCATGAAGCCGAAACCGTTGCTGAACGTGCCGAGCGACGCGACCGAGAAATTCGGCAGGATGCCAAGCGCGGCAAAGATCGCCTGGTGCTTGCGGTCCTCCGGCACAAGGCCGATGCCGAGCGCGATGGCATCCGCCGGTGAGGCCGGCGCGATCTGTTTGCCGTCGAGCGTGATGGTTCCGGCCGCGATGCGGTCGGCGCCAAAAATGGCGCGCGCCAGCTCCGTGCGGCCCGAGCCGACAAGCCCGGCGACGCCGAGGATTTCGCCGGCCTTGAGATCGATGTCGACGCCGTCGAGCACGATGGCATGCGGCGCCTCGGGATCGCGCACGGTGCGCAGACCGCGCACCGACAGCACGACATCGCCGGCCACCGCGCGCTTCGACGGCCTTGCATAGAGTTCGGAGGCCGCTCGGCCGACCATCTTCTCGATGATCCGCGGCAACTGGATCGGCCGCCCCTTGTCGCGGTCGAGATGTCCTGCCAGCCGCCCGTCGCGCAGCACCGTCATGCGGTCGCAGATGGCGGAGGCCTCCTCCAGCCGGTGGGTGACGAACATGATGGCGACCTTGTCCTGGCGCAACCGGCCCATGATCGACAACAGCCGCTGCACCTCGGTCTCGGTCAGCGCCGAGGTCGGCTCGTCCATGATGATCAGCCGGCTTTTGAGCGACAGCGCCCGGGCGATCTCGACCAGCTGCTGCTCTGCCACCGACAGCGCCGAGACCGGCGTCATCGGATCGATGGAAAGGCCGACACGGGCGATGATGTCGCGCGAGTCGCGCTCCATGCGCTTCCAGCTCACCAGGCCGAACGGCCCGACCGGCGCGCGGCCGATAAAGATGTTCTCCGCCACCGTCAGCGTCGGGATCAGGCTGAGCTCCTGGTAGATGGTGACGATGCCGAGCCGCTTGGCATCCTGCGGGCTGGACGGCGCGTAGTCGGCGCCGTCGAAAGTGATGCGCCCGCTGGACGGCGGCATGACGCCCGACAGGATTTTGAGCAGCGTCGATTTTCCCGCGCCGTTTTCGCCGAGCAGGCCGAGGATCTCGCCGGGGTGGATGTCGAGCGAGACGTCGCTCAGCGCGGTGACACCGGCGAAATGCTTGGTGACGCCCTCGACGGCAAGCAGGACAGGTGCGGCTTCAGCCAATGATTGCTTCCTCGATGCGGTTCATGCTGGTCCCGTCAGCGCGTGAACACCCCCTCTGTCCTGCCGGACATCTCCCCCGCAAGGGGGGAGATTGGCTGTCCATTCGGCTTTCGCTAATCTCCAACGTCGCAAGGAAAGTGCCGTCATCGACACTGCCGATCTCCCCCCTTGCGGGGGAGATGCCCGGCAGGGCAGAGGGGGGTGCTGTCCCGCCGGCCTCATCCAATCAGCCTACTTCGTCTCGCTCAACCTCTCGGCCTTGTCGAGATTGTCCTTGCCGATGACGATCGGCGTCAACAGCACCAGCTTCTCCTTCGGCTCGGTCTTGTTCTTGGCGTAGGCGACCGCGATCTGCACGGCGGTGCGCGATTGCTGGCCGGGGAACTGTTCGACCGTGCCGGCGAGCTTGCCGTCGCGCACGGCAACCAGCGCTTCCGGCAGCGCGTCGAAGCCGTAGATCTTGACGTCGGTGAAGTTGCGCGCCGCGCAAGCCTCGAGCGCGCCGAGCGCCATGTCGTCATTGGCGCAGATGATGGCGTCCGGCTTGCCATTGGCGGCGAGCCCGGCTTCCGTCACCGACAACGCCTCGGCGCGGGCGAAGTTTGCGGTCTGCTCGAAGATGATCTGGTACTTGTCCTTCAGGGGATCGAGCACATTGTGCACGCCCTTGTTGCGGTCGATCGCCGGACCGGCACCCGGCTGGCCCTGCAGATGGAATAGCTTGGCGCCGTTGGGGAACGCCGCCACCATGGCTTGCGCCTCCGCCTCGCCACCCTTGACATTGTCGGCGCCGACATGGGCGAGGATGCCCTGGACACCGTCGACGCGGCGGTCGATCGTCACCACGGGAACACCGGCCTTGACCGCTTCCTCGATCGCCGGCGCCAGCGCGTTGACGTCGAGCGGCGAAATCACGATGGCGTTGACCTTCTGCACCAGCGCCGCTTCGATGTCGGCGGTCTGCTTGGTGGCTGAATTCTGGCCGTCGCTTTCGGTCAGGTTAACGCCTTGCGCCTGCGCTTCGGCCTTGATCTCATTGAGCATGTGCACGAAGAACGGAAAGCCAAGATTGGGCACCGAGCCCAGTATGGTCAGCTTGTCCTCGGCGAACGCCGAAGGTGCTGCAAGCATCATGGCGCTTGCGGCCACGGACGTCATCAGGAATTCACGTCTGTTCATGGTTGATCTCCTCCACAAGAACGCACGCCCCGGAAACCGGGACGGTTTCAGGAAGGATCATGCGTCGGTTCAAAGTGTTGGAGCATCCTCCTTGCGCAGGACAGCGCATGCCGCTCCAGCTGATCGCCGTTGCAAAAACTGCCTCCCATCGGCATCAGCAAGGGAATGCTAGCCCAGGGTCAACCATTTGTGCAACATCGATATAACAGTGCTGGAGGCGAATTATCGGAATTGTCGGAATTTTGATCAAACCGACTTGCCTCGGCTTCCATTCCGGGGCTGCGGCCCTAGTTTGAACCCCCGAGTCCTTCTGAAGATCAGTCCGTCCCTGGAGAATTGCATGAAGCCGCATATCATCTGCCATATGCTCGCCTCGCTCGACGGCAGTCTTCATCCGAGCCGCTACACCGCCAGCCGGGACGGAACCCGGGCCGAGTGGTCAGGCCTCTATGAGCAGATCCACGGCGATCTCCGGGGCGACGCCTGGATCGTCGGGCGCGTCACCATGGCCGAGATGAGCAAGGCCGGCGCGCACCCGCCGGCGCATGCCGGCAAGGTCGAGCGGCCGCATCATTTCGCGCAACGCGACGCGGGAACCTATGCCGTGGCGCTCGATACCTCCGGCAAGCTCCACTTCGCCAAGCCCGATGTCGGCGGCGACCATGTCGTGGTGCTGCTTGGGCGTGACGTCTCCGACAGCCATCTGGCCGAGCTCGCCGCCGACGGCGTGTCCTACATCGTGTCGGAAACGGCCGAGATCGATCTCGCCGCCATGCTCGACGTGCTCGGGCGTGAGCTCAGCATAAGGCGTCTGCTGCTCGAAGGCGGCGCCGGCATCAACGGCTCCTTCTTCGCGGCCGGGCTTGTCGATGAACTAAGCCTGCTCGTCGCGCCCGCGCTCGACGCGCGGGCGGGAAACCAGGGTTTTGTCGAGTTCGGCGAAAGCGGCCTCGCCGGCAAGATGCAGCTGTCGCTGACAAGCTGCGAAACGCTGGCGCATGGGCTGATCCACTTGCGCTACGCCGTCAGCCCTGGCTGAGGCCGCAGCGCCTCAATAGCGCATGGCGTCGAGATCAGCGATCAGCGTCGGGCCGGTCGGGTGCCAGCCGAGCCGTGCCTGGGTCAGCGCGCTGGACGCGGGCAGGTCCATGGGGGCGAACATTCCCATCCAGCCGAAATGCTCCGCCGCCTTTTCCGGCGCGATCGAGACGACGGGCAGGTTGAGGCCCCGGCCAAGCGCCTCGGCGATGGCGCGCACCTCGACGCCTTCCTCGCCGACCGCGTGATAGCGCGCGCCCGGCTGGCGCTTTTCGACAGCAAGCCGGTAGAGCCGCGCGGCGTCGGAGAGATGCCCCGCCGAATAGCGATTGCGGCCTTCGCCGACATAGGCCGAGACGCCTTTTTCGCGCGCGACCTCGATGAGCGGCGAGATCAGCCCCTGCTTGACCGGATTGTGCACCTGCGGCAGGCGAACGACCGACAAATTGATGCCGGCCTCCAGCAAGGCATTGCCGGCGAGTTCCGATGCGATGCGCGGATTGGGATGGCTGGCGTTGAAGACGTCCTCGACCGCCAGTTGGCCATGTCCGGGGCTGCCCATGCCGACGCCCGACGTGATGACCAGCGGCCGGTCGGATCCGGCCAATGCCTGGCCGAGTGCCGCGATCACTTGGCTGTCCTTTTCGCAGTTCTCGGCAAAGCGCGAGAAATCATGGTCGAAGGCGGTGTGGATCACGGCGTCCGCTTCGGCCGCGCCGCTGCGCAGGCTTGTCGGATCCTCGAGGGTTCCGCGATGCACTTCGGCGCCCGCCGCCGCCAGCGCCTCCGCGCCGGCATCGGAGCGGGTGACGCCGACCACCTCATGGCCGGCCTGGATGAGTTCGGGAACAAGCGCCGAGCCGATGAAACCGGTGGCGCCGGTCAAAAAGATACGCATGCAAAATCTCCTGCACAGTTGCCTGCGCAATATCTCCGGTCTATTATTCCATTAAAGTAGTGACCTTATCATGGTATAATGCCTAACAGGATGCCCACAAACTCAGCCGGCACGCTCGCAGCCTTCCTGAAAGACCGGCGCACCCGGCTCGATCCCGCCTCGTTCGGCTTCTCCGGGCGCCGGCGCACGCCGGGGCTGCGCCGCGAAGAAGTCGCCCAGCGCGCCAACATCAGCCCGACCTGGTACACATGGCTGGAACAGGGCCGTGGCGGCGCGCCTTCGGCCGATGTGCTGAACCGCATCGCCAAGGGGCTGCTGTTGACCGAGGCGGAGCGCGAACATCTCTTCATGCTGGGGCTCGGCCGTCCGCCCGAGGTCCGCTACCGGGGCGACGAGGGCGTCAGCCCCCGGCTGCAGCGCCTCATCGACACGCTCGAGGCCAGCCCCGCTTTGGTCAAGACCGCCACCTGGGACGTCGTCGCCTGGAACCGAGCCGCCGAGATCGTGCTGACCGACTACGGCACCATCCCCGCCGGCCGGCGCAACATATTGCGCTTCATGTTCCTCACGCCCCACATCCGCGCCAAGCAGAATGATTGGGAAAACCTTGCCCGTTTCGTCGTCGGCGCTTTTCGGGCCGATGCGGCGCGTGCCGGCGCCGTCTCCGAGGTCACCCAGCTGGTGGACGAACTGTGCAGCGGCAGCGCCCGAGTTCGCCGCGCTGTGGCAGGAGAATGACGTGCTCGCCCATGGCGACGGGACAAAGCGGCTGAAGCACCCGGAACTGGGTGACATCGAGCTGGAATACTCGTCCTTCGCGGTCGACGGCCGGCCGGATTTGAACCTGACGGTCTACAACCCGATCGACAGCAAGGTCGCCGACCGCATCCGGGCTTTGGCGCGGCGTCCAAAGGGGTAAAGGCTGGGCTCACTGCGCGGCGTCTTCGTCAAGGACGCTCGCATACCGCCTTCAGGATCTGCAAGGTCGGGCCCCAGTAGAGATTGGCGTGCGGGCGGATCGCCGGTTCGGCGAAGTCGCAGAGCGGCAGCGTCAGCAGCGTTCCCTGATCCGCCGGCGCCAATGCGAAACGGACCAGCGTTTGGTTTTCGGGCACGTCCGCCAGGCGCGAGGCCGACAGCGTGCTCCAGTAGCTGTAGGAGAACAGCCGCTCCGGCTCGAACGCCCGGACCGTGCCATGGTTCTCGAACCGCATGCCATGCAGCAGCCCGCGTATCACGATCGCGCCGCCGGCATGCCCTTCCAGCCTGACGGTCAGTTCCTCGTCCGACATCCATTGCCGGATCATCGCGGGCGTCGTCAGCACCTGCCAGACCTCAGCCGGCGCTGCCTCGATAACGATGGTTTTGACGATCGGTGCGGAGGGATCGGTCATCCCCGCATTTACCGCGACTGCCGGGGGAAAGTGTAACGCAATATCGGTTGGCACTTCCGCGCAATTTCAGCTGGCGGCAATTTGCGCCTTGGCGCGAACAGCCCCTGCTGGATCAATCCTTGCCGGTCTGAACAATCGTGCTTCCACAATTTGATCACCGGCCGGCGACCGCGACTGATATGCTGGACGGTGTCACCAAAAGTGAGGCCCGGCCCGATGGAGAAAGAGGCATCGCAGTTGCACTGGAACGCAACTTATGAATCGAAACGCGAGGACGGCGTCAGTTGGTTCCAAGATAATCCCGAGCCCTCTCTTTCGTTGATAAAAGAGATTGCCGATCGCAGCTCTGCCATCATTGACGTAGGGGGCGGCGCCTCTCGATTGGTGGATAATCTTCAGGAACAACACTTTGAGGACGCCACTGTCCTGGATCTGTCTGCGGCGGCGATCGCGGCGGCTCGCGGTCGACTGGCTGGGACAGGCGGCCAAATCGATTGGATCGTGGCTGACATTCGCACCTGGTCGCCGAGGCGACTTTACGATGTCTGGCATGACAGGGCTGCCTTCCATTTCATGGTCGAAGAAGCGGATCGTGACGCTTACCTGTCAACACTCGGACGGGCACTCGCACCGAATGGCTACGCGATTATCGCGACTTTCGCGCTCGACGGGCCGGAGAAATGCAGCGGCCTGCCCGTTCAAAGATACGATGCAAGCAAGCTCGCCCAAGTCCTTGGATCCGGCTTTGCACTGGTTCGCACACTCGACCATCTGCATCTGACGCCATGGGGCTCCTCTCAGTCCTTTCAGTTCAGCGTTTTCAGGCGAGCACCTGAC
Organism: Mesorhizobium sp. USDA 4775; assembly: GCF_054062655.1. Taxonomy (NCBI): domain Bacteria; kingdom Pseudomonadati; phylum Pseudomonadota; class Alphaproteobacteria; order Hyphomicrobiales; family Phyllobacteriaceae; genus Mesorhizobium; species Mesorhizobium sp. USDA 4775. Next base: position 5,302,783 of record NZ_JBSSFM010000001.1, read on the forward strand.
ACGTAACCTGGCGCTGCTGCAAAACTGTCCGCGCCCGGCGCCGTCGTATCGGCCGTGCCGCCCTTTTCACCCCTACGCGATTGCCGGCTGATCAGCGCGACGGCGGCGAAGGCGGCGATGCCGAACAGGCCGACCACGACATTGAGCCACAAGGCCGGGAAGACGCCGAGGCTCGATATCATCAGGGTCAGGCCGAACGGGGCGAAGGCGGAGCTGAACTGGCGCGCCGCCGTGATCCAGCCGACATAGGAGCCGTAGCGTTCCTGGCCGAACAATTCGAGCGGCAGCGTGCCTCCGACAATGCTCATCAGGCCCGAGCCGAAGCCGAAAAGCACGGCAAACAGCATGGCGCCGGGAACGGAGGGCGCCACCATCAGCAGCACGGCAAGGCCGCCGGCCAGTCCGGCGGTCGCACCGAGCGCCAGCGATGTCTGCGACAGGCCGCGACCGAACAGCATGTTGACCAGCCGGCTCGCCACTTGCGACGGGCCAAACAGGCTGGCGACCAGCACCGAGGCCCCGCCGAGACCGACCAGAGTGAGCAAGGGCACCATCTGCACGAGGATTGCCGAAAGCATGAACCCCTCTATGGCAAATCCGGCCAGCACCAGGACGAACAGGAGCGACCATCGCCGGTCGGGCGCTGGCCCCGACACGCCCACCGTTGCCGGGACGATCCGCTCCGTCGCCTTGCCGGTACGGTTGGAAAGCCGGGCCAGCCACCAATGGATCGGCAGGCAGACAAAGGCGTCGAGCGCGGCAAAGAGAGCGAGAACCTCGCGCCAGCCGAGATGCTGGTGCAGGAGCGTCGTCAGTGGCCAGAACAGGGTCGAGGCGAAGCCGGCGATCAAGGTGAGATGGGTGATGCCGCGCCGCGCACCGCCGAGCTGCACGATGGCGACGAAGGCCGTGCTGTAGAGCACGAAGCAGGAGGCGAGTTCCATGGCTAGCACGCCAAGCGCAAAGCCGGCGCGCCCCGGCGCCAGCGCGCACAACAGCAACGCGCCCGCCGCCGCCAGCGATCCCGGCACCATCAGGCGCCCTGCCCCGACCCGGTCCGCCAGGCTGCCCGCGAACGGCGCCAGTATGGCGCTTGCCAGCAGCGACACCGACAGCACCGCGAACACCCATTGCTGCGACCAGGCGAGTTCCGCCGCCACCGCCGGCGCCAGGATGCTGTAGCTGTAGTAGAGCGTGCCGTAGCCGACGATCTGCGTGGTGCCCAGCGCCCAGATGGCGCAAGCGGGGATCTTGGCGTCGCTCACTCGGCGGCTTCCATCTTGCCCGCGCAACCGCAACCGCTTTTGCCGGCGGCCTTGGCGTCGGCATCCGCCACGCAGCACGCATCGATCGCCGCCGGCGCCGGCCCGCCGCAGCAGCCCTGCGACGCACGGCCAGCCGGCACCGTGCAGACGCCGGTTTCGGGCAGCACCAATTGCACCGCGTCGGCCGCCGCCATGTCGCCGGCGAGCGCCGCCCGCGACCGAGCGCACCTGCTCGTAGCCGGTGAGCAGCAGGAAGGTCGGCGCGCGGCCATAGCTTTTGATGCCGACCGTGTAGAAGCCTGGCTCCGGATGGCTGAGTTCGCGGTGGCCATGCGGCGGCACGTCGCCGCAGGAATGCTCGTTGGGATCGATGAGCGGACCGAGCGCCTTGACGCCTTCCAGCCACGGATCGAGATCGAGCCTGAGCTCCCGGGTCAGCGACAGGTCCGGACGCTGCCCGGTCGCGGCGATGATGCGGTCGACGGGGCCGAGTTGCAGCAATCCCTCCTCGCTTTGCCCCTCGACGATCAGCCTTCCGTCACGCTCGCGGATCGCAAGCGTCGCAAAGCCCGTCACCAGCTGGACGCGGCCGCTTTCGGCGAGGTCGCGGATATCGGCGCCGAGTTCGCCGCGCGCCGGCAATTGGTCGGCGTCGCCGCCGCCATAGATGCGCACGAGGTCGGTTCCGCGCACCGCCCAGATGAAGGCCGTGCCGGGCGCGACATCCGCCAGCCCGGCAAGGTCGAGCAAGGCGTTGGCCGCCGAATGGCCGGAACCGGCGACCAGCGTCGTGCGGCCGGCATAGAGCGCGCGGTCGCGCCCAAGGACATCGGGGATGCCGTAGGCGATGCGGTCGGCGAAGTCGGCCTCGCCTTCGGCCGCGATGCCGCCGGCGCCGAGCGGATTGGGCGTGCGCCATGTCCCCGAGGCATCGATGACCGCGCGGGCGCTGTCGCGCCTGGTGCCATTGGCGGTTTCGACCACGAGCATGAAGGGCCGCGTCCCACGCTCGCTGCCGCGCACCTTGTCGGCGCCCCAGCGCGATATGGCGACGACACGCGCCTTGGTTTCGATCGCTGGCGCCAGTTCCGGCAGGTTGGCGAGCGGCTCGAGATAGTGCGCGACGAGTTCATCGGCGGTGGGAAAGGCTTCCGCGTCCGGCATCCGCCAGCCATGGGCTTCGAGCAGCTTCCTGGCCGCCTCGTCGACGCAATAGCGCCAGGGCGTGAACACCCGCACATGGCCCCAATCCCGCAGATTGGCCGCGACACCGCTGCCGGCCTCATAGAGCCTCACCGGCAGGCCCCGGGCCATGAGATGAACAGCGGCGGCGAGACCAACCGGACCGGCGCCGATGACGGCGATGGGCAGATCGTTTTGCATCAGCTTCTATCCTTCCGGTACTATCGAAATAACAGGCAAAAAAATCAGGCGGCCGCGTCCCCCGCTGCCGGGCTGCAGGCGGCATCGGCGCAGCATTCGTCGGCCAGAAAGCCGATCAGATCGTTCATCATGGGATAGTTGGCGCGGCAGATCAGCGTCGTCGCCTGCCGCTCCTGGCTGACCAGCCCGGTCAGGATCAGCCGGTGCAGATGGTGCGACAGCGTCGAGGCGGCGATGCCGAGGCTCTCCTGCAAATAACCGACCGGCCGGCCCGCTTCGCCGGCCCGCACCAGGATACGATAGAGGTTCAGCCGCGTCGGATTGCCGAGCGCTTCCAGCTGCTTCGCTGCTTGTTCGAGTTTCATGGAAATAGCATGCGGCCGGCGACGGAAACCGTCAAGTCCTATTTCGAAGAATATCGAAATAGGCTTCAGACGACCCGCTTGCCGCTCGCGTCGATGACGACCTCGCCGTCCTCCTTGGTGAACGCGCCGATCTCCGGATTGGGCAGGATGTCGAGGACCTTTTCGGACGGCCGGGCCAGCACGACGCCGAGCGGGCTCACCACGATCGGCCGGTTGATCAGGATCGGATGCGCCAGCATGAAATCGAGGATCTCGTCGTCGCTCCATTTGGGATCGCCAAGGCCGAGTTCCGCATAGGGCGTGCCCTTCTCGCGCAGCAGCGCACGCGGCGTCATCGCCATCGCCTCGATCAGTTCGACGAGCCTTTCGCGCGACGGCGGCGTCTTCAGATACTCGATCACCTGCGGCTCTTCGCCGGATTGGCGGATGATCGCCAGCGTGTTGCGCGAGGTGCCGCAATCGGGGTTGTGATAGATGGTGATGGTCATTGCGCGGCTTTCATCTGAGTGAGGGTCTTGGGTTCAGCCAGCAGCCATCCGGCCACGGCCAGCGCCAGCAGCGCGCCCACCAGTTCCGCCGCTATGAAGGCCGGCACATCGGAGGGCCGGATGCCGGCAAACGTGTTGGAGAAGGCGCGCGAAATGGCCACCGCCGGATTGGCGAAAGAGGTCGAGGCCGTGAACCAATAGGCTGCGGTGATGTAGAGCCCGACCAGCCAGGGGATGGCGTCGCTGCGGAAGCGCAAGCCGGCAAGGATGGTGAAGACCAGGCCGAAAGTCGCGACCAGTTCGGCCAGCCACTGCCCCTGCCCGCTGCGCACCGTCGCCGACACCTGCAGCAGCGGCAGCTCGAACATGGCATGCGCGACCAGCGTGCCGGCGAGGCCGCCGAGAATCTGGACAGTGATATAGCCCAGCGCGGCCAGCCAGCCAATGTCGCGCCGCAGGCCGAAAACCAGGGTAACAGCCGGGTTGAAATGCGCGCCGGAGATTGGCCCCAGCGTGGTGATCAGCACCACCAGAATGGCGCCGGTGGGAAGGGTGTTGCCGAGCAGCGAAAGTGCGACATCGCCGGTCAGCCGTCTGGCCATGATCCCCGAACCGACCACCGTGGCGACGAGCATGGCGGTGCCCAAGGCTTCGGCTGCGAGGCGGCGACGAAGATCGGTCATGTCAAGCTCAACATTTGCAGGTCACCGCCTGGAGGATCGGCTGGCAAAGCTCCGGCGCGCCATTGCAGCAATCCTCCATCAGATAGGCCAGCAGATCGCGAAACCCGGTCATGTCGGCCGTATAGCGGATGCTGCGGCCTTCGCGCTCGGCATGGACCAGCCCGGCCTGGCCGAGGATCTTCAGATGCGCCGACATGGTGTTCTGCACCGTGCCGAGCCGCGTCGCGATCTCGCCTGCCGGCACGCCCTCGTCCCCGGCCCGCACCAGCAGCCGGAACACCTCCAGCCTGGTTTCCTGGCCGAGTGCTGCGAGCGCCAGCAATGCTGTTGTCTTGTCCATCGATCCATCTATCCAGATGTATGGATTAGTGGCAGCGGACCATGACAGTGGTGTGACGACCAGGGCTCACGCCTTGTGCCGGGAACCCGTCGTGCGTGGTTCGCTCAGATGCGGGCGCCAGCCATGCACGCGGTCACGCCCGGCGGCCTTGGCGCCATAGAGGGCCTCGTCGGCGCGCCGCAGCAGATCGGCAATCTCGATGTCGGCACTCCCGTCGAAAGTGCCTACCCCGATGCTGACGGTGACGATGCCCTTTTCGCTGCCGGCATGCGCAAGCCGGAGGTCGCGCACCTTGCCTCTAAGGGTCTCGGCGATGACGAAGGCGCCTCTGGCGTCGGTCTCGGGCAGGACGATCGCGAACTCCTCGCCGCCATAGCGGGCCGCCGCGTCGGCCGGCCGCCGCGCCGTTGCCTCGATGCAGCCGCTGACGGCGCGCAGGCATTCGTCGCCGGCCGGATGGCCATAATGGTCGTTGAACCGCTTGAACCAGTCGACGTCTATGATGAGCAGGCTGAGCGGTGTGGCGTTGCGCCGGCCGCGGGCGAATTCGCGCGCCAGCGCCTCGTCGAAGGCCCGCCGGGTCAACAGTTCGGTCAGCCCGTCGCGATGCGCGAGGAGGTTCAGCTTCTCGTTGGCGGCCAGCAATTCCGCCTCGACCTGCTTGGCCTCGGTGATGTCGGAAAACACGCTCAGGCTGCCGCCATTGCCGGTCGGCCGGGTCCGCACGTCGAGCCAGCGCCCGTCGGCGAGCCGGATCTGGCGGTGGCTGGCATGCGTTTGCGTGACCATGATCTCGGCAATCCAGCCCTCGACGGCGTCGGGCGGCGTGATGCTTTCGCCGCGTGCGACCGAGGCACGCAATATGTCGCGATAGTCGGTGCCGGGCACCCTGATGTCGGCCGTCTTCGGAAACAGGGCCCGATACTGGGCGTTGCACAGAATGAGCTTTCCGGCGGGATCGAACATCACCAGCCCGTCGGCCATGTGCGTGAGCGCGTCTCCCAGCCTTGCCTGGCTTTCCGCCAGCTCGGTCTCCAGCCGCTTGCGCTCGGTGATGTCGCGATTGTGCGTGATCAGGCCGATGACGGCCCCGGTCCTATCGCGAAACGGCGCCTTCAGTGTCGCCAGCCAGCCATCGGTGCCGTCCTCGTGGTGAAGATGCTGCTCGATGGTGGAGGCGGTGCCGGATGCCAGGACGGCGAGCTCGTCCTCGCGGAATGCCCGCGCCGTTTCGCTGGGGTAGAAATCGAAGTCCGTCTTGCCGATCAGCGCCTTCGCGTTGGCTGCGTGCATCAACTCGGCGGTTGCCGGATTGGCGGCGATGAAGCGTCCGTCGAGATCCTTGACGTTTAGGCAGTCGGGCAATGTCTCGACCACCGCCTTGAAGATGCGCCTCGATTGCAGCGCCTCCAAGCGACGCCGCTCCTGGTAGAGCGCCAGCCCCGACATTGCCACGGAGACAAAGATGAGCAGGCTGGAGGGAAACACCACCTGCGGCAGAACCGTCTGTACGACCGAGCGCGGCAGGACGCTGAGGCCGAGCAGCGAGCCACACGCGGCTGCGGCACCCAGGATCATGATGTCGGCCATGCTGGGCCGGCGGCCCCTGAGTGCAAGATTGCCGGCAACGCCCACCAGCATGGTGGCCGCGATCCCGACCGCTCCAGCGAAGGCGCCGATGCCACCCTCGAAAGTCCGGAAAGCACCGGCCATGACCCCGGCGACAATGCCGGCGACGGGACCGCCGAAGAAGCCGGCAATGGCGATCATCGTCGCCCTGAGATCGACCAGCACGCCCGGCTGCAACTGCATGGGAGTCAGCATCACGACGATGGCGCCGGCGCCCATAAGCAAGCCGAAGGCCGCGGCTTTTACCGGGGCCGGCCTGCGATCCAGCCACACATGCGTGTGGATCCAGACCGAAACGAACATCGCAACGACCGCGAGATTGGCCAGCAATTCGGACCAGGGCGAACCCATTGCGCGCCTTTCCTGTCACCGGGCTTTCGCCGTATCGCCCCCTCGATAGTCCCTCAATGACAACAAAGTGTTACGTCAGGCTTTTGACTCTTTGTCGAAGGAACCAGACAAGCAGGGCCAACGGGCATGGCCATCCGGCGGCGCGATATCGGCTCGAAATCAGCCCCAGCGCATCGTGCCGACGAAATCGATGAACGCCCTGAGCGGCGCCGGTGTGAGGCGGCGGCCGGGATAGTAGAGGAACGGGCCTGAGAATTCCTGCCACCAGGGTTCCAGCACCGGCTCCAGCCGGCCATCGTCGAAATAGGGGCGCAGCCAGTCCTCGAACAGCGAGACGATGCCGCCGCCGGCGACCGCCACTTCGAGCGCAAGCGCCATCGCCGTGCCGGTGCTGACCAGAAGCGGGCCGGTCGGTTCGACGCTCACCACCTCGCCGTCGCGTTCGAATTCCCAGGGCGGCGTCAGGCCGCTGGCGAAGCGGCCGCGCAGGCAGGCGTGATGCAACAGGTCGCGCGGGTGCTCGGGGCGGCCGTGCCGGTCGAGATAGGAAGGTGCGGCGGCGGTGGCGTAGTGCTGCCGGCGCGGGCCGATCGGCACGGCGATCATGTCCTGCTCCAGCCGCTCTTCATAGCGGATGCCGGCGTCGCAGCCGCTCGCCAATATGTCGACGAAACTGTCCTCGGCGGTGACTTCCACGCGAATGTCGGGATAGGCGGCGAGGAAGGGCGGCAACAGGCGCGGCAGCACCAGTTTCGCCGCGACGACCGGCACGTTGAGCCGCAGCGTGCCGGCCGGGCGGCCGCGAAAGCCGTTGACCACGTCGAGCGCCGCCTCGACTTCGCCGAGCGCCGGGCCGAGCCGCTCGAGCAGGCGCGCGCCGGCCTCGGTGGGGGCGACGCTGCGCGTCGTGCGGTTGAGCAGCCGTACGCCAAGCCCGGTCTCCAGCCGCCGCACCGTCTCCGAGAGGCTGGAGGCGCTGACATTGCCCACCCGGGCCGCTTCGCGAAAGCCGCCGGCGCGCGCCACCGCGATGAACGCCTGTAGGTCGCCAAGATCCGCTGCCATTGTTCGCCTTTCCGCACAGGCTGTGCCGATTGCGCCATATTATCGCGCAGGCGCGCTTTGTCTACATTGGGCCGATCCAAAGGAGATGAGACCATGACCGACATCAGCAAGGCCGGAACCTACAAACTCGGCGACCGCACCGTGAAGCGCCTCGGCTACGGCGCCATGCAACTGGCGGGACCGGGCGTCTTCGGCCCGCCGAAGGATCGTGACGCAGCCCTCGCCGTGCTGCGCGAGGCGATCGCCAGCGGCGTCGACCACATCGACACATCGGATTTCTATGGCCCGCACGTCACCAACCAGATCATCCGCGAGGCGCTGCACCCCTACCCCGCCAACCTCACCATCGTCACCAAGGTCAGCGCCCGGCGCGGCGCCGATGCATCCTGGCTTCCAGCAATGTCGCCCAAGGAACTGACCGAGGCCGTGCACGATAATCTGCGCAATCTCGGGCTTGATGTGATCGAGGTCGTCAACCTGCGCTCCATGCATGGCATCCACGGCCCCGCCGAAGGATCCCTCGAGCCGCAGTTGAACACGCTCGCCGAATTGCAGCGCCAGGGCCTCATCCGCCATATCGGCATGAGCAACGTCACATCGACCCAGATCGCCCAGGGACGCAGCATCACCGAGATCGTCTGCGTGCAGAACCAGTACAATATCGCGCACCGCGACGACGATGCGCTGATCGACGCGCTTGCCGCCGACGGCATCGCCTATGTGCCGTTCTTCCCGCTTGGCGGCTTCACGCCGCTGCAGTCGGACACGCTGGCCAATGTCGCCCGGAAACTCGGCGCGACGCCGATGCAGGTGGCGCTCGCCTGGCTGCTGCGCCGCGCGCCCAACATCCTGCTCATCCCCGGCACCTCCTCGCTCAGTCATCTCCGCGAGAACCTGGCGGCGGCCGAACTCGACCTGCCGGCCGATGCGCTCAAAGTGCTGAACGGCATCGGCAGTGAAGCCGAGCAAGCGGCATAAGGCATTGCTGCCGTCGGTCGGCAGCTACCGGCTGCCGACCCTGGCGATCCGTGTCTGCGGATCGCAATAGATGCCGTAGAGCGTCTGCAGGATTCGCTCGACCTCCACCGAAGCCAACCGATAGTAGACCTGCTGGGCGTCGCGCCTCGTGTCCACGAGCTTGAGCGCGCGCAACTTTGAAAGCTGCTGCGACAGCGCCGACTGGTTCATCCCAACCAGTTCGGCCAGTTCGTTCACGCTCGTCTCGCCGTCCAGCAGATGGCACAGGATCATCAGCCGTTTTTCATTTGCCATCGCGGCGAGCAGTTCGGACGCTTCGCGCGCCCGCTTGTCCAGTTCGGCTATTTTTATGTTGCGCATATGAACACATTATCATATTAAGATTTACAAATAATATTAGCCTGGCACGGCTGCCTGTCAAGTCGATGGATCGATGCCGATGCTTCGCTCCGTCAACGTCGCTTGATCAGCGTCAAATCGCAGCCCGCCACAATGGCGCAAGATCAACCAATCCCGCAAGGGATCGGCAGTGTCGGCGTTGCGCCAAAGCGACGCCGCAACGGAGGAAGAACATGGCGCATATTGTCGTCCTGGGTGCCGGGCTGGGAGGCACCATCATGGCCTACGAGTTTCGCGACGGACTGGCCGGGGAACACCAGGTCTCCGTCGTCAACAATGGCAGCCACTATTCATTCGTGCCGTCCAACCCCTGGGTCGCCGTCGGCTGGCGCGACAGGCAAGCGGTCGAAATAGACCTTGCTCCGGTGCTGGCACGGCGCAAGATCGGTTTTCATCCGCAGGGAGCTAGGCGCGTCCATCCCGTCGAGCGCACGGTGGAACTCAACGACGGCTCATCCGTCTCCTACGACTATCTGGTCATCGCCACCGGCCCCGAACTCGCTTTCGACGAGATCGAGGGTCTCGGGCCGGAGCACAACACCCAGTCCGTTTGCCACATCGATCACGCGCTCAAGGCCAGGACGGCCTTCGACGCGCTCGTCGCCAAGCCGGGCCCGGTCGTCATCGGCGCTGTCCAGGGCGCGTCCTGCTTCGGGCCGGCTTACGAATTCACCTTCATCCTCGACAAGGCCTTGCGCGACGCCAGGGTGCGCGACCGCGTGCCCATGACCTTCGTCACCTCCGAACCCTACATCGGCCATCTCGGCCTCGACGGCGTCGGCGACACCAAGGGCCTGCTCGAGAGCGAGATGCGCCAGCATCACATCAAGTGGATCTGCAACGCCAAGGTCGACAAGGTCGAGCCCGGCAAGATGTTCGTCCAGGAACTCGCCGACGACGGGTCGGTCAGGCAGGCGCATGAATTGCCGCACGCCTATGCCATGATGCTGCCGGCCTTTCGCGGCGTGGCGGCGGTGCGCGGCATCGAGGGCCTGACCAATCCGCGCGGCTTCATCCTTGTCGACAAGCACCAGCGCAACCCGGCGTTCCCCGAAATATTCGCGGTCGGCGTCTGCGTCGCCATCCCGCCGATCGGCAAGACGCCGGTCCCCGTTGGCGTGCCCAAGACCGGCTTCATGATCGAATCCATGGTCACGGCGACGGCGCGCAACATCGGCCGGCTGGTGGAGGGCAAGCAGCCTGACGCCCAGGGCACATGGAATGCGGTCTGCCTCGCCGATTTCGGCGATTCCGGCGTCGCCTTCGTGGCGCAGCCGCAGATCCCGCCGCGCAATGTCAACTGGTCGTCCTCCGGCAAATGGGTGCACACCGCCAAGGTCGGCTTCGAGAAGTATTTCCTGCACAAGATAAGGGCCGGCAAGTCCGAACCCTTCTATGAGCGCCTCGCACTGCATGCGCTTGGGATCGATAAGCTCAAGCAGATCAAGGTCGAGGCATCAACCGACGTCCCGGGAGCCTGACCGGCGCTAGCCTTTGCGGACGGTGGTTGGCGGGCGCGGTGCACCGTCAGCGACAAATCTGGCATCGCCTCTTGCGGTCAGTGGTAATATTCATATATTTAGATATCATCATATACAAATGGAGATGACAATGTCCCTCGACCGTTCCGTTCTCGCCTTCGCCGGCGTCATGGTGCTGCTGTCCGTCGTGCTCACCGCCTTTGTCTCGCCGCTGTTCGTATGGCTGACGGTCTTCGTCGGCTTGAACATGCTGCAGTCGGCGTTCACCGGCTTCTGCCCCGCGGCGATGGTCTTCCGCAAGCTCGGCATCAAGCCGGGATGCGCGTTCTGAGGAAAATCCGCATGCGCATGCCTCTTTTGTTCGCCGCGTTGCTGGCGGCCTCTCCGGCGTTTGCCGGCACGCTGACACTGGCGCCGACGACGGTGACCGAATGGAAGGCGGTCTATGGCCGTGTCGAGGCACGCGACACCGTTCCTGCGCGCGCCCGTATCGGCGGCCTTGTCGTCGATCTGGCCGTCACCGAGGGCGAACTGGTCAAGGCGGGGCAGAAGATCGCGACCGTCCAGGACGACAAGATCGCGTTTCAGGTCGCCGCTCTGGACGCCCAGCTTCGTGCCTTGCAGGCGCAGCTTGAGACGGCGCAGTCCGAACTTACCCGTGGCCAGACGCTGGTCGACAAGGGCGTCATGACCGCGCAGCGTCTCGATCAGCTGCGCACCGAAGTCGACGTCGCGCGCAACCAGCTTGCCGCGACCGAGGCGCAGCGTTCGGTGATCGTGCAGCAGGGCGCCGAGGGCGATGTCTTTGCGCCCGGCGACGGCCGCGTGCTGACCGTGCCGGTGACGCGTGGCGCGGTCATCATGGCCGGTGAGGTTGTGGCCACCATTGGCGGCGGCGGGGTGTTCCTGCGGCTTGCCGTTCCGGAGCGTTACGCGGCGTCGCTGAGAGCGGGCGCCGCCATCCGCATCAATACCGGCGGCAAGGAGGCCCCCGGCCGCCTCGCAAAGATCTATCCGCAGATCGACAATGGCCGCGTCATCGCCGACGTCGAAGTCGATGATCTCGATACCAATTTCATCGATGCCCGTGTCCTGGTCGAGCTGCCGGTCGCCGAGCGCTCCGCGCTGCTGGTGCCGGCTTCGGCAATCCAGACCCGTTCGGGGATCGACTTCGTGCGCGTCGCCGCAGGCGGCGGCAGTGTCGAGCGCGCTGTGGTCGCGGGCGAGCGGACCAAGCGCGCCGACGGCGACTATGTCGAGATCCTGACCGGTCTTGCGGCTGGCGACGTCGTGGTCACGCCATGAAAGGTCCCGCCTCGTTCGGCATTGCCGGCGCGCTGACGCGGGCCTTCATCGCGTCGCCCCTGACGCCGCTGTTCCTGGTCGCCGCCTTCGCCTTCGGGCTGGTGGCGCTGCTCACGCTGCCGCGCGAGGAGGAACCGCAGATCTCGGTGCCGATGGTCGACATCTTCGTGCGCGCCGACGGGCTGAAGGCCGACGACGCCGTCAAGCTGATCACCGAGCCCCTTGAGACGATCGTCAAGGGCATCGACGGCGTCGAGCATGTCTATTCACAGACGCGAGACGACCAGGTGATGGTCACCGCCCGCTTCATCGTCGGCACCTCGTCGGACGCTGCCGTGCTGCGCGTCCACGACAAGGTGCGCGCCAACATGGACCGCATTCCCGTCGGCGTGCCCGAGCCGCTGATCGTCGGCCGCGGCATCGACGACGTCGCCATCGTCACGCTGACGCTGTCGCCGAAGCCGCAGGCAGCCGCGCGCATGACGGCCAACGACCTCACCCGCGTCGCGCGCGAACTCCGCACCGAGATCGCCAAGATCGACAATGTCGGCCTGACCTACCTGGTCGGCGACACCGGTGAGATCATCCGCGTCAATCCGAACCCCGAAAAGCTCGCCCTTTACGGCGTCACCCTGCAGCAGCTCGCCGCCAAGGTGTCGGGCGCCAACAAGGCCTTTCCCGCCGGACGTGTTCGCGACAACGGCGAGCAGATCGACATCGTCGCCGGCGAGACATTGGCCTCGCCAGACCAGATCGGCAACCTGCTGCTGACCTCGCGTGACAACCGCCCCGTCTATGTCCGCGACGTGGCCGACGTCGCCTTCGCCACCGACGCCGGCGATACGCTGGTGTCGACGGTCACCAGGGCCGGCGTTGGTGTCGAGCGCGTGCCATCGGTCACGCTCGCCATCGCCAAGCGCGCGGGATCGAACGCGGTCGCCGTCGCCGACGCCATTCTGCACCGGGTCGCATTGCTCCAGGGCGGGCTGATATCAGGCGATATCTCGATCGACGTGACGCGCAATTACGGCGAGACCGCCAACGACAAGGCCAATGAGCTCCTCTACCATCTCGGCCTGGCGACGATCTCGATCATCGTACTGGTCTGGGTCGCCATCGGCCGCCGCGAAGCGATGGTCGTGGCCGTCGTCATTCCGGTGACCATCCTGCTCACGCTGTTTGCCTCGCGCGTCATGGGCTACACGCTGAACCGCGTCTCGCTGTTCGCGCTGATCTTTTCGATAGGCATTCTCGTCGACGATGCCATCGTGGTGATCGAGAACATCTCGCGCCACTGGGCCATGGGCGGCGGCCGCGATCGCCGGCAGGCGGCAATCGAGGCGGTGGCGGAGGTCGGCAACCCGACCATCGTCGCCACCTTGACCGTGGTCGCCGCACTGCTGCCGATGCTGTTCGTCTCGGGAATGATGGGCCCCTATATGAGCCCGATTCCGGCCAATGCCTCGGCGGCGATGATCTTCTCCTTCTTCGTTGCGGTGATGGTGACGCCGTGGTTGATGCTTAAACTTGCCGGGCGGGCGCCGGTGCATGCCCATCAGGATCATGGCAATGGCGGCCCGCTGGGCCGCGCCTACACCGCCGTCGCGCGGCCGATCCTGGCCTCGAAGAAGGCGAGTTGGGCCTTCCTGCTCGTCGTCGGCGTGCTGACCCTGGGCTCGCTCGCGCTGTTCTACACCGAGCATGTCACGGTCAAGCTCCTGCCCTTCGACAACAAGTCCGAACTGTCGGTGACCATCGACCTGCCGGAAGGGTCTTCCGTCGAAGCCACCGATGCGGTGGCGCAGGCCGTCGCCGCCAAGGTTCTCGAATTGAAGGAGGTCCGATCGGTCCAGACACATGCCGCGACGGCGGCACCTTTCAACTTCAACGGCCTCGTCCGCCATGCCGTCCTGCGCACCGAGCCGGAGCAGGGCGACGTGGCGCTCAACCTGTTGCCGAAGGCGAACCGTGCCCGCTCCAGCCATGAGATCGCGCTCGACGTCCGCCAGCGCATCGCCACGATCCCCGTACCGCAAGGCACCAGCCTGAAGGTGGTCGAGCCGCCGCCCGGTCCGCCGGTGATGGCGACGCTGCTGGCCGAGATCTACGGACCCGACGGCGAGACCCGCCGCAAGGTCGCCGCCAGGATCGAAACGGCGTTCCGCTCCGTGCCCTTCATCGTCGACGTCGACAATTCCTGGGGACAGCCGGCACGCCGGCTTCGCGCCACGATTTCCACCGACGATGCGGAGTTCTTCCATGTCGAGGAAAGCGACGTCTTCGACACGCTTGCCATCCTCAATGGGGGCAAGACCGTCGGCTATTCGCATCGCGGCGGTGGCCGCCAGCCGATCCCGATCCGCATCGAGCGGCCGAAGGGCGAAAGGACGCTCGACGAGCGCTTCCTGACCACCCCCATTCCGGCCAATGTGCTGCCTGGCGACCGCGGCGTCGTCGAACTCGGCGATGTCGTGCGGGTGACGCCGGAGCGCGCTTCGTTCCCGGTGTTCAGGCACAATGGCCGCGCTGCCGAAATGGTGACGGCCGAGCTTGCCGGCAGCTTCGAGGCGCCGCTCTACGGCATGCTCGCCGTCAGCAAGGCCATCGACGCGCAGGACTGGACCGGACTGCAGAAGCCCGCGATCTCGCTGCACGGCCAGCCGGAGGATGAAAGCCGGCCGACGCTTTTGTGGGACGGCGAATGGGAAGTCACCTGGGTGACCTTCCGCGATATGGGGGCGGCCTTCGGCGTCGCGCTGCTCGGCATCTACATCCTCGTCGTCGCCCAGTTCGGCTCGTTCAAGGTTCCGCTGGTGATCCTGACGCCGATCCCGCTGACCTTCATCGGCATCCTCGGCGGGCACTGGCTGTTCGGGGCGCCGTTCACGGCCACATCGATGATCGGCTTCATCGCGCTGGCCGGCATCATCGTGCGCAATTCGATCCTGCTGGTCGACTTCATCCGCCATGCGGCGTCGCCCGACAGGCCGTTGAGCGAGGTGCTGATCGAGGCCGGCGCGATCAGGTTCAAGCCGATCCTGCTCACCGCGCTTGCCGCCATGATCGGCGCGGCGGTGATCCTGACCGACCCCATCTTCCAGGGGCTGGCGATCTCGCTGCTGTTCGGCCTGGCCTCCTCGACGCTGCTGACGGTGCTGGTCATCCCCGCGATCTACCGGGTGCTGCGCACGTGAAGGTGACGGGGGGCCGGATTATCACATGGATCACGCGAAATCTCTCCACGCCAAACAGGCGGTCCAGCCAAACCAGGATCAGCACAGCGCCACCGCCAATCGTCACTGACTTCAGAGTGCGTCTCGCAGCCGTTCAAACAGGCGGCGAGGACCTGACAACAGATTTTTGAGCCCAGGATGCACCTGGGCATCCGGAGTGGCTTCCGGCAGCGGTGCGCCGGGGCATCCCTCCTGCACCTTGGTCCAAGACGGAGCATTGAGCACGGTGTCGCAGCGCGCCAGGTGCGTGCTGCCGGCCACGACGAGACAAGCAAACCCGCCGCCCGGGATGAACTTGCCGTTGGCCCGGCAAACAGACGTAGCCGCCACGGGTTTCGGCGCGGTGCCGCCCGGGCAATGGTCAAGCACCTCGTTCCAGGACAAGATATCGAGGTTGACCTCGCAGCGAGCCAGGTGGCTCGTCTCGCCGACCCTCAGGCAGGCATATTGCCCGAGCTCAAACCGTCCCATATTGGCCATGCATGCCTCATCTGCCCGCGCCGGCAACGCCGTACCGACGAGCGCCACGAGGGCACGAAATACAGTGCTCTTCAACGTGTTGGACCCATTGCTGATGCCTGTTCCATCGCATTTCCCGATTGTGGCAACATGAGGTCCAGACAGCGCTTGGCCATCGGAGACGAAACGAGGCACCCCATGCCACCAGCGCGCCGCTGATCGAAGCCGGCGCGATCAGGTTCAAGCCGATCCTGCTGACCGCGCTTGCCGCCATGATCGGCGCGGCGGTGATCCTGACCGATCCGATCTTCCAGGAGCTGGCGATCTCGCTGCTGTTCGGCCTGCCTCTCCTCGACGCCGCTGACGGTGCTGGCATCCCCGCGATCTACCGGGTGCTGGGCACGTAAAAGGGCCGCCTCAGGGAAAATCTGGCGGCGGCCGAACTGGAGTTGCCGGCCGACGCGCTCGAAGTGCTGAACGGCATCGCGGACAAAAAGACAGGAGCCTGGGGCTTCACGCCGTATTTCCCCGAGCTCTCCCAATCCCGTAAAGCGCGTTGACGGCTCAGGTAAAACCATTTATAGAACCAATTAGTTCCAGAACTGATTGGTTCCGCAATGGCTCATCAAACCTCCCTCGACGACACATTCGCCGCCCTCGCCGATCCCACGCGCCGGGCGATACTGGCCCGGCTGCTCGACGGCGAAGCGTCGGTTGCCGAACTGGCGCAGCCCTTCGCGCTCACCGTGCGCGCGGTCTCCAAACATGTCGGCGTGCTGGAGCAGGCCGGCCTCGTCACCCGCAGCCGGGCGGCGCAAAAACATCTCAGCCGCATCGAGCTCAAGCCGCTGCGCGACATCGACCGCTGGCTCGACGACTACCGCAAGCTGTGGGAAGGCCGCTTCGACCGCATGGAAGACCTGCTGCGGCGCGGCGCGGACAGGCCGGAATGACCGCGCCCGCAACCGCCGACCGCAGCTTTGCCATCGAGCGCATTTTCAACGCGCCGGTCGAACGCGTCTTCCGGCTGTGGACCGATCCGCTCCTGGTGGCGCAATGGTGGGGCATCAGGGACTGCACCATTCCCCTTTGCGTGCTCGACGTGCGCGTCGGCGGCTGCTGGCGCATCGACATGCTGACCGCCAGTGGCGCGCTCTACCGCAACCAGGGCAGCTATCTCGAAGTCGTCGAGAACGCCAGGCTGAGCTACCGCGACGAACCGGATCCTGAAATCCGCGAATGGGCCGGCAAGCCGCCGGGCCGGAGCCGCCACACGGTGAGCTTCACGCCCGACGGCGCGCGCACCCATGTCCATTTCGAGGTGACGCTGGCGACTGCCGCCGACCGCGAACGCCTGCTGGCGCTCGGCATGCGCGGCGGCTGGATGCAGAGCTTCGACCGGCTGGAACAGCTGATAGGCAAGGGAGCCGACGATGCTGGCTGAGAACGCCAAACCGACCACGCAGGCCGTGCTGTCGCGGGATGGAACGCCGATCGCCTGCGAGCGGCGCGGCCAGGGCCATCCGCTCATCCTCGTCGACGGCGCGCTCTGCTCGCGCACCATGGGTCCAAGCGGCCCGCTGGCCAAGGCGCTGGAAGGCGGTTTCACCGTGTTTCGCTACGACCGCCGTGGCCGTGGCGACAGCGGCGACACCACGCCTTACACGGTCGAGCGCGAGATCGATGACATCGAGGCCGTGCTGCGGGCGGCCGGCGGCGAAGCCTATGTCTGGGGCATGTCTTCCGGCGCCATGCTGGCGCTGATGGCGGCAGCCCGCCTGCCCGGCATCAGGCGGCTTGCGCTCTACGAAGCGCCGCTGATCGTCGACGACAGCCGCACGACCACGCAAGGCGACTGGGCAACGATCCGCCAAGCCATCGCGGACGACAGGCGCGGCGACGCCGTGAGCGCCTTCCTCAAATCGGTCGGCATGCCCGGCCTGCTGATCGCCGTCATGAAGCTGACGCCGATCTGGCGCAAGCTCAAGGCAGTGGCGCATACGCTGCCTTATGACGGCGCCATCGTCGCCGGCGACCAGCTCGGCAAGCCGCTGGATCCCGCACGCTGGACCACGCTCGGCGTGCCGACATTGGTGACCGATGGCGGAAAAAGCCCGTCGTGGATGCGCCATGGCAACAAGGCGTTGGCACAGGCCCTGCCCAATGCGCGCTACCAGACGCTGGCCGGCCAGAACCACATGCTGAAACCCGCCGCGCATGCGCCGGTGCTGACGGCGTTCTTCAACGGGCGGGATTGAGCGCGGACGCTGACCCGACGCGAACAAAAGGAAATTTGACCATGCGGCTTCGTCATATCCTCATCAAGGTCGATGACCAGGACAAGGCGCTGGCCTTCTACACGTCGGTCCTCGGTTTCGTGAAAAAGCATGATTACGACGGCGGCAAGGCCCGCTGGCTGACGGTGGTGTCTCCGGACGAGGCCGACGGCGCTGAACTGGTTCTCGAGCCCAATCGCGATGCGCCGGCGCGTGCCGCGCAGCAAGCGCTCCATGATGCCCAATTCCCGGCGGCCCTGATCACCAGCCGCGACATCCAGGCCGACTTCGACCGCCTCGCCGGGCGCGGCGTGAAATTTCTCGGGCCGCCCCGGCGCATGGGGCCGGTCAGCGCCGCCTTCTTCGACGACACCTGCGGCAACTTCATCGTCATGGCTCAACAGGCCGGTTGAGGCACTATCGCCTTCACAATGGCGGCCTCGCCCGCAACCAGCGGGGTGCCGTGCACGTGAGCGGGGCCAGCAGGGCCGGATTCTGACGTGGATCAAAACCGGATTCCTGAAAAGAGGCTAGAAACGCCTGAATGGCGCCCGCCGCGCGGGCGGCGAAGCAGGTGGCCCCATGTTCGAATACAGCGTCGAAGCCAGACGGACCGATGCACGAGGCAGCGCAGCCACGACCAAGGACGCCGCACTCGTTCTCGACACCAGTCTCGAGGGCCGGGCCGATGCCTTCAATCCAGCCGAACTGCTTCTGGCGGCGATCGCCGGCTGCATGATCAAGGGCATCGAACGAGTCACCCCGATGCTCGGTTTCAAACTGCGCGGCGTCATGGTCGCATTGCATGCCGTTCGGCGCGACAGCCCGCCGGGGATTGCCTCGATCGACTACGAGCTTGTCGTCGACACCGATGAAACCGACCAGCGGCTGGAGTTGCTGCACAAGAATGTCCGCAAGTACGGCACGATTTCCAATACAGTCGCCGCCGCCACGAAACTCGAAGGCAAGATCAGGAGAAAAGCATGAGCCGGCTGCATGTCGAAAACCACCAGGTGTCGCGCATCGGCTGGCTGCGCGCCGCCGTCCTGGGGGCCAATGACGGCATCGTCTCGACCGCGAGCCTGATCGTCGGCGTGGCGTCGGCCGCAGCGCCGGCTTCGCAGGTTCTGGTCGCCGGCATAGCCGGCCTGGTGGCAGGCGCCATGTCGATGGCGGCCGGCGAATATGTCTCGGTCAGCTCCCAGTCGGACACCGAGAATGCCGACCTCGCCCGCGAACGCCAGGAACTCGCGACCCAGCCCGAATTCGAGCGCGAGGAGTTGGCGCAAATCTACGTCAAGCGTGGGCTGGAGACGGACCTGGCCCGCCAGGTCGCCGACCAGCTCATGGCCAAGGATGCGCTGGCCGCGCATGCCCACGACGAACTCGGCATTTCGGAAATGACCACGGCACGGCCGATCCAGGCGGCGCTGACCTCGGCGGCGACCTTCAGTGTGGGCGCGGCAATGCCGCTGCTCATGGTGCTGGTGTCGCCCGCCTCCATGCTGGTGCTGGCGGTGTCGATTGCGTCCCTGCTTTTCCTTGCCCTGCTGGGCGCCATCGGCGCCAAGGCGGGCGGCGCCAACATCCTTCGCGCAACGTTGCGCGTGACCTTCTGGGGCGCCTTCGCCATGGCGCTCACCGCCGGCATCGGCGCGCTGGTCGGGAACGCCGTGTAAGCGGCCGCCCGACTGTCGGACCGCTTACACGATTGCCTGCCGACCGCGACCTTGATCCAGGACAAGGCCATCGCTTGCGATTCCCGCGCCTCCCATGCCATCTGTCCGATACAAAGGACCGACCCGCAGCAGAATGGCAGCACGACCGACATCGCCCACAACCAAGCCGCCCGGCGTCAGCCTCAACCGCGCGCTGTCGAAACTCGGCCTGTGCTCGCGCACGCAGGCCGAGGTGCTGATCGCGGAAGGCCGCGTGCGCGTCGGCGGCAAGGTGGTGCGCGATGCCGCGCTGCGCGTCGACCTGAACCGCGACCGCATCGTCGTCGACGGCGCGCCTGTCGTTGCCGAACGCAAGGTCTATGTCATGCTCAACAAGCCGCGCGGGCTGGTCACCACCCGCGACGACCCGCAACAGCGCGACACCGTCTATACCTGCCTGGAAGGACTCGATTTGCCCTTTGTCTCGCCGGTCGGCCGCCTCGACAAGGCCAGCGAAGGCCTGCTGCTGATGACCAACGACACCCATTTCGCCAACCGGCTGATGGACCCGGCCTCGCATCTGCCCAAGACCTATCACGTCCAGGTCGGCATGGTGCCTGACGAAGCGATGCTGCAAACGCTGCGTGCGGGTGTCAGCGTCGACGGCGAGACCCTGGCCGCCAATTCGATCGCGCTTTTGCGCAGCGGCGGCCGCACCGCCTGGCTGGAGATCGTGCTGGACGAGGGGCGCAACCGCCACATCCGCCGGCTGCTCGCCGCGCACGGCATCGAGGTCAAGCGCCTCATCCGCATCGCCATCGCCCGGCTGCCGTTGGGCGGCCTCGCCAAGGGCACCGCGCGGCATTTGACGCCGGAGGAGCTGGCGCTGCTGGGCGGCTGAGCAAGCGTCCCGCCGGCCAGACCGCAAGCGGCCCAGGCTCAGTTTTCCGTCGGGAGTTTGCGTTGGAACGAGGAGATGGGCGGCGGCCCATCAAGCCTTGTTGGTGATCCACATGCTTGGCGCGCCGACCACGCCGGCGCTCGCCATCGCCTCCTTCAATTTTGGGTTCTTGATGAAGGCCTGCGCTTCGGCGGCACTGGCGAAATCATGCGTCACGGTGACGTCGTTGGGGTTGTCCGCCGCCTGATAGACGGTCTCGGCCTTCACGCCGTTGGCCTTTTGAACCGGAGCGAACCCGTCATAGACTTTGCGCCAGGCCTTGTAGTCGGACACGGTATGTCTCACGAACAGTGTCGTCATATCCATTCCTCCCAGGTTTTCGTTGCGCCCAAGAGATCGGCGATGGGCCGTCCAGTTTATCGCTCCAATCATGTCCTGGACAAACCGGCGAACGAATGAGAGCCGCCTGATCCGCGCCCGCGAAAGATTTTCGCCGCCCCACCGATGATTTCCGCCCGCCTCCCCTGTCTTCACCTACAGGCGCCGGAATTGTCCGGGCCGGAAAAGCGAGGTGATCCATGGGATCGTTGCAAGGTCAAAATGTCGTCGTGGTCGGAGGCAGCCGGGGTGTCGGCCGCTCGATCGTCGAAGCTGCGCTCGGCGAAGGCGCAGATGTGCTTGCCGTCGCCCGCGGCGCGGAAGCCCTGAAGGAGCTCGCCTGGGAGGCGTCTGGAGTCAGGACGCTGGCCGCCGACGCCACGCAGGACACGGCGCCCGATAGGGTGTTCGCTGCGCTGCAGCCCGACGTGCTGGTGATCTGCGCCGGCGCCTTCGCCCCGTCGGCCTGCATCCAGGACCAGAGCTGGGACGATTTCTCGGCGAATTGGGAGACGGACGTCAAGGCATCGTTCCTGTTCTGCAGGGCAGCACTTCAGGGCCGGTTGAAGCCGGGCAGCCGCGTCGTGCTGATCTCCAGCGGCGCGGCATTCAGCGGCGGACCGCCGAACTCCGGCGGCTATTCCGGCGCCAAGCAAATGCAGATGTTCCTCGCCGCCCACAGCCAGAAGGAGGCCGACCGGCTGGGCCTTGGCCTGCGCTTCATGGCGCTGGCGCCGATGCGCATCATGGCCGGCACCGGCGTCGGCCAGCGCGGCATTTCGAGCATCTCCGCCTATCTCGGCATCAGCCCGGCGGATTTCCTGGCCAGCATGGGCGATGTGCAGACGCCCGCCGATGTCGGGCGCGCCGTGGTGGCGCTGGCCGGCGGCAAGGTGCCAGGCATCGCCTTCACGGTCAGCGGCAGCGGCCTTGCCGCTGCGGCATGAGGCGCGCAGGATGCGAGACGAACTCCGCACGGCAGGCTCGATATGACAGACGCTCCCGGCCCGCTTGAGCCGCTGGACCCGACAGGCGGGCCGATCCTCGATCGGCCTGCCTTCGAGCGCCTGACGATGGCCCACCGCCGGGCGCTGAAGCTGCATTGCTACCGGATGATGGGCTCGCTGCACGAGGCCGACGATCTCGTCCAGGAGACGTTCCTCAAGGCCTGGCGCGGCCGCGCGCAATTCGACGGGCGCGGCTCGCCGCGCGGCTGGCTCTATTCGATCGCCACCAACGCCTGCCTCAACGCCATCAAGGCGCGGTCGTCGGCGTACCGCATCCTAGAAGAGCCCGCACGGCCGCCGAGCAAAGGGCGCGCCGCCGCCGGGCCGGCCGCCGCCGAGCTCTCCTGGCTGGAGCCCTACCCCGACGCCGAGCTGCCGGACCTTGTCGATGGCGAGCCCGGCCCGGATGCGCGCTACGAGACAAACGAGGCCGTGCGGCTTGCCTTCGTCGCCGCCATCCAGCTATTGCCGCCGAGGCAACGCGCATCCCTTCTGCTGTGCGACGTGCTGGGCTGGTCGGCGCTGGAGACCGCGCAATTGCTGGGCGGCTCGACCGCCTGGGTAAACGCGCTGCAGCGGGCGCGCGCGACGCTGGGTGAGCGCTATCCGCAGGGACGCCCCCAGCAACGATCGCAGCCCAACCCGCAGGAAGGCGTGCTGCTCGAACGCTATCTCAGCGCCTGGCAGGCCGCCAATCTCGACGGCTTGGTCGCGCTGCTGCGCGAGGACGCCACCTACCACATGCCGCCATGGCGCGACTGGTACCGGGGACGTCAGGCGATCCATGGTTTCTTCAAGACGGTGTGGAGCAATTTCGCCGGCTACCGCGCCGTGGCGACACGGGCCAACGGCCAGCCGGCGGTCGCGATCTATGCCCGGCGCCATCAGGAGCCGGAATGGCGCGCGCAATCCCTGCATGTCATCGAGCCGGCCGATGGCGGCATCGTATCGCTCACGGTCTATGTCGCCCCGCTCGGCCCCGGCCTGTTCGCCGCCTTCGGCCTGCCGCCGGTCTGGTCCGGACCGGAAGCGTAGCCGTCGCAATCCTCTGCTGACGGAAAGCTGTCAGGAGGCCTGGCCTATAGAGCGGCCGGGAAGCCCGGCCGCGGCTTCGACGATCAAGGAGCCAATAATGAATTTCGTCTCTGTCCGCATCATCACCTCGGATGTTCAGCGCCTCGCGCGCTTCTACGGCGAGATCACCGGCATGCCGGTGACGGTCTACACCGAGGACTTCGCGGAACTCGCGACCCCTTCCTGCACGCTGGCGATCGGCAGCACGCGCACCTTGATGCTGTTCGGCGGCGACATCGCCCGCCCGGCCGACAACCACACCGCCATCCTCGAATTCCGCGTCGACGATGTCGATGCCGAATTCATCAGGCTGTCGGACTTCATCAGGGACACAACCGTGCAGAAGCCGACCACCATGCCCTGGGGCAACCGCTCGCTGCTGTTTCGCGACCCCGACGGCAATCTGGTGAATTTCTTCACGCCGGTGACGGCCGAAGCGATCCGGAAGTTCGATAAGTAAGAGGTGGACGCGCGGTTTGAGTTGGTTCAGCGCCTGGCGTCGGGAATTGGCCAAAGCCACCCAACACGTCGTCATCCTAGGGTCTCAGCGACGGAGCTGCGCTCCTTGCTCCGCCCGTGGATGACGAAGCGAAGGCGTTTCCCGCTGAGCCAGCGTTCCTGCCGCCCTATTTCAGGTTCCACTTGCGCACGACCGGCTCGCTGAGATCATGCTCGTAGCCGAGCACGCTGATGCTGGCCGTATCGAGCACGAACAGCGCGCCACCTTCCGGCGGCAGGCCGAGCCAGCGGGCGGCGAGCACGCGCAGGAAATGCGCGCTGGAAAAGATCAGGATCGAGCCGCCGGCTTCGCGAAGCTGTTTGATGATCCGGTCGGCGCGGGCGCCGACATCGGCGGCCATCTCGCCTTGCGGGCAGCCGTCGCGAAACACGTTCCAGCCTGGCCGATCGGCCAGGATTTCCTTGGTTGTCCGCCCCTCATAGGCGCCGTAGTCCCACTCCTGCAGATCGTCGTTTCTGACGCTTTGCGCACCAAAGCCGGCCAGCACGCTGGTGTTGTAGGCGCGCTGCGAGGGGCTCGACCACACCGCCGAGAACGACTGACCCTTGAGCCGCTCCGCCACGCCCCGCGCGGCGGCCTCGCCCGCCGGCGTCAGCGGCATGTCGGTGCGACCGGTATGCTGCCCCGAAAGGCTCCACGCCGTCTCGCCATGCCGGACCAGATGGATTTGCGGATACGCGCTGCTCATACGCTCGGCCCTTCGTTGATGTCGGGCCAAAGCTGTAGCGGTCGGCGCAAGGGAGCGAAAGACCCGGCGGCCATCGCGGCACTTGAGCGCCGCTTCGCCGCCTGCGTTTCGCAGCTTGGCGGCGGCGGTTCTTGTGCATCACCGCTGGCTTACCAATCCGTAAGGTCCTTTGCCAACGAGTTTTCATGAACCTGTCATGTGCACTCGCCTATCCTTGATCCATCGCGGGCTGCGAGACGAGGGACACTTCAATGAAAACACTATCTCTGGCGTTGGCTGCCGGTACGCTGACGGCGGCATTGGCTGGCGCGCTGTCTAATTCCAGCGCCATCGCCGCGCCCTACAAGCACGTACTGCTCATCAGCGTCGACGGGCTTCATGCGCTCGATCTGGCAAACTATGTCGCCGCAAATCCGAAAAGCTCGCTCGCCGCGCTCGCCGATACCGGGATTTTCTATCCGAATGCGCTCGCCAGCGCCCCATCCGACTCGTTTCCTGGCCTTGTGGCACAGGTAACCGGCGGCACACCCAAATCGACGGGCGTGTTCTACGATGACAGCTACGACCGCACCTATTTCGCGCCGGCTTCGGACTGCAAGGGCGAGCCGGGTGCGGAGGTGGCCTTCGCCGAGAACATCGACGTCGATTCGACGCGCCTTGATGGTGGTGGCAAGCCAGGCGATTACCGCAGCCAGATCGACCCGGCAAAGCTGCCGATGACGCTGATCAACGGCAAATGCTCGGTGGTCTATCCGCATGATTTCGTGCGGGTCAACAACGTCTTCGAAATCGTGAAAGCGCATGGCGGCCGCACGGCCTGGTCCGACAAGCACCCCGCCTATGAATGGCTGAACGGACCTTCGGGCAAAGGCATCGACGACCTCTACGCGTTGGAACAGGACAGCCTGATTCCGGGCACCAAGGTCAAGACGACGGGAAGCTTCAAGGCCGAGCGCGACTTCGATGAAGCGCGGGTCCAGGCGGTGCTCAACGAAATCAAAGGCCTCGACAGCACCGGCTCGCATCCCGCGGCGGTTCCCACGCTTTTCGGCATGAATTTCCAGGCGGTGAGCGTGGGCCAGAAGCTTCCCAAGGCCGGTCCCGGCGACGAGGCCGGTCTGGTGGGCGGCTATCTGGATGCCAGCGGCACGCCTGGCAATGGTCTCGCCGGCCAGCTCGCCTATGTAGATGGCGCTGTCGGCGAACTGATGGCCGCACTCAAGGACAACAAACTCGCCAATTCGACCCTGATCATACTTGCCTCGAAGCATGGCCAGTCGCCCATCGACCCGGCGTCGTTCCAGCCACTGGACGATGATCCCTATACGAAGACACCGGGCTATGCCTTCCACATCGCCGACGACGCCGCGCTGATATGGCTCAAGCCGCAAGACAGGGTCAAAAACCTCGCGGCCGCGCAGGATTATCTCGAGAAATCGATCAAGGCTGAAGGCATCGCCCAGATCCAGCCGCCGAATGCCCTTGCTCTCGCCTATCAGGATCCGGCCACCGACAGCCGTACGCCGGACTTCATAGCCACGGTCAATCCGGGGTGTGGTCTACACATCCGGCTCGAAGATTGCCGAGCACGGTGGCGCCAATGCGAACGATCGCAACGTGGCGCTTCTCATCAGCGGTCCTTCGCTCAAGCCGAGGTCGGTGCCAGCTCTGGTGCAGACGACGCAGGTAGCTCCCACCATCCTGCGGGCTCTTGGCTATGACGCGAACGAACTCCAGGCTGTGAAGCTCGAAGGCACCCAGGAGCTGCCGGCGGCACCGTTCTAAGCCAAGGATCATACCGTTTCGCGATTGGCCCGCCGGGCATGCTCGGCGAGCTGCCCAGCGCCTGCGGTGGGCCACCTGGCTGGATGCAGGCCCGGCAAGGCGTTCAGCTTCGGAGCAACAGCCTGACGGATTCGCTGACAGAACGCGCGATTTCGACCTCGCGGCGCTGACGCTTGCGTATTTGCGCCCGTTTGTTCGGCTTGTAGTCGGCTGGATCGCGTTGAGCCTTCACCAGGGGCAAGGCATACATCGTCCGACGTATTGGCCTACCCCCGGACTCCACCCAGAAGCTGTCATAGTCCGCGGTGATGCGGCGGCGCAGCGCATAGTCCCTCGAAAAGACGTGGCCTGCGTTTGATGCCGCCACAAGGCCACGCAGTTTGAGTGAGGATGCCAAAGTCTGGGCGACCAGGAGCAGCAGGGTTTTCGGCCGCAGACCTTCCATGGCTTTGGTCAGTATCCGGGAATCCTCGAGACCTTGCACACCGGTCGACGTCGACTTCAGAGCGCCGATATAGAGGATCTTGCCGCCGCCACCGAGACGTAGAAGCGACCGGTCCACAATCGCGAGCGCCATTTCGATGACGGGACGTCCTTCCAGGCGCAGGAGAAGGCGCCATTCCCCCTCTCGGTACAAACCTGCCTGGCCCGTCAGTTCCACCGTGACTTCACCGGCAACGGTCGACATTGCCAGGAGATGACGACCGCGCGTGTGGCTTTCGACCAGGGCGGCCTCGGTCAAAAGACGCGCCGCCGCGGTGTAGTGACCAATGACGGCTGCACAACGATGGATACGCATCAAATTGGCGGCGAGATACGGCCGAACCGGCTTCAGCGCAATGTCGGGATATTGAGCAAGGATTGCAGTGAACGGCTCAGCACCGAGGGCCGATCGAATGGCGGCGATATCGCGCCGGAACATCCACCGAAGCGCCGCCCATTTGCTTTCATGCACCCAATTGTTCAGCTTGCGCCGCAACTTGGAGGGCGACCGTTTTATTGGGCCTGTTGGCCGTAATGGCCGCGGAGCGCCCATGGCAATCATCATTTGCTGTATTCTCGGTGGGACGTGTCAGTCAAAGGCAGCGGATGATCTCAATGTTGGATGTCGTAACTTACCGCCGCCTCGCCGCGGATATACGAATTCGTAAGGTAGCCACTAAGGTCGACCTTCCCGCGCGTGGTCTTCGGCACCCGCTCTTCGTCGCAATAACCTCGGTCGCGGCACAACCGAGCAAAGGCCAACAGGGATACCGGAAGATCGCCGCGGCACGCTTCCTCGCCTGGCCCTGATCCACATGACGCTGGCCCTGTGAGCAGACCGGCGGCGCAACTATATCAGGAGGAGCCGCACCAAGGCTCCCGCCACCCCAAGGGCGCCAGCCCTTGCACAACAGGTCAGATCATCATGTACAAACATTTGCTCATCGCCACCGACGGATCGGAACTGGCCGACAAGGGCGTTGCCCATGGCCTCACATTGGCAAAAGGCATCGACGCCGCCGTCACCTTCATCACCGTCTCGGAGCCTTACCCCATCTTCGCCTGGGGCGGCGCAATGGCCGGCTATGCGGTGGGCGATGAGCTGGTCGTCTACCAGGAAGAGGCGCGCAAATATGGCAAGGAGGTTCTGGCCAAGTGCAAGGCCTCGGCCGATGCGGCCGGCGTGTCCGCCAAGCTTGTGCATGTCGAGGACAAACGGCCCGCCGAGGCGATCCTGGAACTGTCGCAGGCGCAAGGCTGCGACCTGATCGTGATGGCCTCGCATGGCCGCCGCGGGTTGGGCAAGCTGCTTCTCGGCAGCCAGACGGCGGAAGTGCTGTCCTACACCGCAATCCCGGTGCTGGTCGTGCGCTAAAGCAATTCCAGGAAAAGTGTAAAACGGTTTTGCCGGGAAAAGCGCGAAAGCGCTTTCCCTTGGGAATTGCGTTAAAACAAAGAGTTAGTGTGACCCCGAGAGCTGGAACCGGCTTTCGGAATCATGCTCAAGTAGACAGCCAAGGGGCGCATCCCGACGCGGCCATCGCGCGCCAACATTCGTTCGACCGGGCCTCTGAGGAAACGACGAATGGCGCATGAGGATCGTACCAGGATAATCCCCGGGAGAACGTCGGAATCGGCGGCCATGCTGGTGGACGTCAAGCGGACGATGGCGATCACCGCCCGTCTCAACCGTCTGACGTTCAACGACGCGGACGAGGTCCGCGCCCTGTTCAGCGAACTGATCGGCAGACAAGTGGACGACAGCTTCCTGCTGATCCCGCCCTTTTACGCGACCGGCGGGGCCGACACCCGGGTGGGGCGCAATGTCTTCATCAATCAGAACTGCACCTTTTATGATCTTGGCGGGCTCGACATTGCCGACGACGTGCTGATCGGGCCGAATGTCAGCCTCATCACATCAGGCCACCCGCTCGAACCGTCACGGCGCCGCGCCTTCACCAACGCGAAGCCAATCGTCATCGAACGCAACGTCTGGATCGCCGCCGGCGCTACGGTGATCGGCGGCGTGACCATCGGCGAAAACGCCGTCGTCGCGGCGGGCTCGGTGGTCACGAAAGACGTTCCCGCGAACACGCTTGTCGGCGGAAACCCGGCGCGGGTTATCCGGTCGATTGCCGAGTGAGACCAACCTCACCGCAACGCCTCCAGCACCAGATACACTCCCAGCGTCAGCAGCCCGACAAGAAACACCTTTCGAAAAGTCTCGACGCCCATCGCCTGCCGCAGCGCCTGGCCGATGAACATGCCGGCCAGCGCGGGCAGCAGCGCCAGGATCGAGCCTGTCAGTTGCGCCGTCGGCGATGCCAGCGCGCCCGTCCTGAACAGGCCGATGGCAAGGGCCGCCGTCGAGACGGTGAAGGACAGGCCGAGCGCCTGGATGAGATCTTCCTTCTCCAGCCGCAGCGATTGCAGATAGGGCACCGCCGGGATGACGAAGACGCCGGTCGCGCCGGTGACCAGCCCCGTCGCCACGCCGACCAGCGGTGACATCAAGGCCTCGTGGCGCGCCGGCGTGGTGAAGCTGAGCTTGAACAGGCCAAGGATGGCGTAAAGCACCAGCGCCGACCCAAGCCCCACAGAGGCCGCGCCCGCATGCGCGCCTGTGAGCACCCCTGCCCCCGCGACGGTGCCCAGCATGATGCCGGCCATCATCGTCCACAGCCGCCTGCACAGGCCGCCGAAGGCGGGGCCGGTGAACAACTGCCAGAGATTGGTGACCAGTGACGGGATCAGAAGCAAGGCGGCGGCCTCGGCCGGCGGCATCGTCACCACCAGCAGGCCCATCGCCACGGTCGGCAGGCCCATGCCGACGACCCCCTTGACGAAACCGGCGGCGAGGAAGACCGCGCCGATCCAGGCGATGGAGCCGGCGCTGAGCATGCCCACGGGATCAATCATGCAGCAGCATGTCAGCGGCATCGGCATCCGGTTTTGCCGGCACGGCATCGTGGCTGGCGGGAACAATCGTCGTGCATCCGCGCGGGCCAGGCTGTGCCTGCGCCATGGCAAGCGAGGCCACGGCGACCGCAAGCACGATCGCCATGCCTTCAAGAATACCGAGCCGGCCCGTCGCTTTTTCGCTCATCGCAAATCTCCATCGCAAAAGATTTGACGGACATCGGGCCCGCGCACAATGTGGAAGTTGCGCTGTCAGCCTTCGTCCAGGACGAAGGCTGAAGCCAACGCCGTGCACCTCGCAGGGAGCAAGAAATGCGCTTCGATCTCACCGATCTCCGGCTGTTCCTGCTGGTGGCCGAGCGCGGCAGCATCACCCATGGCGCCGAGCTTGCCGGGCTGGCTCTGGCTTCGGCGAGCGCCCGCATCAAGGGCATGGAGGAGCGGCTCGGCGCGCCGCTGCTGGAACGCCGCCGCCGCGGCGTGGTGCCGACGGCGGCCGGCCAGGCGCTGCTGCATCATGCGCGCGCCATGCAGAACCAGATAGAGGCGATGGCCGGCGACCTCGGCGCCTATGCCGGCGGCCTGCGCGCCCGTGTCCGGCTGATGGCCAACACCGCCGCCACGGCCGAGCTTTTGCGCGATACCTTGCCGGCCTTCCTGGTGGCCCACCCCGGCATCGACATTGATTTGGACGAGCGCCCCAGCCACGAGATCGCCGAGGCGGTGGCAAGCGGTGCGGCCGATCTCGGCATCGCCGCGACCTGGGCCGGCCTCTCGCATCTCGAACAGAAACCGTTCTTCGTCGACCGGCTGGTCGTGATCGCCGCGCGGAACTGGCCGGGGCTTGCCGGCCGGCATAGCGCCAGCCTCGCAGACATGCTGGGCGAATCCTTCGTTGGCCTCAGCCTCGGCCACGCCCTGCAGGAGCACATCACCCGTCAGGCCGCACGCCTTGGCGGCCATCTGCACATCCGCATCCGCGTGCCCGGCCTCGACAATGTCTGCCGGCTGGTCGCGCAAGGCGCCGGCATCGCCATCGTGCCGGAGAGTGCCGCCCGCCGCTCGGCCCGCACGCTGCGCAGCCTGCGGCTCAGCGACGACTGGGCCACGCGGCAGCTCAACCTCTGCGCCCGCAGCTTCGACGAACTGACACCGCAGGCAAAGCTGCTGGCCGCGGCCCTGGCCGGAGCCGAAACGGGTGGCCTGCCGGGCCGTTACCAGGGCAACGGACCCTCATCGTAGAAATAGCCGCCGGTCGGACCGTTTTCGTCCAGGGTCGCCAAGCGAACAATGATCTCGGCCGCCTGCCCCACGGTGCGGTACCCGCTGTGTCCGTTGAAGTCCGTCGCGGTATAGCCGGGATCGGCCGAATTGACCTTGATACCCGCTGCGGCAAACTCCTTCGAGAAGGCAACGGTGGCGGCGTTGAGCGCCGTTTTGGAGCTGTTGTAGCCAAGGATATTGATCGCATAGAATTCACTGGCCGGATCGGTCAACCCGCCGAGTGACCCCAGCCCGCTGGAAACCATCACCACATTGGCGCGCGGGGCAGCCTTGAGCAGCGGCAGGAAGGCCTGCGTGGTACGGATCGGGCCGAACACGTTGACCTCGTAGACATCCTTGATGATGGCTATGGGCTCTTCACTGGGAGCGAGCATGGAGCCCAGGATGCCGGCATTGTTGACGAGCGCATCGAGGCGTCCGTCCTCCTCAAAAACGCGCAGCGCGGCGGCCTCGACGCTGGCGTCGCTGGCGACGTCGATTTCCAGCATGCGCACATCAAGCCCCTTTTGCCTGAGCTCGGCCGCCGCAGCTTCGCCGCGTTCCCTGTCGCGGCTGCCCAGCCAGATCCTGTAGCCCGCTTCGCCCAGCCGGCGCGCGGTTTCGTAGCCGATGCTCTTGTTGGCACCGGTCACCAGTGCGGTCTTGTCGGTCATGTCCATCTCCAGTTTGATCTGTGGTTGGTCTGCGGCAGAGATGGGGCCGACCGCTGGCCGCCGCGTGCCGAAAACTGGTGAGTTCTTGCCTATTCCTGCCGGGAGCTTGATTGCCGGCCGCGCCGATGCGATCTACAGGCTGTGATGAAATCGCTCGACGACCTCAAAGCGCTGGTGATGCGGCATGCGCGCGGCCGGCTGACCGAAACCGGGATTCCCCGCGTCGCCATCATGAAAGGCGAGGCGACGACCGGGCCGTTGCTGGGGCTCTACGACCCAAGGCTTTGCCTGGTCCTGCAGGGCGCCAAATCCGTCATGATCGGCGATCAGCTGCTGCATTACGACGCCGGCCGCTACTTCATTGCCGCGGTCGAAGTGCCGGCCGTCGGAAAGGTTTTGCAGGCCAGCCCGCAGCATCCCTACCTCTCGGTCAGCCTGGCCCTCGACACCACGCTGATTGCTCCGCTGCTGCTCGACATGCCGCCCGTTGCCGAGGCGCCGATCGGCCATGGCTTTGCCGTCAGCCGGGCCGACGAGGCGCTGGTCGATGCGTGGCTGCGCATGATTGAGCTCATCGATCATCCGGCCGAAATCCCTGTGCTGGCGCCCTTGCTCGAACGCGAAATCCTGTTTCGGCTGCTGCAGGGTCCGCAAGGCGCCATGCTGCGCCAGATTGCCGGCGCCGATAGCCGCCTGTCGCAGATTCGCCGCGCGCTGGCCTGGATCCGCGACCACTATGCGGAGCCGTTCCGCGTCGAGGATCTTGCCCGCATGGGCGGCATGAGCGCCTCGGTGTTCCACCGCCACTTCAAGGCGGTCACCGCGATGACGCCGATCCAGTACCAGAAGCGCATCCGCCTCAACGAAGCGCGCCGCCGCCTGCTCGCCACGTCGGGCGATGCGGCCGGCGTCGCCTTCTCCGTCGGCTATGAAAGCGCTTCCCAGTTCTCCCGCGAATATGCCCGCCTCTTCGGCGCACCGCCGGTGCGCGATGTCGGCCGCCTGCGCGCCACGCCGGAGCCCACCGAGCTCGCCTGACCCCTTGAATTCGAAGACGCAACAGCAAGGCGGGAAGACCACGCCTTGCCAGCCCGTGCGCCGCGCCCTCGAGCGGCCCCTGCGTCGGCTTCGACCGATCTACCACCAGGCGCTTGATCCCACCTGCCTGCATGGAAGAAGAGAGGGTCACAGCCCAGAGGCTATACGAGCCTTGCTGTTATTAAAAATTTCCCATAATGTCTTTTCACATAAGAAAGAAAATAGCATCTACTTCTCTCATTTGTGAAAGACTGGCTTTTGCGGGAACATCTCGATCTGACCGATCGGCGGCTGGTGAAACAGCTGTCGCAGGACGCGCAGCCGGGCATCAACCGGCTCGCCGAGATCTTGGCGATTTCGGTGCCCACCGTGCGCTCGCGGCTGCGCAATTTGCTCGACCGCAACCTGCTCAAGATCGTCGGCCTGCTGAACCTGACCGAACGGCCCGAGCTGATCTCGGCCATTGTCGGCATCAACGCCCAGGGGCGCGGCCGGGCCCGTGAACTGGCGCAGCGCATTTCCGAACTGCCCTTCGTCAACTCGGCATCGGTGGTCACCGGGCGCTTCGACATCATCGTCGACGTGACGGTGGCCGGTGACGTCGCCGATCTCTACCGCGTCACCAGCGAACTGATCCCCGGCGCCGGCGAGCCGGGCGAGGTCGTGCGCAGCGAGACCTTCGTCGTCATGGCGTCCTGCAACAAATGGGTCAGCCTGCCGGAAGGCTGCTGGTCGGACGACCGCAAGGAGCCGGCATGAGGATCGCGGTTCTCGGCGGCCTCGGCCTGCAAGGCCGGGCGGCCATCGCCGATCTTGTCGCCAGTGGCGTCGAGGAGGTGATCTGCGTCGATACCACGCCGGACGGCACGGCCCGGCTGGCTGATCTGACTGACCTTTCCCGCGTGCGCTTCGTCATGCCCAACGGCGCGATCGGGCCGGCGCTGGCCGATGTGCTGGCTGACGCCGACGCCGTCATAGATTTGCTGCCGCAGCCGCTGATGCGCGAGGCGGTGCAAGCCGCCATCGCGACCCGCA
This sequence comes from Mesorhizobium sp. USDA 4775, assembly GCF_054062655.1. Classification (NCBI taxonomy): domain Bacteria; kingdom Pseudomonadati; phylum Pseudomonadota; class Alphaproteobacteria; order Hyphomicrobiales; family Phyllobacteriaceae; genus Mesorhizobium; species Mesorhizobium sp. USDA 4775. The sequence continues at coordinate 5,335,906 of NZ_JBSSFM010000001.1, forward strand.
CGCCGCTGGTCACCACCAATTACGGCAAGGCCATCGCCGATCTGGCGCCGGAAGCCGAACGCGCCGGTGTTTCGATCATGACCGAATGCGGGCTCGACCCCGGCATCGACCTCGTGCTCTACGCCCGCGCCGCAAAACAGTTCGATGCGATCACATCAATCGATTCCTATTGCGGCGGCATCCCCGAGCCGAAGGCGATGGCCAAGCCGCTTTGCTACAAGGTGAGCTGGAACTTCGACATGGTCCTGGTCAGCCAGAACCGCGACAGCGTCATGATCGAGGACGGCAAGCGCGTCGAAGTACCCGCCGCGCGCCAGCATGACAGCCCTTTCATCCATGAGATCGAAGTCGCCGGCCTCGGCCGGCTGGAAGCCTTCCCCAATGGTGACGCGCTGCATTATGTCGAGATGCTTCCCTCCGCAAACGGGCTGCGCCGCTCCGGCCGCTACACGTTGCGCTGGCCGGGATGGTCGGCCTTCTGGGCGCCGTTGAAGGAGCTTGGTTTTCTCTCCGAGGACAAGGTGCCCGGCACCTCCAGCAGCCCGCGCGAATTCCTCGGCCGGCTGCTCGGCCCGCAACTGCAATACGGCCCCGGCGAGAAGGACCTTTGCGTGATGCGCAATGTCTTTTCCGGCCTCGAAGGCGGCCGCGCCAAGACCGTGACATCGGACCTGATTATCGAGCGCGACCTGACCTCGGGCCTGTTCGGCATGAGCCTCGGCGTCGGCTATCCCGCCAGCATCGTAGCGCAGATGCTCGCGCGGCGCGAGATCACCACGCCGGGCCTTTTGAACCCGCTGCTCGACGTGCCCGACGAACCCTTCTTCGACGAACTGGCCAAACGCGGCATCAAAATTGCCGAGACGATGGCCTGGGACTGAGGATTTTCGAACGGTGGCCGCCGCCGGCAAACGGCGCCGCCGCTCAAAAAAGCGCCCAAGGGAATCCGCGGGCAAACAACAACTGGGAGGAATGCCAGAATGAAGATTGCCAGACTTTTCATTGCCGGACTTGCGCTCGCGGGCTTGACCGCTGCCGCCAGCGCCGGAACGCTGGACGAGATCACCAAGCGCGGCGAATTGCGCGTCGCCGTACAGACGCAAGGTCCGCCCTTCTCGCTTGTCGGCGCCAATGGCGAACGCACCGGCAGTTCGGTCGAACTCGCCGAGCTGATGGCCAAGGAAATGGGTGTGAAGATCACCTTCCTCGACTTCGACTGGGACGGCCTGATCCCAGCGCTCTTGTCGGGCAAAGCCGATCTTCTGGTCGCCGACATGACGCCGACGCTGGCGCGCGGCATGAAGGTCGCCTTCACCACGCCTTACATGTACACGGGCAGCACCGTCTTCACCAAGGCCGACAGCAAGTTCAAGACCACCGAGGACTGCAAGGCCAAGGGCACCAAGATCGCGGTGCTGCTCGGCGCCACTGGTGAGAAGGAAGCCAAGGCCGCCTTCCCCGATGCCGACATCAAGAGCTACAAGGGCGGCGGTCCGCTGCTGCTCGACGCGGTCAACAACGGCCAGGCCGATTGCGGCGTCAACGACGTCTCGGCGGTCAAGGGCCAGTCGACCGCCTATCCGGCCGGCACCTTCACCATCATGCCGGAGCTGCTGTCGAAGGAGCCGCTTGCCTTCGCCACCCGCTATGACGAGCCGGACCTGCTTATCTGGATGAACCTGTTCCTCAATCAGGTCACCATCGACGGCCGCCTGCAGAAGAACCTCGACTACTGGGTGAATTCCGACGCCTGGAAGAAAGACCACTGAGGAATTAGCGAATAGGAATTAGGCAGTAGGGAATAGTGAGTGGTGAATAGCCATTCCATTCCGACACACTCCCCTACTGCCTACTGCCTACTGCCTACTCACTACTCACACCGCTGCGCGCCATGCTCGAAAATTTCAGTTTCCGCACCATCGTCGAATACCTGCCTTTGTTCGGCCAGGGCCTGGTCACGACCGTCTGGCTGTCGGCGCTGTCCTTTGTCGGCGCGCTCGTCGTCGGCATCGTGCTGTGCGCCATGAATTTGCAGCGCGGCTGGCTGTTTCGCGCGCCGGCCAAGGCCTATATCGACGCTGTGCGCGCCACGCCCTTGCTGGCGCAGCTCTATTTCCTCTATTTTGGCCTGCCGCGACTCGGCTTCGTGCTGCCGGAACTCGTCGTCGGCATCCTCGCTTTGTCCTTGAACAGCGGTGCCTATATCTCTGAAATCATTCGCGCCGGCATCCTGTCAATCCCGCGCGGCCAGGTCGAGGCCAGCGTCGCTTCGGGCATGACCTACACGCAGCGCATGCGCCTGGTCGTGCTGCCGCAAGCCTTCAAGGTGACGATCCCGCCGCTGCTCGGCCAGGCGATCGTGCTGGTCAAGGATTCCGCGCTGCTGTCGCTGATCTCGGTTGCCGAGCTGACGCGCGCCGGGCAACTGCTCGCCTCCGACCGCTTCATGCCGGCGGAAGGCTTTCTCACCATCGCCGCCTTCTATTTGCTGCTCTACTACGGCCTGAAGGCACTGGCCGTTCTCTCCGGCCGCTGGCTCGGCACGGCGGGGGCGCGCGCATGATCTGGCAACAATTCCTCAGCCTCGCCGGCTCCTATCCGCTGGCTCTGCGCGGCCTCGGCATGACGGTGGTGCTGTCGCTGATCAGCCTGGTGCTCGGCACCTTGCTCGGCTTCGGTCTCGGCATCCTGCGCACCGGCGGCAACCGGCTAATCTCCAGTGTCATCGGCGCCTGGGTCGACCTCATCCGCGGCACGCCGTTCCTGGTGCAGATCTTCCTGATCTTCTTCATCCTGCCGGAGTTCGGCATCGAGCTCGACGCCTTCACCGCCGGCATCATCGCGCTGACCAATCTCGCCGCCTGCTTCATCTGCGAGATCGTCGCCGCCGGCATCCGTTCGGTGCCGACGGGCCAGGTCGAGGCAGCGCTGGCGTCCGGCCTGTCGCGCTGGCAGCGCATGCGCCAGGTGGTGCTGCCGCAGGCGATGCGCATCGTGCTGCCGCCACTTGTCGGGCAATATGTGCTCTTGATCAAGGATTCCTCCGTCGTCTCGGCCATCGGCCTGACCGACCTCACCCGCGTCGGCTGGCTGGTGGTGCAGCGCGTGCCCAACGGCCTGCTGGTCTTCTTCCTCGTCGGCGTCGGCTATTTCATCGTCTGTTATCCGCTGATCATGCTGGCCCGCCGGCTCGAACGTCGCATGGGCGCGGCGCATGGCGAGGTGCAGCTGTGACATCGAACCCCAAAGGGCCAAGCACTATGACCAAAGCGGGCATGACCCAACCGGGCCTGACCAAGACCGGCATGATCGACTTTCGCGGCGTCAACAAATGGTTCGGCGCGCTCAACGTGCTCAAGGATATCACGCTCAGCGTCGAGCCGCGCGAAGTGGTCGTCGTCTGCGGCCCGAGCGGCTCGGGCAAGAGCACGCTAATCCGCTGCATCAACGGCCTGGAGACGATCAAGGATGGCGACCTCGTCGTCGACGGCCAGCGCGTCGGCGACCCCGCCACCAACATGACGCAGCTGCGCACCGAGATCGGCTTCGTCTTCCAGTCCTTCAACCTCTACCCGCACAAGACCGCGCTCGAAAACGTCACGCTCGCTCCGATCCATGTCCGCAAGATCCCGCGCGCCGAGGCCGAGCATGCCGGGCGCGAACTGCTGGCCAAGGTTGGCCTCGCCGACAAGGTCAACGCCTATCCGGCGCAGCTCTCCGGCGGCCAGCAGCAGCGCGTGGCGATCGCCCGCTGCCTCGGCATGCGGCCCAAGATCATGCTGTTCGACGAACCAACCTCCGCCCTCGACCCCGAAATGATCTCGGAAGTGCTCGACGTCATGGTGGCCGTCGCCGAGGAAGGCATGACCATGATGGTGGTGACGCATGAGATGGGCTTTGCCCGCAAGGTCGCCCAACGCGTTGTGTTCATGGACGCCGGCGCCATCGTCGAAAGCGGCACGCCCGACGAGTTCTTCTCACACCCCAAGACCGACCGCAGCCGCGCCTTCCTGAGCAAGATTCTCAGGCACTGAGGACGGCGAAAGGCCGTCGATCAGTCCGGCGGCCGTTAGCGTTGCGGTGCCAACGGATCTGTACGCCGTTCGGGTCAAATATTCAGTCCGATCATGGACCGGGCGAGCGGCTGCCCTTCCGCTGGAAGCGAAAGGGCAAACCGTCTGAGATGGGCGGCTCAGGCCGCCGTCGGGTAATCCGTATAGCCCCTGGCATCGCCGCCATAGAACGTCGCCTTGTCGGGGGCGTTCAGGTCGGCATTGCGCTTCAGCCGGCTGACGAGGTCGGGATTGGCGATGAACAGCTTGCCGAACGCGACAAGGTCGGCATAGCCGTCCCCGACGGCCTTTTCGGCCAGTTCCTTGTCGTAGCCATTGTTCACCAGCCAGGCGCCGGTGCCGCCGGCCTTGCGGTAGGCGGCCTTGAGCTCGTCGTAGTCGAACGGCCGGTCGCCTTGGCTGAAGTCGCGCGCGCCGCCGGTCGCGCCTTCGACGATGTGGATATAGGCGAGGCCCCGGCTGCCGAGGCCCGTCACCACATGGTTGAAAAGCGGCTGCGGATCGCTGTCCGAAGCGTCGTTGGCGGGCGTCACCGGCGACAGCCTGATCCCGGTCCTGCCGGCGCCGACAGCGCCCGTGACCGCGTCGACCACCTCGAACAGGAAGCGCGTCCGGTTCTCGATCGACCCGCCATACGCGTCGCCGCGATGGTTGGTGCCCGAACGCAGGAATTGGTCGATGAGATATCCGTTGGCGCCATGGATCTCGACGCCGTCGAAACCCGCCACCTCTATCGCCGCCTTGGCGGCGCGGCGGAAATCATCGACGATGCCGGGAAGTTCGGCCGTTTCGAGCGCGCGCGGCTCGGAAGTCTCGGCGAACTCGCCGCTGCCATCCGGCTTGACCAGGAACGTCTTGGAGTTTGCTCGGATCGCCGACGGCGCCACCGGCTTGCCGCCGCCGGGCTGCAATGTGTTGTGCGAGATGCGTCCGACATGCCAGAGCTGCACCACGATCTTGCCGCCGCCCCTATGCACGGCATCGGTGACACGCTTCCAGCCGGCAAGCTGATCCGCGCCATAGAGGCCGGGCACGTTGGCGTAGCCCTGGCCCTGATGGCTGATGGCGGTGGCTTCCGTCACGATAAGACCAGCCGTGGCGCGCTGGCTGTAATAGGTCACCGAGAGGTCGCCGGGCACCGCATTGGGCGAGCGATTGCGCGTCAGCGGCGCCATGACGATGCGGTTCGCCAGCGTCAGGTCGCCGGCCCGCAAGGGATCAAAGAGGGTAGTCATGAGAAATGCCTTTCATGCATTCTGGGGGATCGGGGGAGGATCGTCAGAGATCGGACAAGGCGGCCTGAAAGGCAGCGATGGTTTCCTCGTTGCGCTTGTAGAACACCCATTGGCCGACCCGACGCGTCGTCACGAGGTCAGCCGACGCCAGCGTCGCCAGATGCGCCGAGACGCTGGACTGCGCCAAGCCGCGATGGTCGAACTGGCTGGCGCAGACCCCCATCTCGAGCGGGTGCGCCTGCGCAGCGAAGTGCTGTTCAGGCTCCTTCAGCCACGCCAGGACATCGCGTCGAAACGGATGCGCCAGTGCCTTCAATATGATGTCGCGGTCCATCTTCACCTCGCATCGATCTCTCTCGATATATAGATCGGGTAGAGCCGATATGGCAGGAAATCCATGCCATTTTCGAAGGCAATCGGAGCAAACTGGTCTCTGGACACGGCACGATGCCGGAAATAGCGCGGCCGGGCGCCAGCCTCCGCGGCGAATGCGCCACCATCGCGTCAGGTGACCGCCAGCACCTTGCCCGTATCGTGCTGGCGCACGAAATCGACGCGCTTGCCGTCCCAGTGGTAGGAGTAGTGCCGGCCTTGCACCGGCACGGGGATGACGTCGGGCCAGAAGATGCCGATGCATTGCCCGTCCGGCATGCGCACGCTGTTCCAGACAAGCCCGTCGCTGCCCCCTGCCCGCAGCGCCCGCCCCTCCGCCTGCGAGGCGGTGTAGTCGTCCGGGTCGAGCACGCCGGGCACGGCGTTGACGTCATCGAGGTCGCGGTCGACGCTGCCGATCAGCACGCGAAAGTCAGCCGTCCAGCCGGGATCCTCATGGTGGCACGCATGAAATTCTGGTGATGGTGGATGGTTTCGGCGAGCGCCACGTCCTCGCTGTCGCCGGCATAGTAGAGGCCGTAGCTGCCATCGGAGAAGCGGCCGGGCCGCAGCGTCGAACAATGCACGAAGGGCGCCAATGCGGGGCACTTGAAACGCTTTCCAAGGAACCGTCGATTCCCATCGTGTTCGATGCTGAGCTCAATGAGTATCACATCGTTGGAACTGGTCAGCAGCAGGTCTTGATCTATCACTGCATCTTCTGCGGCGGACAAACGCCAGACTCACGCAGGGACGAGCTTTTCATGCATGTGACCAAAGAAGAATTTGAAAAGCTTAGGAAGGCGACAAACGGCCTGAAGACGGTGGACGATGTTGTGGGGGCTTTTGGGCCACCGGACTTCGACCATCCAGCCGGAATCAGTTCCACCGAACCCGTCGGTCTCGGTCCGCGCAGAACCACCGACTTTAGACAGATGACCTTCAGTTCCCTATCAGACACCGCAGATGTCCACGTCGCCATAGGTTTGAACGACAAGGTCCAATTCAGCTTTACGCCCAAGCCCGTAGCGCGAGACTGACGGCAAGATACAGATGATCGACGCCGCCATTGCTCGCGTCCATCAGGAATCCACGCTTGCAGACTCGGCGCGAGATACTCTACTCCCCCCAGCACCTGCGCCTTGCAGGCCGGGCTCAGATCCGACAGATGCTTCTTCAGGCATGGGCCGGCGCTACCGTTCGGAAAGTGCGGGCAGAGCCGCTGCCGGTCGCGCACTGCGAGGCACAGAATTGGAGCTTCAATAATTTTGTGAAGTATATAGACAAGGCCGCCACGCCAACTATTCCTGCGTGGCGGCCTTGGATGCCAACAAATGAACCGTTTCAGCCGGCGTTGCGTTGCCGCCGGCCACATTGTGTCGTGCCCTACTCCGCCGCCTCATACCCGGCGATGCCCTTGATCTCGAGGAAATCCTCCAGCCCGTATTCGGCATATTCGCGGCCGTTGCCCGACTGCTTGTAGCCGCCGAAGGGCAGGCCGGCGTCCCAGGTCGGGTAGTTGATGTAGACATTGCCGGAGCGCATGCGTGCCGCAACGTCGCGCGCCTTCTGGATGTCCTTGGCCTGGATGTAGGAGGCAAGGCCGTAGACGGTGTCGTTGGCCTGCTCGACCGCCTGTTCGACCGTGTCATAGGGCAGGATCGCCAGCACCGCGCCCGAAGATTTCCTCGCGCGCGATGCGCATGTCGTGGGTGACGTCGGCGAACACCGTCGGCCTGACATAGTAGCCGCGGTTGAGTTCGGCCGGGCGGCCAGGGCCGCCGGCGACCAGCGTCGCGCCTTCGTCGATGCCGGCCTGGATCAGGTCCTGGATCTTGTCGAACTGCACCTGGCTGACGACGGGGCCAAGCTTGGTGTTGGCGCCGTCGGCCGGGCCGACCACGAACTTCTCAGCCGCCGCCTTGGCGTAGCCGGCGGCCTCGTCATGACGGTCGCGCGGCACGAACATGCGGGTGGGCGCATTGCAGGACTGGCCGCTATTGCCGAAGCAGCCGGCGACGCCCTTGGTGACGGCGCGGGCGAGGTCGACATCCGGGAACAGGATGTTGGCCGACTTGCCGCCCAGTTCCTGGTGCACGCGCTTGACCGTATCGGCGGCGGCCTTGGCCACCAATATGCCGGCCCGGGTCGAACCGGTGAACGACATCATGTCGACGTCGGGGTGGCTGGACAGCGCCTGGCCGACGCCCGGGCCGTCGCCATTGACGAGGTTGAACACGCCCTTCGGCACGCCGGCTTCGTCGATGATCTCGGCGAAGATGATGGCGTCGAGCGGCGCGATCTCCGACGGCTTCAGCACCATGGTGCAGCCGGCGGCAAGTGCCGGGCCGACCTTGCAGGTGATCTGGTTCAGCGGCCAGTTCCACGGCGTGATCAGGCCGACGACGCCGATCGGCTCCTTGACGATCAGCGAGGAACCTTTGGCGTGGCGGAACTGGAATGTCTTCAGCGTCTCCGCCATCTTCTCCAGATGCGCCAGGCCGACGCCGACCTGGCTGTCGAGCGCCATCTGGCGCGGCGCGCCCATTTCACGCGACACGGCAAGCGCCAGGTCCGTGGAGCGCTTCTTGTAGACCGCGATGACGCGGTTCAGGATATCGAGGCGCTCCTCCACCGAGGTGAAGCCGAACGAATTGAAGGCGCGCTTGGCGGCGGCCACCGCCTTGTCGACATCGGCCTTGGAGCCGAGCGAGATCTGCGCGAAAACATCCTCATTCGACGGATCGATGACATCGAGTGCGTTGGGCACGACAGGATCGACCCACGCGCCGTCGATATAGAACTGCAGATTGTGTGACATGGTTTCTCCTTGGGGTGCCGCAGGGCCGTTCCGACCGTGATATCCAGCTAGAAATAACGATGCGCGAACCGCACCGTCAAAGGCAACCCCCGAAGTGGTTGAGCCAGCGCGCCAGTGATTGAGCCAGAGGCGTTGGGCCAGAGAACCCAGCCGTTTTCGACGGCATGGGATGGATTACAGCAGCGTGTGTCCTGCCTCGACCAGATGCTGTCGCGCCGCTTCCTGGTCCGCCGCTTTCACCAGCAGGTGATCGCCGTCGAAGGTGGACACCAGGAAGATGCCCAGCTCGTTTTCCGACAATGGCCGGATGACCGACAGCACGATGCCGGTTTCGTCGAAAGCAAAGGGTCCCTGCAGTTTGAAGGCGACCCAGTCGCCATCGTGCTTGACCGTGCCTGGAACACGATCCTGCAGGCAGGTGATCGAAAGCTCGTCGTCGGTCCTGGTCATGCTGACGAAGCCTGGCCCGTCCGCCCAGCCGGGAATGCCGTCGCCCGCTCCGAGCCGCGAAATCGCGTACGAGCCGGGAAGTTGCCTCAATTTGACCCTGGCTACCATCACCGTATCCATGCCTCCGATTTGCCCTCTATCGCGTCAATCTCTTGCTCATATAGACCGTCATGCCGCCCATGAACGGCTCCTCCCGGTCGATCGTATAGCCATGCCTTTTGTACAACAACACATTGGCCTCGAAGGCGCCATTGGTCAGCAGGCGCAGCTCAAGGCGGCCTGCTTCGAGCGCCTTCCGCTCGGCCCGCTCCAGCAGCAGCCGGCCGATCCCCCTGCCCTGCGCCTGCGGCGCGACGCAGACATTCTCGATCCACAAATGATCGCCGGCCAGCATGGTTTCGATCATGCCGACGATGCGGCCGTCGGCGACGGCGAGCTCGAACGGATGCTCGGCAACGGCCTTCCCGTAGTCGGCGCGCATCGGCAGCGGCTCGCGGCCGATCACCGGCACCCATTTGCCATAGGCTGATCGCACGATGTCCCTGATCGCGGCGGCGTCAGCGGGTTCGGCCGGCCGAAACCGGATGGAAGAATTGATGGTCATGACAATGCTCCAGACATGAAAACCCCCGCCGGCGGTGTCGCGGGCGGGGCTGGAAACGAACGAACCGGATCTATCCTGCCGGCCTTTGTCGTCGCGCAATCAGCTCGCCGCTCCGCACTGTGCAGTGGCGGCGTCGCTGTGTATTTGTGGGCGCGAGGGCGAACATGACGCCAAGCTGGAGCATGAGGCGCGGCGCGTCAAGATGTCGGGATTGGCCCAAGCCCCCCGCCTTCGTCATCCACCGGCGGAGCGAGGGGCGGCAGCGGCGTCGCGGAGACCCGAGGGTCCATGCCGCGACCTTGCTGACAGGCGCAGCGGAGCAGGATTCCGAACCGTAGTGGCGCGTTGGAGTCCCGGCATGGATCCTCGGGTCTGCGCCGCGTCGCTTCGCTCCTTGCTCCGCCCGTGGATGACGAAGTGTTGGTGCTTCAGCCAATCGCCAAAGGCGTGATGCGAACGAGCGTCAGACGTCCCCGTCGCGCGCCTAATACTCCTGCGCCGTCGGCCTGAACAGGATCTCGTTGATGTCGACCTCGTCGGGCTGGCTCATGGCGAACACCACCGTCCTGGCGAAGGAATCGGCGGGGATGGCCACCCGGTCGTAGAGCGCGCGCACGCCCTGGGCGACATCGGGCTCGGTGACGCTGTCGGGCAGTTCCGTCGCCACGGCGCCGGGCGAGATGATGGTGGTGCGGATGTTGTAGGGTTTCACTTCCTGCCGCAGCCCTTCCGAGATGATGCGCACCGCGTGCTTGGTGGCGGCATAGACCGCGCCGCCCGGCCCGACCTTGTGGCCGGCGACCGACGATACGTTGATGATGTGGCCGCTCTTCTGCGTCTTCATGTGCGGCAGCGCCGCGGCGATGCCGTAGAGCACGCCCTTGATGTTGACATCGATCATCCGGTCCCAATCCTCGACCTTGCCACGTTCCAGCGGCGAATGCGGCATCAGTCCGGCATTGTTGATAATCACGGCGACGCGGCCATGCGTCTTGACCGCATGGTCGACGAGCCGCCGGACCTGGCCGACATCGGTGACGTCGGTCTGCATGATGGCGTCCTTGCCCAGCGAAAGCTCGGCGGCCAGCGCCTCGAGCCGGTCGAGGCGGCGCGCGCCCAGCACCAGCTTCGCGCCCTCCTTGGCCAGCAGCCGCGCGGCGGCTTAACCCAGCCCGCTGCTGGCGCCGGTGATGACGACGACCTTGTTCTTGATGTTGTCTGTCATGGGATTTTCCTTCCGCCTCAGCGATCGATCCTGGCCGCCTGTTGCGGCGAATAGCGCTCGCCTTGCACGGCAATCGCCGAGACCGCGTTTTCGATGTCGGCAAGATCCTCCGCCGTCAGCGCGACGGCCGCCGAGCCGATGTTCTCCTCGAGGCGATTGAGCTTCGTCGTGCCGGGGATCGGGACGATCCAGGGTTTTTGCGCCAGCAGCCAGGCGAGCGCGACCTGCGCCGGGGTCACCTTCTTCTGCGCAGCAATCGCGACGATCGCGTCGACCAGCGCCTGGTTGGCTTTGCGCGCCTCCTCCGCGAAGCGCGGCACGGTGTTGCGGAAGTCGCTGCTGTCGAACCTTGTATCGGCATTGATGGCGCCGGTGAGGAAACCCTTGCCCAGCGGGCTGAAGGGCACGAAGCCGATGCCCAGTTCTTCGAGCACTGGCACGATCGCCTCCTCGGGTTCGCGCCACCACAGCGAATATTCGCTTTGCAGCGCGGCGACCGGCTGCACCGCATGGGCGCGGCGGATGGTGCGCACGCCCGCTTCGGAGAGGCCGAAATGCTTGACCTTGCCTTGGCCGATCAAGTCCTTCACCGTCCCCGCCACCTCCTCGATCGGCACGACCGGATCGACGCGGTGCTGGTAGAGAAGATCGATGCGGTCGGTCCTCAGCCGCTTGAGCGAGGCCTCGACGACGTCGCGAATATGCTGCGGCCGGCTGTCCATGCCCTCATGTCCGGCCGTGCCGGCGATGTCGATGCCGAATTTGGTGGCGATCACCACCTGGTCGCGGATCGGCCGCAGCGCCTCGCCGACGACCTCTTCATTCTTGAACGGCCCATAGACCTCCGCTGTGTCGAAGAAGGTGATGCCGCGCTCGAACGCGGAGCGGATCAGGCGAACGGCATCCGGCGTCTCCATCGGCTGCCCGTAGGAATGGCTCATGCCCATGCAGCCGAGGCCGATGGCCGAGACTTCGAGACCGTTCTTTCCAAGTGTGCGCTTTTGCATTTCAATTCTCCTTCGGTGTGATCCGCACTGTGGCGGCGCGGGCGCGCGCCGCGATCATCGGTGCGAGATAAGGGCTGGCTGCGTATTTCGCCCGGTAGGCGTCGTCGATGCGGGCGTTGACGGTTCCCTCGACTGCTTCGAAGGCAACGTCCCTGGTCAGGCCGGCGGCAGTGATGCGTCCGGCCTTCTGCCTGATCGCGGCCCGATACCAGCGCGACTGCTGACCGTTGTAGCCGCGCACATAAAGCGCGCCGTCGGCAACGACCGACCAGATCCAGGTCGGCGTGCCCAGGGTCACGCCGTCATCGCGCAAAGGCGAAATATGCAGATCGTCGGTTGCCGCGATTCTCTCGAGTTCGTCCTTCGACCAAGGCATTTTCCTATTCCTTTTTCTCGGCATCCGCCTGCTCGAAAACCTTGCGGGCAACGCCGATCGCCGTGCTGGCAACCGGCCATCCGGCGTAAAAGGCGAGATGTGTGATGGTTTCGATGAGTTCGTCGCGGGTGACGCCATTGTCGAGCGCCCGCTTCATGTGGAAAGGCATCTCGTTGACCCGGTAGTTCGAGATCAGGCTGCTGACGGTGACGAGGCTGCGGTCGCGCGGCGAAAGGCCGGGCCGTTTCCAGACATCTCCGAACAACACATCGTCGGTGTATTTGCCGAGCGCGGGCGCGATATCGGAGAACGGATTCCTGTGCGGCACTGGTTTATCGATCATTTTGGTTTCCTTCGTTGCGGTATCGGTTCGAGCGCAAAGCGCTGATGCCTGCTCAAACCGCGTATTGCTCGTCGGTGACATGCTCCATCCAGTCGACGACCTTGCCGTCGAGGGCCTCAGCGATGGCAATGTGGGTCATCGCCGTGGTCGGTGCCGCGCCATGCCAGTGCTTTTCGCCGGGCGCGAACCAGACGATGTCGCCGGGGCGGATAGGCTCGACCGGGCCGCCCTCACGTTGAACTAGGCCGGCGCCCGACAGGACGATCAGCGTCTGGCCAAGCGGATGCGTGTGCCAGGCGGTGCGCGCGCCGGGTTCGAAAGTCACGGTGGCGCCGCCGACGCGGGCCGGCTCGCTGCCCTTGAATGGTGCGTCGATGCGCACCGTGCCGGTGAAGTAGTCGGCTGGACCTTTCGCGGAAGGCTGCGAGCCGCTTCGCTTGATGTCCATGGTTTCTCCTTCTAGACGCCGGACAGCACGCTGCCCCAGGTCTTCAGGGCCGCCAATTCCGACAGCCCGATTGTAATGGCCTCTATTTAGCGCCTGCGATTGATCTGGATTAGATGCTATATCTGGCATGTACTTATGAGGAGGACTCATCAATGCCGCGAGACAATCTGAACGAGCTGACCGCCTTCCTCGCCGTCGCGCGGGAAAAAAGCTTCACCCGGGCGGCGGCACAGCTCGGCGTCTCGCAATCGGCGCTCAGCCACACGGTGCGCGCGTTGGAGGAGCGGCTGGGCGTGCGGCTGCTGACCCGCACCACGCGCAGCGTGGCGCCCACCGAGGCCGGCGAGCGACTGGTGCGCTCCGTCGGGCCAAGGCTCGACGAGATCGAGGCCGAGCTCGCGCGCGCTGAGCGCCCTGCGCGAAAAGCCCGCCGGCACCATCCGCATCACCGCCGGCGAGCACGCCGCCGAGGCGGTGCTGTGGCCGGCGATCGCGCGGCTTTTGCCGGACTATCCCGACATCAAGGTCGAGATCATCGTCGACTACGGCCTGACCGACATCGTCGCCGAGCGCTATGACGCCGGCGTGCGGCTTGGCGAACAGGTGGCGCACGACATGATCGCGGTGCGCATCGGCCCGGACATGCGCATGGCGGTGGTTGGATCGCCCGCCTATTTCGCCCGACAGCCGAAGCCGCGCACGCCGCAGGAGCTCACCACCCACAACTGCATCAACCTGCGCCTGCCGACCTATGGCGGGCTCTATGCCTGGGAATTCGAAAAGGCCGGGCGCGAACTGAAAGTACGCGTCGAGGGCCAGCTGATCTTCAACACGGCGAGGCTGCGCATGAACGCGGTGCTGGCCGGTCTCGGCCTTGCCTATCTGCCCGAGGACCAGCTGCGCGCGCATCTGGCCGACGGCCGGCTGGTGCGGGTGCTGGCAGACTGGTGCCCACCCTTCCCCGGCTACCACCTCTATTACCCCAGCCGTCGCCAGGCGACGCCGGCCTTCTCGCTGCTGGTCGATGCGCTGCGCTATCGCGGCTAGAACGACTGGACTGCGCTCGCAGCCGTTCTATCTTCCTGCCGAACGCGATTGAAGAAAACCCGGAGCCGTCGCCGTGACCGAGACTGACCTCTACCGAGGCTATATCGACTGCCTCAACAACCAGGATTGGCAAAGGCTGCATCGCTTCGTCCACGACGAGGTCCACTACAATGGCGACCGTGTCGGCCTATCGGGTTACCGCGCCATGCTGGAGCGGGATTTTCGCGAAATCCCGGATCTCTATTTCGACGTCCAGCTGATGGTCTCCGACCCGCCCTTCATCGCAAGCCGCCTGCAGTTCAACTGCACGCCGAAGGGAACCTTCTTCGGCCTGCCCATCAACGGCAAAAAGGTCTCGTTCAGCGAGAATGTGTTCTATGAATTTCTGAACGACCGGATCAGGAACGTCTGGTCGGTCATCGACAAGGCGGCCATCGAGGCGCAGCTCTGACGCGGCCAGTTCCCTTCTCCCCGTTGTACGGGGAGCTGAGGACTGATCCGCACAGCGGACAAGAAGCCAATTGCTTGGCTTTTCGAGAGACGAACGGCATGCAGGCGGATGAGGGGCAGCGCCAACGCTGGTCAATGATTGCTGATCGTTCGTAAAAATCGATCATTCTGACCATAACAATTCGTTGGAAAGATCGTTTCAGGAATGGCATCGCTCCGGTATACCTGCCTGGAGCATTGCATTGTCTTCCGCCACCCACATCGCGAACGATATTCCGAAAAGCCTGAGATCGGCAGACCTGGCCGCAAGCCGCAAGCGGCTCGATTCGGTGTGGAACGGCATTATCCCCGGCATTGTGCTGGTGGCGATGATCACGGCCGTGGCCTTCTCGGCGCACAATGTCTCCGGCTTCGCTTTGTTCAGCCCGATGATCCTGGCCGTCGTCGCCGGCATGGTCTATTCCAACGTGCTCGGCACGCCGGTGCACGCCAAGGCCGGCATCGCCTTCTCGCAAAAGCGCCTGCTGCGCTTCGCTATCGTGCTGCTCGGCTTCCAGCTGACGCTCGGCCAGGTCGTCTCGATCGGCGCCGGCGGCGTCGGCATCGTGGCGGCGACGCTTGGCGCCACCTTCCTCTTCACCGTCACGCTCGGCCGGCTGATCGGCGTCGACCGCAAGCTGGCGCAGTTGATTGCCGCCGGCACCTCGATCTGCGGCGCCTCCGCCATCGTCGCCACCAACATCGTCACCGATGCGCGCGACGAGGACGTCACCTACGCCGTTGCCTCGATCACGCTGTTCGGCACCGTCGCCATGCTCGGCTTCCCGCTGCTGGCGCCACTGCTCGGCCTCGACCAGCACGCTTTCGGCCTATGGGCCGGCGCCTCAATCCACGAGGTGGCGCAGGTCATCGGCGCCGGCTTCCAGAACGGCACCCAGTCCGGCGAGATCGCCGCGGTCGCCAAGCTGACCCGCGTCGCCATGCTGGCGCCGATGGTCATCGCGCTCGGCCTGATGGCGCGGCGCGGCAGCCGCGACCAATCGGCGGCACGGCCGCCCATGCCCTGGTTCGTTGCTGCCTTCATCGCCGTCGTGGCTCTGAACAGCCTGGTCACCATGCCGGCCGAAGTAAAATCAGCGATGGCACTCGCCACCACCATCATGCTGACCATGGGGCTTGCCGCCATGGGCCTGCAGGCCGACATTTCGCAGCTGCGCTCGCGCGGCCTGCGCCCGCTGGCGCTCGCCTTCTGCGCCTTCCTGTTCATCGGCTGCTTCAGCCTGATGCTGGTGAAGTTGGCTTAGGACACGTCGATAAATTGCTGAATCGATAAAGCTCGTTTTGGGGGATTCCGAAATCCTGCGTTGCTTTGTAGACATGGGCGGTGATCGATGTCGCCGCTATAAAGCTCCGCTATGATGCGGTTAGCCCCGTGCTGGACGAGCGTGGTCGTCGCCGCTTTGCGGCGGCGGAAGCGCTCACCGCGGGCTGGGGCGGGATCGCGGCGGTGTCCGCGGCAACGGGGATCGCGCGTAGCACCATCGGATATGGATTGCGGGAACTGCGCGGCGCGGCGCCGGATTCAGCTCTTGGCGGCATCCGGCGCAAGGGTGCCGGACGCAAACCTTTGACGCAGACGGATCCGACACTTCTCAGCGACCTGGAAAGGCTTGTCGACCCCGCCACGCGTGGCGATCCGATGTCACCCTTGAAGTGGACATCGAAAAGCTTGCGGAACTTGGCGGCGGCGCTTTGCGCCATGGGCCATCGTGTCGGTCATGACGTCGTCGGTACTCTGTTGAAAACGCTTGGGTATTCTCTTCAGGGCAATCGAAAGACGCTGGAGGGATCGAGCCACGTCGATCGCGACGCACAGTTCCAGCACATCGCCAGGACGGTCAAGGACGCCATTACGGCCGGTCAACCTGCGATCTCCGTCGATACGAAGAAGAAAGAACTCGTCGGCGACTTCAAGAATGGCGGACGTGAATACCGACCGGCCGGAGCACCAGAGCCGGTCCGCGTCCATGATTTCGTCGACCCGAAGCTCGGTCGTGCCGCGCCCTACGGTATTTATGATATCGCCGATGACAAAGGGTGGGTCAGCGTCGGGATCGACCACGATACCGCTGCCTTCGCCGTCAACGCCATACGCTCCTGGTGGATCAGCATGGGGCGTGATCGCTACGCGCACGCTCATACCTTGACGATCACCGCCGACGGCGGCGGAAGCAACGGTTCGCGCGTGCGCCTGTGGAAAGTCGAACTCCAAAAGCTGGCCGACGAGTTGGGGTTGACCATCGCTGTCCTCCATCTCCCGCCCGGCACCAGCAAATGGAACAAGATCGAACACCGCCTCTTCTCGTTCATCTCGAGAAACTGGCGTGGACGACCGCTCACCGATTATCGCACCATCGTCGAACTCATCGGCGCCACAACCTCGACGGCGGGACTGACCGTTCGTTGCGAACTTGATGAAAACCGCTATCCCGCCGGGATCAAAGTCTCCGACGAGGACATGGCCAGCTTGAACATCATTCGCAACGAATTCCACGGTGAATGGAACTATACAATCAAGCCGCAATCCCAAAAATTAGCGCGATAAATTATCGACACGTCCTTAGCTCGGCAAGCTTTCCACGAGGTTCGCATACCGGCGTTCGCAGGGACGTCGGCTGTTCGCCTGGCCGCATCTCATTCCATTTTCCGACGCGCTCCTTCCTTGCGCCAGCACAACGACCGGCCAAACGCCTCTGCTACGATCGACGGATGGGAGAACCACGAAGGAGACGCCCATGCGGATCGATCCGAACATGTCCATGGATGAGGTCATGAGACGATGGCCGGCAAGCATCGCCGTGCTGATCCGGCACGGCATGCACTGCGTGGGCTGCCACATCGCCCCGTTCCATTCGATCGCCGAGGCCTGCCGGGATCATCGAATTGACGAAGCCGATTTCCTGAAAGGCCTTGAACGCGCCATCGCCGGCGGGCCGGTCAGCCGTCCCGATGCTCCGCCAGCATCACCAGGCGATGCGCGTCGGTGATGGTGACACGCTGGCGGCCGCTGACGATGATCCCGCGTTCCTCCCAGGCGCTCAGCAGCCGGCTCACTGTATGCAAGGTCGTCCCTGTCATCTCGGCGATGTCCTGGCGAGAGATCGGGAAGTCGATCTCGATGCCGGCATCGGTCTTGCGCCCCGTCTGCTTCACCAGCCGCAGCAGCGCGCTGGCAACGCGTTGCTCGACCTGCTCGGTGGCCAGTTCCATGACGCGCGCCTGCGTGTCCTGCAGCCTCGCGCCGACCGTCTTGAACGTTCCCGCGGCAAGAACGGGAAACCGGGATGACAGATCCGGCCACACGGCATTCGGCCAGACCAGAACCACGCAGTCGACCGCGGCGATCGCGGTTGCCGGATAGGTCAGCCGGCCGAGTGCGGCGGCAACGCCGAATATCTCGCCTTCACTGATGTAGCGGGCGATCACCTGGCGCCCGTCGGGCGTGGTCCGCACGACGCGAATATGTCCCGCCAAGAGAACGTAGAACGAACGCGCCTCGGCCTCCTGCTCGAAAATTGCAGTTTCCTTGGCAAAGCGCACGGACCGGGCATCCCGCAGAATGCTGTCCAGCTCCGCGGGCCCCAGGCCCTCGAACAGCGAAAGCCTCGCGATGATCGACCGGTCAAGCGGCAACCCCAAACCCTCGCTGCCCACGGCTCCAGATGACGCCGGCACCCAGTCTATATTTCGTGCGCCAGTTTGCGCCAGCGCAAATCGCCTGTCCGTGCGGTCGGCTAGAAGGCTGCAACGGTTTGAGCCGTGATGCACCCAAGAAAGGACTTACCCATGAAATTCCACCTGATCGCCGCGGCCGCCGCCCTGCTTGCGCTTGCCGGCGTTGCAAACGCCGAAGAGCACGTCGTGCAACTGCTGACCAAGGGAGACAAGGGGTCCATGGTCTTCCAGCCTGATTTCATCAAGGCGGCTCCCGGCGACACGATCAAGTTCGTGCCTGGCGACAAGACCCACAATGTCGAAACCATCAAGGGAATGGCCCCCGACGGCGCCCAGGAAATCAAAAGCAAGATGGGTGAAACCACCACTGTCACCATGACGCAGGAAGGCGTCTACGGCGTCAAGTGCAGCCCGCATTACGGGATGGGCATGGTGGCTCTGATCGTGGTCGGCAAGCCCGTGAACCTCGACGCGGCGCAGGCGGTCAAGCAGGTCGGCAAGGCCAAGACCGTGTTCCCCACGCTGTTTGCCCAGGTGACGAAGGCGAACTGATCGAGGCCGAATGCCGGGCGGACAGACAGGTTTTGTCCGCGCTCGACATCGGAATTGCAAAGTCCTGTGGGAGTGGCGGCTTCGGCGCCGTCACTCCCACGCGACGTTTTGGCGCCCGGCGCCGTGCGGGCATTTCCATTCACCGGCAGTTGCCGGTCTCCCGAACAGGCATCGCTCCCCCGGCAGAACCAGATCAAGACAAATGAATCTCAAGTTTGCGCCAGCGCAAAGAAGTCCTCGTGGAAAGGCTTATTCTCCAAGCATCGAACGGTTCAAAAAAAGGAGCGGGAAATGCTTACGAGACGCGAAGCCCTGTTAGGGTCTGTTCTTGCGGCTGCGGCCGTCGCGACGGTCGGCTCGATGCCGGCTATGGCCAGCGCCAAGGAAGTCGCTGGCTTGCCGCGGGAAAAGGTGACATTGGTCGCGCCGCCTTTCGTCCATGCCCACGACCAGGTGGCCAAAAGCGGTCCCAAGGTCGTCGAATTCACGATGACCATAGAAGAGAAGCCGATGGTGATCGACGCCGACGGCACCCAGCTCAACGCCATGACCTACAATGGCTCGATCCCGGGACCTCTGATGGTCGTGCATGAGGGTGACTATGTCGAACTCACGCTGATCAACCCCGACACCAATACGCTTGCCCACAACATCGACTTCCATGCCGCCACCGGAGGGCTTGGCGGCGGTGCGCTGACCCTGGTCAATCCCGGCGAGCAGACGACGCTTCGCTTCAAGGCGACGCGCTCGGGGACCTTCGTCTACCACTGCGCGCCCGGCGGTCCGATGATCCCCTGGCATGTCGTTTCGGGCATGAACGGAGCGATCATGATCCTGCCGCGCGACGGGCTCAAGGACGACAAGGGCAAGCCGGTCCGCTATGACCACATCTATTATATCGGCGAAAGCGACTTCTACATTCCCCGCGACGAGCAGGGTAAATTCAAGAAGTATGACTCGGCCGGCGACAATTACGACGACACGGTGAAGGTCATGCGTGGCTTGATCCCCACCCACGTCGTGTTCAACGGCAAGGCAGGATCGCTGACCGGCGAGAACGCCATGAAGGCCAAGGTCGGCGAGACTGTCCTGATCGTCCATTCGCAGGCCAATCGCGACACACGTCCGCACCTGATTGGTGGACATGGCGACCATGTATGGGAACAGGGCAAGTTCGCGAACCCGCCGGCAAAGGACCTCGAAACCTGGTTCATTCGCGGGGGTTCGGCCGGCGCTGCCCTTTACACATTCCTGCAGCCGGGCGTCTACGCCTACGTCAACCACAATCTGATCGAGGCGGTGGAACTCGGCGCGACCGCGCATTTCACGGTCGACGGAAGCTGGGACGACGACCTGATGATGCAGGTCGAAGCCCCAAGGGCGATTGCGTCCTAGCTGCCGCCTCGGGTCCTAAGGTAGACGCGGCCTTGCGACATTCCTGCAGGGCCGCGAACGCGGGAAAACTGCCATGCCCCTCAACCCCATCCTGGCTCTCGGAGGTCTGGCTTGCGCGCTGTTCACGCTGGGCGCGACAGGCGCCGTCGGCTGGCTCCCGGTGCCGGATCGGGAGTTCCTGGCGCGCTCCGAACTCGTCACCCTCGCGCCCGGATCGTTCGCCCATCCGCTGCCCGGGGAATTCCTCAGGCAGAACCACCCCGTCAGTGCTCCCGTGGTGCGGGCAACGGTGGCAGAGCCCTTCGAGATCATGAAATACCAGGTAAGCGCTTCGGACTACCGGCGCTGCGTCATGGCCGGCGCCTGCAAGCCGGCCGATGGCCGCGGCAGCGGCAATGTTCCGGTTACGGGCGTGAGCCATATCGATGCCGAGGCCTATGCGGACTGGCTCTCGGCCGAGACCGGATCGGCATGGCGCCTGCCGACGGACGTGGAATGGGCCTATGCGGCGGGCGAACGCTTTCGCGGCGACATCGAGGCTGGCGAGACCGACCCCAACAACCCGGCGCAGCGCTGGCTCGTCCAATATCGCACCGAGGCTTCACTCGGGCGGCAACCGGACCCGCAGCCGAGGATCAGGGGCGGATTTGGACCCAACTCCAAGGGGGTGGCCGACATTGCCGGCAACGTCTGGGAGTGGACTTCGACCTGTTACGTCCATACGACGGAAGCCGCCGACGGCGCCGGCATAGCAAGCTCGATCGACAATTGCGGCGTTCATGTCGTGGAAGGTTTCCATCGCACCTATATGTCGAACTTCATCAGGGACGGGAAAAGCGGCGGTTGCGCCGTCGGCACGCCGCCCGACAATCTGGGATTCCGCCTCGTGCGCGACCGGCTCAACCTCGTGCAAGCCGCCATCCGCTGGCTTCGGCTTTCCTGATCACGACAACAACAGGACTTCTGCAATGACATTGAAATCGTCGCTGGCGGATCATGCGCGTCCGGCCCCGGAAAAGCCGTTGCATCATGCAGGCGTCGATCGCGCTGCGATCGGCCGGCTCGTTCGCGAATTCTATGCGCGACTGCGCAAGAACGAACGTCTCGGACCGATCTTCGCGCGCGAGATCCCCGGCGACTGGGAACCGCATCTCGAGAAGATGACCGACTTCTGGTGCTCGGTCATCCTCAAGACGGGCGACTATCATGGCCGCCCGGTCCCGGCGCACCTGAAGCTCGGGGACGTGACCGAGGCCGATTTCGACATCTGGCTGGCCATGTTCAGCCAGACGGCGGCCGAACTCCTTGGGCCGGAAATCGCCGCGGTGTTCGTCGACCGGGCCGAACGGATCGCGACGAGCCTGAAGCTGGCGATGTTCTTCCGCCTGGGTGATCGTGCCTAGACCGCGGCCCCGAAAAAAGCGCGCTCAGTCCTCGAACGAACTCGCGGCCGCATAGATCGCGGCCAGCGTTTCGATGCCGGCCTGGTCGGCCTTGTCGAAGCGGCCGGGCAGCGGGCTGTCGAGATCGAGCACGCCGAACACGCCTTCATCGTCCTCGAGCAGCACGACCAGTTCCGAACGTGAATCGGCATCACAGGCGATGTGGCCGGGAAAATCATGCACGTCCTTGATCAGCATCGAGGTGCCGAGTTCGACCGCGGTTCCGCACACGCCCTTGCCGACCGCGATGCGCACGCAGGCCGGCTTGCCCTGGAACGGTCCCAGCACCAGCTCCTCGTCCGAGGCCAGGAAATAGAAGCCGGCCCAGTTGAGGTCCGGCACCATCTGGAAGATCAGCGCCGCGGTGTTGGCGGCATTGGCGATCGAGTCGCTCTCGCCGTCGAGCAGCGCTTTCAACTGAGCGGCGAGGTCGCGATAGAACGCGGCTTTGTCCGAGGTGTCGATGGCCTTGGCGGCGAACATGGCTTGTCTCCGAACTGGGAATCGCGGTTCCGTTTCCGCAAGCTCTCTGCACCAAACGACCACTCGACGATACTAGCTTGAATTCCAGTCGCCGCGAAAGTCGCAAGAAGATGCCCTGTCCGTCAGTCGGCAGCACGGCACGTCCATCAAACCGTGCTGCCTTGATCAAGCAGGCAAGTCCATCAGCCGGCGGGTTTGTAAGCGCCGGCAGCCTTTTTGGCGGCTGCGAGCACTGCCTTCATGTCGAGTTCTTCCAGCACAACCATCTCGGTCAGTGAGCCGCTCGCTCGCACGGCAAGGGACATGCCAATCCCCGCTGATTGGTCCGGCACCTCGCCATTGACAACGACGTCATAGATGCCGCGCGTGAACATCACGCTGCTCACCTTGCCGCCAACGCTTTCGAAAAGCGCCTTGACCGCAGCCTGCCTGTCGGAGCCTTGCATCAATCCTTTGGCGGCATGAGGCGCATAGTTTGCCAAGATAGTCACTTTCATGGGTATTTCCTCCAAATGTCATTGTCTCGTGCGGCTCCATAATTCGAGCGGCACGGAGTGATTTATTTTTCGGAACAATTGCAGGCGCCCTGGGACGCGTTGGCGGCCAAGGGCCTACTGCCAGATGAATATGCGCTTAGGCTAATATAATGACAATACCGGACGCGCCGATACTGCCGACAGGAAGGTGTCTGGCTGGACCACGCTCGGCCAACGGCATCGAGCTCGCGCCGTTGACGCGCGATGTGTGGTGCTGAGGTTGAACGGCCAGTAGCGGCGCGGTGCAACCTTACATCGGGCGCTTGGGTTCGCCCTTTTGTGGCGTTGCCGTGTCGGAATCCGATTTCTTGTGCTTGTCGGCGGCAATCCTGCGGATGCGGTCGAAGCGGCTTTCCTCGGTGGTTTCGGTCGTGACGACCGTCTGTGGCTTCTGCGCGAACACGATCATGGATCGATCTCCTGGGCTAGAGGCCTGTGCGCCGGGAGAGATCCCCCCGGCGATCGTATCCGGCTGCAAAAACCGGCGTGGATTCAGCTCAGACCTGGAAGACGGCTTCGATGAAGCCGCCCCCGCAGGCAGGCCGAGTTCTTAGTAACCGCCCATGCCGCCGCCGCCACCGGCAGGCGCGGCATCTTTCGCCGGAACGTCGGTGATCATGGCTTCGGCGGTGATCAGCAGAGCCGCGATCGAGCCGGCGTCCTGCAGTGCGGTGCGCACCACTTTCGCCGGATCGACGATGCCGGCCTTGATCATGTCGACATAGGTCTCGTTCTGGGCGTCGAAGCCCTGATTGTGGTCCTTGCTGTCGGCGAGCTTGCCGACGACGATCGAGCCCTCGACGCCGGAATTCTCGGCGATCTGGCGGATCGGCGCTTCCAGCGCCCTGAGCACGATCGAAATGCCGGCGGTGACATCGGCATTGGCGCCGTTGAGGCCCGACAGCGCCGACCGGGCGCGCAGCAGAGCGACGCCGCCGCCGGGCACGATACCTTCCTCGACCGCCGCGCGCGTCGCGTTCAGCGCGTCGTCGATGCGGTCCTTCTTTTCCTTCACTTCCGACTCGGTGACGCCGCCGACGCGGATGACGGCAACCCCGCCCGACAGCTTGGCCAGCCGCTCCTGCAGCTTCTCCTTGTCGTAGTCGGAGGTCGTCTCCTCGATCTGGCCCTTGATCTGGGCGACGCGCGCCTGGATGGTCGCCTTGGTGCCGGCGCCGTCGATGATCGTGGTGGTGTCCTTCTCGATCAGCACGCGCTTGGCGCGGCCGAGCATCTCGATGGTGACGTTTTCGAGCTTGATGCCGAGATCCTCGGAGATCATCTGGCCCGATGTCAGCACCGCAATGTCTTCCAGCATCGCCTTGCGGCGATCGCCAAAGCCCGGCGCCTTGACGGCCGCGACCTTGAGGCCGCCGCGCAGTTTGTTGACGACCAGCGTGGCCAGCGCCTCGCCCTCGACATCCTCGGAGATGATCAGCAGCGGCCTGCCGCTCTGCACCACCGCTTCGAGGATCGGCAGCATCGCCTGCAGATTGCCGAGCTTCTTCTCGTGGAGGAGCACATAGGGCTCTTCCAGCTCGACACGCATCTTGTCGGCATTGGTGACGAAATACGGGCTGAGATAGCCACGGTCGAACTGCATGCCCTCGACGACGTCGAGTTCGGTTTCGGCGGTCTTGGCTTCCTCGACTGTGATGACGCCGTCATTGCCGACCTTATCCATCGCCTTGGCGATCATCTCGCCGACGGTTGCGTCGCCATTGGCGGCGATGGTGCCGACCTGCGCGATCTCGGCCGACGACTTGACCTTCTTGGCTTTCGCCTTGATCTCGACGACAACTGCGGCAACCGCCTGGTCGATGCCGCGCTTCAAGTCCATCGGGTTCATGCCGGCGGCAACCAGCTTGGCGCCTTCGCGCAGGATCGAGGCGGCCAGCACGGTCGCGGTGGTGGTGCCGTCACCGGCGAGGTCGTTGGTCTTCGAGGCCACTTCGCGCACCATCTGCGCGCCCATGTTCTCGAACTTGTCCGCAAGCTCGATTTCCTTGGCGACGGTGACGCCGTCCTTGGTGATGCGTGGCGCGCCATAGGCCTTGTCGATGATGACGTTGCGGCCCTTGGGGCCGAGCGTGACCTTCACCGCATTGGTGAGGATCTCGACGCCGCGCAGCATGCGGTCACGCGCGTCGGTGGCGAATTTGATTTCCTTGGCAGACATTTTTTCAATCCCGTTCGAATTTGGAGTGGACGAACCCCGCGCGGAAGGCGCGGCGCACCAGTCAGGCGGCCTTCTTGGCTTCGACGCTCTTCTCGATGACGCCCATAATGTCGGCTTCCTTCATGATCAGAAGGTCCTCGCCATCGATCTTGACCTCGGTGCCCGACCATTTGCCGAACAGGATCAGGTCGCCGGCCTTGACGTCGAGCGGCACAAGCGCGCCGTTTTCGTCGCGTGCACCGGGTCCGACGGCGATGACTTCGCCTTCCTGCGGCTTTTCCTTGGCATTGTCGGGAATGATGATGCCGCCCTTGGATTTGGTATCGCCTTCGGCGCGCCGGATGACGACGCGGTCGTGGAGTGGCCGAAACTTCATGAAAACTTCTTTCTGGGGCCGGCTTAGGCGGCCGCTTCCCCCATATAGGCGCTTTGGCACTCGATAGATAGGAGTGCCAAAAATTATTCGCGGACCCGATAAATATTGAAAAGTATTATTTCGCCTTGCCGTTTCGTGATATCCGAAGGCGGTCAAATAATTCAAAAAATTGAATTTTGCCGGTCGAGTGCCTATTTATCGGACAAGTTCATTTTCACGATTCCAGCACCAAGGAGATTTATGCGATGGCCGACGGCAACCAGACGATCATGGAGAAAGCTGAAGCCCGCTTCGTCGACAAGCAGAAGAAGACGGCGGAGCGCAACAAGGCAACCGCCGAGTACATGTCCGAGGCGAAGGCCAGGGAGATCAAGACCGCAAAGCTCAGGACATTGCGCCTGGCCAAGGAAGAGGCAGACCGCGTCGCCGAAGCCCTGAACCCGACGCCGAAGAAGAAGCGGGCGACCAAGAAGGCCGCCGCAACGGAGGCAAAAACATGAGCCTGACCTTCCCCAACCGCAGCCGAAGCTATGACGAAGCCGGCAAGCGCATCCGCTTCGTCGGCCATGACGGGATGTTCCAGATTTCCTTCTCGGTCGCCGCCGATGCGATGACCAAGATCCAGCCGCGAACCAGCGCCGATGAAGCGGGCTACCTCGCAACGTTCGACACCGAGAGCAGCGTTATTCGCGATGTTGCGTCGAAGGCCTACGGCCGCACGCGCAAGAGCATGTATGTGCTGACATCAGACGACTTCGGCTGATCAGCCGAGGTCCATGTCCTCGATTATCGTCCGTATCTTCGCGGCTTTTTCGAAATGGTCGAGGCGGTGGGTCCTGATCCACCATTCCGCTGCTTCCATCAGCAGCTCGGGATCGTCATTCCTGTTGGCGAAAAACGCGTAGAACGACACGCCGACGGCAGGCCCTTTCTCGGAAATCTTGCGGTCGCAGACCTCCAGTATCTTTTGCCTCAGGCTCGCTCTCACGGGAATCCTCTTGGTTTGGTGTTGCGGGCCTTGGTCCTGTGGGCCGGCGGCCGGAACGTTCAACCCTTGCGCTCCGCCCTCTCCCGACGCCTGATGTCGCCGACATTCATCTGCACGACCATGTCCTCGGCCTCGCGCGGGCTCATGCCGACCATCACCTTTTGCCTGATCACGGCTGGCTGGCCAGTGAACACATCGACGATGGCCCAGCTCTGGGGCAGATCCATGCGCAGCGCGTAGCGGTTTGCCATGACCCCTCAGCCCTGCAACATGAAAAACACCGTACCCAGGACCATTATGGTCCAGGCGACCACCGACAGCTTCAGCGCCATGCCGCCATGCGCGGCCACAACCTCCCGCAAGCGCGGCACGATGCCTACCGAGGCGGCTGGCGCCGCCACGACGGCGACGGATGGCTTGACGCCGAGTTTTCCAAAGACCGGCAGCGATGGCGGTTCACGCACGAAAATGACCTCGAATGTCGGGGAAGATCGGAGCGAGCAGGCTCGCGCTCCTGCCATAGCACTCTTTTCGTGAGCGACCTGCATGCCAAATGCAGATGGGTGGTTTTAACGTCGGCCCTACATCTTCGTGGCCATGATCGTCGGATGCGACAATGGCCGCAACCGCGCAAATCGGCCGCGACAAGAGGTCGGGCACAGGGTCTCGGCTATAAGATTTTTGGAGGCCTCGCCTCGGGATCGAACCGAGGCTTCAGAGATTTGCCGTCTCCAGCGTAGCCGCTCCGCCACGAGGCCATTGCAACCGACCTAACGGGGAAATGCTTGCGGAAACGTTAAGTCCCACGGCTGTTCTGTCGGCACTTTGCAAAATGTCGCCTGGCGTCGCTCTTCGGCAGACTCTGTGCCCCGAAATCCCGAAGGTGCGAGCGGTGCCACTGGGAGGTGAGTATCCAGGTTGCGCGGACAATAAATGACCGACACGCAGTGTGCCGTCAGGCGATTCAGAGCTTCAAATCACAGCCCTATCTCTTTGTTCGCAAACAATTCCAAGGGGAAGCCATCCAGGCCTTCCCTGAAAAACTCAGGCCTTTACGCCGCAGCGCTGCGGCCTTTCCCGCCGGCCTCGGTCTTGAAGATGCGGAACGTGTTGCGCCCTGCCGCCTTTGCGGCGTAGAGCGCGGTGTCGGCCTGCGCGAACAGGTCGCAAGGCGCGCCTTGCCCGGCAAATGCAATGCCGACCGAGGCGCCCAGCCGCAGCGACTGGCCGCGGACCGCGACCGGCTTGCCCATGCTCTCGACGATCTCGCGCGCCACGCCGGAGACGGCAGCCCGGTCGAGATGCGAGCCAAGCAGCACCGCGAACTCGTCGCCGCCGACGCGCGCCACCAGATCCGCCTCGCCGCAGCCTTCGGCGAGGCGCTCGGCCGCCGCCTTCAGGCACTCGTCGCCGACGACATGGCCGAACGTGTCGTTGACCGCCTTGAAACCGTCGAGATCGATCAGCAGCAGCGCGCCCAGTGGACGGCTGGCATCCACCTGCGCCAGCCGCGCCTGGAAGCGGGCGCGGTTGGCAAGCCCGGTCATGGCGTCGAATTCGGCGAGATAGCGCATCCGGTCCGACAGGATCTTTTCCTCGGTGATGTCCTGCTTCATGCCGAAGATGCGCACCGGCACGCCTTCCTCGCACTCCACGGTCGCGGTGATGCGGATCCATCGGCTGTGGCCGGCGAAGGTGGTGATCTCGGCGTCGAGGGTGAAGCCGCTGCGCTCGGCGATCGCGCGGCTGCGCAAACTGTCCAGCGCCTTGCGCGACTCCGCAGGATAGCACTTGATGATCTCCGAGCGGTCGAGTGCCGTGCCGCGAGGCAGGTCGAACAGGTCGTAGACCACATCGGTCCAGTGCAATTGTTCACCGGGCAGGCTGCATTCCCACACCCCGATGCGCGCGGCGACCGAGGCGCGGTCGAAGATCTTGCGGCTGTGCGCCAGCACAACCTCCTGGCCGGCGATCAGCGCCGCCTGCGCGGCGAGTTCGGCGTTGAGCTTGGAGATGTCGGCATCGCGGCGACGCTCGGCCCGACGCGCATCCTGCCCACCCTCCCCGTTTCGTGCCGAAGCGACGGGCCGCGCCGGACCTTTGGGATTGTAGGGTGTGTCGGACATTGCGGGGCTCTGCTGTCTTGGCGGACAGCCACCATGGCGCAGGAGCGATTAACACTTCGCTGACACTTCCGGAGCGGCAGCGGAATCTCCGGCGAAAATCCGTCGATGCCAAGCTTGCGGTGAAGCGATCGCCGACGTCAACTTTCCCCTTGAACGATCCCCCGATCTGGCTTAGCCTCGACTTGAGAAAAGGTTTTTCCAAACAGTTTCGATCGGGCTCGGCCATTGGCCGGGCCTTGTTCCGGCCTGTAAGAGAAAACCTTTTCCCAACTAAGGATCCTCGATGGTATCGGACGATCAGCCTGTTCCGGTTTTCCCCAAGCCCGTCACCTTGCGTGACGTGGCGGCGCGGGCCGGCGTCAGCGTTGCCACCGCATCGAAGGCACTCAACGACCAGGGGCGCATGACCGCCGAGACGCGCGAGCGCATCCGCGAGACGGCGCGCAGCCTGGGCTTCCGCCCCAACAGCCTGGCGCAGAGCCTGCTCAGGCGTCGCTCCTTCACCGTCGGCCTGCTCACCAACGATACTTATGGCCGGTTCTCGCTGCCGCTGATGTCGGGCATTTCGGACGCGCTCGTCGACAATGGCGTCTCGGTTTTCCTGTGCAATGTCGAGGAGGACCCGCGGCTGGGCCAGCTGCATGTCGAGGCCATGCTCGAC
The DNA here is from genome assembly GCF_054062655.1 of Mesorhizobium sp. USDA 4775. Taxonomy (NCBI): domain Bacteria; kingdom Pseudomonadati; phylum Pseudomonadota; class Alphaproteobacteria; order Hyphomicrobiales; family Phyllobacteriaceae; genus Mesorhizobium; species Mesorhizobium sp. USDA 4775. The sequence continues at coordinate 5,364,830 of NZ_JBSSFM010000001.1, forward strand.
AAGCGCGTCGACGGCATCATCGCCACGGGAAAACGCATCGACCGCCATCTGCCCGTCGATCTCGCCAATCTGCGCATCCCGGTGATCTATGCCTTCACCCAGCCCGATCCCGACGCCGTCGCCTTCGTCTCGGACGACGCCGGCGGCGCGCGGCTGGCGGTCGAACATTTCTACCGGCTCGGCCGCAGGCGCATCGCCCATGTCAGCGGACCGGCGAGCTTTGCCGTGGTGCACGCCCGCGCTCAGGCCTATCGCGACGTGCTCGCCGAAAACGGGCTGCCGGTCACCGATCCGCTGCTCGGCGCCTGGTCGGAAGCCTGGGGACATGAAGCGGTGGCGCAATTGTTCGACGGCAAAAGCGAACGGCCGGACGCCGTCTTTTGCGGCAACGACCAGATCGCGCGCGGTGTCATCGATGCCTTGCGCGAGCGCGGCCTCGACGTTCCCGGCGATGTCGGCGTCATCGGTTTCGACAATTGGGAGATCGTCGCGGAAGCGACGCGCCCGCCGCTGACCTCGGTCGACATGAACCTGGTCGCCCTCGGGCGCGAGGCCGGGCTGACCCTGCTTTCCCTGGTCGGCGGTCAGCCCGCCGCGCCGGGCATTCGAAAACTGCCGTGCCGGCTGGTGGTGCGTCAGTCCTGCGGCCGCTCACCGGACGGCTGAAAACGAAAGCGCCGCGTGACCGGCGCCAAGCCGCGCACAGCGGCCAACCCTTGGAGGAGGAAAACATGAGGAACCTGATTGCCAAACTGGCCCTGGCCACTGCCGTTCTGGGCAGCGGTCTCGGCGCTGCCGTCGCCGACACCGCCAACATCTGGGTGCGGGCCGACGGCTCGAATTTCATGCCGCGCATCGTCGACGCCTACAACAAGGCACATAAGGACCAGATCAAGCTCGACATCATCCCCAATGCCGAGATCATCCCGAAATATGGCGCGGCCGCCGCCGGCGGCACGGCGCCCGACGCGCTGTCGCTCGACCTCATCTACACCCCCTCCTTCGCCGCCGCCGGCCAGCTGGAGGACATCACCGACTGGGCCAAGTCCCTGCCCTATTTCGCCAGCCTGTCGCCGGCGCATGTCAAGACCGGCACCTACAAGGACCACATTTACGGCCTGCCCTTCTCGGCCGACGCCTCGGTGCTGATCTGGAACAAGAAGCTGTTCAAGCAGGCCGGCCTTGACCCTGAAAAAGGCCCCACCAACTGGGCCGAGATCGCCGCCGACGCCGAGAAGGTCAATGCGCTCGGCGGCAACATCAAGGGCTTCTACTTCTCCGGCAATTGCGGCGGCTGCAACATCTTCACCTTCACGCCGCTGATCTGGGCATCTGGTGGCGACATCCTGAGCGCGGACGGCTCCAAGGCGACGCTGGACAGCCCGCAATTGCGCGGCGCCATCGATCTCTACCGCTCGATGGTCAAGAAGGATCTGGTGCCGGCAGGCGCGCAGACCGACACCGGCGCGAACTTCTTTGCCGCCTTCGCCGCCGGCAATATCGGCATCTCGCCCTCCGGCGCCTTCGCCATCGGTGCGCTCAACACCCAGTATCCCAATGTCGATTACGGCGTCACCTTCCTGCCGGGCAAGGATGGCGGCTGGTCGTCCTTCGCCGGCGGCGACAATTTCGTCGTCACCAAGGGCACCAAGAAGCTCGCCGTGGTGAAGGAATTCCTGGATTTCGCCTATTCGCTGGAAGGCCAGACCATCCTCGCCAAATATGGCAGCCTGCCGGTGCGCGGCGACATCGCCAAGGATGCGCTGAAGGATCTCGATCCGCGCTACCAGATCGCCGCCGAGGCCATGGCCAAGGGCAAGACGCCTTATTCGGTGGTGTTCAACGATCTGATCAACTCCGCCAACGGCCCGTGGACGCAGATGATCAACGAGGTCTTCTTCGGCGACGATGTCGATGGCGCCATCGCCAACGCGCAGGAGACCATGCAGTCGATCATCGACCAGGCGCCGCAGAAGTAGCGGCCGCCTGCCGGCCGCCCGCCTTTCTCCCTGGGCGGGTGGCCGGCAATTCCTTACCCTCCCCCTTGTGGGGAGGGTCGCTGCGAAGCAGCGGGGTGGGGGTCAGCGCCAGTCCCGCACCCGGACCTGCGGTCCGACCTCCCCACAAGGGGGAGGTAGGGCGTCCAATTGGATCCGACGTAAGAACAGGCAAAGCATGACCACCATCGCCGCAAGCACCGCCGCCCCGCCCCGCGCCCGAAAACTCGTCGGCGCCGGACGCCGGCAATGGATCGGCCTCATCTATGTCGCGCCGGCCGTGGCGCTGGTCATGGTGTTCTTCGTCATCCCGCTCGGCATGACGGCGTGGATGTCGCTGCACAACTGGCCGCTGATGGGCGAGCATGCCTTCATCGGCCTCGACAATTACTGGGCGATTCTGCGCGACACCAGGTTCTGGAATGCCCTGAAATTCACCGGCTACTACACGGTGGTCGTCACCATCGCGATCTTCGCCGTCGCCTTTCCCCTAGCGATCTTCATCGAAAAGCCGCGGCCGCTAACCAACCTCTACCGCACGTTCTTCTTCATGCCGGCGGTGGTTGGTTTCGCTTCGGCGAGCCTGCTCTGGTCATGGCTGCTCAACGTCGATTCCGGCCTGTTCAGCCCGGCCGCCTACGACCTCGGCCTCATCGACAGGAAGTTCAACCTGCTCGCCACCTTCCAGCCGGCCTTCTGGTCGATCATCGCCATGGTGGTGTGGAAGGTCGCCGGCTTCACCATGATCATCCTGATGACCGGCCTGCAATCGATCCCGCAGGACCTGCAGGAGGCCGCCGTGATCGACGGCGCCGGTCCGTTTGCGCGGTTCCGGGCGATCACGCTGCCGCTGATGCGCCGCACGCTGGCGCTGGCGCTGATCCTGTCGGTCGCGGGCTCAATCCTTGCCTTCGACCAGTTCTACATCATCCTGCGCGGCGGGCCGCGCAACCAGACGCTGACGGCGGTCTACTGGATCTTCAACCAGTCCTTCGTGTCGTTCAAGCTCGGCTATGGCGCGGCACTCTCCATGGTGCTGCTGGTCATCCTGGTGGCGCTCAGCCTCATCCAGCTGTGGCTGCTGCGCAAGCCCGAGGGGCTCGACTGATGGCTCAGGCGATTTCAGCCAGGGGCAAGTTTGCCGCCCGCCTCGCCAGGCACTCCACCGGCATCATCGCCTCGGTGTTGTTCGTCGCGCCGATCGTGTGGACGGCGCTGTCGGCCTTCAAGCCGGCGGCCGAGGCGCGCCTGCCGCCGCTGCCGCCATGGCCGACCACGGGCTTCTCGCTGGAAAACTATGCCACGCTCAACTCCTTCGGCGACGGGCTCTGGGCCTCGGCGCAAAACAGCATCTATGTCTCGGTGATGACCGTCCTTTTGTCGGTCATCGTCAGCGTGCTGGCCGGCTACGGCTTTTCGCGCTTCCGCTTTCCGTTCAAGGACCTGTTCTTCGTCCTCATCCTGTCGACGATCATGATCCCGTTCCAGTCGATCCTGACGCCGATCTTCCTGGTGCTGACCAAGCTTGGCCTGCACAACACGCTGACTGGCCTGGTCGGCGTCTATGTGACGCTGCAATTGCCGTTTTCGATCTTCATGATGCGCAACGCCTTCGACGCCGTGCCGCGCGAGATCGAGGAGGCTGCGCGCATGGACGGCGCCGGCAACGCCACCATGCTTTTGAAGGTGATGCTGCCGCTGGTCTGGCCGGGCGTCGTCACCATCGCGCTGTTCGCCTTCCTCGGCGCCTGGAACGAGTTCCTCGCCGCGCTGGTGCTGATGACCGACCAGTCCAAATTCACGCTGCCGGTGATGATGACGGCACTGCAGTCGGGCCGCTTCGGCGCCATCGACTGGGGCGCCGTGCAGGCGGGCGTCACCGTGATGATGGTGCCGTGCCTCATCCTGTTCCTTGCTTTGCAGCGCTTCTACATCCGCGGCCTGATGGCCGGGGCCGTTAAATAGACAGACTGAATGGAGTGAGTTCATGACCGCATCGCCATCCCCCCGCCCCGCCACGAAGGAAAAGCCGAAACTCGCCTTCCGGCCGCTGCCGGTGCCGCAGGTCGATGTGCACGGCTTCTGGGGCGACCGCGCCGACGCGGTGGCGACCCGCACCGCCGACATCCTTTACGAGCGCTGCGTCGAGGCGCGCATGCTGGAGCAGATCGATCCGGACCGCCCCTCGCCCGGCATCGTCATCCCCTTCCACTCGCCTTCGCCCGATGAAGCGGACCGCCAGGGCGCCGAATTCACCGGCTCGACGGTGACGACGCAGATGTTCTGGGATTCCGATCTCGGCAAGACGATCGAGACCGCAGCCTATTCGCTCTACCGGCGCAAGAACCCCGAACTGGAGAAGAAGATCGACGCCGTCATCGACATGTACGGCAAATTGCAGCAGGAGGACGGCTATCTCTCCAGTTGGTACCAGCGCATCCAGCCCGGCAAGCGCTGGACCAACCTGCGCGACTGCCACGAGCTCTATTGCGCCGGCCACCTGATCGAAGGCGCGGTCGCCTACTACCAGGCGACGGGCAAGCGCAAGCTGCTCGACACTATGTGCCGCTACGCCGACCACATCGCCTCGGTGCTCGGGCCTGAGCCCGGCAAAAAGAAGGGCTATTGCGGCCATGAGGAGATCGAGCTGGCGCTGGTCAAGCTGGCGCGGGTGACGGGCGAGCAGAAATACATGGATCTGGCGAAGTACTTCATCGACCAGCGTGGCCAACAGCCGCATTATTTCGACGAGGAAGCGCGCGCCCGTGGCGCCGACCCCAAGGCCTATCATTTCAAGACCTATGAATACAGCCAGTCGCACAGACCGGTCCGCGAACAGGACAAGGTCGTCGGCCATGCGGTGCGGGCCATGTACCTCTATTCGGGCATGGCCGACATCGCGACCGAATATGGCGACGATAGCCTGCGCGTCGCGCTCGACCGGTTGTGGGACGACCTCACCACGAAAAACCTCTACATCACCGGCGGGCTCGGCCCGTCGGCGCACAATGAGGGCTTCACCAGCGACTACGACCTGCCCAATGAGAGCGCCTATGCCGAGACCTGCGCGGCGGTAGGCCTCGTGTTCTGGGCAAGCCGCATGCTCGGCATGGGGCCGAACGCCCGCTACGCCGACATGATGGAGCGCGCGCTCTACAATGGCTCGATCTCCGGCCTGTCGCTCGACGGCTCGCTGTTCTTCTACGAGAACCCGCTGGAAAGCCGGGGCCGGCACAACAGGTGGAAATGGCACCGCTGCCCCTGCTGCCCGCCCAATGTCGGGCGCATGGTCGCCTCGATCGGCAGCTATTTCTACAGCCTGGCGGACGATGCGCTGGCCGTGCATCTCTACGGCGACTCCACCGCCCGCTTCGACATTGCGGGTACGCCGGTGCAGCTCACGCAGGCGAGCCGCTATCCCTGGGACGGCGCGGTCGAGATCACGGTCGAACCGCAAGCGCCCTTGGAGTTCACGCTGCATCTGCGCATCCCGGCATGGAGCAGCAGCGCGACGCTTGAGATCAATGGCGAGGCGGTCGACCTCGAAGACATGACCAGCGACGGCTATGCCGCGATCCGGCGCAGCTGGAAAAAGGGCGACCGCGTCCGGCTCGACCTCGAAATGCCGATCGAGCGGCTCTACGCCAATCCGGAGGTCCGGCAGGATGCCGGCCGCGTCGCGCTGTCGCGCGGGCCGCTGATCTACTGCGTCGAGGCATCGGACAATGACAGCCGGCTGCATCGCCTGACCCTGCCGCGCACGGCAGGCATCGAGGCGCATGAAGCGCCCGAACTGCTGGGCGGCGTGGTGACGCTTTCAGCCACGGCGCGGGCCGATGCCGGCGACGGCTGGCAGGACGGGCTCTACCGACGTGAGCCGCCGGCCAGCGTCGAGACGTGCCTGACCGCCATCCCCTATTACGCCTGGGACAATCGCGAGCCCGGCGAGATGCTGGTGTGGCTGCGGGACGGCTGAGGCTCTTGTTTTGATGCAATTCCGGACGGAAAACCGCTTCACACTTTTCCTGGAATTGCTCAGGCTCGGCTATGTCCGGCTTGATTGAGCGGCGGCAGCAGGCAGCGCCGCGCTCGGTGCCGCCAGCGGCGCGCTGTTGTCGATATGCGCCCAGGCCGGCCGCTCGAACAGGAACATGCCGAAGCCGACGCGCTGGATGATGAGATAGAGTACGACGGGGCTGATGATCGAGACCAGCAGTACCGTCAGGCTGAGCATGCCGGTGTCGGTCAGCAGGCCGCTTGCCAGTGCGGCGCCGCGGAAGAGCGACATCGGAATGGTGAAGGCGACATAGACGACCAGCGAATGTTCGCCGAGCCAGCGCAGCCATTCCATCGAGGCGAATTGCGACAGCAAGCCGCCAAGCACGCACAGCGCCACCGCACCGGCGACGGCCAGAGTAAGATGCAGCGGCGGCCACGCCGCCAGCCCCATCTGCATGCCGACCGGTTGCATGGCATAGCCCGGCGAATAGACGAGCAGGCCGTTGACGACAGCCCACAAGAGCAGACCGGCGACGGCCAGCATCGGGCGGGGCTGTGTCCATTCGACGAGCCGGAACACCAGCGGCGCCATGACGAAGCCGACATAGAAGAACACGAAATAGGCCGCGAACTGTTCGACCGCATAGCTGTCCGGATGCGGAGCCCACATCTGCAATGCGGCAGCACACGGGATGACAATCCAGGCGGGCACGCCGAACTGCCGCAAGAGCTTGGCCACAAGGCCGAATACCGCCAGCATGTAGATGAACCACAGCACGCCATAGGGCTGGACGGCGGCCATTGCCAGATCGTGCAGCATGCCTGCGGGATCGCGGCTGAAGATGCCGATCTTGAGCCCGATCGAGATGATCGCCCACAGCACGTAGAAATAGAGATAGTGGACGACGCGCCGGTCGATGTAGCGCCGCCACGGCCGGTCGATCACCTGCGACAGGAACAGGCCGGAGATCAGGAAGAATTCCGGCATGCGGAACGGCGTCGCGAAGCCGATGACATAGTGCAGGAAGCCGACGCCGCCCGTGTACTCGCCTGTGTTGTAGGCCGCGTACATCATGACCACGAGGATGATCGAGAGGCCTTTGGCCGTGTCCACCCACGGCATGCGCATCGGGCTGTTCATGGCAAATCCATCCGGGGGCCGGCCAAGGCGGCCAGCCATCATCCGGCGCTATCTAGCACCGTCAAGCTTCCCAGATCGTAAACACGGCTGGTTTGCGGTGTGCGAGGCGATATCAGCAGCTGCCTTCCGGCAGATCCCATGGTCGCGTGGGCGTCGAAATCGCCACAACTTCCAACGCCGGCGCTGCCCCTCACCTGCCTGCCGGCATGCTCTCCCCGTAAACGGGGCGAGGGACGCTGTTGTGGCCGATTTCGCCAATCGCCAGCGTTGCAGAAAATGCGCCGGCGTTGCGGCCAGGCCCTCTCGCCCCGTTTACGGGGAGAGATGTCCGGCAGGACAGTGAGGGGCAGCGCTAACGTCGACCGTAGGATAACTGCCCATGACGCAGTTACTTTCGAGCCTTGGAAGTATTCAGCGCCACGGCGGCCCGCACGAGCGCCTTCAACGCCTCTTCATTGACCTCCTCACCCTTCTGAAAATCGATGGCCCGCCGCGTATTGCCGTCGAGGCTGGAGTTGAACAGGCGCGCGGGATCGGGCAGCGCAGCACCCTTGGCGAAGGTCAGCTTGACGATGCTCTTGTAGGTCTCGCCGGTGCAGATCATGCCGTCATGCTCCCAGACGGGAACCCCGCGCCATTTCCAGGTCTCGATCACATCGGGGTCGGCCTGATGGATGAGTGCGCGCAGCTGGGCCAGCATGTCGCCGCGCCAGTCGACGAGTTCCTTGATCCTGCCGTCGATCAGTTCGGAGGCAGATTTGCTCTCCTGCGATCCGGTCATGCTGTTTCTCCTCAAACCATGAACAATAGCGCGCTCACATGCGCTCGCCAGGCAATTGGCTGGCCTGCTTCACCCAGGCGCTGAATTGCGCCTCGTCGAACGCGTCGTCCTCGTGGATGTCGAGGTAGCGCGTGTCCCGGCTCCGGGATTCGCCCGGCGGCACCGGATCCAGCGACAGGCCGCGAAAGAAGGCCACCTTGATGTATCTGGTGAAGCAATGGAAGCTGACGAACCAGCCTTCGCCTTCGACGCCGTAGAAAGGCGAATTCCATTTGACCGCCTTATGCACGCCGGGCACGGCGCGCTCGATGAGCGCATCGAGCCGCCCGCCGATCTCGCGCTTCCAGCCCGGCATGGCCGCGATATAGGCCCGCACGGGAGCATCGCCGTAGCCCTTGGCGATCTGCGGATTGCCGCCCGAAAGCAGCTTCGGCTCAGCCTTGGCGGCCGTCGACTTGGCCATGCGCTTCCTCCTATCCGTTGGCCCGCTGTGCGCTGCGTCCTTTCGCGACATAGGGCAGCACGAACATATAGAGGCCGCTGAACAGCATAAGGACGAGCGGCGGCAGTGGCGAATAAACCACCCAGGCGGGCGGCTGTCCAAACGCCATGGTGACGAAATTGGCGACGACGGTCGCCGTGAAGATGATCGACAGCCAGCGATGCGCCTGCCTGATCCATTTGCTCCAGTCCAATTTTACCTCCCGTAAAAATGTGTGAAAACCGGGCGCGCTACCAGCGCGCCAGCTGCGTGATCTGGATGAGATTGCCGCAGCCATCGTTGAGCTTGGCGATGGTCGAGCCGGTCACCTCGGTCGGCGCCATGGCGAAATTGCCGCCGCGCGCCTTGATGCGCTCATGATCGCCCTTGATGTCGTCGGTGAACAACATCACCGCCGGCTGACCCTGCTCGAACATCGCGTGCTGGTAGGCCTTGGCCGCCGGTTTGTCGTTGAGCGCCAGCTGCAGCTCTGTGCCCTCGGGCTCGTCCGGCGAGGCGACCGTCAGCCAGCGGAACGGCCCATTGCTGAAATCGGCCTTCTTGGTCAGGCCGAGCACGCCGGTGTAGAAGGCAAGCGCCTTTTCCTGGTCGTCGACATAGATGCTGGTCAGTTTGATCTTCATCGTCTTTCTCCATAGGTTTTGCTGGCGGTGGGCCGCCCGGTGAAGTCAGCTTCGGTTTTTCAAATCGGCCGGTGGATTTCAGTCCGTCCGGTCGAGAAGCTGCTCCAGCTTCTCGAAGAATTGCGGCCAACCCATCTTGGCGCCGCCATAGGCGCGCCGCTGCTCGGGCCGGAAGCCGGATTGTTCCATGCGCAGATGCGTTCCGGTTGGCGTCGGGGTGAGCGTGAAGGTCACCACGCTCCTGAGATCGAAGGCCGGATCCTGATGCGCAAGGTTCCAGGTGTAGGACAGCGTCTTGTTCGGCTCGACCGCCAGCACCTCGCAGTCGAGCACGCCGCCCCAATCGGCGCTGATGTTGAAGCGGTGGCCGACAGCGGGCTTGAAATCGTTCTTCATCAGCCACTCCTCGATCAGATGCGGTTGCGTCAGCGCGCGCCAAAGTTTTTCCGGCGGATGGGAAATCTGCCGCTCGACGACGACAGTGCGGTTTTCAGTGGCACTATCGTTCACTGGTCCATCCTTTTGAGCAAATCCTCGAGATCATCGAACCGAGCCTCCCAAAACCCGGCCATCTCGCGTGTCCAGTCCATCAGCGGCGCCAGCGCGCCAAGCTGCGCGCTGTAATGCGTCTGGCGACCCTCGTGGCGGTCGCGCACCAGCCCGGCCTGTTTGAGCACGCCCAGATGCTTCGACACGGCCGGCTGCGAGACGCCGGACTGGCTCGTCAGCGCTCCCACCGTCTGCTCGCCCTGGCGGCACAGCCGTTCGAAGATCGCCCGCCTGGTCGGGTCGGCGAGCGTCCTGAAGAGCATGTCATGGGTATCCGGCATGTCAGATCGATAACCCGTTGGCTATTGGTTGACGTATAACCGCAGGGATATATGTTCGTCAAGTGCAAGATTGGACTGGCACAAGACTGGACTGAGCAGAAGATGGAGCACCCTGATGATCCTCGTCACCGGAGCCACCGGCCATGTCGGACGCGCGGTCGTCTCGAGGCTGGTGTCATCAGGCCACGAGGTGGCCGCGCTGGTCCGCAAGCCTGAGGCCGCGCAAGGGCGCCTGCCCCGGGAAACAGCGCTGCGCGTCGGCGACTATGAGGATGCCTCGGCGCTGAAGACGGCCTTCACCGGCATCGACGAGCTGGTCCTGATTTCAAGCGATGGCGCTGCGGAGGCGGTCATGTGCCATCACGCCAACGCCATCGCGGCCGCAGCGGCCGCCAGTGTCCGCCACATCACCTTCACCAGCATCGTCGATATCGGTGAACCCTCGCCCTTCTACTACGCACCGGTCTACCGTGACGCCGAGCGCCGGCTGGCCACCTGTGGCGTGCCCTCGACCATCCTGCGCTGCGGCCTCTACAGCGATTTCATTCTCGACACCTGGCTTGCGCCCGCCTCGGGGGAATTGGCGCTGCCTGCCGGACAGGGCCTGGTCGCGCCGGTTTCGCGCGACGACGTGGCGGCGGCAGTCGCCGCTGTGGCGGCAAAGACCGACACATCCCGCACCCTCTACACAATCACCGGAGATCGGGCGCAGGGCTTCGACGCGATCGCTGCCTTCTATGCCGAGGCGACAGCACGGCCCTGCGCTATCGTCCCTGCGCCCTCAGCGACTGTCTGGTCTCGGCGTCGGCGCGCCTCGACACCCCCTGGCCACAGGCTTTCGCCACACTATGCGCCTCGATCGCCGAGGGCCGTTACACCTCGACCTCCAGCGATTTCACCACGCTTACGGGCAAGCCGCCGGAAAGCTTTCGGGATTTCCTGGTTCGCACGGTCCCCGGTAGACCCGCGAACGGCTAGACAGCCGCATGGTCGCGCCCAATCTCCTGCGCCACCAGTTCCTGCAACTGCCACAGATTGCGGTCGCGTATGCCGCAGGCGTCGAGATGGCGGATCGTCTCGAACAGATATTGCGCGCCCGAACCCCAGTGGCCGACGGCCCTGGCCAAAGTCGCCGCGACCGCGGACTTGTCGAGCTTGCCGGCATAGCGCGGATTGGCGGGATCGACGACGAAGCCGAGCGCCTGGCTCATCCCGCCTTCCGTGCTGACCTGCAGCCAGCGCGGCACGTTGACGGCGGGCAGGATGGTCATCTCGCGGCGCAGCAACGCTTCGAGATTGGCGGCAACCGGCTCGGCGATTTCGAACACCATGCCCTGGCATTGGCCGCCGCGGTCGAGCGCCATCATCAGGCCGGGCTGTTCGAGCGTGCCGCGAAAGCGCTGCACCGTGAAGCAGAACGACCGGTGCCAGCCGCGCGCCACCGCGCGTTCGCCACCCCGCACCTCGCCGGCCGGCTTCCACAGCAGCGAGCCATAGGCGAACAGCTTCAGCGGTCCGGGCGGTGCCGAGGCCAGGATCTCGTCGCGAAACCGCGCATAGTCGGCGTCCTGCATATGGATCATGCCCGGCGTCGGCCCGGCATCCTCGACCACCCGCATGGTCCGCGCCACCAGCGCCTCGGTCAGCGCCATCGGCGCCTTGCGCGGTGGGGCCTTGCCCGGTGCGGCGGAAATGGCCTTGTTCATCCCTTGCGCTCCCAGCCTTGCCGCCATGTTGCCGAAGGCTGGGGGATTCTCAAGGGCGACCGGCGCGAAATCCGCCGGTCAATGCCGGGCGTGCGCGGCACGCACGCCCGGCAGGTCTGCTCTAGTGTTTGGTGCTCTTGCCGCCGATGGGGATGCGCTTTGCCTTGCTCTGCGCTTTCTCGGACTTCGGCAAGCTCACGGACAGTACGCCATTGCGGAAGTCGGCGGCGACCTTGTCCTCCGCGACTTCGAAGCCGATCGGAATGCGACGTTCGAAGCGGCCATAGAACCGCTCGGTGAACTGACGCTCCTTATCGTTGGTCTCGGAGTGTTTTTCGCCGCGCAACGTCAGGACGCCATCATCGAGCAACACCTCGATGTCCTTCTCCTCCATGCCGGGTATCTCGGCTGTCACGCGGATCTCCTTGTCCGTTTCGGAGATTTCCACGCTGGGCCAACCGGTGCCGGCCGAAGAGAACCTGCCCATGGACGGAAGCCGCGACTCGAAGCCGCGGAACATGTCGTCGACCAGGCGGCTCATTTCGCGATGTAGGCCCATGAACGGGTCCCGATCGCCTTCGCGAAAGAGGGTCGCAGACTGGCTGGTATCGCGGCCCCACGGCATGAGATCACGAATGGTCATTGCACTTTCTCCTTCCTTGATCCTGTTTCTGGCACGTTTGTATGCTCTGGCTGCGATGCTCCGGAGGACACCGCGCCGTCTGAAGCCGGCATCGCTCCTCGCCCCATCTGCGCTGCTGTTTTCGCTCTGCTTCTGGTCCGATCCACTCAACCTTTGGGAACGCCCTCGCCCGGTCGCGGGTCTCCCGCAATGTCATGGCCTCCGGCACATGATGCCCGAGTTCGACGGTCACAAGACCGCCGCCCATGGAGCTGACGCCCGCGTCTGCACCGGCTCATCTGGCGGCGGCATGGTCGATCTGGGGTTCGTTGCGGAGGGGTCAAGACCTGGTAATGCAAAGTGATCGTCGGCGATGTCGACCGTCATTGCGACTGGTAGAAGGTGCACATCCAGTTGGTCGTTAGCCTCCCTACGACACCAGCGGCATCGGCACCTTCAGCCCGTCGATCAGCGCATCTCGAAACAGCGCGATCGGACGGGCGAGCCGTCCCGCCGGCGGCCGGTGCAGCAGCCAGGCGCGCACTTGCGGTTTGAAGTCGGGGCAGTCGATGACCTCGACCTTGTCGCGCCAGCGGCTGTCGGCAAAGGCGCCGGGCGTGACGATGCCGATGCCATGGCCGCGTGCCACCAGCGACATTCTGAGGTCGACGCTGAGCGCCTCTACCCCGACCTGGAACGGCAGTCTGGCCGCCTCGAAACTCTGACGGATGAAGGCACGAAACCCGCAGCCGTTTTCGTTCATCACCCAGGCAAAGCGCGACAGGTCGGCGAGATTCGCCGGCTTCGGCACGCCGAGGCTGGGGGATGCGACCAGCAGCACCGATTGCGCGCCGAGATCGTCGCAGACCAGCTCGTCGGGCGGCGCCAGGCCTTCGGCGAGGCACACCGCCACGGCGTCGAGTTCGCTGCGCGCCACCTGCTCCACCAGCCTTGGCGACCAGCCCGAGGTGACGCGCAGCGTCAGTTGCGGAAAGGCGGCGCGCAAAGTGTCGAGCGGCAGCGCAAGTGCCGCGTCGGAGAGATAGGGCATGACGCCCAGGCGGAACTCGCCCTTGACCTCGCCTTGCGGCGACACGCCCGCCCTGAGATCCTCCAGCGAGCGCAGCACGCGCCTTCCATGCTCATAGGCCTCGCGCCCGGACGCCGTCGGCTTCAGCGGCTTCGACTGGCGGTCGAGCAGCGCTGTCGCCAGCCCATCCTCGAGATTCTGGATGCGGCGCGTGACGCCCGGCTGCGTCAGGTTGAGCCTAGCCGAGGCGCCGACGATCGAGCCGGTTTCCACCACGGCGATGAAGGCTTCGAGGTCATGGATGTTCATGCACATCTCGCATAATCATTATCAAATTGATTGAATTGTAGCATGATAATGCTTCGGCATAAAGTCCTCCCACAATATGCAACTTCCTGAGGACTCCATGCCTGATACCAATGATGGCCAGCTGTGCGAGCGGCTGCCCGCCGGCACCATCACCGGCCCGCAGACGCTGCTCTTCGCCGCCTCCACCGGCATCATCGTCACCAATCTGTTCGCGCCGCAGACACTGGTCGGGCTGATCGGCCGGTCGCTCGGCGCCAGCGCCGCCAGCGTCGGCCTCGTCGCCATGGCCACGCTGCTCGGCTATGCCGCCGGCCTGTTCTTCCTGGTGCCGATGGCAGACCTTACCGAAAATCGCGCCCTGATCCTGCGCATGCTGGCCGCGGCCGCCCTTGCGGCGGGCGTCGCTGCCTTCGCGCCCACCATCGCCTCGCTGCTGATCGTCCTGTTCATCCTCGGCGCTGCCTGCTCGGCGATCCAGATCCTTGTGCCGATCGCCGCTTCGATGGCGCCGCCCGGCGAGGCCGGCCGCGTCATCGGCGATGTGATGAGCGGGCTGATGATCGGCATCCTGCTGGCGCGGCCGCTGGCCAGCCTCGTCGCCGACGCGTGGGGTTGGCGCGCCTTCTACGGCCTCAATGCTACCGCGCTCGTCTTGCTCGCCGGCGTGCTCGCCTTCACCTTGCCGCAGCGGCGTCCGGAGGCGAAATCGACCTATGGCGCGCTGATTGCCTCACTGTTCGGGCTGCTGCGCGACGAGCCGGTGCTGCGGCGGCGCGCACTGACCGCGGCGCTGGTGATGGCGGCGTTCAGCCTGTTCTGGACGGCGGTCGCCTTGCGCCTCGCACAGCCGCCCTTCGGCCTTGGCCAGCGCGGCATTGCCCTCTTCGCGCTCGTCGGCGCCGGCGGCGCCGTGGTCACGCCTTTGTTCGGCCGCGCCGGCGACCATGGCTGGACGCGATCCGCCACCATCGTCTGTCACCTCGTGCTGATCGGCGCGATGGCACTCGCCGCCTGGGCCGGCGCCTCTCAGTCCGAAGCGTCATGGCAATTGCTGGCGCTGATGGGCATCAGCGCCGTGCTGCTTGACATCGGCGTCACCGGCGACCAGACGCTCGGCCGCCGTGCCGTCAATCTGCTTCAGCCCGAGGCACGTGGCCGGCTCAACGGCCTGTTCGTCGGCATCTTCTTCATCGGCGGCGCCATCGGCTCCTTGCTGGCCGGAGTTGCCTGGACTTGGGGCGGCTGGACTTGCGTGTGCGCCATCAGCGCAGTCTTTGGCGCCGCCGCCCTGCTGGTCGACTGGATCGGCGGGCCGGAATGACCGGGCGTTCTTACAATCACGCCAGGTGACCCAGGGGAACAATGTTGCCGGCAAACTGTTTTAGTCCTTGCCGGAGGATGCCATGAACGATGCGTCGGCGACGCCCGCGGGTCCCGTCCTTTCATCGACGGAGCGCGTGAACACGCTGTCGCATTTCCATCGCGCCGAAATCGCGCGCATGGCGGGCTGGCGCGATCGGCTCGACAGGACCACGAACTGGGCGATCACCGTGGTGGCAGCGATGCTCTCGGTCTCACTGTCGACGGCCAGCGCCCATCATGGCGTCTTGTTGTTCGCCATGCTGCTGATCCTGCTGCTTTTGTGGATCGAGGCGCGCCGCTACCGCTTCTTCGACTTCTACCGCGCCCGCGTGCGCCAGTTCGAGCGCCACTATTTCGCGCAGATCTTCTCCCCGCAACCCGACTTCGCATCGGATTGGCTGCTTATCGTCGGCGAAGGCCTGCGCGCGCCGAAATTCCTGCTGTCGCAACGCGCCGCCTTGGCGCGGCGCCTGCGCCGCAATTACATCTACCTCTTCCTGATCCTGCTCTTGGCATGGGTGCTGAAAATATCGACGCCCAGCCTTCAGGTCGGGGGTGCCGGGACCGGCTTCGTCGGCTCGCTCCGCTATGCCGTCGACAGCGCCGCCCTTGGCCCCATTCCTGGCATGGTGATCGTGGTCGGCGTGGCTGCATTCTATGCCTGGCTGTTCGCCATCGTCCTTTTCGCGTCCGGCGGCGACGGCGAGCTCACCTTCGGTGATGTCCACGTCTGACCTCGATAACTTCCAAATGCGGCAACGGGCGGCTGCAACGCAAAGGCCGACCATGCGTTGTCATGGTCAGTCCGCCGCGACGCTTGAGGGAACCCATGAACCGGCAACCGGCAACCGGCAACGACGTCAGGCCGTCTCGCGGCCACCCTCGTGCTGGCTACCCTTGCCCTGGCACCGGCAAGCAGCGCTTTCGCCGCCCAGCCGCCCGGACATGCCTCGGGCATGGGCGGCTCGGCCGAGGGCCTGTTCGTCGCGGAGATCGTGCTTCTCCTGCTGGTCGGCCGCGGCCTCGGCGAAATCTTCCAGCGCTACGGCCAGCCGGCGATCATGGGTCAGCTGATCGGCGGCATTCTGCTCGGCCCCTCGCTGTTCGGCTGGATATGGCCCGACGCCCAGCACCTGATCTTCTCCAGCGATCCGGCGCAGAAGGGCATGATCGATGCGGTGTCCCAGCTCGGCATCCTGCTGCTGCTCCTGCTGACCGGCATGGAGACGGATCTGCGCCTGGTGCGCCGCGTCGGGGCGGCCTGTTTTTCGATCTCGATCACCGGCGTCGTCGTGCCTTTCGCCTTCGGCTTCGCGCTGGCGCATTTCCTGCCGGACTCGTTGCTGCCCGACCCGCGGCAGCGCGTCGTCGCGGGACTGTTCCTCGGCACGGCCCTGTCGATCTCCTCGGTCAAGATCGTCGCCATGGTGGTGCGCGAGATGAACTTCATGCGCCGCAATCTCGGCCAGGTCATCATCTCCTCGGCCATCATCGAGGACACGATCGGCTGGCTGGTCATCGCGATCACCTTCGGCATAGCCACCCATGGCAGCCTGCAGGTCGTGCCGCTCATCACCACCGTGGTCTCGGTGGCGCTGTTCATGGTGTTCTCCTTCACCGTCGGCCGCCGGCTTGTCTTCACGCTGATCCGCTGGAGCAACGACTCTTTCCGCAGCGAATATGCCGTCATCACGGTCATCCTCATCATCATGGGCGTGATGGCGCTGATCACCAACCTGATCGGCGTCCACACGGTGCTCGGCGCCTTCGTCGCCGGCATACTGGTCGGGGAATCGCCGATCCTGTCCGACCACATCGAGAGCCAGCTGCGCGGCGTCATCACCGCGCTGTTCATGCCGGTGTTTTTCGGCATGGCCGGCCTGTCCGCCGACCTCACCGTGCTCACCGATCCGACGCTGGCATTGCTGACTGTGGCACTGGTCGCCATCGCCAGCATCGGCAAGTTCGGCGGCGCCTTCCTCGGCGGCCGGCTGGCCGGCATGTCGCTGAAGGAAGCCACCGCCGTCGGCAGCGCCATGAACGCCCGCGGCTCGACCGAGGTCATCGTCGCCAGCATCGGCCTGTCGATGAACATCCTGTCCCACAATCTGTTCACGATGATCGTCACCATGGCCGTCATCACCACGCTCGCCATGCCGCCCATGCTGCGCTGGGCGCTCGGCCGCCTGCCGGTCGGCCATGCCGAGAAGCAGCGCGTCGAGCGCGAACTGCTCGACGAGCGCGGCTTCGTCTCCAGGCTGGAGCGCCTGCTGCTGCTGGTCGACGACAGCCCGGTCGGCAAGTTCACCGCCTATCTCGCAGGCCTGGTCGGCGGCGGCAGCGGCATGCCGACCACACTGCTTCATCTTCAGGACGGCGAGCTCGCCGGGCAGCTCGGCGACAACGGTTCGGAGCGGGCGTCGAGGGAGGTCAAGAAAGGCGCGGCCAGGAGTGCGAGGGCCGTCAGCAAGGCCGAGGACACGCTTGTCGACAAGGTCCATCTCACCGCCCGCACCGAGCTTCAAGCCAGCGCCGAGACAATCGCCGCGGAAGCCCGCAAGGGCTATGGGCTTCTGCTGGTCGGACTGGAGAACACGCTGACCGACAAAGGCACCTTCAGCGGCGCGCTGAAGGACATCAGCAGTGGTTTCGACGGCCCGCTCTGCCTGGTGCTGAACGGCGCCAAGGCCAATGGAAAGATGCCGGCGCTGCGCGCCGGAACGACGATACTGGTCCCCGTCAACGGCACCGAAGTCGCGCGCCGCGCCGCCGATTTCGCGCTGGCGCTGGCGCGGCCGCACCGGGCCCGCGTCAAGGTGCTCTATGTCTCGCAAGCCAGGCAAGGCAGCGGGCCGGGCACGGTCTCGCACCGGCGGGAGGAAGCCGTGCTCAAGGATGTCGCCGATCTCGCGGACCGCTACGGCGTCGCCGTCGACACCGCGATCCGCACGCGAGCCACGGCGGACAGGGCGATCGCCAGGGAGGTGGCCAAAGGGGCCGCGATGGTGGTCATGGGTGTCACCCAACGGCCGGGCGAAGAGCTGTTCTTCGGCGACACGGCGACAGCCGTGCTCGCCGCGGTCGCCTGCCCGGTCGTGCTGCTGGCCAGCGAACGCGTCAAGCGGGCCGATGCCAATGCCGAGGACGCGGCAGCCGAAATCAGTGGCTGATATTTCGGCCGAGCGATCGGAACCTACAGGCCGAAGAACTGTCGCCCGATCATGTATCCCAGCGCCGCCGCGACGAGCGGAAACAGCGCTGGGGCCACCTTGCCGAAGAAGGAAACCTTCATTTCCTTGGGCGGCACATAACGTGCGTTGCCGAGATTCTTGGTCATTGCGTACCCCGCGCCAAACCAATCAGTTTCGCGCATACCGTTATCCCAAACCGCCACGCGGTCCCGGCCGGCATGCATTAGCAAACGCTTATTGACAGCATGGCCAAATTAACGGGTTGCAAAGAAATTCGGTAGAATCGCCGACCATTGCGCGGCGAGGCCCTGTATTCCAAGGAAATTTCCGCGCGTCGGGAACCGATCGGCCCCGTCCCGGGTTTTGCAGGTCGGGGCATGCATGGTCACAATCTCATTGAACGCGAGACAGTTCGGCGGCGCGCCGGTGGCGCGAAGTCACGTGGGTGTGACGACCGATGGCGGGCAATCGTTGACGGCGATGCCCGAAATCCTACCGATGACCCGACTGAACCCGAATAAACGCCGACCGATCCACGAGACGCCATGCCAGCGACCAGTACACACGCGATAGGAGATCGTCATCATGCCTTCCTCGCCGGCGGCGGAGAACTCGGCCGGCTGATCGCGGCTTTCGACTGGGCTCAGACCTCGATCGGACCGATCGAGGTCTGGCGGCAGAGCCTGAAGACGGCGGTCTCGCTGATCCTGCGCTCCAGGGTGCCGATCGTCATGCTGTGGGGTGAGGATGGCGTCATGATCTACAATGACGGCTATTCGGAATTCGCCGGCGGCCGCCATCCGCAATTGCTCGGCTCGAAAGTGCGCGAAGGCTGGCCCGAAGTCGCCGACTTCAACGACAACATCATGAAGGTGTGCCTGGGCGGCGACACGCTGGCCTATCGCGAGCAGGTGCTGACGCTCAACCGCACCGGCAGGCCCGAACAGGTCTGGCTCGATCTCGACTATTCGCCGGTGCTCGACGAAAGCGGCGAACCGGCCGGCGTCGTTGCCATCGTCATCGAGACCACCGCCAAGGTTGCCGCCGACCGCTGGCGCGCCGGAGAGCGCGACCGCCAGCGCCAGATGTTCGAACAGGCGCCGGGCTTCATGGCCATGCTGTCCGGCCCGCAGCATGTCGTCGAACTGACCAATGCCGCCTATATGCAGCTCGTCGGCCACCGCGACATCATCGGCCTGCCGATCCGCCAGGCCTTGCCCGAGGTCGAAGGCCAAGGCTTCTTCGAACTGCTCGACCAGGTTTTCAACTCCGGCGAGGCATTCGTCGGCCACGCGCTGAGGGCCGAGTTGCAGCGCACGCCGGGTGCGGCGATCGAAGACCGCTTCATCGACCTCGTCTATCAGCCGGTGCGCAATCCCGCTGGCGAGGTTTTCGGCATCTTCGTGCAAGGTGTCGACGTCACCGACCGGCTGCTTGCCGAACAGGCGCTGCGCCAGAGCGAGACCCAGTTCCGCACCTTCGCCGAGGCGATGCCCAATCACGTCTGGACGGCGACGCCGGAGGGGCTGCTCGACTGGTTCAACCCGCGCGTCTACGATTATTCCGGTGCAACACCGGGCGAGCTTGACGGTCATGACTGGGCCGACATCGTGCACCCTGACGACATCGTCGCGGCCGGGGAAAAGTGGCAGCACGTGCTGGCCGCCGGCACCTTCTACGAAACCGAGTTCCGGCTGCGTCGGCATGACGGCATCTATCGCTGGTTCATTGCCCGCGCCGTCCCGATCCGCGATGCCGATGGCGCCATACTGCGCTGGATCGGCACCAACACCGATATCGACGGCCAGAAGCAGGCGGCACAGGCCCTGCTGCAGAGCGAGCGCCGCTTGCAGCTGTCGCAGAATGCCGCCGGCATCGCGGCCCTCGAACTCGACATCGCCAGCGGAACCGTGGTCGGCTCCGAGGGCTTCTGGGGTCTCTGGGGACTGTCGCCGCGCGACAGCGTGCACATCTCGGTGCTGGAAGACATCGTCATTCCGGAGGACAAGGATGTCCGCTCCAACCCGCGTACACGAGAAGAAGGCACCGCCGTGCCCGCCGTGGAATACCGCATCCGGCGTCCCGACACGGGCGAATTGCGCTGGCTGTCGCGCCACATCGATTTCGTCCATGACGAGACCGGCAAGCCGGTCAAGATGTTCGGCGTCATGCAGGACGTCACCGACCGGCGCGAGGCGCAGGCGCGGCAGGAGCTGCTGACCCACGAGCTCGAACATCGCATCAAGAACATACTGGCGATGGTCGCGGCCATCGCCTCGCAGACGCTGCGCAACACCGATATCGCCACCGCGAGCGCGACCTTCAACGAGCGTTTGCGCGCACTGGCCAACGCCCATGACATACTGAACAAGACCCGCTGGACCAGCGCCTCGATCCGCGAAGTGGTCGACAACACCATCGCCACCTTCCCGCTCGAACAGATCTCGATTTCCGGCCCGACCCTGCCGATCAACCCGAAGATGGCGCTGACGCTGGCGCTCGCCGTCAACGAGCTGGCCACCAACGCGCTGAAATATGGCGCGCTGTCGACCCCGCAAGGCAAGGTGGTCATCGAATGGTCGCTGCAGCCATCGCACGAGAGTTCGGGCGGCATCAGGCTGATCTGGCGCTGGCGCGAAAGCGGCGGGCCGCCGGTGACGCCGCCGAGCCGGCGCGGTTTCGGCCGGTTCCTGATCGAGCGCGTCTTCGGCACCGACTTCGGCGGATCGGTCAAGATCGACTACCACCCCGACGGCGTCGAATGCGTGCTGAACGCACCGGCACCCCAATTGCCGACAGCACCGTACTGACTACATAAGGCATGCCATGACCATTCAGACGCCTGTCACCGTCCTCGTCGTCGAAGACGAAGCCTTTCTGCTGTTCGCCATCGCCGACGAGCTGCGCGAGGCGGGGTTTGGCGTGCTGGAGGCGAGCAATGCCGACCAGGCGATCCAAATACTGGAAAGCCGTCAAGACATCGCCATCCTGTTCACCGACATCGACATGCCCGGCTCCATGGACGGCCTGCGCTTGTCCGCCGCGGTGCGCGACCGCTGGCCGCCGGTCAAGATCATCATCACCTCGGGCAAGCAACAGCCGACCCGGGACGCCATGCCGAGCGGCGGCGTCTTCCTGCCCAAGCCGTACGCGCCGCAAGCCGTGGCGGCCACCATCCAGGGGCTGCTCGGTTAGGCACAGCGCCTTACTTGTCGGCTTTTTGCGAACGCCCGATCCCGTGCGACGGATAGCTGGCCAAGCCCTACGCCGGCAGCGTCGGCTCGGTGTTCGGCTCCAGCGCCTCTTCCGCCTCATGCTCGTCCGGAAGCACCTCGCCATGCACCCCCAGCGGCCGGCCGATCCAGACCGGATCGACCAGATGGTCGCGCTTGGGGTTCTGCGTATTCGGGTGGATGAGGATGCTCAGGCCGCCATGGTTCAGCATCAGCCACGGAACCAGCGCGCCGAAAATCTCGTTGGCGAAGGAGACCTGGTACATGGCCTGCTCATGCGGGCCGACTTTCCCCTCGTGCCAATTGCCCAGGCGCACGCGGAAACGCTCGCCGATGCGAAGACGCAGCCATTCGGCATGCCGCCGCTCGGCCTCTCCGCCGAAGTAGATATGGGCATGATAGCTGGCGATCTCGGCAAGTGGTCTTGGACTGTCTTGGGTCATCTCGATACCCTCCCTCGCAGGGTGGCTGCGTTGCGCCATTCAGCCCAAGAACAAGGGTTTAAGCAAGGTCCGCTGCCCGGGGTCGTTTGCGCGGCCGGGAACATGGCTCTCGATAGCCGCTCGAGCGCAGGGGCCGCGAGGTCGGCGCGCTGGAAGGCCTGATCCGCCACCAGCCGGTGCCGGAAAACGACCGCATGACCCGGCGCTACCGAGGGGGGCATTGCGAACCTCGGCCGCGGAACGGCGTCTGCCTTTATTTGCAAGGCAAGCCGTAAACCGCTGAAATCCTTAACACGATTTTCATTCCGCTGTCCTAACGACGATGTCATGGCAAGGCATTTCGAGCGCTTGTTTGCTGGCCCCCCTCCCAAGGGGCAGAGCGAAGCCGTGGCAACGGGGATCCTCCGCGATCAGTTCGCTGATCTGAGGAAAGGGATCTTCATTTCCATGCCTGTGGGCACGGTGCTGTCGGCGCTGGTCCTTCTCGTGCAGTTGCTTTCGCATGGCGGCCTTGACGCGGTGCTGTGGTTCGCGACGGTCAGCATCATCAACGGCGCGCGCCTGGTGCTTGCCGTCTCCCGGCCGAACATTTCCGACGGAGACCCTAGGCGGGTCGGCGCCTGGCTGTCCCTCTATGGCGCATTGGCCCTGCTGTCGGGAATAGCCTGGTCTTTCCTGGCCTTGCTGGCGGACGGATACACCACGGCCCAGGCGCCGCTCTATCTGATCGTGCTCTCGGGCCTGTCGGCGGGCGCGGTCACCTACTCGGCCTCATACGCGCCGGCGCCGATCAATTTCATGACAATGCCGCTTCTGGTCGCCGCCGGATGCGTGGCGGCCAAGGGCGGCATCGAGAATTATGTGCTGGCTTTCACCATCGTGCTTTTCCTCTGCGGAATGGTCAGGAGCGCGCTGATCGGGCAGGCCAGCTTCCGCGAGGCCAGCCGCCTCAAATACGAGGCGACGGAATTAGCCGCCGAGATGGACCGCAATTCCAGGCGCGACCCGCTGACGAACTTGCTCAACCGGTACGGGCTCGAGCAGGCGATCCGTGAGCTCGGGCCTTCCGACGGCCCGTTCGTGACCATGCTGATCGACCTCGACGGCTTCAAATCCGTCAACGACACCTATGGCCACAACATCGGCGACGATCTGCTGGTCAAGGTCGCACGCAGGATCGAGGACCATGCGCCGCAAGGCGCGACGATCGCGCGCATCGGCGGCGACGAGTTCGTGCTCTTGTTCCCCGCCGCGACATCCCGGCAAGCGGCCGGCGCGCTCGCCTCGTCTCTCATCGCGGCCATCGCGCAACCGGATCCGCAGTTGAACTCCGTGCGCGTCGGCGCCTCGATCGGCATCTACATCTCGGAAAAACCGCGGCTGACGGAAATGCTGCTGAGGGCCGATTTCGCGCTCTATGCCGCCAAGCGCAAGGGCAGGAACGAATACTGTCTCTTCGATGCCGGGCTCGACCAGGCGCTGGAGCGCAAGCACTGCATCGAGCGCGACCTGCGCGGCGCCGCCGAGGCCGGCGTGCTCAGCTCGTGGTTCCAGCCGCTGGTGCGCCTGGACACCAACGCGGTGGTCGGCTTCGAGGCGCTGCTGCGCTGGCAGCACCCGCTCCATGGCGCGATCGCGCCGCCCGAGATCGTCAACGCGGCGCGCGAGACCGGCCTGCTTCCGCTGCTGACGGAAACGGTGTTCCGCAATTGCTGCGCCATGATCGAGGCCCTGGTGAAGAACGGCCGCGGCGATGTCCGGGTCGCCATGAACCTGTCGCCGCGCGAGCTCGAGGCCGGCAATGTCGACGACATGATCCTGGACATGCTGAAGGCGAGGAACCTGCCCGCGGCGATGCTCGAGATCGAGATCACCGAGGAAGCGCCGGTCGACCGCGAAAGGGTCGACGAAAAGATCGGCCGCCTCGCCGACGCCGGCATATCGATCGTGCTCGACGATTTCGGCACCGGCTTTTCGACACTGGTGGCGCTGAAGGACAGCCGCATCAGCAAGATCAAGATCGACAAGCATTTCGTGCGCGACCTGGCCAAGTCCGTCGAGGACCAGGCGCTGGTCAAGACGGTCATCGATCTCGGCCGCACCCTGGGCATAGAGGTCATGGCCGAGGGGGTCGAGACGGACGCCGACCGCCTGATCCTGCGCTCGCTCGGCTGCATGGTCGCGCAAGGCTTTCTCTTCTCGCCCGCCCTGCCCGCGCCCGAGGCGCTTGCCTACGAGGCGGCCCATTCCAGTCAGACGCTCGCGGCGGAAGCCCTGTTCGACCCCGCCACAAGACGCCTGAGCGGCGCGGCCTGACCTTGCGTGCCGCAACATCGCTCGCGGCGCGAGGCTTTCGGCCCCGCGCGCATCGTGTAGTCTGACGGTCTCCTCGGGGGACATGACACGATGAACACAGCCGAAACCCTGCCCTATCTCTCCTCGGCGGTTCTCGATCGCCTGGCGATCTCGACGCCTGAAATCGTCGACGAGATCGAACGCCAGATCGTCGGCCAGCGGCGGGGCGAAGTCTGGTGCGCGCCGAAGGCCGCCGTGTGGCCGGGCGACGACCGCTACTTCATGGCCACGCTCGGCGTCGCCACCGTGCCATCCGTGCTGGCCACCAAGTCGCTGGTGGTGAACCCGCGCAACGCCGCGCGCGGACTGGCCACGATCAATTCGCTGATCAGCCTGCTCGACGCCGAGACGGGCCTGCCGCTGGCCCTGGTCGACGGCAATTGGGTGACGGCCAAGCGCACGGCGGGCCTCAGCGCCGTCGCCGCCCGGCGCATGGCAAGGCACGATGCGTCGTCCGTCGCCTTCATCGGCTGCGGGGTGCAAGCGCGCGGCCACCTCGAAGCGTTCGCCGACCTCTTTCCCCTGCGCGAAATCCGCGCCTTCGGCCGCGGCAAAAGCAATCGCGACGCACTGTGCGAATTGGCGCGGTCGCGCGGCCTGGAAGCAATCCCCTGCGACACGGCAAGGGCCGCGGTGGAGGGCGCCGACATGGTGGTGTCGACGGTGACGCTGGTGCCCGAACCCGAACCGTTCCTCGACGCGAACTGGCTGAAGCCGGGAAGCTTCACCGCCATCACCGACCTCGCACTGCCCTGGCTGCCCGCAACCATGCGCCGCCTCGACCGCATCGTCGTCGACGATTTGGAGCAGGAGAAGCAGATGCCCAAACCCCTGGTCGACGCAGCGCTGGTCGCCGGCGACCTGACCGGCCTGGTCTGCGGCGATTTTGCGGGGCGGCAGGGCCTGGGCGAGGCCACGGCATTCGTGTTCCGGGGGATGGCCGTGGGGGATCTGGCGGTGGCGGGGCTGGCGTATCTGCGGGCAAAGGCGGCGGGGGTGGTCTACTAGGAGGGGTGGTCTACCAGGAAATGGACAGGATCTCGAGCTCGCGCTGCCCCAGCTGGACAACATCGCCAACGCTCTTGCCAATCAGCGCGATGGCAACCGGCGAACCATGCGATATGGAAGCTTGCGCCGGGCTGGCCTCATCCTCGCCGACGATGCGGAAAGTCTGGGTGCGGCCATCATCGCGCGCAAAGGTGACAGTGTGCCCGAAGGCGATCACGTCATTGGACGTCGGCACCGGCATGAGCTGAGCCGTGCGGACGCGTTCGGCATAATAGGTGACATCGCGAACCGGAACCGCCGACTGCCGTCGCCTCTCGTTGACATCGTCCAGCACGCTGGCGGCCTCCAGCGCCCCCCGGGCGCGAGCCAATTCATCATGCAGCATCTTGAGACCCGCCTCGGTGACGAGGTTGATCCGATCGGAAATTGGGCGAGCCGGCAGGATGGTTTCCGACGCTGCCTCAGCACTTTCCTCCTTGGCAAAGGCTACGCTCAATGGGGAGTAACTCCGTGTGGGATGGTGATGGCTACGGATAGACCATGGGCGAAGATAAAGCTTCAACATTCGACGGCGGGCTTTGGGGGAATGTCCACCAAGGGTCGAGTTTCCCTCCCGTGCCTCCAATGCAGGAGCCGGATGGCCCTCTTGCCGCCAAAAGCTGCCGGACGGCAATGCGCCTGATATCAGACGTTGCTGAGAGGCTTGAGGCTTCCTGGAAGCAGTCATTCGTTAACGTTGCTAAGTTCGGTCGCTCCCACACCGAGCCATTCTCGGGCGTTATCAAGAGAGCCGGTCCCTCCGGCAAAACAAGAGAAAATCTGATCGGAAGCCGGCGCGGTATCTGAGATTCAGTTGCTTTGCGGTTTGCGATCGCCAGCAACGCGGCTTGACGCTTTGGCTAAACTCGTCGAACGCGCGGTCATAAAGGCAATGATCGGACCTCAATCCGACCATTTGCGGTGGATCAAAGCTCGGACCATCCATTGGGCTAAAAACGCTTGCGGCTATCTCGCCGCGGACGGGACGGAGGCGCAATCCTATGAAACTCATGACATGTCTCCCGCTAGTCACATATCCCGAGGCGAATACGGTGAAGGTCGGTTCGAATGCCGTGACACTTGCTAGGCAGGTGGGGGCAGTGCTTCATGCAATCGCTGTCGATGTCGACATTCCGGACGTTTCGAACGCGCTTTCGAGCTATCTACTCGATCTTCCAAGCAAGATTCGAGAAGCCGAGGCGGCCAGCCGCAGGCGAGGCAAAATCTTGCTGGAGGTGGTTGCCAAGGAGGCGGCACAAGACAAGGTGCCGCTCACGACCCATGTGATAGCGGCGCCTCCGGCTCTGATGGGCGATGTCGCCGCAGAACAGTGCCGCTATTTCGATCTGTCACTGGTCGGCCTAGCCGCGGACAATCCGACAGCGCGCATGACTGCCGAGGCTATACTCTTCGGCGCAGGCCGGCCGACGCTGCTTTTTCCCGAAGCTACGGATGTTGGTTTGCTCGACCATGTCGTCATCGCGTGGGACGGAAGCCGCGTGGCGGCACGGGCGGTCGCTGACGCGCGGCCGTTCCTGGAGCGCGCCGCCAGGATCACCGTCATCAGTGTGACCGACGAAAAGCCGCTTCCGGGAAAAGACATTGGCGAACGCCTTGCCGAGGGCCTGCGGGTGCGTGGCCTGACCGTCGAGAGCAGTTCGATCCGAGCTGGCGATCGTTCGATCGGTGCCGCTCTCCAGGAGCATGCCGTCAAGATTGGCGGCAAGCTGCTGGTCATGGGTGGATACGGTCATTCGCGGGTCAGGGACTTTGTACTCGGGGGCGCAACGGAGGGTGTTCTCGCGGATCTGCGGCTCCCCGTCCTCCTGTCGCACTGAAATAGCGTCTCGTGAGAGGCGGCCATGACATTGGCTTATAGTCCGACAGAGACAGTTGAGATGTTCCAACCAACCTCGACGGCCGATATGTTTTCCGGCCTTTCAGAGGCCGAGGCGCAAGCCAGGCTTGTCGCCGAAGGGTACAACGAACTGCCGAGGTCAAACCAGCGCACGCCGCTGCGGATTGCCTTCGAGGTCATTCGTGAGCCGATGCTGGCGCTCCTGCTTGGCGGCGGCGTTGTCTATCTCAGTTTGGGCAATCTGGAGGAAGCGCTGATCCTGCTAGCCTTTGCCACGATGTCGATCGGCATAACCATCATACAGGAGACCCGCACCGAGCGTGTTCTGGAAGCGCTGCGTGATCTCACCAGCCCTCGTGCCCAGGTCATACGCGGTGGTGAACGCAAGCGCATTGCCGGTCGCGAGGTTGTTCGGGGGGATCTCGTCGTGCTGGGCGAGGGTGACCGCGTGCCGGCCGATGCCAGGCTTCTCCAGAGCCAGGACCTTCAGAGCGACGAATCGCTCTTAACCGGCGAATCCGTGCCGGTTCGAAAGGTTGCTGTCGGCGGCATCTCGTCGGTGAGCGAACGCCGGCCAGGCGGCGACGACCTGCCTTTCATATTCTCTGGTTCGCTGATCGTTCGCGGGTCAGGCATGGGCGAAGTCCTGGCGACGGGGCGACGTAGTGAAATCGGCAAGATAGGGCACTCCCTGAGTTCAATGGAGACAGAACCGCCGCGATTGCAGGCGCAAATGCGGCGCGTCGTACGCATTTTCGCTATGGTGGGGGGTGCGGTCAGCGTCGTCGCGGTCCTGCTTTACGGGCTTCTGCGAGGCGGCTGGCTTGACGCTGTGCTCGCAGGCATCGCGCTCGGCATGTCCATGCTGCCGGAAGAGTTTCCCGTCGTGCTCACGATCTTCATGGCCATGGGTGCGTGGCGCATCTCACAAGCGCGCGTTCTGACCCGCAGGGCCGCCGCGATCGAAACGCTTGGCTCGGCGACGATCCTTTGCACCGACAAGACCGGCACGCTCACCGAGAACCGGATGACGATTGCCGAACTTCGGACGGCTGATGGAAAGTCGTTCCGGATGACGGACAGACCGGGCATCAGTCTGCCAGCGGCAGCCGCCGATCTGGTTGAGACGGGTGTGCTTGCCAGCGCCCAGATTCCCTTCGACCCCATGGAGGTCGCATTTCACAAACTCGGCAAGGAATGCCTGTCTGAACACAGGATTCTGGACAAACCGGATTGGGAACTGGTCCACGCATATCCGCTTCGACCCGGACTGCTGGCGATGTCGAATGTCTGGCAATCGACACGTGGCGATGGCAATTCGCTGGTTGCGGCAAAAGGCGCGCCAGAGGCGATCGGGGCGTTGTGCCATCTGAACGCAAGGGACTTCAAGGCCCTGAAGAACTCGGTCGAGGCCATGGCGGCCGAGGGGCTGCGTGTGCTCGGCGTGGCACACGGGTCTCATCGCGGCACCGACTTGCCGCAGACGCAACACGATTTCAAATTCGAATTTCTCGGGCTGGTCGGCCTGACGGATCCGCTGCGCGTGAGTGTTCCCGAAGCCGTGAGCGACTGCCGTTCCGCCGGCATCAGGGTGATGATGATCACCGGCGACTACCCGGCAACCGCCAAAATGATCGCGCGCCAGGCTGGCCTCGATGTCGAAAGCGTCGTGACCGGCAGTGAGATGCAAGCGCTCGGTGACGACGAGTTGGCGCTGGGTGTGAAAACCGCAACCGTGTTCGCGCGCATCATGCCCGAGCAGAAGCTTCGCATCGTCAACGCGCTGAAGGCGAGTGGTGAAATCGTCGCCATGACCGGCGACGGGGTCAATGACGCGCCGTCGCTCAAGGCCGCCAATATCGGGATCGCCATGGGTGGCCGCGGTACCGACGTTGCGCGCGAGGCATCGTCCATCGTGCTGCTCGACGACGATTTCGGTTCAATCGTCAAAGCAATTCGGCTTGGCCGCCGCATCTTCGACAACCTGCGCAAGGCCATGGGCTTCATCTTCGCGGTCCACGTGCCGATCGCGGGCCTCTCGCTGCTGCCGCTGCTGTTTGGCCTGCCGATCCTGTTCGGGCCGATCCATATCGCCTTTCTGGAGATGGTGATCGATCCCGTGTGCTCGCTTGTCTTCGAGGCTGAAAGCGAAGAAGACGATGTCATGCGCCGTCCGCCTCGCAATCCGGACTCGCCACTCTTCTCCTGGGCGTTGATCGGATGGGGTCTGCTCCAGGGAACGCTCGCCTTCGTGCTTCTGGCGGGCATTTACCTTGTCGCCCTCGGCCAGGGCATGGCCGAGAACGAAATCCGGGCCCTGACGTTTTTCTCGCTGGTGCTGACAATCGTTGGACTGATCTTCGTCAACCGTTCCTTCAGCGCATCGCTTCTGACCGCGCTCATCAGGCCGAACCGGTCGCTGATGATCGTCGTCGTGGCTGTCGCTTCGATGCTAGGCGGGACGCTCCTGTGGCCCTTTGCCACCAGTCTGTTCCGCTTCGGACCCCTGCATCTCGACGATCTGGCGGTGACGATTGCCGCGGGATTTGCCGTGCTGGCATGCCTGGAGTTGCTGAAACTATTCTGGCGGGAGCGACTGAAGGCCTAGCCGTTCAATGAAACGATCAATGACCAGTCTTCTGTTGGGAAAGAGTTGGACGTGAAGAAAACTCCCGGACGAACCGTTTCGGTGTCGGCAAAATGAGCGCAGACAATCCACGAGTTCGTCGAAGCCAGGTTGGCACACTTGTCCTAGCGGCCGCCGCGATCGTTGGGATTGTCGTCTGCGTGCTTCTGGCCGAGCCATTTTTGGGCGCGATCACCTGGGCTTTGGCACTGGCGATCCTCTTTGTCCCTTTCCATTCCTGGATCGAAACGAAGTTGAAACACCCCAACGTTGCGGCGATGGTTTCGGTCTTGACGATCGTACTGCTCGTCGTTGTCCCGGCAGCTTTCCTGGTAGAACGCTTGGTAGAGGAAGCGGCTTCAGGGGCAGCCTCCGTCCGAACCCGGGTCGCTGACGGCGAGCTCCAGCGTCTGTTGGACGCCCACCCCGGCATAGCACCTATTGGAAAGTGGATAGAGCAACAGATCGATCTGCCGTCGATGATGGCGAGCCTCGCAACCTGGCTGAGCAACGCCGGTGCAACGTTCGTCAAGGGTTCCGTGTTGCAGGTGGCGGAAGTCCTCCTGACGTTCTACATGCTGTTCTATTTCCTGCGTGATCGCAACGCCGTCGCCCGGCTGTTGCGCGATTGGATGCCACTGCAGAGCGCAGACACGGAGCGCTTGTTTCAGCGGGTGTTCGATACCGTGCATGCCACGGTGTACGGGACGCTCGCTGTGGCGGCAGTTCAGGGTTCGTTGGGCGGCTTGATGTTCTGGATCCTTGGGTTGCCGACGCCTCTTCTGTGGGGCGTGGTGATGAGTCTGCTTTCCGTCGTGCCTGTGTTGGGTTCGTTCGTCGTGTGGATACCGGCAGCAATCCTCCTCTTGCTTGATGGTGATTGGGGCAAGGCCCTGATCCTCTCGGGCTGGGGCGGTATTGTTGTAGGCGGAATCGACAACGTCCTTCGCCCGATGCTGGTCGGCAACCAGCTGAGGCTCCACACGATCCCCGCATTCATATCGATGATAGGTGGGCTCGCCCTGTTCGGGGCTCCAGGATTCATACTGGGCCCCGTGGCAGTCACGGTGACCGTGCTGCTCATCGAGGTATGGGCTGCGCGCGATAAGATCAGCAACCGCAAGGAAACGGAATGACCTCTTGGTAAAATGCCCCGCAGGCCATAGCGTGATGCAAACCCGTGTCTATTGGTGGGATCCCGAGCCGTCCGGCGGCCGGCCGCTTACACCGCGGTTCCGACCAGCGCGCCGATGCCGGCGGTGAGCGCCATGGCGAAGGCGCCCCAGAAGGTCACGCGCAACGTTGCACGAAGGATGTTGGCGCCGCCCGCCTTGGCGCCGATGGCGCCCAGCAGGGCAAGGAAAAGCAGGGACGCAAGCGAGACCGCCAGCACCAGCATGGAGGCCGGCGACACCAGCACCATGATGAGCGGCATTGCTGCGCCCACGCTGAAGGTCGCCGCCGAGGTCAGCGCCGCCTGGATCGGCCGCGCCGTGGTCATTTCCGAAATGCCGAGTTCGTCATGGGCATGCGCGGCCAGCGCATCCTTGGCCATGAGCTGGTCGGCGACCTGGTGGGCCAGGTCCGTCGCCAGCCCGCGCTTGACGTAGATCTGCGCCAACTCCTCGCGCTCGAATTCGGGCTGGGTCTCGAGTTCCTGGCGTTCGCGGGCGAGGTCGGCATTCTCGGTGTCCGACTGGGAGCTGACCGAGACATATTCGCCGGCCGCCATCGACATGGCGCCCGCCACCAGGCCGGCTATGCCTGCGACCAGAACCTGCGAAGCCGGCGCGGCGGCCGACGCCACGCCGACGATCAGGCTCGCGGTCGAGACGATGCCGTCATTGGCTCCCAGGACGGCGGCGCGCAGCCAACCGATGCGCGACACCTGGTGGTTTTCGACATGCAGGCGGCTCATGCTTTTCTCCTGATCTTGCCTTCGAGTTTCGTGGCGACGGCGACCGTATTGGAAATCGTGCCGTACTTGCGGACATTCTTGTGCAGCAGCTCCAGCCGCTGGTCGGTTTCATCGGTGTCGACGACAAGCTCGTAGTCGATCGAGGCAATCCCCGGCGGGCTGTCGCGCCGAACGGCATGCAATGCGACCCTGACGCCGCGCAGTTTGAAACCAAGCATCGGGGTGACGCGCTCGATGCCCTTGATCATGCAGGCGGCGATCGCCGCCAGAAGCAGTTCGGCTGGATTGAAGGCGTCGGCCCGGCCCTCGAGACAGGTGTCAAGAACGAGTTTGGCATTCTTGGTCGTGGCGACGCTGCCTCGTGCATCGATCCGTCTGGCTTCAACGCTGTATTCGAACATGGTGCACCTGCTTCGACGCGCGCCTGGGAGGCGCGCTACTGGCGCTTCTAGCCGGTGTTGGGTAGTTGGAGGTTGATCCAGGTCAGAAATCTCCGACAACTTGGAATGTCGATTGCTTCTGTCACCGTTCCTATCGGACGATCAACACAGGGACCGTGCTGAAGGAAAGCACCTCTGTCGCCTGACTGCCCAGCAGCAGTCTGGCGAGGCCCCGGCGTCCGTGCGCGGCCATGACTACCAGATCGCAGCCCTGGGTCTTGGACAGCTCAAGGATTGCCTCCGCCGGCTTCCTGTTTTCAAGATGCACGGCCTCGGCTTGCACACCGAGCCTGTCAGCCGCTGCATTGCATTGATCTAGTATCTGCCCCGCGAAGCGGCGTCCCTCTTCCTCGTATGAAACGAATTTTGCGCCGGCTGAATAGCCCGACATTGGACTTCCCCAATCAAACATTGGGAATGGCTCGGTGACATGCAAAAAGATAACCTTGGCCGTGAGGCGACTGGCGAGGGACAGTCCGTGCGTAACGCCATTCTGAGCGAAGTCAGAACCATCCGTTGCAATAAGGAAGTGCGTGTACATCGCATTCGTACCTGAGCGAGGATTGCCTCTGAGCGGCAAAAATTCAGTGCCTTTTCAGGTCACCTTTCATCTGCTCATACTGCTCTCTCGTGATCTCGCCGGAGGCGTAGCGGCGATCCAGAATATCTAGTGAGCCCGTATCACGTGATCGTCCGCGCCGCGGTTGATGCCAGAAATAGTAGACAACGCCAGCCGCGATCAGGATCAGCAGCAACGGGCCAAAGCCGAAGAATGGCATACCCAAGCTCCGCCGCAGCAATTGCTCCACCCCCATGACATCATAGCGAGTACTCCATCCTCGTGACACCAAACAATCGGACGGCGCGCGTCGCATTGCGTTGGATCAAATCGCTTGGAGAATCCTCAGATGCGCGGGCCAAGTCACAAGCGCTTTGGGCTCCAGAATTGTCATACGATGCCTAAAGTTGAGCTACCACGCGCTCAAGCTTCGAACGCACAACTTGTGCAGCTTGTTTGAGCGCCGGATTATCGATCGCTTGCATCGAGGCGACCGGATCGATCGCAGCGACCTCAGTTTGTCCGTTTCCCGAATCCCGCACGACGACGTTGCACGGCAGCATCGTCCCCACCTTGTTTTCCAGCAGGAGAGCTTCGTGGGCCAGCGCGGGGTTACATGCACCGAGGATAATGTATTTCGGGAACTCTACACCGATCTTGGTCTTCAGCGTTTCCTGCACATTGATCTCAGTCAGCACGCCAAAACCTTCGGCCTTTAGAGCTGCTTTCGTTCGCGCGACGGCCTCGTCGAAGGCCGTCGGCAACATCCGACCTATGTAATACGTCATTGATTTACGCCTCCAAACAGACAAAAGCTCGCCAGGAGCACGCCCTGACTGCGTATCGCGCGAGCCGCAAGCGGACCATTCACACATCGTCGACGGCATCGACTATCGCCGAAATACGAACGGAAGTTTCGACTTACATAGAACATAGCATCAACATCGATTGCACCGTCAAATAGCAAGTTTACTGGAGCATGACCTTGCTGCCTTCGGCAAGGCTGGCAGGTGGATAGATGACCACAATCTCGCCAGGTCGAACGCCCTGCGCCACGGCGGCAGTGCGAGCCGATAGGCGCGCCACCTGGATCTCTCGCAGGTGAACGCGGCCCGCCTCGACAACGAAGACGCTCCAGGCATCGCCGCGCCGGAACAGGGCTCCGATCGGCACGACGATTGCCTGGTCGTTCTCGTCAACCACGATCTTGACCTCGACGCGATAGCCATCCCCCAGGCTGGTCCACGTCTCCCGTGGCGAGGTTATGTCGACAACGACCCAGACGCGCTGCTCCTCGACGCCGAGCGCGGAGATCTTGGTGAAGCCGGAGGGCTCGACGCGCCGCACGGCCCCAAGCAAATCGGTGGGGCCGCCCCAACGCTCGATGATCACCTTGTCGCCCTCCCTTATCCGGGCGGCATCGGTCGTCAAAACGTCGACGGCGATTTCGAGATCGCCAGGATCACCCAGTTCGAGCAACGGCGCTGCCTGCGCGACAACGGTCTCGCTCTCCTGCATGACCCTGAGAACGCGGCCGTCTACGGGCGAGGATACCGGGAAACTCTCGCTGGTTTCGGAATTGTTGGCGGAGTTCAGTGCCGCGCGCGCCTGTTCCAGAAGATGCGTGGCGGCGTGCCAGCGCCGCTCGGCGGCATCGGTTTGTCGCTGCGTTGAGCGGAACAGGAATTCCTCACGCTCCAGTTGAGCCGCGGCCGCCACGTTGCGCTTGACGAGCTCCCTGGTGCGTTCGAGATCCGCACTGGCCTGAGCCAGCAGCACCTTGGCCTGCTCGTGAAGCGATGCCGTCTCCTCGA
The DNA here is from genome assembly GCF_054062655.1 of Mesorhizobium sp. USDA 4775. Taxonomy (NCBI): domain Bacteria; kingdom Pseudomonadati; phylum Pseudomonadota; class Alphaproteobacteria; order Hyphomicrobiales; family Phyllobacteriaceae; genus Mesorhizobium; species Mesorhizobium sp. USDA 4775. The sequence continues at coordinate 5,399,216 of NZ_JBSSFM010000001.1, forward strand.
CCGCCGCCTCAGCGGCACCGACCTGGGCCTCGAGCTCTAGCCGCACGCGGGGGTCGAGAAGCGGCGAAACTGGCGGCGTAATGGTCGCCAGCTTCTCTCCCGTCCGCACGGTATCGCCGGCCTTGAGTGTCAACCTCTGGATACGCCCGGACAAGGGCGCCGACACCAGATAGCGATCCCGCACGCGCGTGCGGCCGTCCTCTTCAACCGTGTCCTGGAAGCGCGAGGTCACCACCTCGGCGGTTTCGACAAGGGTCGGCTGCGGCATCAGGAGCCAGTAGAAGCCCAGTGCCGCAAGCGCCAGCACCAGTGCACCGGCGATCGAAGTTGTTCGACGCTTCATGTTCAGTCCCTCGTCTTCAGGACAGCCACGAGATCGAGCTTGTCGATCCTGCGGCGGATTGTGATGAAACTGGCAATGGCCGGGCCGATGACCAGGAGCGCGGCGATGGCATAACTGCTGCGATCGATCACGGCGGGGATCTGAAACGACTCGCTCGCGCGCGCCGACGCGATCAATTCGATCAGGTACCGTCCGATCAGGAGCCCGGCGGGGATGGCCACAATCAGCTCCAAGGCAAGCTCGCTGACAATGACGGCACATACCTCGCGCCGCGTCAGTCCGACTATGCGCAGGCTGGCCAATTCCCAGGCGCGCTCCTGCAGGGCGATGCGGGCACTGTTGTAGACCACGCCTATGGCGATCAGCATTCCAAACCCCAAGAGGACCAGCGCGCCGATAACCACCATTCCGCCGATCGTTTCGTTGAACAGCGCAAACCACAGGGCCTTGACCGAGCTTGCCTCGATCTTCGGCATTGACCTTATCCTGGACCAGAGCCGATCAGATTGACCCGGATCGATCCTGAGTGCCGCGACATTCGCAACGGAACCCTCCCGCATCAGGCGATTGAGTGCGGTGCGCTCCATCGTCGCGGACGCCCCCAGAATATCGTCCGAAATCCTGCGGACGGTGACTTCCCTGACGGCCCGGCTGCCTTCGAGCACCTCGATCGTGACACTGTCGCCGACGTTGAGGTCTAGCTGCCTCGCGATCGTCCGGCTGAGCATGATGCCATCGGAGGGTACGGCAATCGGCCGTAGCGCGCTGTCTCTCAGCACCTTGAGCTCGGAACCCGAATCCAGACCAGTAGCCGAGGTGCGATAGGAGCGATGGCCAGCTCGCAATGTGACCGGCACGACTCGCTGCACTTCAGCCTCAAGCACGCCAGGTATCGCCCGCAGCTCGTAGAGTGCATCCGCCGAGACCGGTTCTGTGAAGGTGACAAACGCGTCACCGCGCTCGATGCGTCCAAAACTCACATCGATCATGTAGTCGATGGCGTCGAACCAGTAGAGCCCGAACAGAATGAGCGGAATGGCCAGCGCGATTCCGACGGTCGTCAACAGCGTCCGCACGGGCCGTCCGAGGATCGTGCGCGCAGCTATCACGTACTGAAGCGGAATTCGCTGGCTTCCAATCGCCTGCAGCCAGCTGAATGTGTGCAACGCGGGCGGCGTCTCGGGGCGCATGGCTTCGGCGGGAGCAAGCATGGCAATCCGGTATACCGCCGATGCCGCGGCAAGGTTCGCCGCGCCGACGCTGACAAGGGTCGCCGCGACGAGCAGCCATGGCTCCAGTTGCGCCTCCAGCGATGGAAACCGGAAGAAAGCGCCATAGCTCCCGACAACCCCGATCGCGAACCAGCGCCCCACGACCAGACCTATCGCCGATCCCAGCAACGCGATGGCGGTGACCAGCTTGAAGTAGTGGAAGGCGATGGTGCGGTTCGCAAACCCCAGCGCCTTCAGCGAAGCGATCTGCCCCCGTTGTGCTTCCACCATCCTGCCGATGACGACGTTGAGCAGGAACGCCGCGATGCCGAAGAAGACCGACGGCATGACGATGCTCAGCGTCTCCTGCTCCGCCAGTTCGTCCTTGAGAAAGCGGTGCGACGGCTGATCGCTCCGGCCATAGGCTCCGGTGCCGCCGTATGGCGCCAGCAACCGATCGACCTCTTCCAAGACATGCTGCGGCCCTGCGCCGGGCGCCAGAGTCATCAGCGCGTCGTTGAAGGCGCCTTTCATGTCGAAGGCGCTTGCCACCGCATCCTCGCTTGCCCACACCACCACGAAATTCCGATCGTCCGGAAGCGGCACCGCGGCGCGGGTGGCAAAGATGAATTCGGGTGACAGGGCGGTGCCCACGACGCGGAAGCCTTGCAGCCGGCCATTGAGCACCACCTCCATGGTTTCTCCGCTCCGCACGGCGCGCGCCTCGGCATACGCCGCGTTGATGATGACTTCTTCCGGATGCAGCGGATCGGGCCAGCGTCCCTGCACGAGATGCAGGCGGTTGAGCAACGGCTGGCCCGCGGCCGGGAGCGAGATGACGCGCCCCGAGATCGGAAGGTTGGTGTCCTCGCGGATCACGCGTACCGGCTCGGCGACGCGCGGCTCCACAATGCCAATGCCGTTGATTTCGCGCAGCCGATCGACGATCGAGAGCGGCGCGCGCGTTATGCCCACGAAGATGTCGGCGAAACGTTCGTTGCGGTAGTGCGCCTCCATGGCGCCGATCAGCGCCTGGTAGTTCGACACCGACATCACGAAGACGGCCACGCCGGCCGCGACGAGCAGCGCGATGCTGAGGACCTGAAGCCGCATCGACCAGAGGTCGCGCGCCACCTTGATGTCCAGGACGTTCACCATGTCACATCCTCGGCCCGGATGCGCCGCGGATTCGGTTCTTCCTTGACGATGCGCCCGCCGCTCAGCCGCAACACGCGATGAGCCATCCCCGCGATTGCCGAGTTGTGAGTGATCACGGCGGTCGTCGTGTTCAGCTCCGCATTGACCTTGGCGATTGCCGCCAGAACCAGCCTGCCGGTGTCGACGTCGAGCGCGCCGGTCGGCTCGTCGCAGAGCAGGATATCCGGCCGCTTCACGATTGCGCGTGCCACCGCGACGCGCTGCTGTTCTCCACCGGACAGTTGTGAAGGAAAGTGACCGGCGCGATGCGACAGTCCAACGAGTTCGAGCGCCTCGGCCGGTGTCATCGGATTGCTGGCGATCTGCGCGACCAGCCGCACGTTCTCCTCGACAGTGAGGCTCGGTATCAGGTTGTAGAATTGAAACACGAAGCCGACATGCTCGCGCCTGTATGTCGTGAGCTGCTCGTCGCTGGCTCCGGTCAGTTCGTGATCTCGCCAGGTCGCAGTGCCTGACGTCGGAGCGTCCAATCCGCCGAGGATGTTGAGCAGGGTCGATTTTCCCGAACCCGAGGGGCCAAGAAGAATGATGAATTCGCCTTGTCGGATATCGAGGTCGACGTCCTTCAGCGCCACGACACGTGAATCGCCCGCGCCATAGACCTTGGTCAATCCCCGGGCCACGAATACCGGGGCGAAGGGTTGCTTTGCTGAACTCTCCATGTCTTGTCCTTGGACTGGCATGCGGACTCCGGTTCCAGCCCACGCCGGAAAGGTGCTACAGTCTGGACGGCTCGATCACCTTGACTCTCGTCAAGTCGGAACGTTGGTAAGCAAACCGGGGTCCAGTAGGAAGGGCCCAGCCCGGGTGCACCGCATGCTCATGACAGTGCAGCTATTGGATCGGCATCACGCGCATCCATAATCCGCACGGGTGAACCCAGACACGGACGACTGCTTCGCGCCTCATCTTTGCCATAGGGGGTCAGCTTCTGCGATTCCTGAAAGCCACGTCTTCTGGGCCACCTAGCGTCGTGGTCGCGCCAACGAAGGATCTTCGGTCCTTTCCGAACTGAGCGACCGGATCAGGATGAAGCTGTCTGCTTGGGCTCGCTTGCGATTGGGAGCTTAACACTTGCTTCGAAACCGGACCGCGTCCCGGGTCTCGGCGATCTGAGGGCGACAGAGCTGCCTATGCGGTCGGCAATCGTCGAAACGATTGATAACCCTATTCCGCTGCCGCGGGCCGAAGCTCCGCCTCGCTCGAAACGGTCAGCCAGTTTCGCCAGTGCCTCGGGCGCCACGACGGGTCCATCGTTTGAAACCGTGAGCAACCCATCTGGCTCGAGCGTCACTTCGACTGGGCAGGAGTCGCTGCCATAGCGCAAGGCATTCTCGACGAGGTTGCGGCACACGATTCCAACGGCATCGGGATCGATGTCGGACATTACGGAGGTTTCCGGCAGGCGAAGGACGACCCTATCCTCCCGTGGCATGCCTCTGCGCAAGTCATCGACCACGACACGCAGGGCAGCGCGCAGGTCGGATGTACGTTCTAATCGGAGCCGGCTGCCCTCCGCCCGGGCGAACTGCATGAGCCGCTCGGCCCGCACCGTCAATCGCTTGAGGGTCGCCTCGATGTCCGCTGCCCGCTGTTCGATTTGCGGTTCGCTGGTTTCCTTCCGGATGCGCTGCGCCTGGGCAATCGCGCCGGCGAGCGGGGTCCTGAGTTCATGCGCGGTGTTGGCGGCGAGGCTGCGTTCGGCCTCGAAGGCGGCCCTGAGCCGCCTGAGCAGCGCGTTCAAGGTGTCGGCCAACGGGTCGAGCTCGCTGGGCAGTTCATCGGACACGAGAGGCCCAAGGTCCTTCTCGCTTCGGGTTTCGAGCTGTTCGCGGAACGCCCGCAGCGGTTTTGTGCTTCTCCGGACCGCCAGCAGCACGGCGGCAAGCGCGGCCGGAATCACCAGGAGGATCGGCAATCCGAGGCCAATCTGGACATCCCTCACCACCTGAGCCCGGTGGGCGAGCGGTTCGGCCATCGTGATACGCACCGTCCCCTGCAGGGCCTCCTCGCTGTATAGGCGATGCGTCGCAGTCCGGCCGAAGCCGGGCGCTTCATAAGGCGGGAACACGGCGAGGTCGGCAGCATGGGACTGAAGCAAAATCTTGCCCTTGTCGTCGCGGATCACGTAGGTGAGAAGTTCGTCATGGGCGCGGATCGCGCCAAGGCGCTGGCTGGCGACGTCTTCGTCCTCGCGGCCCACGATGTCCAGGACCGCCAAGGGAAGCAGGCGCTGCGCGGTCTCCTGGAGGGAGGAATCGAAGACATCCTCGATGCCGTGCCGCAGCAGGACAGCGGTCGCCCACGCCGCGCCGGCCCAGATCATGAGCAGAACCCCTCCAAGCGTCAGGAGGAGCCTGCCCTGTAGGCTTCGGGGGCGCCTCACGCCTGAGCCAACCTGTAGCCGAGGCCCCGCTCGGTCTCGATGAGGTCGGTGCCGAGCTTCTTGCGCAGCCTGCTGACATGAACCTCGATCGTGTTGCTTTCCACCTCGGCATCGAAATCATAGAGCTTTTCCTCGAGCTGCGCCTTGGAGAGCAACTGGCCGGGCCGCGTCAGGAACGCCTCCAGCAGTGCCCATTCGCGGGCTGTCAGCTGAACGGCCTTGCCGTCCCGACGCACATTTCGGCGGGCGATGTCGATCTCGAGCGAACGAAGCCGGATGATGGGGTTGGGATTGCCTGAATATCGGCGCGCGACCGAGCCGATGCGCGCCGACAGCTCGTCGAGATCGAACGGCTTGACCATGTAGTCGTCCGCCCCCGCGGTCAGCCCTTCGATCCTGTCCGACACCTGGTCGAGCGCTGTGAGCACGATGACGGGCGTGACATCTCCGGCGGCCCGCAATGCACGAAGGAACACGATGCCCCTTCCGTCGGGCAGCATCAGGTCAAGCAGGATCAGGTCGTAGGCCGCACCCGCCATCGCGTCCCTGGCCGCGTCGATCCGCGAGACCCAGTCCACCGAATGGCCGTCACCGACGATCTGGTCGCGTACGGCCGCGCCCAGCACGCTATCGTCCTCTATGAGCAGGATTCGCATTTTCGTTCGCCCTTCGCGGTCACAGCCTTCCTTGCCGGACGTTCCTGACGCCCGGCTGAAGCGGATTGCGCGTAAACTTCAGGATAGCGTCAGCTTGGCCGTGCACTTTGCGCTGGCGCAAATCGGTTCGAACGGAGTCCTGGCCCATGCGGCTTGCCCTGATAATTCTTGCGTGTGTCGCGTCCCTCTCCGCAGGGCCGGTGCGCGCCGATGACGAATGCTTCGTGCCGATGGCGGACTGGAAGCCGAGGGAGGCCGTTGCCACTCTGGCGGCCCAGCATGGCTGGACCGTGCGTCGGATCAAAATCCACGACGGCTGCTATGAAATCGACGGCATCGACGCCCAAGGCCGTCGGATCGAGGTGACAGTCCAGCCATCCACCCTCGAAATCATCCAGATTGAACCCAGGGGTGACGCCAATCGGCACCAGGACGAAGAAGACCGCCATGACAATTGATGACATTGCCCCGACCGAGTCCGAGTCCCGCAACGCGGCTGCGCGGCCGGTTCCTGTCTGGGACCCGATGGTCCGTCTCTTCCACTGGAGCCTCGTCGTCGTGTTCGCCACGGCTTGGCTTACGGCGGAAGATCTCCAGCCCGTTCATCAGCTTGCTGGATACGCGATCGCCGGTCTGGTCGGCTTCAGGATCGTATGGGGTGTCGTCGGCAGCCGCTACGCCCGCTTCACACAATTCGTCCGTGGACCGGCCCGGACGATCTCCTACATCGCTGACATGGCAGGAAGCCGGGAACGGCGCTACCTTGGCCACAACCCGGCTGGTGCGGCGATGGTCGTGGCGATCCTGGTGACCCTGTCCGGGACCGCCTTCACCGGATGGCTTATGGAAGCGCCGGACCGCGCCGCTGCGGCTGTCGCACAGATGCGGATCGTCGCCCCCGCATTCGCAGACAATGATGGCAACGACACTGAGGGCGGGATTGGAGCCGCCGTGGAAGGGCGGGCCGTGGGTCCGCTCAAGGAAGTCCACGAGGCCCTTGCCAACCTGATGCTACTGCTGGTCGCGCTGCATGTCGGCGGAGTGGTTTTGGCGTCGTTCCGCCATCGCGAGAACCTGGTTCTGGCGATGCTCACGGGCCGCAAGAGGCCTCCCGCTCCCGACGACGTCGCCTGAATAGGGACATTTCGCAATAGGTTGCCAATCCGGCCCCGCCGTTTCGGCGGGGCCCTTCGATTCCTGACGGCGAGCTGAAGCAGAAAACCCATTCCCTTCAGGAGAGGATCAGGTCTGGCCGTCAGAACAGTGGCAGCAGAAAAAGGAGATCCTGCCATGAAAAAGACCCTTGTCATCTTGCTCGCGTCGACGGCGTTGATCGCCGGGATCGGCCTTCCCGCGTGGAGCGCGATGCACGGCGCTGGCCTGTTCGAAGGACCGCGCGATGTGGCCCTGACTGCCTTCCGCAACGCAAGTGCTTCCCCAATGCTGGTCAGCGATGATGACAGCGCTGACCTTAAACACAGTCGCAGCCTGCAACGCGGAGGCGATGATGACGAACATGGCGCAAGCGACGAAGAGGATGACGACGACTCTGATGGCGGCAACGCCTCCGGCCCGGCTCCGGCCGGGAGCGTGGCTCCCCCGAGCAACGGCCTCTTTGGCACCGGCGCGACGCCCAAGGTCCAGGTGAACTGAGCCAACGGCCCGCATCACGGCAGATCAAGGAAACAGTCCAATGAAGACCATATTCGCCACCCTGGCTCTGACCACGGCGCTGACACTCCCCGGCATCGCCATGGCGCGGCCGGTAACCCTCACAACCACGCTGAAGGACTATGGCGGCAACGGGGCCTTCCTCGCCATCTACGTCACAGACCCCAAGGGCACCTACGCCGGCAGCCTGTGGATGGCCGGAACCAAGTCCAAGTACTACGAGCACCTGTCCGACTGGTATCGCGCGACGGGCGGCAACACGGCCGAGATCAATGGCATCACCGGAGCGAGCGTGGGCGCCGGCCGCCGGCTGGAGATCACGCTCGACCTTGCCGACGCGCTCTTTGACGCGGGCTATACCGTTCACATCGACGCGGCCGCCGAGGACATGCGCGACAGCCCCAACGAGATCGCCGTGCCGCTGACCGCGCAAGGAGCGGGACAATCCGTCCCCGGCCGCCGCTACATCGCGAACTTCAGCTACGGCTTGTAAGGGGTCGCAACGATGATCCGTGCCCTTCACCGCTGGCTGGGCTTGCCGGCCCTGGTTCTTCTGACGCTGCTCGCTGTCAGCGGTGCGGTGCTGTCCATCTTTCCGGCGGCCGAGCGGATTTCCGCACCTCAGGCGAAACAGTCGATGAGCGTTGCAGACCTTGCCGCGCGCATCCAGGCCGCCTTCCCGGGAGTCGAGCAGATCCGGCGTTCGCCCTCCGGTCGCTTCACCGCCTACTGGTTCGATGGCGGCACGCCGGCGTCCGCCGTCATCGATCCGGCGACCGGAACCGCTACAGCATCGGCCGATCCGAATCCGATGCAGCGCTGGCTCACCAACCTGCACCGCTCGCTGTTCCTTGACGACGCCGGCCGCATCGCCATGGCGGCGGGAGCGGCGGCTATGCTCGCCCTCGCTGTCTCCGGTTCCATGCTCGTCGCGCGACGCGCCGGCGGGTGGAGACGCTGGTTTGGCCCGCTTCGGGGACCTGTGGCAGGACGCGTCCATGTCGAGCTTGCGCGGCTCGCAGTACCCGGCCTCCTGCTGTCGGCAGCAACTGCGCTTTGGATGACGGCCTCGACCTTCGGGCTCCTTCCCGACAAGGCGGCCCTTGCGGAATTGCCTGCGGCAAGCGGCACAATTGGCGCGCAGCTGACATCGATGCCGCTGCTCACGGCGACGCCAGTCTCGAGCCTGCGCGAGCTGAACTTCCCCTATCAGGGAGACGCCACCGACGTCTTTACGCTCAAGACCGACACCGGTACCGGCTACCTCGACCAGGGAACCGGAGCAACGCTAGGCTGGTCCGGCCTGAGTGGCTGGACGCGTGTCTCCGAAACCATCTACATGATCCACACCGGACAGGGTGCCGCTCTTCTCGGCCTGCTTCTAGGGCTTTCGGCGCTTGCCGTCCCTGTCATGGGCGCCACCGGGCTCCTCATCTGGTTGGCGAACCTCAAGGGTCGCCCCACAATCCGCGACAATGCCGCACCGGCCCGCGCTGAGACGGTCATCCTGGTCGGAAGCGAGGGTGGCAGCACCTGGGGTTTTGCGGGGACACTTCACGCGGCGCTGACCAGCGCCGGGCAGCGCGTCCACACCGCGCCGATGTCGGCGTTCGACCCGGTCCGCTTTTCCAGCGCGCAACAGTACCTCATACTTGCCGCGACCTATGGCAATGGCGATCCGCCGGCGTCGGCGAAGGGGTTCCTCGATCGAGTGGCCGGACTTTCCGCCGCGCCACAGGCAAGACTGGCGGTGCTGGGCTTCGGCGATCGGAGCTTCCCGGGCTTCTGCGCCTACGCCAGGGCGGTTGCCGCTGCGGCGGAAGGCAAGAGCTGGCCGCTTCTGCTGCCTTTCGAAACGGTGGACCGCCAGTCGCCGCAGGGGTTCACCCGCTGGGGCCGTGCGCTCGGTGCTGCGCTCGGCGTCGACCTTGAACTGAATCACCAGCCGATCCTGCCCGAGACCAAGACGCTGACGCTGGTTTCGCGACGCGACTATGGCCATGAAGTCCAGGCTCCGACCGCGATCCTACGCTTTGCCCTGCCGCCCTTGGCCGTTTGGCAACGCCTGACGAGATACGGGTTCGCACGCTTCGAACCTGGAGATCTGCTCGGCATCGTGCCGGAGGGATCGCCCGTGCCGCGCTTCTATTCGCTGTCATCAGGCAGCCGGGACGGGTTCGTCGAGATCGTGGTGCGCAAGCATGTGGGAGGTATCTGCTCGGGCGAACTCATGGCACTCGAACCGGGCGGGACCGTCGCCTCCTTCATGCGCCGCAATCCCACGTTCCGTGTCAGACGCGACAGCGCTCCCCTGATCCTGATTGGAGCGGGCACCGGAATAGGACCGCTTGCCGGCTTCATCCGCGCCAATACCGCGCGGCGACCGATTCACCTGTTCTTCGGGATGCGACTTCCCGAAAGCGATTTCCTCTATCGCGAGGAACTCGAAGCCTGGGCGGCCGCTGGCAGGCTATCCAGCCTGTCCACGGCGGTCTCCCGCGGCGCGCGGCCACGATACGTTCAGGACGCACTGGCCGCTGAGCAGCTCGAAGTCGTCCGCGCAATACGCAAGGGGGCACGCGTCATGGTGTGCGGCGGGCGGCAGATGGCGCCCGGAGTGGCAGAGGCGATGGCGCGGATACTTGAACCGCTTGGCCTGTCCCCCGCAGTCTTGAAGGCACAGGGGCGCTATGTCGAAGATGTCTACTGATCTTGAGCGCCACGCCCTCAACGGGCCGACGATGGGCACGCGCTGGTCTGCGCTATTCCACGCTCCCTCCGGCTTCGACGTGAAAGCTCTCCGTGCGGCCCTGCAGGCCGGGGTCGATGAGGTCGATGCGCAGATGTCGACATGGAAACCCGACAGCGATCTGATGCGCCTCAACCGGGCGCCCGCGGAAGAGTGGGAGACGGTTCCGGGACGCCTTATGGACGTGATCCGGCTGGGACTGAGGATCGGCCGGGAAACGGGTGGTGCCTTCGACATCGGCATGGGCGACGCGGTGACCGCGTGGGGCTTCGGCCCGGTTGAAGCCAGTTCGGATCGAATCCGTAGCGCGATGCAGGCAAGGCGTTTGCCTGCCCCCGACGCGCTGGAGATCGATGGAGCCAGGGTGAGAAAGCGCGTACCAATTGCGCTCGACCTGAACGGCATTGCTAAGGGTTACGGCGTGGACCGTCTTGCCGAGATCCTCGGCAGCTTCGGAGTCCGCGACGGGCTCGTGGGCATCGATGGCGAGTTGCGGGCCATGGGCCTCAGGCCCGACGGTGAGGCCTGGACGGTCGCATTGGAGAAACCGGACCCGCAACGCCGCGCGCCGCATTCAATCCTCGCCTTGCAGGATTGCGCGGTAGCCACGTCCGGCGACTACCGCCACTGGGTCGAGGTACAAGGCCGACGTCTCTCACACACCATGGATCCGACACGCGGCGCACCACTTACCAAACCTCCGGCGTCGGTCACAGTCCTTGCGCCCACCTGCGCCGAGGCCGATGCTTGGGCGACCGCGCTCATGGTACTGGGCCCGGACAAGGGCGGTGATATTGCCCGACGACTGGGGATTGATGCCCTGTTCCTGCTTCGGGGTGAAGCAGATAGCATCGGCTCCTGCCGGATAGACTGTAGCAGCAAGGTGGTGATCAACTTGGAGGCATCGCGCCGTGGGAGACGCTGTAGTAGGTTTCCGAATATATGATGCTGAGTTAGATGAGGGCGAGGCGATTGCCATGAACGACGACCTCGAGACTCTGCAGCGGGAGACATTCGACTACTTCGCCCATGAGGCAAACCCAGCCAACGGTCTCGTTCGTGACAAGACCGAAGCCGACTGGCCCGCAAGCATCGCCGCCACCGGCCTTGCGCTGGGATGCTATCCAGTCGGGGTCAAGCGTGGCTTCATGAGCCGGAAGGCCGCGGTGGAGCGGACGCTAGCCACGCTACGCTTCTTCTGGAACAGCCCTCACGGTCCTGAGCCGGACGCCACCGGCTATCGCGGCTTCTATTATCATTTTCTCGACATGCAAACCGGCCGGCGGGCTTGGCGCTGCGAGCTGTCGACCATCGATAGCACCCTGCTGCTGGCGGGTGCATTGGCGGCTGCCACTTTCTTCGACCGGGACACAAAGGCCGAAACAGAAATCCGGACCTTGGCTGATGCGCTTTACCGTCGGGTCGACTGGCGCTGGGCGCTAAACAAAGGAAAGACCGTCACCCACGGTTGGACTCCCGAGGCTGGTTTCCTGAAGTATCGCTGGGAAGGTTACGATGAGGCGCTTCTGCTGTATGTCTTGGGCCTCGGCTCGCCGACCCACCCTCTGCCTTCCAGCAGTTATACGGCATGGACCGCTACATTCCGATGGCTGAATGTCTACGGTCACGACTATGTCTATGCGGGACCGTTGTTCATCCATCAACTTTCGCATGTGTGGATTGATCTTCGCGGTCTGCAGGACACTTACATGCGCGGCAAGGGAAGCGACTATTTCGAAAACAGCCGACGCGCCACTCTTGTCCAGCACCGCTACGCCTTGGAAAATCCACGCGGCTTCGACGGCTACGGAGAATACTGCTGGGGCATTACCGCTAGTGATGGCCCCGGGCCCTCCACGATCAAACTGAAAGGCATCGAACGCCGGTTCCTTGACTATGCCGCGCGTGGCGTTCCGTTTGGCCCCGACGATGGAACGCTCGCGCCCTGGGCAGCCGTCACCTCGTTGCCGTTTGCTCCGGAGATCGTGTTGCCGACAATCGCCTTCTGGATCCATAAGGCCAAGCTCAAGTCCAGCAGAACGTACGGTTTCGCGTCGTCCTTTAATCCGACGCACCCGCAGGGCAAAGCCAAAGGGGCGTTCGGCTGGTGGGTCTCACCTTGGCATTTCGGCCTCGACGAAGGCCCCATCGTATTGATGATTGAGAACGTGCGCACCGGACTATTATGGCGGTTGATGCGCTTGTGTCCGTACATTCGTGACGGCCTGCAACGGGCAGGTTTCGAGGGTGGTTGGTTGGATCAACTTCCCCACACCTGATGCAAACCTCAAGGGACTTGATTGAACTTCAGCCATCCGCCGCGTCGAAAATCCAGCTATTGCACACAGCTGTGGCCCGCATTTTCGCACTCATGCGCCAATCCTCATTAGCCAACAACCGCGGCCACTCCGGCCCTTTTTGTCGATATCTCGCCGGAAAACTCTCAGGCGAGAGGGCGGCCATCGAGTATAGCATCGTGCGAAGGATTGCAGAGCGTCGAGTGCTATTTCGGTACTCCACCGGATAATCGAGGGTGCACCCGACCCGAGTGTCCCGATCAGTTGCACGGTCACGTTTCGCTGTCCTGATGACGGCAAAAGCCCCTGGGGCAGACCAACGATGTCCTTCCTGGCCATTCAACAAGAGACTATGAGCAAAGAGCCTGCTTACGGCAGATTCACCCCGACAGCCGACGGGCAGTTTTCGGCCCCGCAACCGTCTAATGGGGTTTCTCCGGTGGCCAATCATGGCCGAAGGAGAAACGAAATGGGACACTCGTGCTACGACCTTGCCACCTCCGATCGCCGCGCATGGAATGCAGGCAAGAAGGTTGGAACGAAACGCCCTCTGAAACCTCGACAGATATGGGCGATACGCTTCTTTCTCGATCGGGAACGGCGTCTGCGAGACAGAGCGCTCTTCGATTTGGCGATCGACAGCAAGTTGCGCGGCTGCGATCTGGTCAAGATCAAAATCGGCCATCTTGTTGTAGGACCGGAGATCCGAACTCGCGCGATGGTCATCCAACAGAAGACCAGCCGACCTGTTCAGTTCGAGTTGATGAGCGACGCACGCTCCAGCCTTCTCGCATGGTTGCAGCGACGCGGCGGGACAGTAGAGGACTACGCATTTCCGAGTAGGATCGATCCAACGGCTCACATGAGCACAAGGCAGTATGCTCGCCTCGTCGACGAATGGGTCGAGGCGATCGGCCTTCGGCCAGAGGAATACGGCACTCATTCCCTGCGTCGCACCAAGGCTTCGATCATCTACAAAGCGACGGGAAATCTGCGAGCCATCCAGATCTTGCTCGGTCATACGAAGATCGAGAACACGGTCCGCTATCTGGGAGTCGATATAGAGGATGCTCTCGAACTTGCCGAGGCAACTGAGGTTTGATCAGGAGCGGCTCCACTTCACGAGTGGAGCCGTGACCAATTTGCGCCTCATGTCGGTCATTGCGGACTGTTATGCAGGTTCCTAAAAGCAGACACAATTTCTTCGGATTGACCGAGAGTGTACAATATAACCGTCCGTGCGCGAACCTTTGCCGAGTCGAGCGCAGCCAACAGATCGGTGCTTCGAACTCTACGCGATCCCCGAACTTGTCGGGATGCTTCGAATAAACCAACACCGGTGTTCGACGGATGTAAGTCCCAGTGTTTTCAACGTCATTGACAACAGTTGACGGTGATGGACGGCCACTAACCAAAAGATTTCTGTTGCTCTAGGGTGGTGTCTCATAACCTCAAGAATTTCGCGGGCGCCTATGTCTACCCAGCTGGTCAAAGATCAAATCAAGGCATTCCTGAAAACCGATACGCCCGAGGTGCTTTGCATTCGTGGCAACTGGGGAACGGGCAAAACCTACAACTGGCAAACCACGGTCAAGGCCCTCCGGAAAGACCCGAAGGCAGTCGCCCTGAAGGAGTATGCTTACGTCTCTCTATTCGGTGTCAGCTCCATTACTCAGATCAAGGCCGGCATTCTTCAGAACACGGTGGTCCGAGACAAGATCGGCGACCTGATCACGTCTGAGACGGTAAGCGAGGTGGTTTCGAGGGGTGAGAAAGGCCTCAAAACTAGCATTCTGAAGGTCTTCTCGCTTGGCGGGAGCGGCATTTTCGATGCGGCGTTATCTGCGCTGTCTCTGCTGTCGACCAATCAAATCATCTGCTTTGATGACCTGGAGAGGAAAGGCGCCGGGATAAGCGCTGGGGACATTCTGGGCTTCATGTCCTACCTCAAGGAAGAGCGCCGCTGCAAAGTCGTGCTGCTGTTGAATGACGAGGCGCTGAAGGGCGCCGACAAGGACCAGTTCACGTCCTACCTGGAGAAGGTAGTCGACATAAACCTGCGATTTGCGCCGACACCGGCCGAGAGCGCCAAGATTGCCATGGACGGCGTCGCGGGCGCCGATGCGCTTAAGGCAATGGTTAGCGAGCGGTCGGTCAAGCTGGGTATCGATAACGTGCGGGTCATCCGTAAGATATTCCGCCTGGTAGCGCTTATTGAGCCAATGCTGAAGGATTACCAGCCCGGCGTCCTAAAGAGCGTCGTAAGCTCGATCGTTCTCTTCGGATGGTGCCATTTTCAACCCGAGCTGTCGCCGTCGACGGAATATGTGAAACAGAGAGGTCTCTGGGAAACTGCCGCCGAGCGACAGAAGAAAAAGGAAGATCCTGTCGCCGAGAAGTGGTCACAGCTCTTGCGCAGCTACGGATACGGCCACACCGACGAATTTGACCTGGTGCTTATGGAGGGTGTCGCCGACGGCTATTTTGAGCAAGACAAGATTGATGCTCATGCCGCTGCCCTACACAAACGGGAGCAGGCTAGCGAGGCGCGCAGGGAACTGGATGTGGCGTGGGATAAGTTCCACTATTCCTTCCGTGACTCCCAGGACGAGGTGCTAGGGACGATGTACGGCGCCTTTATGAAGAATGCGGAGTTTCACAACTTAGGCGCCGTCACCGCACTTATCGACCTATTTCGGGAATTGGAGGGGCGAGAGCGTGCGGATAAAATGTTCGAGCGCTTTGTTGAGACCCACGAAGGGATTCCCGGCGCTTTCGATACGAGCAGCATGCTCCGGTTCGGCCACGAGATCCCCGAGGATATGAAGGAAAGAGTCGTCGAGCTAAATGCCGGTGAGGCGCCTAAATTGACGGTCGATGAATTGTTCCTGAAACTTGAACGTGACGGCTTCCATTCCAAAGTCGCCGACCGATTGGCTGAAGTTCCGGTTGACGAATATGTCCGTGTGTTGACCAGTTACGTCGGCGAGGACCTCGCCAAGATAAGACGTGGGCTCACGGCCGATCTGAATGTCATCAATCCCAACGAAGCGTCTATCCGCATTATGGAGCGCGCGGGAGAAGCACTAACCATTATCGCCAAGGAGAGCGGCTTTAATGCGCGGCGGGCAAGAGGGTGGAGGCTTATTGAACGACTGGAGGGGCCGAAGGTTGAACAGGAGGAAGAAGACGGCGTTGCGGCAGTTGCTGCTGAACGGGCACCGAAACCGGCGCGACCGGCACCGGCAAAGCCTGCGTCGAAGCGCAAGCCGCGGGGAAAAGCCGCGGAATGACGGCCCAGCGGTGGCGTCTCTCTCAGGCGCCACCGCTTTGGCCAACCGTTATCGCGCAGCCAGCAGGGCGAGTAGCGTGAATACAGATCCAACGAACACATTTTCAGCCAGGCTGGCAATGCGGTCCATTTTTGCGGGCTGAATACGTTCAGGCGCAAACATGTGGAATGCCATGGTCAGGCCGGACCAAAGCATCAGCATTGTCAGTATGGAAACGAGGGTCTCGGTGGTGATCAAACAGGGCTCCTATTGTTAGGTGAGGAGCTCTTTGGCGCGCGCGCTGAGAGGCCTCACCTGGTGAAGGTGAAAGCTCTCGACGGGGGCGCATCCTGCATGCGTACGATCGAGTAGACGTACTGGGTTGTAGGCGTTGAGCGCAACACGCTGCAGGACACTGCGTCGCACTTGATTAGTATGAAAGCGATATAGGCTCCGCGCCGTTCCCAAGCAAGCCCGTCAACGGCTGGGGGACTGTCAGGAATTCCGTGTGCGGGCGGGCATAATGGGTAAAAAGGATTCCCACTATGACCCGACGCAAAGAACCTGCGATACCGAATGATCTTCTCGACCAGCTTCTGGCAGGCGGGGCAGCCAGTGCTGCCTTCGAACAGGGCGGCCTGCTGGATACGCTCAAGAAGGCTCTGACCGAGCGCGCGCTGAACGCGGAGATGGACCATCATCTGGCGAGCGGCGAAGACGCTGGCAACACGCGCAACGGTTATGGCCGCAAGACGGTGACGACCGAGACCGGCAAGCTGGAGATCGATGTTCCGCGTGACCGCCAGTCGAGTTTCGATCCGCAACTGATCGCCAAGTACCAGCGCCGTTTTCCCGGCTTTGATGACAAGATCGTGTCGATGTACGCGCGTGGCATGAGCACCCGGGAGATCACCGGGCACCTGCGCGATCTGTACGGCATCGATGTGTCTGCGGACCTGATCTCAACGGTGACGGACGCCGTGCTCGACGAAGTCGCCACCTGGCAGCAAAGGCCGCTCGATCCGATTTACCCGCTGGTCTTCTTCGATGCGATCCGGGTCAAGATCCGCGATGAAGGGATGGTCCGCAACAAGGCCATCCACATCGCACTGGGCGTGCGCGCCGATGGTGCAAAGGAGGTGCTGGGCCTGTGGCTCGAGCAGAATGAAGGCGCCAAGTTCTGGCTGCGGGTGATGAACGAGCTCAAGAACCGCGGCACGGAGGATATCCTTCTGGCCGTCGTCGATGGCCTGAAAGGCTTCCCGGACGCGATCACCGCTGTGTTCCCGGAGGCGATCGTCCAGACGTGCATAGTCCATCTGCTGCGCAACTCGATGGACTTCGTGTCCTGGAAAGATCGCAAGAGCCTCGCCGGCGCACTCAAGGAAATCTACCGCGCCGTCGATGCCGATGCCGCCGAAAAGGCGCTGGCGGCGTTCGAGGCCGGCCCCTGGGGCCTGCGCTATCCCGCCATCGGCCAGAGCTGGCGGCGCGCCTGGGCCGAGGTCATTCCATTCTTCGCGTTCCCTGACGACGTCCGCCGGATCATTTACACGACGAACTCAATAGAGGCGTTGAACTCGAAACTTCGACGGGCTGTCAGGGCCAGGGGCCATTTCCCCAGCGACGACGCGGCGACCAAGCTGCTCTATCTGATCTTGAACCGATCCGAGAAAGAGTGGAAAATGCCGCCACGTGAGTGGACCATGGCCAAGGCCCAATTCGCTGTCATCTTCGGCGAGCGCTTCATCAGGGCAATGGCTGCATAATGTTCAACAGCCCGCCCGCACACGGAATTCCTGACAGTCCCACGGCTGGTCCCAAATTTATTTGCAACCCCGAGGCGTGTTCCGCCGCTCCAAACCGGCCGGGAGCTTGTTCGTCCACAGGTACCCCTTATGCTCGCCTTGGCAGCTGGCGTTGGGCGCCATGCGCAAACCCTTCAGGTCGGTTCAGTACGCCGTCATCACGCATGCGGCGCACTGTTTTGGACGGCGAGTTCTCCCAGCCACTGCCTTTGCCGCGATCGAGCGCGTAAGACGTCTGCATATCCTCCCACCGGCGCTGATTGAGGAAGGTGGCAGGGTCGGGGATGAAACGCCCCGCGCACGATTTCAGCGGCTGCCGACGCGCAGATCGTCGAGCTTGCGTTGCAGACGCAGCCGTTCGTTCTCCTTCTGACTCGCGACAATGGCTGCTTCCAGATCGTTGAGGGCATCCTTCTCGCCAAGCGCGCTGCGGATGTCGTGACGCAACTCGAGGAATTCGCTCCTAAAACGCTCGGCGGTGAGCTTGGCCAAGGCGCTGTCGACCCAGTTCAAGGCGCCGACGGCATCGCTTTGGCCAAGTCGGCATCGCGCCATCAGCCGTTCCAGCCACTCGGTGTCGAGGGTCGTCTTCTCCCTAAGGATAGTCTCGGCGTCCTCCGGCTTCCCCATGTCGATCAGCAACTCGGCATGGCGCTGGTGATGGAATTGCATGGGCTTGACGATAGCAAGGTAATGGGCACGCGCCTTCTCCCTCAATTCGGCGGCCGATGCCGGTGATAAACGAGCGGCCTCGCAAAAGATCTCGGCGCGGGCTGCCCGTTCCCGATCGGACTGCAGCCTTTCCAATTCCACCGCAGGCAAGCCATCGAAGATCGCCCGGAACATCTCTGGCCGCTCTAGGGAAATGTACCGACCAAGGGCGGCGAATGCGTCGAACGCGTGTTGCGCGCCGGCATTGGCGGCCGATACGATCGTCCGCTCGATCGAGGCGGCATGGCGGTCGATGAGCGCCGCACGCCACTGCCCGGAGCCTGATGGGAGGCGTTCGATGACCCCGAGGAGTACGGAATAGGTCAGGCCGTCGGTATCGGCGCCTGGCCCGAGCATCTCGTCCACCAGCTGCGTGGCCCTTGCCTCCTTCTCGGCTTGTCCCTTGTAAAGATCGACCAGTTGGAGGCGGGCCTCATGCAGCGGGAACGGGCCGGCAAGCACCTGTTCGAAAAGATCTGTGGCAGCCGCCCTATCCCCTAGGCGTTTCAGGGCTTTGCCCTTGTGGTGCAGCAGCTCTGCGGTCTCGCGCGGCGTCAGGTCCGGCAGCTGGAGCATTTGATCAAAAGCGACCAAACGGTCCCGAAGCGTTTGCTGGGCGGCGGGGTCGTGCCGCTCCTTGTCGTAGAGAAAGAGCTGCTCGATGGACTCAATCACCATGTTGATCTCGAGCGGTCCTGGTTTGCGGCCAGCCATCTGTCGCACGGCTTCCATAGGTTCTCCGACCAGCTGCGGCTTGGTCTCCAGGGCGTCCCACGTGGTCAATAACGCGAAGAGGAAGCTGGGCGGCGTGCCGCCGTGTGCGACCATATCTTCCAGCTTGGGCAGGAGGACGCGAGCATTGCGCCAAAGATTTAGACCTTCGCCACGGGAGGCTTCGACGAGATAAGTGTCCAGCAGATGTTCGAGCTCGACAGCGCGCTCGTTTGTGCACCAACTTCCGTCGAGGGAGGCGTGGACCACTTCGTGCAGGCGGATGGCCCTGTTGCGATCCGGCGCAGTGAGGCTGTTCCCCTTCAACTTTCGGATGCCCAGCGGCTTGATCGCGAAACTGAGGAAATCCTCGTCGCAAACAGGCAGGCCCGACCAGGCGAACACCGACAATTCCCGCATCAGCGATGGTCTCAACCGCTCGAGCAGGACGTCGGTCAATCGCCGGCCGCCGGCTTCCATTTCGCCGATGGCCTCGCAGTCTTCGAGGATCTCGTCCCACGTCGCTCTTTCGTTCACCGCGGCCAGGATGAGGGAAAGCGTCAGCGGATGTCCTTTCACCGTTCGCCAGATCGTATCGAACACCGCCTCCGGGCACTTGACCGGCGCAAGCCCCAGGAGTGCCCAGGACTGGCTTCGATCCAGCATGGGTAGGTTGAACGTATGCGCATCGGTTGAGCGTCGGGTCAGAAGGACGTGGGTGCCCTTGCCGCAGATCCTCTCCAAGGCCATCATATCCAGATTTGCTGGGGCATCGTCGATCACCAGCAAGCAGCGCAACGTCTGCATCAATCCCACAATGTTGCGGCTTTCGCCTGCGCGCAGTAGTGGGACCGCCTGCAGATCATCCACTCTGCGAATTTCGTCGCCGTCCAGCCAGATGCGGACTTCGTATTCGTCCTGATGCCGATGAGCGAAAGCCTGAGCGGTCGCAGTCTTCCCCAGACCGCCTACTCCGCCGATGGCCAGAACGGGTATTTGTTTCAGTCGGTCGGCTATCGCCGCGTCAATTTCGTCTCGAGGCAACCAGCTGGCAAGTGGCTCTGGCACCAGTCGGCTCGCCGCTTCCTCCTCCCGAATGCGCTCCAGATCCGGAAGGTACGGGGAGAGCTTGCGGACCACCGCATCGCTCAGGATCAGATGGTCGACCAACTGCGTCGCGATCTCCACCGCGCCCCAGAGATAAAGAGTCCTGCCTGCCATCTCCGGCAGGCCGAGGACCGCACGTTCGAAGTCCTGCGCGATCTGCGGTCGGCTCGGCTGCCCGGATAAAAGGAAGATCTTTTCGGCACGGGGCGCGCCACCCAGAGCGTGGGCAAGATCGCCGCGCGCCTTGTCCATGTCCCCGCTGAAGTAGTCCTTGCGGTCGGAGTACTCAACCACGACTTTCCCGTCGCCGTTCGTACTATCCACGACGCCTGCGACAGGATAGCCGAGCAGGTTCAGTCCCCGGTGGTCCAACGGCAGCTCAAGCAGGGCCTGAACGAACAGGCCGCCGAACCTCTCGAAATCGGTTGCTATGTAACCGATCCCGTTCGCCAGCCGGCTGATCAGAGCGGTGCGGCGCTTCGGGTTCATACAGCTCCCCAGAATAAAGGTTGATCGCGATCGCGGTCCGTTGGGCGGAAGTGCCATCGCGTCAGGAGTTCGGAAGGTCTACGACTGATGCCGCGTTGTCCATGCAATTTCGGCTTCGACCACCTGCAGCCGGTCGAAGCCCCTACGCGCCGTTCGGTCGTCAGGGTTATCTGGTTCGACGTCACGGCGAGCGAAACCAAATGGCAGGTTTCAGCGTGAGGCAGACCCAGAACGGCAGCTTACCGCGGAGCGTGTACCAGAACCGGACCGTCCAGACACGGCCCCTGACAAGACGTTCAAAAGCTCAATGCCAAGCGATGTCAGCGAGCCGCGCGCCCTCACCCCCCAGCCAACCTCGGCAGCAAAAAAATCTCCGCCCCCGGCGGCAGCTTCTTCGACCACGTATCGCGATAGATCGTCCCGTCGATCGCCACCGCAATGCCGCGATCGATCCATGGCTCAAACCCGGGATACTGTTCAGCCAGTTTCCTGAACAGCTCCCTGATGTCCTTGGCTTCGACCTCGACCTTGCTCTTGCCGCCGGCGAGCTGGCCGAGCGCGCCCCAAAGGGTGACTTCGACCATCGCCGCTATGGTGTGCTGATATTCAGGTGAGGCCGGCCTGCAAATGGCAGGTTCCTGCGCTTCCGGTGCTCACGTACTTCAAGTACGCTCCGCTCCGGTTCTCGGAACCCGCCACTTTCGGCTCGGCCTGACCTGAATCTCAACACACCTTACCCCTAGCTTTCGCCCTATTCTCCCCGTTCCGCCTCGATCGCCGCCAGGATGCGCGGCGGCGACATCGGGATGTGGGTCATGCGCACGCCGGCGGCGTTCGACACCGCGTTGGCGATCGCCGCCAGCGGCGGCACGATCGAGGTTTCGCCGACGCCGCGCACGCCATAGGGGTGGTTGGGGTTGGGGATTTCCAGGATCTGCGTGTCGATCATCGGCAGGTCGGAGCAGACCGGGATGCGGTAGTCGAGGAAGCCGGCGTTCTGCAGCCTTCCGTCCTTGCCGTAAATATATTCCTCGTTGAGCGCCCAGCCGATGCCTTGCGCGGCACCGCCCTGGTACTGGCCCTCGACATAGGTCGGGTGCACCGCCTTGCCGGCATCCTGCACCACCGTGTAGCGGATCACCCGGGTCGACCCGGTCTCGGGGTCGACCTCGATGTCGCATATATGGGTGGCGAAGGAGACGCCGGCGCCGTCGGCGACGAGCTCGCTGTGGCCGGCGATCGGCCCGCCGGTCTTGCCGGATTCGGCCGCGATCTCCTTCAGCGACAGCTTGCCGAGATTGCCGTGCTTCTCGCCCTTGGCGACAGCGTGGCCCTGTTCCCAGACCACGTCGTCGACGGAAATGTCCCACATCTGCGCGGCACGCTCGCGCAGGATTTTTATCGCGTTGCGGGCGGCCGAGATGGTCGCCATCGAGGAGGAGAAGGTGCCGCGGCTGCCGTCGGTCATGTCGTTGTAACCGAGCGAAGACGTGTCGGCGACCACCGCCTTGAGCTGGGCATAGTCGATGCCGAGCTCCTCCGCCGCCACCAGCGACAGCGACGCGCGCGAGCCGCCCACGTCCACCGTGCCGACGGCGAGCGACACCGAGCCGTCCATGCCGATGTTGAGGTCCACGCAGGTCTGGCCGCCGAAATTGAACCAGAAGCCGCAGGCCATGCCCCTGCCCTGGTTCTTCTTGAGCGGCGCCTTCATGTGTGGATGGTGCTTCACCGCTTCCAGCGTCGGACCGATGCCGATCGGGCCGTAGACCGGGCCGTAGGACGAGCGCGTGCCTTCCTGCGCGGCGTTCTTGATGCGGAAGTCGACCGGATCCATGCCGAGCTCCTTGGCGAGCTCGTCGACCGCACTTTCCACCGCGAAGGCCGCCATCGGAGCCGACGGCGCGCGATAGGCCGCGGTCTTGGGCCGGTTGACCAGCACTTCGTAGCCGACAGTCTTGACGTTATCGAGCTTGTAGCAGGCGAACGCCGTCATGGCGCCGATCTCGGCCCAGGAGCCGGCATAGGGGCCGGCGCTGTAGCGCAGCGTCGCTTCCGCCGCGGTGATGGTGCCGTCCTTGCGGGCGCCGATCTTGACGTCGATCGAGGTGGCGCTGGTCGGACCCGAGGCGCGGAACACCTCGTCGCGGGTCATGACCAGCTTCACCGGCCGGCCGGCCTTGCGTGACAAGGCAAGCGCCACCGGCTCGGCCCAGACATGCGTCTTGCCGCCGAAACCGCCGCCGATCTCGGAGGAGGTGACGCGCAGCTTCGAGGCTTCCATGCCGAGCAGCTGGGCGCAATGCTGGCGGTAGACGAAATGGCCCTGCGTGCAGACCCAGAGGTCCGCGGTGCCGTCGGACGAGACGCTCGCCACGCAGGCATGCGGCTCGATATAGCCCTGGTGCGTCTGCTCGGTCTTGAAGGAGCGCTCGACGATGAAATCGGCGTGGCCGAAACCCTGATGGACATCGCCGTGGCCGAACTGGCTGCGCTTGGTGACGTTGGAGGGCTTTACCGGCTTTTCCTCCAGCCCCTCGGTGAAGATCGTGTCGTTGATCAGCGGCGCATGATGCTGCATCGCCTCATCGACATCGGTGACATGCGGCAGGATTTCGTACTCGACCTCGATCAGCTTCAGCGCTTGCCTTGCCGTGCGGGCATCTATCGCCGCGACGGCGGCCACCGCATGGCCGTCATAGAGCGCCTTGGTGCGCGCCATGCAATTGTCGAGGATGTCGTACATGGCGGCATCGCCATCGGTGAGGTCGGGCAGGTCTTTCGCCGTGATCACCGCCTTCACGCCGTTCAGCTTTTCCGCCTTCGACGTGTCGATCTTGAGGATTTTCGCATGCGCATGCGGGCTGCGCAGCACGCGCCCGACCAGCTGGCCGGCCATGTTGAAGTCGGCGCCATAGCGGGCGCGGCCCGTCACCTTGTCGACGCCGTCGGGGCGGATGGGGCGCGTGCCGACGGATGCGAATTTACGCCCGGAAAAACGCGGATCGAAATTCATCTTCAGGCTCCCTTCATCACAATTGCGGCGTCCTGGACGGCGCGCACGATCTTGTCATAGCCGGTGCAGCGGCAGAGGTTCCCGGCGAGACCGAAGCGGATTTCCTCCTCGGTCGGGTCGGGGTTTTTCGCCAAAAGGTCCTTGGCCGCGATCAGGAAGCCCGGCGTGCAGATGCCGCATTGCAGCGCCGCGTGCTCGAGGAATTTCTGCTGCAGCGTATGCAGCTGGTCGCCATGCGCCATGCCTTCGACGGTCTCGATGCGCCGGCCTTCGGCCTCGGCGCCGAGCACCAGGCACGAGCAGACCAGCCGGTCGTCGAGGATGATGCTGCAGGCGCCGCAGTCGCCGGTGCCGCAGCCTTCCTTGACGCCGGTCAGGCCGAGCCGGTCGCGCAGCACGTCGAGCAGCGTCTCGTCAGGCTGGCAGAGATATTCTGTATTGTCGCCGTTGATTGTCGTCGAGACTGCAATGCCAGCCATTATTTGCCTCCTGCACGTGCGTAGGCGGTCGTTGCGGCTCTCCTGGCCAGCACGCCCGCGACTTTCCGTCTGAATTCGATGGTACCGCGCTTGTCGTCGATCGGGCGGCAGGCGCCGGCGCAGACTTTGGCCAGCCGCTCCAGCGCTGCCTCGTCGAGCTTCCTGCCGATAAGCGCCTCGGCGGCCTCGTCGACCAGCAGCACGGTCGGTGCCGCCGCGCCCAGCGCCACGCGGGCCGCCGTGACGACGCCATGCTCGTCGATCGTCAGGTTCACCCCGGCGCTGACCACGGCGATGTCCATCTCGGTGCGCGGAATGAAGCGCAGATAGGCATCGCCCGAACGCGGCGAGCGCTTGTCGAGCAGGATCGCCTCGATGATCTCGCCCTTGGCGAGCGATGTCTTGCCCGGCCCGATCGGCACGGCCTCAACGGCAATGGTGCGCTTGCCCGAGGGTCCGGCAATCACCGCCTTGGCGCCCGCGGCCACCAATGCCGGCACGCTGTCGGCGGCCGGCGAGGCGTTGCACAGATTGCCGGTGATGGTGCAGCGTCCCTGCACCTGCTTGGAGCCGATCAGCTTGGCCGCCTCGACGACGCCCGGCCATGATTTCTTCAGGGCGGCATTCTCGCCCAGCACGGCGCAGGGAACGGCAGCACCGATGCTGAAGCCGTCGGCGGTTTCGCGGATGTCGCTCAAGCCGGCGATCGACTTGATGTCGACGATCAGGTCGGGCTCGACGAAGCCCCCCTTCATCCTCACCAAGAGGTCACTGCCTCCGGCCAGAATGGCTGCCGTGCCAGCCGATCCGGCCAATTGGCCGACGGCATCTTCGATTGAAAGCGGACGTATGTAGCGCATCGTCTCCCCTTGGATATCGCGATTTCAGCGACCGTTATAAACACTCTCCTCATAATGGCTATCGGGTTCGTCGTTTGCGACGATTGGTCCAGCCACCGTAAAATCGAGTCCCAAATCGACCTGTTTTGCCCTACGCCTTCGTGACAGGCCCGTGGCCGGGTTCTCGAAAAATTTGCGAGCCCGTGTCGGATCGGTCAAGCCCCGTTCGTCCTTGGGACATCGAACTGGCATCATGAAAGGACACGATATGCCCGGTACCGTACGTTTGCACCGCGTTCTCACCACCAGCCCGCAAAAGGTCTATCGCGCCTTCGTCGAAGCCGACGCGCTGGCGAAATGGCTTCCGCCGAACGGCTTCACCTGCACGGTCGATCATCTCGAGGCCAAGGTCGGCGGCACGTTCAAGATGTCGTTCCGCAACTTCACCACGGGCGGCAGCCATGCCTTCGGCGGCGAATATCTCGAACTCGTCCCGGGCGAGCGCCTGCGCTACACCGACAGGTTCGACGACCCCAATTTGCCCGGCGAGATCCAGGTGACCGTGATCCTGAAAAAGGTGTCGGTCGGCACCGAGATCGACATCACCCAGGCCGGCATTCCCGACGTCATCCCGGTCGAGGCCTGCTATCTCGGCTGGCAGGAGTCGCTGCGGAACCTGGCAAAGCTGGTCGAGCCGGAGATCAATCAGTAAGGCCAGTCCAGAAACTGCGTAGCGCCGCCGCCGATGACATGCCCATCGGCGGCGGTTGTGCGTCGAGGGCCTTGACCGTGCGATCGCGTGCGTGAAATCCTCC
Organism: Mesorhizobium sp. USDA 4775; assembly: GCF_054062655.1. Taxonomy (NCBI): domain Bacteria; kingdom Pseudomonadati; phylum Pseudomonadota; class Alphaproteobacteria; order Hyphomicrobiales; family Phyllobacteriaceae; genus Mesorhizobium; species Mesorhizobium sp. USDA 4775. The sequence goes on from NZ_JBSSFM010000001.1 coordinate 5,424,994, forward strand.
CGGCCAAAGGGAGGATTTTTCATGCGACGTCTTCTGCTCGTGCTTCCCGCCCTGCTACTGGCCACCTCCGCCGAAGCCAGGACCATCTACTACGGCAACAAGGTGGGAATGGAACTCACCATCGTCAAAAGGTCGGGCATCGGCTCCGAGCACGCCAGCATCCTGGCCAAGCACAACAGGCAGAAGGCCGGCGTCTACTGCCGCGAATATGGCCACGATTTCTCCCAGGAGTGCATAGACGCGGAAATGAAGTCGCCGCTGCATTTCGAGATCACCGCCAACTGCAAGACCGGCAAATTCACCACTTTCTATGGCGGCAACATGCTGTTCCAGGGCCGCAACAAGGGCACGCAGGTGACGACGGACTATTTGATCACATCGATCGATGACAATGTGGTGCTCGATGGCTCCGGCGCCTCGTCATACGATGTGACGCTGGACCAGTTCAAAGCGCTCTGCCCCAATCGCGTGCGCTAGCGGCGTTTGCGACACTGTGCCGATCGGAACAAACGGAGGCGCAAACGCATGACCCTGACCAACCGGGATATCGTCGAGCTGACCGAATGGCGGCGCAAGCTGCACCGGCAGCCGGAAATCTCCAATGAGGAGGAAAAGACGGCGAAGGAAGTCGTCTCCTTCCTCGCCGACACCGGGCCGGACAAGGTCCTGACCGGCCTCGGCGGGCATGGCGTGGCGGCCGTCTACGACAGCGGCAAGGCCGGGCCGACCGTGCTGTTCCGCTCCGAACTCGACGCGCTGCCGATCGAGGAACTTTCCGGCGTGCCGCATGCCTCGCAAGTGCCGGGGAAGTCGCATATGTGCGGCCATGACGGGCACACCGCGATCCTGGCCGCCCTTGGCCGCCAGCTCGGGCGCGAGCGCCCGGCCAGCGGCCGCGTCGTGCTGATGTTCCAGCCGGCGGAAGAGACCGGCAATGGCGCGGCCGGCGTCGTCGCCGATCCGCGTTATGGCGAGATCGCGCCGGATTTCGCCTTCTCGCTGCACAACCTGCCCGGCGTGCCGTTCGGCGAGGTCAGGCTCAAGCCCGGCGTGGTCAACTGCGCCTCGCGCGGCATGCGCATCGTGCTCGAGGGCAAGACCGCGCATTCCTCCATGCCCGAGACCGGCATTTCGCCGATGCCGGCGATCTCGGAGCTGATGCCGGCGCTGCCCGCGCTCGGCCGCGCCACCTTCGCCGACGACGATTTTTCCATGGTCACCGTCACCCATGCCGCGATGGGCGAAGCCGTGTTCGGCATCGCGCCCGCGCATGCCGAGGTGTGGGCGACGCTGCGCACCCGCCGCGACGAGCGCATGGCGGATCTGTGCGCCGCCGCGCAAGCGCTGGTCACCGAGATCGCGGCCCGCCATCGCCTCTCCGCACGCTGGGATTATCACGAGATCTTCGTCGCCAGCGTCAACGCGCCGGACGCGGTGGAGCACCTGCAACGCGCGCTCGACGAGGAAGGCGTCGTGCATGGGCAGGAAGCCCTGCCGATGCGCGCCTCGGAGGATTTCGGCCTGTTCGGCCATAGCGCGAGATCGGCGATGTTCTTCCTCGGTGCCGGCGAACGGCACCCTTCCCTGCACAATCCCGACTATGATTTTCCCGACGACCTGATCCCGATCGGCTCGAGGATCTTCATGCGCACGGCGCGCAATCTGCTGGGGTGAGTTCGCCCGCCTCTATGCGGACCTGAGGAACGGACGCTTCTGGACGCCCCGCCTTGCCTGGAAGCTCGCGGCGGGAACCGGACGGCCAACGCGAAAACCCTGGATCCTGTCGATGCCGAACTCGCGCATCAGCGCGATCTGCTCGTCGGTTTCCACGCCTTCGACCAGGATCTGGTGGCCGCGATTGCGCACCAGCGCGATGATGTCCTGCAGCATGGCCATGCCTTTCGGCGTGCCGCAATCGTGCAGGAACGAGCGGTCGATCTTCACCGTGTCGAAATCGATCAGACGCAGCCACGAAAGGCCGGCGAAGCCGGTGCCGAAATCATCGAGCCAGATCTTGATGCCAAGCAGCTTCAGGTCGCTGATGCAGCGCAGGATGTCCGAGTGCATCTCCATCTCGAGACCTTCGGTGATCTCGAAGGCCAGCCTGTTGCCGGTCACGCCCGTCTCGCCCAGAATGGTCGCGACGGACGCGGCGAAGCCAGGCGTCTTGAGCTGGATCGGCGAGACGTTGACACTGACGAGAGGGACGTGATCGTCCGCCAGCAGCTCGGTGCACACCGTCCGTATTGCCCAGCGGCCGAGTTCCAGGATCGCGCCGGTGCGTTCCGCCACGGGAATGAACAGGCTCGGTGGAACCAGGGTTCCGTCCAGCATCTTGAGACGCATCAGCGCCTCCACCGCTTCGACGCGGCCCGACACGACATCCTGGATGGGCTGGTAGACGAGTGAAACGAGGCCCTGGCCGATCGCGATCTTCAGCAGCGCAGCGAGGTTCTCGCTCTCGTCGCTGCTCTGCGGATCGGTCGGGTCGAACAGCCTGGCACAATTGCGGCCGCTGGCCTTTGCCAGATAGAGCGCGCGATCCGCCTCGTGGATGATCTTCTCCAGCTTGGCGCCGGCCTGCGTCCTGGTGAACGCAGCACCCACGCTCGCCGTCACGATCGAAATACCGTCGCGCCGCAACTCATGGGTGATCGCCAGGGTCTCCACCGTGCGGCAAATGGCTTCCGCCAGTTCCGCGACCTGGTCCTTCTTGTCCATGCGGGCGAGCACGATGAATTCCTCGCCGCCATAACGCCCAATCGAGCCATTGTAGTCCCTGATCAGGTCGCTCAGCGCGTTGGCGACATGGATCAGGCAGCGGTCGCCTTCCTGGTGGCCGTAGCAGTCGTTGAACTTCTTGAAGAAGTCGACGTCGATGAGGATGGCCGCGAAGCCGTTGCCAAGCTTCTGCCAGTCGCTCCAGTAATCGCGCAGCTTCTCGTCGATCGCGCGCCGGTTTTCCAGGCCGGTGAGCGGATCCGTCCGCGACAGTCTGAGCAGGGCCTTGCCGCGTTCGGTGGCCTCCTTGTGCTGGATCTTGGCTTCCAGCGCGTTCAGGAAGACGTTGTAGCGCTCTTCATTCAGCTTCCAGTTCACATAGGAGGTGAAGGTGAAGCACGAAACATAGAACGTCCCGAACACCATCTTGTATGACAGCGAGGCGGGCAGGAAATAGTTCACCACGTACAGGATGCACAATATGATCGTCGACGTTATGATCGACACTTTGAAGCTGAACGTGAAAAATAGATTGGCACTCATCATGAAAATGGTGCCGAACACCATGTAGTAGGCAACGGTTTCCTTGTTGGCGCCCAGGGATGCCGGGAACAACCAGCCGACATAGCCGAAGATGATCGCCGCGGCGCAGGTCACGTCGAGCCACTCCGTCGCCACGCCCCGGCGAAGCTGTGCTTCCAGGGTCAGCAGAGCGGCCAATCCGACCGCGAAGCGCGCCGTGACCGTGTAGGCCGCCACGTCAGGTATCAGCAGCAGGTCCGATACCGAAAACAGCACGTAGATGACGACGGCGATCCAGAGCCCAGGCCTGGCGTCTTTCCGTCGCTTCGCCAGGGCTTCGGCGCGGTAAAGGATGCGCAGTTCCGCCGCCCCCAGTTCCTGGCGCGGATCATACGGCTCCACATCAACCGTATCGGCCGATCTGGACGACGCGCGTTCGCTCACAAATCCCAGTGTTGGGGGATTTTGCGCTCCGAACTCTTTTCCAGCTTCTGCCCCCACGCAGGACGACTCCTTGGGACGCGACACGATTGCCACGCGGTAAAATGCGATGGCGCCAGACAAGTTTGCGTTAACTCGAACCCAGAATCTTATCTGCAAGATCGCTAATAAATTGAGATGGTTAGCGGGAAATTAATCATAACAATAAAATGCGTCCGAAGCGCCGTTGGCAAATGGAGCATTCTACGCAATAAGTTAACTGACTGTTAACCAAGGAGTCCTGGTGTGCAAACCGTGTTTGATGGCCAAAGCCTGATTACCGCAGAAATCATCGCCGACAGTCTGCGCCGAGGTAAGCTCGAGCATCATGGCGAAGAGTTCGAAACCGCCCGCGCGGAACTGGCACTGATCCTCCACGCCACACAGCAGCAGATCGAGCAGCAAAAGTATCCCGCCGAGATCGTTCGCCGGCTGTTGTCGATGCTCAGCGGGTTGCGGGCCAAGGTGCATTCGGACGTCTGGCAGGCCTTGATACCGGTGGCGCAGAACCACCCGATCCTGGAGTATTTTCTCCAGGATCCGCTGACGCACTGGTCGTTCACCAAGCCCAGGGGCTATTCCGGCGACGCGCAGCTGCTCGACTACATCTATTGCGACCCGCACGTGGCCGAGAGCGTGGCCAGCGCCTCGGAGATCGGCAAGGCGCTTTACAGCCATACCCAGAACGTTCCGTCATGCGTGGCGGCACGCGAACGGCGTAATCTCCTGACCCGCTATGTCGACGAGACAGCGGCCAAGAACGGACCCGAAACCGAGGTGCTCGCCATCGCCGCCGGCCATCTGCGCGAAGCCAACCGCTCCGTCGCCTTGGCCGAGGGCGGTCTCAAGCGCTGGGTCGCGCTCGACCAGGACCCGCAAAGCGTCGGGCTGATCGCACGCGACTTCCAGGGCACCGCGGTCGAAGCCATCGACGGCTCGGTGCGGACCGTGCTGACGCGGGGCCACAAGCTCGGCAAGTTCGATCTCATCTACGCCTCGGGCCTCTACGACTACCTCCAGCACAATGTCGCCGTGAAACTCACCAAGACCTGCCTGCAGATGCTGAAGCCGAACGGCACATTCCTGTTCGCCAACTACGCCGAGGGCACCCCTGACGCCGGCTACCGGGAAACCTTCATGGACTGGGTGCTGCTGCTGCGCTCGGAGGTCGACATGTGGAACATCGTCAACGCCAGCGTCGACCGCAACGCGGTGGAGGCCAAGGTGTTCTTCGGCGAGAACCGCAACGTCCTGTATGCGGTGATTGAGAAGCGCGGGTAAGCAGGCGGCGTGGGCATCTGGGAACGCCTGCGTGACTTGTCGGCTGTATTCGGCTGAGAGGTGACCTTCGTCCCCTGGCCGTTTCGCGCCTTCCAGCGGCTATAGGAAAACCCTGAGCGGTTCTGCGGTCAGGCCGAAGGCGATCTATTGTGCACCCGGGAGGGATTGCGGCAAGCCGAATTTGGGCAGGATCGTCTTTTCGAAGGCGGTCATGGCGCAGACTCGGTCGCCGGCGAGAGCCAGCACGAAGAGGCCTGAACCGTGGATACCTGTGGGGGTATGCCGGTAGACGCCGAATGCCGGCTGACAATTGGCGCGCGTCGGCACCAGTTCGTATCTCCGTCCCGAGCCGAAGATGGGGGCAAAGAAGCGGGCCACAATGTCTCGGCCCCGATATTCCAGCGGCACCGGCGGCATCGACAAGAAGACGTCGTCGGTCAACAGAGCCACCATCGCATCGATGTCGGCGGATTCGTAGGCGCTGACGAACTTCGCCACGATCGCGTCCTCGCCAGGTGAGTTGCCGGCTGGCGGCGGCTCTCGGTCAGTGGTTACCGGCAGTCGGCGCTGCATTCCCGCACGCGCGCGTTTGAGAGCGCTTTTGACCGATTCAACTGACGTGTCCAGCATGTCGGCGACCTCGTGCGCGTGGAATCCAAGGACATCGCGCAGGATGAGGACGGCGAGCTGGCGAGGCGGCAGGATCTGCAGGGCGGTCACAAAGGCCAGGGAAATGGATTCGGTCTGCTCGTAGCGCGCCTCCGGACCGAGCGGCACGCTGATCGCGCCGTCCAGAAGGGCGTCGGGATAGGGCTCGAGCCAGGGAATTTCGCCGAGTCCAGTGGGTTCGGGCGGTTCGATACCCGGGATATCCCACTGCTTTGCAGGACGTCGGCGAGCGGAGCGCAGCACGTCGAGGCAGCGGTTGGTGGCGATGCGGTACAGCCAGGTGCGAAGCGAGGCACGTCCGTCGAAACGTTCGAGACCTCGCCAGGCAGCGAGCATCGTGTCCTGGAGAGCGTCCTCGGCATCCTGAAACGATCCGAGCATCCGGTAGCAGTGCACCTGCAGCTCGCGACGATGCGGCTCGGTCAGTGCCCGGAATGCCTCGCCGTCGCCGCTCCGCGCCCTCGACATCAGGTCCGTTCTCGCCAACGCCACGCCTCCTTCTGTGCAGTTCCATACTGTATGGACGCCGGCCAGGGCTCAAAAGGGGCGGTCGCGGAGCGCCCCCTTTTGCGATGCCGCGGCGTCTACACCAGCGACAATATCGTCAAAGGAGCACCGAAATGGGAAAGATCGTCATCAGCACAAATGCCACACTCGATGGAGTGGTCCAGGATCCGGACGGCCAGGAAGGCTTCGAGCTGGGTGGCTGGTTCCGCCAGTCCGCAGGGGCCAAGGACCTCGAAGACTGGACCGCCAACGAGACGGAGGAAGTGCTGGGTGCCGAGGCGCTGCTGCTGGGCAGGCGCAGCTTCGAGTGGTTCGCGTCCCGGACGCCCTTTATGGACGTCCGCGTAGGCAGCAAGTGGGCGGCCAGAATGAACGGCATCCCCAAATACGTCGTGTCCTCGACACTCGACCATCCTCAGTGGAGCAACACCACGGTCCTCAATGGCGATGCGGTAAAGGAGATTTCGGCGCTGAAGCGGAAAGTGGACGGGGAAATCCTGGTCTATGCCAGCTATCAGCTGGTGCGCACACTGATAGAACAGAACCTGGCCGATGAACTGCGGCTGACAGTGTTCCCGGTCGTGCTGGGAACCGGCCAGCGTCTCTTCGACGAGACCAGCGACAAGAAGCCGCTGCAACTGGTCAACACACGAAAGATCGGTGACGGCCTGGTGTCCCAGGCCTACGAATTCGTGCAGGGCTGACGGCTGAAGACGGCGACGAAGTCGCGTTGGTCGGTGTTGAAGCAGTGTCCCCCGTTTTCACGGAATTTGGGGAGACGCTTGGTGGCGGTGCGCGCGGAGAGCGCAAGCCCATGGCGTGGACGGTGTCTGCGTCCACGCCGACGCCGGAGCGCTTGACGAAGAAGCGCTTGTCGACGGTGACGCCGACCCCGGTCATAGTACGCCAAGAGCGTGCCCGCGCGGCCTCATCGCCGATGCACTGGCGCCAGGCCTGGGCAACCGAAGACCGAAAGCGGGGGAACATGAGCACAGTCATCGTTGTCGGCCACGTCAATCACGACCAAGGTCTGGTCGCTGTCATCGCCCCTCGCCTCGGGCTCGCGCATCACCTATTCCGATCGGGTTGTCAGGCTTGGCGGCGGCGGCTTCCACACCGGCACGCAGTTGGCGAAGCTGGGCAACAATGTCCGGCTGATCAGCAATCTGATGGACGACGACCATGGCCGGGAAGCACTCGCCAAATTGCAGGCGAGCGGCATCGACACCGGCTACGTCACCCTATGGCCCGGTGAAACCCAGTTCACCGAAATCCTACTCGAGCCGAACGGTGAGCGCACCATTTTGAACACCGGCGGCCAGCTGCGCCCTCCCTTCGCCGCGCCGGAGCCTGTCAGGGGCGACGCCGCCTATCTCAACGCCCTGGTGCTCGACGACGGCCTCGTCGCCTCGCTGCGGACGATCCCGCTTGTCGTCTCGCAGTTTCCGCTGCGCAGCGCCTCGAACCGCCCGGCCGACATTGTCATCGGATCGCGCGCCGACTTTCCCGGCGAGGACACGCGAGGGATCTGGGAGCGAGCGTCGCCGATTGCCGGGCCTCGCCTGAGGACACTGGTGCTGACCGACGGACTGCGCCCAATCTCGCTTTATGACGGCAAGACACTCAATCACGTCACGCCGCTGAAGCAGGTTTCCGTGCCCGACACGATCGGCGCCGGCGACTGCTTCACCGGGATCTTCCTGCACGGCCTGCTGCAGGGGCTGAGTTTGGAGCTTTCCGCCGAACGGGCCAGCCAGCAAACCGCCGAATGGCTGTCGGAACGGGCTTGCACCGGCTGAGGCAGGCACTCCGGGAGGCGCCGGCTTTCATGAAAATGTCATAAAAATCAAATGGAAACCGGCATTCGAGTGAACTAGAAAACATGTCCTGGAGAGATCGTGATCGAGGCGTCGGCAAGCCGGTGCATCATCGCCATGATCGGCGTCGTCCATCGCCCCAACGATGTCGCCGACCTTGTCGCTCGCGAAATCCACCTTGAAATCACTGCCTTGCAAGAGACATGACATGTGGCTGAGTGAATTCGAAATTGTCCTGCGCGACCGCGTCATCCCGAACGGCGCCGTCAGGATCGAGAACGGCCGGATCGCCGAGATCCGCGAGAAGCCTGTCGGGCATGCCGATATCGAGGGTGGCGGCCGCCTGCTGCTGCCCGGCTTCATCGACATGCATGGCGACATGGTGGAGAGGGAAGTCGAGCCGCGCATCGGCGTGCACGTGCCGATGCGGATCGGCATTGCAGAGCTCGACAAGAAGCTCGCCTCCTGCGGCATCACCACGGCCTATGCCGCGCTTTCCTTCATCGGCGCCAGCGTCACCAGCGGCGTGCTGCGCTCGCAAGACCATACGACTGTTATCATCGACACCATTGCCGGGATGAAGGACCATTTGTTGGTCGACCACCGCATCCACGCCCGCTTCGAAGTGACCTTCACCCCGGCGATTCCCACGCTGCAGAAGCTGATGGACGCCGGCAGGCTGCATTTGATCTCGCTGATGGACCACACGCCCGGACAGGGCCAGTACCGCGACGTCGAGCTCTACATCGCCCGCATCGCCAAGGAGCGCGGCATGTCCGTTGCCGCGGCCTCCGAGGTCGTCGGCAAGCGCATGGCGGGCCGCAATGGCCAGGGCGATGTGCTGAACGCCCTGCAGGACCTGTCGGCGCGAGCCCAGGCCGCCGGCATCGTGCTCGCCTCGCATGACGACGACACGCTCGAAAAGGTCGAACTGGTGCATGGCCTGGGCGCAGCGCTCTCAGAATTCCCGGTGACCCTGGAAGCGGCGCAGGAAGCCCGCAGGCTCGGCATGCATACCGCCATGGGGGCGCCCAACGCGCTGCGCGGCGAGTCCTATTCCGGCAATCTTTCCGCCCGGCAGGCCTATGAAGCCGGGCTGCTCGACATGCTGGCCAGTGACTATCATCCGGCCTCCATCCTGCCGGCCGTGCTCGGCCTGGCGGAACTGCGGGGCGATGGCCTCGCGGCGGCGGCGGCGCTGACAAGCGCCAACCCGGCCAACGCCCTGGGGCTCACCGATCGCGGCGTCATCGAGCCCGGCCTTCTGGCCGATTTCGTGGTGGCCGACCGCCATCCCGTGCCACGCGTCCGCGCCACCTTCCGTGCCGGCCGCATGATCTACGGTGATGGCACGCTTGCACCAGCCGGCAAAGCAGTACGCCTTGGCCCGGTCGCGGCTGAACGGCTACCCGCTGCCGCCCGGGAAAGCGCGTAGCGCTTTCCGGTTGGGAATTGCGTCAAAAACAAAGAGACGGAGCCTGAGCAAATTCCAGGAAAAGTGCAGGCCTGCTTTCCCGCAGGAATTGCGTTGGAGGGGTTTGCGGTTTCCGAGACAAGGTTAAGCTCTAAACGTCGAGCACGACCGTCATGCCGCGCACCTCGGCCATTTCCAGCAGCATGTCCTGCAGGGTTTCGATGGTGAGCGCCGCGCCGGTCACTGCCAGCAACTCTGTGATACTCTCTCTCATGGAAATGACCGCGACTCCGGTCTTCTCGGATAACAGCCGTCCGATGGCTGCGCGGATCAGGGCATTCTGGTCAGGCATGATTCCCCTTTCATGCTGGATGACGGTATTAAGTCTTCTCAAACGGCACGCTTTTTTGCACAACCTCTGCGAGCTTTAGCCTGCGCTTGCAAGCCGTTTCGTTGTTTCTGATCTCCATTATTTTTCTGACAGTTGCTCGGCGACGACAGCGACGGCAGCACCCATGGTTTGCCAATGCAAACCTCACCATCCCGGGGAGCCTTGTAACGCACGCGCCCATCAGAGGTTGCATGAGGGTGGAATTTTTTTGCCGGGGTGAACTTGTGAAGCGCGCGCGCTGCGGCCCAACGAGCGAAAATCGCTTCGCACCATTTTAAATCTTGACGCGTGTCAATTTTTTATAAAACATGCGCAAACGCTGATGGGGCTAGGTCAGCGCTCTGGGAGGAGAAATGCCTGACATGGAAAAGGTCCCGACCGGGGTCCGTCGTCCGCGAGACGTTTGGCGTTCGCCGGGCCGCAGGCCGCGTGGCGTTGCCGATGCAAGCATGGCTCTCGCAGCACCGGCCACGGGCGTCCGTGGGCTTGCCGACAAGACACATCCAACAATCAAGAAGCGGAGGAACAAAATGCGCATCTTCAACGGCCTGACGCTTGGCGCGGGCCTGCTGGCAACCATCGTCACGGCGCCGTCCCATGCCGAGGACGCGGCCAAGGTCGCGGCCATCGTCAAGGGCCTCGACAACCCCTTCTTCCAGACCATGCAGAAGGGCATCGAGGAGCAAGGCAAGACCAGTGGCGTCAATGTCAGCGTCCAGGCCGCCGCCAATATGGGCGACGCCACCGGCCAGGCCGACCGCCTGACCGCCATGGCCATGCAGGACTTCGATTGCTACCTGGTCAATCCGATCAGCGTCTCCAACCTCGTCCAGGCTTTGGTGCCGGTCGCCCAGAAGAAGAAGCCGATCGTCAACATCGACTCGACCATCGACGCCGAACAGGCCAAGGCCGCCGGCTTTGCCGTCTCGACCTATATCGGCACCGACAATGTCGCCGCCGGCGCGCTGGCCGGCGAGGAAATGCTGAAGCTGGTGCCCAAGGGCGCCAAGGTGGCGTTGATCGCCGGCATCGTGGGCGATGTCGGCTCCAATGCCCGCATCAAGGGCTTCAAGCAGGCCGTCGAGGGCAAGCTCGAGGTCGTGGTGATGGTGAGCGCCGACTGGGATCGTGAGAAGGCGTTGACCGCCGCCACCGACATCCTCGCGGCGCACCCGGATCTTGCCGGCTTCTTCGCCGCCAACGACATCATGGCGCTCGGCGTCGAACGCGCCGTGCAGACCTCGGGCAAGGACGTCAAGGTGATCGGCCTCGACGGCATCGTCGACGCGCTGAAATCGATCGCGGCAGGCGAACTCACGGCCACCGTCGCGCAATATCCCTATGTCGTCGGCGCCATGGGTGTCGAAGCCTGTGCATTGGCCGCCAAGGGCAAGGAACTGCCCGCCAACGTGCCCGCACCCGTGCTCCTGATCAACAAGGCCAATGCCGACGCCTCGCTGAAGAACTTTCCGCGTCCCGGCGGCGATTATCCCGATCCCTTCCGCGAGATGCTGAAGTGAGCAATCCCACGGACAACGCGCCCGTCGCCCATTCGGCGGGCGCGGCGGAGGAGAGCCGCCCCTCCCTGTCGGCTCTCCTCCTGGATCCTTCCTTCTGGGCCGACTGGGCGTCCGTCGTCGGCCTGGTCGGTCTCGTCATCGTCTTCGGCATCGCCCAGCCGGTCTTTCTCAGCGTCGCCAATCTGCAGGCGCTCTTGCTGGCGGCGGCTATCCTGGTCGTGTTGTCGATCGGCCAGACCTTCGTCGTCGCGACGTCAGGCATCGACCTGTCACTGGCGGCGGCCGTCATGCTTGGCGCCATCATCCTTGGTCTCGTCAACGCGGCGGGCTACGGCATCTTCATCGCCTGCGTGCTCGCGGTGCTCGCCACCAGCGCCATCGGCTTCCTCAACGGCCTCATCATCACCGCCGGCAAGATCCCCGATTTCGTGGTGACGCTCGGCACGCTGTCTGGCATCACCGGGCTTGGCCTGATCCTGTCGGGCGGCGAACCGACGATGGTCGGCTCGACCTTCCTGCTGAAACTCGCTTCGGGCTCGTTCGGGCCGTTCGGCTATCCGGTCTGGGTGGCGATCGCGGCCGTGATTGTGGCCCATATCGCGCTCTACCACACGCGCTTCGGCGTCCATCTCTTGGCGACCGGCGGCCAGGTCGAAAGCGCCGGCGCGCTCGGCATTCGCACCAACCGCGTCAAGATCGCCGCCTACACCATCTCCGGCTTCTGCGCCGGCATTGCGGCCATCCTGCTGGTTGCCCGCATCGGCTCGGCCGAACCGCAGATCAACACCAGCCTGCTCTTGAATTCCGTGGCGGCGGTGGTGCTGGGCGGCGTCAGCCTGTTCGGCGGCCGCGCCAGCATATTAGGCCCGGCCATCGGCGCGCTGATGCTCACCGCGCTGGTCAACGGGCTGACGCTGCTCAACGTCTCGGCCTTCTACCAACCGCTTGCCGTGGGCGCCATCGTGGTGCTGGCAGCGCTGATCATGCGGTACCAGAAATGAGCGCCGTCAGCCTTTCCTCCGCCTCGGACTCGATCATCGCCTGCAATGGCCTGAGCAAGCATTTCGGCGGCGTGCGCGCCTTCACCGACGTCGCCTTCCAGGCGCGCCGCGGCGAGGTCACCGCCGTCATTGGCGACAATGGCGCTGGCAAGTCGACGCTGATCCGCTGCCTGGTCGGCGTGCATGTGCCGGATGCCGGCTCGATCGTCTTTGACGGTCGCGAGCACCCCTTCTCCAACCCGGACGGGGCGCGCAAGGCCGGCATCGAGACCGTGCACCAGAACCTGGCGCTGATCGACGAACTGACGGTGGCGCAGAACCTGTTCCTCAACCGCGAGCTCGTGCGCCGCATCGGCCCCTTCGCTTTCCTCGACCGCAAGGCGATGAAGCGCGAGGCCCGTTCCATGCTGTCGCGCCTGTCGATCAACGTGCCGTCGATCAATCAACGTGTGCGCCGCCTGTCGGGTGGCCAGCGGCAGGCGATCTCGATCTGCCGCGCCGTCGGCTCCGGCGCCAAGCTGGTGGTGATGGACGAACCGACGGCAGCGCTTGGCGTGCAGGAGACCGCCAATGTCGAGGCGTTGATCCGCCGCCTGCGCGAACAGTCGGTCTCGGTCATCTTGGTCAGCCATAATTTCGATCAGGTGCGGCGCCTGTCCGACCAGATCTGGGTGATGCGGGCGGGAAAGATGGCGGCGACCGTGCGTGCCTCGGAGACGTCAGGCAACGAATTGGTCGCGCTGGTCACCGGAGCGGCGTGATCTGCCCAACCGTGAAATCAATCGTTGGCCGCTTCGGCCAACCCTACAAAATGAAATCAAGGGAGTTTGAGAGTGGCACCACTTCGTGTCGGGCTTGTGGGTCTTGGGGAGGTCGCGCAGTCGATCCATCTGCCTGTTCTGGCTGACCAGCGCGACTGCTGGGCAATCGCGGGCGTCTTCGACGTCTCTCCGAGCCTGGTGGCGCTCGTCACATCCGAATATGCCGCCAGAGCCTTCGACACGGCCGAGGCGCTGATCAATTCACCCGACATCGACGTCGTCTTCGTTCTGTCGTCGGACGACACTCACAGCCGCTTTGTGCGCGCGGCCATGCAAGCCGACAAGCACATTTTGCTGGAAAAACCCGCTTGTCTCACGGTGCGTGAGATCGACGAGTTGCTGGCGCTGATGCCGGCCTACAGGAAGACCCTGTTCGTCGGCTATATGCGCCGCTACGCGCCGGCCTACCTGGCGGCCCGGGACGAATTGCCCGCCCATGCCGACATTACCCATGTCCGCATCTTCGACCTGATCTCGGAGGGCCGGCATTTCCTGAAGAAGAGCCGGAACATCCTCTACCCCAACGACATCGACCCTGCCCTACTGGCGCGCGGCGCCAGGGAGCGCGACGCGCTGATCCGCGAGGTTGTCGGCACCGACGCGCCGGCTGACCTGGTGCGCGCCTATCGCGGGCTGACGGCGTTGTCCTCGCACCACATCTCGGCGATGCGCGGGCTCATTGGCGAGCCCAAGGGCGTGGTCGCCGCGCACCGCACCAATGGCGGCGCCAACACCTCGGTCACCTTCGATTACGGCCATTTCGCTTGCCTCTATGACGCGGTGGTCGACGATCTCGGCCTGTTCGACGCCATGATCGAAGTGCGCTCCAACACCCGGCGCGTGCGCATCATCTACGACACGCCCTACATCCGCAGCCTGCCGACCCGGCTGGAAGTGACCGAAGCCGGCCCGCTCGGCCCGGTGACGAAAAGCTTCGGCCCGCTTTATGGCGATGCTTTCTCCAACGAACTGGAGATTTTCCACCGCCACATCGCTGAAGGCACCAAGCCGTTGACCGACCTCGCCGATTCCCGCCGCGACCTGGCGCTGATGGCCGGGATCATCGAGAGGATGAAGGAGAGCGGCGGGGACGCCTGAGCCCTGCCGGCAAGGTACAGGCAGGAACAATACGTTCCGACAAAGACTGCCGATTGGCCCTTGCCGAAGCCGGCGGGCTCGCTCATCCATGGCGTGCGGACAACAGCCTGGAACCAGTGATGACCTATGCCAGCCTTCACCTCGTCGAAGCGACGATCGACCAACTGCGCCGCGCCCTCGATGACGGCACGGTCACCAGTGTCGAGCTGGTCGCGGCGTATCTCAGGCGCATCGCGCATTTCGACCGGCATGGTATCAGCCTCAACGCCGTCCCCGTGCTCAATCCAGCTATGTTCGAAGAAGCCGCCGCTTCCGACCAGCGGCGGCGCGAAGGTGCTGTACTCGGGCCGCTCGACGGCATCCCCTACACCGCCAAGAACAGCTACAAAGTCAAAGGCCTGACGGTCGCGTCCGGCTCGCCGGCCTTCGAACATTTGGTCGCCAATGAGGACGCCTTCACCATCGCCCGGCTGCGCGCCGGCGGGGCGGTGCTGATCGGCCTCACCAACATGCCGCCGATGGCCAATGGCGGCATGCAACGCGGTGTCTATGGCCGCGCCGAAAGCCCCTACAATGCCGATTACCTGACCGCCGCCTTCGCGTCGGGGTCATCGAATGGTTCGGGCACTGCAACGGCCGCCAGCTTCTGCGCCTTCGGTCTCGGCGAGGAGACCTGGTCGTCCGGCCGGGCGCCGGCCACCAACAATGCGCTCGTCGCCTACACCCCGTCGCGCGGCGTCATTTCCGTGCGCGGGAACTGGCCGCTGGTGCCGACGATGGATGTCGTGGTGCCGCACACGCGGACCATGCAAGACATGCTGGAGTTGCTCGACGTGATCGTCGCCGACGACCCGCAGACGCGGGGCGATTTCTGGCGCGCGCAGCCCTGGGTCGAACTGCCGAAAAGCGCCGACCTACGGCCGCAACGCTATACCGATCTGGTATTTTCGGGCTCGCTAAAGGGCAAGCGGCTCGGCGTTCCAAGAATGTATATCGGCCGCGACAGCGAGGCAGACAAACCGATCGAAACCCGCGCCTCGGTGCTTGCCCTGTGGGAGCAGGCGGCGGCCGATCTCAAGCGGCTTGGCGCAGAGGTGGTCGAGGTCGATTTTCCCGTCGTCTCCAATTACGAGCGCGACCGTCCCGGCGCCCGCACCATGGTCGAGCGCGGGCTGGTGCCGCCGGATTTCGCCGACCGCGAAATCTGGGATCTCTGCATGTGGGGCTGGGACGATTTCCTGCGCGCCAACGCCGACCCGAACATCCCCGATCTCGCTTCGGTGGATGGCCCAAGGATTTTCCCGCAGCCGCCGGGCACATTGCCTGATCGCTACGAGGGCGGCTTCGACCTGGCGGAGTATGTCGAGCGCGCCAAATCCGGCGTCACGCCCTTCAGGGATATCCCGACGCTTGAAGAGGGCCTGAAGGGGCTGGAAGCGACACGGCGGATCGATTTCGAGGACTGGCTCGACGCGCAAGGCATCGACGCCGTGGTGCTGCCCGCCGCCGCCGATGTCGGCCCGGCCGACGCCGACATCAACGAGGCGTCGGCGGACCTTGCCTGGCGCAACGGCACCTGGGTCGCCAACGGCAATCTGGTCTGGCGCCATTTCGGCATTCCGACCGTCACCGTGCCGATGGGCACGATGGCCGATATCGGCATGCCGGTCGGCCTGACCTTCGCCGGCAAGGCCTATGACGACGAAAGCCTGCTGCGCATGGCCGGCGACTACGAGACCGCCACCCAGCGCCGCACAAGCCCGCCCCGCACGCCTGAACTCGCCGACGATGTGTTTTCAGGTCGACCCAGCCAAGCTGGCAACGGTGAGGCACGTCCGCTCGCAATCGCGCTTGCCGCAGAGACGCTGACCTCAGGCGATCAGCATGAGATCACCATCACGCTCGACCTGCCGGCCGAGGCGGAGAACGCCAGCATCAAAGTGCATGTCAACGGACAGACGGTCGCGATGCAGCGGAGCGGCCCGCACTTCAGCGGGCGTGTGTTTGTGCCGGCCGCCGAGCATCAGCGGTTCCACAGCGTCTGGTGTGGTTCGTATGGCTCGATCGTAACCGCGGTGGTGCGGCTTGAGGATGGACGCACCGTTGGCGCCTATGTGGTCACGGGCGGAATTGGGTGAGGGCTGGGCTATGATGCACGGTTGGCGGCGATGAAGGCATCAATCGATCCGAAGAACGTCGGCAGTTCGGCCTTGATCTTCTCGTCGCTCCACTCCCACCAGCGAATAGCGAGCAAACTGGCGATCTGGTCATCCGTAAATCTGTTCCGGATCAACCTGGCAGGATTTCCGGCGACCACCGCGTAGGGTGCGACGTCCTTCGTGACGATCGAGCCGGCTCCGACAACGGCACCGTCTCCAATGGTTATTCCCGGCAGGATGATTGCGCGTCGTCCAATCCAGACATCGTTGCCGATTTTTGTCGGCCCGTTGACCACCAGATCATCATAGGCCGCGATCGAATTTGTCATGTGGACTTCGAATGGAAAAGTCGAGACAAAGTGCGTCGGATGATTGGCACGACAAAGGAATAGCGTCTCCTCCGCTATGGAGCAGAACGCTCCTATCTCAAGCGGTGAGGTCTCGTCACAGCCAAAGATATTGCTGGGCTTTGTGTAGAAGAGTGTTCTACGGCCAATCGATGCATGCTGCGGTATGTTTTCCGGCTTTGGAGCTCGTCGAAGGCCGAGCATGGTTCGAAGTTTTCTTGCAAATCCCATTTGTTTCTAAGCCATGGTTGGTCTCGACCGACCGTCACAGAAGGTGGGCGCCGCAGAGCACCACCATTGCCGCTATCCCCGCGCCGCCCAAAGCAAACCACGCTCGACAATCACCGCCATTTCCGGCACCGCGAACTCATCCGCCGTGTGCCCAAGCGAACTGTAGAAAACCTTTCCCGCGCCATACCGACGCTTCCAGACCACCGGCATCACGACCCCGTCAATGCCCGGGAAATGCGCGTCGCTGAAAGTGGTGGTCGCCAGCACCTCGTTGCTAGGGTCGACATGCATGTAATACTGCTCCGACCGGTAGGCGAAATCACCGACGCCTTTGGTGATCGGGTCGTCGGGTTGTGTGATCACCACCCGATAGTCGATGATGTTGCCGGGGTGCGCGACCCATTGGCCGCCGGTCATGAACTGGTAATCGGGCTCGTTGCGGAAACTGTCGCCCATCGTGCCGTGGAAGCCGCCAAGGCCTGTTCCTTCGCGAACCGCGGCAGTCAGGTTCTGCAGCTCGGCCTTTTCGATCGTCGACATGGTGATGGCAGGCACGATGAGATCGAAGGAAGGCAGTTCCGGATCGGCGAACATCGCCGTGCCCTGGCCCAGCGTGACATCGAAGCCGTTGCGCTCAAGCAGCGCGCGAATGACGTTGGCGCTGCGTTCCGGCGTGTGGCCTTCCCAACCGCCCCAGGCAATCAAAGCCTTCTTCCCCATGCCGTAACCTCCTGAATCGCCCGCCGCGATCGATGGTTACATGGCGCGGCCGTCAGCGCCAGCCCAGGGCCGGCGCGACATGGGTCAGGATCGCCTCGATGACATGGGCGTTGTAGTCGACGCCGAGCTGGTTGGGCACGGTGAGCAGCAGCGTGTCGGCCTCGGCGATCGCCTCGTCCTGCGCCAATTCCTTGATCAGCACGTCGGGCTCGGCGGCGTAGCTGCGGCCGAAGATCGCCCGCGTATTCTCCTCGATGAAGCCGATCTGGTCACGGCTCTCATTGCCGCGGCCGAAATAGGCGCGGTCGCGGTCGTCGACCAGCGCGAAGATGCTGCGGCTGACCGAGACGCGCGGCTCGCGCTCGTGCCCGGCCGCTTTCCAGGCCTCGCGATAGATCCGGATCTGTTCGGCCTGCTGGATATGGAACGGCTTGCCGCTCTCGTCGAATTTCAGCGTCGAGCTCTGCAGATTCATGCCGAGCTTGGCCGCCCATTCCGAGGTGGCGTTGGTGGCCGCACCCCACCAGATGCGCTCGCGCAGGCCTTCCGAATGCGGCTCGAGCCGAAGCAGCCCGGGCGGGTTGGGGAACATCGGCCGTGGATTGGGTTGCGCGAACCCCTGGCCGCGCAGCGTGTCAAGAAAGACCTCGGCGTGATGCCGCGCCATGTCGGCGTCGCTTTTGCCTTCCTGCGGCTGATAGCCGAAATAGCGCCAGCCATCGATCACCTGTTCGGGCGAGCCACGGCTGATGCCGAGTTGCAGCCGGCCGCCGGCGATGATGTCGGCGGCACCTGCGTCCTCGGCCATGTAGAGCGGATTCTCGTAGCGCATGTCGATGACCGCCGTGCCGATCTCGATGCGGCTGGTCTTGGCGCCGACCGCCGCCAGCAGCGGAAATGGCGAGGCGAGCTGGCGGGCGAAATGATGCACGCGGAAATAGGCGCCGTCGGCGCCGAGCTGCTCGGCCGCGACGGCGAGATCGATGGACTGCAGCAGCGCGTCGGAAGCCGAGCGCACCTGCGATTGCGACGAGGGCGTCCAGTGCCCGAATGATAGAAAACCGATTTTTTTCATGGCCCTGAAGTATATGCGGGCGGCACTTGCTTCAATGCCAAAACAGCGGGGTTACACACCGTCACCTTGCGCCCATACTCTAGGGTTGAACGCCGTGGAGGGTGGAATGCTGAAGGGGACGCGTATCGTCGAGATCGAGGCGCTCGGGCCAGCGCCCTTCGCCGGCATGTTGCTCGCCGATCTCGGCGCCGATGTCATCGTCGTCCACCGCAAGCAGGCGCCCATGCCTGGCCTGCCCGAACGCTCGCTGCTCGATCGCGGCAAGCGCTCCATCGCGCTCGATCTCAGGGATGCCGGGGATGTCGCCGTGCTGATGCGCCTCATCGCCACCGCCGACGGCCTGATAGAGGGATTTCGGCCCGGCGTCATGGAACGCCTCGGGCTCGGTCCGGATGCCTGCCTGGCGGTCAATCCAAAGCTGGTCTATGGCCGCATGACCGGTTGGGGCCAGGACGGTCCGCTGGCCGGCACTGCCGGCCATGACATGAACTATACCGGTGTGTCGGGCGCGCTCTGGTATGCCTCCTTGCCGGGCGAGCCGCCCATGGCGCCGCCGACGCTCACCGGCGACATAGGCGGCGGCGCGCTCTATCTGGTGATCGGCATGCTGGCCGCCATCATGAACGCGCGTGCCGGCGGCCAAGGCACAGTGGTCGACGCGGCCATCGTCGACGGCTCGGCCCACATGATGAACCTGCTGATGGTGCTCGGCCAGTCCGGCGGGCTCGTCGCCGAACGCGGCCAAAGCCTTCTCGACGGCCCGCACTGGTGCCGCGTCTATCGCACCGCCGACGGCGGTTTCATCAGCGTCCAGTGCATCGAGCCGAAATTCTACGCGCTGTTCCTCGACAGGCTCGGCCTCGCCGCCGATCCGCAATTCGCCAAGCAATTCGACCGCGATCTCTGGCCGGAGCTCGGCAACCGGCTGGCGGCGATCTTTGCCGCCAAACCGCGCGACGAATGGACCAGCCTGTTCGAAGGCTCGGATGCCTGCGTCTCCCCGGTGCTCAGCCCATGGGAAGCAGCCCGGCATCCGCACATGGCCGCGCGTGGTTCCTGGCTGGCGGTGGACGGCGTCCTGCAGGCAGCCGCTGCTCCGCGCTTTTCCGGATGGGCGCAAAAGACGCCGACCAAAGGTCCCGCGCGCGACGAACACGGCGCCGAGATTCGCGCAGAACTGGCGGATCCAGATACAAACCGTTGAAATCAGCCAGTTTCAGGCCGCTGAAAGTTGCCCCAGGTTGCCGGAAATTGGCGACAACTGGCTTGCGCTGCGCGGCCCAGCTATTTCCCGCAATGATGATCGTTGATCTTGTTCAACGCGTTCGCATCCGGCCCGACCCGGTGGTAGGAGCAGGCGCCCGCCGCCGTCGTGAACAGCTGCTGGTCGTAGTAGCGCGGACCGCCGAACAGGAAGCCGATGAAATCGTCATCGGCGGGAACGTAGCGTTCCGGCTCGGCCTGGTGGTGGCGATGCCTGGACCCGGCGAAGGCCGAAATTGACATGCCGCAGGCCATTGCCACGGCAAGAGCGCAGATCGCAAACCGTTTTGTCGTCATCGGCAACACCCTCCTGGCCGTTCGCATTTCTATATAGGCAAAAATCACCAGCAGAACAAAGGTTCCCTGGCACCGGTTTGCCTGGCCCGCGATTTGCCTGGCCGCCGGGGCAAACTGCGCAGCGCATCACCCCCACACGCGCCAGGGTGTGTCGATATTCAGCTCAGGCCGAGTCGAGAACGGTAGCTTCCGAGAACCGGAGCGGAGCGTACTTACAGTACGTGAGCACCGGAAGCGCAGGAAGCTGCCGTTCGCAGGCCGGCCTCACCTGAATATCAGTCGGTCTGGATCCAGACTGACTTGGTCTCCAGATACTCATGCAGATGCTCGATGCCGCCTTCGCGGCCATAGCCGGACATCTTCATGCCGCCGAACGGCACCGCCGGGTCGATGGCGTGGTACATATTGACCCAGACCGAGCCGGCTTTGATGCGGCGCGCCAGCTTGTGCGCGGTGCCGAGATGCGTGGTGAAGATGCCGGCGGCGAGCCCAAAGGGCGTCGCATTGGCGCGCGCCACGGCCTCATCGAGCGTGTCGAAGGGCATGGCGGAAATGACCGGCCCGAAAATTTCTTCGCGCGCGATGGTCATCTTGTCCGATACAGCACCGAAGACGGTCGGCGCAATGAAGTTGCCGCCATCATAGAGCGCGCCCGTCAGCCGCGAGCCGCCGGCGACCAGTTTCGCGCCCTCGTCGCTGCCGGCCTTGATATAGCCCTCCACCTTGCCGGCCTGCCTGGCATTGATCAGCGGCCCGATTTCGGTCTCCGCCTCGATGCCGTGGCCGATGCGCAGCCTGCCGGCGAATTCCGCGACGCGGCGCACGAACTCGTCGTGGATTTCGCGCGCCACGAACAGGCGCGAGCCGGCGATGCAGATCTGGCCCGAATGCACGAACACCGCCATCGCCGCGACCGGAACGGCCTTGTCGATGTCGGCGTCGCGGCAGACGATGATCGGCGACTTGCCGCCGAGTTCCAGCGAAACCCGTTTGAGGTTGGCCACACCCGCCCGCGCGATCGCTTGTCCGGTCAGCGTCGAGCCGGTGAAGACGATCTTGTTGACGTCGGGATGCTCGGCGAGCCGCGCGCCGGCCTCGGCTCCGGTGCCGGTGACGATGTTGACGACGCCGTCAGGCACGCCGGCTTCCTGCATCAGACGCGCGATCAGCAGCGGCGTCAGCGACGCCTCCTCCGAGGGCTTCAGCACGATGGTGCAGCCAGTGGCGAGCGCCGGCGCGATCTTCCAGATCGAGGCGGCGGTCGGCGCGTTCCAGGGAATGATCGCGCCGACGACACCGACAGGCTCGCGCCGCGTGAAGGAGACGATCTCGCCAGGGATCGAATTGTCGATGGATTCGCCATGCAGCGCCGTCGCCATCCCGCCATAGAAGCGCAGCATGCCGATGACGCGGCGCCGGTTGGCCAGCGTGCGGGTGATCGGCAGTCCCATGTCGAGCGTGTCGGAAACGCTGAGCTCTTCCCAATGCGTCTCGAACAGATCGGCGATGCGCAACAGCACGCATTGCCGCTCGTACGGCGAGAGTTTCGACCACGGCCCTTCGAAGGCGGCGCGTGCGGCGGCCACCGCCGCGTCGACATCGGCCGTCCCGCCGCGCGGCACCGTGGCCAGCACCTCGCCTGTCGCCGGGTTCAGCGCCTGCATCTCCTGGCCGGACTGCGCCGCGACCCACTTGCCGCCGATGAACATCGGCCGGAATTCGCCATGGTAAAGCGTCGTGGCCTTCGCCCTCGGGTCGAAGCTCAGCGTCATCTCGTCCTCCAAACGAACTCCGCCGCGACTATTACTCCCGGCGCGGTCGACCTCAACAAGGAAAGATGAGCTTGGGCCCATGCCGGCGGCGAGCACCGCAAACGTCGCCCGAGCGGCTGTCGGAAGCCGGCGCCAGGCACCGGCTCGCATGGTGAAAGAAGGATGGTTCAGTCGAAGAAGCCCGCATCCTCTTCGCTGAGATACTTCCTGGCCGCTTCGGCGTCGATATCGAGCCCCAGGCCAGGCGCTTCCAGCAGGTCCACCATGCTATCCCTGACGATCTGCGCCGGCAGGCCGATCACCAGTTCCTCCCACCACGGGTCCGAGGCGCTGGGATATTCGAACGCCACGTAATTGGCCGGCAAGGTGGCGCAGACATTGATCAGCGCGCCGAGGCCGAGCAGGCCGTTCGCGGTGCCGTGCGGCGCCATCAGGATCGAGTGCATGTAGGCGTGCTCGGCGACCCATTTGAGTTCGGCGATGCCGCCGATATCGGCCGGATCGGGGCCGATGACCCGCACCGCCTGCGTCTCGATCAGTTCCTTGAAATTGTGCCTGAGGTAGATCTGCTCGCCGGTATGGATCGGCGTCGAGGTGGAGGTGGTCAGCTCGCGATAGGCCTGCGGATTGACCCACGGCACATAGTCGCCGGTCAGCATGTCCTCCAGCCACATCAGATTGTACTTCTCGACCGCGCGGGCGAACTTGATCGCATCGGGCAGCATCCAGCCCGGGCCGCAGTCGAGCGCCAGGCTGACCTTGTCGCCCAGCACCTC
The DNA here is from genome assembly GCF_054062655.1 of Mesorhizobium sp. USDA 4775. Lineage (NCBI taxonomy): Bacteria > Pseudomonadati > Pseudomonadota > Alphaproteobacteria > Hyphomicrobiales > Phyllobacteriaceae > Mesorhizobium > Mesorhizobium sp. USDA 4775. The sequence continues at coordinate 5,447,876 of NZ_JBSSFM010000001.1, forward strand.
CTTCATCGCGATCACGCAGTCGAGCATGTGATTGAAACCGCGCTCGCTGATCACGCCCTGATCCATGGCGCCGTGATAACCGGCCTTCTTCTGCGTCACGCCGTAATGGAAGCCTTCGATGCTGTCCTTCATGTTGGAGTGGAACGAGATTCCCTGCTTGACCATGAAGAAATTCTGCGGCTGCTCCATCATCCATTTGACGTCGGCGGCGTAATCCTCCGGCCGGTCGCCGGCGCGTTTCCGGCGGATCGAGCCGTTGTAGACGCGCACCTTGTCGCGCACCTTGCCGCCAAGCAGTTTATAGACCGGCACGCCCGCCGCCTTGCCGGCGATGTCCCATAAGGCGTGCTCGATGGCGGAGACGGCGGCGCCATAAGGCTTGAACGAGCCGCGCTGGCGGATCTTCAGCATCACCCGCTCGACGTCGGTCGGATCCTCGCCGATCAACGCCTCGCGGAAATGCAGCACAAACGGCTTGAGGTAGGTCTTTGTGAACTCGACCTCGCCAAGGCCATGGAGGCCTTCATCGGTGATGATGCGGACAATCGGGTGCTTGCCGATGACGGCGCAGCGCAGGTCGGTGATCTTCATGGCGCAGTCCTATTTCACAGACGAGAAAGCTGTCGGCGTGAGCAGCTGGCTGCTGATATTAGCAACGATCTGCCCGTCGCGCTCCGACTCGTCCCGGGCCTTGTGCCATGCCGGATCGGTGACGAAAGCCGGCCATTTCGCCTCACGCTCGGCCAGCGATTCCCAGGCGATGAAATAGGTGAGGCGATTGCTGTTTTCGCCGATCGCCGTGGTGAAAAACCCGGCTTGGCGGATGCCATGCCTCTCCCAGATGGCCAGCGTTTGCTCGGAAAAGCGCTTGAGCAAAGCCGGCAGCCTGCCCGGCAGGCAGTCATAGATACGCAGTTCGTAGATCATGGCTTCGTCCGTCCTTCTTCGCCTCTCCCTTGGGAGAGGTCGACACCAATGGTCGGTCGTAGGCCCTGTGAGCCTGAGGGGAATGATGGCAGGGGGCCTGGGCTAACTCCAGGTCCGGTCCCAGCTATATTCATTGTCCCAATGCTCGGTGGATTGCCATATCCCCGTGACACCGGGCTGCAGATGCTGGCCGATCACCTCGTCGACCACATCATCTATGCCCAGCCCAGGTCTGTCGGGCACGGTGATGAAGCCGTCCTTGACGAGCGGCTTGGGCAGGCCGGTGACGATATCGTCCCACCAGTCGACATCGGCGGAGTGGTATTCGAGCGCCATGAAGTTTTCGGTCGCGGTGGCGACATGCGCGGCGGCCATCGCGGCGATCGGGCTTTCGGCCATATGGATGGCCATGGCGACACCGTGATCCTGCGCCATGTCGCCGATCTTCTTGGTCTCGAGGATGCCCCCGCTGGTGAGCAGGTCCGGGTGGATGACGGAGAGGCCGCCGCTCTTGAGCAGCGGCTCGAAGCCTTCCTTGAGGTAGATGTCCTCGCCGGTGCAGATCGGCACCGTGGTGGCCTGCTGCAATTGCCGGTACTGTTCGGTATATTGCCAGGGGATCACATCCTCCAGCCAGGCCGGAACGTATTTCTCGATACGGCGCGACAGGCGTATGCCGTCCTGCAGCGAAATGTGGCCGACATGGTCGATGGCGAGCGGGATCTCATACCCGATCACCTCGCGAACCTCGTGGATGTACTCCTCGAGCAGATCGATCCCCTTTTCGGTGAAATGCAGGCCGGTGAACGGGTGCTGCACGTTCTGCGCGTCGTAGGCGAGATTGCGGGCCTTGCGCTCCTCAAGCGTGCCGCCACGGCCGCGTGGATTGGCATGAAACCCGTCGAGCGCTCCGGCTGGCGCGGACACGGCGCCGGGGACATGGGCGATCTGCATCAAGCCCAGATCCATCTTGAGGAAGGTGAAACCGCGATCCATGCGCTGCTTGAGGCGCTTTCCGGTTTCGGTGCCGCTCGGTTTCTCGGCGTCGGTGTCGCAATAGACGCGCACCTGATCGCGGAACTTGCCGCCGAGCATCTGGTAGATGGGGACGCCATAGGCCTTGCCGGCGAGATCCCACAGCGCGATCTCGACCGCCGACACGCCGCCGCCTTGCCGGCCGTGCCCGCCGAACTGCTTGATGCGGCGAAACAGGCGATCGATATCGCAAGGGTTCTCGCCAAGCAGCCGGCTTTTCAGCATCAACGCGAAGGTGGCGCTGGCGCCGTCACGCACCTCGCCGAGCCCGACGATGCCCTGGTTGGTGTAGATCTTGAGCAGCGCCGAGGTGAATGGCGCGCCGACGATTTCGGCCACCCGCATGTCGGTGATGCGAAGGTCGGATGGCTTGGAATTCGTGTTGACCCGATTGAGAGCCTCGCCGGCTCCACCCGTCTTTGGCATGATCTATCCTCGTTCTGGTCGGGGGCTTGCGCCGCGAACGCCGCCCGGCATTGAGCGTTGCTAGCTCAGCTCGATCTCGTGGGCTTGCAGGTAATCGCGGTTCATCTCGACACCGAGACCAGGCTTCGACGTCAGCTTGAGGCTGCCGTTCGAAACGTCGAGCGGTCTGTCGATGAGATGATCGTATTTGCCCAGGTTCCATTCCGACGTTTCGAGCTTGTAGAAGTTCGGAACGGTCATCATCACCTGCGCCCCCGCGACCACGTTGATCGGCCCCGCGGCGTCATGCGGCGAGACCGGGATGTAGTAGGCTTCGCACAGGGCGGAAATCTTCTTGAGTTCGGTAATGCCGCCGGTCCAGGTGACGTCAGGCATGAGGTAGTCAGCGAGCTTGTTCTCGAGCACCGGCACGAAATCCCATTTCGTGTGGCCGCGCTCGCCCCATGAGATTGGAGCACTGACCTTGTCACGCACCTGCTTGAGCGCGTTGAGGCTCTCGGGCGGACAGGGCTCCTCGAACCAGTCGATCTGGCCGGCTTCCTCCAGGCTGCGGCAGAGGCGAATGGCGGTGGGAACGTCGAAGCGGCCATGCGCATCGATGAGGATGTCGACGTCAGGACCCGCCGTTTCGCGAATCAGCGCCGTGAGTTCGGCCGCTTCGCGCTCGTCCTTGCGGGTCATGCTGCCATCGAGGTAGCCGTCCCGCTGCTCGCGCGACAGCCCATCGGGGCCGCGGCCCTGATGCGGAAAAGGGTCGAACTTGAGCCCTGTGTGCCCGGACTCGACGATGTCCCTGATTTCGCGGACCACAGCCTCCTTGCTGGTGAACTTGGCCTGGTTGGGATGGGTGTAGAGCGCGATTTCCTCGCGCACCGGACCACCAAGCAACTCGTAGATCGGCTTGCCGAGGACTTTGCCACGGATGTCCCAGAGGGCTATGTCGATGGCGCTCACGCATTCGACGGCGGCGCCGCGGCTGCCCATATAGGTGAAGCTGCGGAAAATCTTGTGCCACAGCTGCTCGATGCGCGCCGGGTCCTCGCCGGTCACGGAGGCACCGATCTGTCGCAGGATCGTGCAGAGCGCACGGTTGGCAAGCTTCGTCGTGGTGGTGATCTCCCCCCAGCCGCTCACGCCTTCGTCGGTCGTCACTTCAACGAACAGGTACTCCCCCCAATAGGAAGCATCGGATTTGATCAGCCACGGCCGAATGCTCGTGATTTTCATCTCTCAACTATCCTCATCTGGATGACCTAAAGAGCGGTGTTCCGGGCCGATTGATCTACCCTGCCCGCGCGGCGTTGCGCGCGCGCATGTGTTCAAGGACATGCCTCCCGGAGCCCTCGACATGGCGCGCAATGAGTTCGGCTGCCTCGTCGGCATTTCCCGCCTTTACATACGCGATGAGCTCGCGGTGCTCGCGGATGATGGCGGCACGCCGGGCGAGCGTGAAATTGAAACGACGGCTCACGGCGCGCAGCACTTCGCGATGTTTCCACCAAAGCTCGGCGGCATGGCGGTTGTAGTGCCTCTGGTACATCACGGTGTGAAAAGCGGTGTCCAGCTCGCTGTGCCTGAACGTGTCGGCAAAATTGTTCTCTTCGATCAGACCTTGAAGACGTTCGAGTTCGGCGATGTCCTCGTCGGTGGCCATGCTCACGAACCATCGCGTCAGGGCCGGCTCGATCAGCACACCGATCTCGTAGATATCGCGGACAAAATCCTGATCTATGGGCCGCACGCGTGCCCCGCGATTGGGCAGAAAGGTGACAAAGCCTTCCCCGCGCAACAAGGACGTGCTCGATCCAGACGATGGTGATGCCGCGGTCGCGGATGCGGCGCACCAGCGCCACCAGCGCTTTCGATTCATCGTCGGTCAGCCCGCCCGCGATCTCGTCCAGCAGCAGCAGCTTCGGATCCGACGCCAGCGCGCGCGCCAGTTCCAGCCGCTTGCGGTCGAGCAGCGTCAGGGCACCGGCCGAGACATTGGCCTTGTCGGAAAGCTCGCAATCGCGCAGCACCTGGGCGCAGAAGGCATAGCTTTGCTTCTCCGACCGGCCGCCGCCGAACGCGGCGGCGACCAGCAGGTTCTCGAAAGTGGTCATGCCGGAATAGGGACGCGGGATCTGATAGGTCCGTCCGATCCCCATCTGGCAGCGACGGAAGGGCGGCTCGCCGCGCAGCGCCGTGTCGCCGAGCTGGATCTCGCCGCCGGACGCCTTCAAATCGCCGCTGATCATGTTGAACAGCGTCGTCTTGCCCGCCCCGTTCGGGCCGAGGATGCCCAGCACCTCGCCCCGACGCACGTCGAAACTCACCTCATGCAGGACGCGGACGGCGCCGAAGGACTTCGACACGCCGCGCGCCGTCAGCAGGATTTCCCTATCCATCGATCCGTCCGCGTCCCTGCTCATGTCACCAGGCGATCGGCTTGATCGCCTGTTGCGGCGCGAAGAGCTGATTGACCGTGTTGTCGACGATCTTCAGGTCGTAGGGCCATTTCTCGCCCTTCACCCACTGGCCGCCGAAGATCGGCGTCTTGCAGATGTTCTTGTGCGCCGAACCGTCGAACTTGATATGGCCGACCAGCGTCTGCAGATCGGTGGCGACCAGCGCGTCGCGGTTGGCCGTCCGGTCGAGCGGATTGGAGGAGCGCTTCAATATGTCCAGCGCGACCTCGAGCAGGGCATGCGAATAGCCCAGAGGCTGCGTCCACTGCCGCTTCGAATCGGCTTCCCATTGGCTGGCGATGTCGCTGCTGACCTGGCCAGTCAGCGACGACTTGAACGGGAAGGCCGGCGTCCACCAAACCTCCGAGGACATGCCGTTGCCGAGCGGCCCCATCGCCTCGACGCCGCCCGGGAACAAGAGTGCTGCCGCCACCGTGACCGCCTTCGGCTTGAAGCCCTGCTGGTTGCACTGGGTGACGAAGGTCTTGAGATCGTCCGGATAAGTGATGCCGCCGATGATGTCGCAGCCCTGTTTCTTGAATTCGGATATCTGCGCGGAGAAGTCATTGGTGCGCGGCTGGAAGTAGCCGGGCACGACGACCTCGTAGCCGGCCTTGCGGGTTGGTGCCGGCAGGCCGTATTCGTCATTGCCCCAGGTCTCGCCGTCGATGTTCTGGGGAAACAGCATCCCGACCTTCTTGTTGGTCTCCAGATGGTTCCAGAGCCCGACAAAGGTGTTCAGCGCTTCGTCGAGACCCCAGAAGAAATGGTAGGTCCAGTCGAAGGTCTGCTTGCCGCCGCCGCGCGGCATGATCACCGCTTGCCAGGGCGCGCCCGAGGAGATGCAGGGCGTCTCATAGAGTTCGGACTGTTCGGCCGCGGGCAGGATCGTATCGGTGGTCGAGGCCGGAACGAGCAGGTGCACCTCGTCGTTCAGGATGAGGTTGCCGGCGATTTCCGATGCCTTGTTCGGATTGGACTGGCTGTCGCGATCGAGGATCTCGATCTCGTAGGTATTGCCGTTGGCGCATTGCAGCTGGCCGCCGAGCAAAGCGCGGATCTTCTGCAAGGTATAGCCATCCGTTTCGCCGAAGAGGGCGAGCGGACCGGTGGTGGGGCTGAGATAGCCCAGCTTGATCTTGCCCGCCGTCGCGGCGCGCGCATAGCGCGGCATGGCCAGCGTACTGGCGGCCGCAACGCCAGCTCCAAGCCCCTTCAGCACGGTCCGGCGGCTGGGCAAGCCCGATTTCACGAGTTTGTTGTAGTAGGTCATGGTCATTTCCTCCCTTGGTTAAGCCGACCCGTCCCCTCGACGAGACCGGCGTCAGTTCAAAGCTTGTTCAGGTCATCCGCAGCAGCGAGCCGCCATCGATGACGATCAGCGAGCCGGTGACGTAGGACGCGGCGGGCGACGCCAGGTAGAGCGCCAGGCCCTTGATCTCTTCCGGATCGCCGATGCGGCCGACGAGCGACTGAGCCTCGAAGGCCTGGCGGTCGGCCGGATTGCGCAGCCTGCCGCCGGCGATGTTGGTGATGAACGGCCCAGGCAGGATGGCGTTGATGCGGATGTTGTAGGCGCCGAGCTCCATCGCCATGTGGCGAACGAGATGGTTCACCGCGGCCTTGGCCGGCATGTAGGGCGTGCCGACGATGCTCTCGTTGATCAGCGAGGCGATGGACGATGTGACGATGATCTGGCCGCCGCCATTCGGCTTCATGTGCCGCACGGCATGCTTGATCGTGGTGTAGACCGAAGTCAAATTGATCTCGATCACCTTGTCCCAGTGCTCGTCGGGAAGGTTCTCGATGGCACCCTCGGGATTCCTCTCGCCGGTCGGGGTGCTGAAGCCCGGGCCGGCGTCGATCCCGGCATTGGCGAACACGACATCGATCGAACCCGCCTTCTCAGCCACCTTGTCGAAGGCTCGAGCCATCGCCGCGCGGTCGCCGACATCGACGACCTGGCCCCAGACCTCGCCGCCCGAAGCCCTGATCGCGGCGACGGTCTTCTCCAGCCCGACGGGGTTCAGGTCGAAGATGCAGACCTTCGCGCCATGCTCGGCCATGATCTCTGCATAGGCCTGGCCAATGCCGCTGGCGCCGCCGGTGACGATCACCGACTTGCCTCTGACATCGAACATCTTCTCAAGTGCGGCCATCAGTTTCCTCCCATTTGCACGATACCGGCCTGCGTGCGGGCGCCTTCGCGGCACCCGCGGCGCGGCGGTTCACTTCTTCTTTCGCGAAAGCACGAAATCGAATTCCACGTCGTAGAACGGCGCGGCAACCTTGGCCTCAGCCGCGGCTTCGGCATCCTCGACCTTGCGGAATTCGGCGAGCAGGCTCTGCTTCACGCCGAAGACGGCGTCCGTATCGATATACGGGTCGTCCGGATCGAAGATGTGGGTGGTCAGCGCCTCAAAGCCCTCGGCCTCGACGATGTAGTGGAGATGCGCCGGGCGGTAGGGATGGCGTCCCAGCGCGCCGAGCAGCTTGCCGACCGGCCCGTCATCCGGGATCGGGTAGTATTTGGGCTTTGCGCCGCGAAACCAGTAGCGTCCGTCCGCGCCGGTGCGGAAGACGCCACGCAAGTTGAAGTCGGGCTGGATGCCCTTCTGCTGCACGTCGTAGAAGCCTTCGTCATTGGCCTGCCAGACATCGATCTTGGCGCCCGCGATCGGCTTGCCCTCGGTGTCGAGGATGCGGCCATGCACGAACATCGGCTCGCCCTTCTGGTCGAGGCAGATGTTCGAGCCCATCGGCAGTTCCGGCGCGTCGGCGACATGGAATGGCCCCAGCACGGTGGATTCCGAGGCGCCCGACGGCTTGCGGTTGTTGATCGCGTCGACCAGCATCGAGACGCCGAGGACATCCGACAAAAGGATGTACTCCTGCCGCCACTCGTTGCAGATCTGGCCCGTCCGCGTCAGGAACATGATCGCCTCGAACCATTCCTCCTGCGTCGGCTCGATCTCCTTCACCGCCTCGTGCAGCTTACGGGTGATGACCTCCATGACCTGCCCGAGCCGCTGGTCCTTGGCGTTCTTGTTGCGCGCCACGACGACTTCGGCCGAGTTGGCTTCGGTGAAATAGCCGTGTTCGTGTTCATCGGTCATGGGAGCCTCCTCAGCGCGCCAGAACGGATTTGAAGACGCGGCGCAGCTCCGCCGCCGGATCGGCGGCCAGCGTTTCGGCGCGCCAGGCGATGTGGTGGTCGGGACGCACGATCAGGCATCCCGCGTCGCGGATTTCGCGTGCGCGCGCCCAGTCGCCGGTATGGTCCTCGACCGCGCGGCGCGGGCCGATCACATGGGTGCGGATCGGCAGACCGAGTTCCGCGCCCACCGCGTCGGCAGCGGCAACCCAGGCCTCGCCGCCAATGCCGGTCAACAGCGTGAACTCGCCATGTCCGCAAAGGTCGAGCGTCGAGATCTTCCGGCCCGAGCGCTCGAACACCCAGACATGCGGCAGACGCGCGCCCGGCCAGGTCGTGGGCGCATAGTGGAGCTCGCGATCCTTCTCGAAGGCCGGCTCGCGCTGGCCGTCGCTTGCGACGGCGCCCGACGCATAGCGCTGGTTCATCTCGACGCCATGGGCGTCGAACTCGTACTTCTTGAAGGCGATGGCCTTGCGCAGCGCCTCGCGTTGCGTTTCGGCGGCTTGTGTGGCGTCGGCGCGGGCCTCCATGTTCTTCTGGATCTTGTCGTGATCCACGCCGCCATCCATGCCGAGCGCCTCGAAGATCGGACCGAATTCGGCGATCGACTGGTTCGCGCGCGTCACGATCTGGCGCGCGATCGGCGCACGCTCGGCCGAATAGCTTTCCAGCAGCCCGATCCCCGCCTGCCCCTTGACGACCTTGGCAAGTTTCCAGGCGAGGTTGAACCCGTCCTGGATCGAGGTGTTGGAGCCAAGCCCGTTCGAGGGCGGATGCCGATGCGCGGCGTCGCCCATGATGAACACCCGCCCCTTCTGCATGTGCGTGGCAAAGCAGTTGTTCACGGTCCAGGTGTTGGCGCCCAGGAGCTCGATCTCGAGCCCGGGATCTCCGACCAGCTGGCGGGCGACCTCAGTGGCCAGTTCCGGCGTCACATCGGGCGGCGGCTGGTTGATGTCGTAGCCCCAGACGATGAGCCACTCGTTCCACGGCCGCACCATGCGAACGAGACCCATGCCGATCCCGCCGACATCGGCGCCGGGCTGCATGACCCAGTAGAGGACGCTTGGCCGGTGCGCGACGTATTTCGAAAGATCGGCCCGGAACAGGATGTTCATCGACCCGCCGACGCCCATCTTGCCCTCGAACGGCAGGCCCAGATGCTCGGCCACCAGCGAGTTGCCGCCATCGGCACCGACGAGGAATTTCGACCGCACGGTGAAGTCCTTGCCCGACAGCCTGTCGCGGCAGGTCGTGGTGACGCCGTCCGCATCCTGGACGTGGCTGACATATTCGGTGCTCATGCGCGCCTGCGTGCCGCGCGCGCACGCCGTCTTGAACAGGATCGGTTCCATGAAGGTCTGGGGCAGATCGTTCATGAAGGACGGCGACGACTGGAGATGTTCAGCCTTGGAGAGCGGGTCGGTGCCCCAGCTCTTCATCCGGCCAAGCTCTTCGCCCGCCAGACTTTCGCAGAACACGTTCTCGCCCATCAGTTCCTGCGGCGAGGCGTGCATCACAGCCTCGGCCTCGACTTCCGGCCCGAGGTCGCGCAGCACCTCCATGGTGCGCTGGTTGGTGATGTGGGCACGCGGCGTATTCGACAGCCAGCGGTAGCGGTTCACGACCATGTTGGCCACGCCGGAGCTGGCGAGAAGTGCCGCCGTGGCCGAGCCGGCCGGGCCCGTGCCCACGACCAGTACGTCGGTTTCGATATCCGCCATCAATTTCCTCCCTCGATCTTCAGACCGGCCAGCCTGCGGCGGACCGGAAACAGGTGCAGGCCGCTGCGGGCTGATATCAGCCCCCACAGCCCCTTCGGTGCGAACAGCATCACCGCGATGGCGGCGAGGCCGAGTGTCATCAGGTACCAGCTGCCGTAGTCGGCCAGCGCCGAACGCAGCGCAAAGAAGACCAGCACCCCGACTATGGGTCCCTCGATGGTGCCGATGCCGCCGATGACGACGATGAAGATCACGTAGGCCGTCCAGTCGGTGACGGCGAAGGCCGCCTCCGGCGAGATGCGGGCCGTCTGCACGAAGATCAGCGCGCCGGTCAGTCCGGTGGCGGCCGCGGCGATCAGAAACACCGCCCATTTGAACGCCCGACATCGACGCCGACCGATTGGGCCGCCTCGACATTGTCGCGTACGGCTGCCAGCGCCAGCCCGAGGCGACTGCGCAGCAGCCAGTAGATGCAGCCGGTGACGACCACGACCAGCGCCAGCGCCAGCCAATAGGCGAGAATGTCGCGCGCGGCCGCCTCGCGCACGCCGAACAGCGCCTGGATCGCATCCGTGCCCATGATGTTGCTGGTCGCCTCGCGCGGCAGCGAGGTGCCGGTGCCGCCGCCGAGCGCCTTCCATTGCGCGATCAGCAGCCGCGTCACCTCGGCGATCACCCAGGTGCCGATGGCGAAATAGGCGCCCTGCAGGCGGAAGGCGAAGAAGGCCGTGGGAACGGCCAGGGCCAGCGCCGCAAGGCCGCCCAGCAGGATCGCGGCAACCGGGTTCCAGCCCAGCAGGATCACGCCAGCGAACATCGCATAAGCGCCGATGCCGACGAAGGCCTGCTGGCCCACCGAGATGAGACCGCCATAGCCCGCCAGCAGGTTCCAGATCTGCGCCAGCGTCAGCATGGTGAGAATGAAGAACAGGTCCTGTATGACACCGCGCGAGGTCACGGCGGGCAAGGCGAGCCCGGCCAGGACGAGAACGAACACGGCGATTTCCGTGGCAGTTCCGGCGCGGGTGCGGGTTGTCAGCCGATACATGCCGCCCTCAATCCACTGCGCGCGGGAACAGGCCCCGCGGCTTGAGCAGCATCACGACCAGAAAGGCGATGTGGCCCACCAGGATTTGCCATTCCGGATTCACCGCCGCGCCGGCCGTCTGGGCCACGCCGATGATGATCCCGCCCGCGAGCGTTCCCCACAGGCTGCCGAGGCCGCCGATGATCACCGCCTCGAAGGCATAGATCAGCCGCGCCGGCCCGATCGAGGGATCGAAGTTTGCCCGCATTCCGAGATAGAGCGCCGCCAGCGTCACCACGACCATCGCGATCCCGGTGGCGACGGCAAACACCCGCTTCGGCTCGATCCCCATCAGGCCCGCCGTCACGGCGTCGTCCGAGGTGGCGCGGAAGGCACGGCCGAGGGCGGTGTGATAGAAGAGCCCGTTCAAGGCCACGATGGCGAGGATCGCGGACACAAAGGTCATCAGCGGCATGACCCCCAAGGTGACCAGCCCGAGATCGAGCGATGCCCCTCCAATGCGCCTGCCGGAATGCGCCGGCTGTCGGCGGAAAAGGCCTCGAGCAGCCCATTCTGCACGGCAACCGACAGGCCGAACGTGACGAGGAGTGGCGGCAGGATATCCTTGCCAAGCACCCGGTTCAGCACGGCGGCCTGCAGCAGCCAGCCAAGCGTAAACATCACCGGCATGGCGATGAGCGCAGCGACCCAGGGCGACAGGCCAAGCAAGGTGACGCCCATCAGCACCAGATAGGCGGCAAAGACGATCAGGTCGCCATGGGCGAGGTTCACCAGCCGCATGATGCCGAAGACGAGGCTCAGTCCGGCTGCGAACAGCGCATAGAGCCCGCCCAGCAGCATTCCCTGCACGAGGGTGTCCAGCCAGATCATCGCCGCGCCCCCGTCGTCAGGCGGCGGGAAAATTGCCGGGGCATGCGGGGCTGCCTCGTCATGCCGCCACCCCGAAATAGGCGGAATGGATTTCTTCGCGCGTGACCTCGGCCGCCTTGGCGACCAACGTCACCCGGCCCTCCATCATGCAGTAGACGCGATCGGCCACCGCCAGCGCCTTGCCGATATCCTGCTCGACCAGCACGATCGCGGCACCGCCTTCACGGATCTTGGGAAGTGCTGCGTAGATGTCGCGGATGACGACGGGCGCGAGGCCGAGGCTGATCTCGTCGCAGAGCAGCAATTCAGGATTGGACATCAGCGCCCGGCCGATCGCGACCATCTGCTGCTGGCCGCCCGAGAGCGCCGTGCCGGGGTTTTTGCGCCGCTCGCGCAGGATCGGGAAGAGCTCGTAAACCGCCTCCAGGCCCCACGGCCCGGGCGCCTTGCGCGCCTGCCCGCCGATCAGCAGGTTTTCCTCGACGCTCAGCGAGGCAAAGAGCCGGCGCCCTTCCGGCACCATGGCTATGCCGCGCTTCATGATCTCGGCCGAGGACAGCGCGCCTATGGGCTCGCCCCGGTGCAGAACCATGGCGGCCTCGTTGCGGATCACGCCCGTGATCGAACGCATCAGCGTGGATTTACCGGCACCGTTGGCGCCGATGATCGCCACGCATTCGCCCGCCGCGACAGTGATATTCACACCGAACAGCGCCCGGAACTGGCCGTAATTCGCGGTGAGGTCGCGCGTCTCCAGCAGCATCAGACCTCGAGCCCCAGATAGATTTCGCGAACCTCTTTCGAGGCGATGATCTGATCCGGCTCACCGATTGCGATCACGCGCCCGAAATCCAGCACGAGAAGCCGTTCGACCACCGATCTCAGAGCGTGCAGCACATGCTCGATCCAGATGATTGTCGTGCCCCTGGCGTGGATCGCCTTGATCGTCGCGACCAGTGCCTTGCATTCGCCCTCGGTCAGCCCGCCGGCGATCTCGTCCAGAAGCAGCAACTCGGGTCCCGTCGCCAGGGCGCGGGCGAGCTCCAGGCGCTTGCGGTCGAGAAGGCTCAGCGATCCGGCGAGCACATTGGCCTTCCGGAGAAGTTCGGTCTCTTCGAGGATAGCAGCGCAATCGTCGACCATTTCGGCCTCGCGGCCGCCCCGGCCGAAAGCGGCGGCGGTCAAGAGGTTCTCGAACACGCTCAGCCCCTCGAAGGGCTGCGGGATCTGGAAGCTGCGGCCGACACCCATGCGCACCCGATCCATGGCTGGGGCGCGGGTGACGTCGCGGCCGAGGAATTCGATGCGTCCCTCATTGGCGAGCAGATTGCCGGTGATCAGGTTGAAGAGCGTCGACTTCCCCGCCCCGTTCGGACCGATGATGCCCAACGCCTCGCCGCGCGGCACCGTGACGGTCACGCCATCGGTAACCTTCAGGGCCCCGAAGGACTTCGAGACGTTTTCCAGCCTGAGTATCATCACTGTCATCCTCGGGTCGCGCCGAACGAGGGCGGCGGCATCCGCCGCCCCGGCGGCGTCAGGCCAGGGCTTCCATCTTGCCTGCGGTGGGGATCTCAGACGCGGTGGCGTTTTCGACGATCACCAGATCGAAGCCGCCGCCGGCCTTCTTGCGCCACTGGCCGCCGACGAGCGGCGTCTTGCAAACGTTCTTTGCCGCGAAAGGCGGCAGCCCCGCACCGCTCCAGGCCACCTTTCCGACCACGGTCGTCATGTCGGTGGCGGCTATCGCCGCCGCGATCGCCTCGGCATTCGTCGGATCCGAAACGCGGCCCATGACATTGGCCGCCACCTCGAACAGCGAATGGACAAAGCCGATCGGCTGGGTCCACGGACGCCCGGTCTTGGCGGTGAAATCCGCCGCAAGGTCAGCCGAGCTCTGGCCCGTCACCGACGACTTGAACGGATGCGAGGCCGACCACCAGACCTCGGACGAGAGGTTGTGGCCGGCATCGCCGAGCGTCTCGACCGATTGCGGGAAGAGGATGGCCTTGGCCACCGTCACCGCCTTGGGCTTGAAGCCTTGCTGGCGGGCCTGGTTCCAGAAAGTGGTGAAGTCGGGCGGGATGACCACGCCGGTGACGATCTCGGCATTTGCCGCCTTGAAGGCGTTGACCTGCGCGGTGAAATCGTCCGAGAGGTTCTGATAGCGGCCGGGATCGCTGAGGCTGAAACCGACGGCATCGAGGCCGGGCTTCAGCCCGTTCTTCGGATCGCCCCAGGCATTGCCGTCGGCATCGTTGGGGAACAGCCCGCCCACCTTGCCGTTGGTGGAAAGCTGCTTCCACATGCCGGTGTAGACGGCAATGATGTCTTCGAGACCCCAGAAATAATGATAGGCGAACTTGAAGGGCTTCCATGACGACGGGTCGCCCGGATTGCCCTGTTGGCCAATGAACCAGGGTTGCCACGGCGCCATGGTCGAGATGACCGGCACGCCCTCCGCCTCGCAGGTGGTGGCGACCGGGTTGGTGTTCTCGGGCGTCGAGCCGACCAGCATCAGGTTGATCTCGTCGTCGACGATCAGGTTCTTGGCCACTTCGGCCGCGCGATTGGGGTTCGACTGGCTGTCCTTGACAATGACGTCGAAATTCTTGCCCGCCTCGGACGCAAGGAAAGCCTTGATGTTGTAGGCATCGCTTTCGGCGAAGCCGGCGAGCGGCCCCGTCTGCGGCGAAACATAGCCCAGGCGAATCTTGGCGCCCTGCGCCAGCGCCGGCGTCGCCAGCCGGGAACCGGCAAGCGCCAGGCCTGTCGCCGCCGACGCTTTCAGTAAGCTCCGTCTCGTAATCATCTGCTCTTCCTCCCTCTTGCCTCTTTTCAGCTCCCTGGACGGCGTCCCTCAAACGCCGCCTGGAGGAGTTCCCTTATCGATCCCGGATCGATCGGCCTCGGATTCGCATAGGCGTTCTTCACCGCGATCGCCGCCGCGTGGTCGAGATCGGTCTCCTTGATGCCGATCTCCTTCAGGCTCAGCGGAGAACCGACGGAACGCGCGAAATCCCAGAGCCCGCCGCCCGCCGAGCCGCCGCCGAAGGCATCGGCGATCGGCCGCAGCAGATCGGGCACCGCCACTTCGTTGAAGGCTGTCGTGTAGGGCAGCAGGATGGCGTGGGTTTCGGCATGCGGCGTGTCGAACGAGCCGCCGAAGACATGCGCCAGCTTGTGATGCAGCGCCATCGAGACATAGCCGAGCGCGGTCGAACAGCACCAGGCCGCGTAGAGCGCCTGCGTCCGCGCGGCGCGGTCCTGCGGATCGTCGATCAGCCGCGGAATGCCGTCCCGGAACGCAGCCATGGCATCCCTGCACATCAGCACGATCACCGGGTTGCGGTCGGGGGCGTAGAAGGCCTCCATGGCGTGGGCGATCGCATTCATCGCCGAGGTGACGGTGAGACCAACCGGGAGGCTCATTGTCAGATCGACGTCGTAGATCACAGTTTCGGGGCGGATGTCCGGCGAGCGGCGGGTGGTCTTCTCGCCGGCCGCCGTCTCGCCGAGGATGTCGGTCATTTCCGAGCCGGCATAGGTGGTCGGGATCACCACCTGATCGGCGCCGGTGCGCACGGCGATGGCCTTGCCGAGCCCGGTGGTCGAGCCGCCGCCGAGGCTGACGACCGCCGTGGCGCCGCTGGCGCGGAAGGCGTCGACGGCCTTTTCCGTAACCTCGACGGGTGTATGCATGACCGCGCCGGCAAACACCCCGGCGGCGAGGCCGCCAAGGCTTTGAGCCAGCTTGTCCGCATCGGCCTTCTGATGGGGCGTCGACAGCACCAGCGCCTTGTCATGGCCGAGCCGCCGCACCTCCTCCTCCGCGCGGCCCATCGTGCCGGCACCGAAGATCACCCGCGTCGTCAGCCCGGGAAAGGTGAAACTGTCCATCATCGCGCCGCTCCCATGCGTGCACCCCGGCCGGCTTCCAGGTCGGCGATGATGGTGCCCAGCATTGCAATCTCGGCATCCGAAACCTCATGGCTCCGGCCGGGAAACAGATCGGCCCGCAGGCTCGCGCCGCCGCGGCCCAGCGACTGCGCCGTATCGGCAAAGGCCGAAACCGGAATCCAGGGATCGGAGTCGCTGCCGGAAAGATAGACCGGCACGCCGGCCGGCACGGCTTCGGATCGCCCGTCCGTTGGCACACCGACGCGGCAGCCCGTGAAGGCGGCAAGCGCATCCGGCGGCGGCAGCCCGGCGCAGAGATATTCGATCGACAGACATGCCCCTTGCGAGAAGCCCGCCAGGAGCAGCGGCAGTCCGGGCAATTCCGACCGTGCCGCCACGACAGCGGCCGCCAAATGATCGAGCGCGTCGGAAAGGTGGGCGCGGGCGACCGGCGTCAACGGGTCGACGGCGCGCGCCTCCCACCACGCGCCGAGCGGCGCGCGCGGCAGGATGAATGCCACGGCCGGCGCGGAAAGCCGAGACAGCACATGGGACTGCATCTCCTCCGGCGATTGGCCGCGGCCGTGGACGAAGACGCAGATCGCCTTCGCTTCCGCGCCCTTTGGCCCGAGCCGGAGTGGACCGCTCCCTGAGCTCACGCGAAATCCGCCTGTTCCAGACCGGCCTGCAATTCGCCCTCGCGGTCCTTGAACCACGGCGGGAAGACCAGCGTCTTGCCGATCTGGCCCGCGGGTTCGTCCTTGGCCCAGCCTTCCGGCGTGGTCCAGGCAAGTTCGAACAGCGCGCCGCCGGGCGAGCGGACATAGCAGGACTTGAAATAGTTGCGGTCCTTCTGCTCCGAGATATCGGTGAAGCCGAGGCCTTCGATATGAGCGCGCAGCTTCAACTGGTTCTCTTCGTCGCCCGTGTTGAGGGCGAGGTGGTGGATCGTCCCGCCCGCGAGCGTCCAGGTGCCCTGTGCGCTGTCGCGATCGACGATCACCTCGACCCGCTGATTGACGCCGCTCGCGTCCGGCACGCGGAACACCAGCCCTTCGTGATTGTCCGCCTCCTTCTCCAGCGGCAATGCGATGGTCAGGAAGTCGTCCATCGCGGTGCGATCCATCACCGCCACGACCGCGCCGTAGATGCCCTTGATGCCGTGGGCCTTGCCGATGCCCTGTGCCTCGTTGGTGATGGGCGCGCGCGGATCGCTGTCGCTTTCCACCAGCTCATGCGAGATGCCGCAGGGATGCGCCAAAGCCACGCGGTCGGCGCCAAAGCGTGTGATCTTGGTGGCCTTGATGCCGCGCGCGTTCAGCCGGTCCACCCAGAAATCCGCGGCCCCCTTGGGAATGGATTGCATGATGGTGCGCGACTGGTTGGTGCCGCGGCGGCCATAGACGCCCGGCTTGCGGAACGGGAAAGTGGTGATGATCGTCGAGGCATCGCCGTCGGGCGAGCCGTAGTAGAGGTGATAGACCGGGATGACGCCGTCGAACAGGACGGTGCGCTTCACCGAATGCAGGCCGAGTGCCTTGGTATAGAAATCAAAATCTTCCTGAGCGCCGTCGGTCGACAGTGTCAGATGGTGGTAGCCGCTGATACGGGCCATCGGTCATCTCCTCCCAGAGGTTTCGGTTTCGCCCGGCCGCTGCGGGCAGAGCACGAGATTGAGGTCGAGTGCGTGCTTGCGCTTTCCTCCATGGGGCGGCAGCGCGCGGAACTCGGCCATGAGTTCGGGTTTGACCCCGAAAATGGCATCCCGGCCGATCGCAGGGTCCGACCGGTCGAAGATGTGGGTCGTCAGCGTTTCGAAGCCCTGCGCCGAAACGCGAAAATGGATGTGGGCCGGTCGCTCGAGGCCAAGACCGAGCGCGGACATCAATTGACCGACCGGACCATTCGCCGGCAGCGTGTAGCCCTTCGGCTTCACCGTCATGAAGCGGAACCGCCCCTGCGGATCGGCACGGAAGCGTCCGCGCAGATTGAATTCCGGTTGCCTGTCCGGTTCCTGGTTCTCGTACAGGCCCTCGGCATTGGCCTGCCAGATCTCGACCATGGCATCGCCGATCCCCGCGCCGCCGAGCGTCACGATCCGCCCCGTAACCTCCAGCGGCTCGCCCTTGTGATCGCGCGAAATGTTCCCGCCGAGCGGCATTTCCGGCACATCGGCCCGGTAGAAAGGTCCCGCCAGGGTGTTGGGGGTCGCCCCGGCGGGGCGCGGGCTGTTTTGATCCTCGATCAGCGAGGACACGCCCAGCACATCGGCGAACAGCACCCACTCCTGGCGCCGCGCATCGGCGTAATGGCCTACCTCGGTCAGAAAATCGATCGCCAGCCGGAATTCCTCGCCGGAGGGTCGCAACTCCACGATCAGTGCGTGCAACCCATCGACCGCGGCCTGTGCCGCCGCCGCCAGGCGGGACTGGCCCATTGCCGCCAGACGCCGCGCGAATTCTTCGGCCTGCGTCGAGATCGCCTTGGGGAGTTCATCCCTCTGGGGGTCGTGCTGGCCGTCCATTTCGCCGGGGCCTCCCTTCCCCTTGCCAAACGGGATAACACGACCCGAGACGATGCTTGATGAGATGTGGTGGCCCTTGTATAGCGTTTTGCTATGAAGCTGAACGAGCGCCACTTGATGCAGCTCGCCGCGGTGCTGGATGCAGGCGGCGTGTCGGAAGGAGCCGCCATGCTGGGCCTGACCCAGCCTGCGGTCAGCCGATCGCTGGCCATGCTGGAGGCGCGGGTCGGCGAGCCGCTCTTCCTGAAGGGCCGCCGGCCGCTGCAGCCGACACCGCTCGGTTTCCAGTTGGCGGCGCAAGGGCGCACGATCATCACGGCCTCGCGCAAGGCGTCGGATGCGGTGCAGGGCTTCATGAAAGGCACCAAGGGTGTCGTCCGTGTTGGCGGCGTGCCTTTCTTCATGGATGCGATGATCAGCCGGATGATCGGCGAATTCCAGAAGCTCGAGCCCGAGGTCACCGTCCAGCAAAGCTATATGAACCTGCCCGAGATGGTCGCGGCGCTGGAGAGCAACCAGATCGACCTCGGGATCGTGCCGATCGGCGTGCTCGACCTCGGACCCGGCTTCGAATTCACCGAGATCCTGCCCGGACGCAATGTCGTCGCTTGCCGGCCGGACCATCCGCTGCTGCGCAATCGCCGCCTCAGGGCGCATGACCTGACCAGCTTTCCCTGGGTGGCGCCCCTGCCCGGCTCTCCGCTGATGTCGGACCTGCAGATGATCCTGATGAGCATCGGCATGTCGGACCTGAACGTGCGCTATTCGGGAGGCTCGCTGATGAGCGTGATCAACTTCCTCGCAGAAACAGATGCATTGGCCGTGCTGCCATTTTCCGTGGTGTTCGCGCAGCGCAAGGAGAACCGGGTGACAGTGCTGCCCTATGAAATCCCGCAGCCCAGCCGCTCACTGGGCATCCTGCGCCGGGTTGGCGGGCCGCGCTCTCCGGCGGCGGAGCGCTTCGCGGGCCACGTCACGACCGCTTTCGAGAATTTGAAACACATCATAAAACGGCACGAGAATGCCGTCATCTGGGGCCGCTAGCCGGCTCGAGCCGGCGGTCTGGAGTGTTTCCGAATACGCATATTCCCGAGACTTGCGATCGCGACGGGAACCGCTATGAGCGTGTTGCACTTCAGGTGACGGCGCGTTGGCATGGGCAGCGCTGAGTCTTTAGACTTGTCATTTCGGCCAAGTTCAGTAATGCGCCAGTTGACCGGCCAGCATGGCATCCGGAAGCATACAACGAAGGATTGAAGAACTTGGTCGATCCCAACACCCAAATTGGGCGTGCTGCGCGTGATCGGAACTCCCCGCGAGTCGTCGCGGTCCTTACAACACGGAACGAGGAACGGTTCGTTGCCGGATGTCTCGAGAACCTCTTTCGTCAAGGCGTACAGGTCTACATTTGCGACAATCAGTCGACTGACCGAACGCTTGAGATTGCCCAGCGCTACCGCGGGGCCGGATTGATAGGAATCGAAAGCATCCCGCACAACGGCTGGTATTGCTGGGAGCAGCTTCTTCGTCGCAAAGAGGAACTATTTCAATCGCTCGAGGCTGACTGGTTCATGCATCTTGACGCTGACGAGATCCATCTTCCGCCGACTTCGTACTCATCGTTGGTCTCCGCCATTGCGGCAGCCGACGCACTCGGTTTCAATGCGATCGAGTCTTCCGAGTTCACGTTCATTCCCACCAGGGAAGCCCCCGATCATGACAATCCCAATTATCAACACACGCTGCGCACCTACTACCCGTTCCGGCCGACCTCTCCACACTGCGTCCGTGCGTACAAGAAACAGGACGGCCCCATGGAGATCGCGTGGTCAGGCGGCCATCGCGTACGCTTCGAGGGGCCGGTGAGGCTCTCCCCCGAGCGTTTTCGCATGAAGCATTATCTGTTCCTGAGCGCAGAGCACGCCGCGCGCAAGTATGGCGGCCGGCGGTTCCTGAGCGAGGAGGTCGACGGTCGTGGTTGGCACGGATGGCGACCCCGCTTGCGACCAGGCGATATCCAACTGCCCGACACTACCCAGGTGCGCACCACTGCGACGGACGATGATCTGGACGAGGCCAATCCATGGTTGGCGCACTGGCTTGCGCGGTACGCCTCGTGAGCGATGGACACCTACCCCGCATCCTGGCGATCGCGGACCGACCCGGCTGGGCGATCGATAGAAAGGCCCAGAACCTTCGGCGCGTGCTGGCAAGAAGGTTCGAGATCGTCCAACGATTTCAGCATGATGTGACTGAGTCCGACGTGAACGCCGCGGATATCGTGCTCATTTTCTATTGGTTCCAGATCGCGAAGCTGCCCCTGCCGGAATCGGTCCTCGCCCGGCGGTCTGACAGGCTGGTCATCGGGATCTGCAGTCACAGAGAGATGGAGGGCGAATTCCGCGAGCCCGGGCTCGCTATCCTGCAGCGGTTGGCGCGCGCTGTCTTTGTCAACAATCGGAAGCTCGAGCACGAATACGCCCCTCTGCTGCGTATTCCGGTCCACTACACGCCCAATGGAGTCGACACGACATTCTTTTGCCCCCCGCCAGAGCCGCAACCTTATTCTGGCGAGCTCCGCGTCGGATGGGCGGGAAGTCTCGGCAACCATGGTCCGGCACATCGCGGCTTCCACGACGTCATCGAGCCCGCGGTCGCTGCCGTGCCGGGCGTGCGACTGCAGACTGCGATTCGGGAGCAACACTGGCGCAACCATGACGAAATGCTCGACTTCTACCGGGATCTCGACGTTTATGTCTGCGCCAGTCGCAGCGAAGGCACTCCCAATCCTTGCTTGGAGGCGGCGGCGTGCGGTGTCCCCTTGGTGACGACCCGTGTGGGAAACATGCCCGAGCTGGTTCGGGATGGCGACAACGGGCTGTTCTTCGATGGAACCGCGGAAGGGCTTGCGAACAAACTCGCCCTGTTGCGGGACACGCCATCGCTCCGGTCGCGGATGGCCGCCCGTATGATCGAGACGATCCGAGAGTGGGATTGGAGCGTGCAGGCGGAGAACTACGCGCACATGTTTACCTCGTTGCTCATGGCAGCGGAGCGGTCGGGCCGGTGAGACGTGCGGCTTCAGATGTGCCCGGCCAAACCTGACCTTTGGCGGCCGAACTCGATGCCGAAACACATCGCGCCTCTGCTGAAGATCGACAGGATGGCGAGGAGCTTCGGGTATTTCGAGCCTGTGGCGTGCGCCCCCTTGGCCGGCGGTCGATCCAGGGTCATTGTGCGGCGGGTAAGCATTCACTAGTCTTTCGGCCGGGTCGAGGATCGCACGCATGACGCCGAAACTGAACCGCTGGAAGCGCTTCGCCGACTGGGACGAGCGGCCGTTGCGGCTGGACAAGTTTGCGGCGGAAGACCCCGCCAACGGCTTCTCCGCTTTCTCCAGCCCGGCCGATCCGAAACCTGGCATCGGCATCAAGGACGGGCGCGTCGTATCCCTCGATGGGGTGCTCGAACACGACTACGACATGATCGACCGCTTCATCGCCCGCCATCACATCGACCCGGAAGTGGCGCCGGAAGCGATGGCGCTGGACTCGGCGACCGTCGCACGCTGGCTGGTCGACATGAACGTGCCGCGCGAAACGCTGGTACGGCTCGCCCATGGCATGACACCCGCCAAACTCGCCGAAGTGGTGTCGCAGCTCAACGCGCTGGAGATCGCGTTCGCCTACTCGAAGATGCGGGCCCGCAAGACGCCGGGCAACCAGGCGCACGTCACCAACGCCAAGGACGATCCGCTGCAACTCGCCGCCGATGCCGCGACCGCCGTCGCCTTTGGCTTCGACGAGATCGAGACGACGATGCGCGTGTCGCGCAACGCCTGGTCCAACGCGGTGGCGTGCGCGGTAGGCGGCGCGGTCGGTCGCTGGGGAACGCTGTTCCAATGCTCCAGCGAGGAAGCCGAAGAGCTGCGCATCGCCATGGCCGGCTTTACCTCCTACGCCGAAACCGTCTCCGTCTACGGCACTGAAAAGTCGTTCACCGATGGCGACGACACACCGTGGTCCAAGGCATTTCTGGCCGCCGCCTACGCCTCGCGCGGCGTCAAGATGCGCTGTACGTCGGGTGCCGGCTCCGAGTTGCTGATGGGCTTCCACGAAGCCAAATCGCTGCTCTACCTGGAAGCGCGCTGCCTCTGCCTGCAGCGCGGCATGGGGGTGCAAGGCACGCAAAATGGCGGTATCGACGGAGCGCCTTTGACCGCCACCATACCCGGCGGTGTTCGCGAGCTGATGGCCGAGAACCTCATCGCCGTCTGGCTCGATCTCGAATGCGCGTCGGGCAATGACGCGCGCTCGACCGAATCGGAAATTCGCGTCGGCGCCAAGATCCTTCCCTACCTGATTGCCGGCTCGGACCTGATCTGCTCCGGGATGGGATCGATCCTGAAATACGACAATTCGTTCAACCCGTCGCTGATCAACGGCGAGGAGCTGGAAGATTATCTTGTGCTGCAGCGCGATTTCGAGGCCGATGGCGGGCTGACGCCGCTGCCCGAGTCGCGCGCGATCGAGCTGCGCGAGCGCGCGGTGGAAGCGATCGCCGCCGTGTTCGAGGAACTCGGCCTTTCCTCACCGACCGAGGACATGAAGAGCAGCGTGGTCTACGCTTCCGGTTCCGACGATACGCGCAGCCTGATGCCGCGTGACGTCAGCTTTATCAGCGAAGCCATCAAGGAGCGCGGCATCACCGTGATCGATGTGGTCAAGGCGCTGGCCAAGCGTGGCTTCCGAGAAGAGGCGGAGAACCTCCTCGACGTGGTCAAGCTGCGCCTTTCCGGTGACTATCTCCAGACATCGGCGATGATCCGCAATGGGCGGATCGTCAGTGCGGTCAACGATCCAAACGACTATCTCGGCCCGGGTTCCGGCTACCGTGTGTCCGAAGAACGGCGCCTGCAGCTCAATGACATCCGCGATGTGCTGGACCAGAAGGAGGTGCTGCGCTCGGAAGCCCTGCACGAGAAGGACGAAGCAAGGCACATCCGCTATCGCAACCTTGGGCCGGCGGCCAACGGATCGGCGAAGGATGATGTGGTCATCGGCATCAGCCCGGCTTTCGGGCTTAAGCTTTATCGGACGACGGCCGGACATCGGCTCTCCGAAGTGCTCGGCGCCATGCTCGATGCAATCCGCGCACGCGGGCTCAAGGCGCGCGTCGTCCGCTTCCGCCATACGGCCGATACCTCCTTCCTCGGCCTGTCCGCCGCCCGGATGGCCGGCAGCGGTATCGGCATCGGCATCCAGGCCAAGGGCACGGCCGTCATCCACCAGCGTGGCCGCCAGCCGCACAACAATCTGGAACTGTTTTCCAATGCGCCGATCACCAGGCTCGAGCACTATCGCGCGCTGGGTGCCAATGCGGCGGCCTATGCGCTGGGTGAAATGCCGGAGCCTGTCGTGGTGCCGCAGCGGGGCGAGGCCATGGGGTCTCGCTACCACGCCCGCGTCGCCCTCATCTACGCCATCGAAACCGGACTGACCGAGGCTGGTGCGGCTCCCGAAGAGGTCGACGTCATCCTGACGGGGGTGAAATCGTGACCCACACACGCGCCGACTATCCGCTCGCCGAAACACAGCCCGGCGCCGTGACGGGCAAGCGCGGCAAGTCGCTTGCCGAGATAACGCTGGATTCGGTGCTTGCGGGCGACGTGACGATGGAAGACCTTCGCATCACCCCACAAGCGCTGCAGGCACAGGCCGATGTGGCGCGCGATGTCGGACGGCCGACACTGGCACTCAACTTCGAGCGTGGGGCAGAGCTTGTCGAGGTGCCGCAGGATTTCATCATGCAGGTCTATGAACTGCTGCGCCCCGGTCGCGCCAAATCCAAGGAAGAATTGCTCCAGACCGCAGCCACCATGCGCGATACCTACCAGGCCGAACGCATCGCCCGTTTCATCGAGGAAGCCGCCGAGACCTACGCGGCTCGCGGCCTTTTCACGTTCCGCTTCTGAAAGGACCGCATGAGCTGGAAAACCGGATTCCGTTCGCTCTACTATCTCGGCGCACCCGAGCCGGATGATCCGGTGCTGGTGCCGGCGCAAACCGCCATCCTGGTCATCGACGTTCAGAACACCTACCTGGAACGGCCGGATCGCGCATCGTTGTCGCCGCAGGAACAGCAACGCTACGATCTGTGGACGCCGTTCCACGAGCGCATGCACGGCACGGTCATACCGAACACGGCAAGACTGCTGGCGCTGGCACGGCAAAACGGCATCGAATGCCTTTTTGCCCGCATCGCCTGCCACACCAAGGACGGGCGTGACCGCTCGCTCTCTCAGAAAATGCCGGGCTGGAACAATTTGCTGCTGCCAAAGAACGACGCACCGTCGCAGCTGGTCGCCGAGCTTCAGCCGGCCGGCGACGAGATCGTGGTGACCAAGACCACCGATTCCGCGCTGACGGGAACGAATCTGCGCCTGATCCTTCACAATCTCGGCATCCGGAATGTCATCTGCTGCGGTATCTTCACGGACCAGTGCGTGTCCTCGACAGTGCGCAGCCTGGCGGACGAGAGCTATGCGGTCATCGTGCTCGAGGATTGCTGCGCCGCGGCGACCGAGGAGCTTCATCGCAAGGAGCTCGAAATCATCAACATGATCTATTGCCACGTCATGTCGAGCGGCGAGCTATGCAAAATCATGGCCTTGGCAAAGTGACGCTGCGTCCGTAGTGTCATGGCTGCACGAGCAGGCTGGGACACATCGGCCGCCCGGTGCGGGGAACTGCATACAGCTGTCACGAATGGAGAGGGCTTCATGGCGATAGAAACTGCACGCGGGACGATCGACGTCTCGAAGAGTAACAGCATCAATCTTTTGCACTCGAAGGCCGTCGGGCTCGCCGGTGTGCTCTTTCTGGCCGTCACCGGCGCGGCGCCAATGTCGGCGATGCTGGGCAATGTCCCGTTCGCAGCAGGCTACGGCATCGGCAAATATACCCCCGCCGCCTTCCTGATGGCGACGATCGTGCTGACCATCTTCTCTGTCGGCTATGCCGCGATGGCATCGCGCGTTTCGTCGGTCGGCGGCTTCTACTCCTTCATCAGCCAGGGGCTCGGCCGCGAGGTCGGCATGTCCGCGGGCATCGGCTCGCTCGCCTGCTACTCGCTGTTCGAAGCCTCCCTCACCGGACTGTTCGCCTTTTTCGGCAATCTTTGGCTTTCCCAGCATTTCGGCATCAACGTCCCGTGGATCGTGCTGGCGCTCGCCATGATCGTGGTCATCGCAGCGCTCGCCTACCGCGACGTGAAAGTGTCGGCACGGCTGCTCGGCATAGCCCTCATTCTTGAAGTGATCATGCTGGTGATCTTTTCGCTCGGCGTGATCTTTGCCCATGGCGGGACGAATTTTTCCGGCGATTCGCTCAATGTGTTCAAGGTGTTCACGCCTGTCGCCGAGCAGAAGGTCGGCACCGTCGCCATACCGGCGGGCGAAGCGGCCGTCGGCATCTTCATGGCGTTCTGGTCATGGGTCGGCTTCGAGATGGCGCCGAACTATGCCGAGGAATCCCGCGATCCGAAGCGCATCATTCCGCAATCGCTGCTGATTTCGGTCATCGGCCTTGGCCTGTTCTACACCTTCGTCAGCTGGTGCGCGGTGGCGGCCTATCCGACCGAGGCCGATATGGTAGCCAAGGCCTTCTCCGACGGCGTGAACTTCTTCCTGACACCGGTGCAGGCTTTTGTCGGCGGCTGGGGCTACCAGCTGATGTCGCTGCTCATCCTGACCAGTTCCTTCGCCTGCGGCATGGCTTTCCACAACACCGCTTCCCGCTATTTGTATTCGCTGGCGCGCGAAGGCGTCCTGCCGCAGGTGATCGCCGAGACGCATGACCACCACAAGAGCCCACACAAGGCCTCGGCGCTGCAGTCGGTGCTGGCGGCGGTATGGGTGCTGCTCTACGGTCTGGCCTACGGCTTCGACGATCCGTCGGGACAGGCCTGGCTTGGCGTCTATACGCTGTTTGCCGTGCTTGGCACCGGACTGCTTTTGGTGCTGCAGGCGGTTGTCTCGCTGGCCATCTATATGTGGTTCAAGAAGAACGGCGGCGGCAGCATGCTGACGACTGTCATCGCGCCGTTGATCTCGCTGGTTGTGCAGTTGGTCCTCGTCTACACGCTGGTCGCCAATCTGGCGACCTTGGGCGGCACCAATGGTTTTGCCAGGAGCATCCCCTATGTCGGGCTTGCGATCCTTGTCGTCGGCCTGATCTGGGGCTTCGTGCTGAAGTCGGCCAACCCCAAGGCCTATGAGAACATCGGTCACATGGTGAACGAGGGCTAGAGCAATTCCAGGAAAAGTGTGAGCGGTTTTCCGTCCGGAATTGCGTCAAAACAAAGAGTTAGAGCGGTTCGCCGTTTCCATGAAACGGTGAAACGTTCTAAGGCATTCCTCGCCCTGGATTTCTTGCCTCAACGGGGACGGAGCATCACTCTGTCCCCGTCTCATTTTGGAGCTTCAAGTCATGACCCAGTCTTTGAGGGGTCGGTCCGTCGTCGTTACCGGCGGGTCGAAAGGCATCGGCAAGGGCATAGCGCGGGTGTTCGCGCTCTCGGGTGCCAAGGTCGCCATCATTGCGCGCCATCCCGACCAGGCCGAAGCCGCGGCCGCCGAGATCGGCCATGGCGCCTTTGGCGTGGTTGGCGACGTTACCTCGCTCGCCAGCATCGAGAGCGCGCTTGCAGTGGCAGCCGCCAGAAACGGTAGTATCGACGTTTTGTGCGCCAATGCCGGCATCTTCCCGCAGGCACGGCTCGAGGACATGACCTCGCAGCAATGGGACGAGGTTGTCGACACCAACCTCAAGGGCACCTTCCACGCGGTCAAGGCAGCGGTTCCCTATCTCAAGGCATCCGACCAGGCCCGCATCGTGCTGACGTCGTCGATCACCGGCCCGATCACCGGTTTTCCCGGGTGGTCGCACTACGGTGCCACCAAGGCGGGACAGCTCGGCTTCATGCGAACAGCCTGCATCGAACTGGCGAGATACGGCATCACCGTCAACGCCGTCATGCCGGGCAACATCGTGACCGAGGGCCTTGTCGGCCTGGGCGAGGACTACCAGAAGACCATGGCCGCCTCGATCCCGCTCAAGCGGCTCGGAACCGTGGAGGACATCGGCTACGCCGCGCTCTACTTTGCGTCGAGGGAAGCCGGCTACGTGACGGGACAGACAATCATTGTCGATGGCGGCCAGATCCTGCCGGAGAGCCTGGAGGCACTGGCATAGAATGGTTCAAAACTTGCTCAGATAGGCCTCGCACAGCCCGACCGTTCCCTCGGTATAGGGAAGGCCCATCGACTTGGCGAGGTCGGTCTCGGCGTGCGAGCCGATCCACGCGACCAGGAGCAGACGGCGCAGCATCACGAAGGTCGGGATCTCGTCTTCGTCCGCGCTCGGCAAGTCAAGCACACGGCGATAGCCGGTCGTCCATGACCGGATGAGATCGGCTGCCTGTGGCTCGTGCTCGTAGAAAGAGATGGGCGTCGCCGCGTCGTACATATACCAGCCGAAGCCGCAGTCGTCGAAGTCGATGACCTTCACCGTCTTGCCGTCGATCAAAAGGTTGGCGAGCCGCAGATCGCAATGGATGAGGCCGAAGCGGTCATGGCCCTTGCCGAAGGCAGTGAGCCTGCGGCCGACCAGCTCCGCGGTGCGGCCAAAGAGCCTGGCTTTCGCGGCGTCGACGCCGATGCCGTCACGCCACCGTCCCCAAAGCGGCCTCTCCTCGCCGAGGCTTGTTTCGAAATCCCACACATGGCGGCTGAACCAGGAAGGGCGCTTCCACTGCCGGGCGTGGATGTGCATGCGCGCCGTGACCTCGCCCAGCAGTTCGAAAGGTTCGCCAAGCGCCTCGCCTATGCCCGGCTCCGAACCGGTCTCCCATTGCGACAACACGACATGGCGTGGTTGCGCCAATCTTGGATGGCCGACACGCTGGATCTGTTCGCCGTCCTTGCCCGCGACCGGCACGGGTGTGGGGACGATCCCGGTCTGGCGCAGATCGGTCAGCCAGGCCAGTTCGGATTGGATGGCCGTCCTTGAATGGTAGCCGTCGCGATGGATGCGGAGCGCCCAGCGCCGGCCGTCGCGAGCCGCAATCTTGTAGGTCGCGTTCTCCGACAGGTTGATCATCTCGACGGAAACGTCCGCCGGCAGATCGTAGTTGGCGGTGGCCGCCTCCGCCGTTTCCTGCAGGATGCCGAGTTGCTGGTCGTGGGTGAGCGCGTCGAAATCCATCACTGTCCGTCCTGCCCCATCCTTGCCTGTCCCCTGCCGGAACCCGCGCGATCTCGGCAAGCCCAGCCGCCGGCTCGAACTGGACGCCTGGTAGTTTCAACGAGGGTTGGACCATGTCAACTCGCCTTGCCTGCCTGATGCAGCAACTCCCGGGCGCGCGGCATTGCCGCATCGAAGCGATCCATAATGTCCCGGCAGGTCTCGTGATCCAGGAGAATCCCGGGCTTCCACTGCAGCACCCGCTTGTCGAGCGATGAGAAGATCGCCCAGACGCCCTGCTCGTAGAGCGCACGCGACACGAAGACGGCGCCTTCCGGGTGATTGCTGAATTCCAGCCCGAGGATCACGCCTTTCTGGCGTACCCCGGTGAAGATGTCGCCGTGACGAACCAGCATCTCGCGCATGGCCTGCGCCATGAACTCGGTCACGGTGCCGACATTGGCCACCAGTTCGGGCCGCTGCAGCATCTCGATGACCTTGTGGCCGACGACGCAGCCGAGCTCGGCCCCGCCGGTGGTCGAAATATGGGCGGCCCCATCCTCGTTGAGCCAGCCGCCGGCTCGGTCGTTCACCAGCGCCGCGCTGATCGGATAGAGGCCGCCGGACAGGCCCTTTGCCGTCACCATGATGTCCGGCTGGACGCCGTAGGCCTGCCAGCCCCACATGCTGCCGGTCCGCATCAGGCCGGTCTGGACCTCGTCGGCGATGTACATCGCGCCATGCTTTTCGCACAGCGCCTTGCAGGCGCTGAGATAGCCATCCTTCGGCATCGGGAAGCCGTAAGTGGCGGGAATTGTCTCCATGATCAGCGCCGCGACGTCTTCGCCCTTGAGCGCCCGTTCCATGGCGTCGATGTCGTTGAAGGGAACCTGGATGAACGTCTCCGGCTGGTCGGAGAGAAAGATCTTGGTGAAGCGATCGTCGCCGGTCGCCACGGCGAGCCCCGAATGCCCGTGATAGCCCTTGATGATCGACACTATCTTGCGCCGCTTGGTGGCATAGCGGGCGCTCTTGATGGCGATGTCCACCGCCTCCGCGCCGCCCGGCGCGAAGATCGCGTATTTCATTCCGGGCGAGACATTGACGAGGGATTCGGCCAGCGCCGTTCGCGCCACGGATGGGAACCAGTGGTTGCCGATGTCGAAATAGTCGAGCGCGCTCTTCAGCGTCTCGACCAGCTCCGGATTGCGGTGACCGAGATTGTAGGTGCCGCCATTGAGGTGCAGGTCGATCAGGCGGCGCCCCGACATGTCGTAGAGGAAATAACCTTCCCGCCTGCCGATCACCAGATCGATCCCGGCCTTCTGCCAGAACCTGGTCTTGTCGGGATTCCAGAAACGCATTGCCTTGTCGAAAAAATCCTGCTTCGACTCGAACTCGAAGGGGCCGAAGTCGTACATGCCTGTCTTGTCCTCATGGTTTATCGGCGCGCCGGAGCGGGCGAGGCCCGCCCGCCGGATGATGCAGGATTACAAGCCGGCGAGAAAGGGTGGAGAGTGGATGATCCTGAAGGACAGGACCGCGATCGTCACCGGGGCGGGATCGGGCATCGGCAGGGCGGCGGCGCTGATCATCGCGCGCGAGGGAGCGGTGGTCGGCGTGGCGGATCGTAGCGCCGACGGCGCCAACGCGACCGTCCAACAGATTCTTGCCGCCGGTGGCCGGGCAAAGGCGCTTGTGTTCGACCTGACCGACGATCAGGCGCTTGAAGCCGGTTTTCACGATTTCATCCACACCCAGGGCAGGATCGACATCCTGCACAATCATGCCGGCGTACAGGTCGAAGGCGACGTGCTCGGTGTGAGCGTGAAAGACTTCGACACCTCCTGGACGCTCAATGTGCGGGCTCACTTCCTCGGTGCCCGCATCGTCATGCCATTCATGAAGAAGGCAGGCCGCGGCGTCATCCTCAACACGTCGTCGAGCTCCGGCGTGCTCTACGACCGCGAGATGATCGCCTATACGACGACCAAGCACGCGGTGATCGCGATGACCAGGCAGATGGCCGGCGACTATGGCCGCTTCGGCATTCGCGTCAACGCGCTTTGCCCAGGTTGGGTGGACACGCCCTTCAATGCTCCTTTCATCGCCCAGATGGGAGGCCGGGAGGCCATCGAAGCCTACATCCGCGAAAGGGTGCCGCTTGGCCGTTGGGCAAGCGTCGAGGAGATCGCCGAGGCAGTGCTGTTTCTGGTGTCTGACCGGTCCTCGTACATGACGGGTCAGATCCTGGTTGTCGATGGAGGAGAAACGGTGATCTAGAGCAACTCCAGGAGTGCCGGTGCGCCAATGACTGGCCTGACCAGTCATAGGAATGGAATGCGTTTTGGTCGGCGCTAGGGCACGAACGGCAAATCCCAACGAGCTCTATTCGAAAGAGTAGGTAAATCCTTCCGACGAGGCACCGACGGTGACTTTTGTCATCTTCTTGCCCTCGAGCGAGCGATTGAGCACGCCGCGGCTGAGTTCGGGCAGCAGCGTGTTGGTGAGGATGGCGTCGATCATGCGTCCGCCGGATTCGATCTCGGTGCAGCGCGCCTTGACCATGTCCATGACGCCGTCGCCGATCACCAGCTCGGCATCGTTGGTTGCCTTGAGGCGCCGCGCGATCTTGCCGAACTGGTGCCTGGTGATCGCCTCGATCATCGCGTCCGAGAGCGGATAGTAAGGGATTGTCACCACGCGGCCGAGGAAAGCGGCCGGAAACACTTTCAGCAGCGGGCCGCGCAAGGCGGTGTCCAGGTCGTCCATGCCGGTGCGCAAGGTGCCGTTCTTCGTGCGGTCCATGATGACCTCGGAGCCGACATTCGAGGTGAGCAGGATCAGCGTGTTCTTGAAGTCGATCCGGCGGCCTTCGCTGTCGTCCATCATGCCCTTGTCGAAGACCTGGAAGAAGATCTCGTGTACGTCCGGATGCGCCTTCTCGACCTCGTCGAGCAGGATCACCGAATAGGGCTTGCGCCGCACGGCCTCGGTCAGGATGCCGCCCTTGCCGTAGCCGACATAACCGGGTGGCGCGCCTTTCAGCGTCGAGACCGTGTGCGCCTCCTGGAATTCGGACATGTTGATCGAAATCAGGTTCTGCTCGCCGCCATAAAGCGTTTCGGCAAGCGCCAGGGCTGTCTCGGTCTTGCCGACGCCTGAGGGGCCGCAAAGCAGGAACACGCCGACCGGCTTCTCCGGCGCGCCGAGGCCGGCGCGGCTGGTCTGCACTCGCCTCGCGATCATCTCCATCGCATGGTCCTGACCGACAACGCGCTCAGACAAGGTCGCGGCGAGCTTGAGCGCCTTCTCGGTCTGGCTGGACAGCATCCGTCCCGTCGGGATGCCGGTCCAGTCCTGGACGACGGCAGCCACGGCGTTGCGATCGACCGACGGCAGGATCAGCGGGGTCTCGCCCTGCGCCTCGGCAAGTTCCGCCATCAATTCGCGCAGTCGCGCCAGGTCGGCAGCGGAATCCGGCACGGGCTCGTGCGCAGCAGCAGCCTCCGTCTTTGCCGCCTTTGCTTTCTTGGCCTTGGTGTTCGAGCCCTTGGGTTCGGCTGTCTCGAGTTTCGGCGTTTTGGCCTCAGGTGCCTTGCTTTCATGCGCCGTGGCAGGTGACGCATCGACGGCCTCGCCCGCAGCGGCTTCCCCGCCCTCCACCGCGTCAAGCGGCACGCCCTCGCCTCGGAGTTTGGCGCGCAGGTCGAGTATCTCGGCGACAAGCGCCTTTTCCCGATCCCAGCGCGCTTGCGCTGCTGCAAGCGTGGTCTCGGTTTCCGCCAACCCGGCCTCCACGCGAGCCTGCCTGTCGGCCACTTCGATGCCGATCGCCGCCTCGCGGCCGATGATGCCTTCCTCGACCTCGAGCGCCTGGCGGCGGCGCAGAATGTCCTCGACCTCCGCGGGCGTAGCGTGCTGAGAGACGGCAACGCGGGCGCAGGCTGTGTCGAGGAGGCTGACCGCCTTGTCCGGCAGCTGCCTGGCCGGAATGTAGCGGTGCGAAAGCGAAACCGAGGCCTCGATCGCCTCGTCGAGGATCTGCACCTTGTGGTGCTGCTCGAGAACGCCGGCTACACCGCGCAACATCAGCACGGCCACCGTTTCGGAAGGCTCTTCGATCTTGACCACCTGGAACCGACGGGTCAGCGCCGGATCCTTCTCGATATGCTGCTTGTATTCGGCCCAGGTCGTGGCGGCGATAGTGCGAAGCTCGCCGCGCGCGAGCGCGGGCTTGAGGAGATTGGCCGCATCGCCGGTTCCCGCCGCGCCGCCGGCGCCGATCAGCGTGTGCGCCTCGTCGATGAAGAGGATGATCGGCGTCTCGGAAGCCTGGACCTCGTCGATGACAGCCTTCAGCCGCTTTTCGAACTCGCCCTTGACGCTGGCGCCCGCCTGCATCAGCCCGACATCGAGCATGCGTACGCTGACATTCTGAAGCGTCGGCGGAACGTCGCCCTGGGCGATGCGCAAGGCAAAGCCCTCGACGACCGCCGTCTTGCCGACACCTGCCTCGCCGGTCAGGATCGGGTTGTTCTGCCGGCGGCGCATCAGGATATCGACAATCTGGCGGATTTCAGGATCGCGGCCGACGACCGGATCGATCTTGCCGTCGCGAGCACGCTGGGTCAGGTCGGTGGCGTATTTGGCGAGCGCCGAATCCCCGCCCGGGCCGCGTTTCATCGGTGTTTCGGTCGCAGCCGCGGCAGGAGGTGGACCGGCTTCGAGCGAGCCCTCGGTGACGTCGGCGAAGCGGGCGATGACCCCGTCCGCGTCGATCTTGTCGAATTCGGCGCTGATTTTCGAAACCAGCCCTTCCAGCGCCGGTGTCTTCAGACAGGCGAGAAGAATATGCGCGCTACGCACCTCCTCGACACCGAATTGCAGTGTGGCCAGGCTCCAACCTTCCTGTATGGCGTGGAAGATGTGATCGGAGAATTCCTCCACCGAGGTCGCGCCGTAGGGCAGCTTGTCGATGGCGCGGGTCATATCGGCCGTCAGCCGGCTGACATCCAGCCCGGCATCGGCGACGATCATCTGCACATCCGAGCGCTCGGACAGCACCAGTTGCTGGACGAAATGCACGAGTTCGACATAGGGATTGCCGCGCATCTTGGCCGTGTCCGCGGCGGCCTTGAAGGCGCGCACCCCCGTGGGATTGAGCTTTGCAACGAGTTCCTTGCGCTTGAAACTCTGCGACGATCGGCGCTGTTCCATTGAACCTGCCCCCGAAATCTGCTGACCGTACCCTGCCATAGAAGCGGCCGCTTGACAAAGCCGCGTGACGAAAGAGGCCTTCCGACCCGGTTCGGGCGGCACCTCGTGGTTACACAAGCCCTGCAAACTCCTCAAACAAACCCGCACCTGGGGTCCAAACCATGCGAGCCATTTCGCATGCGCGGCCCGCCAATCGCGCAATGGGTTTGGTTGAAAGATTGCGGGAGATTCAGCTTCTGTTAGTTTTTGGGGAAGTGCTCAATTGTCGTGGCATGGGACCGATGATAACGTTGCGTCACATGGGTCACAGGGCCCTTTGCTGGGGGTAGGTGTGATTGATCTCGCACTCTGGCTGAATCCTCTGGACGGCGCGAACCCGTCGGGAGAGGACTTACGCAACGACCCGGCTTTTCATGAGCTGGAGCGGCTCACGGAAGCCCAGCTCAAGGTCGTCCACGACGGTGGCAACAAGGCTTCGCAGTCAACCAGCGCTGTCGACTGGGCGGCAGTCCTCGAAAAATCGGAAGAATTGCAGTCGCGCGGCCGGGATTTGCGCCTTCTGGTCATCGTCACGCGCGCGCTGGCCAATGAAGAGAAGCTCGCCGGCCTCGCCCAAGGGCTGACCCTGATCGCGAGGACTCTCGACCAGTACTGGGATACGATGCATCCGGCCTTGCGGACGGGTGCCACGCCGCGCGACGCGGCGCTGCGACGCATCAATGCGCTGCTTGACCTCCAGAACGGCCAGGAAGGCCTGCTGGCGAACCTCAGGCAAACCGTCTTCTTCTCACCGCGCGCCATCGGGCCGGTCAGCGGGCGAGACCTGGAACAGGCAGCGCTCGACGAGCGCGTCATGCTCCAGGAAGCTGCCTCGGGCCTCGGAACCGCCGAAAAGGCGGCGCTGGCGGCCGCCCACAACCAGCTGCTGAACCGGGTGCGCACAGCATGCGCGGCGCAGATCGATCAGGCCGCCGACACTGTCACGACACTTTTGGCCGATGCGCGCGCCGCGATTTCGGCGCTGGAGGCGGTGGATACCGCGCTCAATGCCCGCATCGAGGGCAATGGCGCGGCCGTTCCGGATCTGAAGAAGTTCCTGCAGCGCCTGCTGACGACGCTGGAGCGGAACTCCAGCGCCGGCGCCATGGCCAACGGTGCGGCAAAGCCTGCCCAGCAGCC
Source organism: Mesorhizobium sp. USDA 4775 (assembly GCF_054062655.1). Classification (NCBI taxonomy): domain Bacteria; kingdom Pseudomonadati; phylum Pseudomonadota; class Alphaproteobacteria; order Hyphomicrobiales; family Phyllobacteriaceae; genus Mesorhizobium; species Mesorhizobium sp. USDA 4775. The sequence goes on from NZ_JBSSFM010000001.1 coordinate 5,482,580, forward strand.
GGCCCAACCGGCATCGACGCCCACCCAAAACGGTCATGGAGCCGAGACGATGGCAAGTGTGGCAAGCTCTGTGGAACCCAGCGCCGGCCTGCCTGACCGGATCAACTCGCGCGACGATGTCGTCAAATGCCTCGATCTCGTGGTCGCCTTCTACGACCGCACTGAACCGTCCAGCCCTATCCCGCACCTCGCCCGGCGCGTGCGCAGGATGGTGCACATGGATTTCGTGGAACTGATGGAAGATCTCGCCCCGTCGGGGCTGAAGGAATTCCGGCTGCTTGCCGGTGTCGCCGATCCCAAGAAGCCGGCCCAGAAGGATGAAAGGTAACCAGCATGCCAGCAGAGAGCAAAGCCAAGGTCATCGAAAGAAACCGCGCCCCGCGCGTGCAGATCGCCTACGACGTCGAAACCTACGGCAGCCCCACGACGATCGAGTTGCCGTTCGTCATGGCTGTCATGGCCGACCTTTCGGGCGCCTCGCAGACCAAGGAAGCGTCGAAGTCGGTTCTGGACCGCAATTTCGTCGAAACCGACGCCAATCGCTTCCCCAAATTCATGGAAGCGATGGGACCGCGCGTGAAGGCGCGCGTGAAGAACACGTTGCCGCAAGCTGAGGGCGCCGAGCGGGACGAGGAACTGGCGATCGATCTCACCTTTTCCAAAATGGGTGATTTCGCGCCGGACAAGATCGCCGAGCAGGTGCCGCAACTGGCCGAGATCCTCAAGATGCGGCGTCAACTCGAGGAACTGCTGGGCTTCATGGATGGCCGGGTCGACGCCGAAAAGCGCATCGCGCAGCTTCTGAACAACGAGCCGCTGCTGAGCAAGATCGCCGGCCAGGCGATTTCTGACGGCAAGGGCGAGGAGTAAGTCATGGCCGAACAGCAAAAGACCGCAGCCGCTACCGCCGAGGCCGAAGCCATCGATCTTGGCGAATTCAGCGGCCTCCTTGAAAAGGATTTCAAGGTCAAGAAGGACGACAGCGAGAAACTGCAGCAGTTGGTGCGCAACCTGGCGCTGGCCGCTCAGTCCCGTTCCGAGACGACGACCATCTCGTCCAACGCGATCAAGTCGATCAAGTCGCTGATCGCGGGCATCGACAAGATGCTGACGACGCAGGTCAACGAGATCCTGCATGCCCCGGAAGTGCGGGAGATGGAAGGCACCTGGCGAGGCCTTTGGTACCTCATCAACAACACCGAGACAGACACCAAGCTGAAGATCCGGGTGATGAACATCTCCAAGGAGCAGTTGGCCGACACGCTCGAAGACTATGAAGGTCAGATGTGGGACCAGAGCCCGATCTTCAAGAAAGTCTACACGGACGAGTATTCGATGCTGGGCGGCGAGCCGATCGGCTGCATCATCGGCGCCTACGAATTCTCCAACCATCCGCGCGACGTCGGCCTGCTGCGCAACATCTCGGGTGTCTGTGCCTCGGCGCACACGCCATTCATCGCGGCCGCCTCGCCGCGGCTGTTCCGCATGGACAGCTGGCAGGAGCTGCCGAACCCGCAAGACCTGCAGATGATCGTGAACAACCCGGCCTATGCCTCATGGCAGTCGCTGCGCGAGAGCGAGGACGCCCGCTATATCGGGCTCACCATGCCGCGCGTGCTGGCACGCCTGCCCTACGGCTCGGAAACCGTTCCGGTGAAGGGCTTCACCTTCGAGGAAGAGGTGGGCGGCGACCACAACAAATATGTCTGGATGAACGCCGCCTTCCCGATGGGCGTCAACATCAACCGCAGCCATAAGCTCTATGGCTGGGGAACGCAGATCCGCGGCGTCGAGAATGGCGGCACGGTGCTCAACCTGCCGGTGCACGCTTTCCCGACGGACGACGGTTCGATCGCAATGAAATGCCCGACCGAGGTCGCCATCGACGACCGGCGCGAGGCGGAATTGGCGAAGCTCGGCCTGATGCCGATCTTGCACCGCAAGAACACCGATCTCGCGGCCTTCATCGGCGCGCACTCGCTCCAGGATGACGAGACGCGCGCCGGGCGCCTCGTCGACCCCGACGCCCAGTCGAACGAACGGCTGAGCGCCAACCTGCCCTACCTCTTCCCGGTGTCGCGCTTCGCGCATTACCTCAAGGCGATCGCGCGCGACAAGATCGGATCGTTCAAGGAACGCACCGATATGGAGATCTGGTTGACCGAATGGATCAACCGGTACGTGCTGGCCAATCCGGCCTTCGCCGACGACAAGGCGCGGGCCAAGCGTCCGCTTGCCGCGGCCGAGGTTCAGGTCGACAGCGTCGAAGGCCGGCCCGGTTACTACAATGCCCGTTTCTATCTGCGTCCGCACTACCAGTTGGAAGGCATCAACGCCTCTCTCCGGCTGGTGTCGGAACTGCCGTCAGTGAAGGGCTGAAGTCGCAGCGAAGTCATCTTGTTTCGTTTGAAAGCGGTGGAGAAAGACAATGCCGACCACAGAGAGAAGCGAGGCTCCTTCCATGAAGATCGATGGTTTTTTGAAAGTCCCGGACATCAAGGGCCCGAGCAAGCGCGACGGCCATGAAGACGAGATCGAAGTGCATGGCGTCGATTACAAGATGATAGCGCCCTACGACCCGAATTCGCTTTCGCGACGCGGCCGTGTGTCGATGGGAATGATCAAGTTCATCAAGCACTACGACAAGTCGTCGCCGTATCTGAAGAAGGCACTGTTCGAGAACAAGGCGCTCGACGAGGTGGTGTTCTCGGCACGCCGCACCATTGACGGCGAGACCAGCGACTATCTGGTCGTGACGCTCACCGACGCCTCGGTCATGGAGTACGATATGCGGCAGGCCGCCGACGAGGCCGATCTTATCGAGGAAGAAGTCAGCTTCGCCTACAAGAAGATCAAGTTCGTCTACGACAAGGACGACGAGATCGAAATGGACGTCTATGTCGGCAAGTGAGGCCAAGCGGCCTGGCGCGAAGCCGCAGCTTGCCGGCAGTTCGCGGGCAAAGCGCGAGGCGGTCCAGCCTTCGCTGTGGGACCGCCTCGTCAACGACTTGCCGGGTGTGGCGTCGGAGATCGACGGGCTGCGCCGTCTGCTGGATGAAGAACTCGGCGCCGAGCGCGTCGGGGCTCTTCTTGACGGCAGCGCGCGCGCCATCGATACCGACGCCGAACTGACGCCTGAGCAGAGACGGCGCCTGCACCGGCTGGCCTTCCAGACCGAGCATCGCGCCGAGATCGAAAGCCGCGGCGTGGTGGTTTCGGCACGCGTGTTGAGAGAAGCCGTGCGGCGCGACATCGAGGCGCTGTTCAACACCGAGCGCTTCGAATCCGTGCCGATGCTTTCCGATGCCGAACACGAACAGCCGCTGGACGAACTGCCATCACTGGCCGACTTTCCCGAGGTGCGCCGCAGCGTCGTCAATTATGGCGTGCCCTCCTTTTCCGGCCGCTCTTCGCGGGATTTCGACCGCGATGCGCTGGCGCGCGAAATCCGCACGGTGCTTGCCACCTTCGAGCCGCGCCTGAAGGAGAGCGCCACGACCGTCAACGTCACGCTCGGTGACAAAACCGTCGGCCTCAAGATCGAGATCGACGCGGTGCTGATCATGACCCCGACACCGGAGCGTATGCGGCTGCGCACCACGATCAATCTCGACAACGGCCTGGCACGAACCGAATTCCGGGAGACCTGAGATGGATCGGGTCTTCGTGGAGTATTACGAAGAAGAACTGACCCATATCCGGGCGTTGGCCGCGGAATTCGCCGACATGCATCCGGCGGTCGCCCGCAATCTTTCCCTCGACACGGTCCCCTGCCCCGACCCCTATGTGGAACGGCTGCTTGACGGCGTGGCCTTCCTGGCCGCGCGCACCCGTCTCAAGGTCGACGCGGAGCGCTCGCGCTTCTCGCGCGCCGTGCTCGATGTGCTTTACCCGGATCTGGTGACGCCGGCGCCCGCGACGGCGATGGCTGTGCTGAAACCCGGCCAGCAGGTGCAGTCGATGATTGCCGGCCACGCCGTCCCGCGTGGCACACGACTGGTCTCCGGCCTCAATCCAGGGCTTTCGACGCGTTCGACCTTCACCACCGCGCAGGAGGTCACGCTGTGGCCGATCGCGATCGCCTCGGTCGGCTATTTCCAGGATCGCAGCGCGCTCGCCGCTGCCGGAATCGCGATGATCGGCGACGCGCGCGGCGAGGCGGCGTTTCGCGTCACCCTTGCCCGGACGGGAAAGGGTAAGCTCAGCGAACTGTCGCTCGACCGTCTCGACCTCTATTTCGCCGGGCGTGCCAGGGCACCCTTGCTTTTCGATGCGATCTTCGGCGCCTGCTCGGCTCTCGGCGCGCGGGCGGAAGGCAAGACCAATCCGCTGACGGCGCTGCCCGAGCCCGAAATGATCGGCATCCGCGACGACGAAGCGCTGATGCCGCGCACCCGTCCGACCTTCGAAGGATACAGGCTGCTGCGCGAATATTTCATGATCCCGGAGCGCTTCCATTATGTGCGGGTCGCCGGCCTCCAGCCGGTGGTGCGCAAGTGCGATGCGGGGATCGAGATCATCTTCCTGTTCCGGCGTCCGGTGCCCGAGCTCGCCGATGTGACGGTAGCCGACTTCGAACTGTTCGTGACACCGGTCATCAATCTCTTCGAACGCGAATGCAACGTCATCGAGATCGATCCGCGCAAAACGCGTCAGGTGCTGCACGCCGACCGCACCCGGGCGCGGGATTTCGAGATCTTCCGGGTCACCCGGGTCGAGGACGCCGACGCGGAGAGCGGCGAGGCGACAATTCCAGAATTGTTCAGCCTGGGGCAGAACCGCGGCAGCGGCTGGGTCTATTCGATCGAGCGACGTCCGCGCCGAGCCACCGAAGACGAGCGGCGCGAAGGTCTGACCCGCACCTCCTACACGGGCGACGATGTCTTCATCGCCGTCTCGCGGCCGGCAGGAAGCTCGCCAAACCGGCCGCTCAAGCGTCTCGACATCACGGCGCTGTGCACCAACCGCGACCTGCCGATCCTGGACGACACGCCGACGCTGACGCTGGAGACGGCCGATCCGGTCGAAGCGGTGCGCTTGCTTGGAGCGCTGCGGGCGCCGCAGCCGGCAATCCCGGCGTCCCTCCCGGCCAGCGCGGCAGGCGAATCCCGCGCCGACAATCTCGCCTGGCGGCTGGTGGCGCAGCTCTCTCTCAACTTCCTCAGCCTTGCCCAGGAAGGCCGTGGCGTCGATCCGCTGCATGCCTTGCTCGACCTCTATGCCGATCGCGGCGATCCCAGCCTTGCCCGCAACGTGCATTCGATCGTGCGCATCGATTCACGCCCGGTGATCGAGCGGCTCCAGATCGACGGGCCAATGTGTTTCGGACGCGGCACCGAAGTGACACTGCATGTCGACCAGTCCGTGCTGGCGGGGCAAAGTTCGCTGCTGCTTTCGGCCCTGCTTTCGCGGCTGTTCGCCCGCCATGCAGGGATAAACGGATTTGTGCGGACCCGTACCCGGTTGCTGCAGAAGCAGGAGGATGTGCCATGGCCGATGACGCCCGGCAATCGCTGCCTGATCTAGCGGAGCCCGCAACGGTCGCTGCTGAACCGTCGCTGGAGAACTTCGATTTTTTCGAGCTGCTGCGGCGCCTGGAGCAGCGGGGTGCATTGTTCGGCCATTCCGGAACGGCCGACCGCGAGCCGGCGAGACTTGGCCAGCATGTCCGCCTGAGCTTCTCGGCCCGCGACGTCGTCAAGTTCCAGGGCGTCGGGGCCTCCGCCCGTGTGACCGTCGCCAATCTCGGGCTGCTTGGACCGGAAGGACCGATGCCATTGCATCTGACACGCTGGGTGCTCGACCGGCTGTCGCAGCGCTGGTTCACCGGGGCCGATGCCGAGCAGACCAGCGACACGACCTTCGTCGATTTCGTCAACATCCTGCAACACCGCATGATGGCCCTTTACTATCGCGCCTGGGCTGACGCGCATCCGGCGGTGCAGGTCGAGCGGTCGGTCGGCGGGCGAGTTCGCGCCATGCTGGAGGCAATGTCCGGGATCGGCCTTCCCGGCACGCAGGATCCCGAACTCGACACTGTGCGACTGCGACAGGCTGGATCGCTCGCCAACCAGGTCGACGGCGTGGAGCGGCTGACGCTGTTTCTCGCCACCGCCTTCAAGGTGCCGGTGCAGATCAAGGAATTCGTCGCCGCCTGGATCACCATACCGACGGCACTGCAGACGCGTCTCGGCAAGGCCCATGCCGGGCTTGGACGCGGCGCGACGATCGGGCCGCGGGTGTTCAGCCGTCAAAGCAGGATCGAATTGCGCGTTGGTCCGCTGAGCCTTGACGACTTCAGGTCGTTCCTGCCCGGCGAACGGCGTCTTGGCCTGTTCAAGAAGGCGGTGCGCGACATGATCGGCGAGACGCTCGACGTCGATTTGCGCATCGTGCTCGCGCGCGAAGCCGTGCCGTTGCCACGGGTCGGAACTGTCCAGCTTGGCCGGACGGCCTGGCTGGCGCGGCCCTCCGAAAAGGGTGACGCCGACGATCTCAGATTGCACACCATCGTCGGCTGGCGGCCGGAAATGGCGGAGGCGGCCGCATGAGCCTGCTGCTGACGCTGGAACAAGGCCCGCGCTCGCAAGTGGTCAGGCAGACCCGGCTGGACGAGGGCGAATTGGTGATCGGGCGCAGCGCCGATGCCGGCTGGCAGATCGACGACCCGGACATGTTCGTCTCGCGCGCGCATTGCAGGATCAGCGGCGACCGGGATGGCTATTTCATTACCGACACGTCGAGCAGCGGATTGTTCGTCGATGACTCCGACAGCCCCCTGGGACCTGGCAGGTCGATGCGGCTGCAGAACGGCATGCGCCTGCGCATGGGCGACTATATCTTCCACGTCGAGGTTCAATCCAAAGCGAACCGGACGTCGGTCGGCCCAGCTCCTGTCGCCGGCCATCCCGCGCCTGCGTGGTCATCGCCGGGAGCGAGAACGCCTGCCAGCATCGGCGGTGACGACTTCTTCTCGGCTAAGGTCGAGGAAGAACCACGCCAGCCACGCCCAGCGGACCTGCCGAACCCGTTCGAGCAGCCTGTTCCCGGGGCTTATGATCGCCCATCCAGCCAACGCAGTTCGCCTGCCTTTGACGACCCGTTCAGCCTCGACCCGGTGGCGACGTCGCAATCCGGTGATGTCGCTGCTCCAGGTCAGCCAGATCCGTTCGGGTTCGGCGAAATGCCTTCGCGCAACGATGCGTCCGGGCATGCGGCAAAGCCGGCCAGCTTCGATGACGATTTCAGCTTTGGGCCGGCAGCGACCCCGCCTCTCGCCAACGGCGCCGCCCCGGCAGGACGTGTGCAGCATCAGGCTGAAAAGCCGCGAGCCGGGCATCCCTGGGATTTGCCGGTGCAGCCGGCCGAGCCACCGCCGCCGCGACGCGCCGTTCCAGCGCCCAAGCCTGCGCGTCCGGCGCAGCCCGCATCCGGCGATATGTCGCTTCGCGCCGCATTCTTGCGCGGCATGGGCGTCGAGGAGGCTGATTTTCCCGGCCGCGATCCGATCGCCGAAATGGAAAAATTCGGGCGTGAATACCGGCTGATGCTGGATGGCTTGATGCAACTCCTGCGCAAGCGCGCCGAGGAGAAGGGAAGCGCGCGCGTCGCCCAGACGGTGGTCGGCGCCTCCGAAGTCAACCCGCTCAAATTCCTGCCGACGGCCGAGGACGTCATCGTCACCATCATCTCGGAACGCAGTCCGGGCTTTCTCTCCGGCGAGGCGGCAATCAACGATGCGGTAAAGGACCTTGCACAGCATCACGTACGCGCTTGGCGCGGCGTTCAGGCCGCGCTTCGGCGCATGATCGACCGTTTCGATCCGGCCGCGATCGAGGAAGAGCTCAAGTCCAATTCCGCCATCGGCAATCTGCTCTCCGGCGGACGTAATGCCAAGCTGTGGGAGCTCTACCAGAAACGCCATCGCGACATCGCCCAGAGCGCGGAATCGAGTTTCCTGGGCGAGATCGGCGCAGACTTCAGGGACGCATATGAAGAGGAGGAGTAGGACATGATCGACAGACGCGAATTCGTCGTTGCCCTCGGCGCTACGGGGCTGCTTGCGGCTTGCCAGAGCGGCCCGCCGAAACCATCGGTGATCTCGGTCAACGTGACCGGAGGCGCCGGCATGAATCCAGGACCGGGCGGCGGCGACAGGCCGGTGACGGTACTGGTGATGCGGCTTGCCAGCACCGGCAAGTTCAACTCGGCCGACTATTTCGCGCTGCAGGGCGATGCGAGCTCGGCGCTCGGTGCCGACCTCATCGGCTCCGACACGATCTCGGTCGCGCCAGGCAAGACGGCGGCCAAGACCATCACGGTCGAGCCGAACGCCACGGCACTCGGCTTCGTGGCGCTGATCCGCGAGCCGGGCGGACGCAACTGGCGCACGACCAAGTCGGTATCGCCAGGGTCGAAATTCACCGTCAATGTCAGCCTCGGCAAGGGCGGCATTTCCGCCTAGCGACAGGGGCCACGGATGGTTGTGGGCAGAAAGTAGTGGCATGAGCGATGCAAACAGGGTGCTGTGGTCGGAGGGCCTGTTTCTCAGGACCCAGCACTTCCAGCAGCAGGATCGGTTCTTCGAGGGCATGGTGCGCGGCGCATTGCAGGCCGGCCAGCTCCATACTTTCGGCTTCCAGCAACTGACCCTCGACCAGTCGCTGCTCGACGCCGGCCAGGTCTCGATCGTGTCCGCCCGGGGTATTTTCCCGGACGGCACGCCCTTCTCCATCCCGGAACTGATGGATGCGCCCAAGCCGCTGCCGGTCACGGCCGACACCGGCGCCGGTCCGGTGCTGGTGGCACTGCCGCTCGAGCCACCCGGTGGCGTCGGGTTCGATCCGGCGCATGCGGCATCGACGGGCGCGCGCTACCACGGCAAGATCGTTTCGGTGCGCGACGCCGTCCAGAGCGGCGCCGATCCCGAAGAGATCGAGATCGCCCGCCCGCAAGCCGCCCTGCTCGCGCCCGGCAAATCGGTCGGCGGTTATACCGCCTTGCCGATCGCCGACATAAAGGGCGTGCGCGCCGACGGCGGCATCTCGCTCGATGAGACGTTCCTGCCGCCGACGCTGATCACCGGCGCGGTCCACTGGTACCGGCAATTGCTGCAGGAAGTGGTGACCGGCCTCGACCAGATCGCCGAAGCGCATGGCAAGATGGTGATGGGCGGCGCCGGCCGCAGCGTCGAAGACCTTTTGATGCTGCACCTCGCCAATGCCGCTCGCCCGCGGCTTGCCCACATGCTCGCGCAGGATGTCTTTCATCCGGCCGAACTCTATCTCGAACTGGCCGGACTGGCCGGCGAGATGGCAACCTATGGCTCGAGCTCGCGGCGGCTCGGCGAATTGCCGGCTTACGACCATATGGCGCCCGGCCCCGCCTATATGGCGCTGGCCGACGCGTTGCGTTCGCTCATCCTCAGCCTGCGCTACATCGAGCCGAAATCGCGGGCGCTGCCGGTCATGCGGCACGCGACCAATGTCTGGAAGGTGCGCATCGACAACCCGAAGCTCTTGGTCGCCAGCCGCATCGTCATCCGCGTCGGATCGGAACTGTCGGAGGACGCGCTGCGCAAGATTTTCGTCAACCAGGCGACAGTCGGCGCCGCTGACCAGTTCGAAGGCCTTTGGAAGTCGCGCCTGCCGGGCATTCCGCTGAAACCGCTTCATTCGCAGCCACGCGAGATTCCCTATGATGGCGACCGGCTGTGCCTGGAGCTTGACCAGAAGAGCGAGCATTGGGCCTCGTTGCTCGACGCCCCCGGCTTCGTCATCGGCGTTTCCGGTGTCCTGCCGAGCGAGCCGCAGGTCGACTGCTACTCAGTGAACAGGTGAGGCCATGAGCCGGGATGATCCTTTCGGACTGTCGGAGGATCGCGAACGCACACGCATCAGGCTGGCGGGCGCCGCCCCACGGCCGATGGCGCCGCTGTCACCGGGCGGGCCGGTAAAAAGGGCGCGCGCCCATCCCAACACGCTCATCAATATCTTCGCGCCGTTGCTCGAATTCGCGCCGGAGCTCGAAAGCGCGCTGGCGCCGGAGAACCCGGAAGCGATGCGCACGCGCCTACTCGACGAGTTGGTTCAGGCGCGCGACGCCGCCATGGCAGCGGGCTCCTCGCTGGAGCGCGCCGACCAGGCGGCCTGGGCCGTGGCGGCGTTGCTCGACGACCTCGCGCTGAACACGCCGTGGGGCGGCGCCAGCGCCTGGCCGCGCCAGCCTCTGGTGGTCATGCTGCGTGGCGACGTCGATGCCGGCACCCAGTTTTTCACCCGCCTTGACGAGCTGGAGCGCCATCCCAACCGCGACCGCGAGATGCTTGAGCTTCAGTATTACTGCCTGGCGCTCGGCTTCCGCGGCAAGTACCGGGTGCCCGGCCGCGCCGGCGACCGCTCGCTCAATGCCGTGCGTGTGGCAGCCGCGCGCTTCCTGCGCAATGCCGACGCCGAGGACGCGCCGCTGTCGCCGAACTGGAAAGGCGTGATCGCTTCCGACGAGCCGCAGCGCTTCATCGTTCCGATCTGGGTGATGGCACTTGCCGCGGTTGTCGTCGCCGCCGTCGCTTATATCGGTCTGTCGATGAGCTTGAGCAGCCAGGCGGTCGAACTCTCCCGCCCTCGTGCGCACGCTGCCGCCGGCCTCGCGCGCGGACGTTACCCGCGCCGCACCCAAGCAGGATGCGCCCGCACCCGAACCGCCACAGCCGGTCGATTTCGCGCTGCTGCCCGCGTTCAAGGCCGAAGCGCCGGCGAGCCTCAAGGGCGCGCTCAGCGGTACCGAGAGCGTCTCGCTGGCCAAGCTGATCATCCAGTCCTCCAACCCCGAGCTCTTCCAGTCTTCGCGGCCGACACTGTCGCAGGGCTACGAGCCCCTGATCCAGTCTATCGCCAAGGTGATCCTCGCCAATCAGGAGTTGATCGGCAACATCACGATCGTCGGCCATACCGACAATGTGCGCCTGCAACGGTCCAACCCGCTCGCGAGCAACCAGCGGCTCTCGGAGGCACGTGCCCAAACCATAGCGGACCTCCTGGTGCAGGCTGGCGTGCCACAGGAGCGCATCCATTCCGAAGGCCGCGCCGACTCCGATCCGGTGGCCGACAACTCGACGCGCGAGGGCCGCGCGCTCAACCGGCGCGTCGAGGTCCTGGTCGAGAAGAGGCTCTGAGATGTTCATCCTGCGCTTCCTCTGGGCGGTCATCACCTCGCGCTTTCTCTGGACGCTGATCGGCATTGCGCTGCTTTCGCTTTTGATCTGGGTGTTCGGCCCGATCGTCCAGGTCGGCCCGTACGCGCCGTTCGAATCCGACAATGTGCGCATCGCCATCATCGCGGGGCTGATCATCCTGTGGCTGATCTGGCTGATCATCGCGCAACGGCGCGCGATCCGCGCCAACCGCATGTTCGTCGCCGAGATCTCGGCACCCGTGGCCGAAAAGCAGCTCACCCCCGGCGAAGAGAGCGTTGCAGCCGTAGGCGCCAAGTTCGGCGAGGTGATGGCCGAGCTCAAGCGGCGCAAGCTCGGCGGACGGAAGTTCCTGCGCGAGATGCCGTGGTATGTGATCGTCGGGCCTCCGGCCACCGGCAAGACCACGGCATTGCGCCAGTCGGGCCTCAATTTTCCAATCGATCTGACCGATGATCTGCAGGGTGTCGGCGGCACGCGCAACTGCGACTGGTTTTTCTCCGAGAACGCGGTGCTGATCGACACCGCGGGCCGCTACGTCCAGCAGGAGAGCCAGCCGGACGTCGACGCCGCGGAATGGCTGGGCTTCCTGGACCTTCTGAAGAAGCACCGGGGCCGGCGTGCGCTCAACGGCGTCATCGTCGCGCTGTCGATCGATGCCCTCTCGGAGGGCGACGAAGCAATCAAGGCGCACGGCCGCAAGATCCGCCGCCGACTGGCGGAGCTCAACGATCGACTGGAGATTCGTCTGCCTGTCTACCTGATGCTGACGAAGGCCGACCTGATCAAAGGGTTCGAAGCCTTCTTCGGCGGCTTGTCGACGAGTGCGCGCGAGCAGGTGTGGGGAACCACCTTTGCGCTGGATGCCCGCGTCAACGCAGGCATGATCCAGGCGGAGCTGGCCAGGCTTGGCACCGAGCTGGAGCGAAGGCTGGTGCCGCGCCTTGAAGACGAGGACAAGCTTGGCTCGCGCGCCGAGATCTTTCGCTTTCCGGCGCAGTTGGCGAGCCTCTGCGGGCCGATCCAGGTGCTGATCGAGGCGATGTTCGGCGAAAGCCGCTATGAGGAAGCCGCGTGGCTGCGCGGCCTTTATCTGACATCGGCGACACAGGAAGGTGCCCCCATCGACCGCCTGACCGCAGCGTTGTCATCGTCCTTCGGGCTGCCGCCGCGCCGCGCCATGCCGGCGGCGCGCGTCGAGAAGCGCAGCTTCTTCCTCAGGAACCTTCTCACCGAAGTGATCTTCAAGGAGGCTGGCCTTGGCACATTCGATCCGCTGGCGCAGCGCCGCCGCGCCTGGATCTGGCGCGGCGCCGCCGCCGCCTGTGCGCTCGCGGCCCTGCTGGCCGGCGGACTGTTCACCTGGTCCTACCTCGACAACCGCAATGCGATCACCGAACAGGCCGGCCAGTTCGAAGCCCTGCAAGGGCCGCTCACCCAAGTCGCCGCCACGCCGGCCGCGGTCGAGCAGCCGACCATGGATGGGGCGCTGGCGGCTATGGACGCGGTGGCGACCGCCCGAACGCCGCCGCCAGGCGCCGTCCATAACCTGCTCGGCCCGACCGCTTCGCCGGAGCTGGTGCGCGCACAGACCGATACCTACGACCATGCGCTGCGCAACGTGCTCGAGCCGCATATGGTCGCCCTGCTCGAGGCCACGATGTGGCGGCAAATCCGCGATCCGGATTTCATGCTCGGCGCGCTGAAGACCTACCGGATGATGACCGGCCTGTCGCAGATGGACACCGATTTCGTCCAGAACTGGTGGGTGAACAGCCTGCCGCAATTCGCGCCGGCACCGCCTTTCCCCACGGCCGACGCTGAAGAGCACCAAATCGCAGCCATCCGCCGCATGGCCGTCGACGACAGCTACATCGCGCCGGACAAGGCACTCGTCGCGGAGGCGCTGAAGACTGTATGCACCATCTCGCTGCCGCAGCGCGCCTACAAGCAGCTCCTGGCCGACCCGGAGGTAGCCGCCGTCAAGGAATGGGTGCCGGCCAATTTCGCCGGGCCGAACGGCGCCAAGGTGTTCGCGCGCCGCTCCGACAAGACGTTGCGCGTCGGTGTTCCTGGCCCCTACACCTATGCCGGTTTCCACGACGCGATCCTCGACCGGGTCGAGGATGTGGCGGGACAGGCGGCCCTCGATCGCGCGGTGTTTGCCGGCGGCTGCTCGGAGAATTCGGAGACGTCGGTCTCGGCGCTCTCGCAGGACATCTTGAAGCTTTACTATGACGACTATATCGCCCAGTGGGACTCTTTCCTGCGTGACATGCGGCTTGCGCCGCTTACCGATCTCAACATCGCCAGTGAAAACCTCAAGGATCTTTCCAGCGCCGACTCCGCGCTGAAGCGCCTGTTGACGGCAGTGGTGCAGGAGACCGACCTCACCCGCTCCGACGATGCGCCGGCCGACGACAAAAGTGGCGCTGCCGCCAAGACCGGCTCCAAGCTGCTCAGCAAACTCGGCAAGCTGGGCAAGGTGGTGACCTCGGGCGCCAAGCTCCTGCCGCGCGCCGGCTCCGCCAACCAGGTGGACATGACCGGCAGCTTGGTTGCCGAGCATTTCAAGCCGCTCAAAGGCACCATCGCCCAGGTCGACGGCCAGCCGCCGGCGCTCGACGCCGCCGTCGTGGCGCTGACGGCGCTGTCGAATGTGTTGCAGACGGTGACCGCCAATCCCAACCCGCAGGATGCAATCAAGAAGCAGGGCGGCCTCGCCGAACTGACGGGCGCCGTCGCCAGGCAGGCGCAGATCCTGCCTTCGCCGATCAACGAGTGGCTGGGCGGCATTGCCGGCGACACCAGCGGGCTGTCGCAGAAAGCCGTAACCAACGAGCTCAACGCCATCTGGCGGGCCGATATACTGCCCTTCTGCCAGGCGGCGCTCAACAACCGCTATCCGTTCAGCCCGGACAGCGCGGTCGATGTCAATGTGCGCGACTTCCAACGTCTGTTCGGGCCGACCGGCCTGATCGATGCCTTCACCACCGACCATTTGATCAACTATGTCGACACCGCCAGCGAGCCGTGGAAATGGCGTGCCGATTTCGGCCTCGACCCAGCGGCACTCGCAGCGTTCGAGCAGGCGAGGCATATCCGCGACGATCTGTTTCCGGGCGGCACCGGCCCGGTGATGAACTTCACGCTGGAGCCCAAGGACCTCTCCCCCAACGTGGCGCGTGTCACGCTCAACCTCGATGGCCAGAACCTCGTCTACTACAACAACGCCACCAGGCCGCAACCGATGACGTGGCCCGGCAAGGATGGCACCGGGGTGATCTCGCTCGCCTTCCAGCCGGTCGACGGCTCGCCCGAAGTGATGCTCAACGAGACCGGCAGCTGGGCGTGGCTCAGAATGCTGCGCGGCGGCCGCTTCGCCGCGACCAAGCTCACCGACGTCTATAGCCTGCGGCTCGGCACGAAGGGGATGTGGGCCGATTTCGAACTCAAAGCCGCCAGCGTCGAGAACCCCTACACGCTCGAAATGTTCAAGAAGTTCACATGTCCGCCGCAGATCTGATCGTGCCCGGCTTCTATGGCAAGATGCCCGCCACCGGCGATTTCGTGACCCGGCGGCTGCCGGCGGATTTCGTGCGTGGATGGGACCGCTGGCTGGCGCAGCATATCGTGCCGCTGTTCGGACTTAAAACCTGGCCGCAGCACATTGCGCTGCGTTTCCTCAGCGGGCCTGGTTCCTTCGGCGCCTCGGCCGGCATCCTACTGCAAAGCGCCGACAGGGTCGGCCGGCAATTTCCATTGAGCGTCGTCGCAAGGCTCCCGGAGGCGCCCCTTAAGCTGGCTTTTGCGGACGCATGGTTCGAAAGCATCGAAACCCTCGCCTTGGCGGCGCAGCGAGGAGAGTTGAGACCCGACGAACTCGACGCGGCACTGGCCGCCCTGCCCGTTCCGCTTATCGATGGCGAGGGCGATCTCATCGACGAGTTCGTGGCGTGGACGGCGCATACGGATATTTTCGATGTCGATCAGCAAGCGCCGCAGCCGACCCTGGAGCAGATCTTCGCCGCAAGCTGGGAGACCAGCTGATGCAGATCTGGAACCAGATGGGCTATCCGCATCAGTTCACCATGGGCATGGACAAGGCCGGCCACGAATGGATCGTGGTCGTGGTCAAGGGCACTTTCGATTTTCCAACGAAGCCTGGCGGGCTGGTGCAGAAATCGGCCGAACAGGTTCCGCTGGTCATGGCCGACACCCAGACCGGTGTGCCTGGCTATTCGGCGACGCTGTGGGAGACAGATTTCGCCTTCCGCAAGCCGCGCTGCGACGTGATCGCCAATGGCTGCGCCTATGCGCCGGGCGGACGGCCGGTCGAGCGCGTGCCGGTCGGGATCAAGGTCGGCAATTGGTCGAAGCTGTTCGAGGTGGTTGGCCACCGCGAATGGCGCTCCATCGGTCCGGTCTTTACCGCCACGTCGCCGCAACCCTTCGTGAAACTGCCCATCTCCTATGACGTTGCCTGGGGTGGCGTGGACAGGCTGGATCCGGAGGACAAGCTTCCGGCCAGCTACAAATACAACCCGGTCGGAACCGGATGGTCGCGCACCAAGAACCAGCGCCTAGTCCCAGGCCTGCGCCTGCCCAACACGCAGGCGGTCGGCGAGGAAGTGCGCTCACCCTTTGGCGACTACAAGCCGATGAGCTTTGGGCCGATGGGCCGCGGCTGGCCGGGACGCATCGAATATGGCGGCACTTACGACCAGAACTGGATCGACAATATTTTTCCGTTCCTTCCACCGGATTTCGATGAGCGCTATTTCCAGATGGCGCCGCCTGACCAGCAGATCGACCATCCGCGCGGCGGCGAGGACGTGCAGCTGATCAATCTGACGCCGATGGGCAAGGAAGTTTTCCGCCTGCCGGCGACGGCGTTGCCGATGACCTTGTTTAAGGAGCAGGACAAGGTGTTCGACGGTGAACTGTCTCCGGACACCATCCTGTTCGATCTAGAAAATCGACGATTCTCGCTGGTTTGGCGGTTGCAGCAGCGGCTCAAGCGCACGATCCTCGATTTTTCGGAATGCTGGATCGGGCCGCCGACGCAATCCATGCTGCGCGCACGAGCGACCGGGCGAACCTATGTCCGTGCAAACGGTGCTGACGCGGAAGAAGAAATCGAGGAGGCATGACACTCGAGCTCGACATCGTTTCGATCGGCATGGTGACCGCGGTCGGTCTCGACGCCCGCTCGGCATGCGCCGCAATGCGCGCCAAGCTCGACGGCTTCCAGGAAACCCGCTTCGTCGGCCCCGGCGGCGGCTGGCTGGTCGGCGCCCCGGTGCCGCTGCCGCGCAAGTTCACAGGAGAGAAACGGCTGGCCCACATGGCCGCGGCCGCCATCCTCGAGGCCTTCGAGCCCGTTCCTGAGGCGCATGGCACAGCAGCGCTCATCCTCTGCCTCCCCGAAGAAGACCGGCCCGGCCGGCTCGCCCCGGAAGCCGCACGCCTCGCTGCGCGCATCGCCGAGATCACCGGCATCGCCTCGCCGTACCGAACGCGAATCGTCGCCCACGGCCGGCCCTCCGGCCACGTCGCACTCGACCAGGCCCGTCGGCTGCTGGCCGACCGCAGCGTACCTTACGTGATGATCTGCGGCGTCGACAGCTACCTGGCGGGACTGACGATCGACCACTATCTGGCCGAACGACGCCTGCTCACCCCAGACAACCCTAATGGCTTCATCCCCGGCGAAGCTGCCGCTGCTATCCTCTGCACCCGCCCAGGCAGCGGCACCATGCGCCTCCTCGGCCTCGGCCTGGCCCGCGAGCCGGCCTATATCTACAACCATACCGATCTTCCTCTCCGCGGCGACGGCATGACCGCAGCCTACCGCATGGCTCTGGACGCCTCGGGGATGGAAATGCGCGATGTCGGTTACCGGATTTCGGATCTGATCGGCGAGAGCTATTTCTTCAAGCAGGCAGCGATTGCCTCGTTGCGGCTCGTCCGAGGCCATCATGGTTTCCAAGACTTCTGGAGCCCAGCTGAAAGTCTCGGCAATGTCGGAGCCGCTGTCGTGCCGATGACGGTTGGCATGGCCATGACAGCTGCCATGAAAGGGTACGACCGAGGCGATCCGGTGCTGATCGAGTCTTCGGGCGACGATGGTGCCTGCGGTGCGATGCTATTGACCGCAGGCCGAATGCCGCGGAGGCGGGTCGCCGCATGACCGTGTTCGCGAATGGGCTCGAGATCGCTTGCAAGGCGCAGACCAATCAGGTGATCGCGGCTTTTCCAGATGTCTGTTTCACGCCGCCGCAGACGCCGGCCACGCCGCCCGGCGTGCCGATTCCCTACCCAAGCTTTGGCACGGATTCCGACACGGACAAAGGGACGAGCACAGTCAAGATCGGCGGCAAGACCGTCACGCAGAAGAACCAGTCCTACTACACCAAGACCATGGGGACCGAAGCGGGATGTGCGCCGAAAAAGGGCGTCGTCAGCTCGCAAAACACCGGCAAGGAGTACGCCGAAGCTTGGTCCGGCAACGTCAAGATGGATGGAGAGCCGATCAGCCGGTTTACCGACATCTCAACGAATAACCATGCCTCGCCGGTCGGCAATGCACCGCCCTGGCCGAAGGTCGCGGCCGCCGACCTGAAACCCGGCCAGGACGCGGACTGCCTCGTCGGTTCCTATGATGACATCGCCGCTGCCTGCGCGAACGCGAAGCCTCCCGGCGAGGCGCATCATATCGTTCCGGACAAGGCCTACCGCACGGGCACGCGGGACCAGGCGATCGCCGCTGGGGCGGCCGGCGCCTCGACCATCACGCGAACCTTCGGCAGGCAGAAGCGGAACATCGGCGAGCGCGTGAAGAACGCGCCGTCGATCGGTGAAGGCGTCTGCATCTGTGTCAGCAAGTCGGCGCACAAGAAGATCCACAAGAAGGAGCGGGCAGCACTCAAGAAGCTCGGGCAGAAGGTACCGGCCAATCTGAAAGGCGCGGCCAAGAAGGCGCATATTGAGACCATGAAAAGCAACGGCACCTGGAACACCGCGAACCTCGGTGACATTATCGCTGAGTCGAAGAAGTCGATAAGCGACATCAAGCAGGATAAGAATGGCAATCCAACGGCCGCGTGCATCGCGAAGGCAAAGGCCGCGGTAACCAGGCAGACCGCAAACATCGGGCCGAACCAGGTCGGCCGCACATCAGGTACTCTTCCTAACAAGGCGGCGGCGAGCAAAATGCTGAACACGACAATATCATGAGCAACTACGATATCTGGGCGGCCTGTGCGCTGTCTGCCGACGGCTTCGCAATTTCGACCGGCCTGCTCGAGGACGGGCCGCAGTTCAGCAGGCTTACGCTCCACCGAGCGCCGGGCATGCCTGAATGGAACTATGTGCATTTCGAATCGACGCTCGTGTGGCTGACGAGACTCGACGGCTGGCGTCACGGGGCGCTGCTCGCGGCCCTCGGCATCGACGGCGATGTCAGCTTCGTCGGCCAGCAATTTGCCAGCGAGCAGATTCCGGAGGCGGGCGCCGGTGACGACGAAGAGGGCCGTGGCTCGATGAGCCAAATTCGGCAATTGGGCGACGAACTGATTGCCTGCGGATACGGCTCGCAAGTCTATGTGCGCGACACACGGGACGCGTGGACAAGAATAGCCGACTCGGATGACGAGGCTTTGGGCGACAACGCATTCGAGGCCGTGGCGCGAAACGCGAATGGGGAGTGGGCGGCATGCGGCAACACCGCCGCAGCCTTCCGTGAGCCGACCGCCGCCGAGCAAGCCGAACTCGACCGGATCGCAGAGACAGGCACGATGCCGCAATACCTTGCCGCGAAGGAGCGCTTCGAGACCCAGTTGGCAGGCGAAATCGGCTGCCTGTACGTGCGGAATAAACGCCGCTGGACAGGCGTGGACCTACCCGGCAGCACCTATCTTGAGGATGTTATCGTGCTAGAGGACGGTCGCTTTCTGGCGGCGGGCGGCGGTGGTCTGATCGTCGCAGGTCGGGATCCCGATGGCTTCGAGGATTTTTCGCAGCCGGGCTTCGCCGAGAACTACTGTTCCATCTGCCTAGTCGGTGGCCGGCCCCACCTTCTTGGCGATACGGTGATCCATGTCCTCGGCAAGGATTTGCAGTTGGAAGAGGAGATTGCCCTGCCGGACGAACTGCAGAGCCCGTTGCTCATTGATGTCGCGGATGGCGTGCTGTGGTATTTCGATCACAAGGGGGTCGCCAAACGGCGGCAAAACGCCTGGGTCATCACGGACCTGCCGGACGACGTATGGGAAGAAGTGCGCCACGACGGATAAGCGGGCGCGGCAGCTTGCTTAGTGATCTACACCCCGTTCGCCCCGAGATATTCTCTGACCTTTTTAAGGTCCAGCTCTGTGACCGGGATCGGGCGCTTCGCCTCCAGCATGCGCACGACGAACAGCTCGCCCGCTTCGGGATATTCGGCGAACCGTTCCTGAGCGATTCGCTTGCCCTCCGGTCCCGCCACCCACAGCCCGTCCAAATGCGCCTCCAGCCGCTCGACCAGCCGCGCGAGCCGCTCAGCGTCCATGTCGGGATTCTCGTCCGGGTGCAGCAGGTGCCGGTCGTAGACTGTCCACAGGAACGCCGCCATCTCCGCGTGCTGGCGCACGATTTTCGGAAGGACGGGTGCGCGCGGCATTAGTTGAGGTTGACCGAGCCACCGCGGATACGATTTGCCGCACTGGCATGGCTGGTGACATATGTGCCGCGAATGGTGATATGACCGTCTTTTTCGAGGATGATGGTCGCTTTGCCGCAGCGGAGTTCGACGCGTTCCTCGCCATGGATCCGCACCTGGCGCCCGTCACTGAACGCCCGCGGCCGCGGGTCGCGGGTCGGATCGACAATGCGTCCGACGATCAGCGGAAGTAGTGGATCCCCCTCCTCGAACAACAGTGCCACTTCGGAGGCGATCGCGTCCGGACCCAGCGCGACGAGGCTCTTCGCCTTGAGTGCGGTCTCCTTTGGATTGCCTGCAAATACGACCAGCGGCGTGGCCTCCTCGAAGCCCAACAGAACCCCGATAACGACACCCTCGATCCGCGATTTCAACGCAACCATTTCGAACCTCAATTCTGCAGGATGTTGCTGCCCTTCATGACGATATCGCTCGAAGCGTCGACATTGATCTTTCCCGAACCTTTGATCGTAATGTCCTTTCCCTTGATGGTGATCGTTCCATCCTTCTTCATAAGGATCTCTGCACTACCGGTCTTGATCGTTATCGAGTCCTTGGCTTCGATAGTCAGGTTCTTGCCGACCACCATCCCCGCATCCTCGCCGACTTGGGTGAGGCTCTTCTTGCCGATCTTGAGTTCGTGCGCCCCGTCGATCTGGGTCGAGGCATCCTGGCCGACCTTGACGGTCCATGTCTTGCTGATCTCGGTGTTCTGCGCGCCGCCGATTTTGAGGCCCTGATCGGCGCCGATCTCGATACTTTGGCTGGCCGCTACGTTCCAGCCATCATCCGCCCCGATATCGTGGCTCTGCCCCGCCCCCACCGTCACACTCCGCGACGCCCCGATCGTATTCGTTTGCGCCGCGCCGACGCTCCGTGTCTCGGTGGCGCCCACGGTATCGACGCGCGCCGCGCCGACCGTCACCGTCTGCACCAGCCCCACCGTCTGCGAATGGCTGGCGTCGATGTTTTCCGTCGAATTGGCGACGACATGGATCGTCTCGTTCGCCATCACCGTCAACGACCGGTTCGCGCCCACCGTCTCGGTGTCGTTCGACCCGATGTTCGTCGTCTGGTCGACGCCGACCTTGACGGTCTTGTTGTTGCCGACGTCCTCGTCGAGGTTATGGCCGACGGAGTGCTTGGCGTCATGGTCGATGCGGTCGGACTGGTCGTGCTGTACCGTCTTGTTGCGGTCGTGCTTGATCAGCAGATGGTGGTCCTTCTGCGCCTGGAAATTGACCAGTTCGGAACCGGCCTTGTCCTCGAACATCAACTCGTTGTAGCCGCCGCCGCCTTTCGAGGAATTCGACTTCCAGCCTGATTGCGTGGCGTTGGCAGGCAGCGCGTAGGGCGGCATCTCGGAGGCATTGTAGACGCGACCGGTGATGATCGGCAGGTCCGGGTCGCCCTCGATGAAATCGACGATGACCTCCTGGCCGATGCGCGGGATCTGGATGAAGCCCCAGCCGCTGCCAGCCCAGGTCTGAGACACGCGCACGAAACAGGACGAATTCTGGTCCTTCTTGCCGAGGCGGTCCCAGTGGAATTGCACCTTCACCCGCGCATATTTGTCGGTGAATATCTCTTCGCCCGAAGGGCCGACCACCGTTGCCGTCTGCGGGCCGCGCATGATCGGTCTGGGCGTGATGCGCGGTGGCCGATAGGGCAATTTCGTGGGCGCTACGCCCAGCACCACCTTGAAATTCTCGATGTGGGCTTCGTTCTGGGTCCGGTAGCCCGGATCGAACAGGCGGTATTCGGCGCTCACAACCAGATATTCCGTATTCTGGTCGTCGCGCGGAAAGCTTTCGAGCGTGAACTTGCAGCCGGAAAAAAGGCCACGCACCGTACCGACGGCGGTGTTGCGATGGTGCACTGCCTGAAGTTCCTCGCGGCGGATCCCCGCGATCGTGTCGCCGCGCCCGACATCGAGATGCGCTCCGGGCTGGCGGTAGTTTTCGCCGGAAGCCTCCTTGTGGCTGAAGGGCTGGGCGGACTTCGCCATCAGATCGGCGCCGGGCTTCTCGAAGTCATAGTCCGTATGGGCGTAGGCGCCTGGCCGCACCGCACTGCCCGGGATCCATTCGGTGATGTATTCAACGTCGCGTCGCGAGCCATAGCCCTCGAAATTATAAAGCACCTTCTCGTAGCCTGGAGCCGGCTTCAGCTTGCTCATCGCATCGCACAGCACGAGCGTGTGCTTGTCCTCGTCATGCTCGAAGAAATAGAAAATGCCTTCGTGCTCGAACAACCGCTGCACGAAATCGAGATCACTCTCGTCATACTGGACGCAGTATTCGCGCGATGGATACGAGCCCTGCAGGCGCTTCTCGAATTTTGCGATGCCGTATTTCGAAAAGATCTTCTCGACGATCTCCACAGCCGTCATGTTCTGGAAAATGCGGCAATCGGTAGTATTTCCGAGGAACCAGAGCCACGGCCTGACGGTGGCCTCGTAGTAGGCCAGCCGGTCTTCTATGCGCGTAAGCTTGAAATCCGACACCAGGCCGCTGAACCAACGCTTTGGATCGGATTCACCTTCGACCGAAACGACGCCGCCCAGCATCTTCAGCGGATCGACGTCTCGGCTCTTGCTGACGAACCCGACGGTATAGGCAAAACTTCGGCTGATCTCGTCACGACCGACGAGATGGGTGAAGGTCAGCACATCGGCGCCAACCGGCGTGTGTACAACCGTGGCACGTTCGTTCGCCATGGGGCGTGCCCCTCCTCGACGCAGCCGCCAGTGTGATGGATTGAAGCCCCCGCTCCGTAAATTGCATCACGCACGGGAGGTTTTCGAATTCACCGCATCGGACCTCTGCAAGCCTAGCATATGTTTGATGGAGGCCAAACAGAAGCAATGTCTAAACCGTGGCGTGCATTCATGTGAAGCGCACCTCTCCCACTGCGCTGGCAAGATGCTAGAATGCCTAGGATTTCAGGTTTGCCAGTGGCGTCGAATGTTCATTTCGCTCCAGATCAGCAATGTTGACAGACTGCCGCCAGGCATTGCGACGAGCTATGCCGCCCGCGACCGCAGCTTCGAAATCGGGCGCGAAAATTGCGACTGGACACTTACCGACCCCGACAAGTTCATCTCGGGCCGGCATTGCGAAGTCCATTATCAGGCGGGCTCGTTCTGGCTTCATGACGTCTCGCGCAACGGCACTTTCGTCAACGGCTCCAGCCAGCGCATGAATGCGCCGCATCGGCTGACCCAAGGCGACCGGCTGCTGATCGGCCGTTATGTCGTCGCCGTTTCGGTCGACGAAGAGCGCGCCGCCACCGGCCATCCGCAAGCCAGGACCGGTTCAACGCAACGCGAGTTGCCGCCCTCGACGGGAAGGCCGCTGGAACTTGGCAGCGCGCCATTCCACAATCCAGCGGGGCAGCGCCCGGCCGGGTCAACGCCGATGCCGACGTCTTCGGCGCTGCAGCCCGGCCCCGCTGTCCCGGTCAAGCAGTCGGCGGAAGCGGACGGGATACTGCGCGATATCGCCAGGGCGGCCGGCTTATCGCCGGAGCTGTTGCAGTCGCGCGACCCGCATGACGTCGCTGCGGAGATCGGTGCGGTGCTGAGAACCACGGTCGAGCAGCTGTCCTTGCTGCTCAAGGCGCGGGCGGCGGCCAAGGTGCTCGCCAAAAGCGCGCACCGCACGATGATCAGTGCCGAGGACAACAACCCGCTGAAATTCGTGCCGGGCACCGACGACATACTCGAGATCATGTTTGCCAAGCGCCGGGCCGGCTATCTCGATGCCAGACACAGCATCGAGGATGCGTTCCGCGACCTGAAGACCCACGAAATCGCAACCTACGCCGCCATGCAGGCCGCGCTCTCGCGGCTCCTCGACGACCTGTCGCCGGAGGCGATCGCCAAAAGAATCCCGCCTGCGTCCTTTTCGTCCAGGAAAAGCCAGGCCTGGGACGCGCTCGTCGCAACGTGGCGGACGATGGAAGACAAGCACGAAAACGGCATGCTGGATGTCTTCCTCGCCTATTTCGCCGAAGCCTACGCCAAGGCAGGCAAGCAGAAATAGCCGCGCTCGGCAAATGTCGTCAGCAACGCTCTTACGGGCTGTGTGAGGGACCCCGTGGAAGAAGCCGCTTCCTTGATCATCCTGCTTTCCGATTTCAATCGGCTTGCCGTGCGACTAGGATAGCGCATGGGCGCTTGCCTGGCTGGCAAAGCGGTGTGGCTTGGGGCGTGTGCAGGAATGTCATGTTTCGGCAAGATCAGTCTTTCCATCCGGCTCGCTGTTGATACCCAGCCTGGTACGCGCACCTCGACGGTGGTGCGCCGATGAGCTCGAAGGACGATCCCTCCGAGCCGCCGGATAAGACCGTCATCCGCGCACCACGGCCAAGACAAAAGCCGCGCGTGGCTCCCGATCGTTCCGGTGCGCCATCACCCGCCAGGGAATCGACAGTGTTCGACCCCGGCCTCGGCCGACAAATGCCCCCCGGCTGGTCGTCCGGAACCGTGGTCTTTCAGGAAGCCGGCCACGGGGCTGAGCCCGCGGCGGCACCGGCGTTGCAGCAGGACGCCTTGCTCGACGCCACAGCTGGCGTGAAGTATGCCGCGACAAATCCTATTCTATCCGCCGCAGCCCCCTTGCTCATGCTGTTCGGTCAGCTACGGCTGATACCGGTCGAACGGCAAGCCGCGGCCTTGGCGGAGCATATCGCAGACGCCATCGAGACCTTCGACCATACCATCGCCAAAGCCGGCATTGGGGAAGAAGACGCACGGATCGCGAAATTCGCGCTTTGCGAAACCGCCGACGATCTCGTCGGCAACCTGCCCTGGCCGAACAAGGAAAGCTGGCTTCAGCACAGTCTGGTGGCGCGGTTCTTCCACACACGACCGACAGGCACCGGCTTCTATGAAGCGCTGAACAACCTCCTCGCCAAGCCTGAAGCGCATTACGACCTGCTCGAATTGATGCATGCCTGCCTGTCGCTGGGGTTCGAGGGCCAGTATCGGGGATTGTCCAGCGAACGGAACACACTCGAGCGCGTCCGGCGCGACGTCTACGACACGCTGCGCTATTTCAGGCCGCGCGCCGCCGAGGACATTTCGCCCCGGTGGCAAGGCATGGCGGCGGCAATGACCAGGCCAAGAGGGCGGCTGCCTCTATGGGCGATCGCAGCCGCCGCGGCGACCCTGGTGACGGCGGCTTTTTTCGGGCTACGGATCCTGATCACCGATGAAGGCGATGCAACCGCCGGCGCGCTGCTGGCGCTCAATCCTTCCACCCCGGTCACCATTGAACGCGCCAGCGTGGCGGCACCCGCCGAACCGGTGCAAGCCAAACCGCCGCCACCCTCTCCCCCGGACACCACGCAGATCGACCGCATCCGCGCGGCACTCGCCCAGGAGATCGCCGCCGGCGGACTGAACGTCGGTACGAAGGGCGACTTCATCGTCGTCGAGATCAGCAACCAGCTTCTGTTCGCATCCGGCCAGGCTGATTTGAAAGCACAGTTCCAGCCGATCGCGGCCGATATCGCCACGGCGCTCGACGCCGAAGCCGGACCGATCAAGATCGTCGGCCACACCGACAATGTGAAGCCGAAGAAGTCGAGCACGTTCAAATCGAATTTCGATCTCTCGGTCGCCCGCGCGAAGGCCGTGCAGGCGATGATCGCCAGGCAATTGAAGGATCCGTCGCGTCTGAGCGTGGACGGCAAGGGCGAAGACGAACCCATCGCCGACAACGCGACGGCGGACGGCCGCGCCAAGAACCGCCGCGTCGACGTGATGATCCCGAAACAGGAGACCTTGCAGACCGGCTCGGCGGAGAACGGCAACTAATGGGCTGGGTGCTGCGGATATTCAGCGTGCTCGCCCTGGCCGGCTTCTCGGCCGCCGTCTGGTATGCCGGACCGCTGATCCGCTTCGCCGATACCCGCCCGCTCGGATCCGTGTGGCTCAGGGCGGTCATCATCGGGGTAACGGTGGCCGTGCTGGCGTTGTTCTACGGCATCGGCTTCTGGCAAAGGCGCAAGGCGCAAAGGGCGCTCGAAGCGGCCATCGTGCGCAGCGACGAGCGCAACGACGATGCACAGGTGCTCGAAGCGCGCATGAGCGAGGCCATCGCGACGCTGAAGCGGACGAGCGGCAAGCGCAACTTCCTCTATGATATTCCCTGGTACATCATCATCGGCCCGCCAGGCGCCGGGAAGACGACGGCTCTGGTCAATTCCGGGCTGAAATTTCCGCTTGCGGGCTCCGGCAATGCCCAGCCGGTGGCCGGCGTCGGCGGCACGCGGTCTTGCGACTGGTGGTTTACCGATGAGGCGGTGCTGATCGACACGGCCGGCCGCTACACGACGCAGGAATCGGACCGCGAGCGCGACAAGGCAAGCTGGCTTGCTTTCCTCGGATTGCTCAAGAAAAACCGCGTAAGGCAGCCGATCAACGGCGTGATCCTGGCCATCAGCCTCGCCGATCTCATTGGCCTCGACGACCAGCAAATCGAGGCGCATGTGACCGAGATAAGAAGCCGCCTGCGCGAATTGCACGAGACGCTGAAGATCCAGTTTCCCGTCTATCTGCTTTTCACCAAGGCCGATCTCGTCTCCGGCTTCATGGATTATTTCGGCCAATTCGACGAAGCAGGCAGGCGCAAGGTGTGGGGCGCGACGTTCCAGACCGCCGATCGCACAAGGAACATGGCCGGCGAGGCGCCGGCCGAATTCGACGGGCTGGCGAAGCGCTTGGCGGAAGAAGTTGTCGATCGCTTGCAGGAGGAGGCCGACCCGGTGGCGCGCATCGCCATCTTCGGCTTCCCGGCACAGTTCGGTGCGCTGGGGAACCGGATAGCGCATTTTATCGGTAGCTTGTTCGATGCCTCTCGATCGCATGTCAATGTCAGCCTGCGGGGCCTCTATTTCTCCTCTGGTACTCAGGAAGGAACCCCGTTCGACCAGGTGCTGGGCACGATCGGCCGCAGCTTCGGCAGCACCTCGCAGGCGCATCTTTCCGGCATCGGCAAGAGCTTCTTCCTGCACGATCTGCTGACCAATGTGATCTTCCCGGAATCGGGCTGGGTATCCTTCGACCGAGCGGCCGAACGGCGCGCCAGGCTCGCGAGATTTGGCGGCCTCGCCGCCATTGCGCTGGCGGCCTTGGCGGCTCTCGGCGTGCTTGGCCTCAGCTTCTTCGCCAACAAGTCGCTGATCGCCTCCACCCGGCAGGCGATGGCACAGTATCGCGACAGCGCCGATTCACTGCTGAAGAGCACGACGGTGACCGACGTTGATCTCGAAAACGTCATCGGCCCGCTCGACCAGTTGCGCAACCTGCCGGCTGGCTACGAGAACGGCGACCAGGCAAAGCCGATCGAGGAGACGTTCGGGCTCAGCCAGCGCGAGAGGCTGCTGTCGGCCTCCAGGACCGCCTACCGACAAGCGCTCGAGCGGACATTCCGCTCCCGGCTGCTGGTGCAGGCCGAGCGCACCATCCAGGCCAAGATGGCCGATCCGATCGCGCTTTACGAACCGCTGAAGATCTACCTGATGCTGGGCGGCAAGGCTCCGAAGGTCGATGACGAGTTGATTGTCTCCTGGATGAGGCAGGATTGGGAAGAGAACCGCTATCCCGGCGAGAACAACCGCGAGGGCCGCGCGCAGCTCGAAAAGCATCTGCGTGCGATGCTCGCGCTCGACGACGCCTACGATCCCGTCTTTGAGCTCAACCAGCCACTGATCGAAGCCGCGCAACGCTCGCTTGGGCGCATGAGCCTTGCCGACCGCGCTTCGGCGCTGATCAGGTCGGCAGTCTACGCCGCAAGGCTGGAGGACCTCTCCGTCGCCGCGAAAGCCGGTCCCGAGACGCAGCTGCTGTTCGAACGCATGGATGGCAGCGACCTCGCCGATCTCAACGTTCCTGGACTTTACACGCGCGCCGGCTTCAACCGCTTCTTCCTGCCGCAGCTCTCGCGCATCGCGCAAATGCTCGTCAACGACCAGTGGGTGCTCGGCGGAGGTGGCGAACAGGGCGGCATCGACCAAGACCTGCCCAAGCTCGGCCCCGAACTGATCGACCGCTACGGCAAGGAATTCTCTTCCGCATGGAACCGCGTGCTCGACCAGCTCAAGTTCAAGGCGTTGCTCAAGGACAAGCCGCAATATCTCGCGCTTTCCGCCCTCGCCGCACCGGACTCGCCTCTCGATCAGCTGTTCACCGCGATCGCCGATGAGACCGCATTGACGAAGCAGAACACCACGGCCGAGGGCGAGAGCGCAGCGCAAGAAGACCCCGCCAGCATGGCCAAAGGTCTGGCACGCATCGGCCTGCAGATCGCTGGCGGCAAGTCGCAGAGCCGAGCCGGATTGGACCCGGCTGTCGCGCAGAATGCCGGTGCGAGCGTCGAGGCACAGTTTCGACCGTTCCAGGCCCTGGTCAGCGGCGCCAGTGGACGGCGGCCGCTCGATGCGTTGACGCGGAATTTCCGCGACATCTTTCAAAGCCTCAAGCTTTCGGCCGATGTCCCTTCCCAGACCGAACGCGTCAACGCCAACCTGCAGCTGCAGATCTCCACGCTGCGCGCAAACGCCTCGCGCCTTCCGAAGCCGCTTGCGCGCATGGTCAACGCGGCAGCGGACGAGTTTGAAGGCAATGTCGCGGAAGCTTCGGTGGCCAACCTCAACCAGAACCTCGACCAGACGGTCACACGAGCCTGCGAAGAGGCGGTCAACGGTCGCTATCCCTTCGTCAGTGACGGCACCGAAGAGATCTCGATAGCGGATTTCGCCAAGCTCTTCGCGCCGGGCGGGCTGATGGACCGCTTCTTCGCGCAGAACCTTGCGCCGCTGATCGACATGACCGGCCAGGAATGGACCTGGAGACAGGACGCCCGCTCCAGCCGCGACCTGGCGAAGTCGACCTTGAAATCATTTCAGGCGGCCGCCGAAATCCGCAGCGCCTTCTTCCCTTCCGGCGGCTCGGTGCCGTCGGTTTCGATCACCATCACGCCTTTTTCGCTGAATAGCGACGCAGACAACGCGGTTCTCGACATTGACGGCCAGACCGTCCAGGGCAGCCAAACGGGGAACGCGCCAAGCACAGTGACCTGGCCGAACAGCACTGCCTCTGGTTCCGCCAGCCTAAGCCTGATGCCGGAAATGCCAGGCCGCGACTCCGCTCTCAAATTCGAAGGACCGTGGGCCTTGAAGCGTCTGTTGGACAAGGCGACCATCACCGCCAATGGCGCCGACACCGAAGCTCGCTTCGTGATCGGCGGACGAGACGTCGCTTACACGATGCAGACCGGACCGGGGGCCAATCCATTCCTGCTGCCGGCCCTGTCCGGTTTCAGCTGTCCAAAGGCGTTCTGACATGGCTGTGTTCCAGCGCGCCGCCGGCCGCAGCCCTCATTTCGGTACTCTAACGTATGCGCTTGTGGCAAAGTGGCCTGGGCACGCCGCCCATGATTGGTCACAGAGGACGCTCGCGAAGCGCTTGGTGGCAAATTGAGTTCTGTCGCCCTTCCCATCGAAAGCTTCGGCGTAAGCCATAAGGGCTGCGTGCGCGACCACAATGAGGACAACTACCTGATAGAGCCGCAGACCGGCCTGTGGGTGGTGGCCGATGGCATGGGCGGGCACGAGGCCGGCGAGGTCGCATCGGCCAGCATCGTCGATCATCTGGCGACGATCGGCATTGCAAGCTCGGCGCCGGACCTTCGCGCGCGCTTCGAAGACCGGCTGAGCCGCGCCAATTCCGAAATCCGCGACATCTCGCGATCCCGCGGCATCACCATCGGGTCCACCTTCGCGGCCTTGCTTGCAATGGACGGACGCTTCGCTGGCCTGTGGGCCGGCGACAGCCGCATCTATCTGGTCCGCAACGGTGTGATCTTTCAGGTCTCGAAGGATCACACCGAGGTCCAGGAACTGCTGGACCGCGGCATGATCAGCGCGGAGGAAGCGCTTACCTGGCCGCGCCGCCATGTCATCACCCATGCCGTCGGCGTCAGCGATGAGCTCGAGATCGATTTCCAGCAGGGCGAGCTGATGCCGGGGGATGTTTTCGTCCTGAGCACCGACGGACTGACGGCGCATGTCAGCGACGCCGAGATCGAAGCCGCAGTGATATCCGCAACGCCGCAGGCGGCGTGCCGGAGCCTGCTGGAGACGGTGCTGGCGCGCGGCGGAACCGACAATGTGACCATCGTACTCGTGAAGATCGGCGGCGGACGCAACGGTGCGCTCCATTCGGATCGGTCCGGAGCGGAGAGCCTGGCGAGATGAGCGACGACGACAAGACCCGGATATCGACGAACGACATCTATGCCGGCGTCGGCACGCAGCTCAGCGGCATTTACGAACTCGACGAGAAGATCGCCTCCGGCGGCATGGGAGAGGTCTATCGCGGCCACAACATCCAAACCGGCGACCATGTGGCGATCAAGATCGTATTGCCCGAATTCGCCCGCGATCAGACGATCCTGTCGCTGTTCCGCAAGGAAGCGTCGATCCTCAATCACCTGTCGCATGACGCAGTGGTGCGCTATCACGTCTTCACCATCGATCCGAGGATCGGCCGCCCCTATCTGGCGATGGAGTTCGTGGACGGCCAGTCGCTGTTCGACGTGATGCGTCGCGGACCGATGCCGGCGGAAGAAGTGCGGCGCCTTTGCCATCGCCTGACGTCGGGGCTCGCCGCCGTGCACCGGGCGGGCGCGGTTCACCGCGACCTCTCGCCGGACAACATCATCCTGCCTGGCGGGCAGGTGGAAAGCGCCAAGATCATCGATTTCGGCATAGCCCGGTCGGCGACCGCAGGCGGTGAAACGCTGATCGGCGGGAAGTTCGCCGGCAAATACAATTACGTCTCGCCCGAACAGCTCGGTCTCTATGGCGGTGAGGTCAGCGAGCAGTCCGATATCTATAGTCTCGGACTGGTGCTCGCCGCGGCATTGCGCGGAAAGCCGCTCGATATGAGCGGCTCGCAATACGAGGTGATCGAGAAACGGCGGACCGTGCCGGACCTGTCTGACATCGACCCCGATTTCCAAGAGCTCATTGCCGCGATGCTGCAGCCGGATCCGCGGGATCGGCCTGCCAGCATGGCCGAGATCGCCAGGGCAACGCGTGGCGAGGATGTCGACGTGACATTGCCGCCGGCATCGTATGGTCCGCGTGACCGCGCGGGCTTGCCGCGCGCCGGCTGGACGGCGCTGTCCGACACCGGGCCGCAGCCTTCGACGTCCGCGGGCGAAAAGCACTTTGTTGAACATGTGCGACCGGCGCATCTGTCACAACCACGGCCTGCGCCAGCGCCCGCGCCGGCCAGCACGCCCATGCCGGCCGCGCCGCGAAAATTGTCGCGGATGCCGGCTGTCGCCGGCGGCCTCGTGACGCTGGCGGTCCTGTTGGGCGGCGGCCTTTACTTCAGCGGCATCCTGGCGCCTCCGCCTGCCGAAGAGAAACTCAAACCGTTGACTCCGAAGCCGGTGCCCAAACCCGTTGTTGAAGCCCCCAAGCCGGTGGCTCAAACGCCGCAGCCGGAAGCATCGAACCCTCAGCCGCCGATGCAGCCTCAGCCAGAGCCTTCAAAACCCGACAATGCCGCCACTATCGAGACGGTGAACCCACCTGCCCTACCGGATGCACAGGTGAAGACCCCAGTGCCGGCCGAGAACCAGGCGGACGCTACGGGCCAGCAGAAACCGGAGGCGGCCAAGCCTACCGAAATCCCCATGCCGACCACCAGGCCCGAGGTGCCGCCGGCAACAGAAGCACGGCAACCCGCTGAGCAGGCGCCGGTAGCGCCGCCCGTCGGCAAGCCAGCGCCGTCCGAAACCACGGCCAACAGTCAGGCGCAAGCGCCCCCGGTCGAGACCAAGCCTGCCCAAAACCCGACCGCTAACCCACCGAAGACGTCCACGCCAAGCCAGGCGGAGGCAGAGAGCAAGCCGGCGCAGCAGGCAAACCCGCCGGCGACAGAACCCAGCGCAACGGACCTGGTCGAGATCCTTTCCAAGCTGGCCAAGCCGGAGGCTTCCTCGCCACCGACCTCGGAGAGCCGGTTGCCGGCGCAGCCGACCAGCCCGCCGGCTAAACCGGTGGCCCCGCCCCCGGCCGCCAGCGAGCTGACGCCACCAACCTCGCCCCAAGAGCCGACACAGGCAGCGCAGCCGTCCCAGCAACCGCAGCCGCCGGTAACCACACGGCCCGAAAATACCGAAGTGGCGATCAATGTGCCAAAAGCCGGCGGTTCCGCCGGCGAAGCCGGTCGACGAGGCGGCGCAACGCGCCTCATGGGTGCGCGACTTCAGCGGCGGCGACTGTTTCTATGCGTCGCTGACATCGCAAACCGCCAGCTCCGCCGCCATCGAAGGCCTCGCAACAGCCGTGCAGCCCTTCGAGCAGATGCTCAATGATTTTCGCTCGAGGTTCCATCTCGAGCCGGACATCAATGTCCGTCTCATCGAACAGCCCCAGTGTGAAGTGACCAACTTCCTGCGCGTCCTCGACCGGAACCGTGTGGAAAGTCCGCGGCTCGTTCTCGACCGGACATCGGTGCCGGATGGCGCGCCGATCAGCGGCACTCTGGTAACGCGTGGCGGGTTGGTTTCCAACGTCATGTTAATCGACCACAGGGGCATCGCCTTCAACCTCGATGATCGCATCGTGGCGCAGACCGACAAGGCGACCTTCAACATCCCGATCGGTCTAGGCGCCGCCGACAAGGCGGCCGGCAAACCCCTGCCGCAGATCATGCTGGTGATCACCGGACCAAAGGACATTCAGGCCGCGATGTTCTCGAGACCGACACCGGTCTCCGAGCTTTTGCCAAAGATCCTCGAGGAGATCGGCGCCGACGGCCCGCAGTTCTCCGCCACCGCCAAATATTTCCAGCTCGGCGGATAGATATGAACGCCGATGGACCTTCGCCCCTCGCATTCATTTTGCCAGCCTTCGTCACGCACAAAGCGTAGCTGGTTTCGATTATTGGCGGACTTCTCCGACCGCTTGGCATTTTCCGCGCTGTTCGGCGCGGCGCTGCTCGTTATCTTCTCGACCAGAAGCGCGCATGCCGAATTCACCGTCTGCAACCAGACGCTCGACGTCGTCAACCTCGCCGTCGGACAGAAGGTCGACAATGCCGACCAGACCGATGGCTGGTGGACCATCGGCGCCAACCAATGCGTGAACGTCATCCGCGAGGAACTGGCCAACCGCTACATCTACCTCTACGCGACCGACGTGTTCGGCCATGCGATCCTCAACGGATCGACCGAGATGTGCGTTGATCGGCGCCGCTTCTCCATCCGTGGCATCGAGGAGTGCTGGCAGCGCGGTCATATCGCCGCGCGTTTCGTCGAGGTCGACACGCTTGAGCAGGTGCGCTGGACCTATTTCCTGACCGGAAACAGCCCGTGACGCACAGCATCGACACGAGCTTCAAACAGAAGAAGCTGGCACGCCTGGCCGAGCGCAGACGCAAACTCTGGCGCCGCGTTCTTGCTGGCGTTGCAACGCTCACCGTCATCGCGATCGCCACCGGCTTCTATCTTACGAAGGACAACTGGTCGTTCGGCGACGAGGATGAGGAACTGCATCCCGTCGAAGGCATGGAGGACGTGCCGCCCGACGCCTCGGTCTATGTGCCGGCCATCATCGACCTTGCCGGTGATCCGATGTGGATCACGCTGGCGCCCGATGCGGACACCGCCACGAAGGGCCACACGGTGGCGCGCCCGGCCGAACTCGACAGTTCCGGGGCCTCGCCGCAGATCGAGATTCTGTCCGACGTGATGCTGAGCGCCAGCGAGAAGTTCATGACGACGATCCCGTCGACGCAGGAGGATTTTGCCTTCTTCAAGGCGCAGCGGCAGCCTTCAACCGCAGCACCAGACGATCAGCAACCGACCTCGCCCGCACCTGCTGCGGCGCCCAACGACCAACCGGGCGATCTGGCGAACGACCTGCAGGCGCCGCCGGACGCGGGCGAGCCCCCCGCCGTTTCGGCGCCCAAGGCCGACGCAGACGACCCCGAGGCCGGCTGGGGGGAGACCATCGACCAGGGCGAGGCAGCGCTGCCCGCCTTCAAGAAAACCGCGATCGAGAACAACACCACCGTCGCGACCGTCACCAGCGAATATCAGCGCTTCGCGGCGACAGAGGACACTTTCGTGAAAATCCTCAACGACCGCAGCCTGGATAGCGTGGCGCTCGACGCGCATTTCTCAGCGGACGACGCCAGGCTTGCGGGCGAGGCGCTGAAAGCGCTGTTCAAGCGCGACGGGCTCGAGGCCGGTTTCGTGGTCGCCATGCGCGGCTTCCGGCCGAATCGCGAGACGACGACCATGTCGCTGATGCAGGTCTCGGTCTACGCAAGGAACGTCTATGTCGGCACGCTGACGCGCAACGCAGCGGGCGCCTTCGTTTCCGGCGTCGACCCCTGGGTTCGCGAGGACCTCTTCAACTATTCGGGTGCCTCCGACCAGGGCGGACCCAAACGGCAGTACCGGCTGCTCGACGCAATCTACTCGACCGCGGCGCGCAACAAGGTGCCGACCAGCGTGATCGGCGAAGCGATCATGTATCTGTCGAGGGGACAGGATCTCGACGCTTTCGCCAGCGAGGACCAGCGCCTCGTGATGATCTACTCGCAGACGCCGCGCGACCAGGGCGATATCTCCGGACGGGTGCTTTACGTCGGCGTCCTGGGTAAGGACAAGAACCTCGACTGCTTCGTCTTCCAGCAAAGTGACGGCCAGTATGCCTGCGTGACCGGCGATGATCAGGTTCGCTCGCTGAACGTCACCAACGGCATGGTCACGCCGGTCGCCGGGGTGATGACGTCGACCTTCGGCCCGCGCAAGCATCCGATCCTCGGCACGGTTCGGATCCACAAGGGTGTCGACTGGGCGGCTCCGGTCGGGACGCCGGTCATGGCGGCCTTCGACGGCGAGATTTCCTTCCAGGGCGATGGCGGCAGCTACGGCAATCTGGTGAAGATCACGCATGCCAACGGCCGCGAGACGCGCTACGCGCATATGCAAAAATTCGCCATCGCCAGCGGTGTCGGCACCAAGGTGAAGGCCGGCGACGTCATCGGCTATATCGGCACCACGGGGCTTTCGACCGGCCCGCATCTGCATTTCGAGCTCTACGAGAACGGCGAGGCGATCGACCCGCTCGGGACAGTCACCACCGTCACCACCGTCGCCACCGCCGTTTCCGTCAGTTCCGGCGGGCCCGGCGATTCCGCGGTCGAGACGCTGACCGACCGGATCGTCCATGTCGAAAGCGGCGGCAGCGCCCGCGCCAAGAACCCCAACTCGTCGGCAACCGGCGCCGGCCAGTTCATCACCAAGACCTGGATCCGGATGATGAACACCTATCGTCCCGACCTTGCCCGATCGCTTTCGACCGCCGACCTGCTCGCGCTTCGCTATGACGCGACCCTGTCACGCGAAATGGTGCGCAACCTGGCGCGCGAAGGCGAGGCCTATCTGCGCGCCCGCGGCCACCAGATAACCGCCGGTCGCCTGTATCTTTGCCATTTCCTCGGCATGGAGGGGGCACACCAGGTGCTGGCCGCGTCCGGCTCGTCGCAATTGAGCGCTGTTCTGGGCGCAGCCGTGATCCAGGCCAACCCGTTCCTGACCGGCAAGACCGTCGGCTACGTCATCGATTGGGCCGAGCGGAAAATGGGGCAGAAAGTGCCGCGCGTGGTGACCGATCAGAGCCAGCCGGCGACAACCACGACCGAGTTCCGGCAGACGTCGCCGGAGTTCGAGAAATACAAGCAGGCGATAACCGCGTTGCTCAATTCAATCCAAGAGACGCTTGAGCCGGGCTGAGCAATTCCAGGAAAAGTGTGAACAGAACGGCTCACCATTTCCGTGAAACGGTGAACGGTTCTAGTGGCCGTCCCGGCTCAAAGGCGGCACGATCGCCTGGTCGATCGGTTTCGACAAATATCTGCGGAAGCCGGGGGATCCGGTGAACCTAAGCTGTCGTCGGGGCTACACAAGCCTGAGAGCCATTTTTGGCCGAAGCGACTTCGTCGCTGACGAATTGAGCATGCGCAGAGATCCATAGCGTGCCCCGATGGGCAGGAGGGCTGATCCATGAAACTGTTTGCCATCCTTTTGAGCGGAGTTGTCCTTTCCATCCTTGCCGCCTTCGGCGTCCAGGCCGCAACAGCCGAGAGCAAGCGTGTCGCGCTGGTCATCGGCAACAGCAAATATGTCAACGCCGTTGCCTTGCCCAACCCGGCGAACGATGCCCACCTGATTGCGTCGACGTTGCGCAACGCCGGCTTCGACGTGATCGAAGGTGTCGACCAGGACAATGCCGGTATGCATGGCCTGATCAGCAAATTCACCGAAGAATCCTACAACGCCGACCTCGCGGTCATCTTCTATGCCGGCCACGGCATGCAGGTCGACGGCAAGAACTATCTCATACCGGTCGATGCCGACCTGACCTCGCCCGCCTATCTCAAGACCCGCACGGTTCAGATCGACGAGTTCATGGCGGCGCTGCCTGCCGATCCCGCCGTTGGCATCATCATTCTCGATGCCTGCCGCGACAATCCGCTGGGTCGTACCCTGGCTGCGGCTCTGCCCAAGAGCCGCTCGCTTGGCGCCGGCCTCGCGCCGGTGGATGCAAAGGCAGACGGCGTCGGCACCGGCGGTGTCTTGATCGCCTACGCAACCGATCCCGGCGCTATCGCTTTCGACGGCGACGGCGTCGACAGCCCCTACTCCCTGGCGTTGGCCAAGCACCTGACCGAACCCGGTGTCGAGATTCAGAGCGCGCTGACGCGCGTGCGCGGCGACGTGACGGAAGCCACGCAGGGCCGGCAGCGCCCATGGCACAACGCATCGCTGGGACGCGAGGTTTTCCTTGGCAAGCCGTCGGCACAGGCCGCGGGGGCGCCGATCGCCGATGCAGCCAGGACGACGGCCTCGCCCGCCCCCGCGCCGATCGCCAGCGATCCGCCGTCCTGGCAGGTTGAGCAGCGGCTTTGGGACGAGGCTTCGAAAAAGAATGCTATTCCCTATTACGAGGCCTATCTCGACCAGTTTCCAAGCGGCCGCTTCGCCACGGTGGCAAGGCTCGACATCGACCAGTTGAAGGGCCCCGAGGCGGGCAAGCAGGTCGCGTCGCTCGACACGAACGATGCGAACGCGAATCCCGGCTCGGCCGTTCGCACCTCGGCCGCCGACCAGGTCCGCACCGCACCACCGAAGAAACAGGTCGTGCACAAGACCCGCACGCTGAAACCGATGGCGCAGCGGAAACCGCGAAGACAGCAGATCGTCGAGCGCTGGCGCAACAGGGAGACTGTGATGCGCGACGAGCCGCCGCGGAGAGACAACAATGACTTCCTGACCAAGGCGCTGATTTTCGGCAGCGGCGTCGTGATCGGCGGTGCGATGAGATATTGATCATAGTCAGCCAAAGGGAACCCGCGTTGGACGAGTTCCCTTTTGCCGCTATCGCTGTTGCCGGATCGGCCTGGCGGCGACCGCTTACTCGGTCCTGATGCGCATTTCCACGCGCCGGTTGACCGGATCGTAAGGATTGGCGACCCGCGGGTGCGACTTGCCCAGGCCGATCGCTTCGAGCCGCGCCGATTCAACGCCGTTCGCTTCGAGGAAAGCTGCCACCGACTGGGCCCTGCGCTGCGACAGGTCCTGGTTGTAGCGATCCGGGCCGGTTGCATCGGTATGACCTTCAACGACAAAGCTGAACGTGCTCAGCCGATTGTCCTTCAGCGCCTTGGCGAACTCGTCGAGTTCGGTGCGCGCCGTCTGGTCGAGTTGCGCGGAATCAAGGGCGAAATTGATCATCATGTCGAGACCGGTCTTTTGTGCAGCTGAGCCAGTCTTCTCGGCCTTGCTCTTGCACTCTTCCTCGGTGCCGACGCAGATGCCGCGCGCGGCACCCAGATTGCCGGACTGTCCGGCGAAGAACTTGACGATGTCTTCTGATTTCTGAAGCGGATCGGCAAAGACGTGCGTTGCAAGAAGCATGGCCGCCAATGCCAAGGCTGAACTGCCCCATCGCATGACCGTCACTCCTGTCTAAGAGGATTTCGCTGGCGCGCATCATATCAAATCGGGAAGCGATTGTCTGTGAACAAACGCATGCCGCTCGTGGCCGCCATCTGCCAACGACTGACGCTTGACCGGCGCTCGGCCACAGGCTTGAGTGCTGTTCTGGTGGTTCTTGGGGTGTGGCAGCCATGGCCAATGAACTCGGATACAGAACGGCACGGGATCTGTTTCTTGCTTGTCCCGCCATCGCCAGGGACATGAAATCGCTGGCCACGGGCCAGCCGCCGCTTGATTTTTGCCGAGCCCTGCTTGCCGGGCGCGTGCCGGAAGAAGCAGTCACGTTCTGTGCCTACCTTCTGCCCGAGCGAGCCGCCGTCTGGTGGGGACATGAGTGCCTGAGCAATCTCGCCGAGCTCCTCGCGGACCGGGATCTCGAATTGCTGGCGCTTGTCCATGACCGCGTCGGCGAACCTGACAATCCCCACCATCAAGCCGTCCTGAGCAATTCCCTTGACCTGCCGCCGGCAACACCGGCCGCCTGGATCGCTCTGGCAGCGGTGTGGCGCGACCCGACCCTCGACATGGTATCGACCGGATTTCCTGCCGCTCATGCCGTCAATGCCGGAATTCTGGCCGGGCTGGCCCGCGCCTCGCTGGCGGACCGGTTTTCCGTGCTTTCGGCCTTTGTTGAAATGGGCATCCAGATGGCGGAGATGGAGGCGTAACGGCATTCGCCGATCCCTACGCGCCACCCGTCATTGCTGGCCTCAGGCCGGCATTATTTGCAGCCGCCTTGCGCCCATCTGGCCAGCGCGACCTTGAAGCGCGTACCAAGCGGATGCTGCAGGCGCAGGACCGAGACGTCGTTGGCGGCGAAATTCTTCGCCTGCTCGCAAAGGCGGACCTCATTCCACTCATGGCAGTTGTCGCAGTGCTTGCCTTCCCAGACCGATTTGTCGAGGCCTTCCACCGGACTGAAAAGCGGTTCGCTCTTGATCAGTTGGGCGATGCTCTTGCCGTCGATCGCCGGGTCGCCAAACTTGACGGGACGATCGAAAAGGATAGGGCCGTCGGTAGCGAGCTTCGGGATTTTCGCACGCAGCGTATCAAGCGCAAGCTGGTCGGTGTTCTGGCCTGGCGAAGCGCCGGTGTTGCGCGTGTCGGATCCGGCTTCAGCTTGCGGAGTGCTCGCCTCGCCGACGATCAACGGCGCGTTGAGATCGACCTTGTGCAGGACGACCTCGGTGGTCAAAGAGACATTGATCCAGGGGCGTTGCTTGCCGGCGGTCGCCTTGAAGACGTCGCTGGTCACTCTGTTCATCGCTTCGGTGATGGAGACATTGGATTCCCCAATGTGCTGAAGCAATGCCGTCGTGAAGGGCGAGTGGTCGCCGGACCCGTCATAGGCGAGTTGGTTGGGACTGGCGGCGAAGGCGACGAGCGTTCCGGCGCCGCCATTCTCGATCGGAATTTCCGCAAGGCCGCTGCTTGCACCCTTGATGCCGGCGGTCTTTGCCAGCACATCGGCCAGAGGATTGTCCCGGCATGCGTCCAGAAACACCAGCCTTATGCTTGTCTCGCGAGACATCTGGCGCAAGATGAAATCGACCGACACGGCCTCAAAGTCGAGCGAGGTCTCGTCCTCGAGCGCGGCATCCACCGGAAGCAGATAGTTCTTGCCTGAAACCTGCAGGCCATGGCCGGCATAGAAGAACAGCGCCACATCGGCGCCGCGCACCTGCTTGGCGAACTGGGCGACCGTGGTCTGTGTCTGCTGCTTGGTGAGGTCGAAGCCGGAGACCACCTCGAAACCAAGGTTCTGCAGGCGATCGGCCATCGCCTGGGCATCGCGTGCAGGATTGGCGAGCGGCGCGGCATGCTGATATTGCGAGTTGCCGAGCACCAGCGCGATACGGCGCTCGGCACTGGCGGCCGTCAAAGTCAAAAGCAGGACGAGCGCGACAAGGCCGGCGCCGTGAAGCAAGGCGGCGCAGTACGCGATTGTACGGGAACCCACCCCGACCTCAGTTCGCAAGCTTCGTGGCGGAGAATTCGATCCGCCGGTTGAGCGCCTTGTTCTTCGGCGTGTCATTGGCGGCAACCGGGCTCTCCTCGCCATGGCCGGCGGCACTGATCTGCTGACGCGGCACGCCACCGGCGACCAGCGCATCGGCAACCGCCTGCGCGCGCCGTTCGGAGAGTGCCTTGTTGGCCTCGGGCGAGCCGTCCGAGTCCGTGTAGCCGGAGACCTCCACCTTCAAGGTCGGGCATTTGCCGACGACACCTTCAACTTCGGTGAGCAGCGGACGGCTCTTGGCATCGAGCCGGGCACTGGCCGGGCGAAAGTAGATGGCGCCGGTGCGCGACAACACGGCAAACCGGTTGAGGCATTCCTCGTCGCTGAAATTGACCTTCGCGGCGTCGGTGGCCACGGGACCGACACCGGTTGTGCCGGCAGCGACCGTCTGCACCGCTGCCGGCTTGCTGCCGTCGGCGACAAAGACGAAGTCGAAGGACACCGAGGCGGTGGGCACGATGTTCGTCACATTGGCGGCCTGCTGCAGCTTGTCGACGTTCGGCAGCAGGCCGAAATCCTCGACATGCACCGCGACGGGAGCCTCTGAGGCGACAGAAACCTGAGTGTCGCTGATCATGGTTACGACGACGCTCGCCTCCAGATCCTTATCGACGCCGTGCAGGCTCAGCCGGAACGGCAAGCTTGCCTTGATCCGGCGTTTGGCCGGCAAGTCGGCAAATGCGGCCGGGTCGACCTTCGCCGTCAGCTCGGCCGTCGGATATTTGAATGTTTCGAAGAACAGGAAGCGCATGCGCACATTGCGCAGGTCGACGCCCGTGTCGACGGAATTGAGATCGAAGCTGACCTTGGCGTCACCGGCGGAACTCAGCGTGCCGGTGATATTCCTGATCTTGTTGGTCTCGACGATCGTGTTCTTCTTGACCGACTGATATGTGAGCACCGAGGCGTCAGGATCGAGCGTCCAGTTCGGCGCGGCGTTGGCGGCGTGCGGTTCGAGCAACAGCAAGCCCAACAGCGCGGCAAGGACCAAGCTGAAGGCTGCGGCCTTCGCGCGCACTTTTCGATAGAATGCGACGACTTCGAACATGGAACGCCCCCGCCAGGACAACCTATCTCGATACCGCAGGAGATGGGAGCATAGAGCACTTGCCCTTGCTTGGCGAGCGGTTCGAGTCGGCCTCGACACATAACGTCAACCTGCCGTGCGCTCATCCCCATTATCGAATGTCGGCCACATGGGTTCCTCCATACAAAGGAGCCGCTGAAACTAGGTTTTGTTGCAGGGCTTTTTCTGGCCCTTCCGTGAAGTCCTGAAGCGATGCGTGGCGCGCCTCCTCGTCCCCGCGCACACGCTTCACACCGCCGATCTGTCCCGGCTTGAGCCATTGTGCGGCCGGCTGCACGAAATCTGTCCCTGCCGTTGGAACATTAGAGATCGATGACGGTTCTTTCGCTTTATATGCCGCTGCGTGCTGTCGGCTGAAGGTCGCTTGAGCAACCCGAGCGGCTTGCGCCCATGATCTCTTAGCCGCGAGCTCTTGGACGTCGAGCTGAAGACGAAGACGACAGGCTGCGGACGCCGCTGAAAGCTAAGAACAAAACTAAGAACAGGAGCTAGTCATGAAACATCAGACACTTGAGGAACTGCAGTCGATCGCCGACATCAATCCGATGGCGCCGGCCCTGCTGATGACCAGAGAGCAGCGGATCGAACGGTGGGCGGAACTGCTCGAAATGAATCCGTCGCGCTGCCTGACCGCGCTCACCGGTACCGAGCATCTTAACTCCGGGCTCCGCGAAGAGGCACGGGCAACCGGGTCGCCGATCACGGTTGCCTTCGATGATTCATTGCTGCGTCAATCGGGCCTGAAATCGGACACTTACGGCGAAGCCAAGCGCTTCTTCGAACTGTCCGACTGGCAGTTGCACGACATCGTCTGCAGTTGCCACGCCGGTGCCACGATGCGGGCCGACTGGGCGGCCGGCAGGGTGCGCAGGACGCTTGGAGGCAGCAAGGTTCTGGCATGGCTGAGAAGTTTAATGGCGCACGGTTGAGTGCCAAACGTTAGGCCAGCGAAGACCCGCGCCGCCGCCTCAGCTGCAAATTGCCAGCTGGCGAGGCGGCGCTCGCTGGCTTGCGGGGTTTTGCGGAGCAGGTCCTAGAGTGGGGCCGGTGAACCATATCGGCCTTGCTGCGTCGTACGAACTGGTTCTGGTGGAGTGCATCGATGGTCAGGCTCCTTCTCGTCGCGGCTGCGGCACTTGCCCTCACTTGCGGCGGGACAGCGGCGGCCAAGCTGGACCTCGCCACTGTCAATCAAGCGCAATTCTCAGCCGAAAGATCGAAAGGCTTCAGCCCAGTTATCCTGAAGGCGCAGATACTTTTGGATCGCGCCCGTTTCTCGCCAGCCGGGAGGCGGCGTACCACCCGCTCAATGGTAACGTGATGACGAGAACGTAAGGGAGGCTGTGTCCGGCACGAGCCGCGAGGTAAAGCCATCGTTTCTGCGGATCTTCGATCCGGGCGCAGCGCCCAGCCATCGGGCCAGTTAGACGAGGAATGACCAATAGCAACACGGCAAGGCCTACTCGAGATTGATCCCGATCAACGTCTGCGCGCGCGGAACGCCTTAGCCTGACCCAAAGGCTGGAGGCGGATCAAATGAGATTCCGGACGACGATGGGTTTCTTCGCGTTGACGCTGAGCGCCGCGGCGGCACAGCAGATCAGCAACGGAGAGCAGGAATATCTGAATTCCTGCGCCGTTTGCCACGGCGTGGACGGCAGGGGTGACGGACCGATGGCTGAATTGTTGCGGAAGCGCCCTGCGAATTTGACCACGCTCACGAGGCGCAATGGCGGGGAGTTCCCCTACTGGCGGGTCTACGCGACAATCGACGGCCGCGGCCTCGTTCCGGAGCATGGCGAGCGCGACATGCCGGTCTGGGGCAATCAGTTCCTGCCTGACGACGTGAAGAAATACGGTCCCTACGGTGGGGAGGCCGTGACCACGGAACGGATTCAAAACCTCGCCGGTTACGTCAAGACGCTCCAGCGCTAGCCCGGCACGCGGAGCTGGCGACTCGAAGGATAAGGCAACCAAAGTCAAGGCGACAGGCGATGATCGTTCAGAACCAAGACACCGTGGTCGACATGCTGAAGGACCCCGCCACCTATGGCGACGCTGGTCCCGTCGAGACGATCGAAACCCACATCTCCCGGATATTCCTTGTCGGCCAACGCGCATTCAAGATGAAGCGCGCGGTCAAGCTGCCTTATGTCGATTTTTCGACGCCGGAATTGCGGGTCGCAGCGTGCGAAAAGGAAGTGGAGTTGAACTCCAGAACGGCTCCCGGTCTCTATCTCGGTGTCCACCGCATCACACGCGCGGGAGACCAGCTTGCCTTGGATGGATCGGGCGAACTGGTTGATGCCGTTATCGAGATGGTTCGCTTCGATCAGTCGAACCTCCTCGATCGCATGGCCGCCGCAGGGACGTTGACCCCCGCGCTGATGACGAATGTGGCGCGCATGATTGCGCGATACCACCGCAGTGCCGACGTGATCCATGCTGCCGGCGGATCGGCGAACATCGGCGGCGTGCTGGCAATCAATTCAGCCGGATTTGCGACAAGCCGCGTGTTCGATGAAACGGAGATTGAAACGCTCAACGCGGCGTTTCGCGCCGCCCTCGCCCGCCATGCCGCTCTGCTTGACCGGCGCGAGGCGACAGGCCGGGTCCGTCGCTGCCATGGCGACCTGCATCTGCGCAACATTTGCGTCTTCGATGGCGAGCCTCGCCTCTTCGATTGCATCGAGTTCAACGATCAGATCGCCACCGTTGATGTCCTTTACGATCTCGCATTCCTGCTGATGGACCTGTGGCATCGCGGTTTTCCGGAGTTCGCCAATCTGGTGATGAATCGCTATCTCGACGACGCCGACGACGAGGACGGCTTCGTCCTGCTGCCCTTCTTCATGGCGGTGCGGGCGGCGGTGCGTGCTCACGTGACCGCGACACAGGTCGAGGAGGGCAGCCAGGACTCAACAAAGCTGGTCGCCGACGCGCGATCCTATTTCCAGCTTGCGCAAGTCCTGCTTGCCGAAACGCCGCCTCGGCTCATCGCGATCGGTGGTCTGAGCGGCTCGGGCAAGACGACGATAGCCGAGGCGCTTGCACCGCGGATCGGCGCGCCGCCTGGCGCCCGGATCGTCGAGAGCGACCGCATCCGCAAGGCAATGCATGGCGTGCCCGCTGAAACAAGACTGCCGGACAAGGCCTACCGGCCCGGCGTCTCTGAACGCGTCTATCGCCAGATCGCCTGGCGTTCGGGACTGATCCTTGCCGAAGGCGGCTCCGTCGTCGCCGATGCGGTATTCGACAAACGGAAGGATCGCGACAAGGTCGAACGCGCCGCGAACGAGGCGAATGTCCCGTTTGCAGGATTTTGGCTGGCCGCCGATCCGTCCGTGCTTTGGCGCCGGGTCGGCGAGCGCAAGGGCGGCCCGTCGGATGCCACGGTCGACATCCTGTCACGGCAATTGCAGCGCGACGCCGGTGCTTTGACCTGGCGCAAGATCGAGGCGGACCGCAAGGTGGCCGAAATCACCGCCGAGATGGTGGCCTTGATGGAAGGCACGGCTTCAACCGCGGTCAGCTTCAGAAAGACAGGATGAGATAGACACTGCCGTCGCTTAGCTGACCTCCAGCCTCGCTACAGACAGGCCCGGCTCGCTGGCATGGTGCGCAATCGAGAAGCCGAACTCCCGGCACATTGTGAGCATCTTGCAAT
Organism: Mesorhizobium sp. USDA 4775; assembly: GCF_054062655.1. Lineage (NCBI taxonomy): Bacteria > Pseudomonadati > Pseudomonadota > Alphaproteobacteria > Hyphomicrobiales > Phyllobacteriaceae > Mesorhizobium > Mesorhizobium sp. USDA 4775. The sequence goes on from NZ_JBSSFM010000001.1 coordinate 5,527,344, forward strand.
TTTCGTTGAGGATTGTGCCTTCGATACGACCGATGCCGTCAGCCTTCGCATAGTCGATGAGCTGTTTCAGCAAGTCCCATCCGAGGCCATGGCCCTGAAGATCCGACCGAACGAGCAAGGCATATTCGCCGGTCCTGTGATCGGGGTCGCAGGAAAGCCGGCCGATTGCGGCCAGCGCTCCCGTGTCCTTTTCCAGCGCGACGAAGGCGATGTCGCGATCATAATCCAGCTGGGTGAGCCGCTTCAACATCTGATCCGGAAAGTTCTTCCGGAGTGACAGGAACCGTAGCCGCAGATCATCGGGTGAAATCTTGGCCAGGAACGCAGGATAGAGCGCTACGTCCGCCGGCATGATCGGCCGGATGTGGAAGGAGAGGCCGTCGGAGAGAAGATCGCGACTCCATCCTGACGGATAGGGTCTGATCGCAAGAGCCGGATTTGGCGCCGTTTCATCCACCCGGCGCGGGTCGATTTCGATGCGGGCGTCGAGCGCAATCACACCCTCTGCGTCCGCCAGCAGTGGGTTGATGTCGAGGGACACCAGGCAGGGAAAGTCGACGATCATTTGCGACAGACCGTTGAGCGCGGCGATAATCGCGGCTCGGTCGGCTGGCCTGCGATCGCGATAGCCGGCAAGCAGGCGGCCTATTCTGGTCGCGTCGATCGCGTCCGCGGCCAGCACGTCGTCAAGCGGCGGCAGGGCGATCGCGGTGTCGTTCACAATCTCGACAGCTGTGCCGCCGGCGCCAAACAGAATGACCGGCCCGAACATCGGATCCACGCTCATGCCCAAAATGAGTTCCTGCGCATGCTTGCGCGCGACCATTGCTTGCACGGTGTAGCCGTCCGGCTTCGACCCCGCCGCCTGCGCGCTCAAGCGTGCCTCGATCGACCGGGCGGCCTCCGCCGCCTTCTCGGCGGTCGCGATGTCGAGGACCACGCCGCCGACATCGGACTTGTGTGAAACCACCTTCGACAGCAATTTGACGACCACTCTTTCCGAGCTTTCGAGAAGCTCGCCGGCTGCCCGCGCCACTTCCGCGACGGTGCCGGCGACAATGGTTTCAGGCACGGCGATACCGTAGGCGGCTATCGCCGCTTTTGCTTCCGGCTCCGTCAGCATGCGCCGTCCTTCGCTGGCCACCTGCCGGAAAATCGCATGTGCGGCGGCCTTGCCGTCGGCCCGGTCATCACCTTGGCTCGAGGGCGTCCGCAGGAGCGCCCGCTGCGCCTGCGACCATTTGCTGAGATAGGACGCCGCGATCGCGGCGTCCTCCGGCGTCTCGAAGCAGGCGATACCGGCTTCCGTCAGGACGCGCCGGCCCTCTCGCGCGGTGTGCTCGCCCAGCCAGCACGCCAGAAGCGGTTTTCCTCCGATCTCGCCCTCGTCGCCGAGCTCGGCCACCTTCCTGGCTGCGCCTGCCGAAGAACCAAGTCCGGTGGGGCAGTTCATCACCAGGACGACGTCCGTTCCCGGATCCGCCGCCAAGGCCTCGAGCGCCGCCCCGTAGCGCTCCGGCGCCGCGTCCCCAACGATGTCGATCGGGTTCGCACGCGACCAGGTCGGCGGGAGCAGATGGTCGAGCCGCGTGATCGTCGAAGGCGCAAGTTCAGCCAACTCGCCTCCACGATCGACGAGCTTGTCGACGGCAAGAACGCCGGCCCCGCCGCCATTGGTGACGATGCCGACGCGTGCTCGCTCGAGGGGAGCGTGGCGCGCGACCGTCTCGGCCGCATCGAGCAACTCCGCGAGATCATCCACACGAAGCACCCCTGCCCGTCGCAAGGCGGCGTCCACCACCCTGTCCGCGCCCGAAAGCGCGCCTGTATGTGTCGCCGCCGCCCTGGCCGCCTGTTCGTGCCGGCCAGGCTTGATTGCTATGACCGGCTTGAGGCGCGCCGCCGCCCGCGCGGCCGACATGAACTTGCGCGGATTGGGTACCGTTTCGAGATACATCACGATGGCGCGCGTGTGGAAATCGCCCGCCAGCATGTCCAGGCAGTCGCCGACGTCGACGTCCGCCATGTCGCCGAGGGAAATGATCCGGGAAAAGCCGACATTGTTCTCGGCCGCCCAGTCGATCAGCGACGTGGCGATCGCGCCGGATTGCGAGATCAGCGCAATGTTCCCGGGCCTCGCCGCCATATGGGCGAAACTGGCGTTGAGCTTCGCTGGAGGGACCATCAGCCCGACGGTGTTCGGCCCAATGATGCGCATAAGCGAGGGCTTGGCCGCATCGAGCATCGCCTGGCGCAGACCATTGGCGTGATTGAGCCCCGCGGTGATGACGACGGCAGCTCGCGTCCCCTTTTCGCCCAACTCACGCACGATAGCGGGGACGGTGTCGGGAGGGGTAACGATCACGGCCAAATCGGGAATGCCCGGCAGGTCGGCAACCCTACCGTAGCAACGGTGGCCGGCCACCTGCGGGTGTTTGGGATTAACCGGCCAAATCGCTCCCTCGAAGCCGCCGCCGACGATGTTGTCGAGGACAATGCGACCGACGGAGCCTTCGCGCCCGGTCGCACCGACGACAACGACGGATTTCGGTGAGATCGCGTATTCAAGATTTCGGATCGTCATCCCGGAAAACTCCTTGCCGCCACATTCACCGAAGGCGGCGAGCATTCATTGCGCTGGATCAAAGCGGCACCGGCCTCCTGCGGCTAGCTAAAGCGACGCTGCGACCAAGCTGCTCTGCGGGCGAACGTATTCCGTCGAAGGAGGCTCCTATGCGTTACTATTTCAGCAAAAACCTCGACATGCCGTTTGCCGCGGCGATCGAACATGTCACCAAAAAGCTTGCTGGCAAGGGCTTCGGCATCCTGACGAGGATCGATATCCAGCACACGATGAAGGTCAAGCTGGGCGTCGACTTCAAGCCCTACATGATCCTCGGCGCCTGCAATCCGCATTTCGCATGGCGGGCGCTGCAGGAATTGATCAGCGAACTTTGATGGCTGACGCCATGGACGAGTCCGTACTGCGGCGCGCGCTGCTGCTCATCGCCATAACGGGTCTGGCACTTGGGTTGGGCGTGTGGCGGAGCGGTACTGGTCCCCTCTCGCCCGACACAATCTGGACAGTGGCGACCCTGCCGGTCGTTGTCGTACTCGCCATCTCCATCTTGCGGGATTTCTGGATCGGCCGGATCGGCGTCGATGCGATCGCGCTGGTTTCGATGTCGGCAGCTCTGCTGCTGGGGCAGGCTCTGGCAGCGGTGGTTGTCGCCATCATGTATGCCGGCGGCACGGTGCTGGAAGACTTCGCGCGCGGTAGGGCGGAACGTAATCTCAGAGCGCTGACCGATAGGGCGCCGCGCGTCGCGCATCGTAAATGCGCACAGGGCACCGAGACGGTTCCGATCGAGCAAGTAGCGGTCGGCGACGAGCTTCTGGTGCGCGCCGGCGAGTTGCTGCCGGTCGACGGATTCCTGATCGACGCTTCGGCCGTGTTGGATGAATCGACAGTCACCGGCGAGCCCCTGCCGGAGCGTCGCGGCACCGGCGACGCATTGCGCAGCGGCACAGTCAATGCCGGCGAAGCCTTTTTCATGCGGGCCTCGGCCATCGCCGACAACAGCACTTATGCCGCGATCGTGCGCATGGTCGCGGCAGCGCAAACGGCCAAAGCGCCATTCATACGCATCGCTGATCGTTTCGCGCTGCTCCTGCTTCCGGTCACTCTCCTGCTCGCGGGTATCGCCTGGCGACTTTCGGGTGACCCGATCCGAGGGCTCGCGGTTCTGGTGGTCGCCACGCCTTGCCCGCTGATCCTCGCGGCGCCGGTTGCGTTCATCGGGGGCGTATCGCGCGCTGCCCGCGCCGGCATTCTTATGAAAGGCAGCGCGGCGCTGGAGGCGCTCGCCCAGATACGCACCGCAATCTTCGACAAGACGGGAACTTTGACGCTCGGCGGCGCCGAGCTGATCGAGATCGACGTCGCTCCAGATCGGCAAGCCGATGAAGTGCTGCGGCTGCTGGCCTCGCTCGAACAGGCCTCCCACCATGTCCTTGCGGATTCGATCGTCCGCATCGCCCGCCGTAGAAAGCTAACGCTTTCCCAACCTTGTGATGTCCGCGAGCATCGTGGAGAAGGCCTCAAGGGTCTGGTGAACGGGATGTCGGTCGCCGCCGGGTCGAGGCCACTCGTTCTTGGGGGCGGGCCGCTGCCAGGATGGGCGGAAAGTGCTGAAAAACGGCACCGGAGCGCGCAAGTGCTGAGGGTGTTCGTGGCTTTGGATGGCCGACTTGCCGGTATCTTCACATTCGGAGACGCCATACGCGAAGATGCTATCGAAACGGTTGGCGCTTTGCGTGCGGTAGGCGTCACGCGGATAGTCATGCTCACCGGCGACGACAGCGCGGCCGCCGAAAAAGTTTCCGCTTCGCTCAAATTCGACGCCGTGTTTGCCGATGCCACGCCGGCGGACAAGGTCGAAACGGTCGAGGTCGAGAAGGCGACGGCGCCGACGATGATGGTCGGTGACGGCATCAACGACGCTCCTGCGCTTGCCGCGGCGACCGTTGGCGTGGCGCTGGGAGCTCGCGGCGGTACGGCCTCATCGGAAGCCGCCGATGTTGTCGTGCTGACCGATAGCCTGCAGCCGGTTGCGCAGGCGTTGCGGATCGCCATGCGCACGCGCGGTATCGCCCTGCAGAGCATCATTGTGGGACTGGCGCTTTCGGGCGCTGCGATGATCGCGGCCGCCATGGGGCACCTGACGCCAGTGGCAGGCGCGTTGCTTCAGGAGGGGATAGACGTCGCCGTCATCCTCAATGCGCTGCGTGCGCTTGGCGAGGGGCGTTTAGGGCACAGTCGGAAATAGGAGCGCCGAAAGGTCATGTCGCAGGAGAATCTGGTGGTTTGCACCAAATGCGGGGTGGTCAACCGCGTGCCGCGCGGCCGGAATGGCACCGACGCGAAATGTGGAAAGTGCGGTGCGCTGCTATTTTCGGGATTGCCGCAGGACATCGATGGGGCAAACTTCGATCGCCAGGTCGGGCGCGGCAGTCTGCCCGTGCTAGTCGACATCTGGGCTCCCTGGTGCGGTCCCTGCAAGATGATGGCGCCGGCCTATGAAGCCGCCGCCAAGGCCCTTGAGCCTCACGTTCGGCTGGTCAAGCTGAATTCCGACAAAGAGCAGGCTATCGCGGCGAGACTGAGTATTCGCGGCATCCCGACGATGATCTTGTTTCATCGTCAGAAAGAAATAGCGCGAATCTCGGGCGCGATGAGCGCCAGCCAGATCGTTGGCTGGGTTCGCGAGCATATTCCGACAGGCACGAGCTAACCTTTCGCGAAGTCAGGCCATTTGACCTTGATCAAGGCCCAGCTCGGACGCTGCGATAGGAATGGCCTCGAAGGAGTTTGCCATGACCGCATTGCACGACCTCACCCCCAAATTCAGAAATATCCGCCTGCTTCTTGCTCGCGAAAAAGGCCATCCGGAAGGCGACCGCGAGGAAGGCTATGATGTGCTGGCACCGCTCACGGACGAAGGACGACTGGACGCCAAGGAATGGAAATCACACCAGGCGCTCTGCCGCGTCCGCCATTTCCGAGCCGGCGAAGACGATCTTATCGGGCGCTTGCGCCGCAAGCCGGGCGGACAATGGTTTTTCGACTATACCGAGGGCGACCGTGACGACGAGGCCGGATTTCACCTCGACGACGAATGCTTCGTGACCGGCGAGTATGTCTCGATAAGGCGCAACGGAGCCATGCACACTTACCAGGTCGCCCGCGTGGAACGGCCCTAGCAGTTTCTTGGTTGGTAGGAGCCAAGTGGTGCCTCGCCATATCCTCGTTGTCATCGGCCACCCCGATCCATCACCGGAGCGGCTCTGCCGGGCCCTGGCTTCTGCTTACGCCGATGGTGCTGAACGTGCGGGCCATATCGTACGCAGGATCGATCTGGCCTTGCTGGACATTCCGCTCCTTCGGACGATGCAGGAGTTCGAGCACGGAGCGATCCCCGACAGTCTCAAGGAAGCTGCCGAGGCGGTCGTCTGGGCGGAGCATTTCGTCTTTGTCTTCCCACTTTGGCTGGGCACAGTGCCGGCGATGCTGAAGGCTTTCCTCGAGCAGGTGATGCGACCAGGCACGGCGTTCGCCTACCCAGCCAAAGGCGAGAGTTTCGCCAAATCGTTGTTGCGTGGTCGCTCCGCCCGCCTGGTCGTGACCATGGGAATGCCCGCGGCCGTCTACCGGATCTGGTTCCTCAGCCACGGGATTGCCGGCATGCGACGCAGCATCCTCAACTTTGTCGGCATCAGGCCAGTAAGGGAAACGCTGTTCGGCATGGTCGCCAGCACGAGCAAGGCGAAACGGGCGAAGTGGATCGGGCAAATGCGTCTGCTCGGCGAGCGAGGGCTTTGAGGTCGGTGGCCGTAACAATCGCGAGAGCAATCGGGAGTGCTGGCTCCTGCCGACAAATGCCGAAGCCAACGCTGACAAAATGCCGAGCCACTTCTTGGCAGGGGTGCCCTAAATTTCGAGCGAAACTGGCGATTTCACCCAAGCTGCGAAGCTAAAGCGGTCGCGGATTTCAGCCGAGAGCCACCAGCCTATGGATTAACTGTAAATTCGGCCCACATGCCGGCGCCGTAGTGGCCTGGCACGTTACAGATGAGCAGGTATTTTCCCGCTTTCAGATCAACGGTCAAATGATCCGGATTTGCCGGAATCCAGTTCCGAAACCACGCCCTTGTCGCCTGCCTTGTCTTCGTCGACCCGGTTCTCGGCGTCAATGTAAGGAAGGGACTTCTTCGGGTCGGCGAGAAACATCACGATCATTTCGTGAACGGTATCCTTGGAATCATTCTTCACCTTGAAGGTGACCCTTCCGGCTTTCACCGCACCGGGCGAAACCTTCATGCCCATGGTGGCTTTTGTCATGTCCAGTCCTGGCGTCGCATAGACGAGGCCGATTGGCATCTCAGTACTTGCGCCTTTGTCCCAAAGGGAGACCTTGACGAGTGAAGCAGCTCGAACGGCGCCGGTATTGCAGGTGATGAGTATGGCTGCGACAAGTCCAAGCTTGAATATGGTCTTCATGTGGCAGGAGCCTATCCTGCTTGCGCGGTCGCGTGCTGTCCTTGCGCCAAGTCAAACTGGCCGGCCAACTCATCCAAGGCATCATGGCCGTAGAACCGCTGCGCCGCTCAGCCTGCCCATCCGCAAATCCTCCAGCGCCTGGTTGGCCTGCTCCAGCGGATAGACCTTTGTGTGCGTGCGCACCTGAGCGCGCTTCGCTATCGGGAAGAATTCCTCCGCGTCACGGCGAGTAAGATTGGCGACTGTAGCCAACTCTCTTTCTCCCCAGAGAAGTCGGTAAGGCATCGGCGGGATGTCGCTCATATGGATACCGCCGCAAACCACGCGGCCGCCTTTGCGCACAGCCCGAAAAGCCGCTGGCACCAGGTCGCCGACCGGGGCGAAAATGATCGCCGCGTCGAGCTCGGCAGCGGGCAATTCCTCGGACGACCCTGCCCAGACAGCGCCCAACGAGCGCGCGAATTCCTGTGCTTGAGCATCGCCGGACCGCGTGAAGGCGAAGATCTGACGTCCCTGCCAGACCGCGACTTGCGTGATGATATGCGCGGCGGCGCCGAAGCCGTAGATCCCTAGCCGCCTGCCGCCGCCCGCCTTCTTGAGACAGCGCCAGCCGATCAGCCCTGCACATAGGAGTGGCGCTAGCGACACTGGATCCGCCGTGGCGTCGAGATCGAAGGCGAAACGCTCGTCGGCAACGACATGACTGGCGAAGCCGCCATCACGTGTGTAGCCGGTGAAAAAAGGCAGATCGCAAAGGTTCTCGGCACCGGCGACACAATAGGGGCAATGCCCGCAAGTATGTCCCAGCCACGGAACGCCTACTCTCTGGCCAAGCCGAGACTGTGACACGCCCTCGCCAACCAGGTCCACGATGCCGACGATTTCGTGGCCGGGCACAAGCGGCAACTTCGGCCGCGGCAGATCGCCGTCAACGACATGCAGGTCGGTCCTGCAGACGGCGCAGGCTTCGACCCTGAGCCTTATTTCGCCCGGTCGCGGCGTAGGGTCGGGGCGATCCATAGCCTTCAACGGCGAACCGGGCTTCTCCAATACCATTGCCTTCATGACGTATCCTCGAAATGAGGAGTTGAACGCTCTGTCCGACGGGGAACGGTATTATCGCGAGTGCTTGCTCCTCGACGCGCGCGGCCTGGTGTGGCGACCGAAGCCGTAGCTCGCGGCAACGCGACTGCGCTTCCGGGCGGAAAGCATTTCCGAATAAAGGCCCAAGGCGGCAATATAGGCCAGGCCGAGTATCCCAGCCCAGATTTCGACGGTGTCGGAAGTCATGACCAAATTCCCTTGGTTGGATGGTTGGTTCCGACTCGATAGTTGCCTTGCCGAGGCATGCCAGCCTTGATCGCGGTCAATCGCACAGAGAGCGCAACTAGGACGGCAAGAACTGGATCGATCGGGTGCTCTCGAGCTCGGCTCTAGGTAGTTTCCCGTAGGGACATAACCGAATTTCGGCGTTGCCGGTTTTGCGCGATTGCTGTTGTCACGGATCAACCGGGACCACAGCCATGTACGCCTCCGCCAAGATCGAACTGCCGTCATACCTCCCCCAGCAGAACCCAGCCGCCATCTTTGACGGCTCGACCGTGCAGCCGGTGAGCTTCTTCTCGGCAGGCGCCGAGATCTACGCCCAGGGCGAAAAGGCGGGTGCCCTCTACCAAGTCGAATTCGGCGCGGTCCGCATCTACCGCCTGCTCGCCGACGGCCGCAGGCAGATCAGCGCGTTCCATCTGGCGGGAGAAACCTTCGGGTTCGAGGCCGACGCCACTCACCACTTCTTCGCCGAAGCGATCAACGCAACCGGTGTCCGGACCTTCCGCGCTCCATCAGGCACGGATATGTCCCGCCAGCTGCTGCCTCTCGCGCTCAAGGGCCTGACCCGGGCGCAGGAACATCTCCTGGTGCTTGGCCGCCAGAACGCCATTGAGCGCGTCGCGGCATTCCTCGTCGAAATGTCGGAGCGTCAGGGCGGGTTGCGGCAGGTGGAATTGCCAATGTCGCGGAACGACATCGGCGACTATCTCGGCCTCACCATCGAAACCGTTTCGCGAGTCTTCACCCGCCTGAAGGAGAAAGGCGTTATCCGCCTGCTCAGCCTGCGCAACATCGAAATTCTCAAGCGCGATACGCTGCTGGCAATGGGGGAATGAGGCCATTTAAGCCAATCCCGCGCGTCAATCCTGAAAGGGGCGGAAAATGAAAACCACACTTACAACCCACACCGGATTTCGCTTCGAAGTGCGTCGTGCACGCCCCGACGATGAGCCGATCGTTGCCGAGTTCTTCACCCATGTGACGCCGGAGGACCTGCGCTTCCGCTTCCTCGGAGCCTTGAAGGAAGTTTCGCATGAGCGGCTGGTGGAGATGACCCGCTCCGACGATCCGCACGCCCATAATTTTCTCGCCTTTTCGACCGACGGAATGCTGATCGCGGTGGCAACGCTTGCCAGCGATCCGGCCGACCGGAGTGGCGAAGTCGCCATCTGCATTCGCGAGGATCGCAAGCATCTCGGCGTCGGCTGGGAGTTTCTCGGCTATGTCGCGCGCTATGCCGACGACCATGGCATCGAGACGATCGAGTCGATCGAAAGCCGCGAAAATCGCGCAGCGATCGAACTCGAGCGTGAAATGGGCTTCACCGTCACAACGGACTCCGACGACGCGTCGCTCGTCCTTGTTCAGCGGAAGCTCGGCGCCAAGTTGCCAGGCTAGAACGGTCCACCGCCCACAGAGGTGCCGAAGCGCTCTATCTTGGCGGCCACCGCACGTTCCTCGTCGGCCGGAATGACAAGCACGTCGACGAGGGAATCCGGGGCGCTGACCAATTCTTCGCTGTTGGCGTTCAACTCCTTGTCGAGCGCGACGCCCAGCCATCCAGCTGCTTCGCAGATTCTCTGCCGGATCACGGGCGCATGCTCGCCGATGCCAGCAGTGAACACGAGGGTGTCGAGCCCGCCTATCGCCGCGGCAAGTGATCCGATCTCACGCCCGACACGGTAGACGAAAAGATCGACGGCACGCATCGCCGCCGGGTCTTTCGACGCAAGCAGCGTCTGCATGCTCCCGGAGATGCCGGATACTCCCAGCAGGCCGGATCGCTCGTAGAGCAAGTCCATCAGCTCATCAGGCGACAGCTTCCGATCCTGCAGAAGATGCAGGAGGACGCCGGGATCGATCGCTCCGCAACGCGTGCTCATGACAAGGCCGTCAAGGGTTGAGAAACCCATTGTGGTGGCGCGGCTTACGCCCTCCGTCATCGCGCACAGGCTTGCTCCGCTGCCGAGATGGGCAACGATCGTTCGGCCGCCGGCGGCAGCGCCGTAACGGTTGTGGAGCTCGCTGGCGATGTGGCTGTAGGAGAGCCCATGGAAACCGTAGGACACGATGCCTTGCTGCGACAGCTCATGCGGCAGGCCATAAAGTCTTGCAAGCTCGGGCTGCGTCGCGTGAAAGGCGGTGTCGAAGCAGCCTACCTGCATGGCGCCGGGCAGAAGGCGGTTGGCCAGGTCGACGAGTTCCAGGTTTATCGCCTGATGAATTGGGGCGAGCGGCTTGAGCTTGCGCAGGGCATCGAGTGTGCGCTCGTCGATTAAGGTTGCGCGGGTAAACTCCCGACCGCCATGAACGATGCGATGCCCGACCCTGCGCACCCGTTGCAACAGACCGCGGTCCGCCAGATAGGACGCGACGGCCTCGAATGCCTTGCCGATGGAGATCGGCTGTTCGCCCAGGCTCCTGTCGAAGGGCGGCGTCGTTGCCGTGGGCGCAACGTGGAGTCGGGGCCGCTCGCCTATTGACGAAACGCTGCCGCGCACCAGCAGATGAAGTTCGTCGCCCCCTTGAAAGGCGGCGAACTTCAGGCTCGATGAGCCGCCATTGAGAACGAGAATTGCATCGGTCATTGCCGAGCGGTCCCAGCCGCTTTTGCGGATCGTATCCTGCCAGCCTGGCCCATCGTCATCGACTACCCCTCCCATTTCCAACCGAGTATCTCGGGCATGTCCTGCCCGTGCTCGCGGATATAGGCTCCATGCTCGATCAGCTTGCCTTCCATGGCCTGTTTCAGTTGGATGTGCGCGCTGGCCGGCCCGGGAATGCGGTCGAGCACGCCGAGCACGAGATGATAGCGGTCGAGCCCATTGAGCACCGTCATGTCGAACGGCGTCGTCGTCGTCCCTTCCTCATTGTAGCCGCGCACGTGGATGTTGTCGTGATTGGTCCGCCGGTAGGTAAGGCGATGGATGGTCCATGGATAGCCGTGATAGGCGAAGATGACAGGCTTATCCCTGGTGAACAACGCATCGAACTCGCGATCCGACAGCCCGTGCGGATGATGTTCCTTCGGCTGCAGCGTCATCAGGTCGACAATGTTCACCACACGGACCTTGAGATCGGGAATGTAGTGTTTCAGGATCTGAACTGCGGCCAGCATCTCTAGCGTCGGCACGTCGCCGGCGCAGGCCATCACCACATCCGGCTCGGCCGCACCGTCGGTCGAGGCCCACTCCCATATGCCGATCCCGGCGTTGCAGTGGACTTTCGCCTCTTCGATGGACAGCCACTGCCAGGAATTGGCTTTGCCGGCGACGATGACGTTGATGCGGTTCCATGTCTGCAGCACGTGGTCGGTCACGCAAAGCAGGCTGTTGGCATCCGCCGGTAGATAGACGCGCACGACATCCGCCTTCTTGTTCAACGCCACGTCGATGAAGCCCGGATCCTGATGGCTGAAACCGTTGTGCTCCTGCTGCCAGACATGGCTGGACAACAGATAGTTCAGCGAAGCGATGGGGCGCCGCCAGGCGAGCTTGCGGCAGGCATCCAGCCATTTCGCATGCTGGTTGAACATGGAATCGACAATGTGCGTGAAGGCCTCGTAACAGGAGAAGAAGCCGTGACGCCCGGTAAGCAGGTAGCCTTCCAGCCAACCCTGACAGGTATGCTCGGATAGAATTTCCAGAACCCTGCCTTCCCGGGCCAGGTGGACATCCTCGCTAAGTATCTCTTCCATCCAGGCGCGCTCCGTCACCTCGAAGACGTCCTGCAACCGGTTCGAAGCCGTCTCGTCGGGTCCGACGATGCGGAAATTCCTTGCGCTTTGGTTCAACGCCATGACGTCGCGCAGGAAACGGCCCATCACGCGGGTCGACTCGGCCTTGATGCCCCCGGGCCGCTCGACCAGGACGGCATGCTCATGCAGGCTGGGCAGTTCCAGGGACCGGCGCAGCAGGCCGCCATTGGCATGCGGGTTGGCGCTCATGCGCCTGTTGCCTTCCGGCGCGGTGGCGCGGATCGCAGCCACAGGCGCGCCGGCAGCATCGAAAAGCTCTTCAGGCCTGTAGCTTCTCATCCATTCCTCGAGCATCCTCAGATGCGCGGGGTTTTCGGCGAGGCCGGAGAGCGGAACCTGGTGGGCGCGCCAGAACCCCTCGGTCTTCAGTCCGTCGACCTCCTTGGGACCGGTCCAGCCCTTCGGGGTTCGCAGCACGATCATCGGCCATTTCGGCCGAGACTGCGCGGTCTTCGCGCCGCTGCGGGCCGCGTCCTGAATCGCCTTGATGCGGTCGAGCGCATCGTCGAGCACGACCGCCATCCGCTCATGCATCAAGGCGGGATCGTCGCCTTCGACGAACAGGGGCTCGTAGCCATAGCCGATGAACAGCGCACGCAGCTCTTCCTCGGGGATGCGGGCGAGAATGGTGGGATTGGCGATCTTATAGCCGTTGAGATGCAAGATCGGCAGCACCGCGCCGTCAAGCGCGGGGTTTAGGAACTTGTTGGAGTGCCAGGAGGCGGCGAGCGGCCCGGTTTCCGCCTCGCCGTCGCCGACGACGCACGCGACGATCAGATCCGGGTTGTCGAAGGCCGCGCCATAGGCATGCGAAAGCGCGTAGCCTAGCTCGCCGCCTTCATGGATTGAGCCGGGCACGTCGGGCGCGGCATGGCTTGGGATGCCGCCGGGAAACGAGAACTGCCGGAAGAGCCTCTTCATTCCGGCCTCGCCCGGTGCGATATCCGGATTGATCTCGCTGTAAGCGCCTTCGAGATAGGTGTTGGCGACCATCGCTGGTCCGCCATGGCCGGGACCGCAGACATAGATGACATTGGCGTCGCGTTGCCGGATTACCCGGTTCAAATGCGCATAGATGAAACTGAGGCCCGGCGACGTTCCCCAATGGCCAAGCAGCCTCGGCTTGACATGCTCCAGCCGAAGCGGCTCGCGCAGCAGCGGATTGTCGAGCAGATAGATCTGCCCGATGGTGAGATAGTTGGCGGCGCGCCAGTAGGCATCTATGTCGTGCAATTCCTGGGTAGACAAGCGATTGGCGCTGGGACGCTCGGTCATTTTCCGACTCCTTCGATGGTTTAAGCCGATCCGGCTGAGGCACAACGCATCGACGCTGCCACCGGTTCACGACGGCTCGGTGTCAAGACCGATCGTCATCGATCTATCCGGCGAAGAACGATCGAGCTTTGATCCATCGCAAATGCCGGCCAAGGCGGCAGCCGCCTTGGATCCAAAACGCAATCGAGCTGCAGCTTGTCGAGCCGCTCATCGCGGCGATCGCGATTAGTGCCTCTTCCCTGATCGTTATTACAAATGCGATGCGGCTTCACACAGTGGCGGAAGCCGCGCCTGAAGCTGTGACGGCCCGACGCCGCACCGATGTCATCCACGCGGCTCGTCCATGACCACTCACGTCCATCTCATACCAGTGGCCCTGTCTTTGGGAGCGCTCGGCTTGTCTGGCTTCCTCTGGGCTATGCGCAGCGGCCAGTACGAGGATCTCGACGGAGCTGCCGAGCGGATACTGATCGAGCCTGACCGGCAAAACAGCGAAGGCCACCGAACAAACTGACGTAGATCAAGGCAGCGTCGCTTCCGGCATCCGAAAAAGAAGCTGACCAAAAGCGGGAGATTTCTATGCAAGTTCGGGACATCATGACGACGCCGGTGGTCACGATCACCGCCTCTGCCTCAGTCGCCGAAGCGGCCAATCTGATGCTGACCAGGAACATCCGCTGCCTGCCGGTCCTGGGAGACGATGGATCGCTGGCTGGCGTCATTAGCGAGGGCGATTTCCTGCGCCGCAGCGAACTTGGCATCAGAAGGGCGCGGCCTCGCTGGCTAGAATTTCTTGTCGGTCCTGGCAAGCTCGCCGACGAGTATGTCCGGTCGAGCAGCCGCCGAGTGGCCGAGGTTATGAGCACCAGCGTCGTTTCGGCAGCGCCTGGCGCTTCGCTCGCCGAGATTGTAGACCTCATGGCGACCCACGACATCAAGAACGTGCCTATCCTTGACGCGGGGAAGATCGTCGGCATCGTCAGCCGCTCCGATCTGATGCGTGTCCTGCTTCGCACTCTGCCCAGGTCAGGCTCCGCGACTGTCGACGACGAGGTCATACGCAGGAACATTCTTGCCGAGTTGCAGGGGCAGTCCTGGAGTGTCGGCGGCGACCTCATCGGCGTCACCGTCAAGAAAGGAGAGGTCGAACTGAATGGCGCCATTTTCGACGAGCGCCAGCGAAAGGCCGCTATCGTTGCCGCGGAGAACGTCGCCGGGGTCAAGAAAGTCACCGACAAGCTCTTCTACGCCGGACCGCTGTCGGTCGTGCTCGTCTCCTGACGAGCGTGCATCGGCCTTATCGCTTCCTGTAGAACGTTAGACCGCAGCCGCTATCAACAACGGTCGAAGCAGCAGCAGGGCAAATCCAAAAAGCGCCGCGCCCGCGACCTTGTCGGCTATCCGCCTGCTTCCGCGAAGCCGCTTGCCCAGCAAAACCCATAGCGATCCTGTAACCGCGGTGGTCCCTACGAGCAGCATCCAAAAGATGCCGAGATTACCCGGACCGGCATCCATCGGCACCATCGCCAGGCAATAGACGAAAGCCTTGGGATTGAGCACGGTGGTTGCCAGCACGGACAGGCCATCGCGGCGTTGCGATACGTCGATCGAATTGCTGGCTATCAGGCGCAGCCCCAGGATCGAAAGCCATCCAACCGCGACGAATTTGAGCATCTCAATGGCGTCAGGCGGCATCAAGGGACGCGACAAAAGCCAGAAACCCGCCGCCATTCCATAGCCGCACGCCTGTGCCGCCAGTAGTTTGGTCGCCTGCTCGCGCTTGACCGCGCCCGCCATCAGGAGAGCGTTGGTTGGCCCCGGAGCGACAAAGAGCAGAAAGGCTTCCAGAAGAAACAGGCTATTCGACATCAGTCGGCCGCTATTTGCTCGCGCTTTCCTGCCATCTGGCCGAGCGCATAGAAGGTAAGTCCGAAAGCGCGCCCAGGAAGAGCAGTCCCGCCAGGATCACCGACAATCGCTTGCGCGTCATCCCTTAAGTCCTTCGAGTTCAAGCCGACGGGGCCGCCAAGGGGTCAGCGGAGGGACTGCAATCGAGCGATCAGGTCGCTGTTGCGGCAATAGGCCGGCGGATGGTCGGCATGCTCGGTTTCGTCGAGCCAGACCGCACATTCGTCCTGATGGCCGCAAGACCTGCACCGGTCACCGGCACGACTGGTGACGGCTGCGTGATCCGCCACAACTTTCAGCTGCCTGTCGACGCCCATCTTCTGCATCATCCGTTCCATCAAGGCAGTTCTGGCGTCAACCCCGATCAGATATTCCAGAAAGCTCATGTCGTCATACTCCTCAGATGACAATTCATTGCCATCCCAGGCGGCTCGCGACGTTGATCTCGATCAAGGAGGGCTATCCATTTCGTGAAATTGCTTCGCCCGACGGGCCGATCTTCTCGCCCAGAAACCTAGCTGGCGGTACCGAATATTGCCCCAATGCCTGCGGTCAATGCCATTGCCAGCGCTCCCCAAAAAGTGACGCGGGCAGTGGCTTTCAGCACATTGGCGCCGCCGGCTCTCGAGCCGATTGCGCCGAGCTCGAAACTGGAACAGCGCTTGTGAAACAGATCGCCTTGTCTCCTTCGTGGTCGCCTCGTCCGGGGCTTATGCATGGGATCAAGCGGGCAAGCTTCCCGACAACGATCTGATCGACACGCAGGGTGCCGCCAATGCGGCAGAGCAGACAGCGTTGCCGCGGGTCACCCCGTTTCCCCCTGCCGATCCGGTCCTGGCGCCGGCGGCGACCTCATCGTCGTCATTGTGCGCCCTGGCGGCGGCCAACGGCGTGGCCAGCACAAGTGCGGCGATCCCCAGCGCGGCCAGGCGCATCAACACGATTTTCATCGAAGAGGCCTGTCGCATGCCGAAGCTGTCAAACCGCTGTCAATCATCGTCAGCCGGCAGCAAGGAACACGTCTCTATCAAGGGCCGCCGCGCCCGATGGTGGTCGCGCAGAGAAGGAGCTGAAACCATGCGCAATCTTCCTGTCCTAATTGTCGCTCTTGGAGGTCTAGTCGCCTTTGTCATACCCGTCGCCGCAGAATCCGACCATGGATCATGCGCAACCGCACCCGCCACGTCTTCCCCGACAATCGACCTTGAGGCCATCCCCATGATGAGCGCCACCGGTCCCAAGGCGGTCAAAAGTGTCGGCGAAGACGAATGTGGCGGCGACAGGTCCACCGGGCGCGGTGACGAAGAACTTGACGACAGCGACGACTAACAACCGATGAGACGCCTGACTGACCAATAGCCTCAACCTTCCTGGAGAATTATTTGCAATGCCTGAAATTCAGCATATCCATCCCATTCTCGTGCATTTTCCCATCGTGCTGATGTACACGCTTGTGATCATCGACCTCGCCGCGCTCGCGAACCGCAACGCCGTTACCACGCGCACTGGTGTGGGCACGATTTCCAGCTTTGCCGCGGCAGCCGCGGGAATGTTTGCCGTTGGCACCTGGTTCTTTGGCGGCATCGCCCTCGACCATGCCGAGGCGGCGGGATTCAGCAGCCAGATAGCCGAAATTCACGAGGGCTTGGGCGAGATCAGCGCCTTCGGCTTTCTGGGCTGGGGTCTGTTCCGCCTCGCGCTATGGGTGCGCAATCGCGAACTCAAAACGCTGGGGCCGGCCATACCCGCCATTGAAATCGCGGGCGCCGCCCTGGTCACGGTAACAGCCTATTATGGTGGGCAGCTGGTCTACGACCTCGGCGTGAACGTCGCCAAGGCCGCCGTCGTCGGTTGACGTCGCACTTCAGGACATCGGGCCGTCCACATCGAACCGCATCCTTCGGCTCAGCCCGGGATGCGGATTGGCGCGGCCCGGTGCGGATTTGACGCCGCGGTTTTTCGGCTGGGCTTTGTTCGGCTGCCGTGGTCGAAAAGCCAGCTCTTTGTAAGCTCGGATACGAGCACGTAGAGCGCTGTGATCGCGAGCAGCCCTGCCAGTACCGGTGTTGCCAGAGGCACGAACCCGAACCAGCCGGCGAACGGGGCGAAAGGAATGGCGATGGCGACAACACCGACGCCGACGGCCAGGCCAGCAAGCAACAGGCTCGGACGGCTGCGCCAGAGTCTCCTGCGGGTCCGCACGACGAGCACGATAGCGAGCTCGGTGAGCACGGATTCCACGAACCACGCGGTCTGGAATGTAGCTGCCGTGGCATGAACGGCCAGAAGCAGGAACGCGAAGGTTGCAAAGTCGAAGAGCGAGCTCACCAGTCCGAAACTCACCATGAAACGTCTCACGAAATGAATATCCCAGTGACGCGGACGGCGCACCTGATCAACATCGACATTGTCACCCGCAATCGCGAGGGCCGGTATGTCGGAGAGGAAATTGTTCAGCAGGATCTGCTTGGCCAGCAGCGGCAGAAACGGCAGGTAAAGCGAGGCGGCGGCCATGCTGATCATATTGCCGAAATTGGCGCTGGTCGTGATGGAGATGTACTTCATCGTGTTGGCGAAGGTCTTGCGGCCATCGTCGACGCCCCTCACCAACACGCTCAGGTCGCGCTTGAGCAGGATGATGTCCGCGGCTTCGCGAGCCACATCGACAGCCGTATCGACTGAAATGCCGATGTCTGCCTCATGAAGCGCTGGCGCGTCGTTTATGCCATCGCCCAGATAGCCGACCACATGGCCGCTCCGGCGCAATGCCTCGACAATGCGCTCTTTCTGGTTCGGGTCGATCTCGACGAAAAGATCGGTATTGCGGACTCCGGCCAGAAGCCCGTTCTTCGTCAGCTTCGATAGATCCTCGCCGGTCATGATCCTGTCGGCCCGCAGGCCCACGGCCTCGGCCAGATGCGCCGCGACATAGCGGTTGTCGCCGGAAATGACCTTCACGCCGATGCCTCGGTCGGCAAGCGCCGACAATGTCTCCCGCACCCCCTGCTTTGCCGGATCGAGAAACAGCAGGAACCCCGCGAACGCCATTTCAGTCTCGTCGTCACGGCTGACGCCCGCCTTGCTCTGAAATCGCCGGGTCGCCAAGCCGAGAACCCGATAGCCTTGCGCGCTCCAGCGTCTGAATCGTTCGTCGATCGCCTTGCGTTCCGTCGCGCCCAGGGGCGTCAAGCCATGCGAACCTTGCACGAAGCCGCAAGCATCGAGGACGTTCTGTACGGCTCCCTTGGTGATAAGTATCTGTTCGCGCTTGCTGTCCTGCACGGCGACCGACAGGCGCTTGCGCACAAAATCGTAGGGGATCTCATCGATCTTGGTGAAGCCGGACAAATCCTCCTGTCCATGCGGTGCGCCCGCAATCGCCTCGTCAAGAGGATTCTTCAGGCCCGTCTGCAAAGTAGCGTTGAGCCGGGCGAAAAGCAGGACGTCGGTCGACGCATTGCCCTCCACGTCGAACGATCCATCGAGGTGAATGACGCCCTCGGTCAGCGTCCCGGTCTTGTCGGTGCACAGCAGGTCCATGCTGCCGAGATTCTCGATCGCCTCGAGACGTCGCACGATGACACCGCCGGCGGCCATCGTCCGGGCGCCCCGGGCCAAGGTCACGCTGATGATCGCCGGAAGCAGTTCGGGCGTCAGACCAACCGCCAGCGCCAGTGAAAACAACAGGGATTCGACGAAGGGCCGGTTGAGCATCACATTGGCAAAGAACACCAGGATGACGATCACAAGCATGATCTCGGTCATCAGATATCCGAACATCCTGATGCCGCGGGCAAATTCGGTCTCAGGTATCCGTCGCTCCAATGCTTCGGCGATCGATGCGAATTCGGTGCGCGCCCCCGTGGCGACTGCCAGCACCTTTGCCGTTCCGCTGCGAACCGAGGTGCCGGTGAATACGGCATTGGTCCGTTGCGCGATGCCGGCTTCGGGCGCGGAGCGGCCGGTGGACTTCACGACGGGAAAAGTTTCGCCGGTCAGAACGGATTCGCTGACGTTGAAATCCCGCGACTCCAGGATGACGCCGTCGACAGGGATGAGATTGCCAGCCGACAGGCAGACAACGTCGCCGGGAACGATCTCCTCGACATCGACGGTGCGTTCGAAGCTGTCCCGCAGCACGGTCGACTTGCGGGAGATGCGCTGCTGCAGCACCTCCATCGCTCGAGACGCCCCATATTCCTGAGTGAAGCTGAGGGCGCAGCTGGCAAGCACAATCACGCCGATGATTGCAGCTTCATGCCCCTCCCCCACGAACGCCGAAACGGCGGCGGCAAAGACCAGGATCAGGACCAACGGGCTGCGAAACTGCCGCGCGAATACGCTTAGCGCCGATCCGCCGGCCCGAGGCGCCAGTGCATTGCGACCGAATTTGGCCAGCCGGATAGCAGCATCAACGCTTAACAAGCCGGAAGTTGAGGTTTCCAGCCGGCCCACAAGCTCATCGGTGGCGAGCGACCAGTATGCAGCCTCGACATGGCCGGAAAAGCGGCTGATCGGTCGCTCCTCACCTGGACCGCCGTCCAGCCGATCCGGGCTATCTGCCGTTGTTGTCACCATGGTCGTGCAGTCAATTCGAAAACAGGCGGCTGATGCCGCTCTCGCCAATCAGAGAGCGTGTGATGCCGCCAAAGGCCCATTCCCTGAGCCGGCTGTGGCCGTAGGCCCCGCAAACGATCAGGTCGGCGCCCACCGAGCGAGCAAACGCAATGAGCCCCTCGCCATCCGCGGCACCGGCGATCACTTCGGTCCGCGCCAAGATGCCATGCTGTTCCAGAAACAGCGCGACGTCGGCGAGGCTGTCTCGAACATCCGTTTCCGAGGCGGCTTCCATTGTGGCGACGACAACTTCTTCAGCCTTGGCGAGGAGCGGCAAGGCATCGGACAAGGCTCTTCGTGCCTCCCGGCTGTCCTTCCAAGCGACCAGTACGGTTTTCCCTATCAGGTGTTCGGCATAGCCAGCCGCGACCAGCACGGGGCGACCGGCCCCGAGCACTAGGCTTCCTATATCGAGGGCGCGGAAGACATCCTCGCCGCCATCGGCTGTCACGATCAGGTCAGCTGAACGGGCTACCAGCCCGAGAGCGCGAGTCGGACCGCAAATATATTGTTTCCATTCGCTGCTGATGGAGTGCGGGACGCGGCTTTCGAAAATGTCGCGCAGTTCGGCAAGGCGCTTCTCGATCTCCTGCCGTTTGACCTGCATGACCTCGCCTTCGTAGACTAGGCCTTCACCCGTGGTTACCAAAGGCGGAACGTCCGCGGCAGCGAAGCCGACGAGGTGAGCATCGAAGCGGTGCGCCAATTCTCCCGCAAGCTTAACGATTGGCGCGGGATCGGCATCGACGGCCAAGTTGACGACAATCGTTTTGTAGGACATGCGGCACCTTCAGGAGATGATGATTGGTTGATGAGTGCCATTCCGCGAGGTGCATGACCTTGACGCTAATCAAACTCCGGCAGCTCCATGTTTGCGAATGCCTGCATGGATGCTAAACCAGCGATCGTCAGTGTTCCTCCTGATGCAGAATGAATGTGACCCAGAAGAACCCAGCTTCCGCGGAAATCATCGCCGAAGCGGCCGCCCCGCCAAGCGGCTTGCCGCGAGGTGACGATTTGCCGGAACATGATTTGCTTGCATCGATGTTCGAGCAGGCACCAGGTTTCATGACGTTGCTCAGAGAGCCCGGGCACGTATTCGAGCTGGCGAATGCCGCCTACAAGCGAATGGTTGGCCAGCGAAAAGTCATTGGCAGATCGATGCGCGAAGCCTTTCCCGATCTCGAGGGCCAAGGTTTCTTCGAATTGCTGGATCGCGTCTACGAGACCGGCGAACCCTATGTGGGCCGAAGCGTCAAGGTCGTCTATCGCAACGTCGAAACGGGCGTTGCGGAAGAACGCATCCTCGACTTCGTCTATCAGCCCATTAGAGCAAAGGACGGCCGGATCACGGCGATATTCGTTCAAGGCACGGACGTCAGCGAGCTGTCCTTCGCTAACGCCGCCGCTGCAGCTGCGTGAGGATCACCTGCGTTCGATCCTGGCGACCGTGCCCGATGCCATGGTCGTAATCGACGAACAGGGGCTGATGCAGTCCTTCAGCACGGCTGCCGAAACGCTGTTCGGCTACAAATCCAGCGAAGTCATCGGTCGAAATGTCAGTTTGCTGATGCCCGCCCCCTATCGGGAGGAGCACGACGGCTATCTGCACAGATACCTCTCCACCGGCGAACGCCGCATCATAGGACTTGGACGCACTGTGACTGGGATGCGCAAGGACGGCTCGACCTTTCCAATGGAACTAGCCGTGGGCGAAATGCATCCGGGAACGGGCCGTTTCTTCACGGGCTTCTGTCGCGACCTGACCGAGCGCCATAGAACGGAAGCGAGGATGCAGGAACAGCAGCAGGAGCTGCTCCACATGGCAAGGTTCACCGCGCTGGGGGAAATGGCCTCGACATTGGCGCATGAGATCAACCAGCCGCTGACAGCCATCACCAATTACCTCAAAGGCAGTCGCCGCCTGCTTGAGAAAAGCAACGACGAGAACGCGACCATGTTGCGAGAGGCTGTCGAAAAAGCAGCAGAGCAGGCCTTGCGCGCCGGCGACGTCATTCGTCGTCTCAGGGACTTCGTTGCCAGAGGAGAAAGCGAGCGCCAGGTCGAACGCCTGCCAGCCCTTATCGAGGACGCCTCATCCCTCGCTCTGGTCGGTGCGAGGGAGGCAGATGTGCGTGTCACCTACGATCTCGACCCGGCGGCCGAACTCGTCCTGACCGATCGAATTCAGATTGAGCAGGTGTTGCTGAACCTTATGAGGAACGCCGTCGAGGCCATGCAGGGCGCGGCGCGCCGCGAGCTGCGTGTCACTACCAGGGCCCGGCATGACGGGATGGCAGAGGTTGGTGTGATCGATACCGGGCCGGGATTGGCGCCGGAGGTTTCGGCCCAACTCTTCCAGCCCTTCGTCACCACGAAGAAGCAGGGGATGGGCGTCGGACTGTCTATTTGTCGCACTATCGTCGAGTCGCACGGCGGTCATATCTGGGCTGAGTCGATGCCTGGTGGCGGAACCGCCTTCCGCTTCACTCTGCGCGCAGTAGAAAAGGAAGAGGTCGATAGTGGCCAGTGATGTCGTGCATGTGGTCGACGATGATGTCGATGTCCGCAAATCGTTAGGCTTTCTTCTCGCGACGGCCGACTTTGCCGTGCGCCTCTATGAGTCGGCGACCGCGTTTTTGGCGACAGAACCGAAGGAAGTCGAGGGCTGCATTGTCACCGATGTGCGCATGCCCGGTATCGATGGCATCGAGTTCCTGCGGCAACTGAAATCCCGCGGGTTGAGCGTGCCGGTGATTGTGATGACGGGGCACGCCGATGTCGCGCTTGCCGTCCAGGCGATGAAGGAAGGCGCCGCCGACTTCATCGAAAAGCCGTTCGACGACCAGATTCTCATCGATTCGCTGCGTTCGGCCCTGAACCACCGCAGCCATCCCATCGCGGCACACCCGCAATCAACTGAGATCCGGAAGAATCTTGCCACTCTTTCGGAACGTGAGCGCCAGGTGCTCGACGGGCTCGTCTCCGGTCTGCCGAACAAGACGATTGCCTACGATCTCGGGATCAGCCCGCGCACGGTTGAAATCCATCGTGCCAATGTCATGAGCAAGATGGGTGCGGGCAGTCTCTCACACTTGGTGCGCATGGCGTTGATCGCCGAACCCAGACACTAAGGACACGTCGATAAATTGCTGAATCGATAAAGCTCGTTTTGGGGGATTCCGAAATCCTGCGTTGCTTTGTAGACATGGGCGGTGATCGATGTCGCCGCTATAAAGCTCCGCTATGATGCGGTTAGCCCCGTGCTGGACGAGCGTGGTCGTCGCCGCTTTGCGGCGGCGGAAGCGCTCACCGCGGGCTGGGGCGGGATCGCGGCGGTGTCCGCGGCAACGGGGATCGCGCGTAGCACCATCGGATATGGATTGCGGGAACTGCGCGGCGCGGCGCCGGATTCAGCTCTTGGCGGCATCCGGCGCAAGGGTGCCGGACGCAAACCTTTGACGCAGACGGATCCGACACTTCTCAGCGACCTGGAAAGGCTTGTCGACCCCGCCACGCGTGGCGATCCGATGTCACCCTTGAAGTGGACATCGAAAAGCTTGCGGAACTTGGCGGCGGCGCTTTGCGCCATGGGCCATCGTGTCGGTCATGACGTCGTCGGTACTCTGTTGAAAACGCTTGGGTATTCTCTTCAGGGCAATCGAAAGACGCTGGAGGGATCGAGCCACGTCGATCGCGACGCACAGTTCCAGCACATCGCCAGGACGGTCAAGGACGCCATTACGGCCGGTCAACCTGCGATCTCCGTCGATACGAAGAAGAAAGAACTCGTCGGCGACTTCAAGAATGGCGGACGTGAATACCGACCGGCCGGAGCACCAGAGCCGGTCCGCGTCCATGATTTCGTCGACCCGAAGCTCGGTCGTGCCGCGCCCTACGGTATTTATGATATCGCCGATGACAAAGGGTGGGTCAGCGTCGGGATCGACCACGATACCGCTGCCTTCGCCGTCAACGCCATACGCTCCTGGTGGATCAGCATGGGGCGTGATCGCTACGCGCACGCTCATACCTTGACGATCACCGCCGACGGCGGCGGAAGCAACGGTTCGCGCGTGCGCCTGTGGAAAGTCGAACTCCAAAAGCTGGCCGACGAGTTGGGGTTGACCATCGCTGTCCTCCATCTCCCGCCCGGCACCAGCAAATGGAACAAGATCGAACACCGCCTCTTCTCGTTCATCTCGAGAAACTGGCGTGGACGACCGCTCACCGATTATCGCACCATCGTCGAACTCATCGGCGCCACAACCTCGACGGCGGGACTGACCGTTCGTTGCGAACTTGATGAAAACCGCTATCCCGCCGGGATCAAAGTCTCCGACGAGGACATGGCCAGCTTGAACATCATTCGCAACGAATTCCACGGTGAATGGAACTATACAATCAAGCCGCAATCCCAAAAATTAGCGCGATAAATTATCGACACGTCCTAAGGCGATATTTGATTCCTGACACCGCTACGCTTTGAGGCAACCGTCAGGACAGGTCTCGCAGCAAGCTCGCACGCCGCTCTTTTGGATTCCAGTCTCGCCAGTGGGTCGGCCTGATGTCGACACGAACGCGCTTAGCGACATCCACCCATCCTTCTCGGCCCTTTTCGCAAGGAAAAACAAGCGCGTGCAGGCCATCCTCGTCTAGAACGGCTAGTTCGAGGCTTCGGCCAAACGGGGCGCTTGCTATTGGATTCCACATCCGATCATCGTGAATCGAGACGCCGCCGCGCGCTTTGATTTGAATCAGTTTTGCAAGTGATTTCGGACCAAGCCGGCTACCTTTAGCCGAATTTTAGATGGAGCATAAAAGTCCGCCCCGACCAGACCAACGCGGACGAGGCCCTGCCAGGAAAGTCAGCCTGCGTCTCCGTTTGGGCGGGCGGGTGGATTGTGGAGAGGGACGCCTTTCAAGACCCAGCAAACACTCGATGACTTCCGCTCTATCGCTTTAATCGAGTTGGAGTTGCGAATTGATGTGGCTCAAAGTCAAGGCTCGCAAACCAAGTATGGTGACCCTGAGGATAAGGCCTGCCGCCGCCGGCCAAGGCATCCCGAACAGGAGTTCATCATGAACTATCAGCGGTTCTTCGAAGATGCGATCGACCAGCTCCACGCCGAGCGTCGCTATCGTGTCTTCGCCGACCTCGAGCGTATCGCGGGCAAGTTTCCGCGCGCCATCTGGCGCTCCAACGGCCGCGCCGAGGAAATCACCGTCTGGTGCTCCAACGACTATCTCGGCATGGGCCAGCACGCGGACGTCATCGCCGCGTTCCAGAACGCGGCGGGCAAGATGGGCTCCGGCGCCGGCGGCACCCGCAACATTTCCGGCACCTCCAACCCGCTGGTCGAGCTCGAGCATGAGCTTGCCGACCTGCACGGCAAGGACGCGGCTCTGGTCTTCACCTCCGGCTTCGTCTCCAACGAAGCTTCGATCTCGACGATCGCGCGGCTGTTGCCCAATTGCCTGATCATCTCGGACGAGCTGAACCACGCCTCGATGATCGAAGGCGTGCGCCGCTCGGGCGCCGAGAAGAAGATCTTCCGCCACAATGACGTCGCGCATCTGGAAAGCCTGCTGCAGGCGGCGGGGCGCGAACGCGCCAAGCTGATCGTCTTTGAAAGCGTCTATTCGATGGACGGCGACATCGCGCCGATCCGGGAGATCGTCGAGCTCGCCGAGCGCTACAACGCCATGACCTATATCGACGAGGTCCATGCTGTCGGCATGTACGGACCGCGCGGCGGCGGCATCACCGAGCGCGAGGGCCTGGCCGACCGCATCGACATCATCCAGGGCACCTTGGCCAAGGCTTTCGGCACGCTGGGCGGCTATATCACCGGCACCAGCGCGGTGATCGACGCGGTGCGCTCCTATGCGCCCGGCTTCATCTTCACCACGGCGCTGCCGCCGGCGATCGCCGCGGCCACCACCACCTCGATCCGGCATCTCAAGCGCTCGCAGGCCGAGCGCGATGCCCAGCAGCAGCAGGCATCCCGGACCAAGCAGGTGCTTGCCGCCGCCGGCCTGCCGGTGATGGACTCGCCAACCCATATCGTGCCGGTTCTGGTCGGCGATCCCGAGCTTTGCAAAATGGCCAGCGACCGCCTGCTCGGCGTGCACGGCATCTACATCCAGCCGATCAACTACCCGACCGTGCCGCGCGGCACCGAGCGGCTGCGCATCACGCCGACGCCGTTCCATTCGGATGCGCTGATCGCTGGACTGCAGGACGCGCTGGTCGAGACATGGGACGCGCTCGGCATTCCCTACGGCTCGGCAGGACGGCCCTCGGTCGCCAAAAGCGACCGGATCGTTCCGCTGCTGACGGCAACGTCGGGCGGCTGAAATCGACGACGTCGAACTTTGGTCCAGCGCAATGCGCGAAGCTCCAATGGAGGAGAAGGAACCACGTTCAAGGATCGCAGCCATGACACATTCTGTTTCGCACGCTTCAATCACACATGCCGCCGAGCAGGCCCAGCAATGGGTAAACGAGCTCGCCAAGGATCTGGACTGGAACGAACAAAGCGCGTTCCGGCTGTTGAAGGCCGTCCTGCACACCTTGCGCGACTGGCTCTCGCCTGAAGAAATGGCCGATCTGTCCGCCCAGTTGCCGACGTTGATCAGAGGCATCTATTTCGAAGGGTGGAACCCGGCCGAACCGGCGTGGGAACGCAAGAAGCGCGACTTCGTCATTTGCGTTCGCGACAGCTTTGGCTACGAGCCGGAGATCGACGTCGACAAGGCTATTGGTGCGGTGTTCCGACTTCTCGACCGTCACATTTCGCATGGCGAAATCGTCCAGGTCCGAAACTCGATGAAGAAGTCGCTGCGCCAACTCTGGCCGGAGGGATGAGCGATGTTTCGCGATCGGCAGGACGCTGGACAGAAGCTCGGAGCCTCTTTGGAGGCGCTTCAGCTGAGGAATCCGATCGTGCTGGCCTTGCCACGCGGTGGCGTTCCGGTCGCCGCCGAGATTGCCAAGGTCTTGAAGGCACCGCTGGATCTGATGATCGTTCGAAAAGTCGGAGCACCTGGCAATCCGGAACTGGCGGTGGCCGCCATCGTGGACGGAGATCCGCCGGACGTCGTTCTTAACCGTGAGATCGTGGAGGCCTACGCTCTCGGCGACAGCGCATTACGTGTTTTGATCGCGCAGGAACGGCCGGAGTTGGAGCGGCGTCGGGAAATATTTCGCGGAAAAGAGCTGCCCCAGTCGGTGGCCGGCAAAACCGCGATTGTCGTTGACGACGGAGCGGCGACCGGAACGACGATGAAAGTGGTCATCCGGGCGTTGAAGCGACGGTCGCCGCGACAGATCGTCGTCGCACTTCCTGTCGCGCCGCCGGAGACCGTGGAAGAGCTGGCGCAGGAAGCAGATTTGACGATCTGTCTCATTCAGCCTGCCCGATTTCGCGCGCTCGGCTATTATTATGGCAGCTTTCCGCAGCTCTCCGACAGCGAGGTCCTCGAGATGATGGCTATGGCGCGCGAGGATCGGCGCCATATTGCCGAAAGAAGACACTCCGGCGCAAACGCCGCGGGCAAATCGCGGCACAAAGCCGGCACTTAGGAGTTATACCGATGCAGATCCGCACGCTTTCGACTCTGGAATGCACGAAAATGCTGACGGCCAATCGCGTCGGCCGCCTTGCCTGCGCGAAGGACGGGCAACCCTATATCGTGCCCTTCTACTACGCCCATGCCGACAACCACCTCTATGCCTTTTCCATGCCGGGCAAGAAGATCGACTGGATGCGCGCCAATCCGCTCGTGTCCGTGCAGGTCGACGAACATGGCGCTGCCCGAGGTTGGAAGAGCGTCATCGTCAATGGCAGGTATGAGGAACTTCCGGACCGGATCGGCCACAAGGTGCAACTGGATCACGCATGGTCATTGCTGAGCAGGCACACCGACTGGTGGGAGCCTGGCGCGCTCAAGCCGGCTACGTCCTCGGTCGCCGAACATCTCCCGCATGTGTTCTTCAGGATATTCATCGTGGAAGTCTCGGGCCGTGAGGCGATGGAGGCTTGACTTGGCGCGGCGCGCATGGCGGAAAGCAGGCTGTATGACTGCTGGTCGACACCGGCTGGATGCATCCGCAATCCGGCCAAGGGCATGCCCACCATGGACTCTCTCATAGTCCAACTTGGCGTCGCTTTGGCGATCGGGTTGCTCGTCGGCCTGGAGCGCGGCTGGCAGGAGCGCGACGCGCCGGCTCATAGCCGCACGGCGGGTATTCGGACATTCGGCATTGCGGGACTTCTCGGCGGCATTATCGCGGCGTTGGCCGAAGCGCTCAATGCGATTTCCGTCTTGATCGCCGGCTTCCTCGCCTTCGCCGGGATCTTCGCTTGGTACAAGGCACGCGAAGCCGCGCACGATGAGGATTTCAGTGTCACGACCGTTATCGCGGGCCTGGCTGTGTTTGCCCTTGGCGCGCTCTGCGTGGCCGGCGATTTTCGCGTGGCCGCCGCGGGCGGCACGGCGCTGGCGACGTTACTCGCCAGCCGCGAAATCCTGCATGGGCTTTTGAAACGCCTGACCTGGATCGAGCTTCGCTCGGCATTGGTCCTGGCGGTGATGACCGCCATAATCCTGCCCCTGCTGCCGAACCGCACGTTTGACCCATGGGAAGGCTTCAACCCGCGGGAGATCTGGCTCCTGACGGTGCTGATGGCCTCAATTTCGTTCGCTGGTTACGTCGCCGTACGTGTCCTCGGAAACGCCCGCGGTTTGATTGTGAGCGCGCTTGCCGGTGCAGTCGTGTCATCAACTGCCGTCACCTTGTCACTGGCTCGTACTGCCAGCGCGTCGAACAATTCCTTGTCCCTGTCAGGCGCGGCCTCGCTGGCCGCGATGGTCTCGATCCTGCGTGTCTGCCTCGTGGTTCTGATACTGGCCCCGGGCGTGACCGCGTTCATCGCCTTACCCGCGCTCGCCGCGGCGCTGACATTCGGCGTCTGCGGAACAATCGCATTGGCAATCCCCGGGCAAAGGCCGGAAAGCCCTGGCGCGACGCGCAATCCATTCGAACTGATGCCGTTGCTGATCTTTGCACTCCTGTTCGCATTCGCCTCGACAGCGAGCGCCGCGTTGGCACTCCAATTCAAGGAACAGGGCCTGCTGGCGAGTTCCGCGATCGCGGGTGCATTTGATGTCGATGCCTCGGTGCTCAGCGCCTTGCGGCTGGCCAAGCACTCGATTTCCATCGAAACCATCGGGCAAGCCGTGCTGACGGCGCTGATGGCGAACGCCATTGGACGCCTGTGCCTGGCGATGTCCGCAGGGCCGGTGAAATTCTGGCTACCGCTGGCCGGCATGACCTTGACCGCTGCGACTGCGGGCTATTGCACCATGCGGTTCCTCTAGGGGGCGCGATTTGCGGTCGGCTCCGGCGCCAATCCAGATTTGACCGGCGTCAAGGCTGCCAGGCACCATTCCTGTTGAACTGCTCCTATCATTCCAAAGGTGGGAGGGCCTCATGGCCACAACAGACCTCGATATCCCTATGCGGGAAGAATCTGCCAGTCCGGCCACGACCAAGCTGCGACTGGGATCGCTAACCGCGCTCGTCATCGGCTCGATGGTAGGCTCGGGTGTGTTCAGCCTGCCCCAGAATATGGCGGCCGGCGCTGGCCCGCTTGCTATCCTGATCGGCTGGACCGTCACGGCCGCCGGCATGCTCGCGCTGGTATTCGTCTACCAGTCGCTGGCGGTGCGTCGGCCCGAACTCGATGCCGGCCCATACGCCTATGCCAAAGCCGGCTTCGGCCCCTTCATCGGCTTCAACAGCGCCTGGGGCTATTGGATCAGCGCATGGGTCGGCAATGTGTCCTACGCGGTAATCGTCTTCAGCGCGCTGTCCTATTTCTTCCCCGCCTTCGGTGACGGGAATACCTGGCAGGCGGTGCTCGGCGCATCGATCCTTTTGTGGATCATTCATTTCCTCGTTCTTGCAGGCATTCGCCAGGCTGCGATCGTCAACACTGTCGTGACCATCGCCAAGATTGCTCCTGTCGTCCTCTTTGTCGGCGTCGTCGCGGTAGCCTTCAAGCTCAATGTCTGGTCGCTCGACTTCACAGGGCTCGGCAACGCCTCTCTGGGTACGATCGCCGCTCAGGTGAAGAGCACGATGCTGGTGACGCTGTGGGTCTTCATCGGCATCGAGGGCGCCAGCGTGTTCTCAGCACGCGCAGAGCGCCGCAAGGACATCGCGACTGCGACGGTGCTCGGCTTCTTCACGTGTCTCGCGCTTTATGCGCTGGTATCGCTGCTTTCGCTCGGCATCCTCAGCCAACCCGAGTTGGCCGCCCTGAAGAACCCTTCGATGGCGGGCGTGCTGGAAGCGGTTGTCGGGCCCTGGGGCGCCGTGCTCATCAATCTTGCGCTGGTCGTCTCGGTCGTCGGCGCGTTCCTGAGCTGGACCCTGCTTGCCGCCGAGATTCCGCATGTCGCCGGCAAGGACGGTACAATGCCGAAATTCTTCGGCCATGAGAGCGAACGGGGCGTTCCCTCGACCTCCCTGCTGATCACCAACCTGCTTGTCCAGGCCTTCCTGGTGATCACACTCTTTGCCCAGAGCACCTACCAGGCGCTTTTCTACATCGCCTCGGCGGCAATTCTCGTCCCCTACATCTTCTCGGGCGCCTTTGCCGCCAAGTTGGCATTGACTGGGGAAAGCTATCAAAGCGGCGAAAGCCGAACGGGACCGCTCGTTGCCGGCATTCTGGCCACGATCTACGGCCTGTGGCTCGTCTATGCCGCGGGACCGGCGTATCTGTTCATGTGCGCCATCCTCTATGCGCCGGGCATCATCTTCTACGTCTGGGCCCGTCGCGAGGCCAATCAGCGTGCCTTCCACCCGGTGGAGGCCGTCATCGCAGTCGCGCTCGTCGCTGTCGCAATCCTTGCCGTCTACGAGATGTGGACCGGCGCCGTCAGCGCGCTTTGAGAGCCGTCCCATGGCAAATCTGGGGGTTCATTCGGAAGTCGGTCGCCTGCGCGAGGTGATGGTCCACAGGCCGGATCTCAGCCTGCGCAGGCTGACGCCGGACAACTGCAAGTCGCTGCTGTTCGACGACGTGCTGTGGGTGAAGCGGGCGCGCCAGGAGCATGACGTCTTCGTCGATGCCTTGCGTGAGCGCGGCGTGGCGGTGCATTCGTTCGGCGAACTCCTCGCCGAGACGATGGGCATCGGCAAGGCCCGCGACTGGCTTCTCGATCGCCGGGTGCATGCCGGCGTGGTCGGCCTCGACATGGTCGACGAGATGCGGGGCTGGCTGGACGAGATGTCGGCCGGCCTGCTGGCAACCTGTCTGATAGGCGGCATCGCTCGCGCCGAGCTGCCGTTCGAGCCCAAGGGTTTGACTGGAAGAACGCTGGCGCCTCAGGACTTCGTCCTGCCGCCATTGCCCAACCAGCTCTTCACCCGCGACAGCTCCTGCTGGATCTACCGCTCTGTCTCCGTGAATGCCATGTACTGGCCTGCCAGGCGACCGGAAGCGGCCAATGTCGAGGCGGTCTACCGCTTCCACCCGCATTTCCGGGACGGCGGCATTCCGTTCGTATCGCCCCAGGCAGGAACAGGTATCAGCCTGGAAGGCGGCGACGTCATGCCCGTCGGCGGGGGCGTCGTTCTCGTCGGGATGGGAGAGCGCACCACCCCGCAGGCGGTCGGTGATCTGGCCCGCAGTCTGTTCGCAGCCGGCGAAGCCACGCATGTCATCGCGGCGCTGATGCCGCGCGACCGCTCCTTCATGCATCTCGACACCGTATTCACCTTCTGCGACCGGGACCTTGCCACCATGTATCCGCCCGTGGTCGACAGGCTGCGCACCTTCTCGATCCGGCCCGGAGACGGCGATGCGGCGGTCGAGGTCAGGGAAGAGAACGCCCCCTTCACAAAGGTTGTGGCGGAAGCGCTCGGCCTGAAATCGCTGCGCATCATCGCCACCGGCGGCGACCGCTACGAGGCCGAGCGCGAGCAGTGGGACGACGGCAACAACGTCGTCGCTGTCGAGCCGGGCGTCGTCATCGGCTACGACCGCAATGTCTACACCAACACGCTTCTGCGGCGCGCGGGTATCGAGGTGATCACCGTCGAGGGTGCCGAACTCAGCCGCGGCCGCGGCGGCGGTCATTGCATGACCTGCCCCATTGCACGCGACCCGATCTGAAAGGATATCCAATGTCGATCAACCTGCATGGCCGCTCGGTGCTTTCACTGGATGACCTTTCAGCCGAAGAAATCCGCTTCCTTCTGAAGTTGGCCGCCGATCTGAAGGCCGCCAAGCAGGCTGGGCATGAGATACCGCGCCTGGTTCGCAAGAACATCGCCCTCATCTTCGAAAAAGACTCGACGCGCACACGAACCGGCTTCGAGGTGGCGGCCTATGATCAGGGTGCCCACGTCACCTATTTCGGTCCGTCCGGTAGCCATATCGGGCACAAGGAATCCATGAAGGACACCGCCCGCGTGCTCGGGCGGATGTATGACGCCATCGAGTATCGCGGCTTTGCCCAGCACCAGGCCGAAATGCTGGCGGCGCACGCCGGCGTGCCCGTCTACAACGGCCTGACCGACGAAGCGCACCCGACGCAAATCCTCGCCGATTTCATGACGATGCGCGAGTTCACGCACAAGCATCTGTCGGACATGACCGTCGCTTTCGTCGGCGAGGGACGCGACAATGTCGCCCTTTCGCTGGCATTGGGAGCCGCCAAGGTCGGCATCGATATGCGCATCGCCTCGCCGAAGGAGCTCTGGCCCGACCAGGAATTCCGTGACCATGTTAAGGAACTCGCCGAGCGCAGCGGGGGCCGCTTCCGGCTCGATGAAGACATGAAGGGCTGCGTCCAGGATGCCGACTTCATCTACACCGACGTCTGGATGTCGATGGGCGAGGACAAGTCCGGCTGGCCGGAGCGCATCCGTCTTCTGACGCCCTACCGGGTGACGAAGGAAATGATGGCGGCCAGCGGCAATCCGCATGTGAAATTCATGCATTGCCTGCCGGCATTCCACGACACCGAGACCGAAGTCGGCGCCTATATCGCGCGCGAATTCGGCATCGACTGCATGGAGGTGACCGACGAGGTGTTCGAGTCCGGCGCCTCGATCGTCTTCGACCAGGCGGAGAACCGCATGCACACGATCAAGGCGTTGCTCGTCGCCACGATCGGCAACTGAGATGCTGATCGTTGCAGCGCTCGGCGGGAACGCGCTGTTGCGGCGCGGCGAACCGATGACCGCCGAAAATCAGCGCAAGAACGTGAAGCGTGCCGCCTCCGCCCTGGCCGCACTGATTGACGAGGGCCATTCGCTCGTGATCACGCATGGCAACGGTCCGCAGGTCGGCCTGCTTGCGCTCCAGTCGGCGGCCTCGCCTGGCGGCGCGTTCCCGCTCGATGTTCTCGGCGCGGAGAGCGCCGGCATGATCGGCTACATGATCGAACAGGAGCTCGCCAACCTCGCCTCTCACAGACTTTACGCTACACTGCTGACACAGGTGAAAGTCGACCCGTACGACCCTGCATTTTCCAGTCCGACAAAGCCGATCGGCCCGGTCTATGACGAAGCGACAGCGCGGCAGCTCGCAGCAGAGCGCGGCTGGTGCATAGCGCCCGATGGCGATAAATGGCGCCGGGTCGTGCCCTCGCCCCGCCCGATCGAGATTTTGGAGGCATCCGTCATCTCCTTCCTCGTCGACCATGGCGTCATCGTCGTCTGCACGGGCGGCGGCGGCGTGCCCGTTGTCGCGCGCGACGATGGCGCTATGGTCGGCGTCGAAGCCGTCATCGACAAGGACCTGGCCAGCTCGCTGCTGGCGCGCCAGTTGAAGGCCGATATGCTGCTGATGCTCACGGATGTCGATGCGGTCTATGTGGGCTACGGCACGCCGGATGCCCGCGCACTGCGCAATGTCGGAGCAACTGAACTTTCGGGAAAGGATTTCCCCGCCGGCTCGATGGGACCCAAGATCGGTGCGGCAATCGAGTTCGTCCAGGCGACGGGCAATCCCTCGGCGATCGGCCGGCTCGAGGACGCGGCGGAGATCGTCAAGCGGCGTCAGGGCACCTGGTTCGAGCCCTAGCCTCGCCGGGCTCAGGAAATCTTGGCTACTCCGACAACGTAGTTCTTGCCGTACGCCGCGGCGCATTTCGGGCAGGTCGTGTAGAAGAAATACACGTCGCTGGCCTTGGGGTTGCGTTGGCGCGCGAGTTCAAGCATTTCCTCGTGCCAGCCCCTTACCTGCTCGAACGCCCCCTCGAACAATTTGGTGACGAAGTCGCCTGTCAGCCTGGTCATTTCCTCCTCGGGCACGGCTTTCGAAACCGAGAAAAGATGCTCGCTCGTCCACGGCGAGAGATCGCGGCTTAGGACAATGTATTGACCTTCGGCAGAAGCGCCGGCGCCGTCGATATGCTCGCTGACACGGGCAAAGACGCTGCCCATGTTCACTGGAACATGCAGGACGCTATGGGTTGTCGCCCTCACGAACGGCTTGTCTTTGAAGTGCAACTCCTGATCGTCCCAGCCGCCCGGGTTGAATTTGGGGCAGCAACCCGTGGTGTTCACGCTGGCATCGTAATGCGGTGTTTCGTTGGTGCGCATAGTGGTCTCCCGATGCGCGACAAAAGATCAGCCGAGCGCCCGAACGTCATTGATCACGATCAACGCCGCCAGATCTGCAATTGATGCGCATCAATGCCAGTCCGCGGCGGCCCGGCTAAATAGATTGACCATGTTGATATGGTCCGCGCGAAAGACGCTGAAAGGGCAGATCGCGATTGGCAGATCGCGCTGGTACGACAGGAGTTCAGGATGGCAAAGAGAACCGAAAAGATAGAGATTGGCATGGACCTCGCCGCAAGATGTCGCGTTACCGACTCCTGGCAAGACGATTTCGGGGACCAATGGGTCAAGGTGCTCATCGAGGGCCATGACGTCCCGTTGACGTTGAAGGCGGCCCACTTCTATCCCTTTGACGATCACGACGTTGCGCATACATTCTGAGGAATCCTCGAGAACAAGCCCCTCGGATTGCCAGGACTGGTTTTCGGATTTCAGTCGAACGCGGCAGCCAAATCAACGGTCAAGCGTCCGGATGTAGGCGACGATCGCCCCGATCTGCTGGGGATCGGCGACAAACTCCGGCATGTCCGGGTGACCAGTCGAGATCCCCTCCGCCAGCGCCTCCTCCAAGTCTTCGATCGGGTAGCGCAGATGCAGC
Source organism: Mesorhizobium sp. USDA 4775 (assembly GCF_054062655.1). Lineage (NCBI taxonomy): Bacteria > Pseudomonadati > Pseudomonadota > Alphaproteobacteria > Hyphomicrobiales > Phyllobacteriaceae > Mesorhizobium > Mesorhizobium sp. USDA 4775. The sequence goes on from NZ_JBSSFM010000001.1 coordinate 5,562,541, forward strand.
ATGCGAAAAGGCGGTGCGTCCGGATGTGAGCTAACGCCAGTCCGACCGACTGCATGGCACCGTGCGCAGTTCGCTTCCACTATCCTCCGGCCATGGGAAACCTGGAGATTGTCGTTTGCCCAAGCTGCCGGCGTGCCCGCGAGCATGGGCGCAACGATGAAAATCTTCAACAGCGTTTTGCGTTTCATAGTCGTCGCATACAGCATCAAGATATGCAGCGCCTTGACTTGGCTCAAACGCCAATGAGCGCTTCCTCCACGATACGCAGACGACTGATCGGAACCTCAGTTCGTCCAGCTATCGATTTCGCCTTCTTGTTTGATTGCAACACTTCAGGGCGTCAGGGTTGCCGCTGCCATGTCGTCGATCGCCGTATCCGCCTCTTTACGGACTTGTCCGGCCGTCTCCATCGCGAGCTTGGCGCCGATGCACGCGAACTCGCCCACCTCCTTCAGATAGTCGGATGCGGCATTCTGCCAAAAATTGGCGAACACGTCGAAGCTATCGGCGAATTCATCGCTATCCCTCAGCGTTTCCATCAGCTTCAGATCGTCCCAAAATCGCCGGCGAAGAAAGGACGCAGCTTCAATCTGGCAGCGGAACGACGCTTTGATGGAATGCATCTGCAGCGCGGTGGTCGCCTCCAACAGCTTCTGCCCTGCCTTGACAGACAGGGACAATTCCGGCGCGCAGAATTCTTCCGCATTCCAAATCATGATGGCCTCCTCGATCTCGGCATTCACTGTCTCATCTTTGGATGGCGCGGCCTTGAGCGGCGGCCAAAGCCATGACTCACCGCACCGAGCTTGCGTCTCTTGGAAGACGCCATTTCGAAGTAGATGCCGACCCCGGCGATCCAAACGAGGCAAAGCAGGATGCCCCAAAAGAGAATGCCTCCAGCGGACATGAACTGATCCTCGTGTGGCTCTAATCGAACATCGCAAGGTCGATTCCGGCATGCATTGATCCCGATCAATCGCCCGCTAGGCGCAAACCTGCGTCGACCTCCTGGATTCCCCTTCTCGCCCCCGCTTCCCGCCTTTGACATTGATCAAGGCGACAAAGGGCATTGCCTGTCACGACATCGCCGGAACAATTGCCTTGTAAAAGGCAGAAACGAGGACGCGATGAAGGAACTGCCGCTTGCCGAAGTCTATCGGCTGATCGAGCCTGGTCCCGTTGTCCTCCTGACAACCAGGTCAAAACAGGGCCGCGCGAACGTCATGACCATGTCCTGGCACATGATGACGAGGATCGCGCCGCCGACCATGGCCTGCGTCGTATCGAGCGATGACTTCTCCTTCTTCGCCTTGCGTCAAACCAAGGAATGCGTGATCGCCATCCCTGCCATTGGCCTCGCAGAAAAAGTCGTCAAGGTTGGAAACTGCTCCGGACGCGAGATTGACAAGTTCGCGACAGCCTGGCTGACGCCGCTTCCCGCCGAGCGCGTTTCGGCTCCCCTGATCGCCGAATGCTTCGCCAATCTCGAATGCCGGGTCGTCGATACACGCCTGGTGAACAGATATAACCTGTTTGTCCTCGAGGTCCTGAAAGCCTGGATCGACCCGGTTCAACCGAAACCGAAGACGATCCATCACATCGGAAATGGCGCCTTCGTTGTGGACGGCGAAGTGGTCCATTTCGAATCCCGCATCCCCTGAGCCGCTACATTTTGATCGACATCAAGGTGAGAACGTTCCTGCAAAACTAGCTTCGGTGCACCGAAACTCTCGAACCGGAAGCGCCCGATGAGCTATAAATCCATTCTCTTGAACCTTGGCATTGATGGCTCAGTCGAACCGCTGACGCGGATCGGCATCGAACTTGCCGAACGTTTCGATGCAAAGCTGATTGGCTTCTGCGCCGCCGACGCTCCAATGCCGGTGACGATGGCGCCCGAGGGCGCAGCGATTGCCGCAGAGATTTGGGAGCAGTCGAGGAACGAAATCCGGCAAAGGCTGAATGATCGGCACTCCAAGTTCGACGAGCTCGTCGTCGGAACGGTCAAGGCGGAATGGCGTGAAACGGTCGAGAACCCAGATCACGTCCTCGTCAGAGCCTCTCTTCTTGCCGACCTTGTGGTCACTGGCGCCTCCTTGGGCGCATCTACGGGTGACGGCTACCGGATGGCTGATCCGGGCAGTTTGGTGCTGCGCGCCCGGTAGACCTGTGCTGGTCGCCGCCCGTGGCGCGGCGAGCTTGCCACTTGGCCAGGTTGTCGTCGCCTGGAAGGACACGCGCGAAGCAAGGCGCGCCGTGGCGGATGCGGTGCCACTGATGGCCATAGCCAATGAAGTCACTGTGGTGGCGGTTGATACCAATCCGGATGATTGGATTGGAGACGGCATCAAGGACGTCTCCAGCTTCCTCGCTGGGCACGGCATAAAAGCGCGAACCGAAATTCTAAAGTCGGAAGAGGAAGGAAATCGACTCATAGACTTCTTGGCTTCCGTCAAAGCAGACCTAGTCGTGTCGGGCGCCTACGGGCATAGCCGACTAAGGGAATGGGTGTTTGGCGGAGTTACCCGTTCGCTGTTGGATGAGGTTTGGCTCAATCGGCTTATGTCGAACTGACGCCGAAGCGTAGCAACTTCCAGCGACGATGGTCCTGTACTGCGAATTCCCTTGATCACTGGACAGTTTCTCGTCTTCTTCGGGTCGGACTTCTCTCTCCTTTAGCGCAGGAGCTGTTGGCCATCGGGGCTCCGGCGCTACCGCGGCGCTCTTGACTGAAGATTTCGCGCTAGCACCACTGGCGACAATCTCGGCCGCCGCCGGCAGTGCCCTTCCCAACCAATCTTAGGCAGCGCGAGGCATCCATACCACCCGTGGCGGTCGTCGGTAGCAGCCTGGCTGTGCGGATTGCTCAAGCCGCCGCCAACGTATTTTCGATGGCTTCGACTGAGTGCTTCACGAGATCCTTGCCGAGTTCACCCGCCAGTTTCGCTTTCAGCGAAGGCTCGACGTGCTTGCGCAGTTCGCCGAGCGTGCGCGGATCGGCAACCACCACCACATGCTCGAACGCTCCCGCGAGCGCCTCGCGATTGAGATACTCGGCCACGGCAGCGGCAAAATCATCTTCCCGCAGACGAGAGTCGTCGGGATTGGCGGTGGAACTGCGGTGGCGACCGCCCGAGCCGGTGTTGGCCGCTTGAAGCGTCGGCTCGCCCAACTCAACCAGATCGATCTGGGGTTCGTGGCCCTTGTTGCGAAACAGGCGCAACTTCTCGCCGTCGGTTACCGCGACCAGCGTGCCAGTGGTCATAATCATGTTGTTTCTCCTTTGACATAGATCGAAGGCGTTGCCTCGCCATCATTGGCCGCAGTCTTCACCGCCAGATGCACTTCGCGGTGGCGCGTGCCTCGGACTATCGACCCGGCGGCCGCTTGAGCCGCCGCGCCGACCATGTCGAACCATCAGACAATCGCAATCCGGTCTTCCACCATCCGGACGCCCGGCGTCGACCAGGCGGCACGTTCCGCTGCCTGGCGCTCGGACCAGGCCTTGACCTTGCCTTCAAGCGTCACCCTGCCATCCCGCACATTGACGCGGATCGCCTGGGCTTCGACTTCCGCATCACGTTTCAGCGCATCCTCGATGCGCTTCTTGACGTCGGGTACCGAGGCACGTGGGGTGATTTCGATCTGATTGGCCACGCCAACGACACCGGCCAGCCCGCGCACAGCCTCGGCCGCCGCGTTCTTCTGGTATTGCCATTCAACTTTCCCGGTCAGCGTGATCCAGCCGTCCTGGACCTTGACCTGCACCTTGTCCCTCGGGATGGACACATTCCAGGTGACCGCATCGACCGCACGCCTGGCGATCTCGTCGTCCGCAGTCCCCTTCTGTCCAATCAGCCGGACTTCGATTTCCTCGGCGATACCCTTCACGCCCTTGACTCGCTTGACCACATTTTCGGCGGTGGTCTTTTCCCAGTAGGAAGAAACATGTCCGGTGAGGGTGACGATGCCCTCTTCCACGGCGACGCCAATGTGGGCGGCGTCGATACTCGGCTCGAACTCCAACTCATCGAGAATGTTCTGACGCAATGTTAAATCCGTCATGATCCGTCTCCTTTTGTATGGGGGCTTTGCACCCCCACCCAAAACACAGCATCCTCGACAGAGCGACGCATTGATCTGGCTCAACAGTCGCCGACTTTCGCTCGCCCTGCTGTCTGCGACGGTGCCATCGGTTGGAGGCGTCGCTGCGCGCAGCCAGCTTTCATCAAGCGGGAACGGCTTTGCATTCAGCCACCGGCTTGCGAACGGGCTCAGAAAGATCAAGCATCATCTGTCCCTCGCGCTTGCCGGCCTTGAGGCTCGCGAAGATCGTATTGATGTCCTCAAGACGCACCTTGGTGATTTCGGCCTTTACCTTGCCTTCAGCGGCAATTGTCACAGCACGAAGAAGCCGATTGAGGCCAGGGCCATGACCGCCGTGGCGAGCGCTCCGCCGAAGACCATCCAGCGCGGCAATGTAAGGTGACCCATGATCCGGGGGTTCGTGGCAATCATCATCATGATTGCCATCAGTGGCGCGGCCAGAACCCCATTAACGACAGCGCTCCAGTAAAGTGCCCTTATGGGGTCCATGCCGACAAAAGTCAGGGACACTCCACCCAGCGTTGCGACCGCAATCGTGCCGTAGAAGGCCTTGGCATCTTGCGGGCGTCGATCGAGGCCTTCGGGCCAACGAAACATCTCGGCAACGGCATAGGCGGCGGAGCCGGCAAGCACGGGGATGGCAAGCATGCCCGTTCCGATGATGCCAATGGCGAAAACGGCAAAGGCAAACTCCCCGGCGATGGGCCTGAGCGCTTCGGCCGCCTGCGATGAGGTTTGGATCTGCGTCATCCCGTTGGCATGGAGCGTTGCCGCCGTGGCTATAATGATGACAATGGCCACCAGGTTGGAGAAGCCCATTCCGAAAAGTGTGTCGCCCCGGATGCGCGACAGCTCCGGCCCGGCAGCGTGAGAGTTGGCGCCCAGTCGTTGACGATGTTGCCGGTGCTGCTCCTCGACCTCCTCCCCGGCTTGCCAAAAGAAGAGGTAAGGACTGATTGTCGTGCCAAGAACGGCAACCAGCGCCATGGCGTGATCGCCGTCGAAGGCGATCTGCGGAACCAGCGTGCCATAGAGCGCCGTGCCCCACGGCACGTGAACCGACAGCACCACCGCGACATAGGCAAGCAAGGACAGGGTCAGCCATTTAAGCACCGTGACGTAGCGTCGGTAGCTCACGAAGACTTCTAGGAAGATGCACGCCAGCGCGAACAACACCGCATACAAATACTGCGGGCCACCTATGATCAATTCAAGCGCCGCTCCCATCGCGCCGAGGTCGGCGCCAATGTTGATAACGTTGGCGACAAGCAGCAGAAGGACGGCGAAACGCAGCAGCCAGGGAGAGTAGTGCCGACGCAGATTGCGCGCGATACCTTGGCCGGTTACCGCGCCGATCCCGGCACTGATCCCTTGAGTTACAGCCATCAGCGGATAGCTGAAGAGCATGGTCCATGCGAGCGAGTAGCCGAATTGCGCGCCCACCTGACTATAGGTGGCGATACCGCTTGGATCATCATCAGCCGCGCCCGTGATCAGGCCTGGGCCCAAGCTTCTGAGAAAGTCGTAGGGTTGGCGGCGTGTGGTGGCCGATGCGTCCGGCGGTTCCATCGAATGGTTCCCCTCACTCTCACTCATTCTCGTCGCACGAACCGAACTCACCGTTGCCGCGCCGAGTTGCTCCGAACCTTCGAGCGCGAAGAACCATGTGTTTCTTCTATCCGGCTTCGAAGTCCGATGGATTGATGCGGGTCAAGGATACGAGGCGTCGAATGGCATAGGAGGGCCAAATCGACACTCTTGAACTCCTGCGCCGAGGAAAGTCATGCCGGAGCCGCTGCAGATCGTGACGCCAAACCCGGACATAGAGCCAATGACGACGATGGCGACCACACCAATCGCCGAAAACATCGGGGTTGCAGGCAAGTTCCGGGATTTTGCCGATCTCCTCGATAGCCAGGGCGCTGACGGTTTCCGCGCACGGGCCTGCAGGAGGGCGGCAGATGTTGTGTCGAGGCTGGAACGGCCCGTCAGCGAAATCCTGACAAGGGAGGGACGCGATGGCCTCGTCGCCCTCCCGGCAATCGGAACAGGCCTGGCCGGGGCGATTTCCGAGATCGTTGCGACCGGGCGCTGGTCCCAACTGGAGCGGCTGCGCGGCGAGATGGAGCCGGAGGCGCTGTTTCGCTCAATCCCCGGAATCGGACCACGATACGCGCACCGCCTCGCCGAGGACGGTCAGCTCGAGACCCTCGAAGACCTGGAGAACGCGCTTCATAGCGACGCACTTCATATCAAGGGTATCGGTCACAGGCGCAAGGAGATGCTGGCGGCAGCCCTCGCGGAGCGGCTGGGAAGGGTTCGCACAACAAGGGCCTATCAGTCCCACCCCCTGCCGCCAGTGTCGATGCTGCTCGAAGTCGATCACATGTATCGCGAAAAGGCAGCGGCTGGCGCGCTTCGCAAGATTGCACCGAAACGCTTCAACCCGAAAGGCGAGGCCTGGTTGCCGGTGCTGCATGCGCGCCATGACAACTGGCATTTCACCGCGTTCTTCTCGAACACCAAGCTGGCGCACGAACTGGCGAAGACGCGCGACTGGGTCGTGATCTATTTCCAGGCCGAAGGCCAGCCGGAAGGGCGCTGCACGGTCGTCACCGAGACACGTGGTCCGATGCTCGGCAAACGCGTCGTGCGAGGACGCGAAAGTGAACAGCAACTGAAGGAACCGGCATGATGAAAAGAGCCGTGAAGAGAGTTGGCAATGGTGAAACAGAACTCGAAGTTCCCCTCGAAACCGTATGCTTCATCATCATGAAGGCGCGCGAATTCGACGCCAAGGATCCGGTCACCGAACCCAACCCTGCCTCCAATCCTTCCGACGACCGGTCCGCAGCGATCCTGGAGGATCATGCCGACGACCCGGTTCTTGAAGAACTGCAGTCGCTGATTTCCGAGCTTTCGTTCGACGCACAGATCGACCTGGTCGCCCTGATGTGGCTGGGCCGCGACGACCATTCGGCCGATGAATGGCGAAGTGTTCGCCAGCAGGCAGTCCACGCTCATAATGCGCATGTAGCCGACTATCTCTGTGGGACGCCATTGCTCGCGGACCATCTTGCAGATGGACTGTCCGCACTCGGCTACTCCTGCGCCGAACTTGAGCGCCAGCACCTTTGATCATCGGGCTGCCGCGCGGTGCCGAGGGCGGTTTCAAATCGCCTCGGGATCTTTTGGTCGTCGCGCCTCTAAATTCGAGCTCCGGCGCACGGTTTTTTCTCTCTCCATTGATCCCAATCAATGAGCCTCTCTTGTGCAGCGGCTTTGATGCAGTCCTCGTCAGGCTGAGCCGGACTTGGTGACGCGGGCGCGATAAATCGCGGCAAGACCGCGGGTTCGCGCAGCAATGGACCAGTTCGGCGACGACACCCGGCGAGCGGGTTCGTTGACCTCCAGCTCTAGCGCCTCATGGGAGACCTAAAGGTGGAAGAGTGGAGGCGGCGATACCTGCCGATCAACTCACCAAAGGAGAAGAACCATGGCTGAAGCTGCCACCAAACTCCCCGTCAAGACAGAGAAGAGCACTGCCCCTGCCCCGGTCCGACAACTGGACGGCACCGTTCGAAAGCCTGCGCCGCGAAATCGACCGACTGTTCGACGACTTCCACGCTTTCGATTTCCGGCTGCCCTCGACCCGCTCCCTTTTCGGTCGTGAACTGCCATCGCTGCGTAGCGCGGACTGGCCAGTGGCGCCGGCGATGGACCTCGTCGAAAAGGACAAGGAGTATGAGATCACGGCCGAACTGCCCGGCATCGACGAGAAGAATGTCGAGATCAAACTCTCCAACCACACGCTGACGATCAAGGGCGAGAAGAAGGAAGAAAAGGAAGAGAAGGACAAGGACTACTATCTGTCCGAGCGCCGCTACGGCTCCTTCCAGCGTTCCTTCCAAGTGCCTGAAGGCGTCGACGCCGACAAGATCGATGCAAGCTTCACCAAGGGCGTACTGACGGTGAAGCTGCCCAAGACAGCCGAAGCCCAGAAGGCCGAGAAGAAGATTACGGTCAAGGCTGCATAACCTGCGTGCTGAACGTTGTCCGTCTCAGCGCGTCAGTCCGGCGCGCTGAGACCTTCACTAAATGCGATATCCCAAGTTGCATTTAGGTGGTTACCCCAGTCGGGATAGCGCAGCCATTTCGACTTACCGCCGCATCGCCTCGCTATATCAACGCGAGGGCTTGACCACGCTTCCTAGTTTGCCGGGCACGCGGGAGTGATCGCGAGCCTGACTTTCGGCTATCTCAAGCTTCTTCTGCTCCAACGCCAGCAAACCTTCGATGACACGCCTTTGTTCGGGGTCCGTCTCGCGCGCGAGCAGATCCTGAAAGTGGGCGATGTTGGCACGCGCAATAAAGCGGTCCATGACGTTCCTCAATTGCCAGGACAACGACATTCTACACCCAAGTGCGGGCCGCTCAAAGCCATTTACGCCAACGCAGGTCCGCTGCGGCTGGCTAGGTGAAACCCCGTAAGGATCAAACCGAATTTCGCAATGTCAGACATTGCGCCATTGATGTCATCAGAGGCAGATCGTCGTTTCGATCTTGGTGAAGTCAGCTTCGCCACCGAGAGCTCTCCCGCGCGTCTCACCCCCCAAAGCAGGGGAGACACGATCGAACGTGCCGGACCTGCATAGCAGCGAGATGATTAAATGGCAGACCTGGCGGAACGTGGCAGCCCAACTACCGGAAACTCGACTAGTGATCGCCGTTTGGAAGGCATTCACGTGGCCGGCAGGCAAGATGCCTGGTCTTTGGATTTGACCTGCGTCAAGGACGCTTTGGCCGTTCCTTCCAAGAATGAATCCATGTGGCAACCAATATCGACCGCCCCTTTTGATCGGGATTTGGAATTGGCCGTCATGGACGGGGACAGCGTTCACGCCCTCGTTTTTCCCTGCAGGCGAATACTGGCAGGCTGGACCAAGTCGGCCACGAAGGAACGGCTGGACATCTCACCTACCCATTGGAGAACATGGAAACCTGACAAGACAGATGTCTAGCGGCATTGCCGCGTTTTTCTATTTGTTGCTGTGCCCGTTTGTTCCCTTGTCGGCCTCCTCGGCCTTTCGGAGGTTTTCTTCTTCTTTTTCCAGCAGATCAAGCAACGCCTTCCGCTTGAGTTGATCTTGCTCCTCTGCCAAGCGCTGGCGAAAATGCTCGATATTCAGGCGGGCGATCCGCTTATCCACTCATCACATAAGCAGCCGCAGCGGCTTCCCTGTTCGTCCGTGCACCCACATATCACAGCCAAATTGCCCGCGTCTAATTCAGCCGATGCGTCTGTCGCATAAAGGCGTGCTTCAGATGGCGCGGGACTTCCGTAGCTTCAAGCCACTCTCTTACTAAAGCTCTCCCGAGCAATCCACACTACAGCTATGGCCGTATCGACGGCACCCATTGATGCAGGTCAAGGCCTTCAGCGCCGCCGTGTGATTTCTTTGACACTTCGAATCCGCTGTGAAGGAGACGACCGATGTCCAATTTGCGCAGTAGTGTCGTCGCCGGCCTGATGCTGAGCCTTGTCGCGATGCCTGTTGTGGCCGGGGCTGACGAGAACGATTCCGGTTGGTGGCCTCGCTGGGGCTTGGGCCGGATGATGATGGGTCAATGGGGCATGGGCGGCCCCATGGGTGGCTATGATTCAGACCAGATGCTCGATCGAGTCGATGGACGCCTCGCCTTCCTCAAGACTGAACTGAAGATCACCGAGGAGCAGATGCCGTCCTGGGATGAACTTGCCGGTGTCATCCGCAGCACGGCCGAGTCTCACAACGCGTTGATGCAGGACATGCTCAAGGAATTCCAGGACGGCGAGTTCGTGAAGAAACCCCTGCCCGAGCGACTGGCTTACCAACAGAGCCATCTCGAAGCGCGTCTGGAACAGGTGAAGGCCGTGAGGGCGGCAGTCGAGAAACTATACGCAAAGCTGAGCGATGAGCAGAGGCGGGCCGCCGACGATATCGTCCTGCCGATGATGGGCATGGGCATGGGGCGCTCGGGCTTCGGTCCTGGAATGATGTCCAGATAGCCTCCATTGCGTCCTGATCGCGGCGCCGGCTGAGCCGGATAGCGCGGAGAAATTGAACGCATGTTCGTCGCACTTCGCCTTTTGACCGCCTTAACTCTGCTCGGCGCTAGCCAGGGCGCCGGCTCGACGATCTTTCCGACGCGGGTGGCATACAGCAATTGGGCCGACGAGAGCGAAGAAGCACGGGTATGCGAGATCGTCCTAGACGTCAGCAACCCGCCATCGCGGGAAGCCGTCAAGTTCATAACGATTGCCGGTTACAACAAATTCGACGGAACGGTTCTGGCCGGCTTTCTGATGGGCGCGGCCGACCTCACCCCATCAGGCACATATCAAATAGTGCGGATTTCAGACGCTGCGTTCAGCTCGCGCACATTCAATTCGCTCGGCCATTTGGACTACGAAAACTATGACGACGGTACCGTCATGGCGACGACACAAGACCCTCTTGTCGCCGCGGCTTTCATCAGGGCAGTGATTGCCGGGGTCTATGAGGTGCATTTTGCACGCCCAGATTCAAACTCCGAAATGCGGACCTACAAGATTGCGTCCGCGCCAGGGGAATCCGTAATCAGCAATTTCATGCACTGCATGGATGGCCTCGCCGTCGAGTCCCACCGCACTCAATCAGATGCATCGACAAAAGGAAGCCCGCTGCCGGAGGGAGGTGGCAGCGGGCTCAGCATCGCGACGGATCAGGGAGGATAACCCATCGCTTCCCCATGTCAGGGGAGGACATGGGTGACCCGCATATAGGAAAAATATCCTATCAAACAAGGCACGGCCGTGAACTACGCAGCGGCGTTCGCAAAGTGCTCGGTTGGGAACCCGTGGAGCATGGACGACATCGTGCGCACGGCGTGGAGCTGGCGTCGACCGCGGCGGCGCGCTGAAGCGCAGACCTCCTCCCGCAGACGACCAAGCTCCCGGCCTGCTTGAGCTGCTCCAAATTCTGTTCTCCATCCGGCAGGCCCGTCGGCAGGTTTGACGAGCATCAAGGTTTCCAGTCGCAAATGCCGCGACTGTCGGCGGGACACACAAGGCCCGGGAAGCATGCAGTCTCCGATTTTTTCTGCCCATGGGGTGACCAAGGTCTACCGCTCAGGCGAGGTCGAGGTGTTCGCCCTGCGCGGTGTCGATCTCGATCTCTATGAGGGAGAGATCGCGGTCCTGCTTGGACCATCAGGCAGTGGCAAGTCGACACTGCTCAACATCATGGGCGGGCTTGACCGCGCGACCGCAGGTGAGGTCCGCTTTCGCGGCCAGGATCTGACCGCGTTCTCCGAGAGGCAGTTCACCCGCTTCCGGCGTGACCATGTCGGCTTTGTGTTCCAGTTCTACAATTTGATCCCGAGCCTCACCGCCTGGGAGAACGTCGCACTGGTCACCGAGATCTCGTCCAATCCAATGAAGCCCGATGAGGCGCTGGAGATGGTCGGCCTCAGGGATCGCATGGCGCATTTCCCCGCCCAACTATCCGGCGGCGAGCAGCAAAGGGTGGCGATTGCCCGTGCGATCGCCAAACGCCCGGAAGTCATGCTGTGCGACGAGCCGACCGGCGCCCTTGATTCGAAGACAGGCATTCTGGTCCTCGAAGCGCTGTCGCGGATCAATGAGGAGATGAAGACGACCATGGCGATCATCACGCACAATGCCGGCATCCGGCAGATCGCGCACCGCGTCTTCACTTTCAAGGACGGTCGCATTGCCGATGCCGCGGTCAACGACCAGCGGGCACGGCCCGCCGAAGTAAGCTGGTAGTGCCGTGCCGGTCCTCGATCGCAAGCTTCTGCGCGATATCCTGCGGATGTGGGCGCAGGTCCTCGCCATCGCGCTCGTCATGGCCTGCGGCGTTGCAACGATCGTCATCGCAGTCGGAGGCTATCGCTCGCTGGAGCAAACCCGCACCGCATTCTATGACCGCTACCGGTTTGCCACCGTCTTCTCGGGGCTGACGCGCGCGCCGCTTCACCTTCGCGAACGCATGGCATCGATCGCGGGGGTCAGCGGCCTCGAACTGCGCATCGTCAAGCCGGTTTTGCTGGATATGCCTGGCATGGCCGAACCGGCAACCGCAATCGCCGTCTCGATCCCCGACCGCGGTGTGCCCGCTGCCAACAGACTTTACCTACGCATCGGCCGGCTGCCTGAACCCGGACGCCCCGGCGAGGTAGCGGTCACTGAACGGTTCGCCACCGCACATCGCATGGCACCCGGCAGCACGTTCGACGCCATTCTGAACGGCCGAAAGCGGACGCTCACCGTCACCGGCATCGTACTCACGCCCGAATACATCTACGCGCTCGGCCCTGGCGACATGGTGCCGGACCCGCGGCGCTTCGGCGTCTTCTTCATGCCGCGAGCCGTGCTTGCCGGCATCTTCGACATGGATGGCGCATTCAACGATGTTGCCATACGCGCCCAGCGCAGTGCCGACGTCCAGGCGATCGAGGACGCGGTCGACCGTATCCTGAAGCCGTTCGGTGGAACCGGTGCGCACGGGCGCGCCGACCAGATATCCCACGCCTTCCTCGACAATGAGCTGATCCAGCTTCGCGCCATGGCCACCGTCATTCCACCGGTGTTCCTGTTTGTGTCGGCCTTCCTGGTCAACATGATCCTGTCGCGGTTGATCGTGCTCGAGCGCGAACAGATCGGGCTGATGAAGGCCGTTGGCTACGGATCGGGGGCAATCGGCTGGCATTATGCCAAGCTGACGCTGGTGATCGCGTTGATCGGCATCGCCATCGGCGCCGGTGCCGGCAACTGGCTTGGCCACGGCCTCACCAGGCTCTATGCCCGGTTCTTCTCCTTTCCTTTCCTCATCTTCCAGCAAAGCCTCGATCTCTATGCCATCGCCGCCGCCACAAGCGCACTGGCAGCGCTGTTGGGCGCGGCGCGGGCGATCTGGAGCGTCGTGACGCTTCCGCCGGCGGTCGCCATGCAACCGCCCGCCCCGGCCCGATACCGGGCTTTCCTCACGAGCGACGGAAATCTCCTGTCGGCTTTCTCGCAATTGACCATCATGGCGTTCAGGCATCTGGTGCGCTGGCCGGTGCGCTCGTTGCTGACGACATTGGGGACCTCGCTCGCCGTCGCTCTCCTGGTCACGGCGCTATTCTCCTTCGATTCCATAGCGTTCATGGTCGACACGGTTTTCTTCCGTGCCGAGCGACAGGATGCGACCTTGTCGTTCGGTGTCGAGCAACCGCCGCGCGCCCTGCAGTCTGTCGCAGCCATGCCGGGCGTGCTGCGCGCGGAGCCGTTCCGGGCAACGGCTGTGATCCTGCACCATGGCTATCGTGAGCGCCGGCTGGTGATCTCGAGTGTTCCCCGACAGGCGGACCTCGCGCGGGTTCTCGATCTCAATCTCGATCCAATCGACCCGCCGCCGGCCGGCCTCATGCTGTCCGAAAGGGTCGCCTCGCTGCTCCACCTGCGTATCGGTGATCTGGCCGAGGTCGAACTGCTCGAAAAGGCGCATCAAGTGGTCCGCGTTCCCGTGACCAGCATCGTCCAGAGCTATGTCGGGCTCGCCGTCTACATGCGCGCCGAGGCGCTCGACGGGCTGGTCGGCGGCGGACCCCGCATTTCCGGGGTCAGGGTAGCGATCGATTCGGCGCGCCTCGGTGACCTCTACACAGCCATCAAGCAGACGCCCGTTATCGCTTCAATCGCACTGCAGGGCATATCGCGCCAGCGCTTCCGCGAGACAATCGGAGAGAACATCACGATCATGACCAGCGTCTACACGGCACTTGCCGTCATCATTGCCTTCGGCGTCGTCTACAACTCCGCCCGTATCCAGCTTTCCGAGCGCGCCCGCGAACTCGCCGGCTTGCGCGTGCTCGGCTTCACCAGGAGTGAAGTGTCGAGTGTCCTGCTCATCGAACTGGCCAGCATCGTCGCTTTGGCGCAACCGCTTGGCTGGATCCTCGGCTATCTCTTCTCGTGGTCGGTCGTCAGGGGTTTCGAGAGCGACCTCTTCCGCATTCCGTTCGTGGTGAACCGGTCCACCTTCGCGCTTGCCAGCCTGGTCGTACTCGCCGTGGCCACGCTTTCGGCACTGATCGTTCGGCGTCGTATCGACAGCCTTGATCTCGTGCGTGTCCTCAAGACAAGGGATTAGTCCAATGAAGTCGACCTGGGTCAAACGCGTCGGGCTTGCGCTCCTTGCCGTTGCGGTCGTCGCCGGCTTTGGCTGGGCTTTGCGCACGCGGCCGGCGTTGGTGGATTTGGCCGAGGTGACCGCAGCGCCTATGCGAGTCACGGTCCGTGAGGAAGGTATGACGCGCGTGCGCGACGTCTACACGGTATCGGCGCCGATTGCCGGTCATCTGACGCGCACGGTGGTGAACGAAGGCGACTTGGTGAGAGCGAACAATACCGTTGTTGCCGCCATCCATCCGCTCGACCCGCCACTGATCGACCGGCGCGCGGAAGCCGAACTGCTTGCCAGCCGAGACGCGGCGCGCGCTGGTGTCGGTGTTGCCGAGATCGACTTGCAGCGTGCGCAATCGGCATTGAAGCTGGCGGAGGACGAATTGGCTCGGACAATCAAATTGTTCGGGTCCGGTTTTGTCTCGGAGAGCGCCTTGCAGAGGCTCACCAACGAAGTCGACCTGCAAAAAGCCGCTGTCGACGCGGCGAAAGCGGTCATAGGACTCAGAAATGCGGAACTTGCGAACGCCGAGGCCCGCCTGTTGCAGCCTGATCCGGCGGACCCGACCGGTGAAAGCTGCTGCGTCAATCTTCTGGCTCCCATCGACGGAAACGTTCTCTCCGTCATGGCGAGGAGCGAACAAGCCGTGACGGCCGGCGCCAAGATCGCCGAAATCGGCAACGTCCACGATCTGGAGATCGCTGTCGACCTGCTGTCGACTGACGCGGTGCGCATCGCCCCTGGGACAAAGGCTGAGATCAGTGACTGGGGCGGGGATCATGCTTTGCATGCGAGAGTGAGACGCGTCGATCCGGCCGCATTCACCAAGGTTTCCGCGCTCGGGATCGAGGAGCAGAGGGTTACCGTCGTTCTGGATCTGGAAGATACGGATGTCCGGCTCGGCCACGGCTATCGGGTCTTCGTCGAAATGACCGTCTGGGAGTGCGTCCGATGCATCCAGGTGCCGATCGGGGCGCTGTTCAGGAACGGCGATCGGTGGAACGTCTTCGTAGCCGATGGCGGCCGCGCAAAACAAACCGAAATTGGAATCGGGCATATGAATGACGATACTGCGGAAGTGCTGACGGGTCTGAAACCCGGCGCGAGCGTCGTCGTCCACCCGTCCGACACCCTTGTCGACGATGGCCTGGTGGAGCGACGCGACTGAAGTCCGATGCCTGGCAAAACGGTCAAATGGATGCGGGGTCCCTTTGTGCCGTCCCGATCGACACGCTCGACGAGGGGCGCCAATGAGAAGGAACTGCTCTGGGTCGGATCAATCCCTTGCCGCGATCCTGCACTCGCCTGGTCCTGATGCGAGTAAGAAGAAAGCCGAGGCGGTTCATTGCCAGCAAACGATCCAAGAATGCAGCCGCGACGCCTCGGTCAGACTTCATCGCGCCATCAGGATCGGCAGCGACTGCTCCTCAAGCATCGACCTGGTCACGCCACCGAAGATGCGCTCGCGCAATCGCGAATGGCCATAGGCGCCCATCACCATCAGGTCGGCTGCGATATCGATCGCGTGCTGGCGAAGAACGTCGGCGATGGAATGGTTTGAACTCGGCAGCCGGTCGATCATAACCTTCACGCTGTGTCGCGCGAGATAGGCGGCGGCATCGGCACCGGGTTCCTGACCATGGTGGTATTCGTCCTCAACCGGATCGACCATGACCAGGCGCACCTGGTCGGCGCCGATCAACATTTCGAGTGATTCACGGACGGCGCGCGATGCCTCCAGGCGGGCGTCCCACGCGACCAGCACCCGTTTCGGCTTCAGTGTCGCGCGACTCCCCGAGGGAACGATCAGCAGCGGCTTCCCGGACGAAAATAAGGCGCCCTCGATCACCTTGCCTTTCAACGTCTCGCCAGCGAGCAACTCCGGCCCGATCACCGTAATGTCGGCGTAGCGTGCACGACGACCGATTCTTTCGTCAGCCCCGCCAACCTCCGGATATTCGCTGGAGACATCGGCCGAAAGCGCCCTGCCGGCGAGAAAGGCCGACACGGCAGTCACTCGCTTCTTCAGGAGCGTCTCGTCGACCTGCCGCTCCTTCAGCCAGTCTTCCGAAACGATTGCCGCATACTCTCCGACCGGCGGCGGCGCGGCGATGGCAACAGCAAGAACGGCAAGATGGGCACCAATTTCGTCGCAAAGGTCGGCAGCGAGTTTGAGATCGTCGTCGCTCATATGCGGGCCCGTAACCGAAAGGATCGTCTTGAAAGCCATGGCAGTTGCTCCTGTTCTTGGCCAAATTCCGTGACGACGATAGCCAGACCGTTCGCCGCGCTCATTGCGCTGAATCAAGACCACGCGGACGCCCAGTTGATCCGGATCAACATGTCTGCGGATTTACGCGGTAGGCTCAGCCGATCAATCGGCGGATGCGCACATGAGATTTCTGATCGCAGCAGCCTTGGCGACCCTGGCCTGCGAAGCGTCCAGGTCGCAGGAGATGAGTTACGGCCAGGCAGAATATCTGAACTCCTGCGCCGTTTGTCACGGTATCGACGGCAAGGGTGACGGTCCCTTGCGCAACCTGCTGGTCAAGCGACCGGCCGACCTGACGCATCTTTCCCAACGGAATGGTGGGACGTTTCCCTATTCCAGGGTCTTTGCAACAATTGACGGTCGCTATGCCGTATCAAGCCATGGCAAACGCGAGATGCCTGTCTGGGGTCGGGTATTCCTTGAAGACGATGCCAAAACCTACGGCCCTAACGGCGGCGAGGTGGTGACCACCGAACGCATCCACAACCTGGCGGGTTACATCGCGACGCTGCAGCATTAGACCCAGGCACGGTAGATCGCCGAAATGACTTGCGGCGCACGTTCGAGGCATGCACCCGCCATTATCAACGTCTCCGCCTGCCGCCCGGGCCTGGCCTAGGTAGTTTCCCGTAGGGACATAACCGAATTTCGGCGCCCGTCGATTTGCGCGATTGCTGTGCCACGGATCAACCGGGAAGACAGCCATGCAAGCCTATACCTCCTCCAGGATTTCATTGTCGTCGCATCTTGCTCAGCCGGCTCTGCCAGCGACACTCGGTTCCGGGCCGGTCCAGCCGATCAGCTTCTTTCCAGCCGGTTCAGAAATCTATGCCCAGGGCGAGAAGGCTGGTGCCTTCTATCAAGTCGAATTCGGCGCCGTGCGCATCTACCGCCTGCTCGCTGACGGACGCCGGCAGATCAGCGCCTTCCATCTTGCTGGAGAGACATTCGGCTTCGAAGCCGGCGCGACGCACCACTTCTTCGCCGAAGCGATCAATGCCACCGGTGTTCGCGTTTTCCGCCTCAATGCTGGGGCGGACATGTCGCATCAGTTGCTGCCCTTGGCGCTCAAGGGGTTGACCAGAGCCCAGGAACACCTCCTCGTCCTGGGTCGCCAGAACGCCATCGAACGCGTGGCCGCCTTCCTGGTCGACATGGTGGAGCGCCAAGGCGGTCTGCGGCAGGTGGAGCTTCCGATGTCGCGCACGGACATCGGCGACTATCTCGGCCTCACCATTGAGACCGTGTCGCGGGTTTTCACCCGGCTGAAGGACAAGGGCGTGATCCGCCTGCTCAACCTGCGCAGCGTCGAAATCCTCAAGCAGGACGTGTTGCAGACCATGGGCGAATGAGCCCTCCCAAGCAGACAGCGTAACGTCAGCCTCAGATCAGGGACCCTATTGTCATGAACGATACACTTACCACCCACACCGGATTTCGCTTCGAAGTGCGTCGCGCCCGCCCTGAGGACGAGCCGACGCTGGCCGAGTTCTTCACGCATGTCACCCCGGAAGACCTGCGTTTCCGCTTTCTCGGCGCCGTGAAGGAAGTTTCGCATGAACGGCTGGCGGCGATGACGCGTTCAGACGATGCCCACATCCATAATTTCGTGGCGTTCTCGACCGACGGGATGTTGATCGCCGTTGCTACATTGGCAAGCGATCGCGCCGACCGAACCGGCGAGGTCGCGATCTGCATTCGCGCGGATCGCAAGCATCTGGGCGTTGGCTGGAACCTGCTCGCCCATATCTCGAAATATGCCGAAAAACTTGGCCTCGAAGCGATCGAGTCGATCGAGAGCCGTGAAAACCGTGCCGCGATAGAGGTCGAGCGCGACATGGGTTTCACGGTCACGACTGACCCCGACGATGCGACGCTCGTCCTGGTTCGGCGGGAACTAGGGGCGCGCGCAGCCGGTTAGAGGCCTGGTCCATCCTGATTCCACAGAGATCGCAAGATCGACATCTCCGCCGCGACAGCACGTTCTTCATCCGCTGGAATGACCAGGACATCGACGCTGGAATTGGGATTGCTGACAACTTCCGCGCCTCTTCGATTTCGCTTCTCGTCGAGGCCGACTCCAAGCCAGGCCGCGGCGGCGCCGATCCTTTCCCGGACCAACGGCGCGTTTTCGCCAATGCCGGCCGTGAACACCAGCGTGTCCAGCGGGCGAAGGCCATCGGCGACGGTGGTCCATGCGCTGTATTCCAGGGCGCGAAACGAGGTCATGCATGCGGTCGCATCCTCCAGGCTGTAGATGGTTCAACGGGCGGCCGGCCCGGCAGGGCGCAAGGGACCTCTCGCTTACTGTTGAGAAGCCGGGCTTCTTGTCGTTGGCCGCACTTCCGCAGGCATCTGCCCTCGGCATATCCTTGTCCGGCCCAGACCAGCATCTGTGGTGGCCGCAGGTCTCAGAGCTACGTTGCAATCAGGTTCCAGAGACGGTCATCCTGCAATCGGCGCCGGCAGAGCGTCACAACCTGCAAAGTGTCTCGCGGACATAGGCTTCGGCGTCAGCGCACTCGCAACCCTCAATCAAATCCCTAGAATGCTTGAGCGCGGCAGGACAGTCGGCACCGCCTTCAGCCCGGGTTTCCCGCTCGTCCGCCCGCAGCTTGTGTGCCAGCCTGCGCTGAGGCCGATGCGTAGGGCAGATAATACCCGTCGAGCCGCAAAGCCATCGACGGGGTTTCCAGGCGATTTGTGGGTATCCAAACGGGCCATGAACTCCAGCAGTTAGCGGCGTAACTTCGATGCGCAATGTCTCCGAGGCAGGAAAAACAGCAACCGACCCAATTCGCCCAGCTTAGACTGCTGGCGCGTCGATTCGATCTTGTAGCCAACGTAACTCAGCTTGTGTGGTCAACGATTGGGCCGTGGAGTGCAGCGAGCCAATGGGCCATCGCACCAAGATCTCCATCGACCCGGAGCCGGCCCTGGCGTATAGCCCGGTCGCGAAAAGCTTCATACGCCGGATCGGCGGCGTAAAGCAGGTTCAGCTCGCGGGCCGTAGCGGAGCATACCTCGATCGTCACGTCGCCCCGCTCGTCCTTGTCAACGCCTATTTGGAACGCTGGCACCCCGTTCACAATGTCAAAACGAATGCCTTGAATACGCCCGTCCGGCAGTGTCGCGCCGTCGACATAGCGCTCCACGAGCGACCAATTCAGGTCGGGCGCGAGGTCTGCTCGAGCTGTGTCGGCGCACATCAATGTGCCGACCATTTCGAACCATGCCATGGTGCCGTGAGAGAATTTCGGCGAGGCGCTCACGCCAGTTGACCGCGTGCCACCGTCAGGACGATCTTGCCGCGAATATGACCGGCAGCAGCGCGCTCGTGGGCCTTGCGGGCCTCGGCCAGGGTGAAGATGCTGTCGACTCCAACGCGGATCAGGCCGCTGTCCAGAAGCGGCACAATCTCTGCAAGCTGCGCGCCGTTCGAACGGACCTGAGTCGTCGAGACGGTGACGCCTCGCCGCTTGGCTTCGTCGCTGCCGTCGAAGCCAAGCGGGAAGATGGGGTAAAGAGCGCCGCCCCGTTTCAGCGTTGGCAGGAAGCGGGTCGTCGCTGGGCCGCCGACCGCATCGACGACGAGGTCCACGTCGCCCACCACTTCCTCGGGCTTGACCTTCCCATAGTCGATGAAATCATCGGCGCCGAGGTCGCGGAGGAACGTCTCGTGGCTCCCCGACGCCACAGCAATCACTCGCGCTTCGCGCCATTTCGCTAGCTGCACCACAAGATGGCCGACTCCGCCTGCCGCGCCGTTGACCAGCACCGTCTTTCCCGCGAGCGGGACCGGCTCGTGCTGGTGCGGCTGGAGGGGATTGGGCTCGTTGTGCCCGAGGTCGATCAGAAACTGCCATGCGGTGAGCACCGACATCGGCGCGCCCGCCGCGTGAACATGGTCGATGCCGGAGGGTTTCAGAGCAAGTTCCGTCGCCGGCACTGCGACGTATTCCGCATAGGCGCTGCTCTTACCAGCCAGCCCGGCGGGGAAGCGCACCATCGCATAGACTTCGTCGCCGGCCGCGAAGCCCTGCACGTCGTCGGCGACCGCGTCGACGACACCTGAGACATCGGTGCCGGGCACGATCGGGAACGAAACTTTGGGCTGCCATTCAGCCGGGAGCATCTTATAGCCCTCGCGCAGGTACCAGTCGGGCGGGTTGAGGCCGACGGCATGAACGCGGACGAGCACCTCTCCGGATTTGAGCACCGGTTTTGGAGCATCCTCGTAGATCAGTTGTTCAGGGCCACCGAACGCGTGCAGGCGAACCGCTTTCATTATTTTGGTCATGGGAACTCTCCACCGAGTGCATTCACAGGAGGTGGACATAGAGGCTCGACTCCAAGTTGATAATTGCCGCCCGATTTGATTTAATTGTTCCATGAAGGAACAAGTCGCACTGGATCGGCTGACGGGTTTGATTGCTTTCGCCCGGGCCGGATCGTTAGGGAGCTTCACGGCGGCTGCCCGCTCGCTTGGAATTTCCCCGTCCGCTGTCAGCAAGAGTGTCCAGCGCCTCGAACAGCAACTGGGCGTTTCCTTGTTTAGCCGGACTACCCGGTCCCTCACGCTGACGCCCGAGGGCCGGGAGCTGCATGAGCGGGCTGTAAGGCTGTTGCGTGACGCGGAGGAGATCGAACAGGTCGCCAAAGCCGTTCGCGCTGAGCCGACCGGCACCTTGCGGATTGCAGTGTCGCTGCCGATCGGGCTCCATCTGGTCGCGCCCGCCTTGCCCGCCTTCCGCAAGCTTCACCCAAAGGTGAGCATCGACCTTCGAATTGACGACCGGCTGGTCGACATCGTCGAACAGGGCATTGATATCGCGGTTCGCATCGGAGAACTCGCGGACTCTCGTTTGTTGTCCCGCCGGCTTTCCCCGTTGCGGCTTTGCGCGTACGCCGCGCCTGCCTATCTGGCGGCGCGGGGCACGCCTACGCATCCGGACGAATTGGCAGCACACGACACGGTCAATCTGAGGTATCAGAGCAGCGGCCAAGCCTTCCGCTGGCCCTTTCGGATTGGCGAGCGCGAAATTGAGATTGTGCCAACGTCAAGGATCATCGTCGACGCCAGCGAAGCGGTGATGGCAACCCTGGTCGCCGGCGGCGGTATCGGCATCAGCGCAACTTTCGTCGCCGCCCCTTACGTCGCGCGGGGTGAACTGGCCTTAGTACTCGGCGACTTTGCCGTTGAGCGCGACAACATCACCGCGCTGTGGCCGTCGAGCAGGCGAACCAACCCGGCCGTGCGGGCCTTCCTCGAGCATCTGCGCGAGACTGCACGGGTCAGTCTTGCGGTGTAGCCGGCAATCACGCCATGGTGGGCGAGCTCATCCAAATCGCTGAGACGATTCCAGATCCTGCGATGGAAATCCAGGTCCATGCCGATTTGGGACGAGGAACTGTTTTGCAGCGGAAGTGACGGGCTTCGGCCCGGCCAACAACCTGCCCGCAAGGAACAAGGCGACAAGGGCGCCGAGGATCTCGGCAACAATGAAGCCTGGGAGGTCGATCATTTCACCCCAAAGGCAGAGATTTACGCGACAACACTCTATTCAAGATCGAAGAATTAAGCGTAAGCCACTGATTTGTAATAAGTTAGTGGGCCCGGAGGGTCGTCGCTTTCCACCGGAAATCAATACGTTAGCGGGTGGTTCGCCAGCCCATTTCCTTCGTATTCTCTCGTATGGTCTGGCGAACCTAAGGACGATGAACGCGACTAATTACAGGCTTCGAGATATCGCCGATTTAGCCGCAGGTCGCCAGGAACTCCCTTGTAGTGAATGACCGAAATGGGGCCGCACGCAGACTGTCTGCTTTGTCACGGATGAAGCGCAACAGGTCTTATCGCGGCGGGGCTGTCCGTTTCAAGAAGCGGCCGACCCTCGATAGACGCAGGAGCGCCAGAGTGCCCAGACGTATCTGCGCATGTTGTCGAGATGCCATGATCGCTGCGCGATGGGCTTCTTGTTGTTCCAGGTAGGATGCCAGTGCAAGGTCATAACGGGATAACCGAATGTCGCCGGGGGGCTGTTCTACCGTTGACGATCTCCTGGATCGAATGGGCCAATCGGAAAGGCTGGGGCCAAGCATAGCGTTTCCCTTGCGAAGTGTTGATTTGAGAGCCTCTCCTATGGCCGTGAGGGATGCGTACGAAGAACTGTGATTGGTTCGTGAAAAGCGTCTGTCCAGCCAGATTGCAGTTGAAGTCGCACCAGGTCCGGGGAACAATCGAGTGTCCAACATGGCTTGCGAACGGTGGCGCAAACACAACTTCTGTTATTCGGCGGCTTCACTCTTGCTGGAGGCGAGCTTGCCAATGCAGCGCTGAGCCGCAAAGCGCGTGGTTTGGTGACTTATCTCGCACTCAATCCTGGACAGTCCCATTCGCGCGAGAAACTCGCCGCGCTTCTATGGGGCGATACCGGGGAGCCGCAGGCGCGGATGAACCTTAGACAGGCTCTGTCGGCGATCAGGAAGGCGTTGCCATCGGTCGACGGCCGACGCCTTTTGGCACACGGCGACAATGTCACCCTCAAGCTCGACGATCTTGAGATCGATGTGGCACGGTTCGAGCGCCTAGCGTCAGGTATAGCCCTCGAGCAGCTTGAGCAAGCCGTCGTTGTCTATCGCGGTGACTTGCTCGATGGCTTCGCCCTGAAGGAAGAACCGTTCAACGACTGGCTCAGGGTGGAACGTGAGAGATTGAGGACGATTTGGATCGGCGTTCTGGAAAAACTTCTCCATCGCTATTCGGTCGAGAACAATCTGGCCGCATATGTCCAGGCAGCGAGGCGCTTGATCGGGTCTGATCCTCTTAGGGAAGACATCCACCGAGGCCTCATGCAAATCTACGCCCGCCAAGGCCGACTGAACATGGCACTGAGGCAGTATGCCCAATGCCGCGAGGTCCTTCGCAAGCACCTCCAGGTGGAACCGGAGAAGGAGACGCGTGAGCTGAACGACAGGCTCCGTGCTAGCCGTTTCGTACCGTCCAAACCGAGCCTAACACCGTGCTTAAGTTATGAGGGAAATCCAGTCGATAACCCGGTGCCAGCCTCGCTGCGCCCAGAAACACACTATGTAAAGTCGGGCGGGGTCAGCGTTGCCTATCAGGTAACCGGCGGGGGGCCGTTCGACCTCGTCTACGTACAGGGCTGGGTTTCCAACCTCGACTATGCCTGGGAATCTCCTCGGCTTACGCATGTGCTGCGGCGGCTTGGGTCATTTTGCCGGCTGGTCCGCATCGACAAGCGAGGCACTGGGCTTTCCGATCGCAACGTGGGCTTTCCAACGATGCAGGAGCGGGCGGACGATTTGCGGGCGGTACTCGATGCAATCGGATCGCGACGGACAGTCTTATTCGGCAGTTCCGAAGGGGGCGTCCTATGCATGCTCTTTGCGGCGACCTATCCCGAACGAACCGAGGCACTCATTCTTCACGGTGCTTATGCTCAAGGACTTTGGTCACCGGACTATCCTTGGGCAAAGACTAGAGAGGACATGGAAGAAGAACTGGCCGAAATCGAACGCAAGTGGGGAGAGCCTTGGGATTTGGGAAGAGGGGCGCCGAGCTTGGCGAACGATACGCACGAGCAACAATGGTTTGCAGCCTATCTGAGGAATTCGGCGTCTCCCTCCGACGCGATCGCACTATGGCGCTGGGGCGCCGAAGTCGATGTCCGTAGTATCCTCCACGCGATTCATGTGCCCACTCTCATACTCCACAGGAAAGGCGATCGATGGGTCAAGGTCGAAGAAGCACTTTACCTGTCCGAGCGCATTGTTGGCGCCACGCTGATCGAGCTCCCGGGCGATGACCACCTGATCTGGGGCGCCGATTCGGACCGCCTCGTCGACACAATCCAACACTACCTCACCCGTACGTTTCCTTCTAAGGCCGGATAGAGCCGAAGGCTGAACTGTATTCCACCCGCTCATTGACATGGATCATGACGATCAGTTTCGGGAGGATCATTGAAGACCAGCGAAGAACTATGCTGAGTGATGCGCGGCGGCGCGGTGGGCCTCATCGGAAGCACTCACATCCCGGCAGAAGAAAATGCAAACCCGGTTGCTGGCCACGTCACCATTTAGGCCCGTGGCGAAGCTAATCTCTACCCGCGTTCATGGGGCGCTTGGCTAACCGACGGCTGTCGGGCCACAAGCGAAATGTCAGTTCGCAATGTCAGATTGCCGCTAATCTCTCGGCGCTGACCCGGTGAAGTTTCCACCTTTGCGGGAAATGAACCCCGGCGGTCCTTGGTCCCTGGCGCCGCCAATCGGGACCGGTGATCCAAACGTCCCGGAGCAGCGTAGAATCAACAGATCTAGCCAGTTAGTGGAGATTGGGACGATGCAAGGGACAATCGCATTCCTTTGTGCCGTGTTTCTCGGGTCGGCGGCACAAGCCGACGCATTCTCGGACAGCCGCGGCATATGGATGCGAGACGACGGCAACGCCAAGGTCTCAATCGCGCCTTGTGGACAGCAATTGTGCGCGACCAATCTGTGGGTCGGCGACACCAGCAAGGGTGAACAGGCGGGCGACAAGCTGATCATGACGCTAAGACCGGCGTCACAAGGCACGCTGGCCGGAAAGGCTTACGACCCCAAGCGAAACCGTACCTATTCAATGATGTTGACGGTGAGGAAGGGGGGGCTCACCACGAGGGGCTGCATAGGCGCAGGCTTGATTTGCAAGAACGTGCGCTGGACCCCGGCAAAATGATCTGCGAGACGGAATGAGCCGACAAGCCCAAGCTCCCACCATTGTGCTGTTCCGGCGCGACCTGCGCATGGGTGACAACGCCGCGCTCGCGGCGGCAGCTGAGCGCGGCGCTCCCGTCGTAGCGCTCTATATCCTGGACGAGACAACCAAAGGTCTAAGGGCCATGGGAGCGGCCAGCCGCTGGTGGCTCCATCACTCGCTCGCGGCCCTTGGCGATCTGCTTCGCAAGGCTGGAGCGAATCTATTTCTGGCACAGGGACGCACCGAAGACGCCGTCGCCAAGGCGATCGACGCCAGCGGCGCGAATTGCGTGTTCTGGAACAGGCGTTACGACCCCTCGGAGGCGGGGGTCGATGCCAGGCTGAAAGCCGCCCTGCGCGAAAAGGGGCTCACGGCACTCAGCTTCGATGGCGCGCTCCTGCATGAACCTTCGCTCCTCAAGACTGGCTCCGGCGGCTTCTACAAAGTCTATACGCCATTTTGGAAGGCGATGGCGTACAAGGTCGATGTTCGCGATCCGATCGATACCCCGGGACAGATTGATGGTTGGAGGGGTGAGCTTGGCGGCTTGCGCCTGGACGAGCTTGACTTGCTGCCTAGCAAACCCGACTGGGCGTATGGCTTGCGCGAGACTTGGACACCAGGCGAAAAAGGCGCTCAGGCCAGGCTTGGTCAATTCATTGAGCACGACCTGGCCAATTATGAACGCCAACGTGACTATCCTGGCCAGCCGTCAACATCGCGACTTTCCCCGCATCTGACCTTCGGCGAGATCACGCCATTCCAGATATTCGCCGCGTTGCGCAGATCGAAAAGCTCGGGAACTTCGAAGTTTCGTGCGGAGATCGGCTGGCGGGAATTTTCATATCATCTGCTGTTTCATAATCCCGATCTTTCAGGGCGCAACTTCCGGCCGGAGTTTGACGCAATGTCGTGGCGGGACGACATGCGGGCGCTTCGGACATGGCAGCGCGGCCTGACAGGGTATCCAATCGTGGATGCCGGGATGCGCGAATTGTGGCGAACGGGCTGGATGCACAACCGCGTGCGCATGATCGTGGCGTCCTTCCTCATTAAGGACCTCATGATCGACTGGCGCCACGGCGAAAAGTGGTTTTGGGACACTCTGGTCGACGCGGACGCCGCAAACAATCCGGCCAGCTGGCAGTGGGTGGCCGGATCCGGAGCTGATGCGGCGCCCTATTTTCGCATCTTCAACCCGGTGCTGCAGGGCGAAAAGTTCGACCCTCACGGCGACTACGTTCGTCAGCACGTCCCGGAAATCTCTGCATTGCCCGACCGCTATATTCATCGGCCATGGGAGGCTCCCGCTGCCGTGCTGAAGGACAAAGGCATCGTGCTCGGCAAGACCTACCCCAATCCGATCGTAGACCACGGTGCGGCACGAGAAAGGGCATTGATCGTCTATCAGTCCTTAAAGGATTGAGCCAGTGGATCAAACAACAACGGGAAGGTTTTCATGATGCGGTATGCCGTCGCCTACACAACCACTCTGATCGCTTTCCTGGCCATTGACGCGGTATGGCTCACGACGATGTCGCAGCGCCTTTACCGCCGCTATGTCGGGGACATACTGGTTGACGTATTCAACCCTGTTCCTGCTGCGGCATTCTACCTGATCTATGTCGTGGGTCTCATAATCTTCGCAACGTCGCCGGCTTTTTCGAGCGGCAAATGGACAACAGCCGCGCTGAATGGCGCGCTCTATGGTTTCTTCACCTACGCGACCTACGATCTGACCAACCAGGCCACGATCCGCGGCTGGCCGACGATCATCACTGTGGCGGATATCTGCTGGGGTTCGCTGCTCAGCGCGGTTGCGGCGACTGTGGGCTTCCTGGTGACCCGCTACTATCTGCGCGGCGCCTGATCGCCAGGCTGTTGCGGGGCCGGCACAGCACCCGACAACAGCCAGCCGATGAAGACGATCAACGTCGCGGCGCTCAAGGCATTCAAGCCGGCCATGGCGCTGTTATCGGCGGCCGTGTAACCGGCCAGCGGCTCGCCGAAAAAGCGATGCGGGATGAAATAGGCTATCGCACTAAGCCCCACCACAAAGAGCCCGATCGCCCGCTCCGACGGCCTGAACAGCGCGGCACCGATCAGTGCGCAGGGAACCAGGAAAATCTCCACGCCCGATCCAACGCCGAACGCCTTGGTGCTTACGATCTCGTTGGCGATGCCAGTCAGCGGCAGCAGGACGCGGGCGGCCAGCGCATGCCGTTTGGCAACAGCCGGAACAGCCATAAAGATCGGCGTTGACATGAACGTGAGAAACGAAGGAGCTATCTTGTCGGCGCCGACCGCCGCCCAAAGGTACAGCGGGTAGAACGGCTGGTTCCAGGCAACGACCAGTGCAATCCAGTTGGCCGCGCTGGTCAAGGGGTCGGGATGCGCCGCGTAACCGGCGACCCGGCGCCATAGCCGTGCAAGTCCTTCCATGTTACCAGGCCGGCCGCAGCAGATAGTGGCTGACGCCCCATTCCCTGCCCTGATCGTGACCGAACAGACCTTCGGTGGCCATATAGAACAGCCGCCAGCGCCGGCGCCAAAGCGCCGCATCCCGCCCGTAGACATCGGCAAGGATCTCGCCGATGCGCTTGTAATTGTCATCGAAGCGCGAAAGCCATTGCTGCGCGGTGCGCGCATAGTGCATGCCGTTCCAACGCCAGTCGCGTTCGATGGCGAAACAGTCCGCAAAGTGACCGATCAGCCCGTGACTCGGCATGATGCCGCCGGTGAAGAAATGCCGTGCGATCCAGTCGGCGTCGTCGCGATGATCGAAGCGGTAGGGACTGTGGCGGTGGCTGAAGACATGGACGAATAGCCTGCCTTCGGGCTCCAGCCAGCTTCGGATACGGGGAAGCAGGTCGCGCCAGTTGGACATATGCTCGAACATCTCGACCGACACGATGCGGTCGAAGCGCTCTCGCGGCTCGAAGCCGTTCATGTCGGCGGTGATGACCTCGACATTGCGCAGCCCGCGCGCCGCCGCTTCCGCTTCGATATGCATGCGCTGCGGCGTCGAATTCGACATCGCCACGATGCGGGCGGCCGGAAAACGCTTAGCCATGTACAGCGTCAGCGAACCCCAGCCGCAGCCAAGTTCGAGAATGGATTGGCCATCGCGAAGGCCGGCATGTTCGACAGTCTGCTCCAGCGCCGCGATCTCGGCCTCAGCCAAGGTCTCGTCCCCATTCGGATAGAGGCAGCAGGAGTATTTCCGATTGGGACCGAGCGTCAGCGCGAAGAATTCGGGCGGAAGTTCGTAGTGCTGCTCGTTTGCGGCTTGCGCATGCTCGGCGATGGAATAGTCCGCCATGGCACAAGCAAACCGCTTCGCGTCGACCGACCCCGCCTTGGCAAGCCGCCGGCGCGTTTTTCCTACCAGGACGCCGATACCAAAGCGTGTGGCGGTATCGGGAATCGGCGTGCTCTCGACGGCACGGATTGCGGATGAGATCAGGCTCACTGTCATGTCCCTTCCCGGGTTGTTGCCGCCATCGGCACGCCCGGCCAGAACGCGTTTACGCGCTCCTGATAACGGCGGAACTGTACCCCACGCGAGCGCAGCATGTGTGCCTCCAATGGCGGGATGCCGGAGACATGGACCAGCAGCCAGTACATCAATATGGGGCCTGCAAGTGCGGCGAAGCCCCATGGATAGGCCGAGGGGGAGCCTATCGCGAAGGCCATGTATGCCAGCCAGCCCAGCCATTCGAAGAAGTAATTGGGATGCCTGGATAGGCGCCACAGGCCGACATCGCAGACCTTGCCCTTGTTGCGAGGATCGCCTCGAAAAGCATTCAGTTGCCTGTCCGCCAGCGCCTCGCCACCAATCGCCACCACCCAGATCGCAACTCCGATCCAGTCGCCGGGCCCCAGCCCCGGAGCCGGCTTGTGGGCGGCAGCCATGATCGACATTGCAAGCAGGAAAGCCGCGGCCGCCTGGACCTGAAGGAACCAGAACAGCCGGCTTGAGGAACTGGCGCCCCATTGCTGCTTGAGCTGGCGATAGCGCGGATCGTCGCGGCTGTCGCCCATCGTCCTGCCAGCGATGTGAACGCCGAGCCGCAGCGACCAGACCAGCGCCAAAAGCGCGACCAGCCATCGCCTATGATCGTTGTCGCCTTCAACAAATGGGACGAGCGCCAGGAAGGCACCGATGATGCCGACGGCGAAAGACCAGATCGCATCGACCCAGCCGGAGCTGCCAGTCCGTATCGCGACCAGCCAAGCCACCGCCATGGTGGCACAAAGAGCGACCGCCGCTAGAACGATAGCCGAGACGACGCTCATTGCCGGACCTCAGCCGCCGAACAGAGGCTGGATCAGCCTGCCGAAGAAGCCGCTCAGTTTCATCTGGCCTTCGAGCGCGGCAATGCAGATACATTCGCCGTCCTTGTCGACGATCGGCTGATGTTGAACGTCGTCATCGGCCTCGTCGAGATCCCCCGGGCCATAGCGGCCGCGCGCGTCCGAGAAGGCTCCTTTCAGTATGTGGGTGTATTCATAGCCCGCATGCGTGTGCTCCGGCAGCTTGCGGCCGGCCACGACCTTCAGCAGCATGACGTTGGCGCTGTCGTCATCAGGCAGCGTCACGCGGCTCCAGCGCACGCCCGGCCCGATCCAGCGCCATGGCCCGATGCCACAGTCGTCAAGCACCTCAGGCAAGCGGATGCCCACATCGGCGCGCGGAAGCCTCTGAGCCGGCGCGGCCTTGCCGCGACCGGCCTCACCGGTGTCGATCATCGCCATCACATGATCGAGGGCCCCAGCTTCCATGTCCTCCGGCTCGATATCGTGCAGAAGGGAGCCCCCAAGCGCTTCGAATCCGGCAATGCGCTCGGCGCAAGCCGTGCAGGCGCCGACATGGACGGCCACGACGATGCGCGGCCCGGATTCGAGCGAGCCGTTGGCATAACGGAAGAGCGTCTCATCACTCGGATGATGCTTGATCATTTGAGGTCGTCCAGGATTTGGCGCAGCCGGCCAAGGGCCAGCCGCACGCGTGATTTGACGGTGCCGAGGGGGATACCGATCGCGTCGGCGATCTCGGATTGCGTTACCTCGCCAAAGAATGACATTTTCAGGATATCGGCCTGTTCCCGCGGCAGAAGATCGAGCGCCTCCCGCACCCGGTCCTCGCGCTCCACCGCGATGATCGCCTGCTCGCCCGAAACCGGCGCATCAGGCTGATCGGACGGATCAAAGGCTTCGGCAATGACCGCCGGCCGGCTTTCGCGGCGCAGCCGGTCGATGCGCGCGTTGCGGGCGATGGTGAAGATCCAGGTCGACACCCCGGCACGCGCGGGATCGAAATACGATGCCTTTTTCCAGACAAGCAGCATGGTTTCTTGCACGACGTCCTCCGCGGCGGACGGCGTCATCCCCGAACGCTTCAGGAAAGCCTTCAGCCGCGGCGCGTAGAAGCCGAACAGTGCCGCGAATGCCACTCGATCGCGGTTCGCCGCGACTGCCGCCATCAAACGGGTCGCTTCCGGCGCCGACAGGCTCCCCTCGTCGCGTATGGTCACCGCCAATCCGCTCTCCGCGAGATCGAAAGCAAGAAGCGCTTTGTCGGCAATGAAATGATGTCCTGCATTCATAAGCCCTGTTACGCGCGGCAATCCCTTTCGGATCACTGGCCGCGCAGCGATTGCTGCACACGGTGATCCACAGCCCGCACCGCTGCGTAGAAATTAAACCTAGGGGAGGACGTCAGTCCCTTCCATAGCAAATCGGAGGGCACGAATGACGATCGGCGGCTATTTCGAAGCGGACAAGCCGATGGACATCGCCATCGTCGGCAGCGGCATCTCCGGCCTGTCCGCAGCATGGCTGCTTTCAACGCGCCACAAGGTTTCGCTATTCGAGGCGGACCGGCGGCTCGGCGGCCACAGCAATACCGTCGATGTCGGCGGCACACAGGTCGACACCGGTTTCATCGTCTATAACGAAGTAACCTATCCCAACCTGACGGCGCTGTTTTCGCATCTCGGCGTGCGCACTAAGGCGTCGGACATGTCGTTTGCCGTCTCGCTCGACGGCGGACGATTTGAGTATTCGGGAACCGGATTGGGCGGGCTGCTCGCACAGCCGTCCAATGTCGGTAGGCTGCGTTTTTGGCAAATGCTGAAGGAATTGCTGCGCTTCTATCGAGAGGCCCCCCACGACATCGCGCGTATCGGCGAGATCAGCTTGGCCGAATATCTCGATGCCAGGGGCTACGGTGCCGCATTCCGCGAGGATCATCTCTATCCTATGGCGGCAGCCATATGGTCGACTCCGGCGCTTGATGTCGGCAACTATCCAGCGACCGCCTTCATCCGGTTCTGCCAGAACCATGGCCTGCTGAAGCTGGCAGGCCGGCCAACCTGGCGCACAGTCGATGGCGGCAGCCGCAAATATGTCGAGCAACTGGCGAGGAGCGTCGCCGGCCGTTCATATGCCGGGCGCGGCGTGCGCTTGATTTCCAGGCGCGGGGGCGCGGCTTGGCTTACCGACTGCGAAGGCGTCGAGCACCGCTTCGACCACGTCGTTATCGCCACCCATGCCGACCAGGCGCTGCGCATTCTTGACGATCCGAGCCACGACGAGACGCGGCTGCTCGGCAGTTTTGGCTACAGCCGCAACGAGGCGGTGCTGCATGCAGATGCGCGCCTGATGCCGCGGCGTAAGCGCGCCTGGTCGAGTTGGAACTATTTGACACAGGGCCAGGGTGAAACCCGAAAACTGTCTGTTTCGTACTGGATGAACAGGCTTCAATCGTTGCCCGATGACCAGCAGCTCTTCGTCACCCTCAATCCTGTCGTGGAACCGGCGGCCAATACCGTTCTGCATCGCGAGACCTATGAACATCCGGCTTTCGACGCCGCAGCGATGCGCGCGCAGCAAAGGCTGTGGTCGCTGCAGGGCAGTCGAAGAACCTGGTTCTGCGGCTCCTATTTCGGCGCCGGCTTCCACGAGGACGGCCTGCAGGCCGGGCTTGCGGTGGCTGAGGCGCTTGGCGGTGTACGCCGGCCCTGGAGCGTCGCGAATGAGTCAGCGCGCATTCACATCATCGACGCCGTGGCGCGGCGCAACCTCGAGGCGGCGTGATGCCGGAGCTGAAATCGGCCCTCTACGCTGGCAAAGTAATGCACCAGCGGCTGAAGCCGCGGCGGCACCGCCTTTCCTACCGCATTTTCTTCCTTCTGCTCGACCTCGACGAGATCGATGCGATGAGCAAGCGGCTTCGCCTGTTGTCACACAACCGGTTTAATCTGTTTGGCTTCGCTGACGCGGATCACGGCGATGGCTCGGGCGGATCGCTGAAAGCCTATGTCGAAGATATGCTTGAGACGGCAGGGATCGAGACGGATGCGGGGCCAATCCGACTGCTCTCGATGCCGCGCACGCTCGGCTACGCTTTCAATCCGATCAGCATCTATTTCTGCCATAACCGGCAGGGCGACCTCGTCGCGATCCTCTACGAAGTCAACAACACCTTTGGGCAGCGCCACAGCTACCTGATCCCTGTCGGCGAGCGGCACGACGAGACTGTCAGGCAACATTGCGACAAGCGCTTCTACGTTTCGCCTTTCATGGCCATGGGATTGAACTATCGCTTCCGCATCGGCCTCCCCGGCGAAAACGTCGCGATACACATCACTGCCAGCGACGACCAAGGGCCGCTGATGGTGGCAAGCTTCGCCGGCAAGCGGCGGGCGCTGAGCGATGCCAGTCTGCTGCGCGCATTCATCTCGTATCCTCTGCTGACACTCAAGGTGACCGCCGGCATCCATTGGGAGGCGCTGCGGCTCTGGGCAAAGGGCATTCGGCTTCAGGAGCGCCCTGCCCCGCCCGACAACTCCATCACCCGCGTCGCCATGCATGGACGTTTACAGAGAAAGGCCGAGCCTGATGTCATTTGACACTGAGGCAAGGGCAAAGGTCGATCTATGGTGCGGCATTTTCCTCGCTGCCAGGGAACGGACTGTAGAACAAAACAAGACCGGGTTGCCGTCGGAATGAAGGGTAGGACATTGAGTGGCGTTGTTGCCGGATCCGCGGAGGCCAAGGGCCTTCCCACAACACACAATCCACGACCGGTTGGAGTCAGGCCTCATGACCGCATCGAAGCGCCTCTATGACGACGAGACCGAAATGTACCGGCTGTTCGAGAACGAACTCTTCGTCACCGTAGTTGGTGACGTCATGGATACGATCAGGCTGCGGCATCAGTTCCTTCCGCCCGTGTTCAAGCCGGTGGACGAGAAGACGCGGCTTTTGCGGCCGGTACCGCCGATCTGCTCAATCGTCAGGTCCTCGGCGATCAAATTGCCAATCTGATCGTCATCGCTGCCCCACGCACGCTTGGTGAACTTCGCAAGCATTACCACCAGAAACGTTCGGCCGTGCTGGTAGGCGAGATCCCAAAGGATCTTACGAGGCGTTCAGCACAAGAGATAGAAAATGTAGTGCCGCCACCTAGTTAGCCGCGGCCTGCAGCCGGAGCCACGATATTGACGTCAGGTCCAAGCATGACAGTCGCATGGACGAGCAAGTCGCCATGAACAGAGCCGCCATCGAAATCGCCTTGCACGGTCGGCGTCTATTTGGGCCGCCCAAGCCACTCAAACCGCAGCATAGAACATCGTCAGCTCGTCGCTGCCGATCGCTTGAAAACGATGGTGACCCTGGTCCCTTCAGTGGCGCTGGATTTGACTTCGAATTGCGCTTTGGCGTTCTCGGTCAAGGAGCGCGCGATGAGAGCACCGAGCTTGCCGGGCTTCGGCCATGTCTCGCCCTCCGGCAAACCAACCCCGTCATCGGCGATGGTGATGCGGCATCCGTCGCCATCGACCACGCTGTGAAGCGTTATCGTGCCGCCTTCTCGTCCCTTGAAGCCGTGTTTGAGCGCATTGGTCAGCAATTCGTTCACAACCAGCCCCGTGGGCATCGCAACGTTGATCGACACGGGATAGGTATCCACCTTCATGTCCAGGCGTATGCCTTCCACCGCATGCGAAGCCATTACCGCGGATGCTATCTGGCTGAGATAGATACCAAGATCGATCTCATCCTTCTGCTCGTCGTTCGACAGCGCCTGGTAGAGTATCGCAAGAGCGTCGACGCGGCCGGCCAACCTCTCGAACCGTTTCTGGTCGGGCTCCGCCGCATTGCGGGTCTCCAGCCGGATGAGTGCGGTGATCATCTGCAGATTGTTTTTTACCCTGTGCTGCAGTTCCCGCAGCAATGTATCCTTTTCCCGGACACGCTCCTCTACCGAGGGCGCCTCCTCGCCGTGAGAGGATACGTCCACCAAGGCGACCAGCCGGAAACAAGTCTTGCCATCATCGTCCACAATCAAATTTGAGTAGGCGTCAACGACTGCCGGTCCCCCGACGCCGCGCTCCAGCCGGAAAGTGCCGACGAAATCCGTTTCATTGATAACGCTCTCGGCCAGCGCCTTGTCCTTCTGCTCACGGATCCCAGTCCCGGACAGCGCTGCCCAGTTTTTTCGCGCCAGATTGGCGGCCTTCAGGCCGGAGAGTTTTTCGAATTCCGGATTGGCATAAACGACGCGCTCCGTTTCGATCAGGTCTGAAACAGCAATCGCGATAGGCACCTGGTCGAGAAATTTCTTGAACTGTTCGCTCTCCAGCGCGGTCGCGAGTTCGGGCGTATCGAGCAGTTGCTCGACCGCCTCGGGCTTCCCTGTATCCGATATCATTTTACGCCTACGCTGTAAGGAAAGGTCATCAGTATCAGCGATGGAGCATATAGGCCACCACCGAAGCGGAGCGCCACCTTGCTGAGGTCAGTAGGCGGGGACAAGCCTCGTGTCGCGTAGCGGCAAGGCCATTGCGAACCGCAGACCGTCAGGATGATAGTTCAACTCAACCTTGGCTTGGCACTGCACGGCGACGACTTTCTCCAGCAACGTCGTACCGAAGCCGCGCCGTCTTGGTTGCTCGACCTTCGGCCCGCCCTTTTCAAGCCAATCCAGATTGAGCATTCGCTCTCCTTCCGAATTGCTCACCGACCACCGGACTTCGAGACGCCCTGTGGGGCGGGACAACGCGCCATATTTCGATGAGTTGGACGCGAGTTCATGAAACGCCATCCCGATCGGGATCGCGATATCGGCGACCAGCGCGACGTTCGGCCCTTCGAGCACTACGCGCGACTTGTCGGTCGTATCGTAGTGGCGCAGGTCCGACTCCAGCAGCTTGTGCAAGGAAGCCATCTGCCAATAGTCGTCGGTGAGCATCGAATGCGTGTCGGCGAGCGAGACGATCCTGGCAGAGAAATCGCGCACGAAATCATCCACGCTACCACTCGATTTGGCGGTTGCCCCCATCATCGCCCGGACATTTGCGAGCGTGTTTTTGACGCGGTGATGGAGTTCCCTGATCAGCAGCTTTTGCCGGTCGGCGACCTCTTGCTTCTGTTCGATATATGACTTGACCTCGAGTTGACGGGCGCGGGCTCGCAAAGCCGAGCGCACCGAATTTGCAAGACTCGACGCCAGGAAAGGCCTCTCGAGAACGATCAGATAGCGATCCAGAAAGGCGAGTCGCTTGTCGATCTCCGTTCCTCGCATCGTCAGTAACACGATCGGAAAATCCGACCACGTCGGTTGATGATTGAGCCACGATGCAAACTGATTTCGATTGGAACTGATCAAGGCTTCTTCTGTAACCAAAAGGCAGTGAGCTTGGTCCAACAGCGGAACTGCTTCGTCGAGCGTGGCGCAGATGTGGGACTTGATGTCGTTCTCCGTGAGGATTGCAGACGCGACCTTCGCGTCGCGCCCGACCGGCGCCAGCACGAGCACATTGCGGTCTGAAGGCATCACGATGACTTGTCTTGCAGCAGGTTGCCTTGCTTACCCTCGTAGGTGGGCACGCCAGTCAGTATCCCTCGGAACTCCTCTAGTGGTTCGCCGACGGCCAGGCCGGTCGCGCTTATCTTGAATTCGCGAATGGTGTCCTCATGCGGCCCGACGCGTTTTTTCACCACGGAAATAGCTCGTCTCAAACGGCCGCCGCTTTCAAAGAAGCGCAGCAGCATTACGGAATCGCAGAGATAGGTCATGTCGACGGGGGCAGACATCTGACCTATCAGCCCATGATTGGCCAACAACAGGATCGTCACAACGCCCTTTTGATTAAGGTAAGTCAGAATCTCGTGCATCTGCAGCACAAGATGCTGCTCCTCCGACATGGCATTGAGATACCCGGTCAGGCTGTCGATGACGACGATCCTTGCACTTGAGCGCTCCACAGCCGACTGGATGCGCGAAGACAATTCACCAGGCGACAACTCTGCCGGATCCACCTGTTCCAGCAGCAAACTTCCATTGACGGCGAATGGCCCCAGATCCATGCCGAGGCCAGACGCGCGCGCCAGGAAAATCCGCTTGGTTTCATCGAACAAAAGCACCAGCACATGTTCGCCGCGCTTGAGAGCCGCATGGCAATAGCTGCACGCGATGGTCGACTTGCCGACACCAGAAGGTCCCATCAGGAGAGTGCTGGTGCCGCGGTCCAGCCCGCCACCCACGAGTGTGTCGACAGATCCATTACCGGTTGCCGGCGTTCCATGCTCGGCCATCTCATGTTCGGAGGCAACCAAGCGCGGAAACACCATCACGCCGCCCGGTCTAATGACGAAGTCGTGGAAGCCGCCGCGAATTTGAACGCCGCGCATCTTGATGATGCGCAGCCGCCGCCGCTCTCCGCCATAGATCGGCGAAAGCTGTTCCATCCGGATGACGCCATGACTGATGGAATGCAGGTTTAGATCGTCATGTTCAGCGGTGAGATCGTCAAGCAGAAGCACCGTCGCATTGTTGAGCAGGAAAAAGCTTTTCAAAGCCAGAACCTGCCGCCGATAGCGTAACGAGCCCTGCGACAAGAGGCGAATTTCCGACAGGGAATCGAACACCACGCGATCCGGCTTCATGCGCTCGATCTCGGCGAGCGCGGACTGCACGGTCTCACCGAGTTCAAGATCGGACGAGTGAACCAGAGTCTGTAACTGCGATGGGTCGAGGCTCAACTCCGGTGGCACCAGCTCGAGGATTTCGATGCCGTGAAGAGAAAATCCATGCCGTTCCGCGACTGAGTGCAGTTCACGCTTGCTCTCGGACAGCGTTATATAGAGGCATTTCTCGCCATCCGACGCGCCTTTGATCAGAAACTGCAGCCCAAGTGTGGTCTTACCTGAACCAGGCCTGCCCTCTACAAGATGTGAACGGAATTTAGCGTATCCGCCTCGCAGGACATAGTCGAGGCCTTCCACGCCAGATGATATTGGTGAAGCGTCGTCTTGATCCACGTTGCCCCGCTTGCTTTTCGTGAACACTTCAACGGATAGAATTTTCAATGGTTCCCACTTGAAGAAGTGAGGCTCTCACGGCCATTCCAACGACGTCGTGTCGTCGGGGCTGTCGCGAAGCGCCGCCGCAGATTTCTGCCGTCCTGACCGCAGTGATGGCTGAGGGAACCTCGTACTCGCGACGCCGTTGTGCCTCACCAATGAGGTCCGGCGCTTGAGCGAACCAGTCCCAGATATCGAGCGCCGGCCCTTCGGGCGTTCTCCGCAAGGCAAGAACAGGCTCATCGTGGGGATGCTCGTTGCATGCCTCGTTCTCGGCTTCGGAGTGCTCGCCGAGGAGGTCCTGGAAGGCGATACGACCAAATTTGATCTGGCGATCATGTCGACCCTGCGTGGGGCCGATCAGGCCTACCCGATCGGTCCGCCATGGCTTCAGGAAGCGGCCAGAGATGTGACCTCGATCGGCAGCGTGGTGTTTCTTGGCTTCGTGTTGATGGCAGGGGTTGCCTATCTGCTTCTTGTCCACAAGCGGGCTCTGGCCATTTGGATGGCAGTGGCGGTGGCCGGCGGGGAACTGCTCGGCACGATCCTCAAGCTAAGCTTCAACCGCCCCAGGCCGGAGATTCCTCATGTCACGCGGGTGTTCACTGCAAGTTTCCCGAGTGGCCATGCTATGCTTTCGGCGATCACGTTTCTGACCGTGGGCGCCCTTCTTTCACACGCAAATCAGGATTTCCGCCTCAAAGTGTATTTCATGGCCCTCGCCGTCTTTCTGACGCTGGCCGTTGGCGTAAGCAGGGTCTATCTCGCGGTCCACTATCCGACGGATGTCTTGGCCGGATGGTGCATTGGTTCTGGCTGGGCGATCCTGTGTTGGATGGTCGCTTATGGTTTCAGGAATGGCCGGAGCGGAGACTGAAGACTTGAAGGTTGTGGCGCTCATCAACAAAAGTGCCGGCGCCGTGGCGCGCAAGGGCGACATCGAGAGAACCGTGCGGGATGGGTTCGCCGAACGTGGCGTCGAGGCCGATGTGCGACTGGTGGAAGGGCGTGAGATCGGAGAGCTCTCTCAGCGCTTCGTTGCCGAAAACAAGTCGAGGTCCGGCCATGGATCGATATTGGTGGTGGGCGGTGGCGACGGCACTCTCGGCAGCGCGGCCTCGGCGCTGGCGGGGACGGGTGTGGTGCTTGGCGTCCTTCCGCTCGGCACATTGAACCACTTTGCCAAGGATTTGGGTGTGCCGCTCGACCTGACGGCGGCGATCGATACAATCGCGACCGGCATGCCTGTCACGGTCGATGTCGCCGAGGTCAACGGCCGAGTCTTTCTCAACAATTCATCGATTGGGATCTATCCGTTCTTTGTTGCAAAGCGTTCAACCGAACAGCGCCGCCGCGGGTTCGGCAAGCTTGCCGCCATCGGACCCGCCCTGATGAGAACGTTGAGATCCGCCTCGTGGCAGGCTGTCCACGTCGCTGCCCAAGGCACCCGCGAGAGGCTGCGGACGCCTTGCGTGTTCGTCGGCAACAATTTCTACGACATCGCCGATCTTGGCCATCGCCGCAGCCTCTCCTCAAAGGAACTCTGCGTTTACGTCGTCAAGCAGCAGTCGTGGTTTGGGCTGGCATTGCTTCCGTTCAAAATCGCGTTCGGCATGATCGACGCGACCCGAGATCTTGAAATTTATCGCGCCAACTCGCTGCAAATCACATCGCATCGCCACGCCATGCTGGTTTCTCTGGACGGCGAAGCCGTCAGCATGGACACGCCCCTGAATTTTCAGGTTCGGCCGGCGGCCCTGAAAGTCATCGCACCAGCCAGAACGAACAAAACCGGCGACCGTAGCTGAAAGCGGAGAACTTCAGTGAGAACCCTGGTCCATCTTTCGGATTTGCACTTCGGAAAGACAGAGAGCCAGCTTGTGGACGCGATCACGGCAGAGGTTCTTGCAGTCGACTCTGATCTGCTCGTCGTTTCGGGGGATCTTACGCAGCGCGCCCGGAAAGACGAATTCCTGCAGGCGCGCGCCTTTCTCGATTCCCTCCCTGGCCCCCGCATCGTAGTGCCAGGCAATCACGACGTGCCGCTCTGGAATGTCTTCGCGCGTGCGGTGACGCCTCTGTCGCGTTACAGGCGCTACATCGAGGCGGACACGGACCCGTTCTACGCCGATAGCGAAGTCGCTGTGGTCGGGATAAACACAGCACGATCCCTGACGATCAAGGACGGCAGGATCAACGTCCGTCAACTCGAGGCGGCGACGGAAAAATTCGCACATATGTCCGATGACGTTACCCGGATAGTGGTCACGCATCATCCTTTCGAAGGGCTAGACCTGGAAAACGACGACGGCATCGTGGGCCGCGCCGATCTGGCAATGGATGCCTTCTCGCGCAACGGCGTAGATGTCATATTGTCTGGGCACCAGCATCTTCACCGCGCTGGTTCGAGCGCACGGCGCTACCTCATCGACGGCTATGCGGCGCTGCTTGTTCAAGCGGGGACGGCGGTTTCTTCGCGGGTACGACAAGCTGCAAATTCGTTTAACATCATTCGCATCGAGCACCCGAGGATCTCTATCGAATGTCGGGCATGGCAGTCTTTGCAGTCCGGGTTCGAAACCTCAG
Organism: Mesorhizobium sp. USDA 4775; assembly: GCF_054062655.1. Classification (NCBI taxonomy): domain Bacteria; kingdom Pseudomonadati; phylum Pseudomonadota; class Alphaproteobacteria; order Hyphomicrobiales; family Phyllobacteriaceae; genus Mesorhizobium; species Mesorhizobium sp. USDA 4775. Next base: position 5,602,850 of record NZ_JBSSFM010000001.1, read on the forward strand.
CCAGTTATTCCTTTCGGCAAGGTTCAGGCGGATGGGAACCCGCTTGAATTGCGTTGGGAGAGAGCGTCTACATTTCCAGAATCTGCCGACGTACGGCTAAAGCTGAGATTCGATGGGGAGGTGCCTGACCAGGGCGGCCAGGATGCGGCGGAACCATGCTGCCTCGGGTTCGCGCGTATAGGTTTGCAGTCTGCCTTCATCGCTGCCATGCCAGCGAAGAACCTCGTTCTTCAATTCGAGCCGGTAGCTCGCTTCCGGCGCTATCTCCGATTTGAACCTATGCTGCAGTTCCGCGACCAGATTTTCGTCTTCAAAAAGCACTCCCATTTCCGAATTCAGGGATACGGACCGAGGATCGAAGTTAAAAGATCCGACGAAACCGATCCTGTTGTCGACGCTGAACGCTTTGGTGTGCAGGCTGGCGCCCTTGGATCCAAATACGGAAATCTTGGGCTGCCGGCTAAAGGGTTGGAGCTCGAAAAGCTGCACGCCCATTCTCAGCAAGCGCTTGCGATAGTTGGCGTATGCCCCGTGGACCGCGGCGACATCGGTCGCGGCCAAGGAGTTGGTCAACACAGCGACCTGCACCCCGTCGTCGACGAGGTCGCCGAGGATTTTTGATCCCTTCTTGCCGGGGATAAAATACGGGGACACGATTTCCACACGCTTGCGCGCCGACTGAATGATTGGGAGCAACTCCTTCATCAGCCAACCGCGCGGTCTCCAGCCTCGGACCTTTTCCGGAGGGTCGGAGATCACGCGCACGCGCTCGACCCAATGTACGTTGCTGCTCGCCGATATGAACTCGGCGATGGAGCCCTTGTCCCTGACCCCGCTCAGAAGCGTCGACTCGGTTTTCTCCTCTCTTCCCTCGAAATAGGGGGTATGCGAGCCTGGAGCGGCTGCACCGAGTTCAGCTATTGGCTTCGCGTCCTGGCATACCCAGAAAGTTTGGAAGATCTGTGCGGTTTGCTGGACGGCGGGACCGAGAAGCAGCATGTCGAGGTCACGGAAATTCGTCTCCGCCGCGTCAAAATATGCATCGCCGACATTGCGCCCACCGACAATTGCGATGTTGTTGTCGGCAATCCACGCCTTGTTGTGCATCCGCCTTGTCAATGCAAAAAGCCGCAAGAGGACTTCCGCGCCGCGCATGAGGCCGCGCGCTCTGATGCCGCTCGGGTTGAACAATTTGAGTTCGATGTTTGGATGGTTGCTCAGCGCCAAATAGGCGGCATCGCTCTTGCGCGGATTGACGTCGTCGAGCAGCATTCTGACCCGTACGCCTCGCTGGGCCGCCCGGACAACTTCCTGCAAAAGCAAGCGCCCCGTGTGGTCGTCATGCCAGAGATAGTACATGAGATCGAGAGTGCGAGCCGCGCCCCTTGCCGCCAAAACACGCGCGGCGAACGCATCGTAATTGTCAGAAATCAGCAGCAGGCCGCTCTTACCTGCTTTGATTTTATCGGCCGATGTTTGCGTAATCGAGACGTCCATGAATTGACCGGTTTCGGAGGAGATCGAGGCGCCGTTTCATTAGGTCAAGAACCCGCGAGCGCCGATCTGGTTGCACGAGGGCCTTGAGCCTGCTGATAGTCGAAGAAAGCTGGCGTTTAATATTCAGGTGGCTCGCCCATTTCGTTGCGCTGCTTCTTGTTCGAGCATGGCAAGCTTTTCGCGGATCTCCTCCGGCTCGGCATGCTCCAGGCCGACCACGTCGTTTCTGGTCTCCCTAAGCGAAACGACGATCTCATCGAGCTTAGCGTGAATGGCCGCGGTATCGCGATAGCCCTGTATCAGGACAACACCAGTGATCACGATGGCGGCCACCGAAAGGACATAAGTGACCGCGTTGGTCAGTCCGAATGGCACCAGCGCGGTGCACAATACCATTGCGACCATCATGACGTAGAAGCCTGGCGGCCGGGAAAGGAGAGCTATGGCGGAAAATGGGTGATGACGGTTTGAGAAGGGCGGCGTATCGAGGCGGGTGATTGAAGCCTGCCAGAACCTCTCAAGGAGAGCGATACGCCATGAACGAGACTATCAACATTGTTCGCCTTCGTCAGCCCGACGAGATCGATGATCCCCTGACGGATGTGCTCCGCACCGGCGCGCGCAAATTGCTGGCGCAGGCGATCGAGATGGAGGCCGAAGCGTTTCTTGCCGAGATGCGGGATCTGAAGCTGCCGGACGGACGTGAGCGGCTGGTCCGGCACGGTCGCGGCCCGGAGCGGAGCATCCAGACGGGGATCGGGCCGGTGCCCGTCAGCCGGGTGAAGGTCCGGGACCGCGGCGCGACCGGCGAAGCGGACCGGGTCCGGTTTTCCTCATCGATCCTACCCAAATGAGGGCGCGTCGGACGCGAAGTCTGGACGCGCTGCTTCCCGTTCTTTACCTGCGCGGCGTTTCGACGGGCGACTTTCAGGAAGCTCTGGCAGCCCTGCTCGGCAAGGAGGCAGCGAACCTCTCACCCTCGGTGATCACGCGGCTGACGGCAGAGTGGACCACCGAATACGAGCGTTGGCAAAAGCGCGATCTTTCGGCGCGCCATTATGTCTATGTGTGGGCGGACGGGGTCTATCTCCAGGCGCGCATGGAAGACCATGCCGAATGCATGCTGGTGCTGATCGGCGCCACGCCTGAGGGCAAAAAAGAACTCGTCGGCTTCCAGACAGGGATTCGTGAGAGTGCGCAGAGCTGGCGCGAGCTGCTGGTCGACGTGAAGCGTCGTGGCCTGCAAATCGCGCCCGATCTTGCCGTCGGCGACGGCGCGCTTGGCTTCTGGAGCGCGCTCGATGAGGTCCTTCCCGGCACCAAGCACCAGCGGTGCTGGGTGCACAAGACAGCCAACGTGCTCAACAAGGTGCCGAACTCAATGCAGGCCGGCATGAAGACAGATCTGCGCGAAATCTTTTCCGCCCCGAACCGAGCCTCAGCCGAGACGGCGATTGCCGTCTTTGTCGAGAAATATGATGCGAAATACGGCAAGGCGGTCGACTGCCTGACCAAAGATCAGAATGCCTTGCTGGCGTTCTACGATTTCCCCGCCGAACATTGGGATCATCTGCGGACATCGAATCCCATCGAGAGCGTTTTTGCCACCGTTCGCCATCGCACGGTGCGCACGAAAGGCTCCCTATCATCGAAGACCGCAAGGCTGATGGTCTTCAAACTGGTCATGGCCGCCGCCAGGACATGGCGACGATTGAAAGGACAAAATCAGTTGCCGAAACTCATCGCAGGTGCCAGATTCCAAGATGGAATCGAGGTCATCGAATTGAAGCCGCAGAGCGCCGCTTGATCAGCCTCGTCACCCAAATTCCAGCATAGCTCGGGAAAGGAAGTCGGCCGTCATAAACAGGATCCGGTTCATTCTAACGGCTCCATGATTGTGAAGCCGTGGCTCGTTCCTGCGCCAAACGCCGAAGTGGATACAACCACACCATCATATCCTGGCCAGAGCGAATACGGCTACCAGCGCGGTCAGAGCCACGCAAATGGGCACTGCCAGGAGGAAACCGGCCTCTATGAGGCGAGTCTTTTTGTCATTGAACATCCAACCACCCGTCGCTGGCTAAATTGAAGTTGACGGGTTCGCTCGCCGCCAAAGCAGCGAGCGAACCGTTATCAACGCAGGAAGGGACATAGCTGCGCGGATTTTGAAATGTGGACTGTCCAGGTTCAGCCATGGGATATTCCGATGACGAGCAGGGATATGGCCAAGACGAAAACTGGCGCCAGCAACCAACGCGCTTGACCAACACTTCTGTCCATGAATTCTTTCCTTCAGTTCCGTGGCTGACAACTTCCGCGACAGATGACCGTTCCAAGCTGCACCGACGGCAAGACCATTGCGGAATTCGACCGGACTTTGGTCCAACCACCTCCTCCGACTGAAGTCCTCCCAAGGGAACGATTGCATCCACGCCAAGTTGGCAGCTGAGCTTCGACACCACCGATCGGAGCCAATCTCACGAGGAGTAAGATTATGAAATTGCATCTGTCTGCCGCAGCCGCGGCATTTTTTCTGCTCGCAGGCGTCGGCGTCGCGGCGGCCGAGGACATCATCATTCAGCCGGAGCAGGAAACGGTTATCCGTGAATATGTGAAGAAGCAGCCGCTTGCTTCGGTGAAGGTTCCCGGAGTGGAACTCAACATCGGCACGGCGCTGCCTGACACGGTCGAACTTCGCGAAGTTCCCAACGTCAAATACCGCTACGTCGTGATCGACAACCGGACCGTTCTGGTCGATCCAACCACCCACAAGATCATCAAAATCTACGACTGACCGGCCTTGCCGGCCAAAGCCCGTCGCCTCTCCCGGCGACGGGTTCCAACTGACGGTCATAAGATGCAATATCTCATCTTTGGAAACGCCTGCTGCAAAGCTGAGAACAAAGTTCACGGACGTGAACATTACCGCGGCGACATGAAGGTGTTTCGAAAGGTCGCATCGGTGATGGCGGAGTCTGATTGACGGCGCCGACCTGATCGCCGCCTTTATCTTAATCGCGATTAGCCCATTCCTGGCCATTGGCCTAAGGTGATCCGGCCGCCAGCGGCTATGGCGTCGGGTTGGAACAAGGAAACGCCATGACTTCGACAGCAGCGCTGATCTGGTATCTGGTAATTGCCGGCCCGCAGGGCGGCATGGCGGTGTTGCCGAGCACTTTCGACAAGCGGGAACAATGCACGGCCGCCATTGCCGAATACCAGAAGCAGCCAACGTCGACGGGCTGGACCCTGCAGTGCGTCCCCAGCGCTTCACCATTCACAATCAATGGATCCGCCGAGTAGCGCAAGGCGGTCAAGGCCGGGCATAGCAACGCCTCCTTTGGCGCGACCTCTGCTTAGGCCTTAGGATCGACGGCCGCTCCGAGCAGATTGATATGTTCGGTCGCAATTTTGAGCAGGGTTTCCGCAGTCTCTTGCGCTGTCCATCCCTGGGCCTCTGATTCAGCCACCAAGGCCGCGAACGCCGCTTCCAGGGCCACCTCACAGTTGACCGCCCGATCCGGACTTCCTTCCGGCAATATCGGCGGTTGAATGGTCTGGGACATGCGCGATCTCTTCCAAAAAGGGGAAGCCCGCGCCTTAGCGAAGAATGCGGGCCGATCAAGGTTTCTGGCCCGATCTTCAGCAGTGGCGCGAGGGAGCGTTGCCTGCCGCAATCACCAACCCTCGGAAGTCACATATGTTCCAGACCAGCGGATCGAAAGTCGCACGCATCGACCGCTGCGAACCGTGACGGGTCACTTGGGAAAATCAGGCAAGGGATGCTCGATAGCATTGAGGATCGTGCGGTAAAGACTGTCGACCTCTTCATCGATTTCGGCCCGCTTGATCCCGAGCGCCTTGGCGTCCGCTATTAGCTTGTGCGTGAGTTCATCGACCAGGAGGACATCTGCCTTCATCGTCCTGGGGACATTGTTAGCGATCCATTGATCCAGAAAGTCGATTCCGCGTGCACTCATGGAGCGATAAGCTCGACCGCAAGGTTTAAGTTCCGCGTTTCCTCTAACGGCCCAACGGTCGCCTGGATAGCGAAACCAGCTCATCCTCATCGACGACGCCTGCCATGTAGTTGCCTATAATTCTGGAGGCGATTGCGTCACGCTCGTCGGGTGATTGATTTTCGAGCTTCAGCTGCTCGAACACCCGGCCCAGCAGAGCCATTTCGGCCGGATCAAAAATACCAGCCTCAGTCGCCTTTCTCCGAATTGGCATCATTCTCCTCCCAATAACCCTGCAAGGAAGCGTGCCGCAAAACCTGTTCGCCACGCAAGTGTTTCACCAGAACATTCGCCCGCTGGTCCGCCAGTGTTGCATTGTGGATCCCACGCGACGATAGCCCGAAGCTCGGTCGACGCACGGGAAAATTGGGATTGCGCCCAGTCGCAGCATGAGCCGACATGACCCTCGCAGATCACCAAACAAATTTACGCTTCAGGATGCCGAAACCAGGATCGGTTGCCTCAAAGCTCCTCCCTCCTATGGACTGCTCCCCTGGAGAGCAACTCACGCACCGCTCGTATGTGATCCTAGTTCATAACTCACAGTCATTCCTGCCTGCCTTTGACTTCCCGTCAACCTAGCTGTCCGAAAGGCGCGTCGGTTGGATGGGCCGCTTCAACATCCTGACGTCGCTTTTTGGCTTTCATGCCGGAACCAGTCGGCAAGCGTGAAGTTCCCCCTGTGCCTTGATTGAGAAGGCAACAAACCAGGAGGACGCACGTCGCGCTTACCAAGCTCGCGGAGTCGGCGGTCAACGTCGCAGCAGATGCGGCTTAACGGGTTCATCGCGTTGTAGAAGCCTCGGTCAATTGTTCGCCAGGCTCATCCGAACAATCAACGCATCGGCGTCTCAGGGCGCGAACAGGAGTATGACATGGGCTTTTTCAGCAGATTCTTCTCCGGCCTGGGTCGCAAGGCGCCAGCCGACAAATCGAGTGGAGACATGCGCAAGGCAACCGGCGCCGGCCCAGCTATCGCGGCTCATTCCAAGGACGCCAAGACGTCGGCGGCGACCGGTCAAAATCCAGCGGCGGCCAAGAAGAAGTCCGCCAACTGACCGCGGATGTTTCACGCGCCGAAAAAGTGAGCCGTTCGGTTGACGATCTGAGCGGTAGCTTCCTCGAGCACCGCCTCGATGTGAGATCGGCTTCACTCAACGCTTTCAACTTTTATCCTCTGATGGGCACTTGTTCGAACGTCGATTTGTCTGAAAAAGATGCTCGCCTGCCGAAAATCATTCTGCAGCCCGACGACGTGGTCGCTCTTTGAGGCGTAGCGGGAACAGCTTTGCCGCTCACGACGTTGAGGACATGAGTCAGGGCATTAGGAGGCGAATTGGTGGAAGCGCTCGACCGCAACCCAGGCCCGGGTCGTGGCAGCCTACTGGTCGCTCGCCATAGAGTTCTGGCCGAATGTGGCGCAAAGTGAGGACAGCACCCGGCAATGATGCGTCGTTGATCGACGGAGAAGCCGCAAGTCGCGCTGCATCAACAACTGAACAGAGCAAGGCGGCTCTGAGATCAGAGGATGGCGATCGCGGGCGCGACGCGGCGTGGCCATCCCAGATACCAGCCCTAGGCTGGAAGGATATTTTCTGGCGCCTGTGGGAGGAATTCAACAAGGACCGGGTTCTGCTCGTCGCGGCCGGTGCCACGTTCTACTTGCTGCTGGCGCTCTTCCCCGCTTTGGCTGCGTTCATTTCAATTTATGGCTTTGTCGCGGACCCGGTTACGGTTGCGGACCATGTCGCATATCTCGGCGGATTGCTTCCGTCAGGGGGGCTGGACCTCATTCGAGGTCAGCTGCAAGCCTTGGCCATGCAGAAGCCCGGTGCTCTTGGCATAGGCTTCTTCATCGGCCTTGCTATCGCATTGTGGAGTTCCAACAGCGGCATGAAGGCCCTCTTTGATGCGATGAACATCGCCTATGAGGAACGGGAGAAACGCAGCTTCATCACGCTCAACCTGATGTCGATTCTGTTCACCGTCGGAGCGTTGCTTATCGGCATCGTGCTGCTCCTGACCGTGGGCGTCGTTCCCGCACTTTTGCGCTATTTCTATCTTGATGCGTGGACAGAGACGCTTGTCGCAGTATCCCGGTGGCCGATCCTGGTCGCCGCGATGCTGACCGGAATATCCCTGCTTTATCGCTTCGGACCGAGCCGCGAACGCGCCAAGTGGCGCTGGCTGAGTTGGGGCGCCTTGATTGCGACCGCAGCATGGTTCGCAGCGTCGTGGCTGTTCTCGTTCTATCTGCAGCATTTTGCCAACTACAACGCCACCTACGGGTCGCTCGGCGCTGTTGTCGGTTTGATGATGTGGACGTGGATTTCCGTCATCATCCTCATTGCTGGCGCAGCCATCAATGCCGAGATGGAGCACCAGACAGCGGTGGACTCGACCACCGGCCCTCCACTGCCCATGGGCAAGCGGGGTGCCGTGGTAGCGGACACTTTGGGCAAAACCGCAGACTGACTATCTAACGAACACGCACTGTCAGCGAGAATGCGTGTTCGGGTCCTGTCAGCGCCTGGTCTGCTGGGTCACCTGAGACAACGTGCTTTCAAGGAAAAATTGAACAGCGATGTCGATACCGCGTCTGCTTTCATGCGGCGCCCGCTGCCCTACCTTGCCGTGCAACCAAAACCGAGTTCCGCCGTTTTGTCCGGTTCGATATTTCGGGGGATATCTTGGGACCATCCAGCAAGGACAGGGCGAGCGCCGCGTTTCGCAGCGCCGGAGACATGGCTGAGCGTATCGGTTCGTTTGGTTGGGGCGCTACATCTATCGGGCCGGTCTCTTCATGGCCCACAGAGCTGAAGACACTCGTCGATCTCATTCTAGGCTCTGCACAACCTATGTTCGTCGTCTGGGGCCAGGACCGCATCTGGCTCTACAACGATGCCTTCATCCCTATCCTTGGCCGCAAGCACCCGACCGCTCTCGGGCTGCCCAGCCAACAGGTCTGGGCAGAGGCATGGGAGACGATCGGCCCGATGTTTGATCTGGTTTACCAGGGCCAATCTGTACATATGGACGACATTGAGATCCGAATCGACAAGCACGGTGCGCCGGAAGAGACCCATTTCGCGTTCTCCTACAACCCCATAACGCAGCCGGAGACTGGGACGACCGGCGGTCTGTTTGGCGTCTGCACGGAAACCACGGATCGATTTCTGGCCGAAAAGCGCGAACGCCTCGCTGCTGAACGTCAGATCCATCTGTTCGAACAAGCACCAGGCTTCATCATTATCATGCGCGGTCGCGACCATGTCGTTGAATTCGTGAATGACGCCCATCGCCAGGTTTTCAACAGCGGTGATTGGCTCTCGAGACCCATTCGAGATGCCGTTCCCAGCCTGGAGGGACAAGGTTTTTTTGAACGCCTCGACGACGTCTTCCGCAGCGGTACGACGTTTGAAGCGCAGGGCCTTCCGGTCCGATTTCGCCGCTCGGCGGATAGTCCGGAGGAGACGCGCCACCTGACGTTTATCTACGCTCCCCTCTACGACGGCGGGAACCTCATCACAGGGATATTCTGCGAAGGGTTTGACGTCACCGAGACATTTCGTGCGAGAAAGCGGAGTGCTGCGCTCGCTGAGCTTGGGGACCTCGTGCGGCTGGTCGAAGACCCTGACGACCTGGCCTACGCCGCAGCCGAAATCATTGGACGGGAACTGGATGTAAGCCGGGCCGGATATGGAACGATCGATCTCGCGAACGAGACCATCTCCATCGAACGCGACTGGAACGCCCCGGGGATCAAGAGTTTGGCCGGGGTGCTGCATTTCCGCGACTACGGCACGTATATCGATGACCTGAAGCGCGGCATCACTGTTGTCCTTGAGGATGCTGACACAGATCCGCGGACAAGCCAGAACCCAGAGGCACTGAAAGCGATCAGCGCTCAATCCCTGATCAACATGCCGGTCACCGAACGGGCTGGCTTTGTGGCCCTGCTCTACCTCAATCACAACAGGCCCAGATCCTGGTCGACAGAAGAGATCGAATTCGTTCGCGAGATGGCGGAGCGAACGCGTACCGCAGTCGAACGACGGCGCGCGCAGGCGGAGTTGCGACAGAATGAAGCTCGCTTGCGCTTCCTCGACGCACTGGGGAAAGAAACCTCGAAAAGTTCGGACGCGGACGCGGTGCTCGAGATCACGACTAGGATGCTTGGCGAGTATCTCGGCGTCGCAATCTGTGCCTATGCCGATATGGAGCCTGACCAGGACCACTTCACGATCCGGGGAGACTGGCACCGGCAAGGGTCTTCGAGCATCGTCGGCTACTACAGTCTTCGGGATTTTGGCCAGCTCGCCGTGGGCAAGCTCCATCAGGGCCTGCCTCTGATCATCAACGACAATCACGTCGAGTTGCCGCTCGAAGAAGCCGCGACGTTCCAGGACATCGGCATCGCCGCCACCATCTGCATGCCCCTTGTCAAGGAGGGGCGCCTGACCGCGCTGATGGCGATCCACGACAGCGCTCCGCGGGTCTGGACTCAGAATGAGCTTGCACTTCTCACAGAGGTAACGGAGCGGTCGTGGGCGCATATAGAAAGGGTGAGGTCGGATCAGAGCGCTGCCGAGACCGCGGAACGCTTGAGCCTGGCTACCCAGGCGGCCGCAATCGGCATCTGGGATTACGACCCGGTCGCTGACCATTTGCGGTGGGACGCACAATGCCGGGCGTTGTTCGGCATCACGTCGGACGATGAGGTTACCTATGAGGGCTCCTTCATCGCCGGCCTCCATCCAGATGACCGTATCCGGGCAGATGAGGCGGTCCGGCGAGCAATCGCTCCAGACAGTCTTGAAGGATTTAACATCGAGTACCGAACAATTGGCCTGGAGGACAGGATAGAGCGTTGGGTGGCGGCGAGCGGCCATGCCATTTTCGAAGCCAGCAAGGCCGTTCGATTTATCGGCACGGTTATCGACATTTCGGATCGCAAAAAAGCAGAGCGCCACCTCAAGATCATGAACGATACCGGCGCGGCGGTCGCTGCGGAACTCGATCTCGACAAGATCGTGCAAATCACCACCGATGCCGGCGTCGAGCTTTCCGGAGCCCAGTTTGGGGCTTTCTTCTACAACGTGCTCGACGCTCAGGGCGGCAGCTACATGCTCTATGCCCTGTCAGGCGCTCCGCGCTCGGCCTTCCAGAATTACCCCATGCCACGTGCGACCGCGGTGTTCGAACCGACTTTCCTCGGGAAAGGCGTCGTTCGGTCGGACGATATCCTCAAGGATCGGCGGTACGGCAAGAATGCGCCGCACAAGGGCATGCCGGAAGGCCATCTCCCGGTTCGCTCCTATCTGGCCGTGCCAGTCGTGTCGAACTCCGGCGAAGTTCTAGGCGGTTTGTTCTTCGGACACGCGGAGACCGGCAAGTTTGGTCCTGAACACGAAAGTGCCCTTCTGGGCATCGCCGGCCATGCCGCAACCGCGATCGACAATGCCCGCCTCTTCCAGTCAGCCGAACGCGAGCTGTCTGAAAGGCGGCGTGCCGAGGCCGCACTGCAGACGCTCAACTCCACGCTGGAACAACGCGTCATCGACGAAGTGGCGGAACGTTCGAAGGCAGAGGAACAGCTGCGGCAGGTTCAAAAGATGGATGCGGTCGGTCAGTTGACAGGTGGCATTGCGCACGACTTCAACAACATGCTTGCCGTCATCATCGGTGGGCTCAATCTGCTTCAGCGCAAATTGTCCAAAGGTGAGACAGACGTCGGTCGGTTTGTCGAAGGCGCCATGGATGGGGCCCACCGCGCCGCCGCCCTCACCCAGCGGCTGCTGGCCTTCTCACGACAACAACCGCTCAAGCCGGAGCCTATCAACGCCAACCGCCTGGTCGGCGGAATGACCGAGCTGTTGATGCGCACACTTGGGGAAACGATCAAGGTCGAGACGGCGTTCGGAGCCGGCCTCTGGCAGGTCAAGGCCGATCCCAGTCAGCTTGAAAGTGCCCTGCTCAACCTGTCGGTCAACGCACGCGACGCCATGCCCAACGGCGGTAAGCTGACCATCGAGACGTCGAACGCCTATGTCGATGAGCGATACGCTCGTGAGTCCGCCATTGCGGCCGGACAATTCGTGCTGATTGCAGTTACCGATACCGGCACGGGTATGACCACGGACGTCCTCGCCAAGGCCTTCGATCCCTTCTACACGACCAAGGGCGTTGGCAAGGGCACCGGGCTTGGCCTGAGCCAGGTTTACGGTTTTGTCCGGCAATCGGGCGGCAACGTAAGAATATACTCCGAGCCCGGCGTTGGCACGACGATCAAGATCTATCTGCCACGGCATTATGGCGGCACCGAGCAGGATTCTCCCGAGCTCAAATCAAGGTCGATAGATGGCGGCGTGCCAAGCGAAATCGTCATGGTGGTTGAAGACGAGGATCGCGTCCGCGCAGTATCGGCCGAAGCATTGCGCGAACTTGGCTATACGGTCGTCGAAGCCAGTGGTCCTAACGAAGCGATCAAGATGATTGAAGCTGGACAGCAATTGTCCCTGCTCTTCACCGACGTGGTTATGCCGGAGATGTCCGGACGTCAGTTGGTGGATATCTTGCGCAGGGGCAATCCCAAGCTCAAGGTTCTCTACACCACGGGCTACACGCGCAACGCCATCGTTCACAACGGAATCCTCGATCCTGGAACGCAGCTTTTGCCTAAGCCTTTCAGCCTTGAAGACCTTGCCGAAAAGGTGAGGACGATTCTCGACGATCCTTCATAGTGCCCACCAGCCGAGCAGATCTCGAAGCTTGACGCGCTCGGCGCTTCCATGGCCGCCGGCGATCTCCCATTGCCCGAACAGTGCCGGATCGTGACCGAGGAAGCCTGGAAGCTGAGCCAGCTTCTGGAATGTTTGCACAACAGCTTTGATGTCTTGCCACGGGCCCTTCAAGATCTCTGCAAGGCGGTCCTCGTTTCCATCAACCAGTGATCTGGCAGGAACGCCTCCGCGGCACCCCCGACGCCGAGTGCCTAATGTTGCAATATTTGAGTGGCCGGAATTGCGTGTGTGACTCGGGTATAAAACGCCGGGCTACGTGGCGGCTCTCCAACGGTTTCTGCTGAAACGGTGATCCAAACTGATTGCCCTCGCTTCGGCGGGGGAATCGACAGGAATCTTTGTCTCGGCACAGTTACCGCAGACGGACTTTCGACGCTGCTGTTCATAAGTCAGCTTGTTAAGAGGCCTCCGCGTTTTGGCTCTCCATCATGAGCATCCAAAGTTCGGCAAGAACAGCCTGCGCATGCTTTTCATGTCGGAACCAAAGCGATCGCACAATGTTAAGCAGGCGAAGGGCCGTCTTAATTAGTTGAGGATCTTAAATGAAAGCCGTCATACTTGGTGCTTTGGCACTGTGCCTTCTCGTACCGTCCGTGGCCTCGGCCGACGCGATCGTAGTCCAGACTCATCGACATCACCGACACCATCACTGGAACAATGACCGCGTGGTTGTCTACCGTGAAGGACATCGTCTCCATCACCGCCGCCATGGGGATATTGCATTCTACGACCACGGCCGCCGTCATCACCGCTCCGACGCAGTCATTATCCGAGGGCCGATGGATAGATCGCACCATCGTCACCGCCACGTTGTCATTCAGCAGGAGGACAACAACGGATATTGACCGAAGCCTTTTGGCCCGGCTCTCAAACTGGAGAGCCGGGCATCACGCACGTACGATTTAGTGAGTGGAGCGGCCACGAAAGCAGCACGAAACCGACTCCATGGCGCTGGTCACCATGTTCGCCGGGAGCTCGGGTCCGCAGCAGGGCGGCGGCTCAATAGGCGGCGGTTGCTGGCGGAGCGGTCCGAGAGCCATCCAGCTGTCTTCGGCACGCCAGCGAAGCCGGGCATTGTATCGCAATCGGCAAGACCAGATTTGCGCTGGAGCCCCATCTGTTTCGATCAAGCACCCGCTTGAAGTTGGATACGTGAATGGAAAAGATCAGGAGATTGCTGGCTTTCTGCTTTGTGGTCGTCAGCGCTAGCGCGATAAATTTCGAACTTACCCCTGCGGTCTCGGCCGCGCCTGTAGATGCGGTGGCGATTGCCGACCACTTCTCATCCGTAAAGTCCATGTCCGGGGACTTCGTCCAGTCTGACCCAAGAGGTGAAAAGACCAGCGGTAGATTTTTTCTCCAACGCCCGGGAAAGATTCGGTTCAATTATACCGGCCAATCAGGGATCAGCTTAATCGCAGATGGACAATCCGTCGTAATCTATAACAAAAAGCTGAAGACATCGCGCCTCTATGCTCTTTCGAAGACGCCGCTCAAGCTTCTACTGGACGACAAGGTCAAATTCTCTGGCAATCGCCTCAAAGGCATCAAAGACGATGGCGCCCAGGTTACCATCAAGCTGGCCGACAAGTCGGCCTTCGGAAACTCGAACATCACTATGGTCTTCGATAGGAAATCACTCGATCTGCGCAGATGGAGCATCACTGACGAAAGAGGACAGAGCACGACAGTCACTCTCTCGAATGTGAGCGAAGGCGTTCGTGCCCCCCCAGGCACCTTCATGATCGACTACGCTGCAAATCGTGAATTCAACACCACAACGAAATAGCTGCTAGTCTTTTGCGCTTGTCACTCCACGTCGATCGAGGAGAGGCCCGCCGAAATCGCTCGACAGCCAGTCAATGGAACGAAAAGCGGGCGTCGGCAACCTGCCCCATCGCAATACGGAAGAGCAATGGTAACGGCATCTGACGTCGAGTTTCCCTTACCCTTGAACACGCAGCCTATGGAGGCACGCACGGCGGAGGCGTTGCCGCGAGAAGACGGTCTCTGGCAGTACGAACCGAAATGGGATGGCTTCCGCTGCATCGGCTTCAAGAGCGGCAAGGCTGTCGACCTCAGGGCAAAATCCGGCAAACCGCTCGGTCGCTATTTTCCCGAACTGATGGCGGCCTTGAGTGCGCTTGCGGCAACCGAATTCGTCATCGACGGTGAAATCATAGTGGAGATCGAGGACCGTGCTTCTTTCGACGCGCTGCAGATGCGGCTTCATCCCGCAGAGAGCCGCATCCGCAAGCTCAGTCGAGAAACTCCCGCGCAGCTGGTCGTCTTCGACATGCTTGTGGCCCCGGGAGGTCGGCTGCTGGTCGAACTGCCATTGCACGATCGGCGCGCAGAAGCTGAAGACTTGGTTGCCAAGGCAAAGACCAAGACCTTGCGGCTTTCGCCGGCCACCACGAGCCTGGCCACGGCGGACAAGTGGTTGAAGGGTGCTGGTACCGGCGGTGCCACGGACGGCGTCGTGGCCAAGCTGCTCAACGATCCCTACAAGCCGGGCGAACGTGCGATGGTGAAGGTAAAGCCCCAGCGCACGGCCGACTGCGTAGTGGGTGGGTTCCGCTATCAAAAGGGCACACGACAGGTTGGATCGCTGCTGCTCGGGCTATACAATGGCGATGGTCTGCTCGACCATGTCGGCTTCACATCAACCATCGCCAATGACGAGCGTGCGGTGCTGACGCAAAGGCTGGGACATCTGCTTGGCGGATCCGGCTTCACCGGCAAGGCGCCGGGCGGCCCGAGCCGCTGGAGCACCGAGCGTAGTGGCGAATGGGAGCCGGTCAGACCGGAGCTGGTCGTGGAGGTTCGCTTCGACCAGGTCACCGGCAACCGCTTCCGGCATGGAACGAAGCTTTTGCGCTGGCGCCCGGACAAGGAGCCAAGCCAATGTACGTTTGGGCAGATAGAATAGTCGAAGCCTACTCGTGCGCCGGGTGCACTATCGATGTGGCTGATCTTCGCGCATGGCGTTATAGACAAGCAGGCCCGCGGCTAATGACACGGCAGCGCCGACCATATCGCTGCCCGTCAGCCCTAAATAATAAACGAAAGCGAATGTCAGCTCGGCCATGGGTTCCACCAAAAGGGTTCTCCGAGACAACCCTTAAGGATCGCTAATGTTCCAATCGTTTGAGTCGAGGTCACCGCCGTCGAAAACGGCAGCCATAGCTTGTGCGAGGGCCGCTGGTGGCTTGTTCTGTTCTGGGCAAAAGAGATGCCTAAGGCGGCCATGTTCAACGCCAGGATTGAAGGCATCGATACCGCAGCGGCCTTCCAGGACGTATTCAAGTCGAAACGCTGCCTGATCCCGGCCGATGGCTTCTACGAATGGACGATCTCGTTGGCCGGCGGCAAGAAAGATCCTTGGCACATCTACCTGCCGGACTACGCGCCTTTTTCGTTCGTCGGGCTCTGGGCGTATAACACTAATCTCGATGTCGCCAGCTGCACAATCATCCCCAGCCGGCCGGCGAGCCGAATGAAAAACCCACGACCGGCAGCCGGAAATCCGCGACCAGGCCTATTACGACGCATGGCTCGACCCGGGGACGCCGAAGGAATCTGAAAGATATCCTCAGCCACGACATCGACGGCCAGTTGCAGTTCAACCGAGTTGGGCGCGACGTCAATTCGACCGTCATAAACAGGCAGCCGAATGATCACCCTGCCCTGGTCGGACCGATCAATCCGCTATGAGCGACGAACCCATCAAGCTTGCCGAAGGCATGACGGCGGCGCGGCAAAGTGGACGGATCGAAAATCATGTCTGCGAGTTTGACGTGTGCGGGAAGCGCGCGCCGTTCGGATTTGCAAAGCCGACAACCATCACATTGGTCTGTTTCGAACATCGCGAACACGGCGACAGCTATTTGGCGGGGGGTGAGATGATCAGTCGACCAAGAGAAGCGAACGATTATCCAGACCGAGTCATCGACTGCCAGGAGGCGATGGAGCCCGGCTTCCAGGCCATCGTTGATTGCATGCTGCGGTCACTGAAGCGGCTGATCGCAGCGGACAATATGACTCAGAAAGGGAACGCGAGGACGGAAACACAGCTCGCAATCGCTCGGGCCATGATGCGCGCCGGCAGGCCATTTTAGGGTCCTAATCGGGATTCCGATGAATGGCGGTGGTGCTGGGGTGAGGCTTAGGAAGGAGCCGGGCCACAAGCTTCCCGACGGTGAAGCAGGCATCATCGAAAAATGCGAGATGTAGGCTCGCCGAGAATAACCCCAACGAAATCTCAGCGAGCCAGCCGCCCCGGCATGAGGGACATAACAGGGCGACTAAATTGCTTTACGAGCCCGCCCTCCAAAAAGTTGCCTGAAATCGTCAAGCGCATCCGAAAGGGAGCCTTTAGCTTACCCCCTGGAACATTTCGACGCGTGCTGGATTAACACGGCATCCGTTGGTTGGTGGCAGGACCAGAGTGTGATTTCGATAACCCCCGATGGTTCAGAAGAGAAACCCCCACGGATGGGCATCCTTCCAATCATCGCGGCTACCGTTTTTTTTGAATTGTTCATCGAACTGCCAAAAACGCAATGGAACAGTCAGACGGAAGAAAGCCCCGGCTCGGCGTTCAATGGCGTACCAAGCGACCAAAACCCTAAGTTCGGCAAAAGTGCCCCTTCAAGGCTGGGCGGCGATTGAAGCTCTTGCCGACGCGGGTGGCCTCGGCCGCATCAGAAACCATACGCGGCGCCGAATGTTCCATCGCGCACCGTCAACGCTTCTTCGGCGTCGGCTTGATCTCCTCGACCCGCACCTGTCGCCGATCTACTTGGCTGGTGCGAGTGCTTGTACGAAAATTCTGATTCCGATGAAACCCATCGGCTCCTCCATTCGTTTTGAGCACCGGTTTTGCCCGAGTGGAAGAGACGAAGTGCCATGCCCTTGTCCGATGAACTGCGCGATGTAGCGATCGAGTTTCACTGTCCGGTCTGTTCATATCCGACGGTGAGAAAGGGATCCTGGCTGAGAACGGTCGGCAGCTTCAAATGCGAAAGCTGCGAGACGAAGGTGAGGATTGGCTACGAAGACAAGCTGGCGATTTTTGAGCGCCACCTGAGAAAACGATAAACCGCTGGTTCGTTGAGATGTTTCTCTGGTTGATTCCTGCTGATCGAAGCCTCCGGCAGTGGTTCGTCCGTGTGGTCGATGGCGACGAAGAACTGACCCGATCATTCGAATTGGATTCGTTCGCCCTGGCGTACGCCGAAGGCCAACGACGACGCCTCGGGCTTCCTGTCTCCGATCGGCTGTAGCCAACGTTGGGGAATGGCCGGTGCGGTGGGGGCGTTGGGGCACGACGGACACCGCACCGGCCATTGCGGTGGGGGCTCGGGTTCCTCCCCGCGTAATTGACTTACCCCTACGTAAGCCATCCCGCAATTAAGCCTGTTGACCTACGCCGCAGGCGGCCGCGCCAGGTCCTGTTCCCATTCCATCGGATGAACGGAGGATCGTCGCCGGTGATACCTTAGGCCGAACCGCCTCCAAACCAGTGAATGAACTCGACTTCCTTGCCGGTCACTTCTCGCACCGTCTTCAACAGAGTCTCATGCAGAACACGCGTTGCCCGGTAGTGATCACATGTAGGCGATATCAGCGGCTTCATGATGCTCTTGTGCAGCGCTTCCTCTGCTATTGCTCGAAGGCGGACCTTGGGCCCGCCTTCGACGTCCGGCTAGATTCAGCCGCCCATCTTCTTTGCCATGGCGCAGAAATCTGCGTGCGACTTGTTGAGCGTGGTATCGCCGCAATCTTTCAACACCGCTTTCTGTTCATCGGGTTTCATGGCCGCCCATGCGGTCTTGAAATCCTTTTCCGTCTTCAATGTTTTCATGCCGGCATCGGTGAAGAACGGCGACATCTTTGCCGGATCGTCGAGTGCAGATGTGTTGCCAGCGGCAAGAGCCGAACCGGTCATCATGGAAAGCGCAATCGCGCCCACTGTGAGCATCTTGATGTTCATCTGAGTATCCTCCTGTCACGATTCAACAAGACGTGACCTATAAAAGAAACGTCCATTTGCCCGAACCGGTTCCCGGCTGCGCCCTTACGAATTGGCAATTACTAATCGCGCCAACGCTTGCCGGTTGGTCGCCGCAGACAGCCGCCTTTAGGTGTCCCCTGTCAAAATCACGCTGAGTTCACGCCAGCGGGACGAAGCTTGATCGTGAAATCGGCCGGCCGGGCCTGCCTTAGAAGCCAGAACGAGCGAGCAGGTCGGATCGAGTGCCCTCGCCAAATGTGGGGTCGTTGAAGCGCGGCGCGTTGCTGGGGTGGAAACTCGCTAAGAAGGCAAAACGGCATGGTTGTCATAGAGAAGCAGTTAACAAGGTCTGGTGTTGCGGCTTTGGTTCCGAGGCGCTGGAACATTAGACCTCGCTAAAGGTTGCCAGAGCGGGCGGCGTTCCAACACTTCAGCAAGTCCCGCGATCCTTGGCCGTCTGCCGCTGCCGTAAAATGGGCGGCGGTTCGTCAATCGGAGAGATGCGATGCCCCTGTCCAATGAACTGCGCGACGTGGCGATAGAGTTTCAATGTCCGGCCTGTTCACACTCGACGAAAAAAATGGGTTCGTGGGTAACAACGATCGGCAGTTTCAAATGCGACGGCTGCAAGGCGAAGGTGCGCATTGGCTACGAATACAAGCTGGCGATGTTCGAACGCCACCTAAGACAACGGTGATTTCACGCCGCCGGAAGATCTTACCACCGCTTAGCCTAGCACTGCCCTTGGCTTCGACGTGATCTCCTGGACCCGCACCTTGTCGCCGATCTCCTTCGCCGTATCGAGCGTTGCGGCTTGTCTTGTCGTTGCAGGCTTGTCGACCATCGCTGCCCCGTAACGTCGAAAGCCCGCACTCCTCTGGCGGAGAGAGCGCGGGCCGATCGGATACCGATCTTCGGCAAGAAGGCGATTGAGGGCACCCCACCTGCCGCGCTGATCAACTTTCAGAGACAGCTAATGTTCCCGGAGACGATAGCGCGCCTCATTCGCCAATATTCGAGGGTATGTGTGCCGTGCGAGG
Organism: Mesorhizobium sp. USDA 4775; assembly: GCF_054062655.1. Taxonomy (NCBI): domain Bacteria; kingdom Pseudomonadati; phylum Pseudomonadota; class Alphaproteobacteria; order Hyphomicrobiales; family Phyllobacteriaceae; genus Mesorhizobium; species Mesorhizobium sp. USDA 4775. Next base: position 5,622,228 of record NZ_JBSSFM010000001.1, read on the forward strand.
GGTTCAACCTGCGACGGCTTATTCAGACTTTCTAATTTAATATTTGACCGTCGGCGCCAAGATCGTAGGCGCCACTGTCGTGCACCGAAGGAAAAGCCCGGTTGCGCCCCCCGCGCCGGGCTTTTTCCTCTATCCCCAGAAGAGCGGTGATCTATGGGCAAGACTAAGGTCTTGCTCCTTGCCCAGCGAAGGTCTGACGTTACCACTTTGGTTCCGGTAACATTCGTTGGACGTTCCGTATTTTAGCCAAAACTGATGTATTCTGATTCAAGTGGGCGGCGCTAAAACGCTTAGGCCGAGCCGCCCCCAAACCAGCGGACGAACTCGACTTCTTTCCCAGTCACTTCTCGCACCGTCTTCAACAGCACCTCATGCAGGGTTCGCGTTGCGCGGTAGTGATCGCATGTAGGTGAGATGAGCGGCTTCACGATGCTCTTGTGCAGCGCTTCCGCTGCTACCAGGAAGCTTTCGATTTCAGCTTGGGATAACTGCTTGGAAGGTTTGGTTCTGGCCATTGGCGATCTCCGTTTGAATGAAGGGTCGCCGCAACGGGAGGATTATATTCCTCTGATCGAGCTCTCTGACAAGGGCTAGTCGGTCAGGCCGGGGTCGTAATGCACAATCGCGTCGAGGATAGTGCGGTAGAGGCTGTCGACCTCTTCGTGGATCTCTGCCCGCTTGATGCCGAGCGCCTTAGCGTCGGCGATCAGCTTATTGGTCAGTTCGTCGACCGAGATGACGTCGGCCTTGGTCGTCTCAGGGACGTTGTTGGCCAGCCATTGATCTAGGAAGTTGATTCCGCGCGAGCTCATCGAGAATTAAGCTCGCGAGCGGTCTTCGGTTCCGTTAGTCGATTTCGATGATCTTCCTGGCGAGCTTCACTATCGTTTTCTAGCGACCACTAAGAAATTCTGAGCAAAGCGTGCTGGGACGCCAGCTCTCCTGCATATCGTCTCAACAGGCCCGACCAACATTTCGCAAAGCGTCGGCAACAGCCACCCGGGTCGCGGCAAAAACCCATAACCGATGACCCGTTCGACGACAAACCCGTTGGAAACGAGCATTTGGCGATATGCGTGGATGCTCAACGTACTGCGAACCACGCGCCCCTGAAATCGGTTGAGAAAGCGGTAGACCAGCCCCATCGGCGAGGTTGCGTTCATGTGGATGTTCGAAACCAGCAACCCACCGTCGTTCAAATGCTCATGAATTGCCGACAGTGCGTCCCGCTTAAGAGTGTCTTCAGCGTTCAAGAAGAATCGAAAAGCTGTAACCACGTCGAATCTTTTCGAAAGGGGGGCAACCGTCAGATCGGCTTTCACCAGCTTGACGTTGCCCGGGACCCGCGCGCAAGCAAGCATGGATTGAGAGACGTCAACGCCAACGACCTCACCGAACAATGGACTTGCAACAGCTGCGACGCGGCCAGTGCCGCACGCGAAGTCGAGGCAGCTGCGAACCGGCCCGCCAAGAGGGCTGAGAATGCCTTCCACCAGGGGGCGTTCGATCCGCGACCACAAGGCAGCATAGTAGCCGGAACGGAAGGTTTCGGCGTAATCGGTGCCGTAGCCTGGCTTCTGATGGCTCGATCGGTAATCGGTATAAGCGCTCCCCTCGAGTGACCGCTCGGTCAATACATCACCATGAGAACCGCCCATCACAACAACCTCCGTTTTGGGCTTGCTAATAGATTTCACTCGTCCTGATCGATCGTCATCCGTTCACATGACGCAGACCTTACAAAGATGTAAGGAAAGGGAGCAGAATTCCGACTATGGATGGTGGATCATTGCTACCTCGCGTGCTCATTCCTCCCGAAAGTCCTGCAGCGAGGCGTGGCGGAGGTCGTCTTCCCCCCGCAGATGCTTCACACGGCCGATCAACCCGGGCTTAACCCACTGCGTCGCTGGCCGCTTCATGCCCTTTGGCGCCGGCCCTGCGTGCTCCTGGACACGTTTCCACAGCCGCTCCCGGATGGCGCGGCTGGAGTTGATGAAAGCCGAGCCGACATAGCAGCCGGTCTTGCGATCGGCCATCAGGGCAAATGCCGGCTTGCCGGCCTCACGCTCGACGCCGAGCAGCTCGTATTCGTCGAGGGTCGGCATCGCCATGACGAAGCTATCAGACCTTGTGCCACTCATTCCCGGCCAGCTGCACGGTGGCGTCCTCATCCGCGAAGAGGGCCATTTCTACAACTGCCCGAACTGCGGCCAGAAGGTCGATCAGCGCGACTTACGCCAAGTCTTCTGGCATGAAGAGGGCACGAGCCTCTAGACCCCGAAACCGTTGCGACGATTCTCGAGTTTTCTCGAAAGAAGTAACAAGCCGGGTGCCGCCGATCACAGGGCAAAGAAAGAGCCCGCCCGCAATGGGAACCGAGGGCGGGCCAACAGCTGGCTACGGATCAACCCATCATAGGTCAACGGCAGCGAAGGGTTGGTTGCCAAAGGGTAGCATCGTCGCTCAAGCCGCTTCTGGCGACCTCAGCGGGTGGCTGGAGATAGCCCCGACACCGATCGCACGCTCGTGCTGGAGAAAACCACAAAGGCAAATATCAGCACAGCAGTAGCCACCAACAGCGAGCCGGCAGCGACGACCGGCTCAAGCGCTGAATACCCTCCATGCAGCATCAGATACAGCGCAGGCAGCATGATCACCAGTCCAACGTTATAGAGACCGTAGTGGATCATTGCGATTTTCCGCTCCGCCTTAGCCGGGTTGAGCGCGTAGTACCCACCGAATATAGCGCTGGTGACCCATCCGAGCAGATTGATGTGAGCATGGGCCGGGAAGGAACCGTGGTCGCCGGAGATTGCCATCTGCAAGCCGGCGCCGATCCCCAGGATAAGCCACACAACGGCCGTTTTAAAAAAGAGATTCGAAACCTTAGGCATGACACTTCTCCCCAAAAAGCGCTGAAAATCAACGCGCGATATTAAGGGGCTACTAAAATAGCAATGCAATCAAAAACAACGCCAATCCGGCGGTGCGTGCTGTTGCGCAACCGCGCCTAGGCCTGTCCAAGCCCCTTCCCTGGCTCGGATGGCTGGAGCAGAGCGCCACCATATTGCGTCCATAGATGTTCGCAGTCCCATACCCTCAAGCTAGGCGTTCCAGGTTCCCCGTACAGGACCATTGCACTGCGAACATCGTAGCCAAGCACGGACGCGTTGGCGACGAATTGGATAGCGCACCCCAAGCTGATGCCGCCGATCCGTGTTTCCTTTTTACTGGTGAGATCGATCACGCCGAAGATTTCCGCATCTGCTCCTTTGCCGGCCAATACAGCCGTCGATCTCGCGTCGTCCAAGGCAAGAAGCATCGCGGAATCCCCCGTAACTACCACCTCCTAACTTGTATGGGCCAAATTTGTTCCGCGCAGGGGTCAGGGGCATCCTCGGGCTCACTTGGTTGACCTGTTTCAGGCTCAAGTGCCACCGCTGGAAATACGCGGGTTTGAACAGCTCACAACGCCACAAATCAACGGAACTGGTTGCTCATAAGCGCGTTCCTCTGAGGGCCTAAACCGGAGAGTAAACATGGATCAAGGACTTGAGTGCGAGCATGCAAAGCAGGGCTAGCGAACTAGCGTTGCCCGGTGGGAACACGGATATTTCCGCGCTGATGTCTGGAATCGCAGTCACATTGGAGGCGCTTGTGGTGATCGCCGAAGAAACGCGGGTTCCCCGTTCTGGGCCGAGTTTAGAGCCCGGCGAGGATGGCAAGGTGACTAAGCAATAGGACGAACACCGGTAGGGCGTCTCCTTCAAACACTATAAGCCCTGATGGTTGCCGGAAGTCCGCCGATGGCGCTGCCATGAAAGCCATCGAAAGTCGATTGATTGCCGCCTAGTGCAGCCTGTACGACGCATTTCATGCAACAGATACGCAACGGATTGGCTGATTAGCGTTTAAAATCAAAGAATATCAAGACACTCTGACTTCTTAGTCCTGGTCGAATCCAGGTTCCCCAGACTAAATTACACCCAGGCGGTGGTCCTTTGAAACACAAAAACCGCCCCGGTTAGACCGGGACGGTTATAGAATTGGTGGACTCGGAGGACATATTAAGATCATTGATTTTATTGGCTTTTTCGTGGGCCAAAATCAGAAATCTTCCCGTATCGTTCCGTGTGATTCCGTTATCGACCCCGTCCAGTCTAATTTCACTGGCCTATACGCGCCCTAGAAAAGTCCTGAACAGAAGGTCAGAGACTGCGCCCAGAAACGGACAGCTTTTGATCAGCCCCGGCCAGTGGCGAAAAATCGGATCTGGCCAGCACCCCGGCTATCCTGGCAAAGCTGACAAATGCCTGTCGCGCCTCTTCGGTTGTCATCTGCTCGGCGATTGCGGCGTTGCAGCTCCTCACCGCGCAGTTGTATACCGGCCCCCGACGGGCCTTTGGCCATTGATTCAAGTATACGAGCGCCTCCCGCACCGATCCGATGTCGTGTATCACGTCACCGGTCTTAACCTGCACGGGGGCAAGGAAAGCCAGACTGGTCATTTGTTAACTCCCTGGGGTTGCAAGGTTGATTCAGCATCCCATGACGGCTCTTTCATTTGAGGCTGTTGGACGTCATTTGACGTTCCTCGCCATCTGCGAGGACCGGGGCTCATCGAGCCCCGGCCTTGCTTCGCGACCGTCATTTGTTGCCGTTGATTGCGATGCGCTTGGTGTTTGCCTGCGCCTTTTTGGACTTGGGCAATGTCACGGTGAGCACACCGTTCTTGAACGTCGCCGCCACCTTGTCGTCTTCAACCTCACGGCCGAGACTAAAGCGCCGCTCAAAACGCCCATAATAGCGTTCGCTGAACTGGCGGTCCTTGTCCTCGGTCTCCGCCTTCTTCTCGCCGCGAAGTGTCAGAACACCATCATCCAGCATGACCTCGACGTCGTTTTCATCGAGGCCAGGGATTTCGGCCGTCACCCGGATTTCCTGATCGGTTTCCGAGAACTCCACGCTTGGCCAAGTGCCGTTGAGAGGGGCCATGCGGCCCAGCGCCGAAGGCGTGTCAAAACCGCGGAACACCTCGTCGAATAGCCGGTTGACATTGCGGTGCAACGACAGGAACGGATCCATGTCGTCACCGCGATAAATGCTCGGTGCCTGGCTGCCGCCACGGCTCCAGGGAATCAAGTCACGTACGCTCATTTGATCCTTCTCCTTTCCGTGTTGGGTCGCACCCGGACCCCACCCACGACAGGACGGGGTGCGGGCCGACCGCCAAAGATCAGGCCGCCGCGCTTTCAATGCGCTTGGACGCCGCCTTCTTGTCGGTCTCGACATTGATTGCGATGCGGCGCGGCTTCATCTCCTCGGGAATTTCTTTCTTGAGGTCGATGATCAGCAGACCGTTTTCGAGCTTTGCCCCGACAATGGTCACATGATCGGCTAGTTCGAAGCGGCGCGCGAACGACCTCAACGCCAAGCCATGATGGAGGTACTGAACCTCGTCGTCCTCTGTCTTGGCGCCCTCGATCACGAGCATATTTGGCTCCTGCGTGATCGTAAGCTCATCTTCCCCGAAACCGGCGACCGCGAGGACAATGCGGTAGGTGTCTTCGCTGAGCTTGGCGATATCATAGGGCGGCCAGTTGTCCGCGTTCTGTGGCGGGCTGGCGTTTTCGAGCAGGTTGAAGATGCGGTCAAAGCCGATGCTCGACCGATAGAAGGGGGAAAAGTCCAGGTTCGTTCTCATAACTACATCCTCCTTGGAGCAACATAGGTACGAGGGAACGCCAAGAAGCATGGCGCTCCCTGACACATCGGCCCCTTGTGCGGCGACCGACGAGAAATGAGTTGGGAATTGACTTCCGCTGCGTCAAGAGGGACCGCCAAGGCAGTTTCGCGACCGCCTTCGAAATGGCTGGTGGCAAGCGCTCCATCGAATACCCATCTGCTTCGCTGGTATTTCGAACGGAGGAAAAAGGATGCCCATGACACGCCAAGACGTTGTCTCGGTTCTCGGACCCGTGGACAACGCGACGATTGCGGAAATCATCGCGTCCGGTGCCTCGCTTGAGGAGTTGAGAGAGGCATGGGCCTGGGCCTTCGGTGACGAGGCGTTGATGAGCCAGGGACGACCGCTGCCGGGAACACGGGTGGCAGCGCTAATCGACCTGATCGAGCCCGATGACGAAGGCGACGTGGCAGATCCGGCCCGGGCGCATCCGGGCGTCGGTAGTTGATCAGAGATGCATGGATCGCCGCGCTATTCCAACGATTCCAAGCGCGCCGTTTAAGGTCTTGAGGATGCTCGCAGATTTTGGACGGCCTCGCCCGACAACGGTGTGTCGTTGGCATGACAGTTCGCGAGGCCGTCGCTGCAAGTGTCTTGCCAGCCCTTATTCCTGAAAGACTGCGAAGACGACTATTGGCCGACAGTGTAGGCCGCCCAGGAGTAGGCCAGAGCGGCCCTCACTAGCCATCAGTTCATTTGCAAGCAGCCAGTTCCTTCAATGCCTTTTCGGCATCGGCCTTGCTTGTATACGTCTTATTGCCGGCATCGGTCAGTTTTGTGCCGTCCGGTTTTTTGGTCACCACCTCACACTTCTTGGTCGCGGCATCCTTAGCCACCCAGTACTCCGTGGCTGCAAATGCAGGGATGCTGAAAATGGCGACAAGAGCACTGGCGATTGCGACTTTGCGGATCATTGCTAACCTCCATTCAATGCCAGCCCAAAAAGGGCACATTGCATTTTGATCGCCAACGATTTTGGCGCCATTTTGACATCAAGACCCGACGCATCGCGCAGGCCTCAGGGGTGACACGCCTTGGGGCAACGACCGGAACCATCATGCGCTTCAACGGGAGCGTTTCATCCGTCGCCCTGCCGTGCTGTAGCAGTGGCCTGCCTCGATCCGGCTGGCACTTCAGCAGCAAGCACGATCGCAAGACCAGCTACTAATCCTTGGTCGGGGGCAGCTTTGGCACACAGTCAACAGGTTCGCCGCAGCGCGAGGTATCAGGCAACGATCTGAAATTTGCCTTCTCTGTCAGTCTGCCGGACCAGTTTCGCAAACAAGAGCGCGAAACATGCCATCGTGAGGACAATGATGATCAAGCGAATAAACGGCAATGGCGTAGTCTCCGCTCGTGTTCATGAGGCGAAGGGCAAACTGCCGACGAGTTTGGCGAGTTCGCTCAGCTTTCGATGTCCAGCTTGCCTATCGATCGGAGATGCCCACAATCGTCCAGGATCCTGGTCGATTCCTCACCCCGTGGCACCGCTGACGTTATCGATCGGGTGCGCGGCACGACCGCCGCCACACGCGAGATCAACCGTCAGCGCGACGGCCTGCACCGCCAATCTTGGGCCCTGTCATCCAAGGCGGCGCCGCGGGAACATCCTCAATGACACCGACCCTGCGTGCCCAAGTCGTAAATGTCTTGTGTGCCGCATCGACGGACTTTCGACCATCATATGCGGAGTAGCAAGTGTCACTCGCCGCTGCGTGAAGCAGGCCGCGCCTTTCGAGCGGCCATTCCTCAAGAAACTCTATCGCATCCATGACACAAGCGATCCTTCGGAGAGCGAAGCTATCATCTCGTACGAAGATCGCCTGTTTGAACATTCCATCTTCCATGGTGACCTCCCTTCAAACAGTGTGGCAACCGATCCTGCCTCGCCTCTGCGTGGCAAGGATCCGGCAAGTCGACGAGCTTGGACGCCATAGCAAACAAGACGGAATTCTGCCCGACATCCGCCAAGCTGCGCTCGACATAGAAAGAGATTGGAAAGACCTCTTTTGGGTTCAAGGGGTGTCGGCAGCCGGACGGGTGGCGCTGGTCGCCACGATTGGGCGCCGGCTATTGAATGGTAAAAATGCCGTCTAACGCCTGCCATTCGGAAGGCCGGATCAAGCGGTGATGGGCAACGCGCACGGAATGGAGCGCGCCTTCGAGTTCGCGCTCCCAGTAATTCAGAAACCCTTTCAGAGTGGGGAATTCCGGTGCGAGATCGTATTCCTGCCAAACGTAGAGCTGCAAAAGGCTTGGATGATCGGGGAGATGGTAGTGGATCTCCGCGGTTGTGAGACCGTAGCCCTCCATCTGCAGCCGGAATTCCCTGCTGACCATGCGTCTCTCCTTCCTTGTTGCATTCAGGCGTCAAGGTTTTGCGGGCGTTCTCGGTCCCGCCGTTCCTTGAAGTCACTGGCAAGCTCGGCGCGACTATCGTCCAGTCGGCGAAGTGCATCCATGACGGCGTCGAACGTCACCGGGCAAGGAGCACCCGGTGGCTTTCGCAGCGCGGGCATTGATTCGACAGCGCAAGCATCCGATGCCCATGAGGCAAGAATGGCGCGCTTTTCCTGAGTGTCGAGCGTGCGGTCGTCCACCACCTCATCGGGGTGATTAAAGTGCCGCGCCGGAAACAGCAGGCGGTCAAGCGAAGGATCAGAGGCCTCAGGGGCGATCAAGGGCATTTTCGACAAGGTTCGTTCCATCGATGGTCTCCGTTTCCTGACAATCTCCTTGGCACCGTTGGTGTTGCAGTGATCCCTTTCGGGACTCCAACCGCAAAAAATTTCGATGAGTTCGGGTCGAATTTCAAGACCTGGAATCGCGCGTCCCAGCGAAAATAGCTTCATGAATTCATGTCCCTAGCACTCTCGAATGCAGAGCGCCAAAATTTTTCTGGCGAGCCCTTGAAACTCGAAAATTCCAAAACTAGCTCGATATGCGCGCGATGCCTGAGAAAGGGGTCGCGACGCCCTGCACCGGTCCGATATTGCCGGTCCGGTGTGGAGGAACCTCAAAAATCTGTTTGTCCTGAAGGAGAACGACATGACGTTCCGTCCATTGCACGATCGTATCCTGGTTCGCCGCATCGAGGCCGAAGAGAAGACGGCCGGCGGTATCATCATCCCCGACACTGCCAAGGAGAAGCCGCAGGAGGGCGAAGTCATCGCCGTCGGCCCGGGTGCGCGCGACGAGAGCGGCAAGCTCACGCCGCTCGATGTCAAGGCCGGCGACCGCATCTTGTTCGGCAAATGGTCCGGCACCGAGATCAAGCTCAACGGCGAGGACCTGCTGATCATGAAGGAAAGCGACGTGATGGGCGTGATCGAGCAGATCGCGGCGGTCAAGAAGGCCGCCTGACCGAGGCTTCAACCGCAATCCAGTCAATGAAGCTGCCTATTGAAGGAGTGATCCAATGGCTGCCAAGGAAGTGAAATTTCATTCCGACGCCCGTGAGCGCATGCTGCGCGGCGTCAACATCCTCGCCGACGCGGTGAAGGTGACGCTCGGCCCCAAGGGCCGCAACGTCGTCATCGACAAGTCGTTCGGCGCCCCGCGCATCACCAAGGACGGCGTCACCGTCGCCAAGGAAATCGAGCTTGAGGACAAGTTCGAGAACATGGGCGCGCAGATGGTCCGCGAAGTCGCTTCGAAGACCAACGACATCGCCGGCGACGGCACCACGACCGCGACCGTTCTCGCGCAGGCGATCGTCAAGGAAGGCGCCAAGGCCGTTGCCTCGGGGATGAACCCGATGGACCTGAAGCGAGGCATCGACAAGGCCGTCGAGGCGATTGTCCAGGAGTTGAAGACCAACGCCCGCAAGGTGACCAGAAATGATGAGATCGCCCAGGTCGGCACCATCTCGGCCAATGGCGATGCCGAGATCGGCCGCTTCCTTGCGGAAGCGATGCAGAAGGTCGGCAATGAGGGCGTCATCACCGTCGAGGAAGCGAAAACCGCGGAAACTGAGCTGGAAGTCGTCGAAGGCATGCAGTTCGACCGTGGCTACCTCAGCCCCTACTTCATCACCAACCAGGACAAGATGCGCGTGGAGCTGGAAGAGCCCTATGTGCTGATCCACGAGAAGAAGCTGTCCAATCTGCAGGCGCTGCTTCCGGTGCTGGAGGCTGTTGTGCAGTCGTCCAAACCGCTGCTGATCATCGCCGAGGATGTCGAGGGCGAGGCGTTGGCGACGCTGGTCGTCAACAAGCTGCGCGGTGGCCTCAAAGTCGCCGCCGTCAAGGCGCCCGGCTTCGGCGACCGCCGCAAGGCGATGCTGGAGGACATTGCCATCCTAACCGGCGGCACCGCGATCTCGGAAGATCTCGGCATCAAGCTTGAGAATGTCACGCTCAACATGCTGGGCCGCGCCAAGAAGGTGTCGATCGAGAAGGAGAACACCACCATCGTCGACGGCGCCGGTTCGAAGGACGAGATCCAGGGCCGCGTCAGTCAGATCAAGGCGCAGATCGAGGAGACCACCTCCGACTACGACAAGGAAAAGCTGCAGGAGCGGCTGGCAAAGCTCGCCGGCGGCGTCGCCGTCATCCGCGTCGGCGGCTCGACCGAGGTCGAGGTCAAGGAACGCAAGGATCGCGTCGACGATGCCATGCATGCGACGCGCGCTGCGGTCGAGGAAGGTGTGTTGCCAGGTGGCGGCGTGGCGCTTCTGCGCGCCGCCAAGGCACTGGACGGCGTGCAGGCCGAGAATGAGGACCAGAAACACGGTATCGAGATCGTGCGCCGCGCGATCGAGGCGCCCGTGCGCCAGATCGCCGAGAACGCCGGCGCGGAAGGCTCGATCATCGTCGGCAAGCTGCGTGAGAAACCGGAGTTCGGCTGGGGCTGGAACGCGCAGACCAACGCCTTCGGCGACCTCTACAACGAGGGCGTCATCGATCCGGTGAAGGTGGTGCGGACCGCACTCCAGGATGCGGCATCGGTTGCCGGCCTGCTGGTAACCACGGAAGCGATGGTTGCCGAGAAGCCGAAGAAGGAACCCGCCGTTCCGGCAATGCCGGCTGGTGGCATGGACTTCTGATGGTAACGGCTGTGTCCGCGCCCGGTGGGCGCGGACACCCTGACAAATGGGTAGAGCCATGAACGTGATGAACTTGAACGTAATCCCCCCGCCGTCGCGTGCGGCCACCGATCTGAACTACGAAGCAGACCTGAAGGTTGCGCTTGACCCGATACTGGTCGAGTTGCTCGACAGAGCAGAGGCCGCGGGTTGGGACCGGCGCAAAGCGGCATACACTGTGATGTTTCTGGCTGCGCGGAATCTTACCGACAGCAAAGGCCCTCCTGGAAACGGGAGTTCGGCAGGCTAAGGCGCGACGCACGCAATCTATCGCGCACGCGCCGTGGGAACGGCTTCCGATCGACTGAGCCAATCACGTGAAACGGAGGAAAGCATGGAACACAATCAATTTCAGCATCCCGTGAGGGTGCTCGTGGGTCTTGGGTTTCCGACCAACATTCAAAGCGTAAAAGACGCCTTTGTCCTGCTGGATGAATGGCCGCCATCGAAGCGAAACCCTGCTCATGGCGTGGCGCTCAATGCCTGTCGGGCAGCCCTCGCCGGCGAGGTGGATGCCGAAACCGCTCGCAGCACTTTTATTGCCTTCGCCCGCCGCATGGATCTGCTTGTACCGGACGCAGGCGACATCGTCGCGGCCAAGGCAGTCGACACTTTCGGAGCCGCTTCAACAAGCCCCTACAACAAGCCGATGTAATCGGTCCGTGGGAGCGGAGAAAGCTATGAGGGATATTCGATTTTCCGAACCAGTGAGACTGCGCGTGAGACCCTCAAGGGAGCGGGTGGTTGCCAGCAGTTGGGAAGCACTTGAGTGCCTTCATGACCAATGGCCAGAATGGGCGAGAGGACCAAGCTATCGAGCTGCCTGCCGCACTTGCCGCGACTCCTTGGACGGATGGCGGGCTCCGCAACAAGCAAGAAGGGCATTTTTGAAAGCGGCCCGTCGTGCAGGTTTGGTCCAGGCCTCATAGGTGCAGCCGGGCAGCATCGCAAAGCTGTTCGCGCGTGACGCGACGGCTTGCCGCCGCGCTTGGCGCTTTGCCCAGACGCGCATCAGCGAAAACCTTGTCCGTTTCCGCTGCCTTCCTCCTCGCCCTATCGGAAGCGACACGAAAGTCCGTGGTGTTGAGGCTCCGGGTTACCTGTTGCTTGCCGCCAAGCAGCGAGCGGACCTCTTCGGGTATCCTGCGCACGTAAAAATAGGCGCTTTTCTTTCGTACAAGACCAGCGACTTTGCCACGCAAACCACCAAAATGTTGGAGCCGATGTTGGAACCATACAGGGCGGAAAGCGCTTTGGAAACAGCAGTTTGTAGGATTTACACAGGGTCTAGAGGACGATGGTGGGCCCGGAGGGTCAGCGTTTTTTACAGAAAATCAATACGTTAGCGGATGGTTCGCCAGGCCGTTTCCTTCGTATTCTCTCGTATGGTCTGGCGAACCTAAGGATGATGACCGCGAGTAATTCAGGCTCGAGATATCGCCGATGTAGCCGCAGGTCGCCAGGAACTCCCTAGTAGTGAATGACCGAAATGGGGCCGGTTGCGGACTGGCAGCTTCAGGCTGCGAATTTTCGTGAGCGGACATTAATGGGCGGCGTGGGCATCGTCAGGATCTGACCGGATTCGGACGTTCGCTCCATGACGGTCTACGGACTGAAACCAGCCTTTCGGATTCCATATCGTCGGGTGGGAAGGTCATTCATCGCGCCAATATGGGTGGGAACAGCTGAATTGGCGCGAGCCAACCAGACGGCGTTTGGCCCCCGATATCGTTCCGTAGACCTGCGGATCATTCGCGGTCATGTCGGGTACGACAGTGTAACCCTGATCGACAAGCTGCAGTTTCAGCTCCGCCAGGTGGCGGCTGAATCCGATTTCGATATAGCTGCGCGGATACCGCCATCCGTTCCTGCATGCTCGCACGAGGATGTCGGAATACAGTTCAGCGCTAGCAGCTTTCACCGCTTCTTCGGAGATCAGTTTGCCGTTAGTTTGGGTGCCTTCGGACAAGCATGGCCTCGCCGACACCGACAGCACCAGTACTGCGGTCAAGACAGACAACTTTGTCATGGAGGACTCCGTGTTCTGAAATCGACCAAGGCCTGCCAAGCGACCTCATCCTGCCGACCTGCGGAGGCTAGGATGCTGACCCGTCGGATGGAATCGTGCAAATGCAGTATTTTCGATGTCGCATCTGTAGTATTTTCACCCTGACGTAAGGTCATCGGGTTCTGGCCGCAGGTCGGCAGCGGAAGGAAATTGGAACGATGCTTCGCGCCGTAGGCAATCCTCTCGCCGGCTTGTCGGATCGGGAGTTGGTGGTCGCGGCAAAGTTCGCGGAGGGAATGACCTATCGCGAAATCGGTGAAACGCTGTTCATAGCGCCGACCACGGTCCGGACCCATCTCTCGGCCGTTTATCGGAAGCTCGATGTTCGCAGCAAAGTGACGCTTGCTGCGTTCCTTGCCGATCACCGCCAGCAGGACCTCAGCCAGGCACTACCCGGAAGCCTTTCGACGGACGAGTCAGGCCCACCAGTCGTCGCGGTTCTCCCGTTCGACAATCTAAGTGGAGAAGAACGCTGGACCCGTATCGCCGATGGTTTGTCGGCGGACCTCATAGTTGATCTCGCCCGTTACCGCGACCTTGCGGTGATCGCCCGTCAGACAATGCTTTCCTACAAGGGAAGGCATGTTGACGTGCGAGACCTCGGACGAGAGTTGAATGCGGACTATGTGATCGAGGGAAGTTTTCAAGTGGACGGGCAGATGGTGCGCATCCGCGTCCAACTCGTCGACGCCCACACAGGGGTCGATGTCTGGACCGTGCGTTACGATCGGTCCGCGAACAACCTGTTTGCGATGCTGGACAGCGTGACCGAGAACGTCATCAATGTCCTTGCAACTTGTCACGGTCAGCTCGCAAATCTGCGACGCGATGCGGCTCGGCGGAAGCCACCAGCAAGTTTGCAGGCTTATGATTGCTACCTGCTTGGGCTCGAGCAGAAACACCTTTTCACCCGTGAGTCGAACAAGGAGGCGATACGACTGCTGGCGCGCGCAATCGAACTCGATCCGGGTCTTGCAAGAGCCTGGACCGCGTTGGCACTTGCGCATGCTGTGGACGCCATCAACGGGTTTACCGACGACGTTTCCGGCTCGATCGAGAGCTGGAGCAAATGTGTCAAGCAAGCGCTGGCGCTCGATCCGGCCGATATCTACGCCCGCATAATGCTTGCTGATCTTCGCGCATTGCAGGGCGATATCGAAGCTGCCGTCGAAGAGCATGACCGAGTGTTGGCGGCGGCTCCGAATGACGCTGACTCACTTGCCTTTCTTGCAGGTAGCCTTGCTCTTGTTGGAAGCGATCCGAAGCGGGGCTACGAATTGGCCAAGCGAGCGGTCCGGCTAAATCCCTATGTTCCCTGGTATTATGGAATGCTTGCGCGATGCAGCTACGTTCTTGGCCTTCACCGGGAATCGCTGGTCGCGTTACGTCAATCTGCGCCAGACTCACCCGCCACACTTCTATTTCTGGCAATGGCTCATGCAATGCTCAATGAAACGCGTCAGGTCGCCAGGATCAATGCGCGATTAAAGGACGAATTCCCGACCTTCACGGCTGAGGTGTTCATCAGCACCTATCCGGTTACCAATCCTGTCGCCATTGCTGCGATCAGAGAAGGCGCCCGTCGCGCTGGTTTGGCGTAGCTTCATTCCTGGTCAACACTGGACGCGTGATAGCTCGCTCGGGCCTAGATCCAACATTTGTTGCCTCAAGTCGAATGTCCGCTGATGGCGCGGCTACTACCGACAGCATGGCCATCCACGACGTCTGCTTCTGGGCGGAGACGAGTTCACCTTTAAGACCGACTTGAGGCGCTTTCCTGACGGGCAGCTTTGGGGCCGACTTCAGACGGACGGCTTTTGGCTAGGTCGCTTAGAAAGCCGCCATCCAGACCGCGCCCTTCTCAAATATCCGATCTCATCCGACTCAATGACCGCAAAAGTTTCACAAGGGTTTTTGGAACCATGCGCTGCTACCGAGACCTCGCCGCCCTGATGCACGCTTCCCTTGCAATTACGACAGCGGCACAGCGGATGCCAGGCACCGCCAACAGAAGCGCAGCTACCCCAATCGCGCATCGGCGCGGATAGTGGTCATGGCAATGCCATCGCGGGCATATTAGGGCCAGCGGCGCTCAGAGTAGCCCGCACTGATGCGGCTGACCTGTTCCGCACTCATCCGCTAGTATGGCCGAGAAGACCTCGTGCCTGATCTGGTTCAGGCCATTATTGGGCGCCAGTACGGAAACGTGCGTTCGGGAACTCGCCGTCACCGGGGAACTTGCGATCATAGCAACTTGCCTTGACGGGTACACTAGGCTGGAGTTCAAGCGGCCCGTCGTAGGTGGCCGGAATGGATCCAGTGCCGTGAAATTGTTCTCGACACCCAAGGTCGGATTTGCTCCCGACGAAGTGCCAGACGTCGAAAACCATTCAACCGCGCCTGCATCGATATGATCTTTCAGGCCATCGACAGGCTTGCATGAGGCGTTCGTTTAACCTCTCGTAACGTCGGCTCAATAGAAATTGGGAGCGCCGCCAACATGCTTGTAGACTTCCGCGACATTACCAGAGGTCACGGCTACCCCCGGCAGCACAATCCACGGCGGCACAGCATTGCCGCTGAGCCCGACAATCGCGGCCATGGCCGCGATCTCGCCCTGTTCGAAAGGGCGTTGCGCGGCAACTCCCTTGACGATCTTTCCTCCGAGAAGGGCCTCAGCGATCGCGCTACCGAGATCAACCGTGGTCATGACCGGGATCCGGGAGCGGCCAGAAAAAGCCGGTAGCGATGCAACTGCTGGCTCGTCCCAGACGACGAACATTCCGTCAAGATCGGGATTGGCATCGAGGTACGGGCCGACTGCGCTTCCGGCATTTGCCGGCACCTCGAATTTCAGCTGCGTCAGCGTGATGTCCGGGCGCTCGTGCCGCATCCACTTGCCGAAAGCGATCTCGCGCTGCGCCGTCGCGAAGAAGTCTTCATTGTAGGCGACCACGCAGACTGTGCCGTTACGCCGGATGTGTGGCGAAATCAGACTGGCGGCGATCTGGCCGAGGCCGAAATTGTCCGACGATATGACGCTTACATAGTCGGTCTCCTGAAGCAGGCCGGAGGGCGCGTTGTCGAGTAGGACGAGCTTGATCCCGGCAGCCGCCAGTTTGCGGAAAGCTGCGGCCACGGCCGTGCTTCCGACGGGGATGCTGATCACGGCATCGGGCTTCGATTGCACCAGCCGTTCGATCGCTGCGATCTGGGCGGCCGCGTCGTAGCCGCAATCGACGATGTCGACGACGATGGCGCCCGCCTGCTCCAAGCCTGCCTTGATGCCCGCGATCTGACGCTGGGCCCAGTCCGAAGCGGTCGTATGCAGCACGATCGCCACGCGGAAGGCTCTTTCCCTGGCGCGCTCCAGCATGTCGGCAGACAGGCGCAGCAATTCGGGAGATGCCGGCCGTTCGCCATGTGGCCCCAGGCCTGCCACCAGCGGACGCGCGATGGACGAAACCGGCAACACACATCCGGGTGGCATTGCCACATCAGTTCTCAGCATCCCGTTGCTCCTCCCGCCCGCCACCTCTGCGGGCAGCTGTATTGAATCAACCTACCGCAGGTGGTTGGGGTTTGCAAGCGCCGCGGCTGATCGCGGCGACCGCGCGACAGCCAGTCGGGTGGGCTGCACGCTCAACTGCCTGTTGTCGCCGTCTTCTCGACAGCAGCCAGCAAGTTGGTGACTCCGGCGTGGGCTAGCGGCGTGCCCGATACGATCCATTCACCGAGGAACGCGGGGGCGAACAGTTCAGTCACGGCGACAGCTGCGGCGCCGACAAGTCCAGCCGACCGCCCCATGCGCGAATGGACAATACGGATATCGCGGCTGATGAGAGGCTGCGCGTGCCCGTATATTCCCTCGCGGATCGCAGCCAGGCAGATGTCTCCCGTCTGGGACAGTTCGCCGCCAAGAACGATCATCGACGGGTTGAGGATATTGGCCAGCGTCGCCAGGACGGTGCCGATCAGCCGTCCGGATTGCGCCAACAGATCGGCCGAGAACGGGTCGCCAAGGCGCGCCGCTGTGCCAATGTCGGCAGCCGTCACCGTCCCGGTAGCGGCGAGCGTTTCACCGAGAAGGCGACTTTGCCCCTGTTCTGCCGCTAGCAGGCCGGCCTGAGCAATGGCATCGCAGCCGGCGACGGTTTGCAGGCAGCCAACATTGCCGCAACCGCAAATGCGTTTGTGCGGCTCGCCGGCGTAAACATGCCCTATCTGTCCGGCTATGCCTTGCGCGCCACGATGCAGGCGGCCGTCGACGACGATGCCGGCGGTGATATCCGAGCCAAGGTCGACATAGAGCATGTCGCGCCCGGATTCCGCTGACAGGGCGCTTAGTTCCCCCATTGTCTCCATCTGCACGGCGCCCCGCACCCAGACTGGCGCTTGAAACCTCTGTATCAAACGCTCCAGAAGCTTCGCCTCGTCCCACGCAGGCATAGCGCCAAGCTTAGGGATCGCGAGGCTGTTCGAGTCCTTCTGCTCTACCGCGCCCGGCACTCCCAGACCAATCGCCCACAGCGGAGCACCATCCTTGCCGAGCGACCAGTTGAACAGCGCCTCGAGCCGATCGAACAGTGCCTGCGCTGGGGAAGCGGCGTCGAAATCCTCGTAGTGCTCAAGGATGAGCCGCCCGTCCAGATCGGCGAGACCAAGGCCGATGGTGTCGCCGTCGATGTTGGCGACCAGAATGCGCGCGGCCTCCGATCGGAACCGCACCAGACGCGGCGCGCGCCCGCCTATTGAGCGCCCGACACCGCCTTCGTCAACAAGGCCGAAGGCAGCAAGCGTCGACAGCCGGTCCGTGACCACGGCGCGGCCGAGCCGGGCCTCTCGTTCGAGGTCGAGACGCGTGCAAGGTTCACTGGAGCGCAGAATGTTAAGAAGCGAAACAAGACTCTGGCGTTCGGCTTCAAGGGCCCTCACGCGGTCGGCCGCCGCTGGAGAACCAGTCTCCCCGGATCGATCTGCATCCGCAACTGCGGTGCCTCCCAAACCAGTCCTTGCCACGGCCGATTGCTCCTTCTTGTCCACCATGGACGAGCGTTTTCGGAAGACGCAATGCCTATTTTGTCGCTGACACAGAAAACTTAATTGACTTTTGCATTTTATCAACTAAAGATACGTTTGCAAATACAAAAGCATTTGGGCCGTGTCGGGAGGAGACGCCATGACTGCTTGGAAGCTGGCCTATCACGCCAATTGCTGGGGTCCGCTTGGGGGCGACGCCGTTGGTGTGACCTCCATCAACCGTTTGGCCTACCGGACGTTCGGGGACATGGCAGAGGCCGCGCGCGATATTGCAGCAGCGGGCTATGATGGTATTGAGTTCTTCGACGGCAATGTCGTCGAAAACGAAGGCGACGATTACGCCGCCATGCGCAATATCCTCGCCGACACCGGCCTGTCGCTTGTCTCGATCTATGCCGGCGGCAACTTCATCTTCACGGACATCCTTGACGAAGAACTGGCGCGCGTCACCAAGGCGGCGGACGCAGCGCGGGCGCTCGGCGCCGAGCATTTGGTTGTTGGCGGCGGCGCGCGGCGCCACGACGGGACGCGCCAAAGCGACTACGATGCTTTGGCATCGGCGCTCGACAAGGTGATGGCAATCGCTGCGCAGCACGGCCTGAAAGCTCACTACCACCCCCACCTTTCCACCATCGTCGAGAACCCGGACGAGGTTCGGACGATCTTCGGCAAGACCGCGATCGGGTTCTGTCCGGATACCGCGCATCTGGCCGCTGCCGGAGGCGACGTGGCAGCTATGGTGCGCGAGCACGCGTCACGCATTTCCTACGTCCACCTCAAGGGATGGCAGCGCGACCCGTTCGCCTTCGTGCCGGTCGGCCGGGGCGATTGCGACAATGGCGCCGTGATCCGGGCCCTGAAGGACATCAGTTACACGGGTTGGATCTGCAACGAACTCGACGCCTGGGCCGATCCTGCCGCCGGAGCGCGGGAAAGCCACGCCTTTGTGCAAGCGGAACTGGCGAAAGTCTGAATTTGCCGACCGGCGTTGCCGCCGGGAGGCGTCTGTAACTGCAATAACGAAAACCAAACAATATCAGGGAGAAAACACCATGCGCATGAAAACCTTGCTTCGGTCGACGGCAATCTGTCTGACGCTCGGCCTGGGCCTCGCCTCGAACGCCGCCTATGCCATCGATCCTGCCCAGGCGCTGACTGAGATCGGCCAGCATGTGATGAGCCTCGGACCTAACGGCGAGAAGCCGGAAGCCGCCTCGAGCGTGAAGCTCACCGATGAGGAACTCGCCAAGATCAAGGACATGCACGCAAAGGCCGCCATTGTCATGCACTATGCCGGCAACGACTGGTCGCAGGCGCAAATCGAAGGCCTAAAGGCGCAGTTCGCTACCATGGGTATCGAAGTCGTCGCCGTTACCGACGCGGGCTTCAAGCCCGACAAGCAGGTGTCCGACCTCGAGACCGTAATGGCCCAGAAGCCCAATATCATCGTGTCGATTCCGACCGACCCGGTCGCGACCGCAGCGGCCTACAAAGCGGCGGCCGACGCAGGCGCCAAGCTCGTCTTCATGGACAACGTGCCGAAAGGCTTCGTAGCCGGCAAGGACTACGTCAGCTCCGTCTCGGCTGACAACTACGGCAACGGCGTCGCCACCGCGCACCTGCTGGCACAGGCTCTTGGCGGCAAGGGCGATGTCGGACTGATCTTCCATGCAGCCGATTTCTTCGTCACCAAGCAGCGCTACGACGCCGTCAAGAAGACGCTGGCCGAGAACTATCCGGACATCCACGTCGTAGCCGAGCAAGGCATCGGCGGTCCCGACTTCTCAGGCGATGCCGAGAAGGCGGCAGGCGCCCTGCTCGTCGCCAACCCCAGCATCAAGGGTATCTGGGCAGTGTGGGATGTGCCCGCAGAAGGCGTCATCTCCGCCGCTCTCACCAATGGCCGGGACGACCTGGTAATTGTCAATTGCGACCTCGGCGAAAACGTCGCCATCAACATGGCGAGCGGCGGTCCGGTTAAGGGCCTGTCAGCGCAGCGGCCCTACGACCAGGGCGTGACCGAGGCAATGCTGGCCGGCTACGGTTTGCTTGGCAAGCAGGCGCCGGCCTATGTCGCGCTGCCGGCACTGCCGGTAACCAAGGCCAATCTCGCCGATGCCTGGCAGCAGGTCTACCACAAGCCGGTCACCGACAAGATCAAGCAAAGCATGCAGTAGGCTTCGCAGACAGGTCCTCCCGGTGGAGATGGGTTCGGCCGAGTTCGAGCAGAAGCGCAACGTTTCTGTCCGGCAGGCCGAACCATTCGTCCCACCCGACGCAACCTTTGTTTTGCCCTAGGGTGTTGTCATGAACACTGCCAACGCAGCCGAAGCCGTCCGAATGCGAAATGTCAGCATGCGTTTCGGCGGTGTCCGGGCGCTTGACGACGTTCATCTCGACGTTAGCCCGGGCGAAGTGCACGCACTGCTCGGTGAGAACGGCGCCGGCAAGTCGACAATCCTGAAGATTCTGCGCGGCGTGCAACCGCCAAGCTCCGGCACGGTCGAGATCGGCGGCGTGCCGCTAGCCACCTTCACCGCCGAGGCAGCGCGCAATGCCGGTGTCGCTATGGCGTTCCAGGAAATGAGCCTGATTCCGACGCTGACGGTGGCGCAGAATGTCTTCCTCAACCGTGAGATCAGGACCAACTCCGGGCTCATCGACGACAGAACCGCGGCGGCCGAATCGCGAAAGCTTTTCGCGCGCATGGGCGTCGAGATCGACCCCAACGCCAAGGTCTCCGACATTCCGGCTGGACACCGACAGCTTACCGAGATCGTCAAGGCGACCTCGCAACCGTGCAAGGTGTTGGTGTTGGACGAGCCAACCACTGCGCTGTCGCAGAACGAAGTCGAGCGGCTGTTCGAATATGTGCGCCAGCTTCGCGGCCAGGGCGTCGCCATCGTTTATGTCTCGCACCGCATGGACGAGATCTTCCGCATAGCCGACCGCGCTACCATCTTGCGCGACGGCAAGCACATCATCACCGCGCCGATGTCGGAATTCACGCTGGAATCGATGATCGCCCATATCATCGGCCGACGCTCTCGCGGCTTCTCCGACGTGGTGCGTGAGACGGCGACTATCGGCGAAGTGCTGCTCGAAACACGCGGCCTTTCGGGCTCCGGCAAGCCGATCGGTATCGATCTGACGCTTCGCCGCGGTGAAGTGGTCGGCGTCGCTGGCCTGCTGGGCAGTGGCCGCTCGTCGCTGGCGCGCGTGCTGGCCGGGGTCCAGCCGATGACTAGTGGCGAGATCCGGATCAAAGGCAAGGCGGTTTCGATCGCCAAGCCGCGAGATGCCATCGACGCCGGCATTGCGCTGGTGCCGGAAGACCGCGCCCGTCAGGGGTTCGTCGCCTTCCATTCGGTGGAAAGCAACATCGACCTACCCAACCTTGATCGCCTTTCGACGAAGACATGGGTCGATCGCGCCAAGTCGGCGGCACTGGCGGAAAGCTCGATCCAGCGCCTGCGCATCAAAACCGACTCGCGCAAAGCGACCATCAGGACGCTGTCGGGCGGCAATGCGCAGAAGGTCGTCATCGCCAAATGGCTGGCGACCGAACCGGAGGTGCTGATCCTCGACGAACCAACCGCCGGCATCGACATCGGTTCGAAATCGGAGATCGTGACGCTGATCCGCAACCTCGCCAAATCCGGCAAGGCAATCCTGGTGCTGTCGTCGGAGTTGCAGGAACTGCTCGCCGCTTGCGATCGAATCCTGGTGATGTCGGAAGGCCGCATCGTGCGCGACATCGCCCGTCACGATCTCGACGACGCCGCCAAGGTGGACTCGATCGACAGTCTTCAGCACGCCGAACAGAAACTCAACAAATTCATGCAGGAAGCCCGCGGAGGAATTATCCAATGACCGACACGGCCGCATCAGCGAGCAAATTCTCGGCACTGGCCAACTGGCGTGAATACATCATCTATATCGGCTTCGTGGTTATCTTCCTCGTCTTTGCCGCTACGCTGGGCGACAGGGGCTTTCTCGACCCCAACAACCTGTTGAACATTATCCGTCAGACCGCGATCATCGCCGTGGTCTCGGTGACGATGACCTTTGTGCTCAGCACCGGCGAGATCGACCTGTCGGTCGGGGCAGTCGCAGGCCTCGCTTCCGTCGCCACTGCAATGGGCATCGACCAGTTCGGCATCCCCGGCGGCATCCTTTACGGCCTGGGCACCGGCGTCGTCGTCGGCGCCGTCAATGGCTGGCTGACCACCGGCATCGGAATTCCCTCGTTCCTCACCACGCTGGCCATGATGGGCATCGCACGCGGCGTCGCCATGTGGATCAGCGGCACGGCGGCGATCCCCATACTGAGCAAGCCCTACGCGGCGATCTTCGGCGCCGGTAACCTCGGCCCGATACCAAGCCTGTTGATTTGGGTGGCAATCATCGGCATCGCCGGCCACATCGTGCTTCGACGCACCACGTTCGGGCGGCGCGTGCTGGCCACCGGCGGCAACGAGACATCGGCACGCTACTCCGGGGTCAACACCGCCTCTATCAAGTTCCGCGTGTTGATGCTGTCGTCCGTGGCGGCCGCCTTTGCCGGCATGCTCTATGCGGGCCGTCTCCATTCCGGCCGCTTCCAGTTCGGCGAAGGCGACGAGCTTTCGGTGATCGCCGCGGCCGTGCTTGGCGGCACCAGCCTGTTCGGCGGTGCCGGCACGGTGGTCGGCTCTATCATGGGCGCGCTGATGATCGGCCTGATCAACAACGGCCTCGTGCTGATGGGACTGGAATTCAGCCAGCAGCTGATCGCCCGCGGCGCCATCATCATCATCGCAGTCGCCATCAGCCAAACGCGCAAGCGTTAGGCGGAGTGCGGAAGAACGCAGGCGGGCTTTGCCAGGCAGCAAGCTTGTGGCGCGCTGGCCGGACGTGTCGGCCCGAAAAGATAATTGCAGCAAGGGACATGCTATGTCTGACACCTTCTTCAATCCGCATCAGCGCGCCACGGTGGAGGCCGCTATGGCCCGCATAATTCCAACCGACGACACGCCGGGCGCACGCGAAGCCGGCTGCGTGGACTTCGTTGACCGCTATCTCTCCGGTATCGGCTACATCTTCGCCAAGCCCGACGGCTCAGGCTTCGAAGTTCTCGAAGGCGCATCGGCCAAGGCGTGGATGCAGCGCATCGAAATCATGCGCGAACGCTATGTCTCCGGACTGCTCGACCTCGATGCCCGTGCCCACGAGAGATTCTCGGCCGACTTCGTCGCGCTGGCGGCACAGCAGCAGGACGATATCCTCCACGAACTGGAGCAGGCCGGCACGGGTGCGCCGACGACGCTCGCCGTCAACGACGCGCTCGCTGGCCCGGTTTCGCCCCAACCCGCGCTGCAGCAGACCTCGACAGAGGTCGACCTCGATTTCCTGCCGCTGCTGGTCACCCACACGCGCCAGGGTTTTTATGCCGACCCCATCTATGGCGGCAACAGGAACCGGATCGGCTGGGAGGTAATCGGCTTTCCTGGCCCCGCCTCGCTGAAAGATGTCCACACGGGCCGCTACACCACGCTGCAGTATTTCGCCGAAGGCGAAGCCGAAAAGGTCAGGGAGTTCCACGATGGCCTATAAGACTAAACCCGCGAGAACCGACGTCGTGATCATTGGCGCCGGCGCGTCCGGCGCCGCCGCAGCAAAGGTGCTTTGCGAAGCCGGTATCAAGGTCGTGGCCCTCGAAAAGGGGCCGTGGCGGAAGAAGGAAAGCTTTGGCGGTGACGAACTCGCCAACATCAATCGCTACAATCTTTGGCCGGACCCGATCCTCAATCCGCGCACGTGGCGCGAGACCGCCTCAGACGGCGCGCGTTCCGAAATGTTCTGCCCGGTGCCGCAGATGGTTGGCGGCGGCACCGTCCACTGGCAGGGTTGGTTGCCGCGCTTCACCGAGAACGATTTCCGCCTGCGCACCGTGGCCGGCGACCTGCCGGGCACCAGCCTTGCCGACTGGCCGATCACCTACCGCGAGCTCGAGCCTTACTATCTCAAAGTTGAATGGGCATTTGGCGTGTCCGGCCAGCCCGGCGCCAACAAATTCGAGTCGCACCGCTCGGGCGGCTATCCGTGTCCGCCAATGCCGATGTCGCGCTATGCACAGAAGTTCATCAAGGGCTGCAACGCGCTTGGCTGGAACGCCTTCCCGACGCCGCAGGCCGCCTTGTCGCGCCCGTTCAACGGTCGCAAGGCGACGGTGGTTAGCGCTTTTGCACAGCAGCACGGAGACCCGACCGGAACGCGCTCGTCGGCGCTCAACGTCTTCATTCCGGACGCCGTTGCAACCGGCAATTTCGAGCTGCGGCCGGACTGCGTGGTTCGCGAACTCACTCTGGACAGCCAAGGCAACATCAAGGCAGCGATCTACCAGGACGCCGATGGCGACACGATAGAGCAGGAGGCCGATCTCTTCATCCTTGCCTGCGGCGCAATGGAAACCGCACGCCTGATGCTGCTGTCGAAGTCCGGACGCTTCCCGACCGGCGTTGCCAATGGCAGCGACATGGTCGGGCGCAACGTTACCTTTCACGAATACTCGGCTGCGGTCGGGACCTATGATGATCCGGTCTATGCCTGGGCCGGCGGCGGCTATGTCAGCGCTTCGACCTTTCAACATTACGAGCACGACGCATCGCGCGGCTTCGTCTCCGGCGGGCACATTGCGGTGGCGGGCGTCGGCATCCCGCTGCCGATCAACTGGCGCATGCCGGGCACGCCATCCTGGGGCGCTGAGGCCAAGAAGAACGACCGCGACCACTTCAGCCATTCGCTGGCGATTGCCATGGTGCTGCTGAGGCCAAGAAGAACGACCGCGACAGCCATTCGCTGGCGATTGCCATGGTGCTGCATGACATGCCCCAGCACGACAATCGCATAGACCTCGACGAAACGGTGGTCGACGCCTGGGGGCTGCCGGTCGCGCGCGTGACACTGAAGCCGCACCAGAACGATCTCGACCAAGGACGCTACCTGATCGATCGCGGTGCCGACATTCTGGAGGCCAGTGGCGCTTTGACCATCCGCAAGGTCTATGCCGACCGCGTCACCGGCAATTGCTCGCACCAGCACGGCACGGCACGTATGGGCGATGACGGGGCAACGTCGGTGCTCAACAGATGGTGCCGGGCGCACGAAGTCGAGAACCTCTACTCAGTGGACGGATCGCCTTTCCCGACAGGCACAGGCGCCAACCCCACGCTGACCATCATGGCCAATGCCTGGCGCGTCGCCGACAAGATCATCGCCGAACGGGGCGCGGCTGCGTGATGGCCTGCTGGAGGCCGCCAAAGTCTGCCCCCAGCCACGTCTCCGGTCGACCCCAGCAATGGAGAGCGCCATGAGCGGCAACCGTTTCGCTGGAAGGCGTGGCCGCATCCGTCTGGGGATGGTAGGCGGCGGCGAAGGAGCCTTCATCGGCGCGGTGCACCGCATCGCCGCCCGCCTCGACGACCGCTACGACCTGGTCGCGGGAGCGTTGTCCTCGGACGCGGGGCGCGCGGCACGATCCGCTGCGCTGCTCGGCCTCGACGCGACCCGCAGCTATGCCGATTTCACTGACATGGCGCGCAGCGAAACCGTCCGCCACGACGGCATCGAAGCGGTTTCCATTGTCACCCCGAACCACATGCACGCGCCGGCCATCCGCGCCTTTCTGGACGCCGGCATCCATGTCATTTGTGACAAGCCGCTGACGACGACGCTGGCCGAGGCACTGTCGCTACGGGAGGCCGCGCGGGTTTCTGGGCTGGTCGTGGCGCTGACCCATACCTATACCGGTTATCCGATGCTCCGGCAGGCCCGTGCCATGGTCCGCAACGGCGACCTGGGCGAGATCCGCATCGTCCAGGTCGAATACGCGCAGGACTGGCTGGCGACGAAACTCGAGGACGGCGGCAACAAGCAGGCCGAGTGGCGCTCGGATCCAGCACGCTCGGGCGCGGGCGGCTCAATTGGCGACGTTGGCACCCATGCTTTCAATCTTGCAGGTTTCGTTACCGGGCTCGAGCCTGACGCATTATGTGCCGAGCTTACCACCTTCGTGGCGGGACGGCGGCTTGACGACAACGCCCAGATAATGCTGCGCTATGAAAACGGCGCGCGTGGCAGTCTCTGGTGCAGCCAGGTCGCCATCGGCAACGAGAATGAGGTCAGTCTTCGCGTCTATGGCTCGAAGGGATCGTTGGAATGGACGCAGCGCGACGCGAACCAGCTGGTCTGGTCATCGCTCGACCAGAACCGGCAAATCATTACCCGCAACGGCGCCGGCGCAGATGAATCAAACAGACGTGCCTCGCGCGTTCCGGCTGGCCATCCTGAAGGTTACCTTGAAGCTTTCGCCACCTTGTATCGTGAAGTCGCCGAGGCGATCGTCGCCATGCGCCCGGGCCGGTCGCTTGCGCCCGAAACGCTGTTCCCAACCGTCGACGATGGCGTCAAGGGCCTGGCTTTCATCGACGCCGCTATTCGTTCGTCGATTGCAGGAGGCGTCTGGACAAGATTGTGATGAGTGCCCTGCGCATCACTCAATCAGCGCCATGCTGTAAGAACGAACTGGCCTCCACCGGCTTTCAATCTTCAGAAGCCCAGATCACTATGTCCGGTTCGGGATTGGGCAGATCGTCCTGACTATGACCGACTTGAGGCACATTGCGGTTTGGAGGCGTCGGGGCCGTAAGCGGACCGGCAGCGTTGGGACCGATCGTCAGGTAGGGGGCCTGCCAGTTTGTGGCTGCCAAGAAGCGGCGGCGCGTTCCAGCGAAAGGAACGGTAGTGCAATTGCTTGGGCCGCAACGTCGATCGCCATGCCGTCCTTGCCCCACTTCAGCACCAGCTCGGTGCCGGCCTACGCTGCACCGCGCCACAGATGGCCAAAGCCGATCATCTTGCGGTCGAGGGTGACCACGCGACGCTGATGGCACGCCGGACTTCCTTGCCATTGGACGTGCTTCGACTGGGGTACTGCGCTTCCGGGGCCCTGCCATCGATAGCCTGATACTAATCGATGCCGAGCCCAGCAAGCCGGCGACGGTCGCTGATGTTTCAAAATGCGCTGCGACGTCGCCTTGCCGACGAAACTGCCCTTTCGCGAAATGTGCCGCGAAGGAGCATGTTGTTATCTGAGGGACCAATCGCGAGGAGTCCTTGACCGGCGTTCGTGCCGGAGGACAGCGGGGCGCTCGCCTCGGATTAAGGACACGTCGATAAATTGCTGAATCGATAAAGCTCGTTTTGGGGGATTCCGAAATCCTGCGTTGCTTTGTAGACATGGGCGGTGATCGATGTCGCCGCTATAAAGCTCCGCTATGATGCGGTTAGCCCCGTGCTGGACGAGCGTGGTCGTCGCCGCTTTGCGGCGGCGGAAGCGCTCACCGCGGGCTGGGGCGGGATCGCGGCGGTGTCCGCGGCAACGGGGATCGCGCGTAGCACCATCGGATATGGATTGCGGGAACTGCGCGGCGCGGCGCCGGATTCAGCTCTTGGCGGCATCCGGCGCAAGGGTGCCGGACGCAAACCTTTGACGCAGACGGATCCGACACTTCTCAGCGACCTGGAAAGGCTTGTCGACCCCGCCACGCGTGGCGATCCGATGTCACCCTTGAAGTGGACATCGAAAAGCTTGCGGAACTTGGCGGCGGCGCTTTGCGCCATGGGCCATCGTGTCGGTCATGACGTCGTCGGTACTCTGTTGAAAACGCTTGGGTATTCTCTTCAGGGCAATCGAAAGACGCTGGAGGGATCGAGCCACGTCGATCGCGACGCACAGTTCCAGCACATCGCCAGGACGGTCAAGGACGCCATTACGGCCGGTCAACCTGCGATCTCCGTCGATACGAAGAAGAAAGAACTCGTCGGCGACTTCAAGAATGGCGGACGTGAATACCGACCGGCCGGAGCACCAGAGCCGGTCCGCGTCCATGATTTCGTCGACCCGAAGCTCGGTCGTGCCGCGCCCTACGGTATTTATGATATCGCCGATGACAAAGGGTGGGTCAGCGTCGGGATCGACCACGATACCGCTGCCTTCGCCGTCAACGCCATACGCTCCTGGTGGATCAGCATGGGGCGTGATCGCTACGCGCACGCTCATACCTTGACGATCACCGCCGACGGCGGCGGAAGCAACGGTTCGCGCGTGCGCCTGTGGAAAGTCGAACTCCAAAAGCTGGCCGACGAGTTGGGGTTGACCATCGCTGTCCTCCATCTCCCGCCCGGCACCAGCAAATGGAACAAGATCGAACACCGCCTCTTCTCGTTCATCTCGAGAAACTGGCGTGGACGACCGCTCACCGATTATCGCACCATCGTCGAACTCATCGGCGCCACAACCTCGACGGCGGGACTGACCGTTCGTTGCGAACTTGATGAAAACCGCTATCCCGCCGGGATCAAAGTCTCCGACGAGGACATGGCCAGCTTGAACATCATTCGCAACGAATTCCACGGTGAATGGAACTATACAATCAAGCCGCAATCCCAAAAATTAGCGCGATAAATTATCGACACGTCCTAAGGGATATTACGATACGGGAAGTCCCCGAATTTCCTTTGTAAAGATTATTGCCGATCGTGATGCTTCTTTGAGGGTCGCAGGGCCAAGCAAAAAGGGACTCGCGTAATGCTTGAGCACCAAAATTCGGAATACACTGGACAGTCACTCGCTTTACGGTACCAGCAGCAGAGCGACGCTGGCGAGCCGGAGGCGCTTCCTTCCATCGCCCGCGTACGGAGATTTGGGCGCGAGCAGGAAATCTACAGTCAGGAAGATAGGAGCGACACCTGGTACCGCATCGTGTCTGGAGCGGCCCGAAAATATATCATACACGCCAACGGGCGCAGGCAAATCGTCGAGATCCACCTGCCGGGCGACTTCTTCGGTTTCACCCCCCACAACCGTCATCGGTTCGGGGTCCAGTCCGTAATCGACGGAACATCAATAGAGTGCTATCCGCGCCAGCGTCTCGAGGCGCTTGCCGATGCGAATCCCGCTCTAGCGCGTGAGCTTCGGATGCGCAGCTTCGAAGCAATCGAGAGGCTCCAGGAGCAGATGCTGATCGTCGGCACGATGACCGCCAAGGAAAAGGTGCGCGCCTTTCTCATCTATTTCTGCGAACGGATTTCCAAGGCCCAGAACGAAGGGGTTGCGCTTCCGATCTCGCGCTACGACATGGCGGATCTGCTTGGAATCTCCGTCGAAACGGTGTGTCGTGTTTTTACGGAGCTACAGCAGCGTGGTGCCATTTCCTTGCAAGGCCCGAGGCGGGTGAGACTGACCCGGCGCGTCGATCGGTGATCAGTTGTTCTGCTGCCGATAAAACGGTATGTTAACGCTATTCTTCGCCTCGGAACCGGGCCAGCACCAGAAGCGTCACTGCCTGCGGCCAGACTACGCACGCGCAGCCGGCGCATCATGTGAGCGGTGGACTTCGACCATACGCACGCTGATACGAGGTCTTAGGCGATCCGTTTTGGGATGGCGGTGGCAAGCGGCTGTTCGAACGTCGCGCTCGCGCGGGCTCAGCGCTGCGATCTGCGCCGAAGCCTTTCCCATCTCGCTATTTGCCAATCTTTGCATCGGCCGCTCCGCGTAGCCGCGAACAGAGCAACCCCGGTGGACCGGCGACCGTCCATCCGAAGGTTTTCCGCTTATCGCCGAAGTCCCAGGAGTCCCTCGATAGATTTGGGACAATTTTCCATAAGCAAAATGACGACCGTCAAAGCGCGCCGCGCGCTGCTGCCGGAATCTCGTTCGCTAGTTTTACTCGGCAGTCCGCCGATTGATTGGGAGACGCCGCCATGGATCCAAACGACAATGTCATCGCACAACACAAGGTCCGGGAGGTGGCAGCGGTCTTCCAGAGCCAGGAAACACTGGAAAACGCAATCGAGGCATTGCTCCAAGCCGGGTTCGACCGCGGTGATATCGACGTCGTGGGCGATATCGAAACCGTTCGGAAGCGACTGGGCTCAGTTTATGTGCCGTCTGACGAAATCGCCGACGTTCCAGGAACGCCGCGGCGCGCCTATATCGCCCGCGACGATATCACGACCGCGACCGCCGGCGTCGCCGGCATTCTGTTCTATCTGGGCGCTGCAAGCGCCGCTATGAGCGTGATCGCCTCGGGGGGCAGCCTGGCGCTCGTCGCCGCTGCAGCAGTCGCAGCCGGGACCGTCGGCGCGGGATTCGGCGCGACGGCCATACACCTGCTTGGAAGGAAGCAGGCCGAAGACTTGGAACTGCAGCTTATGTCAGGCGGCATCGTCCTGTGGGTGCGCGTGCGCAACCCCGAAAGAGAGACCGAAGCACAGGACATACTGGCAAAGTTCGGTGGCGAGGGAATCCGCGTGCACGAAATTGAAATCGACAAGCGGCTGGACGACCTGCCGCTCTCGAAATTCAAACCCGACCCGTGGCTCGGCGGCGAACCGTTGGCGCACACCGAGCAAAACCGCATCCGAAACTGACGATCGTCAAGGCCGACATCCGACACGACTGGCAAGAATCTGGATGAAGGCGCGGCAGTCACGCTGGTGCCGGACGACAAATCTAGACGGAGGCTGAGATGGCAGGCAAAGTGATCGGTATCGATCTTGGAACGACCAACTCCTGCGTCGCGGTAATGGAAGGCACGCAGGCCAAGGTCATCGAGAACGCTGAAGGCGGGCGCACAACCCCCTCCGTCGTGGCGTTCACCAAGAGCGGGGAAATCCTGGTCGGTCAGCCTGCCAAGCGCCAGGCCGTGACCAATCCCGAAAATACGCTCTTCGCCATCAAGCGTCTGATCGGCCGCCGCTACGACGATCCGGTCGTGGAGAAGGACAAGAAGCTCGTCCCCTACAAGATCGTCAAGGGCGACAATGGCGACGCCTGGGTTGAGGTTGCTGGCAAGAAGTACAGTCCGGGCCAGATCAGCTCCTATGTGCTGGTGAAGATGAAGGAGACGGCAGAAGCCTATCTCGGCGAGACGGTCAGCCAGGCAGTTATCACCGTGCCGGCCTATTTCAACGACAGCCAGCGGCAGGCGACAAAGGACGCCGGGAAGATTGCGGGGCTCGACGTGCTGCGCATCATAAACGAGCCTACAGCCGCTGCCCTCGCCTACGGTCTCGAAAAGAAAAAGGCTGGAACGATCGCGGTCTACGATCTCGGCGGCGGCACCTTCGACATCTCGCTCCTCGATATCGGCGATGGCGTCTTCGAGGTCAAGGCGACCAACGGTGACACGTTTCTTGGTGGAGAGGATTTCGACAAGCGGATCGTCGACTGGCTGGCCGAGGAATTCAAGAAGGAGCAGGGCATCGATCTTCGCAACGACCGGCTTGCAGTTCAGCGCCTTCGTGAGGCCGCCGAAAAAGCCAAGATCGAGCTTTCCTCATCACTCGAAACGACCGTCAGCCTGCCCTTCATCACGGCCGACCAGAACGGACCGAAGCATCTTGAGATCAAGTTGAGGCGCGCCAAGCTGGAGGATCTGGTCGACGATCTGATCCGTCGGACGGAGAAACCCTGCAAGGACGCAATGAAGGACGCCAA
Organism: Mesorhizobium sp. USDA 4775; assembly: GCF_054062655.1. Taxonomy (NCBI): domain Bacteria; kingdom Pseudomonadati; phylum Pseudomonadota; class Alphaproteobacteria; order Hyphomicrobiales; family Phyllobacteriaceae; genus Mesorhizobium; species Mesorhizobium sp. USDA 4775. The sequence goes on from NZ_JBSSFM010000001.1 coordinate 5,653,714, forward strand.
GGTCAAGCCGGATAACATCGACGAGGCGATTGTCGTTGGCGGCATGACGCGCATGCCCAAGGTGCAGGAGACCGTCGCCGAAATCTTCGGCAAGGAGCCGAACAAGAGCGTCAACCCGGACGAAGTGGTCGCGATCGGCGCTGCCATCCAGGCCGGCGTGCTACAGGGCGACGTCAAGGATGTGCTGCTGCTTGACGTGACGCCGTTGTCGCTCGGCATTGAGACGCTCGGCGGCGTGTTCACCCGGTTGATCGAGCGCAACACGACCATTCCCGCTAAAAAGAGCCAGACGTTCTCGACGGCCGAGGACAACCAGAGCGCCGTCACCATCCGCGTCTTCCAGGGCGAGCGCGAAATGGCTGCCGACAATAAGCTGCTCGGCCAATTTGACCTCGTCGGCATCCCATCGGCGCCACGCGGCGTACCGCAGATCGAGGTAACCTTTGATATCGATGCGAACGGCATCGTCAACGTCACCGCCAAGGATATGGCGACCGGCAAGGAGCAACAGATCAAGATCCACGCGTCCGGCGGACTGTCGCAGTCGGATATCGATCGAATGGTGAAGGAAGCCGAGGCAAATGCGGAGGCCGACAAGAAAAGACGCGCCTTGGTTGAAGCACGCAACCAGGCGGATGCGCAGATTGGCACCAGCCAGAGGGCGATCGACGAGGCGAAGGACAAGGCTGCGACCGTAGACAAGACTCCCGTCGAAAAGGCTATCGGGGATCTCAAGTCGGCAATGGCCGGGGAATCGTTGGACGAGATCGAAGCAAAGACGAAGGCGCTGCAGATCGCTTCAGTGAACTTTGGCGCCAAGGTGCATGAAGCGAGCGCCGGCGCGGCCTCGTCAGCGGCGCAAGAACCGCATGCTTCGTCCGGCGACGATGTCGTCGACGCGGAGTTCGAGGAGATCGATGACCAGGACGGACAGCGCCATGGGTGATGCGGGAGATCGGAACGCGGCCGGGACCGAGCCCACGGGAGCCAAACCCGATGCGGGTGCCCCGGCCGTTGAAGCCACGACGAGCGATCAGCCCCGGAGGCGCGTGGAAGCGGAACTCGCGGACACTACGGAAAAGCTGCTGCGTGCACTAGCCGAGCAACAGAATATCCGGCGGCAGATGCAGCGCGAGCGTGACGAAGCCGTGAGATTTGCCAGCGCGCGGCTGGCCGAAGATCTGCTCGACACGCTCGACAATTTGCGCCGTGCAATCGAGAGCGTCCCGGTGGAAGCTTCGGACCACACAGTGGTGAAGCCGCTTTTGGCCGGCGTGGAAGCGACCGAGCGCAATCTCCTGGAAACGCTTGCCCGGCATGGCGTGCAAAAGATCGACCCGTCCGGCTCGGCGTTCGACCCGCATCACCATCACGCGATTTTCCAGCGCCCCGACGCAACAGCCGCGGAAGGCACTGTCATCGAGGTGCTGCAGCCGGGTTACATGCTCCACGGGCGACTTCTACGGCCGGCGATGGTCGGCGTCGCAGTTCCCGGATAGCACAATAGGTGGTCTGGCCGCACGATGAATTGGCTCTTCTGATTTCCAACGATCAAGACAGGAAGAGAAGTCGCCTAAGCGGAGATTTCTTGCAGGCAAGAAGGGTCTTCACCCGCCTTTCTTATCATAGGGCAGCGCCACCACCGCGCGATCTCCGGTAAGTCAATGCCTTCAGCTTCTGCGCGTCATTCACGACATGGCGCTTTATCCGCTGCGGCTGAACCTCCAACGCGTCGATCAAGGTGCCAAAGGCAAGGCGCAGGCCGTAGAGTTGGTCGAGCAACTCCAGCACAACGTCGACGCCTTCATCATTGATGCCCAGTTCGTTGGTGAGATCGGCTACCAGGTTGGCGCGCGCCATGTCGACGTCGCGGAACACCGGGTGGCCGTCGATCACCTGCGGCGATATCCAGCCCCGGTCGATGAAAAACCGCAGCCTTTTTGTGTCGATATGAGCATGTCGGGCAAACTTTCGATAGCCGAGCATTTATACCCCCATCGCTTGCCGTGGATTGTATGACTTGCCGGCCGTCCAGCCGGGAACGAATGCCTTCAGGTCAGGATCCGGCTTTTCCGGAAGCACGATCTTTAGGGTGGCATAGACGTCACCGCGGCCGCCGTTTCGCCGGGCCACACCCTTTCCCTTCAGGCGCAGCGTCCTCCCGCTCGACGAATTTTCGGGCACATTCGCGACCACGGGCCCAGCGGGCGTCGGCACCCTGATCTTGCCACCGAGCACCGCTTCGGCAAGCGAGATCGGCAGGTCGAAGCGGATGTCGTCACCTTCGCGCCGGTAGAAGGGATGAACGCGCACATGGAGCTCGATCAGAGCGTCGCCCGTCTGCGCGCCGCCTTCGCCGGCACCGCCCTTCCCGCGCAGCCTGAGCATCTGCCCGTCGCGTGCGCCCGGTGGAATGCGGATGTCCAGCGTCTTGCCGTGGGGTAGCGTCACCTGGCGCGTGCCGCCGTTTACCGCGTCGAGGAAGTCGATCTCCATCGAATACCGTACGTCGGCGCCGCGCGTGCGGAAATCTTTTCGCCCGCGCTGGGAGAAGAATTGCGTGAAGATGTCGTCGGCGCCGAGATCCGCGAAGCCCGCGCCGTTTTCGTAAGCTCCCGGGTCTGTTCCGGCATCAGCAAAGTCCCGATAATAGCGGCGCTGGGGCTTTTCGGCACCCGTCGCGTCTATCTCGCCGCGATCGAAACGGTCGCGTTTTTCCTCATCGCGCAGAATTTCGTAGGCCGCGGATAGGTCCTTGAAATCCTGTTCCGCCAGCTTGTTACCGGGATTGAGATCAGGGTGGGATTTCTTTGCCCGACGACGATAGGCCGCCTGGATTTCCTTCTGCGAGGCATCGCGTTTGACGCCAAGGAGTTCGTAGGGATCGCCGCCACTCATCGGGATTTCCGCCGGCCCCCTTTTTGAGAGCGCCCCGGAGGTGAAGGCCATTCGAATGGCATCGGAACGCCAACAGGAATTAGCCGAATTCCGTCGACCTCAAACTGACGGTCATCAATGCGCCCACAGCATGTGGATACGTCATCAATAGCACATTGCTTTCCCCTGCCCGCCGCTTCCTACAGCGACGGGCTTTTTCTTCCTAGACGCCCAATGCGACGAACCAGTGAAACTGACAGCCGTCAACGCACGCACCTACACCGGAGATATTCTAGCCGAACTGCGCCAAGCGGATTTGCTTCACGCAGACAGCCCATCAGCCCAGAACGGAGGATTGCGACATGAGACTGGATAGCGACATCAAGCATGATGTGGAAAGTGAACTCAAATGGGATCCCGACCTCGACGCCTCCGATGTCGGCGTCGCAGTAAAAAGTGGCGTTGTCACGCTGAGTGGCTTTGTCCGCAGCTACAGCCAGAAATACCAAGCCGAAAAGGCAACCAAGCGCGTCAAGGGCGTGCTCGGCGTTGCCAATGACATCGAGGTTCGGCTGCCTTCCGGCAACGGGCGGACCGATCCGGAGATAGCCCGCGCCGCGGTCGAGGCTATCAAGGACGAGCTTCCCTATTCCCACGAGAATATCAAAGGTCGTTGTGAAGAACGGCTGGCTCACACTCGAAGGTAATGCCGAGTGGGAATATCAGCGCACTCGAGCCGAGGCGGCCGTACGGAAGATCAAGGGCGTCACGGGTATCTCGAACCTGGTGATCCTGAAACCGCGCGTCACTCCTTCCGAGATCAAGGCCAAGATCGAGGATGCACTGGAGCGGATGGCGCAAGTCGACGCGGGTCGCGTTACCGTTTCCGCGAGCGGCGGCGAGGTGGTCCTGACCGGCACGGTGCGTTCCTGGGCGGAACGACAGGAAGCCGAGCGCGCCGCATGGCGGGCGCCCGGCGTCACCAAGGTTGAAAACCGGATCACCATCTCTCCGTGACCCGGAGAAGCCGTCGCGGGCGGCCGGACTGTACTACGGTCCGGCCGGCTCTCTACGAAGGAGAACGCAGCTTGGACCGGAAGACGAGGCAGGATCGAGGTCAGCCAGAAGCCAGGGATGTTGACTTGGTGGCGTTGGCCGGCATGGAGTCCTTCCCAGCGAGTGATCCGCCCTCGTGGACTCCGGTGCGTCTCGGTCGGGCACAAGAAGTGCCCGCAAAGTCAGCGTCCGGGAAAACTGATCCGCCGACCAACGGGTCGTCAGGCCCCGGCCCCACGCTTGATCCAGATACGCCTGACCGCGCGCTCGTCAGAGACGGGCTCGATAAGAATGGATGATATCCTGCTTGCCCGAACTTTGATCCTCGTCGGCGCATAGTGCCAAGTGCGGCATTGTTGGCCTTCTGATGAAACCTACCGCAAGCAACAGGACAGTGGGCAGAAAGATATCTGTCGAGTTTGTCCTGGCGACCCAGGTGATACAACCAATCGAGGTTCCGATGAACATCCTTATGGTTTTGACGTCGCACGACCGGCTTGGCGACACGGGAAAGAAAACCGGCTTCTGGCTTGAAGAGTTCGCCGCTCCATACTACGTCTTCAAGGACGTCGGCGCCAACATCACGCTCGCATCGCCAAACGGCGGACAGCCCCCGCTCGATCCCAAAAGCGATGACCCGGATGCGCAAACGGCGGCCACAGCCCGCTTCAAGCTCGATCAGGCGGCCCAGAACGCTCTGGCCAACACGGTCCGGCTGTCAACCGTCACCGCTGGCGACTACGACGCCGTCTTCTATCCCGGCGGCCACGGCCCGCTGTGGGATTTGGCCGAGGATCCAGACTCGATACGACTGGTCGAGGTCATGTTCGGCATTGGCAAGCCGGTCGCCGCCGTCTGCCACGCGCCAGGCGTCTTCCGTCATGCGCGAGGCCCTGATGGCTCCGCGCTCGTCAAGGGCAAGTCCGTGACGGGCTTCGCCAACACCGAGGAAAAAGCGGTTGGGCTGACGCACGTTGTGCCGTTCCTGGTGGAAGATTCGCTCAAGCAGAACGGCGGCGTCTATTCCAAGACGCATGACTGGCAGCCTTACGTCGTCGTCGACGGCAATCTGATCACCGGTCAGAACCCCGCTTCGTCGGAGGCTGGCGCGAAGGCCCTCCTCAACCGACTCACAGCGTATGACGAAGCGGCCAAGCCGCTCCCGTCGGCGCAGTAAAAACAAAACCCGATAGAAGGAACATCCTATGATCACTCTGAACGAAGCACGCTCAATCATTACCGCAGCGGAAGCGAAGGCCGGTGAGCTCGGCCAGCCCATGAACGTCGCAGTGGCCGACGGCGGTGGGCACCTGATAGCGCACGTTCGGATGGACGGAGCGTGGTTGGGGAGCGTCGATATATCGATCAAGAAGGCGTTCACGGCGCGCGCCTTCGACATTTCGACGCGCGATCTTGCGAAGCTCGCACAGAACGGGGGAGATTTCTTTGGAATAAATACCTCCAACGAGGGCCGCGTGATGATCTTCGCCGGCGGCATTCCTCTTTACCGGGAAGGCCGTGTATGTCGGCGCCATCGGGGTGAGCGGCGGCTCGGGTGCCCAGGATCAGGCGGTCGCCGAAGCGGGCGCCGCGTACTGCGCCGCACGCTAGGCTACTTGCGGGAGACTGAGCCCCCTGTCTGGCTCGTCGATCGCCTCGCCATACGTGCGGACTAGCCTGCCCGATAGGATCACATCGATTTGCTAGAGCTGGGAAGGAAGCCTTATGCCCTCGATCCTCCGGACGACGCGATTATCAACCGGCGACGAGGTCCCAATTCTCGGCCAGGGTACCTGGGGTATGGGCGAGAAGCCGAATCGTCGCGCCGACGAAGTGGCAGCGCTCAGACTTGGTCTCGAACTCGGCATGTCGCTCATCGACACAGCCGAGATGTATGGCGACGGCGGCGCGGAGGAAATTGTCGGCGAGGCCGTTGCCGGACGACGCGACGAAGTCTTTATCGTCAGCAAGGTTTTAGCAACACATGCCTCGCGCCTCGGCGTGGCGACCGCGTGCGCCAACAGCCTGAAGCGACTGCGCACGGACCGGATCGACCTGTACCTCCTGCATTGGCGTCTCGGCACTCCTCTTGCCGAGACCGTTGCGGCTTTCGAGTTGCTCAAAGCAGCGGGGAAGATCCGGCATTGGGGTGTCAGCAATTTTGATATAGCCGATATGATCGAATTGGCCGGCGTTGCTAAAGGGAACAGCGTGCAGACCAACCAGGTTCTCTACAACCTTATGAGGCGAGGCATCGAGTATGATCTTCTGCCCTGGTGTCGTCAGCACGGGATTTCGATCATGGCCTATTCGCCTGTGGAACATGGCGTCCTGGCTGAGGACGGGCGCCTCGCAAAGGTGGCCGAGCGGTACGGCGTGAGCCGGTCGCAGATCGCGCTTGCCTGGGTGCTGCGCCAAGAGGGCGTCATCGCCATTCCGAAAGCGAGAAAGCTGGAGCATGTACGGGAAAATCGTGCCGCGCTTGATATTCGACTCATACCCGCGGACCTGCAGGATCTTGATCATGCCTTCCCACCGCCGACAGTGAAGCGCACGCTCGAAATGCTTTAGAGCACGAGCTCGACCTTTTCGAGATTGCGAAAGGCACTCCGAATACCCCGACGAGGATTAACGTTCGGGCAAGCAGGATATCATCCATTCTTATCGCGCCCGTGTTTGACGAGCGCGCGGTCAGGCGTGTCGGGATCAAGCGTGGGCCGGGGCCTGACGACCCGTTGGTCGGCGGATCAGTTTTCCGGGGCGCGGCCTCAAGGGCGTCGAACTGGTCGTGTCCAACGATCACGCGGGCTTGGTCGAGGCGATCGGTGAGTGATCCCGGAAGCGGCCTGGCAGCGCTGCTACCTGCACTTCCTCAGGAACGCGCGATCACTTGCCCAGGATGCACGGCGACGACTGCCTGCAAGAACTGCGCTGGCGCTATCGGACAGCCTGGTCCGCAAAACTGACGGTCATCAACGCCGGGGGAGCGAAGCCTTCCTAACGTTTACCTAAGGCTGCCGGTCCTGACGCAGGACTTGGTCTTCGGCGACGAGCCCAGAAAGGGAGCGGTACGTGATGGGCCGAACGGAAGCAGCCGATTGAGCGGTCTGGCGCGCCTTCAGTCACATAAAGTCGACCATCCCATTGCCGTCGAACGTTGGCAATCAAAGTCCGAAAGGAGAGCACAATGACGATCTCATCGAGCGACAATACGAGAACCGAGGCGATGAACGACGTACTCGCCAGCAATTGGTGGGCTGTCGCATTGCGTGGTGTCGTCGCGATCATTTTTGGCATTGCTGCTTTCGCAATGCCCCTTGTCACAATGCTATCGCTGGTCGTGGTCTTTGCCGCCTTCAGTTTGATCGACGGCATCTTCGGGATCATCATGGCAGTGCGCGGAGCACGCAGAGGAGAGCATTGGGTTTGGCTGCTCCTCAACGGCATCCTTGGCATCGTTTCCTGCGCCGTCGCCGTCTTATGGCCGGGCATCACAGTGCTTGCCTTCGTCTTTCTTGTCGCGGCCTGGGCGCTTGTCTCAGGCATATTCATGCTGATCTCTGCGTTCCGGCTCAAGATCGACCATGGCCGCATCTGGCTGGCGATCGCCGGCGTCGCAAGCATACTTCTCGGAATAGTACTCACAATCTCGCCGTTTGTCGGTGCGCTGGTCCTCACCTTCTGGGTCGGAGCTCACGCTCTGGTTCTGGGCGTGACGCTGCTGATGCTGGCCTACAAATTGCGTTCGCAACGCACCTCCCGCCCTAGCAATCTGGCTGCCGCCAACGCCGCTTAGATCAATCCTCGAAGGAGCGAACCCATGCCATCAATCCTCGCACCTGCAACGAAGGCACCAGACTTCAATCTTCATGTGACGCCCGGCCAGACCCTATCGCTGTCAGAATTTGCGGGCAGGCGCGTGATCCTGGCGTTCTATCCGGCCGACTGGAGCCCAGTCTGCGGCGATCAGATGACGCTCTACAACCACGTGCTTTCAGAATTCCGCAAAAGGGGTGCCGAGTTAGTGGGAATCTCCGTGGACGGAGCATGGTGCCACCAAGCCTTTGCAAGAGACCGAAACATCCATTTTCCTTTGCTGGCGGATTTCCATCCCAAGGGAGAAATCTCACGCGCCTATGGAGTCTATCGCGACGAGGTCGGTGAGAGCGCCCGCGCACTTTTTATCGTCGACGAAAAGGGCGCCATCGCCTGGAGTTATCTCTCGCCGATCGCAGTCAATCCCGGGGCTGACGGCATTTTGGACGCCCTGGATCAAATGCCAAGTCTGGAGAAGAAAAATGTCGACCCTAAGAGCGCCCGTCAATCAGCGTGACCACGCGCGCGGCGCGCAGAATGCCATCGTTACCCTTGTGGAATATGGCGACTATCAATGCCCTCATTGCGCTGCCGCCAATCCGGTGATGCATTTCCTGGAGGGCCGGTACGGCCAGGCGCTGCGCATTGTCTTCCGGCACTTTCCCCTGGCGGAAATTCATCCTGTCGCTCCGATCGCGGCGGAAGCCGCGGAATATGCCGCCGATCATGGTCTGTTCTGGGAAATGCACGACGCCATTTTTGCAAACCAGCATCAGCTCAGCGTCCGGTTCCTGTTCACCTTGGCCGGGTCCCTGAAACTGCCGCAAATGGGGCTTCGAGATTCGATTGCACGGTCGCTCCACCGCGACAAAATACAGGCCGACTTTATCGGCGGCGTCCGCAGCGGCGTCAACGGGACCCCGACCTTCTTTGTCAACGGGTTGCGCTACAATGGCGGCTACAGCGCACCAGAACTCTCGGCATCGATCCAGACTGTGATGGATGCTCTTGCCCCGGTGCGTTGATCGGAAACATATGGCGCGAAACTGATGGGCGTCAACGCGCCGAGACCAACGGCAATCGACGATCACGGAGCTTGCGAGGCCGAGCAACCCAAATCATCTGCGAAGATTCCAACAGGAGACCACAATGACAAAGTTTGCGCTGTACGTTCCGATTGTAGCCAAGCCCGGCAAGGAGGAAGAGGTTGCGAACTTCCTGCGATCGGCGGTTCCGCTGGTCAACGCCGAACCAGGAACCATCTCATGGTATGCCATCCAGGGAGGACCCGCCTCTTTCGCGATATTCGATACATTCGACGACGAAGCTGGACGTGACGCACATCTCAACGGAAAGGTTGCAGCCGCATTGATGGAGAAGATCAAGGCAGGCGACATGTTCGCAGAGCCACCCGAAATTCATAAATTGGTTATCATCGCTGACAAGCCGGCGAAGTGAAGACCCTGCGGCCACTCCCCCTGCTGCCTTGACCAGCAAGGATGGCGCGAAACTTATAGGCGTCAACGCGCCAAGGCCAACGGCAATCGACGATCACGGAGCCTGCGAGGCTGAGGCGGGGGGCATCGTCCCATCGACCGCCAGCGTCGCCTTCCCAAGTCCAGAGGATTCGTCATGAACCAGAAAGCACTTCCGACAAATATTGCGGCCTTCGCCTCATGCTGGCACTCGGCGCGAGCACGCTCCTCACCACCGCCATCTTCCTGCCTTCAGCAACACGGCCGGCTCTCTCGCAGAATGTCGTTGTCTTGGACGTCGATGTAAAGGCAGTGGCGAAAGGCTACCGGGCCTCCGAACTTGTCGGCGCCAAGGTCCAAAACCAGAAAGGCGAGAAGATCGGCAAGATCGACGATCTTCTCGTCGACCGCGAGAAGGTCTTGTTCGCGATCGTCCAGGTCGGCGGCTTTCTCGGTCTCGGGGGCTACCTCGTCGCCATTCCTTACAACGCCTTGGACATTAGCGCTGATGGCTCGAAGATCGAGCTCGCCCAAGGCAGCAAGGACGAATTGCAGAAAATGCCGGAGTTCAAATATCAACAGAAATGATTGCCGAAATGCTCCTCGTCCACGCCCCGCTGTCGGCGGGGCGTGCGTTTGTTCGGACAGAAGTCTTTCGAAGAATGCTGAGACCAGTACCGGCATGAGCCTGCTGTCGCCAGTTTTGCAGACTGACGGTTGTCAAGGCCCGCAGCGTTGCTCCGGCTAGAGTTGCAATCGTGCCGCGCACTGCAGACCCGGCCAGGTGAAACCACCGGTTTGTTCCCTCCCCACCTGGCCGGCTCCTGTAAGAGGCGATGACCAGCCTGCGATTCGCGGCTTATTACGGCTACAAAAGCCGCATCAACCTGCAGCCGCTGCCGTCATCGCGACTACACTAGCGCGCGTTCGGTAACGACGATGCCTGAGGATCTTCCCGGCGTATGTGGATTGTCAGTGCAGATACTTCCGGTCGGCCCCCGACTGGACGACGAGGGATCTGTAAAGCAAAGCAAAGCCTTGCATTACAAGCAAATAATCCTGATGCCGCGAAGCGAAGCCATGCGCCATCTGCATGAGCTCCGGATTGGTGCGTTCCAGATCTTCAATGGCTTGCAGTGTAAACCGTTCGGAGCCCTCTTCGTCGATTTCGCGCACGAGCGAAGCGCGCGTTTTCGCCGTCACGCGGGGCAATGGATGCATGATTTGCTTCTGGTTTGTGTCGGACGACGCCGAAACCATGAGCTGATAGAACATGCCAAAGCCAACCATGACTTTCGGGCCGTTGTCGACATCGGCAGCGCACTTGCGCGCCATGTCCAGGAGCTCCGGGTTTTCGCGCGTCAGGCACTCGGTGATTTCTGCCAGGCATGCCTCCGGCCCGAGATCATCAAATTGCCTTGATACAAACTCTCGGGTCCATTCGGTCACGCGAGGAAGAGAGCTCATCGGCAGCGTTTCCTTCTGGGACGATTTGGTTTTGAACGGAAACATAGGTGGTGCTGGGTGCAAAAGCAAAATTAAGGATTTGTAACAGGAAAGACCCCGAAGGCGGTCCCGACAACACGCCCGGGACTTTGAGAACGGAAATTGACCACCGTCAACGCGGTGCCGGCGGCACGATGTAAACAGAGTGCTCTAAGAAGAACTCCCGTCCTGGGATTTTCTCCCCAAGGAGCAAGGCATGAGCATCAAAAGCATCGTCACGTTAGCATCCTCGCGCTCGGTCTCAGCATGAAAGCCGCATCAAGGAGTTCGGCGTTGACATCAGCGGCGCCGGGACCAGCCAAGAAGAGAGCAACGTTGCGAGAGAACCGCGTCCGCAGCACGCCAATGACGCCTTTTGCTTCCACCGCGCAGCCTCCGGGGCGACGCAGGCGACGCCGCGGCCGTTGGACTTTGCAGGCGGTGTCTTTGCCTTTCGCGGTCTTCGCCAGATCGGCATATCGGATGAACGTCCAGGAAAGAGGTGTCCCATGACCGCATATAAGGTTGGCTACTTTATAGGAAGCCTGGCTTCGGCCTCCATCAATCGCAAGCTAGCCCGGGCACTGGTGGCTCTCGCTCCGCCGGAACTCGAAATGGAGGAAATTTCCTTCAGGGACCTACCGCTTTACAGCTACGACTACGACGCCAATTTTCCCCCACCTGCCAAAGCCTTCAAGCATGCCATCGCAGCGGTCGACGCGGTGCTGTTCGTGACACCGGAGTACAACCGTTCAATCCCTGGCGGTCTGAAAAACGCCATCGACTGGGCAAGTCGTCCCTACGGGACAAACTCGTTCGCGCGCAAACCATCAGCAGTAATCGGGACGTCGCCGGGCGCGATCGGCACTGCAGTGGCCCAGCAAAGCCTGCGCAGCGTACTTAGCTTCTGCAATTCACCGCAGATGAATGCACCGGAAGCCTACATCCAGTTCAAGCCTGGCCTCATCACCGATGAAGGCGAAGTTACTGACGAGACGACGGCCGATTTCCTTCGCAGCTACATGGCGGAATTCCAGGCATTTATCACTCGCGTCTACACGGTATTGCCAAGGCCAAGGCTGAACTCTTGATGGAATTGCCACCGAGGCGACGATGTCGTCCTGGTGGACGAATGCGCAAATGAGATCGAAGCGTCGTCTCCGTAGTGCGCCTGTCAATCAGTAAACTCCAACAGGCGGGAAACGGGGCGTACGCACGGAAGGTCGGTCGTGTCACCTGAATGGGTTTCCGCTTGGGCCAATCTAATGACCGGCATGGCGGCCCTTCTGGCTGGCTGGGCCGGGATGCGCGGGCTCAATGCATGGCGGGCCGAAACGGTCGGCAGGCGGAAGGCCGAACTTGCAGAAGAGGTTTTGGCTGGGTTTTATCGGACCAGGGATATTTTGACATGGGCGCGGTTTCCCGCCTCGGATGCCGATCAAGGTGAAACTGTTCGGCCCGAAATCGGCCAGGACGATGATGGGCCCGAAAAGAGCGAGATCATCGCCCCCGTGGACCGCTTGACAAAGGAAAGCCAGGTGTTCTCCGAGCTCCGCGCGAGCCGTTACCGCTTCATGGCTTACTTTGGGGAAGAGGCTGCACGCCCGTTCGATGAGATAAAGGCAATTCACAACGAAATTGTCGATTCAGCCCGCAATTTGGTCCGGACCCACGGCGATGAGTCAGCCGGACGAGAACAGGAACGCGATCAATGGGAGGCCTCGATCGGTTGGGGGGGAACGGAGGGAGACGCTCTGAGGAAGCGGCTTGACCTTGCAGTAAAGGCAGTCGAGCAGACCTGCCGCCCCCTAATCGAGGAACGGCACAAGGCCCGCCGCGACAGTATCTTCTGATGATTTTGATTGCGCCATGGGGTCCGGTCATGACTGAATATAACGAAACCACGAATCCGATCCTGACTGGCTTCAAGGGTCAGTGCCCCAGATGTCAGCAGGGACACCTGTTCGCAGGCTACCTGAAACTTGCTCCAAGTTGTGATGTCTGTGGACTGGATTTTTCTTTCGCCGATCCCGCTGACGGGCCTGCATTCTTCTCAATGTCGATTGTTGCGTTCCCAGCCCTTGCGTTTGCTCTTTGGTTGCAGTTGCGGTTTGAGCCACCTTTCTGGATTCACATTCTCACAAGCGAGCTATGGCGGAAAATGGGTGATGACGGTTTGAGAAGGGCGGCGTATCGAGGCGGGTGATTGAAGCCTGCCAGAACCTCTCAAGGAGAGCGATACGCCATGAACGAGACTATCAACATTGTTCGCCTTCGTCAGCCCGACGAGATCGATGATCCCCTGACGGATGTGCTCCGCACCGGCGCGCGCAAATTGCTGGCGCAGGCGATCGAGATGGAGGCCGAAGCGTTTCTTGCCGAGATGCGGGATCTGAAGCTGCCGGACGGACGTGAGCGGCTGGTCCGGCACGGTCGCGGCCCGGAGCGGAGCATCCAGACGGGGATCGGGCCGGTGCCCGTCAGCCGGGTGAAGGTCCGGGACCGCGGCGCGACCGGCGAAGCGGACCGGGTCCGGTTTTCCTCATCGATCCTACCCAAATGGGCGCGTCGGACGCGAAGTCTGGACGCGCTGCTTCCCGTTCTTTACCTGCGCGGCGTTTCGACGGGCGACTTTCAGGAAGCTCTGGCAGCCCTGCTCGGCAAGGAGGCAGCGAACCTCTCACCCTCGGTGATCACGCGGCTGACGGCAGAGTGGACCACCGAATACGAGCGTTGGCAAAAGCGCGATCTTTCGGCGCGCCATTATGTCTATGTGTGGGCGGACGGGATCTATCTCCAGGCGCGCATGGAAGACCATGCCGAATGCATGCTGGTGCTGATCGGCGCCACGCCTGAGGGCAAAAAAGAACTCGTCGGCTTCCAGACAGGGATTCGTGAGAGTGCGCAGAGCTGGCGCGAGCTGCTGGTCGACGTGAAGCGTCGTGGCCTGCAAATCGCGCCCGATCTTGCCGTCGGCGACGGCGCGCTTGGCTTCTGGAGCGCGCTCGATGAGGTCCTTCCCGGCACCAAGCACCAGCGGTGCTGGGTGCACAAGACAGCCAACGTGCTCAACAAGGTGCCGAACTCAATGCAGGCCGGCATGAAGACAGATCTGCGCGAAATCTTTTCCGCCCCGAACCGAGCCTCAGCCGAGACGGCGATTGCCGTCTTTGTCGAGAAATATGATGCGAAATACGGCAAGGCGGTCGACTGCCTGACCAAAGATCAGAATGCCTTGCTGGCGTTCTACGATTTCCCCGCCGAACATTGGGATCATCTGCGGACATCGAATCCCATCGAGAGCGTTTTTGCCACCGTTCGCCATCGCACGGTGCGCACGAAAGGCTCCCTATCATCGAAGACCGCAAGGCTGATGGTCTTCAAACTGGTCATGGCCGCCGCCAGGACATGGCGACGATTGAAAGGACAAAATCAGTTGCCGAAACTCATCGCAGGTGCCAGATTCCAAGATGGAATCGAGGTCATCGAATTGAAGCCGCAGAGCGCCGCTTGATCAGCCTCGTCACCCAAATTCCAGCATAGCTCCTCACAAGCCTGCCTCTGACCATCGGGGCATGCATAGTGTTGCTCCGACCTCTTAAAGGATGGCTCGTCTGTTCTCAGTATTTCCATAAGGCAGCGGAAGGTTCGATCGATCGAGATTGGCATGCCGCTGAAGCCGAGCGCCAAAAGCAAGAACCGCATGAATAACGAGATCAGCATCGGTTCATTTCTATACCTAACGCTCGCGTCGGATAGGCGCTGCCGCTCTGGCGCTGACATCAGTCGTTGGTTGCGCTCATGCCGGGCTATCTGCGATGCCAACTGCACGGGTAACTCGCTTCCGTCTCTTTGAGACCCATTGCCAGATCGTATTGCCAGTCGAAGAAACGAACGTGCGTTACCTGGCCTTGATGCGTAAGGCCGCGACAAGTCCGACCATCACCTTGTTGAAGGCGAAGAGACGGGCGGAAGCTCGGTGGCGGACGGGGCGTGAACGGCGGCGCCCTTCGCTATGCTGGCGAGATAGGTATGCAGCTGGGCCACCACTTCGGCTCCTTCGCCGATCGCAGCGCCGACGCGTTTGACAGAACCGGAGCGCACGTCCCCGACCGCAAAGACGCCAGGGATGCTGGATTGCAGTGACAGCGGTTCTGCCCCGTCGATGGCGGTGCGTGTCGCCTGCACGCTCGCACCCGTCTGCACGAAGCCTTTGGCGTCGAGAGAAACGCAGCCGTGCAGCCACCCAGACTCCGGCTCGGCTCCGATGAACAAAAACAGATGCCGAGTCGACCTGTCCGTTTCCTCGCCTGAAACCCGGTTGCGCCACCGGATGCGCTGAAGCTGTCCTTGCGGTGAGCCGGACAGCGCAACCACCTCCGTATTGGTCACCACTTCGATGGTGCTGGTCGCATAGATCCGGTCAATGAGATATTGTGACATGCTTTCGGACAGGCTTGGCCCACGCACGACCAGCGAGATCTTGGCGGCGTAGTCTCGCAAGAACACGGCAGCCTGTCCCGCGGAGTTGCCGCCTCCGACAAGGACGATTTCCTCGCGCTGGCAAAGCCGCGCCTCGATGGGCGAGGCCCAATACCACACGCCTCGCCCTTCGAACTCGCTAAGATTGGGGACGTCAAGCCGACGGTAGCGTGCGCCGGACGCAATGACAACGGACGAAACCTTGGTGCGATCTCCGTCAGCGAGTTCCAGCATCAGCGGATTTTGACCGCAGTCCAGGCGCGCGATGCCGGACGGAATCGCCATTTCTGCGCCGAATTTCTGCGCCTGCACATAGGCACGCCCGGTGAGGTCGCGGCCAGATATGCCAGTTGGGAATCCGAGGTAGTTCTCGATCCGCGCGCTCGCGCCGGCCTGTCCTCCGAACGCGTGTGCGTCGAAGACCACGATCGAAAGCCCCTCGGACGCCGCATAGACCGCGGTGGCAAGACCCGCGGGGCCGGCCCCCACGATGGCGACATCGTACGTCCGATCTCGACCGTCCCTCCGCACCATCCCAAGGGCGCGTGCCAGGTCTGACTCACTGGGATTCTTCAAAATGGTGCCCTTGGGACACACCGCCAGGGGAAGGTCGCTCGCATCCGGCGCATATTTGTTGACGAGATCCGCGGCATCGCGATCACTCGCAGGATCGAGCACCTCAAATGGATAGGCGTTCCGGGCGAGGAAGCCTTGCAGCCGCACGACATCGGGAGCGTCCTCGGGTCCGATAAGCACCGGTCCGCCGGCGCCCGCTTCAATCAGGGAGATGCGTCGCAGAATCAACGCGCGCATGATGCGGTCGCCAATCTCGGGCTCCGCGATCATGACCCTGCGCAGGTCCTCAGCCCGAATGAGAATGGCCTCGATATCGTCGACCGCGTGAACGTCGACCAGCGCCGGCCGACCGGAAAGCTGTTCCACTTCGGCGACGAAATCGCCTGCAGTCACTTCCACGATCGGAGTGAGATGTCCCAGCGGGTCGCGCCGCGTGACCTGGGCGCGACCGCTCTTGAGCACAAACATACCAGGCGCGATCTCTCCCGTCACGAATAGCGGCTGGCCCTTGCTGTAACGCTGGCGGTGGCCGAAGCGACAAAGCCGATCGATTTCCGCCGCCGAGAATTTCGGAAACATCCTCTCATTGCTCGGATCGATCTTCGGCATCAGATATCCTCACGGGTTCTTCTCACGGCCTCGATCGCGCGACCTCTGTGCGACAAGCATTTCGCGAACTTGTCTGCCGTGAGAGCGCCTTGTCGCGAGCATAGTGGAAGCCCACCATTAAGCGCCCGCTGAGCCTTGTCATTGACGACCGTCAACTCGGCAATTACGCAGATCGCCAACGTCGAGCCTCTGGTATGTGTCGTGCACGCCGTCCGTGTGCTGCTCATGTTGACAGCCGAGCGCTTGAGCGGATCCCCGCGATTCTACCGAAGTGCTTCAAGGCGATTGGGCGCGAGCCGAGCCCTGAACCGCGACAGATATGGCGCCGTGCGGCTTATGGACGATCCCGCGACCTCGGCTGGCCTGCCGAACGCGACCACACGACCGCCTTCGTCACCTGCCCCAGGGCCAATGTCCATGACCCAGTCGCTGCCGGCGGCGACACGCATGTCGTGCTCCACCACGATGACGGTATTGCCGGATTCGACAAGCCCATCGAGTTGCGCGATGAGCCTCTCGACGTCAGCCGGGTGTAGTCCCGTAGTGGGCTCGTCAAGGATGTAGAGCGTATCGCCGCGCTGCGGCCGCTGGAGCTCGGAGGCAAGCTTGATCCGCTGGGCCTCACCGCCGGAAAGCTCCGTCGCCGGCTGGCCAAGCCGCAGATAGCCGAGGCCCACCTGCCGCAGCACATCGAGGGATCGGCGCACCTTCGGCTCCTCGGTAAAAAAGGCGAAGGCGTCATCGACCGTCATTCCCAGGACCGCGGCGATGTTCTTGTTGCGGTATTCTATCTCCAGGGTTTGCGGATTGAAGCGCGCGCCATGACAACTTGGACATGGCGCATAGACGCTGGGCAGGAACAGCAGTTCGACGCAAACAAAGCCTTCGCCTTCGCAGGTCGCGCAGCGGCCCTTGGCAACATTGAAGGAAAAGCGCCCAGCGTCATAGTGGCGGGCGCGCGCCGACTTTGTGGCCGCGAAAATTTTGCGAACGTGGTCGAACAGCCCCGTATACGTGGCGAGATTGGACCGTGGTGTGCGTCCGATCGCTTTCTGGTCTACGACCACCAGGCGCTTGACGTCCTGCGCCCCGCCCGCGATCCGACCGCCCCGTGTCGTCACTACGGTCCGCTCGAGTTCGTCGCCCTCATCATCGATCGAGGGGATGGGATGGCCGAGCTGCTTTGCAATCAATTCCACCAGGACCTGGCTCACCAAGCTCGACTTGCCCGAACCGGAAACGCCAGTCACGGTTGTAAATCCTCCCAGCGGAAAATCGACATCAAGCCCATGGATGTTATTCCGGCTGACCCCGCGCAGCCGCAACCAGCCCTTGGGCGGGCGCGGCGTTCGATCTGACACGATCGTATCGCCGAACAGGTACCGGCGGGTCTGCGATTGCTCTGCCTGCTCGAACCCTTGCAGCGGACCGCTGTAGAGCACATGGCCGCCTAGATCGCCGGCACCTGGGCCGACGTCGACGATCCAATCCGCATGGCGGATCACATCGATATCGTGTTCGACGACAAACAGCGAATTGCCTGAGAGTTTCAATCGGTCGAGCGCCGTCAACAGCGCCTCCGTATCCGCAGGATGAAGTCCGGCGGAGGGCTCATCTAGCACATAGACGACGCCGAACAGATTGGAACGCACTTGGGTTGCAAGTCGCAGGCGCTGAAGTTCCCCCGGTGACAGCGTCGGGGTGCTTCGCTCCAGTGAAAGATAGCCAAGCCCGAGGTCGAGCAGAACCTTCAGCCGGCCGCTGAGGTCCTCGGCGATCCGCTGCACTACCAACGCCTTCTCCGGATGCCGCGTCTTAAGCTTGGTCAAGGTGGCAGCGGTGGCTTCCGCATAGGGGCGCAAGAGATCAGCGAGTCTTGCCAGCGGGATCCTCGATATATCGGCAATATCGAAACCGGCGAACTTGACGGACAGCGCTTCGCGGCGAAGCCGCTTGCCGTCACAGAGCGGGCACTCGGTGCTCACCATGTAGCGTGCCACCCGCTTCTTGATCGACGCGCTTTCAGTGGTGGCAAAGGTGTTCAGCACATATCGCCTGGCGCTGGAGAAATTGCCGCGGTAACTCGGCTCCTCCTTGCGCCTGATCGCGCGTCGCGCCTCGTCCCGGTCATACCCGATATAGACCGGGACCACCGGCTGCTCGTCGGTGTACAGGATCCAGTCGCGGGCTTCTTTCGGCAGCTCTCGCCAGGGGCGATCGACGTCGTAGCCTAGACTAGTCAGCATGTCGCGCAGGTTGCCGCCATGCCAGGCAGGCGGCCAGGCGGCAATGGCGCGCTCGCGAATGCTTTTGGAATCATCCGGCACCATCGAGCGTTCGGTCGCCTCGTAGACCCGACCGAGCCCATGGCATTGGGGACAGGCTCCCGCCGGCGTGTTGGGCGAGAAAGCCTCGGCATCGAGATGCGCTTGGTGCCGTGGATAGTCGCCGGCGCGCGAGTACACCATCCGCAGGAGGTTGGACAGTGTCGTCACGCTACCGACGGAAGAGCGCGTGGAAGGCGAGCCGCGTTGCTGCTGCAAGGCCACGGCCGGCGGCAGACCGTCGATTTCGTCCACCTCGGGAACCGCCATCTGATGAAACAAACGCCGCGCATAGGGAGACACCGATTCGAGGTAACGCCGCTGCGCCTCCGCGTAGAGCGTGCCGAAGGCCAGCGACGACTTTCCCGAACCGGACACACCGGTAAACACCACAAGGGCATCGCGGGGAATGACGAGATCGATGTTCTTCAAATTATGCTCGCGCGCTCCACGCATGCGAACGAAGCCTTGCGGACGCTCTTCTGCCGCTGCTTGAAATGGAGGCTTGTTGATTTCCAGCATGTGCTTAGACCGGCCAGGTAGAACCCATTGCGGCAGAGCGCCGTCGCGACCACAATGATCGCTATCGATTTGTCCAGCGATCCACCCAGCGCCGGGATCGTACGGGCTGCCCTGTGCCAGCTCACGGCCGGGCAGGCAGAAACATTGGGGGCGATGCGATCCGCATCAATTGATGCCCGTCAATTTGCTGTTAGGTTAGAGCGTCGCCAAAGGCCCACCTTGGCAAAAATTCATCTGAGCCCGCTCGCGTGACCGCCGCTACCTTTCTCTGGAACGCGCCCCGACACCTTCAGCCTGCAGACAGATTCTGATGTCGCGCCGGCATTTAATGGGCTTGGAGCTTCGAAGGGCTATCCCATATAGGATCGCCTCGGTTCGGTTCGCGACTGCACCTCGCGGATGAAGTCCTGCGGGCGCGTAAAGAAGCTATTCTCGACCAGAACGCCCCCGATGATGACCATCGGATGCGTGCGAAGAATATCGATGGCATGCGGCGCCGTGAGCAGATTGGCGTCGAAGGTGCAAATTACCGGGTCGTCGTAGTTCGGCAGCACGCTATTGAGTCGCATCTCGTATTCAACCCATTCATTGCTGCTCTTCCAGTCGTCTACGGCCGCTTCGGCGTGCGCGATCATCCGCGTCAAAGGGAAGCCGAGCTCGGAGCCGGCCTTCAAGCCCTCTTGGATGAGGACGAGCATCGCGTCCTTGTTGAAGCGTCCGGTCTCGAGATAGGTGTCCTCCGGTAACGCGACTTCGAGTTGGCGGCTTTTCATCGCCTTCTCGACGTCGATGCCGGCGTTGCGCAACCGCTGGAAGTGATCCTCCTTGTGCCTATCAGGGAGGACATGATAGGCGCGCTGGCCGCAGTTGATGCCGTCGCAGATGAACGGCAGCAACGTGTCGTACTCCTCCGCCGCCGAATTGAAGAATGCGCAGACATGCCTGTGCTCACGCAACATGGATCCGCCAAAAGGAATAGGCTGGGTCGTTGATTTCATGTCAGTCCCCAGATCCGATCTTCTCTGCTTTCGTTATCTCAGGCGATTGTCCGCTCATTTCTTTTAGGAGTCCATTCGTCATTCAGCGCAAAAGGCCCTCGATTGCGTTCCGGTGTTGCAGCCATAGTCAGTCTCGCGGTTGAGAGTCCTTTGGGAATTGCCTGCCGTGAAAGCGCCGGCTCGACACCAGGCCCTCTCGTTGCTCCAGGCTGTCCGCGATCTGGGCGGCGAGCCTGTCCAGCGGAGCATGATCGAACTCGCGCTTTGTCTGCGGTTTGCGAAAGTGCGTTGTTAACACTCCCCAGAGGCGGCCGTGGCTGCTGATCAGCGGCGTCGACTGTGCCGCCGCAATGCCGCCGGCACGCAACATATCGAGCTCGCGCGTGCCCACAAAGAGGTAGCTCGTCGTCACATCTTCGACGAACACACGCATGCGCCGCGTCAGCGCGACAGCACAAGTGGTGTTGGTATCGCGACGCACGGTGCCGAAAAAGCTCAGGGCTTCGCTTGAGAACCCGCGGCTGGCAACAATTGTCAGGCAGTCGGTTCTTGCGTCGAAGCGCTGCAGCGTGCCCATGTCCGCGCCGATCATGTCGATCGCGATATCGAGAGCCTGCAGCAGGCCCGCGCCGACATCCGGGGAATCTCTTAGCCCCAGCAGGATAGCGTCGATTTGTTGCCCAGTTGTGGCGTCGAGCGGTTCTGTGAGTTTTGCCATCGATGTGCCCCAGCGCGCCGTAACACGCCAAAATTGTCGCGGCCGAGCGATAGCTGAAATTATATTGGGAGATTGCTGGCGGGCGGATTACGGAATTTTACGCAATCGACTTTTTCGTCACGCCAGCCGGCAACACGTGACTGCAGTGAATGCATTTGCGCGACGTGGCTGTGCCCCCTGCAAGGAGCACTCGCTGGCAACTAAAGACATCTGATAAGCCATTAGCCCGTGCCGGATATGGTTCCTGGGCGCCAGATCGGATTGATCGGATCGGAAATCCGATCTTGGACGGCATTATCGCTGCCCCGAAATCGAGGGTTCCAAACGTTTGAATCAATCCGCTAGGCAATTGGCATAGGTAGTGTATGGTTTTGCTCGGGATGCGGCTGCTACGTGGTCGCAAACGGTCGTCGCCGCGCGGCAACTGCGAAGATGAGCCGCTGCTTCGGCGTTGAGGACAAGCGCTGAAGATCCGATGTACGTTATGTATTGGATCAGGCGACATGCCTTGGGTCGACGAGCTTTCTGAGCCGCAAGAGCTCAGGCACTGCATCCGCGATCTTGTCGCGCTTTCGACGCTGCCAGCAATCTGGAAAGACTACAATTTGTGGCAAATCGCCGACAGTGTGGCGGCAGGATTGATTTCGATGCTCAATGCAGACGTCATTTACGTGTCTGCACCGAGGGTGCCAGACGAAGCTGCGGTCGACGTGATGCGCACGAGCCAGGCGGTATCCGCTGGATCCCCTGGTCGCATCGAACGCATCATTCGTGCTGCGTGGCTCGATAGCCGCGAGCAGACATTCGCGATCGACAACCCGTTTGGGAAGGGAGCGTTACAGATCGCTGCCGTACCAATGGGCTTTGGCGGCGACGCCGGAATTATCGCAGGTTCCGTCAACCCGAAATTTCCAAGCGAGACGCATCGACTGGTTCTTGGAATTGCGGCGAGCCACGCAACGCTCGCCATGCAACGCTGGCACGCGGAGGCCCAGCACCGGCGTCTGGTGAGCCTGATAGAGCGCTCGTCCGAGCTCGTTGGTTTCGCCCGATTAGACGGCACGCCGCAATATCTCAACAAGGCTGGCTGCGAGCTACTAGGGCTTTCCGGCATTGAGGAGGTGGAGCGGCTTAACATCGTCGATTTCCTGGCTCCCGATGAGCGGACCCGGGCGCATCGCGAGTTGATCCCACTGGTAATGGGGACCGGACGCTGGCTCGGCGAGCTCAATCTGCGACACTTCAAAACTGGAGAAGACATTCCGTTCCTCGTCGATTGGTTCCGCATCGACGATTTGCGCACGGGTCGCCCTATGAACATGGCGACCGTCAGCCGCGATCTGAGGGGGCAGAAACAACTTGAAGAGAGCCTTCGACGCCTCAACGAATCGCTGGAGCAGCGGGTGGCAGAACGCACATCGGAATTGGCGGACGCGCTCCAGCGGCTGACGCTCGAAGCCGAGGAGCGCATGCAAGCGGATGTCCGATCGCAAGAGCTGCAACTCGAGCTGCTTCATGCGTCGCGGCTGAGCGCAGCGGGTCAGATGGCTGGCGCGTTGGCGCATGAATTGAACCAACCGCTGACCGCGTTCACGAATTCGGTCAACGCTGGGCGCCTGATGATCGCAAGCGGCGCGCATAGCGTCGACACCGTACGCGATGTTCTCGACGAAGCCGCCGACCAGGCGCTCCGCGCCGGCGAGATCATTCGGCGTCTGCGACAGTTCGTTTTGCGTGGCGAGACGGAAATGCGGATCGAAAAACTGCCCGACTTGATCCGCGAGGCCAGTGCTCTTGCCTCCGCGGGAACCGGAGCGCACGGCGTGCGGGTCCGGCTGAGCTTCGATCCGCGCGCCGAAGCGGTGTTTGGGAACCGAATTCAACTGCATCAGGTCTTGCTCAACCTGATACGCAATGCGCATGAGGCGATGGCAGAGACTGAGCGGCGTGAGTTGTACGTGGCCACCGCGCGGCTCGATGAAGAGTTGATTGAGATCGCTGTAGCAGATCGTGGTTCGGGCCTGCCGGACGATATGGCCGACCACCTCTTCGAGCCATTTCACACCACAAAAAGCAATGGCATGGGATTAGGCCTCTCGATCTGCCGCTCGATTGTGGAGGCCCACGGCGGCAAGCTGCGATATGAGCCAAATTGCGGCGGTGGAGCAATCTTTCGCGTGACGCTGCCTGTCCCGTTGGAGCGATGAGCGAAGATGGGCGCCGACCGATGCATTTATATTGTTGATGACGACCAAGCGATCCGCCGGTCGTTGGAGCGGCTACTGGACGCGATCGGTTTCAATGTGGTGTCGTATGCCTCGCCGAAGGCATTCCTCGGCGTCGCGGGCGACTTGGCCGCGGGCTGCGTTCTGCTGGATCTTCGCATGCCGGAGATGGACGGCTTTGAGGTTCAGGCTCGCCTTCAGCTGAAAAACCCGGACTTGCCGGTTATTGTGATAACGGCTCAAGGCGACGTACAGACCGCGGTCCGAGCGATGAAGGCAGGAGCTGTGGACTTCATTGAAAAGCCATATAGCCACGACGCCTTGGTAGCGGCGATTGAGTCCGCGCTGAAGACCGGCACGGCGAAGGGTCGAACCGATGAAATTGCTGGTGCGAAAGCGCTGATCGATACGCTCAGTCCACGCGAGCGCCAGGTTCTCGAGGCGCTGGTAGCCGGGCAGCCAAACAAGATCATTGCCTTCGATCTCGGTATCAGTGTGCGCACTGTCGAGGTTCATCGCTCGCGTATGATGGACCGCCTAGGCGTGCACCAGCTGGGCCAAGCGGTCAGGCTTTCTGTTCTCGCGAGCCTCGCAGAGGCTAGGTGAGCGGGTTCTTGCTGGAGGTGTCTGCTCCAGTACATCGTCACGCTCGATTTGGATGACGTAAGTTCCGGGAAACCGGCGCTCACGACTTCAACCGAGACGGCCAGATGGTCCGCAAAGCGAAAGGCAATAAATACGAGAGAGTTGGCGTTTGGGCGTGCCGGTCCGCCCGGCCATATTTGCCACGCACCTCCCCGAGCCAAGGTCTCGGCGCATGCGGGTGACCTAAGCTCGGCGGGTACCTGGCGCGTTGCTTCAGCGATGGCCCAATTGCATCGCTTCCATCGGGCATTGATGCAACTTGCACGGAATGTCGAACCTTTCGTTAAGCCATGGCGCTCACTGTCCATTCTGTCTGCGAGCAGCGATGAGTATCACGATGGATCACCTCCGGGCCGTTTCTCACAATCAGCTTTCGGCTGTCTTTGAAGACTTGGCCGACCACGCGTTGGTCGGCATGACGATCGTGCTCGACACCCGGTTTCTCTATGCCAACCAGAAATGCTGCGAGCTGTTCGGCTACTTAGAAGAAGAATTCATCCAGCTCTCCCCCTTCGACCTCGTCGTCGATACCGATAGGGAGATGGTTCGGAACCGGATGAACGAGCGCCTCAGCCGCGAGACAACTACCTCGGAATATTCGTTTCGCGGCGTTCGGAAAGACGGCTCGATCATCGATCTGGAGGTGCGGGGATCGACAATCGCCATCGACGGCCGGCCGGCCCTCGCCACTTCTTTTGTCGAGATGACCGACACACGCCGGGCGATCCAGGAGCGTGAACACCAGCGGACGATGGCCGCCCACATCGCCCGTGAACGAGACACCGCCCAGCGATATCTCGATGTAGCTGGGGTAATGATGATGGTCTTCGCGGCCGACG
This sequence comes from Mesorhizobium sp. USDA 4775, assembly GCF_054062655.1. Lineage (NCBI taxonomy): Bacteria > Pseudomonadati > Pseudomonadota > Alphaproteobacteria > Hyphomicrobiales > Phyllobacteriaceae > Mesorhizobium > Mesorhizobium sp. USDA 4775. The sequence continues at coordinate 5,678,361 of NZ_JBSSFM010000001.1, forward strand.
AGACGATTTCGCTCGTCAACCGGCAGGGGTGCGAGGTGCTCGGCTATCGAGCCGCCAACGAACTCCTCGGCCGGAACTGGATCGACGTGTTCATTCCCGCGCCGAAGCGATTAGGTATGCGAGCCGCATTCCATTCGTTTCTCGACGGCACCACGCCGGCTGTCGAGCATTTCCAGAATGAGATCGTTACCCAGAGCGGGGAAGAACGGATCATCAGCTGGCACAACCAGCTCCTTATCGATGAAAGCGGCAAGGCCACTGGTATCCTCAGCTCCGGCGAAGACATCACCGAACGGTGCCGGGCCGAGGAGTCGCTTCGGATCAGCGAGTTGCGCTTCCGCCAGATCGCAGAGAACCTTAGCGAGGTCTTCTGGATCACGAATGCGGACAAGACGAAGGTCGAATATATCAGCCCCGCCTATGAGACCGTTTGGGGGCGGACCGTTGAGGAGGTCTACGAGCGGCCAGTCGCGTACCTCGAAGCGATCGTGCCCGAGGACCGCGAGGCAACGGAAAGGCGGGTTAAGCAGCAGGCCGAGGTCGGCTACGATGTAGAATACAGGATCACACGGCCTGACGGCGCGACTCGCTGGATTCACGACCGAAGCGTTGCGATCAGGGACGAAGCAGACTGCGTCTACCGACTGATCGGCGTCGCCGAGGACATCACGGAGCGAAAAGCTGCCGAGAACCGCCTTTTCGAACTCGCCCATTTCGACCAGCTCACCGGCATCACCAATCGGCTGTATTTCGGCGAGATCGTCGATGCGGCGATCAGACGGAAGGCGGCTGGTGCGGTGATCCTTCTCGACCTTGACGGGTTTAAGAAGGTGAATGATTCCGCCGGCCACGCGGTCGGCGACCTGCTGCTCCGCGCGACGGCGAAAAGGCTGGCAGAGGTGGCCCCTCCAGACGCGACCGTCTCTCGTTGGGGTGGTGACGAGTTTGCTGTCTTCGTACCTGAGGGATCGACGACGGGTTCGCTCGCTGAGTTCATCGGCCGCATCCGGGAAGTGTGCGCAGAGCCTTTTCTTCTGCCGCGGCGAAAGGTGTTCCTGACCGCAAGCATCGGTATCGCCCGGTCCCCGGACCACGGAAGTTCAGCCGCCGAGCTAATGGCCCACGCCGATCTCGCGATGTATCGGGCGAAGGCGGAGCAGCCGGGAACGGAAAGATTCTTTACCCCCGGAATGAAAGAAGAAGTTCAGCGGGAGATCGACCTCGAGGCCGAGCTACGCCGAGCCTTTGCCAACGCCGAGTTCGAGCTGCACTACCAGCCACAGGTCGACCTCGCCACCGGCTGCCTGGTCGGTGCCGAGGCACTCCTGCGCTGGCGGCATCCAGAAAGGGGACTTCTGCAGCCGGCGGAATTTCTCTCGGTGCTGAAGCCGAGTCCGGTGGCGGCGGCGGTCGGTGATTGGACGATCGCCACCGCGTCAGCAGTTGCGTCGCGGCTCCATCGCGCCGGTCGCCCCCTGCGGATCGGCGTCAATCTATTCTCGGCCCAGATGAAGGCCGGAGGATTGACAGAGACGATCGCGAGGCAGCTCCAGGAAAACGAGCTGCCTCCAGAACTGCTGGAGATCGAGATAACCGAGAAGATAATCCTCAACCAAGACCCGTCGACGCTCGTGACGCTAACTAACATTCGTGAACTCGGCGTCGGCATGGCCTTCGACGACTATGGCACCGGCTATGCCTCGCTTAGCATGCTCACCGAGTACCCCCTTACGCGCCTCAAGATCGATCGCGCCTTTGTCGACCGAATGGCAACCAGCGTCGGCGACGCAGCCATCGTCAAGGCAATCGTTGGCCTCGGTCTGGGCTTTGGGCTCAAACTTGTCGCCGAGGGAATTGAGTGCGAAGAGCAGGCAGCGACCCTTCGTCTTCTCGGCTGTCACGAAGGCCAAGGCTACCTGTTTGGCCGGGCTATGCCCACCAACGAACTTCTGATGGCGGTTGAGCGGGCGGCGGGCTGCACCCCATCACCAGGGTTTGTACCGGCGGCATAGGAACGGTTGCTGCGCAACGGCCACGCCAGAGGGCATTATCGGCGGCCGGAACGACCGTCCAACGGATCGCGCTCGCCCGGTAGCATGGCGGGATCCTGTTGCTTCTTGTTCCCTCGGCTCAGGAGGCTGAAAGCCAACGCGAAGGCGTACAAAAACAAGAAGCCCGCCCGACACAGGAGTTCCTGCCCAATGGCCGGCGGCAACTCGGTCCGGTATTGGCGCAACCCTGACCTGCGCCCGGCCGACGACGTCCGCTTCTGGTATGTGGGGAAAGCTGATCGCAATGGCCATATGAGGCGCATTCCAGACAGGCAGCTTGCGGTCGGAGGCCGCCCTGCTAATTCTCGACGCTCTTAATTCCTGAGGCCACTGCCACGTTGTCGGATGATTGAGTGACGCTGTTGAATAGCGTGCACGACGTTTCCTTGCTACGGAAATTGAACCCCATACACGACTTTTCATTCGCGCATTGCAAGATGCAGTCTGGATACCTTAGTTGTCCTGTCCAATAGGATGCGCCAGAAACCTCGGTGTTCTTTGCGAATACCAGATTCGAGTAGTGCAGATTACCTTCGACAACCTTCTTCGCCGCCATCACAGATTCTTCGCTCTTCACAAGGACGGAAGCGTCACCTTTCATGAAGCAGGCCTGGTATTTGGTGTTGTATGTAACCGCCAAGCACGTAAAATCGTGATCGCAAGCGCTCTGGCACTGCTCGGCAGTGACGCCTCGGATAGGCATGTTGGGTAGGTCGTTTCCAATCGCGTCCCAGCCCGATACGACGACAAAGCCGGTGTCAGGATCGGTGGCTGTTGACAAGACCGGAGGCTGCGGAGGCACGCCACCCACCTGTCGACGAGGATCGGTGGCAAAATCCGCGGCTACAAAAGTACGACCATCGAGCCACGCACAATTCGTTGCCAGCTGAATTGCCGTAGCATCTGTTAGACCGACCTGTGCCAAAGTCTCGGGCGCAGATATGGGTGAGACAGGCTGCGTTTCTGGACCCAGCCTGTTTACCAGTTGAACGTTTACGTCGACGCCATTGACTATCCGACGCGAGTAACACCACGCAGTGTCCCAGGAGCTGTCTTTCTCGTCCTTGAAGTGATGGCCTGAAATCAACTCCCATTTGTCTCCCTGGAAGTCGATCGTCTTGGTGGCGAACTTCGTGAAGTCCACGGTGACGACATCAGGTTCCTTTGGAGGCGTTGGCGGCGTCGGCACCTGTGTGGGCCGTGGAGTAGGCAGTGGGATGTAAGGCTTATCTGCTTTGGTTTCGGCGGGCTTTGCGGGCACTTCAACGCGCGGAGTGTTCGGTTCTGGGATTGTGGGGACCTTCTGCCAAAGTCCAAGCTTCAAGCCCAAGCCGATCCCAATTGCTGCTACGGCAATTGCACCTCCGGTCGCAATCCGACGTAATGCAGCCGCTTTGGAGATTTTCTCCTGAGCTGCGGCCTCGGCCTGTAGTGTCGGTATGGCAGACCGCTTTACGATGAGGCCGACCGCCTGCTCGAGAAGAGCAGTGTTATGCCGGACGAGCATTGCCCTGCCCCTTCATCGACAACTTCACCAGATCGGCAACATCTGGCGGCAGCTCCTGATTCAGAGCCGTTCGAAGCACCTCCGGATCATCGGTAAACAGCGGAACGTAGAGGATCTCCTTGATGACCCTTTCAATCTCGACGGGGACCTCGACGCGCTTCTCGACTTCCTTTTCGACAATCTTTTCGACCGGCACCTCGATCGTCCGAATGCGGCGCCACCGCCATCTCAAGAGCATGTGGCGAATGAGCGAAGACAAGCGGCTTCGGGACTGGACTTCGCCGCGAGCGGCTATTCGCTGAAGAGCGAGTGCCACCATCGCCGTGATTGGCCCAGCGAGTGCGGCGATCACGGCTAGCGAACTAAACCAAATGACTGAGATCACACCTGCCTGTTCAGGAGTTACCTGCTCTGGCTTTGCACCGTACCATCTCGCAGCTATCCTTCGGACCTGGTCGGTGCGCGCCATTGGAATCCGCTCCTTCTCCAGGGCCGCGAGTTCCTTGGCTATTTGATCCTGCCTAACCTGATTTTGCGCGGCCACGGTCGCTTTGTTGGCTTCAGCGCCCTGGGCCTCGGCCAGCCTCTTGCCCGCCTCTTCAAGTCGTCTCTGCCAACTCGCGGCGTCTGCATCGCGTATCTGCTCGAGATTCGATCGCCGATCTGTAAGCTTTTGCCGCTGGTCGGCCGTCATCGGCGGACTGCTCGCGCGTAGCCGATCAAAATCCGATCGAAGTGACGCTATTTCCTGATCCAGCGGATCTATTTGACCGTCGAACTTGGCGCCGATTTTGGACCTTGGATTTGCCAGCTTGGCGACCTCATCCTCCAACTTCCGGGCTGAATCGCTGTCGCCTGAGTCTCGCGCCATCTTGATGCGCTGGACGAAGCTGTCGCGCTGGCGCTCAAATTGGTCGACGGCGTCTTTGATCTCAGCATCACGCTGCTCAATCAGCGACGATCGAACCGTATTCTTTTCCTCGATCTGGTCTCGAACACGAGATGCCTCTGGAGTAAGAGCTGTTGCCCCCTGCAATTCAGCGTCAACCTCCGCAATTTGTGCCTGGAAGCCAGCACGGGACTTTTCGGCAAGGGCGGTCATCTCCTCAAATTCGGCGCGAGCCTGGTCAACCTGATCAGCTTTCCTACCGAGTTCATCTACCGAGGCAAGTTTCGATGCCTCCTGTTCGAGCGCGTCAATCTTGTTCACCAAATCTTCGTAGCGAAGCTGACGAAGGGCGCCTGCACGCTCCATTCCCATAAAAACGGTCTCGAACGTGATGCCCGCGAGGATCAACAGAAAGACGAGCACTATGGGCTTCCACACCCAAGATACGCTGAAAAGCAGCGTGGCAATTGGGATTTTGGTAAGTTCGGCAATGGCGACCATCAAAAATGGTGCACTTGCCAGCGTCAGATCCATCGCAGTGACGGACTCGCTCGCCGCGAAAGCTTGATAGCCAAGAGCCACGCCAGTCGTTAGACCGATAGTCGCCGCTGCGAGCTCAAGCGCCCACGCCCCCCTATAGGTCCACTGCCCATAGGTCGCGAGCTTTTGGCTCATCGTTGTTTGCATATTACGCCCCCGATCCGGCAAACCCACACGCACGGACCTGACGGCATTACACAGAAAAGTAACTATGTTCGCAACTGTTCTGAATCGGTAATCGGCAAATATCGCGAGTCGTAGTTAAGGCAGGGGCGATTTGCGCAACGACTATACCAAGATCTGAGATCTGAAGCCCTTCTTCCTCCCCCAGATTGTCACGGCTTTTTCGATGCTACTGAATCAACAGCATCCGCACACACCTGACACGCCTACCTGCGCTTGATCACGCTGTGCTCTGATCGTGCCCTGTTGAACGCCTACGACCGCGCCACGAGAGGGGACTGGTGACGCCGGCCGGCCGATGTTTGCCCACCAGCCTGCGACGGAGCCAAGCAGCGGGATCCGAAACGTGAACTTAGCAATCCGAAATCGCTAATGTTCCATTCGTCTATTTGAATGCGTCGTCGAGGACATTGGCCAGCCGTGCCGCGGCAAGCGCGGCTTGGCTCCGCGAGACGTTGCGCGCATCGGTTTCATAGGTCCGCGTCAGCACTGCCACCGTGTTTTCGTTCAACACCGGCTCCGCATAGGCGAACTTCTTGCCGAGTACAAAACTCTCTTGCGTCCAAACGTCCGGATCCAGAACCTTGGCCTTGGCGCTGTCGACCTGGAGCTTGGAAATGCCGGCCTTGTCGTTTGCGTCGAAGATCGCCCCGGGAACGGAAACGTAGCCACCGAACATTCGATCCCAGTAGGCGTGCAGATCGGTCGTTTCGCCGGTCGCCGGTATCACGTTGACTTCGTTACCGCCGCGGTCGCCGTCGGTGTTGATTGCCGACATTCGCTCGGTCGCATGCAGGGGCTGGTGAATGTCGCCGATCAGGTGCAGCAGCCAGACCATGTCGTACGAGCGGATGTCATCGGAAGCGGCCGACGTCGCTGGTAGCGCGGCGATGAACAGCTTCATTTGCGAGACGGCATTGATCGGATCGGCGTCAGAGAATGGCGTGCCGTCTGTGGAGAAACGGACGTCCTTGAAGTGCCAGTAGCGGTGCATGTTCTTGTCGGCATAACCGATGTTCTGGCCCGTGGGCGTGTCGTCGTCCTTGGTGTAGCCGCGAGCAGGGTCCTTGATATCGTCCGCCCAAACGGCGGCTGGATGAAGGCGTATTGTGCCTTCTTGTCTTCCGGCACTCCGGCAGTCCAACTGGCGTAGTCCGGATTGAGCTTGATCAGAGCGTCGGCCTTGGCTTTCGCCGCTGGCGTCAGCTTCGAATAGGCCACCGCAGCTATCTGCATGTGGCCGCCGTCCCACCAGGCCAAAGCTGGTGCAGACGACAGGATCAATGAAAGAACGGAACCAAAGACGAGCGCGCGGCGCATGTATTCCTCCCTGAGCCTACATTTCTCATCTAGCGACTGTAGGCGTCGTGGGGATGACGACAGTGGCCTATTTCACAAAGGCGCTCGCCCTCATCCAGATTCGACAACAACAGGCAAATAGCGCATGATCTTGCTTGGGTTGGGGAAATTTAGTTATGCGCGTGCGCGAATTTTCGTGCGTGTTGTTCGCAGTGCGTATCTCAGGCTGCGCAGCCGACTACTTGAACCATTACGATACTGTGACGCTCGCCGCTGGCGATGCCGGCCATGCTAACACGCTTTTGCAGACGGTCGACCCGTTCAATCCGAATAGCGACAACACCCACATCGAAGGCGATGGCGCGCATGCCGCCGCGGTAGTCCTCAGGTATCGAGGCGTGGCTGCGAACGCTGCGGCGGTGCCAACCGGTGGCGCCGATTTGGACTGCGCAGGCGGCAAAGGAAACAATCCGGTCGTGCCTCATGGAGTGACGGTTACTGGCCCCGATCCGAACCGGCTCGATCGCGATCACGATGGAATCGGATGTGAGTAGCCACGGAGACAGAATGTTTCGCCTTGGCCTACCTGCAATATTGCTGTGCCTGCTGGCCAATCAGGCCCTTGCTGGTCGGGCATTCGACCTCGTCTCGCGCCTACCTGAACCAGATCGCCTTAGGGCCCTGCAAGCTATCATCGTGAACGCCGAGGCCTGCACGGGCGCCAGCAAGATGATCTACATGGGAGATTCAACCGACTCCGACGCTGGCTACTGGACAATCCGCTGCGCCGAAGGCGAGTACATGCTCGAGATCATGAATGCAGGCGATATGCAAACGAAGGTTATGAAGTGCTCGCTGGCAGAGGCTTTGGGCATTCGATGCTGGCAGCCATTCTGATTGATGGACCTTTGGGGAAAGGGCTTGGATAAATCTCGCTACAACAACCGATCCGACCAATGGCGCAAGCGGACCGGCGCGAGGCAAAGCCGCGCTCGCCGATGGGCAAGCGTGCCGCTGCGCCTGATCTTCGTGATGCTGGCCGCGGCCGGCGCTCTCGCAGCGCAGACTGTCTGGCGACATAGCGACGGCTTGCCGGAACTCAATCTGTCGAACCTGCTTGGCGCAAGGCCAGACCCCATCGCCGGCGTCGCGTCGGTCATCGACGGCGACACAATCGAGATCCATGGCCAGCGCATCCGCTTCAACGGGATCGACGCTCCGGAGAGCCGGCAGTATTGCGACGATGCCAAGGGCTTCGAATACCCATGCGGCCGTCGGTCGGCCGAAGCGCTGGAGGCCTTCCTGGCGGCCTCGAGGCCGGTTCAGTGCACCTTTGTGGCATGGGACCGCTATCACCGCTTCGTCGGCGACTGCCGGCGCGCCGATGGCGTCAGTGTCGCCGTCTGGATGGTTGGGCATGGCCAGGCGTTGGATTGGCCCCGCTACAGCCACGGCGCCTACGGTGAGCTGCAGACGAAAGCAGAGACGGCCAAAGTCGGGCTGTGGGCCGGAACGTTTCAGGCGCCTTGGGATTGGCGCGCTACGCTCAACGAAGGCATCGCGCCGTCCAGTCAGCCGCACGGCATCATCAGCCGCCGGCTGGTCGCGCAAAGCGGCTATTCGTGTGAGCCTCGCCGGACGTGTTCACAGATCGGCTCGTGCGACGAAGCCAACTGGTACCTGCAGAACTGTTCGTGGGGCGGGAAGCTCGATCGTGACAAGGACGGAATCCCCTGCGAGGGCCTGTGCTAGGGAGCAGCTAGCGGACAAGAACCACCAAGATGCCAGTTGCTTTCCGGCGGCGTTTTGCACGTTGGACGGATGAACGCTACCGAGGCCGCGAAGCTTGCGCTTGCATGGGGTTTCCGCAATTCTGACGAGATGCGACGTTCGCTCTTTTCACTTGCACTCGGGCTGGTCAAAGGACAGTCAGTTCAAGGGCCTTCGGTGGGTCCCGAGGTCTGGAAACCGCTGTCGACAACCGCGGCAGGCTACGCGACCGTTCCCGAGTTGCACCACTCTCCAGAGGCGCTTGAACGGCAGCGTGAGAACATCAGGCGAGCGACCGAACACGCCACCGCCTACATCCCCAATGAGCTGGAAAAGGCAAGGGTGCGTATTCCGACGAAGCCGGCCATCGATTCCGATTTGAAGCCGGCCAGTCATTCCGATTTCATTCCGGCCGGTGTTCCGATTTGAAGCCGGCCATTTTTCGGACTGATCCTGGGTCTCGTTGATGTTTGGATTGGGTTTCGTTTCAGGTCAAGCGTGCGCTGTTTCGGACGCTCTCGGCGAGCGCTGTTTTCGCATGCTTTCACCGGTGAGATCGATGCGATAGGCGTTGTGAACGAGGCGGTCCAGGATGGCATCGGCCAGGGTTGGGTTTGCAATGATCTCGTACCAGCGATCCAGGGGCAGCTGACTGGTGACGATTGTCGATCGGCGTTCGTAGCGGTCTTCAATGATCTCAAGCACATCACGCCGCTGGTCATCATTGAGTTTTTCCGGTCCCCAGTCATCGAGAATGAGAAGGTCGGTTTTGGCGAGTTGCTTGAGGATCCGGCCATAACGTCCGTCGCCTCTCGCGAGGGCAAGCGTTGCAAACAGCCGGGGAACGCGGTGATAGGCGACGGAGAAATCCTCTCGGCAAGCTTTGTGGCCAAGCGCACAGGCCAGCCAGCTCTTGCCGACGCCGGCCGGCCCGGTGATGAGAAGACTGTGATGCTTTCTGATCCAGTCGCAGCCGGCGAGCGCCATGAACAGATTGCGATCAAGACCGCGTGCGGCACGAAAGTCGGCATTCTCGATCTGTGCGTCATGGCGAAGTTTTGCAGCTCTGGCGCGGGCTTCGAAACGCTTCTGGCGGCGCATGGTAGCCTCGCGCTCGAGCAGCATGGCAAGCCATTCGCCATGCTCGAGGCCGCGTGCTTCGGATTGTGCGTCGAGTTCCTGGAAGGCAGTGGCCATGCCATGAAGGCCGAGTTCGCGCAGCATGTTGATGGTCGGATGGATGAGCATTGGTATGTCTCCTCAATGGAAGTAATCAGGGCCACGCAGATTGGCGTGATCGACGATGGCGGTCGGTTCGGTGGAATGCCTTGCGGCCTTGTGATTGGCGATGAGCGAGGCGATGCTCTTGCAGTTCAGCCCACCGATCTCGACAGCGCGGGCTGAGACGGCTTCGGCGCGATCGCGTGTGACATCGCGAAACAGGCGAAGGACACCCAGGCATGTTCGAAAGCCTTGTTCAGGATGTGGGCGGCTGGCGAGGATTGCGACAACCAAGCCTTCCGTCTCGGGCCCGACGGATGCGGCCCAGCGACGGAAACGATCCGGCGTCCACTCGGCATATCGCCGGTGGGAGCTGGGCATATGATCCGGATCCGTCCCATGACGAGGGCCGCCATAGCGGCGCTGATGGACGGCAATGCGCTTGCCGCGGTGGAAGATCTCGATGGTGCGTGCCGTTGCCCTCAGATCGACTTGCTGACGAATGAGGTTGTGCGGTACGGAATAGAAGAAGGTCTTGAACTCGACGTGGTAATCCGTCGAGACGCGGGCCAAACGCCACTCGGCGAATTCGTAGTCTTCGCTCGGAAGGCTTGCCAGCGCAGCACGCTCGACGCTCTCAAACAGTTGCCGGCGACTGACGCCCAGCCGACGCATGACGTGATCATTGATGCGATTGAGTGCCTGGCGAATTGCGGCATTGGCCTCGGCCAGCGAGAAGAAGGTCTGGTTGCGCAGCCGCCCCAGAATGCATGACTGGGCGAAACGCACGCCGTTCTCGACTTTCGATTTGTCCTTCGGCCGTCGCGGCCGTGCCGGAAGAACGCCGACGCCATAATGGGATGCCATCATGCCGTAGCTGCGATTGATCTCGGGATCGTAGAAGCTGGCGCGGCTGACGCCCGACTTCAGATTGTCGGGGACGATCAGGCGGGGAACGCCATCAAAGAAACGAAACATCCTGACGTGTGAACCAATCCAATCCGGCAGTGTCTGGGTCCAGGTCGCTTCGGCATAGGTCAAGCTGGACGCACCCAGCACTGCCACGAAGATCTCCGCCTCACGGATCTCGCCGGTGTCTCGATCAACGATCGGGATCTTCTTGCCGGAATAGTCGACGAAGACCTTGTCGCCGGCGGCGTGTTCCTGGCGCATCGTCGGCGAAAGCCGCTGTTCGAAGCTGCGAAAGAGCTCGCAGAACCGGCTGTAGCCATATCCGTCGGGATGACTTCCTCGATACTCCTCCCACAAGATGAGGAGCGTGACGCCCGGCTTCTTGAGCTCGACGGCAAGATGGGCCCAGTTCGGCTCTGTGCGCCGCCGCGTGCCCTGCTTGACGCCATTGCGAGCGAAGAGTTTGTTCTCAAGCGCGTCATCGGTCAGCTCGCCTGGCAGGGGCCAGCTCAACCCGATTGCCGCTGCGCGCCGCAGATTATCCTGCACCGTACTGCGTGCTATTCCCAGCACGACCGCAATCTCGCGGGAGCTGGTCCCGCTTCCGGCAAGCCGAAGCATTTGTCTCAACTGTCTCATGGTCAGCCTTCTCTTTGCCGGCATCAAAATGTCCTCGTTCATCGCGAGGTAATTGATGCCAAAGTTGCTGACCCAGGAGGTAATCTTCAGTGCCGAAAACCGGCCGGTCTTTGGTTGGAATGGTGGCCGGCTTCATACCGGAATGGTGGCCGGTGTTTGATCGGAATGGCGGCCGGCTTCACGTCGGAATCCGCACAAGGGCGCGCAGAGAGCGGCGCAACGGCCGACCATGACCCGCATGTCCTTTGCAGAAGAGCTTGAAGGTGTCGCGGATCGCATAGCGGACATGTCGCGGCCGGATCTGCAGATCATCCTTCGTCGCGCGGCTTTGATGCTCAGGAATGTCGCAGGCGTGTCACTCGACCCAGCAACCGAGGATGCGCTGGACAGCATCGCCGCCGAGATGAAATTGAGTCGATCGGACGTCATTCAGATCGTTTTGCGCGAGTGGCTGGAGGCCAACGCGTACCTTCCCGTTCGGGTCGTTGATGAGGAGAACGAAACGGACGGGAACGCATAGTCATTCATCCCGCCAGACCACGCGCCGCTCCCACCTGATCTCAATCAGGCGCCGGAAGCGAATGGTCTCCAGCTCCTGCCCGACCGGGTGAAACAGTTCGGCGTTCATCGATTCCTTCCGTCCGCATTTTTCGCACCGGACTTTTGTTCGAACGTCATCGATCGAAACATTGCCGATTACCTCCCTGAGCTCGGCCGGCTTATAGAACCGCTTGATATTGCAATGGCCGCAACGGATGCGCGCGACCTGCCCAGCGTTGTGGGCATGCATCAGTGTCCGCGGGACGCCCTTCGGCCATTTTTCTGGTTGCTCCGGCATATCCTGAAATGAGGAACATATTCCTCTGTCGTCAAGGCTCCTCTTGACTCATTGTTCTCTTTTCGTTCACTGTTGGCCGGACAGCCACAGGAGGCGAAAAAATGCCCCTTCGATTGGTCATTGAGAACGCGACATCCGAAGAACTTGCCCGCGGGGTTGCGGCCGCAGAGGCAGTTTTTGCACGATCTGAGGTATCTATCGAGGACGCTTTGAGCGCCATGTTCACGGTCGACCTCTGGGACACGGACGGACTTCCCAAAGGCAAAGAGCCAACCGACGAGGACCGGGCGGCAGCCAACGTCTGGCTCGACGCCGAGCGCGCCGCCTGCGAAGCATGCTGTGCCGGCTGGCCCGAAGACAAGATAGTCAGGCGCCGAGCCTTGGGTATGGGACCAGTCGAACCAAAGGTGAAGACAGCCAATTTGGCGACCTGGCCAGACAGACAGCGGCGCTATGGGGAGATCATAAAACGGCTGGAAACGGCCACCGGTCCTGACCGGCAGCTCGACATCGACATCTGCTACGTCATGGGCTGGGTCAATGAGCCGGGCACACTGGAAGAGGCGGCCGAGATAGGCCTGCCCTATCTCACCGCCAATTTGGCCGACGTGGCAGAGATCACCCAGAAATCCCTTCAGGCCTGGAAGATTGAGATCGACCAAGAACCCTGCGATGCCCGCATCATTGAGCCGGAGCGCGATGAAGACGACGACGATAACATAAGCGTGGCCGCATGGCGTTGTCGCGATGGCCGGCTGCACATGGAGAAGCCACCTGCCAACCCCGCGATTGCATTGACTGCAGGCTGACAGCTTTCTGCCGCAGGCGTTTTGAGACGAGAGGGCTGAAGCAGCATGTGTGGTCGCTACACGCGATACCTGTCCTGGTCTGAAATCCACCGGCTCTACCGCCTCACTGCGCCGGCGGAAATCGGTCGCAACGATGCGCCTCGCTACAACATCGCACCGACTGATGAAGTGCCTTTCATCACCGCGGCTGACGATGGAAATCACAAGCTGCGCTCAGGCCGCTGGTGGCTGGTGCCGTTCTGGGCAAAGGAAATGCCCAAGGGCCAGATGTTCAATGCGCGCATCGAAGGTGTCGACACGACGCCGGCATATCGAGACGCATTCAAATCGAAGCGCTGCCTCATCCCGGCCGATGGCTATTACGAATGGACCAAGAGCCCCGCCGACGGCGGCAAGGACCCTTGGCACATCTTTCAGCCAGACCACGCGCCATTTTCGTTCGCGGGCCTATGGGCCCACAATTCAAATCTCGACATCACCAGCTGCACGATCATCACCGAACCGTCGGCGGCGCCTATCAATGATATCCACGATCGACAGCCGCTCATTCTCGATCCCGCCTACTATGACGCCTGGCTTGATCCCAAGACGTCTGCTGGTGACCTGAAGGACATTCTCAGCCACGACATCGACGGAAGCCTTCAGTTCTATCGGGTCGGCCGCGACGTGAACGCGGCGGCCATCAACAAGCAGCCCAACGACCATGCAGGGCTCATCAAACAAATCAAGCTGCTATGAGTGATGAGATCGGGCTCCCGCGGCCGGCGCACGTGACGCCGCCGGGCATCCAGCATCACATCTGCGAGCACGCCGGCTGCGGCAAGAATGCCGGCTGGGGTTTTGCGCGACCGCACTGGTTCTGTTTTGAGCACCGCGCCGACGGCGAGCACTTCCTCTAGGAGCAATCATGTCCGACCACGTCTTGCCCACACAGACGAAGCCCAAGCTGATCGTTGTCGTCGCTTTCGACCGCGCCGATGACGGTGAGCTTTTCACCGCCTAGGGCCCAACCGATCAGCAAAGCGAGGATCGGGCCATCCGTACCGCCAAGATGCTCGCTTCCAGCCATGTGGGGGTCATCGCCTGCAGCCGCGACGCAGATCCGGCGCTTGGTGACTACGGCCCTCCGACTACGCTGTTTGTCAGCGGCGACGTCCCGGACATGGAATAGGCCGGCCCTCGCCTACAGCGAGACTTTCGATACGGCCTATTCGTGCCGTGCCGTAGCGGGGATCACCGACGTCCAGACCTGGACAAACGAGAGCAACAAGCTCGCCATTGCCACCGCCTACGCGTCACCTGTGCTCGACGCCAACGGCAATGTTGTCCAGCAAGCTGAACTCACGCGCAAATACGAGACCAAGGCGCGCGATGCCGCGAAGCTTCAATTGCCGCTTGCGGCTGCGCGCTTGGCCAATCTTCTCAATGAGGCTTTGAAGTAGCGCGCATGACCACAGAGCGGCCGGTGGGCCGGCGGCAAACCCGAATGCCTGGAGATCATCCATGCTTAGGTCTCTTCGGCGCGCTGGCGGCCGTCGGCGCTCTAAGGAAGACGGCGTATAAACCGCAGTCCGGCGCGCGTCCGCAGCAGCGGACAATTGTCGCGCGTGGGACGAAGGAAATTCGCCCCCGCCGCGGGCGGTGAACGGGACAGCCGTAGGAGCGTCAGCATAGCGCCGGCCGCAGGACGGGACGCGGGACCGACTGTCCCCGTCCGCGGCGGTCCGTATTTATTGCGTCAGGACTAGCCGAGACCACGCGCAATTCCCGTTCGCAGCTGCTGATCGGCGACGACGCTCTGCCTTCGGCGACCAAAGGCATTGTCGCCGCTCGACTTATCTCGCTCAGCCGCAGCAACGAAGCCGGAACTGGTGGTTCGATGAGTGGGGGGAAAGGCGGTAGCGCTCTCCCGACTCGAACCCCCAACTCTCATGATCGGCGAAACATGGCTGAAGGCGACTATCCTATTTACAGGTCGCGGCCGCGATTTGCCGAATGATCGGATCACCTCTCTTCCTTCTATGATCATGGGGGGCTAGCCAAGGCCAGTCTTATGCATCGAAACCTTGGATGAAGCGGTGAAGAGCGATCCTCTGTCCTATCCCCCGCGCGGTCTCTCCCGCGAGGAAGCGGCCCGGTACGTCGGCGTCGGGATCACCAAGTTCGACCAGATGGTTGCGGACCGTCGCATGCCGAGCCCAAAGAAGGTGGACGGCCGAGTAATTTGGGATCGTATCAAACTTGAGGCGGCATTTGCCGACCTGCCTGGCGACGACGACGAGAATATCGTCGACTTTCTGTTGCAGGGGAATCATAGAAAGGAATAGATTCGTTTGCGATGACGGATAAATATCCTGGCCTCTCCTCCTATACCGATCGCCACGGCAAAGTCCGCTGGCGCTATCGAACCAAGGAGCGCGTGGTCGGCCTGCCTGCACCTAATCAGCCTGGATTCAAGGAGGCTTATCGAGCCGCCGTCGAAGGCCGAAAAGCCCCTAAGGCGCCGGTCGTCAGGATGCCGGGCGCTGCCTTGCCTGGAACGTTCGGCGCGGCCACCCAGAGGCTAAAAGTGTCGGTCAAATGGCTGGCCCACGACGAAGCGACAAGACGAAAGAACATTCGTCTAATCGACGAGTTCCTGGACCTGCGAGTAGTGCCTGACCATCCGCTCACCTGGCGCGACGTGCCGGTCAAGAATCTCAGGCGTGCCCATGTCGAAGAACTTCTGGGCCGTTTCATTGCCACGCCTCACAAGGCCAAGCACCTGTTGGTCGCAATTCGCAAACTGGTCTATGTCGGGCTGCGCCAGGATTGGATCGAGTTAGACCCTACAGCCTCGGTTGAATGGCGGCCTGCCTATACCGGCTGGAAGGCATGGCCTCGCGAAGCAATGGAACAATTCGAGCGGCGCTGGCCAGTCGGCACTTCCGCGCGCACTTGCTATGGGCTTGCGCTTTGGCTTGGCAATCGTCGAGGCGATGTCGCAGGCTTGCGATGGGACCAGCGCGTAACCCACCGTGTGCTGGTCGAGGGTGTCGAGCGCCAATTCGACGGATTTGATATTGTTCAGGCCAAGAACAAGGGAAGAACCGGCGGCAAGCGGCTTTTCGTTCCAGTGACTCCCATGCTCGCTGAGATCCTCGATGCCGCGGACCGGCGCGGCGAAACCGTTCTAGTCACGGGATATGGCCAGCCCTTCTCGGCGAAATCCCTGACCGGCGCCATGGCACACTGGTGCGCTCTCGCCGGATTGCCGAAGGGACTTACACTGCACGGTCTGAGGAAATCACTCGGGGTCTATCTCGCCGAGGCGGAGGCATCCACCAGGCAGATGATGGACGTTCTCGGCCACGACGACATCGACCATGCAGAGCTCTACTCCCGGGAAGCGTCGCAGGTGCGTTTGGCTGTGCAGGGCATGGACCGAGTCGTACGGCTGGTAACGCGCAAACCACTGCTTGGCGCACCTGTTGGCGAACCTCGTGGCGAACCTGCCAATAAGCCATTGATAAATAACGATAATGGTGGGCCCGGAGGGACTCGAACCCCCAACCAAGCGGTTATGAGCCGCCGGCTCTAACCATTGAGCTACAGGCCCCACGTGGGCTGGATTAATGTCTTTCGCTTTCCGGCACAAGGCTTTCCCGACGGGCTTTCGCGGAACGCCCAAATCAACCCATAATCGCGCTCTACGCGACCTCTTGCGACTGGATCGCAGACCAAGGAGATTTTCATGACCAGACATCTTTTGCCCCTCGCGCTCGCCGCTGCAATCGCTTTTCCGGCGATGGCTGGAGCCGCCGATTCGCCGACGCCCGCCCGCATCATTGTTTCGGGTGAAGGCGAAGCGACCACCCCTCCCGACCTGGCTTTGCTGTCGCTCAGCGTGATGCGCGAAGCCAAGACGGCGCGGGCCGCACTCGATGCCAACAACGACGCCATGGCCGCCGTGATCGCGGCGATGAAGGCGGCAGGCATCAAGGATCGCGACCTGCAGACGGCGGGCATCCAGATCAACCCGCGCTACAACTACACCAACAAACCCGATGGCAGCCAGGAAGGCGAGCTCGTCGCCTACCAGGTGACCAACACGCTTTCGGTCCGCGTGCGCGACATCGACAAGACGGGCGAGATCCTCGACAAGGCTGTTTCGCTCGGCGTCAACCAGGGCGGCGGTATCGCCTTCACCAATGACGATCCGGCGGCCACCGTCACCGAGGCGCGCAAGAAAGCGGTGGCCGACGCCGTGGCCAAGGCCAAGACGCTTGCCGCGGCGGCCGGCGTCAGCCTCGGCAAGGTGCTCGAGATCACGGATCAGAACATCAGGCCGGCACCGATGCCGATCAATGCCAAGGCTTTCGACGCCGCGGCAGGCGCCGCGCCGGTGCAGGCCGGCGAGAACGCCTATAACGTCCAGGTGACCGTCACCTTCGAACTGAAGTAACCAGCTCCGACAATCCATGGCCGGGCTCTTCGCCCAGCCATGGATTGTCGGCCGGCGCATGTATGAAAAACCCCGCGGGATCGCTCCCGCGGGGGTTTTTCGAGCCGCACCCGCCCGATGGGACAGGGGCTCCGCTAGTCCAGACTGACCCCGTAGGGGTCATGTCTCCAGGCTCATCTTCGAAGAAGATGATGCCTCCAGACCGACCTTCATAGAAGGTCGTGTCTCCAGACTGACCCCGTAGGGATCACGTCTCCAGGCTCATCTTCGAAGAAGATGATGCCACTCCGATTTGCAGCTTCAGCGATAGATAACCGGGCAACCGCGTTGGTTGGCGAACACGACGACGACGCGGTCGCCGTCCTGGCGGCCCATGACCTTGACCACGCGGCGGTTGACGTCGACGATGCGGGCTCGGTAGAGGCCCATGCGCTCCGCCTTGTCGAGGGCGCGATCCGGCGAACAGCCGCGGCGCCAGCCGTCGCGGCGCCAATCGTCACCGCGCCAGTCGTCACGGCGCTCATCGCGGCGATGCCGATAGCCGTCGTCGCCGGCGTAGACGCCGAAGCGCGGATCCTGGTTGTTGCCGAAGCCGAGATAGAGGCTGTCGGCATGGGCGGGAATGGCTGTCAGCGCGCTGAGGCCGACCAGGGCCGAGAGGGCTGCCGTTTTCACCGTGTTGAACATGGTCTTCTCTCCTTGTTGCGGGCTTGTGCCCGTCCTCTTGAAAGCGATGATGGGAGAATGCACCAGCCTGTCTGAACTGTTTACGAACCCGCCGTTCATCTGCGGTTCATATGGCGGGAAAAAGAAATCTTCGCCAGGTTTCGAGCAATGCGCGCTCAAAACGTTGTTGCTCGTATTCCTTGTTCGGAGCTGTGCGGAACGGACCTCAAGGCTCGTGGTCGAGCATATAATCAAAATAATCTTCAGGCTCGGCTAGGTCGGTCTCGCTCGCCTTCACCCGGCCGCGCATCGAGATGCCGGCCTCGTGCACGGTCTCGGCGCTGCCCGACACCAGCCGGTGCCACCAATAGAGATCGCGGCCCTCGGCCACCAGCCGGTAGGCGCAGGTGCTTGGCAACCAGCTGATGGTGCGCACATTCTGCGGCGTCAGCCCAACGCAATCGGGGACGCGCGCCAACCGGTTGGCGTAGTCTGAACAGCGGCAGGTCTGCGCGTCGAACAGCCGGCAGCCGACGCTGGTCCAGTAAATCTCGCCGGTGTCCTCGTCCTCGAGCTTCGACAGGCAGCATTTGCCGCAGCCATCGCACAGCGATTCCCACTCGGCCGGGCTCATCTGCTCCAGCGTCTTTGTTTTCCAGAACGGCGTTTCCATTTTGGGGATGTGGCCCCAGCCATCGCCAAGGTCAAGCGCGACAACGGTTGAAATGCGGCCGCAACCGGGCCGAATGACACGAAGTTGCCTTCAAAAGGCCGGCCAAACGCCCTTTACGGCGTCTATCCCCGCCAAACTGGAACCAATCGGGCTAAGATCGGTTTCGGCAAGGATGGGACCCCACAAGGAGAGTTTTCGATGAAACGCCAACCACGGATTCTGGCAGGCACCGCACTTGGCCTGTTGATGGCATCCGCGCCGTTGGGCGCGTTCCCGCTTCAGGGAAGTGCCGCGTTCGACCCCACGCAAGGCGGTGGAACGCCGCTGATCCTGGCACAGGACGCACCGACCGACGAGGCACAGCCGACCGACCAGGAGCAGCCGCGCAAGAAGAAGCGCGATCAGCAGGCCCAACAGGCGCCGGCCGAGCAGGCAGCCCCGGCTGCCGAATTCAGCCTGCTCCACCCGCCGAGGAGCAGCAGCCCCGCAAGAAGAAGCACGAACAGCAGCAACAGGCCGAACAGGCGCCGGCCGAACAGGCAGCCCCCGCCGAAGAGCAGCAGCCACGCAGGAAGAAGCGCGACCAGCAGCAGCAGACAGAGCAGGCGCCGGCCGAACAGGCAGCCCCCGCCGAAGAGCAGCAGCCACGCAGGAAGAAGCGCGACCAGCAGCAGCAGACAGAGCAGGCGCCGGCCGAACAGGCGGCACCCGCAGAAGAGCAGCAGCCGCGCAGGAAGAAGCGCGACCAGCAGCAACAGACCGAGCAGGCGCCGGCCGAACAGGCGGCACCCGCAGAAGAGCAGCAGCCGCGCAAGAAGAAGCGCGATCAGCAGCAGCAGACCGAGCAGGCGCCAGCCGAACAGGCTCCGGCTGGTGAGACACAGCCCGCCAACGACAACCAGCCAGTCAAGCCCGGCAAGAAACACAAGCAGGAGCAGCAGAAGGAGGCGCCTGCTGCCCCGGCGGTGACGCCGGAAGCCGCACCCACGCCGAAGGAAGCTCCGGCCGGCCAAGCCGTGACGCCGAAGGTTGAACCCGCGCCTGCCGGCGAACAGCCCGCGACCCAGGGCGAGCAGCCCCAGGACAAGACAAAGAAGCACGGCAGGAAGCCCGCGGGCGAACAGCCCGCCAATGGCGAGCAGCCGGCGACAGGCGAACAACCGCAGGCGGGCAAGCAGCCCGCGACGGGCGAGCAACCGGCCAATGGCGTGAAGCCGGCAACCGGTGAACAGCCCGCCAATGGCAACACGGCCGCGCCTGCCCAGGGGGAAAACCCCGTGCAGGGCGAAGCGCCCGCCGACAAGAACGCTGCACCCATCCTCGACAGCCAGAAGGATGCCCAGCGCAAGGGCGGCGGCCGCAAGCATGGCGACCAGAACGGCCAGCAGAATGGCGAACAGCAGAATGGTGGCCAGAACGCCCAGCAAGGCGGCGACCAGGGCCAGAAGCCGGTGGTTGCTCCTGTCGACCAGGGTCCGCCTCCAGCCGACGACAAGGCAGCCCAGCAGGAGATCAAGCCTGAAAAGCTCGTCCCGGTAACGGAAGAGAAGGGCAAGCGCCTCGACCGGGCGCCCGACGAGAACATCCGCGACCGCCGTCGTCCCAAGGGCGTCGACGTGCTCAAGGAGATTGGCGACCGCGTCATCATCCAGCTCGGCGGCCAGACGATCGTCCAGAGCAATGAGGGCTCGCGGATGAACCGCGGCGCCAAGGACGTCTATTACGAGGATCTGTCGCAGGGCCGTACACGCGAGACGGTCCAACGCGACAATGGCGTCCAGATCGTCACCATCCGCAACCGTTACGGCGATGTCATCCAGCGTTCGCGCATCACGCCGGATGGGCGCGAATATGTGCTGAGCTATGTCGACGAGCGGAACTATCAGGATGACGGCGACTGGCGCGATCCCGGCGACGACCTGCCGCCGATGCGGCTCAACATCCCACGCCGGCAGTACATCCTCGATTCCGAGGATGTCCAAAGCGATGACGACTACTACACCTTCCTCGACCAGCCGCCAGTGGAGAGGGTCCAGCGTCTCTATTCGATCGACGAGGTCAAGCGTTCGGCCCGCGTGCGCGACATCGCACGCCGCGTCGACCTCGACACGCTGAACTTCGAATTCGGCTCCTCCTCGATCTCCGACACCGAGGTGCAGAAGCTCGAGGGCGTCGCTAGCGCCATGGAGAAACTGCTGAAGAAGAACCCGGCCGAGACCTTCCTGATCGAGGGCCACACCGACGCCGTCGGCACGCCGGAAGCCAACCTTGCCCTGTCGGACCGCCGCGCCGAAGCGGTTGCCGAAGCGCTGACCAATGCCTTCGGCATCCCACCGGAGAACCTGACGACGCAGGGCTATGGCGAGCAGTATCTGAAGGTCAACACCTCGGCGCCCAACCGCGAGAACCGGCGCGTCGCCATCCGCCGCATCACCTCGCTGGTGGCACCGGTCGCCAGCAACAATTAGGTCATGATTTCAAAACCATGACCTGGCTTGCGGACTCAAGGCGAGAAGCACCCATCCCCGACTCGATCGGGGATGGGAAAGCTTCGGATCCCGGCACCGGGCTCAAGAAGATTTGTACCGGCATCGGAACCGGCTCATTGAATCACAGGCTTGCTGACCCCAGATTCAGGGCTGGGCGTTCCCTGCCCCGTCCCGACTCCAGCGGGATGCATTGAGCCCCGCCGGCCCTCTCCGGCGGGGTTTTTTGCTCTCTTGCAAAAAGCATCGGCCTGGCCGAAATACGGCCACCGACCAGGGAACAACCGGAACCATTCATGAAGCGTCTCGAACTCGCCATCGAATCGATCATCCTCGCCTCGCGCTGGCTGCTGGTCGCCTTCTATATCGGGCTCGGCCTGGCACTGGCCGTCTATGCCTTGTCCTTCGGCAAGAAGCTCTACGAATTCATCACCACGGTATTCATGCTCGGCGACACCGACACAATCCTGAAGATGCTCGGCCTGATCGATGCCGCGCTGGTCGCCTCGCTGGTGGTGATGGTCATCATCTCGGGCTACGAGAACTTCGTCAGCCGCTTCGACGACCAGGACGGCGGCGGCGTGCACTGGCTGGGCACGATCGATGTCGGCTCGCTGAAGGTCAAGGTCGCCTCGACCATCGTCGCGATCTCCTCCATTCACCTCCTGCAGGTGTTCCTCAACTCATCCTCCTATTCGACCGACCAGCTGATGTGGCTGACCATCATCCACCTTGCCTTCGTCGTCTCGGCGCTGATGCTGGCCTATATCGACAGGCTGATGGGTTTGAGCAAAGGCAAGAAGGAAGAGGTGTGAGGCTCCCTCTCGCCCGTCACTATACGGAGAGAAGGTGCCGGCAGGCGGATGAAGGGCAGCGCCGGCAGGGCGTGGTTCCAGTCAGTAAATGCTTCTGACCTTCGTCTCCGAATTCGCAAACACCTCGTCCGGCACGAAAAAGTCGCCGGCCAGCGGTCCGGTCGCGCCGGGCGCATAGATCGAAAAGTCGCTGACGCCCTCGGCGCGCAGCACCTCTTCGTCGATGTAGAAATTGCCTGATGTCTCACGCGAGGGCCGCATGAAGATGGCATGCGCGGCGTCGGCCATGATGTCGGGCGAACGGCTCATCGCCGCGACCGTCGCACCGCCGAGCAGGTTGCGCACCGCCGCCGTGTCGATGGTCGAGATCGGCCACAGCGAATTGACCGCGATGCCGTCCTTGGCGAACTCCGCACTCATCCCCAGCGTGCACATCGACATGCCGAACTTGGCCATGGTGTAGGCGACGTGGTTCTTGAACCACTTGGCCTTCATGTCGAGCGGCGGCGCCAGATTCAGGATGTGAGGATTATCGGCTAACTTTAGGTGTGGAATGCACATTTTGGAGACCAGGAAGGTGCCGCGCGTGTTGATCTGGTGCATCAGGTCGTAGCGCTTCATGTCGGTCTCCAGCGTGCCGGTGAGCTGGATGGCGCTGGCATTGTTGACGCAGATATCGATGCCGCCGAATTTCTCGACCGTCTTTGCAACAGCCTCGGCCACCTGCGCCTCCTCGCGGATGTCGCAAAGCACAGGCAGCGCCTTGCCGCCGGCCTGCTCGATCTCCTGCGCCGCACTGTAGATCGTGCCCGGCAGCTTGGGATGCGGTTCGGCGGTCTTGGCGGCGATCGTCACATTGGCGCCGTCGCGCGCCGCCCGCAGCGCGATCGCCAGCCCGATGCCGCGCGACCCGCCGGAGATGAACAGCGTCTTTCCCTTGAGCGACATTCCTTGCGCCTCCCTTGCAAAATGGCAGGCGCGAACCTTTGCGCGGCGGGCGACCACAGCGCAAGGCCCGAGATGCCCGGATGTGGGTTACGCAGCGGAGGCTAAACCAGCACCAGCCCCTGCCGCATCGCAATGGCGATGGCGTCGGTGCGGTTGGCCGCCCCCAGCTTGATCAGGATCGCCGCGACATGGAATTTCGCCGTGTGCACGGAAATGTTGAGCCGCCGAGCGATCACCTTGTTGGGCGCGCCTTCGGCGAGCAACGCCAGCACTTCGGCCTCGCGCGGCGACAGCGCTGGACGGGCGGCATGCTCGTCCAGGACCTCATCCTCGAACGGCTCGTCCTGGCCGGCATGGAAATCCTCATGGCGCCCGCTTCTGCCCTCGCCCGTGACGCGATAGCCGGCCGCCGCCAGCCGCACCGCCGCGGCGATCAGCAGATCGTCGGCGCTCGCGGGCATGACCGCGAACACCTCGCCGGCGGGCCGCTCGCCGCCGGTGCGTCCTGACAGCAGCACGCGCGGTATGGAGGCCGGCGCGGCATCTCCGCTCCTGTCATCGATGATGGCGACATCGGCCCTGCCGCCGCCGGCCACCACTGGCAGCAGGTCGTCGCTGGCGGCAAGCGTGGCGGCCAGGCGCTCGGCGCGCGCGGCATCGCCGAGCGCAACCAGCACCACCAGCCGCCGCGAGGCGGCGCTGTTGCTCACGATCCGGTCGCCGGCGAGCGTTTCCATCGATCCTCTCAGCTCAGCGGCTTTTCGCCGATGGTCAATGTCACATCGCGCTGTTCACCGCCACGCACAACGCCAAGCGTCACGGAAGCACCGGCGCTGTCAGGGCCGAGCCGACGGATCAGGTCGCGCGGGCCATGCACGGCCTCGCCGTTCCATGCCACGATGATGTCGCCCAGCGACAGGCCGGCGGCCTTGGCCGGACCGGCGTCGTCGAGGCTCATCACCATCGCACCATGGGCGTCGCGGTCGCGCACCGGATGTAGGCCGGCGCCGAGATAGCCGCGCGCGACATGGCCCTTTTCGCGCAATGTCGCCACTGCCCGCTCGATCGTCTCATAGGGCATGACCAGCGCACGGCCGCGCGGCCCGAATAACAGCATGCCGATCAGCGCGCCCTTGGCGTCCAGCACCGGGCCGCCCTCGAAGCGGCCGCCGGCGCCGACAGCCAGATGGATGCGGCGGTCGATCGTGCCGCCGCGCATCGAGCGCCAGGCCGGACCGACTTCGCCGACCGAGCCCGACACCGCCAGCGCCGAACCCTGGCTGTTGCCGATGGCGATGGCGATATTGCCAGGTCGAACGGCATCGGCCCTGGCAAGGACAGGCGCGCCAGCCGCATCCGCGGGCTTCAACAAGGCAACGCCCGTCGACGGATCGCGGCCGACCAGTTCGGCCTTCACCGTCACGCCCGAAGCCAGCGTCAGCTCGATCTCCTCGCCGGCCTCGACAGCCTCCTCGGCGGTGACGAAATAACCGTCGCTCCAGTGGAAGGCGCTTGCCGTGCGATGGTGATGGGTGGCGAAGCTCGCCATTGCCGGCGCAGCCTTCCCGGCAAGGTCGGCAACGGCTTGCGAAAACGCATTCAGATTGAAATCACTCATGGATGTCTCCTGGGGTTCGTCATGTCCCAGATATCGCCCGACGGCGCCCCTGGAGGTACTCGCCTGACGGCTAGTTGGCGGTTTGACTGGCCATCTGGTCAGGTCGCGGCCGTTCCAGCCGCTCCGCACATATAGTGCGTGCCGCCCAAAAGTGCTCAGCGGTTTCGGGATAACGGCACGAACAGGAAAATCACGATCAAGCCTGAAAACACGGAGCCCATCCATGGCCCTCGCCGCCGCCAAATTCCAATCTGACGAGACGTTGCTCGACGCCTATTCGATGACGGTCGCCGACGCGGTCGACCGCATCGGTCCGGCCGTCTGCCGCATCGAGCGCATTGGCGGCCAGGGTGGACATGGCTCGGGCTTCGTCATCGCGCCGGACGGGCTGGTCGTCACCAATTTCCATGTCGTCGGAGACGCCAGGACGGTGCGCGTGTCGATGCCGGACGGCGCCTCAAGCGAGGGCCGCGTGCTCGGCCGCGATCCCGACACCGATATCGCGCTGGTGCGCGCCGATGGCAGCTTCACTGACGTCGCGCCGCTCGGCGATTCCAAGCGGCTGCGGCGCGGCCAGATCGCCATCGCCATCGGCAATCCGCTCGGCTTCGAATGGACTGTCACCTCGGGTGTCGTCTCGGCGCTCGGCCGCTCGATGCGCGCTTCTACGGGCCGGCTGATCGACGACGTCATCCAGACCGATGCCGCGCTCAATCCCGGCAATTCCGGCGGGCCGCTGGTGTCGTCGGCCGGCGAGGTCATCGGCGTCAACACCGCCATGATCCACGGCGCGCAAGGCATTGCCTTCGCGGTCGCCTCCAACACCGCCAATTTCGTCATTTCGGAGATCATCCGCTTCGGCCGCGTGCGGCGCGCCTTCATCGGCGTCTCGGCCGATACAACCAATCTGCCGCGCCGCGCGGCGCTGTTGTCGCAAGTGTCGACCAGCACCGCCGTGCGGCTGCGCAGCGTCGAAAAGAACGGCCCGGCGGCCAAGGCCGGCCTCAAGGAAGGTGACATCATCGCGGCTATCGACGGGCGCCCGGTCACCGGCGTCGACGACCTCGTGCGCATGCTCGACGCCGAGCGCATCGGCCGCGAAACGCTGTGCACGGTGGTACGCCGCACCGGCGTCAGCCAGGTGGCGGTGACGCCGGCGGCAAGGGCGGGCTGAGGGTCAAACCCCCGCTGCGCCCTCGGCATATTGCGCCAGAAATTCCTCGCTGGGCGGGATCGGCTTGATGACATCGATCAGCACGCCGTTGGGGTCCCGGGTGATGAAATGGCGTTGGCCGAAGGGCTCGTCACGCAGCGTTCGCAGGATCGGCAGGCCAGCGGCGAGGATCCGCTCATAGACCGGATCGGGGTCGCGGACCTCGAAATTGATCAACAGGCCCGAACTGCGCCCCCGCCCCTCCTCCGGGATCGTCTCGTGGTCGCCCTGGACGATGCCGAGATTGACGCGTTTATTATCCACCGATTGCAGGTGCACATACCAGTCGCTTTCGAACAACGGCCGGAAGCCGAAATGCTCGACATAGAAGGCCGCCGTCCCGGCGACGTCGCCGGTCATCAGCACGGGGTAATAGCTCGTGGTCTTCATCTTTCCTTCTCCCTGGACATAACATACAGTCTGCATGTAAATCGAATTAACATACAGGCTGCATGTATGCAACAGGAATCCGCGCGCCGTTCCAACCGCGACCGCACTGAGGCGACTCGCGCCGAATTGATCGCGGCGGCGCGAAAGCTGTTCACGGAAAAATCCTATGCCGAGACCGGCACGCCGGAGATCGTCACCGCTGCCGGCGTGACGCGCGGCGCGCTCTACCATCACTTCGCCGACAAGCAGGCGCTGTTCGCCGCCGTGGTCGAGCAGGAGGCGCAGGCGGTGGCGCAAGAGATCGAGCGCGCTTCGCCACCCTCGCTCGAGGCCCGCGATGCGCTGATCGCCGGCTCCGACGCCTATCTTGCCGCCATGCGCGCGCCCGGCCGCACGCGGCTGCTGCTGCTTGATGGCCCGGCCGTGCTTGGCCGTGCCGCCATGGATGCGATCGACAGCCGCCATGGCAACCGCTCGCTGCGCGAGGGCCTGGTCGCGGCGATGCGGGCCAACACGATGACGAGATTGCCGGTGGATGCGCTGACCGCGCTGCTTGCCTCCGCCTTCGACCGCGCCGCACTTGCCATCGAGGCCGGCGCCGCGGCGCAGGATTACCGCGCCGTGCTTTTGGCGCTGATTGATGGATTGTCTCCGGCTCGTCCCAGCGCATGACCCCGAACCAAAGGTTCGCATCAGCAAAAATCGGAATCGACGTTCGCTGGAGATCATGCGCAAAATCAAGGTTCTACAGCGTCCTTTGCGCGTCCCCAGGGACGCGCGGCGCTGTAGGCACCTCGCCCGGCTTGAACTCGTTGAAGCAGCCGAGTTCGCTTTTGAACCGTTCGATCAGCCAGGCGGCTGCCGGTTTCGGGCTGCGATCGTTGCGATGCATGGCAAACAGTGGCGAACTAATTTCCTCGTAGGGTTCGAGATCAAGTTCCACCAAACGGCCGGTGGCCAGATCGTCGGCGATCAGCCAGCGCGGCAGCCCACCCCAGCCCAGCCCCTCGCGCATCAGCGTATGCTTGGTGCGCATGTCCGAAAGCCGCCAGGTGCGGTAGGCAAACACGCCATAGTCGCGCCCCTTTGTGCGTTCGGACTGATCGGTGACGACAAGTTGCGTGTGCTCGCGCACATCCTCGATCTTCACCGGCTTCGGCAGCAGCGCCAAGGGATGGCCGGGTGCCGCCGCCGGCACCATCGACATGAAGCCGATGCGCACGAGATGGACGTCGACCTCGCCCAGCAGACCGCCAATGCCGAGATCGGCCTGTCCATTGACGACGTGGTCCGGGATCAATCCAAGCGAGCCTATATGCAGGCGCAGCATCACGGTCGGAAACTGCGCCTCGAACGCCTTCAGCACCCGCACCAGCACGGGCGACGGCAACGTCGCGTCGACCGACAGCGCCACTTCGGCCTCCAGTCCATGATGATGGCCGTCGACGCGCGACCGCATACGCTGCAGCACCCCGATCATGCGCCTTGCATCCTCAAGCATCGACCGGCCGATCTCGGTCAGTTGCGGCTCGCGCGTGCCCTCGCGTTCGAACAGCTTCAGCCCCAGCTGCGCCTCGAGATTGGCGATGCCATAACTTATGACGGATTGCGCCCGGTTGAGCCTGCGGCCGGCGGCCGAGAAACTCCCGCTGTCGGCGACGGCAACGAATATCTGAAGCTGGTCGAGTGTCGGATTGGGCTGCATCGCTGTATCTATTTTGTGGATGGATCGTATATAAAATATACCAGTTTATCTGATGGATGGATATCCCATATCTAGCGAGACAATTCATTCCACTGGAGAAACCCGCTATGTCCATTCTTCTCGTTACCTCGAGCCCGCGCGGCGCTGCCTCGCACTCGACCCGCATCGCCACCGAATTCGCCGAAAAGCTCCTCGCCGCCGATCCGTCGAACACGCTTGTCGTGCGTGACCTCGTCGCCAACCCGCTGCCGCATATCGATGCCGACTACGCGACCGGCATCTACACGCCGGTTGAAGCGCGCACCCCGCGCCAGGCGGAAGTCGTCGGCGTCTCCGACGTCGTGCTCGACGAACTGTTCGCCGCCGACACGGTGATCCTCGCCACCGGCTTCATCAACTTCAACATCTCCTCGACGCTGAAGTCCTGGGTCGACCACATCGCCCGCTCCGGCCGGAGCTTTGCCTATGGCGAGAACGGCCCCAAGGGCCTCGTCACCGGCAAGAAGGTCTATATCGTGCTGGCTTCGGGCGGCATCTATTCGGAAGGTGCGGCCGTTCAGTTCGATCACGCCATTCCCTATCTGCGCGGCGTGCTCGGCTTCCTCGGCATGACCGATGTCGACGTCATCCGCATCGAAGGCGTCGGCATGGGTCCTGACGCGGTCACCGCGGCGCTCGCCAAGGCGACCGCCAAGGTCGACGCCGTGGTCGCCAGCCAGCAGGCCGCAGTTGCCGCGTAAGGCTCTCGATCATCTGAACTCGAAAGGCAGGCGTTCGCGCCTGCCTTTTTCATTTTAGCCGATGAAATGCCTGAGCAGCCCCGCCGAAGCGATGCCGATCAGCACGGTCGGCAGCATGGGAAGCCGCGTCGCCGCGATGAAGGTGATGGCCAGCGCCAGAAGGTCGGCGGGATTGCGCGACACGAAGGCCGGCGCGATGACCGAGATCAGCACGCAACCGGGTGCTGCCTCCATCACCGCGGTCGCACGCGCGCTGAGCACGCGGTTGCGCAGCACGACATAGCCGCCGATCCGCGTGAGATAGGTGACGCCGGCCATCAGCACGATGGTGAGAAGGGTCGCCGTGTCGATCATGCGTCACCTGCCATCAGCCAGGCGGCAAGCAGCCCCGACACCGCGCCCGCCGCGACATACCAGGCACCAGGAATGAAGAGATAGACAAGGGCAGCAATGACCAGGCTGACCAGCCAGGGCCGCGCCGCCGAAACACTTTTCCACATGCCGCGCATCAGCACCAGGAAGACGGCTGGAAACGCCATGTCGAAACCATAGGTCTCGACATGACCGAGCATCGGGCCGAGCAAGGCGCCAAGCGTGGTGAAGGAAAACCATGTCAGGTACATCGCCAGTGCCGCGCCCATATAGTAGCGCGGGCTGAAGGCCGGCGTGATGCCCGCCGCGGCGCGCTGTTTGGCATCGGCCAGGGCCAGCGCCCAGCTTTCGTCGCACAGGACGAAAAGTGCTGGAAACACCTTGCGTCGCGGCAGATCGCGCAGGAACGGCGCAAGTGCTGCTCCCATCAGCAGATGGCGGCTGTTGACCAGGAAGGTGATGGCGACGATGAGCAGGATATGCGGCGGCGACGTCCACAACTGGATCGCAGCGAATTCCGAGCCGCCGGCGAAGTTCAGCCCCGTCATCATGGACAGTTCGAGCGTGCTCAACCCTTTCTGGGTTGCCTGCGCGCCAAGCACCAGCGCATAGGGGATGGTGCCCAACAGCACCGGCGCGCAGGACGCCACGCCCCGGCGGAACTCGGATGCCGAACCATCGCCCGCCGCTTCGACTGCCTGTGAAATGCTCATGCTCTGCCGCCGGCCGGCCTCGCGGCCGCCGCTTCCCTGGGTTTTGAACTCTCATGATACCGGCGGCAAACATACCCACACTTCTCCGCAATTTGGTTGCGAAGATTGTTGCAATTCCTCCATTTTTGGCACTGAATGTCACATATTATTAAAGATATAGAATCCAGAGCCATGAAACTCGACGACATCGACAGGCGCATCCTGCGGGCGCTGCAACGCCACGGCCGCATGGCCAACAACGATTTGGCCAACGAGGTTGGCCTGTCGCCCTCGCCTTGCCTGCGTCGTGTCAAGCTGCTGGAGGAGGCAGGCGTCATCGACCGCTATGTCGCCGTGCTCAACCCGGCCAGCATCGACAAGGGCCTCACCTTCTTCACCCGCATCTGGCTGAAGACGCAGGACGAGGACACGATCCAGCACTTCGCCACCGAAGTGGCCAAGCTGCCGCAGGTCATGGAATGCTACCTGATGCTCGGCGACTGCGATGCCCTGGTGCGCGTGGTGGCGGCCGACGTCAACGACTATCGCCGCTTCCAGTCGGAGCATCTGAGCCGCATCAAGGGCGTCCAGAACGTCAAGACCGACGTGCCGAGCTGGACGATCAAGTACACGTCGGAACTGCCGATCTGACTGGTGCCACAGAGCGGCCCGCATGCCTGGAGCAGCGTTTCGGACTGGATAAAAAATGCAACCAGATTGTAGGATCGGTTTCGGTGCCATCGTCCTTCGGACGCAAGCAGCGCGCAGCGCTGCCCTCTGGCATGGGAGATTTGCATGGAACTTTCCTATCGTTGGGTCATCGTCGCGGCAGGCGCGCTGATGTCCTGTGTCGCCATCGGCACGATGTTTTCGCTGGCGATCTTTCTCGAACCGATGGCGATCGACACGCAGTGGTCGCGCGCCGGCATTTCGAGCGCCATGACGCTCAACTTCCTGGTCATGGGCCTAGGCGGTTTCGCCTGGGGCGCGCTGTCCGACCGCTTCGGCGCCCGCATCGTCGTGGCGATCGGTGCCGTGCTGCTCGGCCTGGCACTTGTGGTGGCGAGCCGCGCCGGCTCGCTGCTGACCTTCCAGATCAGCTATGGCGTCCTCGTCGGGCTTGCCGCCAGCGCCTTCTTCGCACCGATGATCGCGCTGACCACGGCCTGGTTCGACACCAACCGCGGCCTTGCGGTTTCGCTGGTCTCGGCCGGCATGGGCGTTGCCCCGATGACGATCTCGCCTTTCGCCCGCTGGCTGATCTCGGCCTATGAATGGCGCACCGCCATGTTCGACATCGGCATCATGGCCTGGGTGCTGCTGCTGCCGGCGGTGCTTCTGGTGCGTCAGCCGCCAAAGCCCGCCGTGGCGGGCGGGGCTTCCGCGCCGGTCGCCGATGGCACCGGCATGAGCGTGGCCCAGGCACTGCGCTCGCCGCAATTCATCGTGCTCGGGCTGACCTTTTTTGCCTGTTGTGCCGCCCATTCCGGGCCGATCTTCCACATGGTCAGCTACGCCATGCTGTGCGGCGTCGCCCCCATGGCGGCCGTCACAATCTATAGTGTCGAGGGCCTCGCTGGCTTGGGCGGCCGGCTTCTCTACGGCGTGCTGGCCGATAGGCTCGGCGTCAAGCCGGTGCTGATCGCGGGTCTGGTAATCCAGGCGATCGTCATTGCCGCCTATCTCTCGGTCAGCCAGCTCGACCAGTTCTATGTGCTGGCCGTCATCTTCGGCGCCACCTATGGCGGCGTCATGCCGCTCTATGCCGTGCTGGCGCGCGAATATTTCGGCCAGCGCATCCTCGGCACCGTGTTCGGCGCCGCCACCATGCTGTCCAGCCTCGGCATGGCGCTCGGCCCGCTCGCCGGCGGCATGGTGTTCGACGCCTATGCCAGCTACCATTGGCTGTTCATCGGCTCGGCCCTTATCGGCCTGGGCGCCGCGGGCATAGCGATCGCCTTCCCACCCCTGCCGCGCAGGCAGTTGCAGTTGGCCTGAAGCGGATGGACGGGCGCTGGTGACAATTCATCGGCGCCCACTTTTGTCGAAGCTCAATGCCCGAACCAGCGGGCCTTGCGGCTGGAGCCGAAATTCACCTTGTCGACCCGCAAAGCCTCAGACGGTTCATAGAAAGCACCGGTGGGTTTTGGGCCGGAGAAGAAATCCACATCCACCCTGGCGATCCGGTTGGCACCAAACTCGATGTAGCAGGATCCTGCCCCCGGGTTCTTGGCCGTCGGTTCCTCATGGCGGAGCCTGGCGATCAGGTTCGCAGCAACGGTGCGTGCGGCGCCCTCGGCAAAGACGCCCGCCTTCGGCGCACCCGTATTGGCCAGATCCCCCAGCGCGTAGACGCCGGGAAAGCGGGTTTCGAGTGTGCGCGGATCGATTGTGACCCAGCCACCCTCCGTGATGCCGGCCTCGACGACGACATCGGGCGCGCGGTTCCGGGGCACGCCCAGGAACAGATCGCAGGGCAGTTCGCCGCCATTGTCGAGCGTCACAACCTTGCGGCCCTCGTCCACGGAAACCACCCGGGTGCTGGGGATGAAGGTGATGGCGCGCTCGGCGAAGGCGGCCAGAAGCGCCTTCGACGTTTCGGGAGAAGGCGGCACCGGGCTCGACATTGAGTTCACATAGGTGATCTGGCAGTCGCCCCGGACGCCCCTCTCGGTCAGGTAGTCATGCAGCATCAAGGCGCATTCGCTGGGCGCGGGCGGGCATTTGTAAGGCGCGCCGCAGACTCCGATCACGGCATGACCGTGGGTGAAACCGGGCAGCACCTTGGCCATATGGGCGGCGCCCGGAACCGAGTAGAATTCGTTGCGGCCGAGCGTGATGCCTGGTGTGGCCGAGACATCATAGTCAGCGCCGAGAGCGATCACCAATATGTCCGCCTCATGCACACCTTTATCCGTCGTCACGCGCCGCCGTTCCGGGTCGATGGCGGTGACGGTCTCGCGCTTCATCGTGACGCCAGCCTTGGCATAGACGGCGTAGGGCAGCCGCACAGCCGCTTCGGTTGCGCGGCCGAACATCAGGTCAAGCTTGGCAAAGCCGAACACGAAGGAATCCGACTTGTCGATCAGGGTGACAGCAATGCTGTCACCCAAAGCTTCGGACAAGGACGTGCTGAGCTCGAGCCCGCCGAAACCGGCGCCGAGGATAAGGATACGGGTTTTCATACTGTCACCTCCTGTTGCCTGATGTCTTTGGCAACGCTCAGGCGTTGCTGTGAGGCTGCGGCACGATGCGGATATAAGGCTTGGGCTGCTTCCAGCCCTCGGGATAGAGCACCTTGGCTTCGTCGTTCGATACCGAACCTGCGATGATCACGTCGTCGCCCTGCCGCCAGTTCACCGGCGTGGCGACGCGATGCTTGGCGGTCAGTTGCATGGAGTCCACCACACGCAGGATCTCGTCGAAGTTCCGGCCGGTGGTCATCGGATAGGCGATCATCAGCTTGATCTTCTTGTCGGGCCCGATGACGTAGACATGGCGCACCGTCTGGTTGTCGGCCGCCGTACGCCCCTCGGCGCTGTCGCCGGCCGTGGCGGGCAGCATATCGTAGAGCTTGGCAATGGCCAGCATGGGGTCGCCGATCATCGGGAAATTCGGCGCGTGTCCCTGGGTCTCGGCAATGTCATCAGCCCATCCGGCATGACGCTCGACCGGATCGACGGAAAGCCCGATGATCTTGACGTTACGCTTGTCGAACTCGGGCTTCAGCTTGGCCATGTAACCGAGTTCAGTGGTGCAGACGGGGGTAAAATCCTTGGGATGAGAAAACAGGATGCCCCATGAATTGCCCAGCCAGTCGTGGAAGCTGATTGGGCCGTGGGTGGTTTCGGCGGTGAAGTCGGGCGCGATGTCGGCGATACGAAGAGACATTTGATCCTCCTGTGAGAGACGGCTGGAATTGACTACGGGTGCAGACTAGGCAACCTATGTTCCGCCAGCGTTCCCCGCCGCGCAGGTGTTTGTGACGGCCGGATTTCGGGCACGCGCGGGCCTCGCATCCTGAAAGGGCCTTTCGATTGCGTGTCCGAATTCAATTGCTTGGCGGCTTCAGCGTCAGTCTGGACGATCAGGTCGTAGCGGCCGCGGCGTGGCGCCGGCATCGAGGCGCCGCGCTGGTGAAGCTGCTGGCCGTCGCCCGCTCCCACCGTATCCACCGCGAACAGGTCATGGAGGCCTTTTGGCCCGATCTCGATCCGGAGGCCGCGGGCGCCAATCTGCGCAAGGCCATCCACTTTGCCCGCCGCGCGCTGGGCGCCCATGGCCTCATCGAGCAGGCGGCCGATATCATTGCCCTCGCCCCGGCCGCCGACCTCGAGATCGACGTCGAGACCTTCGAGGCCGCCGCCAGGCTTGCCTTGCGCGGCGAAGATCCCGCCGCCTGTGAAGCGGCCGCCGATCTCTACACGGGAGACCTGCTGCCGGACGACCCCTATGTCGACTGGTTCGAAACGCCCCGCCAGTCCCTGCGGCAGCGCTATGCCGAGGTGCTGCGGGCCGGCAAGCTCTGGCAGCGCCTGATCGCGCTGGACCCGGCCGACGAGCAGGCACAATGCGCCCTGATGCAATCGGCGCTCGACGCCGGCAACCGCGCCGAGGCGATCCGGCTGTTCAACCAGCTGAGCGAAAGCCTGCGGATCGACCTCGGCGTCGGCCCGGGCGCCGAAACCGTGAAGCTCTATGAAAAGGCGCTGGCCGTGCCCTCTATCGACCCCGTCGGTTTGAGCGACCGCATCCGCGCCTCGCTGGCCTGGGGCCTGCTGCACCTGCAAAGCGGCGACTTCGCCAAGGCCGGCCAGGTTGGCCGGGAAACCCGCGAACTGGCCATGGGCGCGGGGTTGGCCCGCGAGGTTGGCGAGGCCAGCGCCCTGATCGGCCTGGTGGCGCACATGCAGGGCCAGTGGCGCGAACTGTTCAGGGCGGAGTTCATCGAATGGGTCCGCTCCAAGCCAGCCTTCGTCTCCAACGTTTTTGACGGGCATCTGTGCCTGGCCGAATTCTGCCTCTGCAGTGCCAAGGGCCACCACGACATAGCCGCCTCTGCACGAGAGCTCCTGTCGGTGGCCGAAGGCGCCGGCTCGGTCGCCGGGCGCGGCCTGGCCTCGCTCGTGCTGGGCGAGGCAGCGCTCTTCTCGGGCCAGCTGGCCGAGGCCGAACGCATGTTGACCGACGCCGAAAGACTCTACGCGCAGGTGGGAACCGTGGCCGGCCGCGTAATGGCGCTCCAGCGCCTGACGGAACTCGCGCTTGCCCGCCACCAGAAATGGCAGGCGGGACGGTTGATCCACCGCGCCACCACCCTTGCCCGTTCTTCTTGGCTGGCGCCGCACCTGCTGATCAGCCTGAAAGGGCTTGAGGTGCGCGCCGCCGCCACCTCCGAGAGGATCGCCGAGACCATTCGCGAAGGTGACCGCATGCTGTCATCGGGCTGCAATTGCCAGCCTTGCTCGATGACCTTCCGTACGGCGGCTGCCGTTGCCCTGGCCGAGGCGGGCGAGATCGAACAGGTCAATCGCCGGCTCGACGAGGCTGAGCGGGTCGCCGGCATGTGGAACGGCGGCCCCTGGGTGGCGGCCGTGTGGGAAGCACGCGGCGTGCAGCGCCGGGCCGAGCGTAACAAAACCCGGGCCGTCGCGGCGTTCGAGGAAGCAGCCACACGCTTCGCTGCGCTTGGCAGGCCGATCGACGAGGTGCGCTGTCGGGAACGGATGGCAGATCTA
Source organism: Mesorhizobium sp. USDA 4775 (assembly GCF_054062655.1). NCBI lineage: Bacteria > Pseudomonadati > Pseudomonadota > Alphaproteobacteria > Hyphomicrobiales > Phyllobacteriaceae > Mesorhizobium > Mesorhizobium sp. USDA 4775. Next base: position 5,713,519 of record NZ_JBSSFM010000001.1, read on the forward strand.
GGCTAGCACCGCCAGCAGCACGATGCAGGCTTAAAAAGCACATAATCTCAATTTCTTATCTTGAATTGTTCATTCGCGAAAAATGGCTGTGCAGCACGGTGCGAAACTTTTGCATCGTCTTTTCGGTCGTCTGCGCATCGGCGGCCGCGAAGCCCATGACAAGGCCGTTCTGCTGCGTGCCGTGGCGGTACTGGATCGACAGGGCCGACACGTTGATGCCTTGCTGGAGCGCCGCCTCGGCAACCGCCCTGTCGCCGCATGTGTCGCGGAAAATGCCGACGACCTGGATGCCGGATTCGGTCGCGTGGAAATCCAGCCATTCTCCGAGGTGCCGTTGCGCGCTTTCCAGGAAGAACTGCCGTCTCTCCGCATAGAGCCGCCGCATCCGCCTGAGATGGCGGGTGAAGTGCCCCTCATTCATGAAGTCCGCCAGCGCGGCCTGGGTCAGCAAGGGGGCGAACTGGCCGCTCACGCTCAGCGCCGAGACGATCGTATGGTCGATCGCCTTGGGTGCCACCATGAAGCCCAGACGCATGGCCGGGAAAAGGATCTTGGCGAAAGTGCCGACATAGACCACGCGGTTCGACGCGCCGATGCCCTGCAGTGCCGGAATGGGCTGGCCCTGAAAACGATATTCGCCGTCGTAATCATCCTCGATGATCCACGAGCGCCAGGTCTCGGCCATGTGCAGCAGGTTGAGCCGCTGCTCCATCGGCATGGTTATGCCGAGCGGGTGATGGCAGGAGGGCGTCACGAAGATCATGCGGGGCACGACATCAGGCGGATCGAGATCCCAGCCGGCATTGCTGACACGCAGCGGCGCCAGTTTCGCCCCGGCTGAGACGAAGGCCGAGCCGGCGCCGTAGTAGCCAGGCTCCTCCATCCACACCGTGTCGCCATCATCGATCAGCAGCCGGGCCAGGAGATCGAAAGCCGACTGTGCGCCATTGGTCACGACGATCTGCTCGGCGGTGCACTTCACGCCGCGCGAGGCGGTGAGATAGCGCGCTATGGCTTCGCAAAGCGGCGGATAGCCCTTGACGTGATAGGTGCCGAAAAGGTCGATATGGGCGAACTTGGCGCGGCGGCTGAGCAGTTTCGACCAGGTGTTGAACGGAAAATTGTCCGGATCCGGCATGCCGGGATGGAAGGCAAGCATACCCGGCCGGCCATGATGATAGGGTTGGGCAAGCATGGTCTGCCCGCGCCGCGATAGCGGATTGGCGTCCTCGACCGACATTTGTTCCGCAACTGCCGAACGCGTCGGTAGGTCCATCACCACTGAGGGTCTGCGCGGACGTATCGACAGATAGCCCTCCAGCGCCAGTTGGTCGCAAGCGGCAATCACCGTGTTACGCCCGACATTCAGATCCCGCGCCATGACCCGTGTCGAGGGCAGTGCGTGGCCGCTCGGCAGCACGCGCCGTTCGATCAGGCCGCGTAACTGGACATAGAGCTGCCGGTGCAGATTGGCGGGGCTGTCGCGATCCAGGGCGATGCCGTCGACGGGAAAGCTGGTCTTCATCTGGTTCCCGAAAATCAATAGAATCTGGTTCTAACAATGGAACCAAAGGAGGCCTACCCTCAAGAAAAAAGCGTTCGGGTTCAGATGGGGCTGGCCGATGCAGTGCATAAGGGTGGGAGTGATCGGGGCAGGCGGCGTCGCCCAGGTCGAGCACATTCCGAACCTGCTCAAGCTGCACCGGCAGTTCAAGATCCTTGGCGTCTACGATCCGTCGCGAAAAGTCCGCGCTTTCGTCGCACAGGAATTCGGCCTCGAAACATTTTCCGATCTCGACGCGCTGCTCGCCATGCCGCTTGACGCCGTGGTCATCGCCTCGCCGGATGCGCTGCACCGCGAACAGAGCCTCGCTGCCTTTGCCAGGGGCCTGCATGTCTTCTGCGAAAAGCCGCTTTGCTACGGCGCGCAGGACATCGACGAATTGATCGCCGCCAGGGATCGCGCCGGAAAGGTCCTCCAGGTCGGCTATATGAAGCGTTTCGACCCGAGCTACGAGGCGGCGCTGACCATGCTGCCCGGCACGGCGCGGACACTTCGCTCCGTTTCGGTCGAGGTCAACGATCCCGACGCCTGGCCCTTCATCCGGCACGCCTCCACTTGCCGGGGTGACGACGTCGCGCCGGAACTGATTGCCTCGACCGAAGCCAGGCAGCGCGAGCAGGTCGACCGCGCGGTGCCCGGGATCGACGATCCCCACGCCTTTCGCGGCTTTGTCGGCGCCTATTCCTCGTCGATCGTGCACGACGTCAACGCCGTCCATGGCTTGCTCGATGCGCTCGGCGTCGCCGATGGCGAAATCGTCGGTGCCTCGCTCTTCGCCAAAGGCGAAGCTGGCCAGGGCACTGTCCGGCTGCTCGGCGGCCAGGCATTGTGGACCATGGCGCATATCGCCACTCCGGGCCTGCCCGATTACCGCGAGCGCATCACGCTCCATTTCGACGACGCCTCGCTCGAACTGGAATTTCCCTCGCCCTATCTCAACCACCAGCCGACGCGGCTGACCGTCCGCACCGGCGACGGCCACACGCTTTCCAGCCGCGACATCCGCAGCGGCTATGAAGAGGCTTTCGTCGAGGAGTTGAAGGGTTTCTGGTCGGCAATCGTCGAGAGCACGCCGGTGCGCAACACCGCCGAGCATGCGCGCCGCGACATGACGCTGCTGGCTGGGCTGACCCGCCACCACCTCGCCCAATCGAAGCAATCAGGAGTTCGCCCGTGACGGTTCGCATCGGCATCAATCCGATCACCTGGACCAATGACGACGTGCCGGAACTCGGCGGCGATACGCCGCTTGAAGTCTGCCTCAGCGAAACCAGGCAGGCCGGCTATGCCGGCACCGAACTTGGCGGCAAGTTTCCGCGCCGCTCGGCCGAGCTGAAGCCGATCATGGACCGCTATGGCCTCGCGGTGATTTCCGGCTGGTATGATGGCCGCTGCGACGAGAAGGACGTCAGCGCGGAAATGGATGCGATCACGCCGCATCTCCAGCTCTTGAAGGATATGGGCTCTACCCATGTCGTCTATGCCGACACCTCGCGCGGGCGCCACAACGCCATCTGGGGACCGATCTCGCAACGCCCGGCCCTGAGCCCGGAAGAATGGCCGGCCTATGGCCGCAAGCTGACGGCACTCGCCGAAAGGATGGCGGATTTCGGCGTGCGCATGGCCTTTCATCATCATATGGGAACCATCGTCGAGACCGATGCCGAGGTTGGCCTGCTGATGCGGCATACCGGCGAGGCGGTCGGTCTGCTCTACGACACCGGCCATTCGATCTTCTCGGGCGGCGACCCGCTCGCCCTGATCAAGGCGCAGGTCAAACGCGTCGTGCATGTGCATTGCAAGGACGCGCGCAAACCCGTGCTCGAGCGTGCCCGCGCCGAGGACATGAGTTTCATGGGCGCCGTCATGGAAGGAATCTTCACCGTCCCTGGCGACGGCTTCATCGACTATCCCGCCATTTTGCGCGTGCTGGCCGATAATGGTTACAGCGGCTGGCTGGTCGTCGAGGCCGAGCAGGACCCCAACAAGGCCAACCCGCTGACCTATGCGACGATGGGATTTAAGAACCTGTCGCGCATGGCGAGGCAAGCCGGATTTACCGTCATGGAATGATCGAGGCCACTATTCGGCCTCCAGGGAACCAGTGCTGAGGAATGAAACTGGAAAAGGTGTGTTGAGATTCAGGTCAGGCCGAGCCGAAAATGACGGCTTTCGAGAACCGGAGCGGAGCGGACATTAGGTCCGTGAGCACCGGAAGCGCAGAAAGCTGCCATTTGCAGGCCGGCATCAGCTGAATATCAACACAGCTTAAAGGGGCAACTGGACTGCCGACCGTAATTGCGGCGGCGGAAAACAAACAGGAGGTTGTTATGTCTGTGCTTGCGAAATTAATAAAGCCTGCGCTCGGCCTGCTGGCCGGCTTCACGATGATGGCGGCGGCCACGACCCTTGCGGTCGCCGACCAAACGCGGGTGGTGTTCGTCACCCATGGCCAGAGCGGCGATCCCTACTGGTCGGTCGTCAAGAACGGCATGGACGATGCCGCCAAGACGCTCGGCGTCAAGGCCGAATATCTGGCGCCCGAGACCTTCGACATGGCCAAGATGGGGCAGATGATCGACGCCATCGCGGCCTCGAAGCCCGACGGCTTGGTCGTCTCGATCCCCGACGCGGCCGCCCTTACAACTCCGGTCAAGAACGCCGTCGCCGCCGGCATCCCGGTGATCGTCATCGATTCCGGCGGCTCGAAGCTCACCCACGACCTTGGCGGCCTGCTGTTCATGGGGCAGGATGAATTCCAGGCGGGCGTCATGGCCGGCGAGCGCATCAAGGCGCTCGGCCTCACCAAGGCGGTATGCGCCAACCACGAGGTCGGCAATTCGAGCCTCGACGACCGCTGCGCCGGCTTCGCCAAGGGTCTGGGCGTCGACGTGCCGGTGATGAACGGCGTCATCGACCCGACCGAAATGAAGAACCGCGTGATCGCCTACATGACCGCTCATGCCGATACACAATTCATCCTCGCCGTCGGCGCCAGCGGCGCCGAACCGACGCTGGCCGCGCTTGATGAATTGGGCCTGTCGGGCAAGGTGAAGACCGGCACGTTCGATCTTTCGCCCACGATCCTGCAGGCCGTCGTCGGCGGCAAGATGGAATGGGGCATCGACGCCCAGCAATATGCCATGGGCTATATCCCGGTCGCGATGTTCGATCTCTGGAAGAAGTACAAGATCATGCCGATCGCCGACTATCCGACCGGCCCAGGCTTCGTCACGAAGGACACCGCCGCCTCGGTCATCGAGCTGTCGAAACAAGGCAAGCGCTAACACAGACGGCCGGGTCCCGCCCCGGCCGTTTCATCAGAGCGATTCCAGGAAAAGTGTGAACGGTTTTCCGTCCGGAATTGCGTCAAGGCAAGGAGATAGTCCTGTTCGGCGTTTCCGAGAAACGGTGAACGGCTCTATGTGAAGGGCAAGCAGCCATGGTTTCAGAGATTCGCGACGAGCGGGTCCGGTCCGTCTCACGCCTCAGCCGCCTGCTGAGCAGGCCGGAGCTTGGCGCGGCCGCCGGCACCGTGCTGGTCTTCGTGTTCTTCGCCATCACGGCGGGAAACACGGGACTGTTCAGCGCCAAGGGCATCGTCAACTTCCTCGAAGTCTCGGCCCAGCTTGGCATTCTCGCCGCCCCCGTGGCCTTGCTGATGATCGCCGGCGAGTTCGATCTGTCGGTCGGCTCGATGATCGGTTTTGCCGGCATCCTCATCGCCATCCCCGCCGTGTTCTGGGGCTGGCCGATCTGGCTTTCGCTGCTGTTCACCTTCGCCGTCTGCGGCGGCATTGGCGCTCTGAACGGACTCGCCGTCGTCAGGACCGGACTGCCCTCCTTCATCGTGACGCTTGGCAGCCTGTTCATGCTGCGCGGCCTCACTCTTGGCCTCACGCGCGGCATTTCAGGGCGGACCCAGGTGTCGGGCGTGCACGAGCTGGCGCAGAACGATCCGCTCAACAGCCTGTTCTCTGGCCAGGTATTCTCAGGCCTGATCGCCTGGTTGGCCGACTTCGGCCTGATCGGCAAGCGGGCGGACGGAATGCCGTCGATATCAGGCATTCCGGTGTCGATCGTGTGGTGGATCGTGCTGACACTGGCCTGCACCTGGCTCTTGACGCGGAGCCGCTTCGGCAACTGGATTTTCGCCGCCGGCGGCGAAGCCAATGCCGCGCGCAATCTCGGCGTGCCGGTGGCGCGCACCAAGATCACGCTGTTCGTCATGACGGCACTCGCGGCCGCCCTGTTCGCGGCGATCCAGGTGCTGGTCACCGGCTCCGCCGACACGCTGCGCGGCACGCAAAAGGAATTCGAGGCCATCATCGCCGTCGTCATCGGCGGCACGCTGCTCACCGGTGGCTACGGGTCAGCCATCGGCGCCATGTTCGGCGCCCTCATCTTCGGCGTGGTTCAGATGGGCATCTTCTACACCGGCATCGACACCGACTGGTTCAAGCTGTTCATGGGCGCCATGATGGTCATCGCGGTACTGTTCAACAGCTATGTGCGCAACCGCGCCATGAGGAGCCGGTGATGGCCGAGCCCTATGTCGAACTGAAATCGGTCAGCAAATATTTCGGCTCAGTCGTGGCGCTGAAGGACGTGTCCTTCGATGTCTGCCCCGGCGAGGTGCATTGCCTGCTCGGCGACAATGGCGCCGGCAAGTCGACGCTGATCAAGACCCTGTCGGGCGTCTACACGCCGGACGAAGGCGAAATCCGCGTGCAGGGCAAGCCGACGCGGTTCGCCTCGCCCGCCGATACGCGCGACAGCGGCATCGCGACCGTCTACCAGGACCTGGCGCTGGTGCCGCTGATGAGCGTGGCGCGCAACTTCTTCCTCGGGCGAGAGCCGATGCGCAAATTCGGGCCGATCAGCCAGTTCGACGCCGAATTCGCCAACCGCACCGCCTATGACGAAATGTCGGCGATGGGCATCCAACTGCGCGACCCCGAACAGCCGGTCGGCACGCTGTCGGGCGGTGAACGGCAATGCCTGGCTATAGCGCGCGCCGTCTATTTCGGCGCCAAGGTGCTGATCCTGGACGAGCCGACCTCGGCGCTGGGTGTCCACCAGGCATCGGTGGTGCTGAAACTCATCGTGCAGTCCAAGGCGCGCGGCATCGGCGTCATCTTCATTTCCCACAACGTCCATCACGCCTATGTCGTCGGCGACCGCTTCACGCTGTTGAAGCGAGGTCGGAGCACCGGCACCTACGCCAAGGGCGAAATCACCCGCGACCAGTTGCTCAACCTGATGGCAGGCGGCAAGGAACTGGTGGATCTGGAGCAGGAACTGGCGAAGCCGGCCAAGAACAGCGCCATTTAGTAGAGCAAAAGATCAAAGAAATTAGCTGGCGCACAGAACCTTCCTAGAGGTCCCGCACTGACTTATGAAGCCGTAGGGCTGCTTAGTGGGCATCAACCCGCTCAGCAGTCTTATATGCTCATCGTCTCTTCGGTGCCCGCCGCATGAAAACTTCGTCTAACGTACTCTTGGCAGCATTTTTGGCACTGCTACCACGCACGCCGTAAAATCTCAGCATAGGCCTCGAGAAACACTACTTGCCCGCCATTTTAACATTCTTCAGGAGAGACGCCAAAGTTAGCGCATGCGCGTCTTGATCGAGGAAATGCGTACAAGTATTGCAGTCACATGTTCCTGCCGGGATTGTCCAATACTGATCTGCGTCATCCCATTCCCATCTCAAACATTTCCCTTGTCCATGGGTGCACGCGTATTGAGCCCGATCGGCGACAGCCTGTGAGACAGCCTTACGAAGAGCCAATTTGTCAGCTTGCTTTGCTGAATGTTTATCACGCGCACGAGGTGCCAAGACTTCCTCCCATTATTGTTCAAGCCCACGTTTGATCCCACTTGCTACGGATGCCGCGATATCACCCGACAGAGCGGTATTGGCAGCTGTGAAGCCTGGCCTCGGTGGGCCTCGAGGCTTCACTTTTCCAGGCCCAGGGTCTTGGCGATCGGTAGGCCCGAGGGTGATCTGAAGATCATGTGTTCGATCTCGATTTGTCGAGAACAATGTGCCGGTATTGTTGATCGTGGCACGCGTCAGCTTCCATGCGGGCGACACCTCCCCGGTTGAGCTGACGACAAATTTTATTTCATGAAACACCACATCCTTTGTCAGTGCTTTGTCATCGAAATTCCCTTGTCTGGTCTCTTGCACTGCAAGGGTGTCATACAGCCAATCGCGAAGTTTTAGATCGCTCTGCATGAGCATGAAGCCACCAGGCCGTCCTTTGCTATCGCAAGGCCCCATGTCTCGAAGCTCCTTTACGGTATTGAAGGTATTCAATTTATCAATCCGCGTTGCCTCCGATGACAGAGAACCGCCTCCGGAGAGGTTGAAGACGGTGGATACAGGGCCGTGAGGCATCCAATTAGCCGACGGGGAAACACTCACTTTCTCCGCTATTGTAAGACTTAAAAGCGACTGAACGCCCCAGTCATCAAAATATGTTCTAGATCTCTTCGAATATATTTCTGAAAAAGAGTCACGCAATTCGCAATTTATATTATGAACTATCGATTGAACCATTTGGCTTTGCGCGTCAGAATCTCCAAACTCTTGGATGTCAGGAACCCTGATCCCGCAGGCAGACACCAGTACTGAGAGTCGGACTCGAAAAGAGGTCAATGATAGCAATATCTTGAGAGACGGCGCGTGATGAGGCGTATGTGGGCGATCATGATCCACGCCTCGGCGGAAGCGACGGATTTCTCGAAGTCCTTCGCCAGCCTTCTGCATCTGCCGAGCCATGCGAAGGTCCGTTCAACGACCCATCTGCGCGGTAGAACCTCGAAGCCCTTTGCCTTGTCGGATCGCTTGATGATTTCCAGTGTCCAGTGCCCGATTTTCCGCAGTCGCCTTTTCAGCTTGTCACCCGCGTAGCCGCCATCGGCAAAGACATGCAGCAGCCAAGGCCATCTTTGGCGGATGGATTTCAAGAGGTCCGGAGCACCGTCCCTGTCCTGAATGTCAGCGGTATGGACCATGAGACCGACCATCAGGCCGAGCGTGTCGACAAGGATGTGACGTTTGCGTCCCTTGATCTTTTTTCCGGCATCATAACCCCGAATGCCGCCGCTTTCGGTGGTTTTCACGCTCTGGCTGTCTATGACGCCTGCCGTCGGGCTGGCCTCTTTGCCTTCCAACTCGCGTGCTTCCATCACGAGATGATGGTTGATCCGGCTCCACAGACCCGTTGCTCTCCATTCGTAGAAATAACGCTGAACGGTTGAACAGGGCGGGAAATCCTTCGGCAGCATACGCCACTGGCAACCCGTCGAGGCGATGTAGAGCAGCGCGTTCAACACCTCTCGCAAATCTGTGGTGCGGGGACGCCCGACACGTCGCGCCGCTGGCAGAAAGGGCTGCACCAGGCTCCATTCACGATCCGTCAGATCGCTTGCATAACGGGTCGCGCGCCGGGCATAGTGCCGACGGGTGATTTCAGTCCAGGCCATCGTGAGCTCCATCGAATCTTTGCAAATCCGACGGAATCACAACCTATTGAAATCACCCACTTCTTTTTGAGGCAGTCTCTGAGATGGAACTGAGGCCAGCCAAAATCCGACTCTTCGTAATCATATCGCCCCTCGTCACCACTTAGAAAGCGCCGCCAGATATTATTATCTACTAAATTAGATCGAGTTTATATTTTTCGCAAGACGGCGGCCGTCTTGATCCGCGCGGAGGCGCTGGGTGTCCACCAGGCATCGGTGGTGCTGAAGCTCATCGTGCAGTCTAAGGCGCGCGGCATCGGCGTCATCTTCATTTCCCACAACGTCCATCACGCCTATGTCGTCGGCGACCGCTTCACGCTGTTGAAGCGAGGTCGGAGCACCGGCACCTACGCCAAGGGCGAAATCACCCGCGACCAGCTGCTCAACCTGATGGCAGGCGGCAAGGAACTGGTGGATCTGGAGCAGGAACTGGCCAAATCGGCCAGGAGCAGCCCGGCCTAGGGCGCGGCGCCGATCGGATCCGTGTGGCTGACCAGTCTGGCCGCTACGCATCGGTATCGGCGGCGCCGCGAATCTGTGCTAAGCCGCCGCCCAATCAACAAGAGGACGACAGCTGTGAGCGAACTGACCGTGGCCGAGGCGACCGAGAATATCTATGCATCGCTTCGGGCGGACAATGCCGACATCGACGCACATATCGCGACGCTCAAGGCCGCGCTGACACGCGAGGGGATGAAACAGGCTGTGTTCGATCCGGCCAAGTTGGCGCAAAACAACCGCTCGGGCCGCAAATTGATGCAGGCCTATTTTCGCCAGCGCGGCGTGAGCGTGAGTTTTTCGGACCAGTAGAATCGGAACGGCCTCGAACGGAGCATCCGCCTCTCACCTACCCCTGCGTAAGCTTGTTATTGTGCAGTGCAGCAACGATGTTGCTGCAAGTGCATTGTGCTCGGGCTTCCGCCACTCCGGCGGCTAGGATTTCGATTTGCGGAATATCTCAGATACGATCGCTCGCCTTTCGGCCATGCGAGGCAGGACGGCATTTTCCCAACAAAACCACCCCGACAGTCTGTCCGATCTCGCCGAGTTCGGATCCAATCCGGGTGCCCTGCGGGCGCGTTTGTACGCACCCGAGGACTTGCCGAGGGGAGCAGCCTTGGTTGTCGTCCTGCACGGCTGCACGCAGACCGCGGCGGGCTACGATCACAGCGCTGGCTGGTCGCGTCTGGCGGCCGAAGAAGGGTTTGCGGTGTTGTTCCCCGAACAGCAGCGAGCCAACAATGCCAATCTCTGCTTCAACTGGTTCGTGCCCGAAGATGTAACCCGCGATCGCGGTGAAGCGCTTTCCATCCGCCGGATGATCGAAGCCATGGTGACGAAGCATGGCCTGGACCGAGAGCGCATTTTCATCACCGGTCTTTCAGCGGGCGGCGCCATGGCAGCGGCAATGCTGGCAACCTATCCGGACGTGTTCGCCGGCGGCGCGATCATTGCGGGCCTTGCCTATGGCAGCGCATCGACGATTCCGGAAGCGTTCGATCGCATGCGCGGGCATGGTGGCCCGACTAAGTCGGAACTCCAGCGGCGCCTGGTGCAGGCGTCATCGCACAAAGGGCGTTGGCCGAAGATTTCGATCTGGCAGGGCACGGCCGATCGCACGGTGGCGCCGTCCAACGCGGATGCCCTTGTCGCCCAATGGCAAGGCGTTCACCGCGTCGATGCGGGCCATGGTCGAACGGAGACTGTCGACGGGCAAACGCGGCAGGTCTGGTGCGACGCCGATGGCAATGAGGTGATCGAAAAATACACCATTGCCGGCATGGGCCATGGCACCCCCTTGAACACGGTGGGACCGGACGGTTTGGGCCACGCAGCGCCGTTCATGCTGGATGTTGGAATATCGTCGACGAGACGCATGGCGGCTTTTTGGAATCTCGCAGGCGCCGATGCCCGAAGCGAGGCGACGGTTGACGCTACGGCGACGCATCCCACGGCAGCTGCGGCCTTGCGCACCTATGTTGCGCCGGAAAGGCCGAGGCCAGCGCGTGTGGAACCTGTCGAACAACCGGAGGCCGATGGTTCACGCGCTTCTGCTACAGGCGTTGGCAAGGTCATTGAAGATGCGCTTCGTGCGGCCGGCTTGATGCGCTAACCCAAGCTTCGGCAGAAAGGCCCCGCCGCCTTTCGGCAGCGAGGCCCTGTCGATCAAACTCGGTTCACGTCGCGAGCGCCGTCGCGGCCGATTTCGTTCGAGCGGTAATTCTCCGCGTCCGGATCGAAGCCGGTCCAACCGTCGGCCTGGTATTCGCCACGCCGTTCCTGGAGGTTGACGGACTTAGCCTGGCCCAGGATCCTTTCGGCCGCCGGCACCATCTGATCATCGACCTTGGCAGTGACCAGCGTGCCGCCGCGACGCACGCCCTCGGCGTAGACGTGGGCATCATTCTCGGGGATACCGGAATCGGTGAGCGCCCCGACGATGCCGCCAGCCGCGCCGCCAACCACCGCGCCGCCAACGGCTCCAACCGCAGTGGCAGCCAACCATCCGGCAGCCACCACGGGACCAACGCCGGGAATAGCCATCAGGCCAAGTCCGGCGAGCAGTCCACCGGCACCGCCGATCGCTGCTCCCAGTCCTGCGCCGCCGGCGGCGTCATCCGCAGCCTTGGAGCCGTCATCGTCGTGCTGATTGTCGGCATTGCTGGAAACAATGCTGATATCGTCATGCGGCACACCGCTGGCTTCCAATTCACCGACGGCGTCGGAAGCATCGTCATAATTGTCGAACAGTCCGGTTACGGTCTTCATGATTTCGATCTCCTGGATCTTAGTTTCAGTTGGTGCCGGCAACGACGTTGCCCTTGTAGTCCAGCGCCACGGTGGTGTTCTTGCCGTCCTTGTTGGCCTGGCCACGCCAGATGCCCTGGTCGTCCTTGGTCAGCTTTGACACATCGGCGAAACCGGCATCCTGGATGCGGCCCTTCGCCTGGTCTTCGGTGAAGCTGTTTGCACCGGGAAGCGGAGGAGCTTGCTCGGGCTTGTCACCAACCGTGACCTTTGGCGTCTGCGAGCTTGACGACTGGGTGCCCATGGTCGCCGCGATCTTTTCGATCATCTCCTGGTGCATCTTGAGCGTCGGCACGGTCTGCTGGGCGAATGTCTTCAGCTCGACGTTGTCGCCGTCCTTGGCGTAACTCTCGAACAGCTTGACGGCATCGGCATGCGCGTCGCGCTGCATCTGCACATAGGGGCCGTCGATCGGATCCTTGCCGTTCTGCAGAGTGTCGACGTCACCCTTGTGCTTGGCATCCAGCTCCTTCGGAACCGTCAGCTTCTGCTCGCCGGCGATTGTTTCCAACTTTGCGTTGGCGGTGCCGTGATCGTCGATCATCTTGCGGGCGAAATCCTTGACGCTCTTATCCTGCACCTTGCTTTCGGCAAGCTTGCTGGAATCGACCTCGAACATGCCGCCGGCCGCGGCCTTGTCGACGAAGTCCTGTGCGCTGTCGGCGGCAAGCGCGGGCAAGGCAAAAGCCATGGCTGTAGCTGTGGCCAGTGAGGCCAGAAGTAGGCGCGTTTTCATGGGAAGGATCCTTTCATGCACACATGTGCTGGGGACCTAACCTGCGCCAGTCAGCTTTGTTCCGGGCGACCGGAGATTATCCGGCGGTGGCCGGCTTTGGTTTTATCTAACGAGGGCGCGGGGCACTGAAATTGACGTGTGCGAAACTGGTTGGCGCACGATTTTTACTAACGGTCCCCTTCTTCCATTGGTATCAGCTCTGGTGGGCCTGAAACGGGAACTGGCGAAGTGGGCCGGAGACGCGCGGCACGGGATAGCAAAAGAACCGCGACTGACGAAGCCAACCCTCTGCTTCTGCTCGGCCGCCCGGCAGCGGCGATGCCGGAAATGTGTACGATCCGTTCCCTACTTGCCGGCCATCCCTCCCCTATCATTTTGACGAGCAAATCTGTCGTTCGATCGATTACGCCGTCAGCCAGGGATGGACACATGCTCACGCTTACAATCAACGGACAGTCGCGAGACGTCGATGTGCCGGAAGACATGCCGCTTCTGTGGGTGCTGCGCGACCATCTCAGCCTCGTCGGCACCAAATATGGCTGCGGCATCGCCCAATGCGGCGTGTGCACGGTGCATGTGGCCGGCAAGCCGGTGCGCTCCTGCCAGTTGACCGTCGGCGATGTCGGCACCCGCGCCATCGTCACGATAGAAGGGATCGGCAGCACGCCCAACGGCGCCAAGGTGCAGAAGGCCTGGATGGAAGCCTCGGTTCCGCAATGCGGCTATTGCCAGGCCGGCCAGATCATGTCGGCCACGGCGCTGCTGGACGCGAACCCGCAGCCCGACGATGACGACATCGACGCCGCCATGGCGGGCAATCTCTGCCGCTGCGGGACCTATATCCGCATCCGCCGGGCCATCAAGAACGCCGCCGCCAAATCGGCCTGACCATGAAGAAAATCATCGGCATCGTCGTTGCGGTCATCGTCGTCGTCGCACTTGGTTTCGCGGGCTGGCTTTATCTCGGCCGCGATCCGATGTCCTTTGCCGGCGGCTCGACCGTGGCGTTGGCGGATTACCATGGCGCCGATGTCACCGGCGTCCCCGCTCAGCTTGCCAGCGCCGATCTGGTGAAGCGCGGCGAATATCTGACCCATGCGGCGGACTGCCAGGCCTGCCATACCGCTCCGGGCGGCGCGCCCTTTGCGGGCGGGTTCGCCTTCAACATGCCGTTCGGCACGATCTATTCGACCAACATCACGCCGGACAAGCAGACCGGCATCGGCAACTATACCGACACCCAGTTTCTCGCGGCCGTGCACAAGGGCATTCGCGCCGACGGCGCGAAACTCTATCCCGCCATGCCCTACAGCTCCTACACCTACATGACGGATGCCGACGCGCTGGCCATCAAGGCCTATCTCTTCACGCTGGCGCCGGTGAATGCCCCGGCCAGGCAAAACCAGCTTTCCTGGCCCTTCAGCCAGCGCAGCCTGCTGGCGCTCTGGAACGTCATGTTCAATCCCGATGAACGCTTCCGCCCCAACACCAGTGAGAGCCCGCAATGGAACCGGGGCGCCTATCTTGCCGAAGCGATGGGCCATTGCGGCGAATGTCATACTCCGCGCAATTTGGCCTTTGCGCTGGACAATCATGGCAAATTCGCCGGCACCCTTACCGCCGGCTGGCGCGCTTACAACATCACCGGCGACAACGTTTCCGGCCTCGGCGACTGGAGCGACGAGGATCTCACTTCCTATCTGTCCACCGGTCATGCCAAGGGTCATGGCGGCGCCGCCGGCCCGATGGGTGAAGCCGCCGACGACAGTCTGAGCTATCTCGTGCCGGACGACACCCGTGCCCTGGTGACCTATCTGCGCAGCATCCCCGCCCATGCGAGCGACCTGCCGCGCACCGTCACCACCGCAGCACCTGCCTCGTACAGGGAAGGCGTGGCGGCGGATGCCAATTCGCGGGGCGAAAAGATCTTCGCCGGCGCCTGCGCCTCCTGCCACGACTGGACCGGTGTCAGCCCGGTCACCGGCTTTGCCACGCTGACCGGCGTGCGCGCGGTGAACGACCCCAGCGCCACCAATGTGGCGCAGACCGTCATCAACGGCGTCAACCGCAAGACCACCGACGGCAGGATCTTCATGCCGGACTTTGGCGCTGGCTATTCGGACGACGACATCGCGGCGGTGGCCAACTACGTCACCGCTCGGTTCGGCGCCAAAGGCGCTGACTTAACAGGCAAGGATGTGAGCGCTTTGCGACAGCAGGCGGCGCAGCAATCCAAGGAGGCACCCAATGGCTGACACACAGTTTGCCCAATCCGACGCCTACCTCTCGGCACTGATACGCGAGGTCCGTTCGGTGCCGCCAGCCGGGGTGTCGCTGACCATGGGACGGCGCACCTTCTTCAAGCTGGCCGGCGCAAGCGCCGCAGGGCTGGTGCTGGGGTTCCGTCTGGGAGGTACAGCGTTCGCCGCCGAAACGGCGAACGTCGATGAGCCTGATGGCAAGGACCAGGCGATGAACGCCTTCATCCGTATCGCTCCGGACAACACGATCACCATCTATTCCAAATGCCCGGAGATCGGCCAGGGCATCAAGACCTCTTTCGGCGTGATCATTGCCGACGAACTCGACGCCGACTGGAACCATGTCGTCATGGAACAGGCCGATATCAATCCCAAGGTCTATGGCAGCCAGGGCGCTGGCGGCTCGACCTCCATCCCGCATGCATGGGACCAGCTGCGCCAGGCCGGTGCCGGTGCCAAGGCGATGCTGGTCGCCGTGGCCGCCGGGCAATGGGCGGTGGATTCCTCGCAGATTACCGCCAGGGATTCCGTCTTGACCCATGCCGCCAGCGGCAGGTCCGCGACCTATGGGTCGCTTGCCGTCGCCGCCGCGAAAATGCCCGTGCCCGATCCCAAGAGCCTGAAGCTTAAGAGCCGCGCCGACTACCGCCTGATCGGCAAGCGCTATCGCGGCGTCGACGATCCCAAGGTGGTCAGCGGCCAGCCGTTGTTCGGCATCGATGTCCAGCTTCCCGGCATGGTCTATGCCACCTACACCAAATGTCCGGCTGCCAGCGGCAAGGTCAGGTCCTTCAATGCGAACGAGATCAAGGCCCTGCACGGGGTCCTCGACGCTTTCGCTGTGGACGGCACCGGCATGATGGTCGAAGTGATGCCGGGCGTCGCCATCATCGCCAGGGATACCTGGAGCGCGTTCCAGGCCAAGGACAAGCTTCAGGTGGATTGGGATCTGAGCGAAGCTTCAAAGGACTCGACGTCGCAATTCTCTGCCGAGGCCAGAAAGCAGGCGGCCAATTTCCCGCAAAAGCCCGACGACAACATCGGTGACGTCGACAAATCCTTCGCCAATGCCGCCAAGACCGTGGAGGCCTACTACGAATATCCCTTCGCCGCGCATGTGCCGCTGGAGCCGATGAACACCACCGCGCATTGGCATGACGGGGTGATGGAAATGTGGGTGCCCACCCAGCAACCCGATCGGGGCTTGCCGATAGTCGCCAAGGTGGCAGGCATTGCGCCGGAAAAAGTGGTGATGCACCAGACCCGGGTCGGTGGCGGTTTCGGGCGGCGGCTGGTCAACGACTATGCCTGCGAGGCAGCAGCCATCGCCAAAAGGGTCAAGGACCCGGTCAAGCTGCAGTGGACCCGCGAAGACGATTTCGCCCACGACTTCTACCGGCCCGCCGGTTACCACCAGTTCAAGGGCGCGATCGACAAGGGGGGCAGGCTCGACGCCTGGCAGGAACACTTCATCACCTTCACCGCCGACGGGAAGAAAGAGGCTTCAGGCGCCAACCTTACCGACAATCTGAGATACTCGATCAAGGCGCCGAACCTGCGCCGCGCCAAGACCATGTTCCCGCTGAGGATCCCCACCGGCGCCTGGCGCGCGCCGGGCGACAATGCCCAGGTCTTCGCCGCGCAAAGCTTCATGCATGAACTGTCGCTTGCATCGGGTCGCGACCATGTCGAATTCCTTCTCGACGCGGTGAACCGCGACGTGCCTGAACTGGTGCCCAAGGACAGAACCGTCAACTTCAGCCCCAGCCGGGCCACCGGCGTGATCAAGATGTGCGCCGACAAGGCTGGCTGGGGCAAGACGCTGCCGAAGGGCAGCGGACTGGGCCTGGCCTGGTGTTATTCCCATGCCGGCCATGTCGCGCAGGCGGTCGAACTCAGCGTGGACGCCAACAAGCGGATCAAGATCGCACGCATCCTGGTGGTGCTCGATGTCGGCCCGATCATCGACATGGCCGGATCCGAAGCCCAGGCGCAGGGCGCGTCGACCGACGCGCTCTCGACCGCCATGGGGCTCAAGATCAACATCGAAAATGGCCTGATACAGGAGCAGAACTACAACGCCTATCCGATCCTGCGCATGCCCTTCGCGCCGATGACCATCGATCCTTATTTCATCCAGTCGGACAATCCGCCGACCGGCATGGGCGAACCCGCCTTCCCGGCGCTGGCGCCAGCCCTTGGCAACGCCATCTTCGCCGCCACCGGAGAACGCGTGCGCCAGCTGCCATTGCGCGATCTGGGCTATTCGCTGGCGGTTTGAGGCATCAACGCTTCATGGCGGGCGCGCTACATCCGCGCCCTGGCCGAGGTGGGATCATAGGGCGAATCCGCGATGACCTCAGCGGTCTTCCATTCTCCCAGGATCGCGACGTCGAGCCTCGTGCCGGGCGTGCCGAGACGTTCCGGCAGCAGCGCCAGCGCCACATCATGTCCGAGCGTGTAGCCGTAGCCGCCCGACGTGATGCGCCCGACCAGCTCGCCGCCGATGTACAGACCTTCGGAAGCGAGCGTGCTGGCGCCTTCGGTCTCTATTCTGAGCGTCACCGATCTGCGCTGATCGTTCCTCGCCTTGTATTTCAGGACCGCGTCGCGGCCGACGAAATCGCCCTTGTCGAGACGGATGAAGCGTTCAAGCCCGCTCTCCAGCGCGTTGAGCTCGGGATTCATGTCGCGATACATGGCGCGGTAGGATTTCTCCAGCCGCAGCGATTCCAGCGCATGCAGGCCGACGAGGCGCATGCCATGCTTCTCGCCCTCTCCCAGCATCGCGTCGAGCAATTGCCGCTGGTAGGCCATGGGATGATAGAGTTCCCAGCCGAGCTCGCCTTCGTAGTTGACGCGCAACAGCCGCACGTCGCTGGCAAGCGCCACACTGCCGGTATTCACGCCGAACCAGGGAAAGCCCGCATTCGACAGGTCGATCTCGGTGAGCGGCTGTAGAACTTCGCGTGCCTTTGGCCCAACGACCGTGAAGCAGCCGCGCTCGTTGGTGACGTTCTTCAGGCTGACGCTGCCATCGGCGGGAAGCAGTTTTGTGAGATCGTCGAAATTCCAGCGCTCGGCGCGCGGCGTCGAAATCAGGTAGAAACTATCGTCGCTAAGCCGCGCCACCATATATTCCGCCTGCACGCCACCGGCGGCGGTGAGGTGATGCGCCAGAACGGCCCGCCCGGTCGCAGGCAACCGGTTGGCGAGAATCCTGTCGAGCCAGGCGCCCGCACCTGGCCCCGACACTTCGAACTTGGTCATCGGCGTCATCTCGACCAGGCCGACGGCGTTGCGCACGGCCTGCACCTCCTCGCCGACGAACACGCCCTTTTCGGTCCAGCGCCAGCTGTACTGGTCCTTGGCCTCGACGCCCTTGGGCGCGAACCAGTTGGGCATTTCCCAGCCGTTGAGCACGCCCCAGACCGCACCCAGTCCGGTCAGCCGCGCATAGGACGGTGCGGTCTTCTGCGGTCGGGCGGCGGGCATGTCCTGTCCCGGATATTTCTGCTCCGCATGCGTGCCCCAGGCCTCGCGCACCTTTTCGCGCGTCCAGGCCTTGTTGGCGTAGTCGCCGAAGCGGCGCGGATCGAGATCGGAGATGTCGAGGCTGTTGCCGCCCTCGACGATCCGCTCCGACAGATAATAACCGATCGTGCCGCCCCACAATATGCCGCCCGGCACGCCCTCGGCCAGCCAGACATTGGGCAGGCCCCAGGCCGGCCCCATCAGGGGAAGCTCATCCGCCGTCATCTGGAAGGGGCCACGGACATTGGCCTTGATCCCGGCGCGTCCCAGCGCCGGCACGAGCTGCGTTGCCTGCTCCCAGTTCCACGACACCGCCTCGAAATCCTCTTCGACGAGATCGGCGCCGAACCAGGCTGGAACGCCATCCTCGGCAAACAGCTTGAGGTGTTCGGTGCGCTCGTAGGGCCCGAACATGAAGCCGTCGCCCTCCTCGCGCAGATAGCCTTCGAAACCCTCGTCGCGCAGGATCGGCATTTCCGCGCGTCCCTGCTTTTTACGCTCGACGATCTCCGGCACGGGCTCGGTGATCCAGTACTGGTGCAGGATCGGGATGGCGGGGATGTCGAGGCCGAGCAGCGCGCCGGTCTGGCGCGCGTAATTGCCGGTCGCGCAGACCACATGCTCGCAGATGATGTCGCCCTTGTTCGTCTGGACCCGCCATTCGCCGCCGGCGGTTCGCTGAAAGCCGGTGACCTCGGTGTTCAGATAAATCTTGGCGCCCAGATCCCGCGCGCCCTTGGCCATGGCATGGGTCACGTCGGCCGGCGCGATATGGCCGTCATCGGGATGATAGAGCGCGCCCAGCATCTGCTTGTTGTCGAGAAGCGGGCAGAGCGCCCTCGCCTCCGCCGGCGACAGCAAATGCGCCCGCATGCCCTGAACCTCGGCCACGCTCATATAGCTCTTGTATTCGTCGAGCCGGTCCCTGGAATTGGCAATGCGCAGCTGGCCGCATTTGTGCCAGCCGACCGGCTGCCCGGTCTCGGCCTCGAGCCCTTCATAGATCTCGATGGTCTTGTTGATCATCCGGCCAATATTGATGTTGCGGGCATAGGACGGGACGAGGCCGGCCGCATGCCAGGTCGAGCCGGCCGTCAGCTGCGTGCGTTCGAGCAGCGCGATGTCGGTCCAGCCGCGCTTCGCCAGACCGTAGAGGATGCCCGCGCCGACGCACCCGCCGCCAACAATCACCACCCGCGCATGTGTCTGCATCAACCCACCAAATCCCAGTCATTTCCCATCTGTAGCGTCGAAGCTACAGATGGCGAAAGACACTGTAACGTCTTCAAAAACTAGGGGTAATGATAAGCTGGATTTATGCTGGCGGCACGTGGCCGAGCCCTAGCCGAACATCCGCTCGCCCTGTTCATCGACCAGCTGGATGCCCTTCTTGATCGAGATGTCGACGGCGTCGTCGAGGCCGGCGAAGCGGTCGGCGCGGATGAATTTGTGCTCTTTCACCACACCGTCGATCTCCTTGGAGACGATGCCGCAGGTCTGGTACTGGCCATCGTTCTTGTAGGGCGTGGCGCTGATCAGGAAACCCTTGTGCTCGACCTGCTTGGCGGGTGCCGCACTCTTGGGCTCGGCCGCTTCACCGCCGCCGAAAAGACGTTTCAAAAAAGACATCGCTCAAATCTCCTTGTTCGCCCTGCAATCGCGGCCTGCCCAGTTCGCGATTCACGGCGCTGTTGTTCCAGCATGCGCGAATGTGCCGCCGCGTTCCAGCCCCCTCTCACTGTTCCCCCCTGTCCTGGTGACCGGTGTGGGTTGCGGGGGGCGCATGGGAATTCAATCGCGATCGGCAATATACCGCTGCCTGCCATGAATGTCCTTGAATATGGGTGACGATATTTCGTACCAGTAAGCCGTTCATGGCCAACGAGTTTCTTCCGCAACTGCCTTCTGAACCGCCAATCGAAGAGTGTCCCGCTCACGCTTTTTCTCGGCGGCATACCGGATAATCGGGTTTGACGTCGGCTTGAAGGACAACCGTATGATTGAACGTCTTGCCATCGGAAGTGCATTGCTTGGTGCACCGCTTGCGCGCATTCAAGACGGCGCGATGCGCTACACTTACAAGGGCGTGCCCACCTACAAAAATCCATTCGATCTGGCGCTGTACCAAATGCTGCTTTGGCAGCAGAAGCCCCGGACATTGATCGAGATCGGCTCCAAATGGGGCGGCAGCGCGCTCTGGTTTGCCGATATCCTGCGCAGCTTCGGGGTCGACTGCGTCATTCACTCGATCGACATCACGCCGCCCTCGATCAGCGTGCCGGACGTGACGTTTCATCGTGGCGACGGTCGCAACCTGGCGGCAACCTTACCGGCGGATCTGATGGAGAACCTCCTCAGACCGATGTTCGTCATCGAGGACGCGGACCATCATTGCGAGACGACGCTCGCCGTGCTCCGCTTCTTCGATCGTTGGTTGGTTGCCGGAGAGTATATTGTCGTCGAGGACGGTATTGTCGACGATCTTTATGGCCCTGAATATGTCGCCAGGCTGATGGGCGGCCCGCGCCGTGCGGTCGAGCTGTTCTTGCGCGATCGTGGACAGGACTATGAAATCGATACCGGCCTTTGCGACCACTTCGGCACCAATGTGACGTGGAACGTCAACGGCTATCTCCGTCGCGTTCGCTAACAACTTTCATTCCTTGCGCCACCAGGATCCGGTCCAGTCGACCTCCTGCATCGGTGCCGTGATGCCGTGTCGATCGCGAAAATCGATCACCGCGCGTTGGCATGGATCGAGGGCGCGATCGTCGATGATGACAACACCGCCCCGGGACAATTTGGGGTAAAGGGAATTCAGCGCCACAATGGTCGACTCGTACAGATCGCCATCGAGCCGCAGCAGCGCGAACGGCCCGGCCGACAGCGACGGCAGCGTGTCGCTGAACATCCCTTCCACGAACACGACCTGCTCGTCGAGCAGCCCATAACGTGAGAAATTGTCCTTGACCGTCTCCAGCGAGACTGCCAACTCCTTGAACACGTTAAGGTTCCATCCGGCATCCCGGGGATAGAGCTCTTCGTTTGGCGCCGGCAGGCCGGCGAATGAGTCCGCGACATAGACCTTGCGGTCATGGATCTGGTTCGCGGCAAGAACCCCGCGCATCAGGATGCAGCAGCCACCGCGCCAGACGCCCGTTTCGATGAAGTCGCCAACGATGCCGTCGTCCAGCACCTGCTGCGATAGATTGCGCAAGTTCTCGAGGCGAGCCTGGCCGACCATCGTGTGAGCTTGGGTTGGCCAATCCTTGCCGATCGCGCGGGTTTTCGGGTTGAACGGCTCGACCACCATCGGACGGACCCCCGGGTTGATGGCGGGATCCCGGTAAATGGTGTTGAGCAATATCCTGACCAGGAGATCAAGATATAATTCCCGCGCTGCTGGGGTAGAATCGTTGACTGTCGTCATCATCCGGCTCTTCATTGCCCCGCTCTGCCACGTTCGCGAATCCGAGCGACGCGTCAACCCTCGACGTCAAGCCACTACGCTGTTGTCCCAGCATGCGCGAATGCGCCGCCGTGCTCCAGCCCCCTGATGAAGACGGCGACCAGCAGCTCGATCTGCTGGTCGATCTCGTCGGCCTGCCGGCGAACGGACCTGCCGGCATAGCCGCTGGTGACGATGCCATGCACGCTTGACCACAATGTGCGGGCCGCGATCCGGCGCGTGTGGTCGTCGAGGTCGAAGTCGCCGCCGGCGAGCACGCCGGCGATGATCTCGAACAGCTGGTCGAGCCGCGCCTCATAGGCATCCGGCTCGGTCAGCGTCGGACGGCGCCTGTTGAAGGCCAGCAGCGCCGGCCAGCTGCCCGGATGCGCCTCGACGAAACGCACATAGGCGCTGGCCAGTGCCAGCAGGCGCTGGCGCACATCGGTGATGCCGCGCTGGGAAAGATCGGCCATCGCCGCCGCCCCTGCCGCGCCCAACCGTTCGAGTAGCCGCATGTTGACGGCACGATGCACCCCGTCGAGGTCGGAAAACAGATTGTAGACCGAGCCGACCGAAATGCCCGCCTGCTCGGCGATGGTCCTGGCCTTCAGATTGTCCATGCCGCCCTCGTTGAGCAGCACCTCGGCAATCGCCAGCACCCGCTCGCCTATTTCTTCCCTGTCCAGTGCCATGTTTGTCCTTATGGATGCCCTTGCCCTCGACCCGGGCTGTTCGAACCACGATCGCCCCTCCGTTTACCACATCCGGGATTTCGTGAACAGTGTTCAAAAATCCTCTTGAACAATGTTCATTTCCTGCTATGTTGGCTTCGTGAACATTGTTCACGGCAACACTCGAAGGGAGAAGAACCATGCTTAGCCTGATCAGAACATTGCTCGACGGCGCCAGCGCACGGGCCGAGGACGGCTTGAAGGATCGCTTCGCCATCGACCTTCTGGCGCAACGCATCCGCGACGCCGAGACGGGCCTTGCCGCCGCCAAGCAGACACTCGCCACGCTGATCGTTCGCCAGCGCGCCGAGCAGGCCGGTCTCGACCAGCTCGAACGACGCCACGCCGATCTCGAAAGCCGCACGCTCAGCGCGCTGGCCGCCGGCAACACCGGGCTTGCCGAAAGCGGTGCCGCGGCCATCGCCGAACTGGAGAATGAGCGCGAAGTCCGCCGCGCCACGGTGCAGAGCCTTGGCGAAAAGACGTTACGGATGCGCGTTTCGGTGGAGCGGGCGCATCGCCGCATCATCGACTTGAACCAGGGTATGATCTCGGCCCGCGCCATCGATGCCGAGCGCAAGGCGCAGTCACGCCTCGTCAGGTCGATCGGCCATTCGGCAAGCCTCAACGACGCCGAGGAATTGCTCGCCCGCATCACGGCAGCCAGCGATCCGTTCGAGGAGGCAGGCATTCTCGACGAGATCGACGGCGAACTGCGTCACGAAGCGATCTGCGATCGCCTTGCCGATGCTGGACACGGTCCGGCGGTGAGGGTGCGCGCCAGGGACGTGCTCGAGCGCCTGAAGACCATCAACTGAAACCGGTCTTCGCAGACCTGACTCCATCAACCCAACACCATCGAACCCACGGACAACTCCAATGAACGCCAATCAGACCTACATCATGTTCAACACCGCCTCGGTCGGAGCCGCCTATTTCATGCTCGGCCTGTCGCTGTGGCTGGCGCCAGTCGACCTGTCGACCAAGGGCTACTGGGCCATGGGCATCCTTCTGCTCACGGGCAGCCTCGTGAACCTGGTCAAGTACCGCACCGATGAGCGCCTGTCGGCCGAGATGACCGCCAAGATCGAGAAGGCCCGCAACGAAAAGCTGATCAGCGAATATGTCGGCAAGGAATGATCCGCATCTGCGCTGACGCAAATAAGCCCGGGTCGCCCCGGGCTTTTTTCATGCGTTTGTTGCGCCTGGATCAGCGGTGCGTCAGCGCTTCCAGCGCTTCCGCCGCGGCTTCGAGAATGGCGATCGCCTCGGCCTGCTTTTCGGCCGGGGCATCGACGATGTCGCCCAGCGCAGCGCGCAGGCGGTGGCGGATGGCGCGGAATTCGTCGCGCGTCTCCGAACGCTCGCCACGGCCGCCCCGGCCGCCGCGGCGGTCCTCGCCATCATCGTTCCAGCCGAACCAATCGCGCGCCTTGGCCATCTTGCGGCCAAAGCGCTCGAGGTGGTCGAGCACGCCGTCGATCATCTCGCGATTGTCGGCAAGATGCGCCTGTCCGGCCTCGGTGATGGAAAACACCTTCTTGTTGCCTTCGCTCGACGAGACGGCATAGCCGGCCTCTTCCAGGAAGGTTAGCGTCGGGTAGACCACGCCCGGGCTCGGGCTGTAGATGCCGCTGGTGCGCTCTTCCAGTGCCTTGATGATGTCGTAGCCATGGCGCGGCGCCTCGGCCAGCAGCGACAGCGTGATCAGCTTGAGGTCGCCGTCGGCCAGCATGCGGCCGGCGCGGAACATGTCGCCCGGACCACCGCGTCCGCCGCCACGACCGCCATGGCCGAACGGACCAAAGCCGCCGCCCCCTCTGCCACCGAATTTGCCGGCCATGTGCATGAACATGCGTTCGCCGAAATGACTATGTCTGTGCATGATTGCTCCTTTGAGTTCTATCTTACGATATATCTTAATTAAGCAGCTGCCCTCTCGGAGTCAAGATATATCTTACGATGTATCGAGGCATGGAACCAGAGGCTTGCTTTCGCCGGACACGCGGCTAGAAGGCGCTTCGCGGGTCGACGACCATTGCGCGAGCGCTGACATCGGGCTGGAAGGTACCTTCAGGCCCCTTCGACCTGCGGTGTCGTCAGGTCTATCGTTTCTTGACCGGCTGGCGGATCACCGTTTTCAGTTTTTCTGGTGCCGCCTTGCGGGGGTCACCCAGGTAGATCTCGTGGTGCTTTCCGTTTTCGACGAGACCGTTGGCGGGCAGGAATTCCTCATGCAGGCGCAGGATCGTAGGCCCTTCCGCGCTATAGGGTCCGATATGCATGATCTGCACCGCCAGCCCTTCGTGAAAGGACTGCAATCTGAGACTTTCGGGCGGCTGGCCGAGCTTCGCGCGCGCCTTTTCGAGAGCCGCCTCGAACATTTCGGCTGGGATCCAGTCCGGCTGCATGATCATCATGGTCCACGACCAGAGATCCTTGTCGCCCGTCAGGAAGCTCGACATGTCCTCGGCCCACCAGAGGCCTTCCAACGGAGCCACGCCATAATCCTTGCCGAGTTCCTTTTTCGACATGAACTTCAGGGGATAGCTCACCGAGTAGAGCCATTCGATCGCATGCCGGTATTCTTCGGAGGTATTCGGGTCACCCTTGCCGTCGATCATCGCAAACTGCAGCTTGGGAACATCGACCAGGGAAAACACACCGGCAGGAGGCTGCCAGAACGCCTTCATGATTTTTTTGAAGTCGATCTTCTCCATCCCAGACCCTTATCAAAAGTGATGGTTCCATAGTCGGTACTATCGAGCGGGGCAGCATTGATTGAAGTCAACGCTGCGAGAGGCGACAGGCAAGACAAGGATTACCAGCGGCCCTTGCGCCGGTTCCAGGCGTAGAGCAGGTCGGCGAAGCGATCATAGGCAAGGCGTGTCAGCGGCAAGGCCATCGGATTGCCGAAAAGCGTGGCCAGCCAGCCCTCGCCCGGTGTCGCCTGCCATATGGCAATCGCGACATCGGCGCCGACCAGCAGCCGGCCGGCCGCGTCGGTGGCGTGCAGCCGGCGGCGGATGTCTTCCAGCGAGGCGCCAAAACGGCCAAGCGCCGCCGGCTCCAGATTGATGTCGCGAAACTCGATCCGCCCGGCCTTGACCGCTTCGATCAGCCGCCGCTTTTGCCAGATGATGCCCGCATCGCAGACAGGGCAACGCGTGTTGTACCAGACGGTCAGTTCAGGCTTGGGTGTTTGCTTGAGCATGATCTTGGCATGCTCAGCCGTGGCTATGCCGATGATGCAGGTCCGGATAATGCGGATGCCGGTGGCGCATCGGCGCATGCCGGTGCCAATGCGAATGCGGCTCACTCAAAGGCCCGTCATGATCGTGCTGGTGGTGCTCGTCATGCACATGGCTGTGCTCGTGTTCTAGCGCCTCATGGTCATGCTCATGGTCGTGGCGTTCCGACAGATGCAGCCACAGGCCGACGCCCATCAGAAGCCCCGCGATCCCCAGCTTGAGTGTGACGGCATCGCCCAGCATGGCGATGGCCAGCAGCGCACCAATGAACGGAGCCAGCGAATAATAGGCGCCTGTGCGCGCCGTCCCGAGATGGCGCAGCGCCAGGATGAACATCACCAGGCTGACGCCGATGCCGAGGAAGCCGACCGCGGCCGTGGCCGCGACAATGGGCGTCGTGGGAAACGACGCCCCGGAAGCCAGCCCCAACCCGACATTGGCTGCACCCGCCACCAGGCCTTTCAGCATGGCGATCACCACGGGGTCGGTGGCTGAAATCCTACGCGTGAAATTGTTGTCCAGCCCCCAGGCCACGCAAGCCCCCGCCACCAGCAGGGCGCCCGGGTTGAAGGCAACGCCGCCGCCGTCCCACGACAACAGCACCGCGCCCGCCAGGATGGCGACGGCGCCGAAAAGCAGGCGCCGGTCGACATTCTCGCGGTAGACGAGCCAGGCGATCGCCATCGTCGCCAACCCTTCCAGGTTGAGCAGCAGCGCTGAACTGGATGCCGTGTTGAGGCTGAGGCCGAACATCAACAGCACCGGCGCGAGGATGCCACCCATGCCGATTGCAAGCGCCAGCCAAGGGATTTCCCGGGCGGCCAGTTGCGGTTCGCCAGCCGCCGCCTGCTTGCCGCGAAGCAAGCGATAGAGAGCGAGGCCGAGACCGGCGCCGAGATAGAGCAGGCCAGCCAGCATGAAGGGGTTCACGGCATCGAGCAGCAGCTTGGAAAGCGGCGGCGTCGCGCCGAACAGAGCGGCCGAGCCAAGGGCGAGCGGCACGCCGGGCCAAAGATGCGAATGTGTTTCGGACATCATCTCACCCTATGACAGCGCGCATGTCATTTGCCGCCCATCGCCGCCTTTGGCCCGATGCATTTGTTGTCGCGAAACAGCGCCCACTCTTCGCACAGGCGCCCTTTGGGCAGCCGGCAAAACCCGTATTCGTTGCCGGCTCTGTCCTTCCTGATCACCAGACGCCCGCCGATCTCGCCGCAATGGGCGGATGCCGGATTGGCCATGCCGACCGGTTTTTGCGCGGCAGCACCTGCGGCGAAAGGCATCGACGATATCAAGGCAATGCTGGCAGCCAGTATCGAGACTTTCTTCATCGCGTTCCCCTGGCCGCAGTCTATCACGGCGAAGCGTCCTGTCCTGCGGCAAAGCGCCGTCAGGCCGGATACCCTTGTCATCGCCTTCAAACCTGCCGCTTGCTATCCAAGCGACGAGATGATCTCGCGGTAGGCGAATTCGGGAAAGGCTTTCAGCGTCCGCGTCCGTATGTTGCCGGCCGCCGCAAGCATCAGCGAGAAACGTGCCAGGACGGCATCGTCGGGTGCTTCGACCACCGCCACCATGTCGTATTCACCCATCGTCAGGTAGAACGCCTTGAACGAGCCGCCCATGTCGCCCAGCTGCTTCCTGGCGGCATCGAGCCGCTTCGGCGAGTCGCGCACGTTCTTCGCGCCCTGCTCCGTCCAGTTCATCAGCACGATGTAGCTTGTCATGGCACACCTCCCTCCGGGGCCACGGAGCACGGCATCTTCGCCGGGGCGGGCATCCGGGTTGTCGCCCAGAAAATGCATCCGACCTGGAAATTATCCTCCCGAAGGCTGCGAGCTGCAAGAGCGCGCGCCACAAACGAAAAAGGGCGCCAGTGGCGCCCTTTTAGATTTTGCTGTCGGTCTGTCTCAGCTGTCGAGGAAGCTGCGCAGCTTGCGCGACCGGCTCGGGTGCTTGAGCTTGCGTAGCGCCTTGGCTTCGATCTGGCGGATACGCTCGCGGGTGACCGAGAACTGCTGGCCGACTTCTTCCAGCGTGTGGTCGGTGTTCATGCCGATGCCGAAGCGCATGCGCAGCACACGCTCCTCGCGCGGTGTCAGCGAGGCGAGAACCCGCGTGGTGGTCTCGCGCAGATTGGCCTGGATCGCCGCGTCGATCGGCAGGATCGCCATCTTGTCCTCGATGAAATCGCCCAGATGCGAATCCTCCTCGTCGCCGACCGGCGTTTCGAGCGAGATCGGCTCCTTGGCGATCTTCAAGACCTTGCGCACTTTTTCGAGCGGCATGGCGAGCTTTTCGGCCAGTTCCTCCGGCGTCGGCTCGCGGCCGATCTCGTGCAGCATCTGGCGCGAGGTGCGCACGATCTTGTTGATCGTCTCGATCATGTGCACCGGGATGCGGATGGTGCGCGCCTGATCGGCGATCGAACGCGTGATCGCCTGCCGGATCCACCATGTCGCGTAGGTCGAGAACTTGTAGCCGCGGCGGTATTCGAACTTATCGACCGCCTTCATCAGGCCGATATTGCCTTCCTGGATCAGGTCGAGGAACTGCAGGCCGCGATTGGTGTATTTCTTGGCGATGGAGATGACGAGGCGCAGATTGGCCTCGACCATTTCCTTCTTGGCGATCGCGGCTTCGCGCTCGCCCTTCTGCACCTGGTTGACGATCTTGCGGAATTCAAGGATCGAGATCGCCGTTTCGGTGGCCAGGTGCTGGATCTCGGCGCGCAGGTCCTTGATCGCATCCTTCTCGTTCTTGGTGAATTCCTTCCAGCCGCGCGAGGTCAGATTGCCGATCGCGCGCGTCCAGTTGGGATCGAGCTCGGAACCCTGGTATTCCTTCAGGAACTCCTCGCGGCGCACGCCATAGCTTTCGGCGAGGCGCAACAGCTTGCCCTCGTTCTGCACCAGGCGTTTGTTGATGTCGTAAAGCTGCTCGACCAGCGCCTCGATGCGCGCCGTGTTGAGCGACAGCGACTTCACCGCCTTGATCAGCTGGTCCTTCAGCTCCTTCAGCCGGCGGTCCTGGCTGGGCGACAGCGTGCCGGCGGCGGCCAGACGGTTCTCGACCTGCTGGTCCTGCAGCTTGCGCAGCTTCTTGTAGGTGTCGGCGATGACGTCGAGCGTCTCCATCACCTGCGGACGCAGTTCGGCTTCCATCGCCGCCAGTGACAGGCTCGCCTCGTCCTCGTCTTCCTCGTCATCGTCCCCGATGCCGCGCGTATCGGCGCCGACATTGGTGATGTCGTCTTCATCGTCACGCCCGCGGCGCGGCTTTTCCTCGGCCTTCGGCGCTTCCTCGATGCGCTCGACCACCGGCGCCTGCTTGGCTTCCGGGCCGGCATAGGTCGCTTCGAGATCGATGATCTCGCGCAGCAGGATCTTGGATTCGTTGAGCTCGTCGCGCCAGATGATGATGGCCTGGAAGGTCAGCGGGCTTTCGCACAGGCCCGCGATCATCGTCTCGCGACCGGCCTCGATGCGCTTGGCAATGGCGATTTCGCCCTCGCGCGACAGCAGCTCGACCGAGCCCATTTCGCGCAGATACATGCGCACCGGATCGTCGGTGCGGTCGGTCGGCTCTTTCTTGGTGGTGGTGGCGGCGACCGCCGTGCCGGTCTGTTCGGCCAGCTCGTTGGCGTCTTCCTCGGCGTCCGCCGCGGTGTCGCCGGCCTCGGCCTCTTCGCCCTGCTCGTCATCCTCGACGACGTTGATGCCCATGTCGGACAGCATCGCCATCGTGTCCTCGATCTGCTCGGAGGTCACTTCCTCGGAAGGCAGCACCGAATTCAGCTCGTCCATCGTGACATAGCCGCGCTTCTTGGCGGCCTTGATCATCTTCTTGACAGCATCATCGGAAAGGTCGAGCAGAGGGCCATCGGTGGCGCCTTCGCGTTCGGTCTCGACCTCTTCCTTTTCCTTAGTCGCCATAATTTTTATCTTCTCCTAGCGGCCGGGCATCGGGGCCGCGTAAGCTGTCGGACCAGTCAAATCGGATAGGCTCGTTTCGAAACGCGCTTCACCGGGCCACTAACTTCATTGATCGTTAAGTCCAGATTAACCCTGATATCTGTGGCAGGCGGCCTGCCTGTCCAGTGACCAGTACCTCACATCGCTCATTTCCCGTCGGCGCGGGTGCGGGTTAACGTTTCGAATCGTCCTGATTCCGCCATTCTGTCTGAAGGTCAAGCGCCTCTGGCATGATTCGCATGAAAAAAGCGAATCAATTACCCGACTTAGCGCGCCTTGCTCCCCTGGGAAGCCCGGCCACGCTCTCATTCCTGCACTCAGTTGCACTTAGGCTCGCCCAGCCCTGCCCGACGAAACGCCGAATCCTTCGATCAGCGCTTCCGTCGCCTGTACATCCTGAAATTGCGCCTGAATTTCGATCAGATGGCGGAAGTTTTCGTCCGATGGATCTGCTTCGAGCGCCGCTTCCGCCTGTTTCAGCTCCTTATGTAAGGTGCGCGCGCTGCGCTGCAAGTGCAGCGCCTGGTTCAGAGCGTCGCGGGCGTCGTCGAGTGCTGCCGTCTCCAGCGCCGGCCATTGCCGTGCCCGCCGGATCAGGCCGACGGCGCGCTCCCAGATCTCGGCGCAGCCGGCACGCTCGATCGTCGCCACCACGGCGTGGCGGTCATTGGCCATGTCATGCGCCATCGCGTCGAGGATGGCGGCGTGCAGCCGCTGCAGCTCGGAATTGGCGAGGTCGAGAAATTCGACATGGGCGAAATTCTCGTCGATCAGCGCCGGATGGTTGACCAGCGCCACGATGATCGTCGCCTCGCGCACCGACATGCCCTCGCTGCCGCGCTTGACCAGCGCCGACTGGCCGAGGCTTTCGGTGATCGCCATGCGGCCGCCACCAGGCTTGGCGAACTGCCCACCGGGTGCGGCTGCCTTGCCCTGCCCCGGTTTCCAGTCCTGGCGCCCTTGCCGTGTATCGCGCTGCGAGCCGAAGAAGCTCTTTTCCCGCTCACGCATTTCCTGCTGATAGTGATAGCGCGTGCTTTCGTCGCGGATGCGGCTGGTCAACTCCCGCAGCGTCTTTCCCAGTTCCGCCCGGCGCTCCGGCGTGTCGAAGACACCGCCCGCGGTCTCCCGCATCCACAACAGGTCGACCAGCGGCCGCGCGTCGGCGAGCACGGCGCGGAACGCGTCCGGCCCTTCGGCCTTGACCAGGTCGTCGGGATCCTTGCCCTCCGGCAGCAGCGCAAAACGTGCCGAGCGCCCGGCCTGCACCGACGGTAATGCCAGATCTGCGGCACGCCATGCCGCCTTCAGCCCGGCCTTGTCGCCGTCGAAGCACAGCATCGGCTCCGGCGCCATGCGCCACAACAGTTCGAGCTGGTTTTCGGTGAGCGCGGTGCCGAGCGGCGCCACGGCATTCTCGAACCCGGCCTGCGCCAACGCGATGACGTCCATATAGCCTTCGACGGCAATGACCGTGCCATCCTTGGCGAGCGCCTTGCGCGCCCGGGCGAAATTGTAAAGCACGTTGCCCTTGTGGAAGAGCTCGGTGTCGGGCGAGTTCATGTACTTGGCCAGCGCATCGGGCGCCAGCGCCCGGCCGCCAAAAGCGATGATCTTGCCGCGCGAATCCGGGATCGGGAACATGATGCGGTCGCGGAACCAGTCATAGGAGACCGGAATGTCGTCGCCGTGCCGCACCAGCCCACAGGCTTCGATATCGGCCTTCGGCACGCCCTTGGCGGCAAGATGTTCCTTGAGCGCGTTGCGGCTGTCCGGGGCGTAGCCCAGCCGGAACGACTGCTGCGTCGCCGGCGTCAGCCCGCGGTCCCTGAGATAGGCGCGGGCCTTTGCCCCCTCAGGCCCCTGCAGCCGCTCCTGGAAGAAGGTGGTCGCCATCTCCATGACGTCGGTCAGGCTGGCGCGTTCCTTCTCGCGCCGCTCTTCCTGGGCGTCGCGCACCGGCATCGGCACGCCTGCCATGTCGGCGATCTTCTCGACCGCTTCGGGGAAACTCATTCCGTCGAGTTCGGTCAGGAATTTGAAATGATCGCCCGAGACCGAGCAGCCGAAACAATGGTAGCGGCCCTTCTTGTCCTCGCAGTGGAAAGACGGGCTCTTCTCGCCATGGAACGGGCAGCAGGCCCAAAAGTCGCCACGCGACGCGTTGGTCTTCCTGCGATCCCACGCGACGCGCCGGCCGATAACCGATGAAATCGGCACGCGGTCGCGGATCTCGTCGAGAAAGGCGGGCGGAAAGCGCATTGAGGGAACTCGTTTCCCCACCATATAATCATGCCAGCGAAATCCGACGACCCCCAATACCGGCCATACCCGGTTTCCACAGGGCAAAAAGAAAGGCGGCCGTTGCGGGCCGCCCTCTTTTCCAGGCCAATGCTGGAAGCTTAATGCGCGGCGATCGCGCCGAAGATGATGCCGGATAGGACACTCACCAGCACATAGTCGTTGCCGACGCGGATCCATTCCTGGCCGCGGCCGGGACGATGCAGGCCGTACCGGCCATAGTCGCGGATCGGCTGGTGCTGCCTCCAGCCCGAATATTTCTGGCCGTTGCGCCAGTGGTTCCGCTTCACGACGACCTTCTTCTTGAAGACGCGCTTCCTCACATCATTGTGGTGGCCCGGCTTCTGCCAGTCGACCTTGGTGTAATTCGACTGCGGCGCGACCGGCGCGTTCATCGGCGCGGCCTGGCCGGCAAGTGAGGTGGCGGCCAGCATCGAGACGGCGAGGACAGAAAGAACAATGCGCTTCATGAGAAATCTCCTTGGTTGTCGATGCCCGAGGAATAGCGGCCGACGGATGAACTGAAACTGAACGCCGGCATTACAATTGTGTAATGAAATCTTGTGCTTATTGCAGATATTTGAGCATCATCGCAAAGATGAGTGTCGGCCACTCGGCAAAAGCAGCCGTTCTCCGGATCGGCCAAAGCCCGGCTGTGCAACCATTTGCATACCCGTCCATTTCCCGACACGGCCTGTCGCCACGCGGCGGCCTCTTGAAATCGACAAAGTTTTATTATCCGGCTAAAATATTCCCGCTATTATTCACAGTGTCATGATCATGATTCGAACCCTTGCTTTTCCGCCTGTTCGCCGCGCCGCCCGCACTGCGTGCCCTGTCCTCATGCAGGCGCCGAAATGAGCGGCTCCGTCGTCCTTCTGCATCTGGCCGGCGCCGTGGCGCTGATGCTGTTTGCCACCCGCATGGTGAAGACCGGCGTCGAGCGCGCCTATGGCGATGTGCTGCGCCACAGGCTGCGCGCCACCATGCGCAATCCGATCATGGCGGTGCTGGCCGGCACCGGCCTTGCCATCGCCCTGCAGAGTTCGACTGCCGTGACGCTTTTGGTCGGCTCCTTCGCCGGTTCTGGTATCGTCTCGGGCGCCGCCGGCCAATTGGCCGTGCGCGGCGCCGAGATCGGCTCGGCGCTGGTGGTCAAGCTGCTGACTTTCGACCTCACGCTGCTGGTGCCGCTCTGCCTGATCACCGGCACGGTGATGTTTATGGCCACCGAGCGTCGCGACTGGCGCCAGACCGGCCGCATCCTGGTCGGCATCGGCCTCTTGATCCTGTCGCTGGAAATGATCGGCCAGGCGTCGGAGCCGCTGCGCAACAGCCAGCTCATGCCGGTCATCATCAATTACTTCTCCAGCGATTCCGTCACCGCCTATCTCTTGGCGGCGCTGATCACCTGGCTGTTCCAGTCCAGCATCGCCGCGGTGCTTTTGATGGCGACCCTGGCCGGCCGCGGCCTGATCAGCCCTGAACTCGGCGTCGTCCTCATCCTCGGCGTCAATCTCGGCTCTTCCATCATCGCCCCGATGCTGACCCGGTCAGCCGGGCCCGCCGTGCGCGTCGTGCCGATCGGCAATCTGCTGATGCGCGGGCTGGGCTCGCTGGTCATGCTGGTCCTGTTCATGATCGTCCGGCCGCATGTCGGCTTCCTCGGCGCGACGGCGGCCGACCAGATAGTCAACGCCCACATCCTGTTCAACGTCATCATCCTGCTGGCCGGCCTACCGCTGGCCGGCTTCGTCTACCGCGCCTCGGAGAAGATCGTCGCGCTCGGCACCAAGGCAGCGCCGGCCGCCTCGCTCGACGTCATCGAATTGTCCGCGCTCAACGAGAGCGCGCTGGATGTGCCGAGCCAGGCGCTGGCCAATGCGACGCGCGAGGTGGTGCGGGTCTGCGAGACAGTCGAGATCATGCTGAAGCGCATCATCGAGCTCTACGAGAGTGCCGACACCGACAAGATCAAGGCGTTGGCCGCCCTCGACGACCGTGTCGACCGCAAGCATGCGGCGATCAAACTCTACCTCGCCAAGGTCACCAAGAACCCGCTGACCGAGGACGAGGCGCTGCGCTGCCAGGAACTGATCGGCGCCTGCGTCAAGCTCGAGCAGGTCGGCGACATCATCGTGCGCAACATGCTGGTGCACGTGAAGAAGAAGGTCGATCGCGGGCTGGAGTTCACCGACGAGGGCTGGAGCGAATTGTGCGCCTTCCACGGCTCGGTGCTGGCCAATGCAAGGCTTGCCTTCAACGTGCTGGTCTCGCGCGACCCCGAAACGGCGCGTCAGCTGGTGCTGGAGAAGGACCAACTGCGCGACCGCGAGAAGGAAACCAGCGCCAGCCATTTCCTGCGGCTGCGCGAAGGCACCGCCAAAAGCGTCGAGACCAGCTCGATCCACCTCGACACCATCCGCGACCTGAAGCAGATCAATTCACTGCTGGCCTCGATGGCCTATCCGGTGCTCGAAGAGCGCGGCCTTCTCACAGGATCACGACTGAAGGCCAGCTAACGAGAAGGGATTTGCCACGGCGGCGTCAATTTGGGAACAAGCTTGCGTCGTTCCGGCTCGAACGGCAAAATTAGTCTTTGCTCACCCTCCCGCCCGTCGGCTAAGCATCTGATGCCCCCGGGAGGAAATCGATGGACACCCATTCGCGCAGTTTCGCCAAGGCGCTTTCCTGGCGCATAACCGGCACCATCGACACGATGATCATCTCGCTTGTGGTGACTGGTAGCATCAAGCTGGCGGCCGCCATCGGCGTGACGGAGGTCTTCACCAAGTCGCTGCTCTACTATTTTCATGAGCGCGCATGGCTGAAGATCCCTTACGGGCGCAGGACCCCGGTCTAGCAGCTTGCCCACTGCCGGCATGCACTGCCAATTGCCAAGCCAGCGGCTGACGCGAGGGGGTTCGGTCAAGAAAACCTAAAGTCGCGACAAAAATTTCTGGATTGCCCGCGCCGCCCATCCGTGGTTTGACGCCGTTCCAGCCAAGGCTTTCCCATGTCGCTTCCGCTCATTGCCCTGTTCATCGCCGCTTTCGCTTTCGGCACCACCGAATTCGTCATTGCCGGCGTGCTGCCGCAAGTGGCGGAAGGGCTCGGCGTTTCGGTTCCATCCGCCGGCTATCTCGTCTCCGGCTATGCCTGCGGCATCGCCATTGGCGGCCCGCTGCTGGCGCTCGCCACCAAATCCCTGCCGCGCAAGACCTTGCTGCTCGGCCTCGCCATCGTCTTCACCATCGGCCAGGCGGCCTGCGCGCTGGCGCCCGACTTTACCTCGATGCTGCTGCTGCGCATCGCCGTGGCAGTCGCGCACGGCGCCTATTTCGGCGTCGCCATGGTGGTCGCCGTCGGCCTGGTTCCCGAGGACAAACGCGGCATGGCGGTCGCGGTCATCCTGTCCGGCCTCACCGTCTCCAACGTCATCGGCGTGCCGGCGGGCACCGCCATCGGCAACATCTGGGGCTGGCGCGCCACCTTCTGGGTGATGTGTGTGCTCGGCGTGGCGGCAACGCTCGCGATGACTGCCCTTCTGCCGCGCACCGCCGGGTATCAGGCCAAGCCCGCCGGCCTGGCGCGTGAGGTCCGCGTGCTGGCGCGCCAGCAGGTCTGGACCTCGCTGATCCTGATGCTCATGCTGATGCTCGGCCAGTTCTGCCTGTTCACCTACATCACGCCGACCTTGCTTGAGGTCACCGGGCTCGACGAAGACCTGGTGCCCTGGGTGCTGCTGCTCAACGGCGTCGGCGCGACGCTTGGCGTCTTCCTCGGCGGCAAGCTGTCGGACTGGAAGCTGATGCCGTCGCTCATCACCATGCTGGCCCTGCAAGCGGTGACGCTGGCGGTCATCTATGCCGTCAGCCCCTACCCCGTGCCGATGATCGTGGCGATCGTCATCTGGGGCGGCCTCAACTTCGCCATCGGCACGCCGATCCAGACCCGCATCCTGGCCTGGACGGCCGACGCGTCCAATCTTGCCTCATCACTGATCCCGTCCGGCTTCAATGTCGGCATCGCGCTGGCCGCGTCGCTGGGCGCCGCCATGCTCAATGCCGGCTACGGCTACCGCAGCTTGCCCGTGGTGGGCGCTTTCGCCATGCTGGTCGCCGTGGTGGTGGCTGCCATCTCCCAGGTCTGGGAAGCGCGCAGCAACGCCACGCCGCCGCTGACGGCACCGGCGGAGTAGCCTCACCCGCGCCAGCGCAACAGACGCATGGCGTTGGCGGTGACCAGCACGGTGGCGCCGGTGTCGGCCAGGATCGCCGGCCACAGGCCGGTAATGCCTGAAATGGTGGTGACCAGAAACACCGCCTTCAGTCCCAGCGCCACGGTGATGTTCTGGCCGATATTGGCCATCACCGCCCGCGACAGCCGCACCATGCGGGCAACGTCCAGGACGCGGCCATGCAGGATCGCCGCGTCCGCCGTCTCCAGCGCCACGTCGGTGCCGCCGCCCATGGCGATGCCGATGTCGGCTGCGGCGAGCGCCGGCGCGTCGTTGATGCCATCACCGACCTTGGCCACCTTCAGCCCCTCGCGCTGCAATTCGCCGACGATGCGCTGCTTGTCCTGCGGCAGCAGTTCCGTCCGCGCCTCGATGCCGAGCGAAGCGGCGATGGCTTGCGCCGTGCGGCGATTGTCGCCGGTCAGCATCACCGCGCGGATGCCCTCCGCCTTGAGCGCCGCAATGCCAGCCGCCGCATCCGGCCGTGGCTCGTCACGCATGGCGATCAGCCCGGCCACCACGCCATCGGCGACCAGCACCGACACGGTCTTGCCCTGGCCGTTGAGGCTGTCGATGGCAAGGCGCTGTGCTTCCGTAATATCTGCGCGTTCGCCCGCCGCCGGGCCGGATCCGAGGAAGACAGCCACGCCGCCGACACTGCCCTCAACCCCCTTGCCCGAGATCGCTCTGGCGGCCAGCGCCGGCGGCACCGGCGCCTTGGCGGCGCTGGCCCTGTCCAGGATCGCCACCGCCAGCGGATGGCTGGAGCCTTGTTCGAGCGCCGCCGCCAGCGCCAGCACGCTGCGCTCATCGCGGCCATAGGCAACGATGTCGGTAATGGCAGGCTTGCCCGCGGTCAGCGTGCCGGTCTTGTCGAAGGCCACCGCCGTGATCCGGCGAAAGCCTTCCAGCACCGCGCCACCCTTCATCAGCAGGCCGCGCCGCGCCCCGGTCGCCAGACCGGCGGCGATCGCGGCGGGCGTCGAGATGACCAGCGCGCAGGGGCAGCCGATTAAGAGGATCGCCAGGCCCTTGTAGATCCATTCGCTCCAGTCGCCGCCGGCGATGAGCGGCGGCAGCACGGCCACCAACGCGCCGACCGCCAGCACGCCCGGGGTATAGTATCGCGAGAAGCGATCGATGAAGCGCTCGGTCGGCGCCTTGGCCTCCTGCGCCTCCTCGACCAGGCGCACGACGCGGGCGATGGTGTTGTCGGAAGCCGCCGCTGTCACGCGCACTTTCAGCACGCCATCGCTGTTGATCGTGCCGGCGAAGACGGGTTCCGCGACACCCTTGCGCTTCGGCGTGCTTTCGCCGGTCACCGGCGCCTCGTCAATGTCGCTCGAGCCTTCCACAATCTCGCCATCGGCCGGGATGCGGTCGCCCGGCCGCACCACGATGACGTGGCCCACGGCGAGCTGTTCGGCGGGAACTTCGACCGTGCCGCCTCCCCGCTCGACAAGCGCCGTCTTCGGCACCAGATCAGCCAGGCCCTGTATGCTGGCCCGCGCCCGGCCGGCGGCGACCCCTTCAAGAAGCTCGCCGATCAGGAACAGCACCACCACGGCGGCGGCTTCTTCCGTTGCATTGATCATCACCGCACCAGCAGCGGCAATGGTCATCAGCATCTCGATCGAGAACGGCGTTCCGGCCAAGGCAGCCATCAGCGCGCGCCGCGCGATCGGCACGAGACCGACCAGCAACGCCGCCAGGAAAGCCCAGCGCTCGGCCGAAAGAAACAGATGGCCTATGCCATAGGCGGCGAGCACCGCTGCGGCACAAGCCAGCGTCAGCGCCGCACGGCGGGTACGCCACCACGCCTGCCCCGGTGCGGGGTGGCTGTGCAGATGGGACGACCCAGCGGCCTCTTTGGTGATTTGTTGGCCGCCGCCATGGTCATGGCCTTCGTGATCATGAGCGGCATGATCATGCGCCCTGGTCTCCGGCCCATCGGTCCTGGCCTCCGCCTTGACGATGCCGTAGCCCAGCCGCGCCACCTGCCGCAGCACCTTGACGTCGCTGAGCGGCCCGCCATGGCTGACCGTCATGCTGGCGCCGGTCACCGAAACCGAGACATCCGCGACACCGTCGAGACGGCGCACCGCCGTGTCGATCTTGGCCGCGCAGGACGCGCAATCCATGCCGCCGATCTTGAACCGTGTCTGCGTTAGAGGAGAAGTCATGCCATCACCCGTCTGCTTTCTCACCCACGCGGCGTGCCGCCGCACGGGTCTTGAACCCTGATGCCAGCCACTGTAATTGCTCTAGTCACTAGAGCTTCAAGAGGCAAAATGCATGTTTTCGATCGGTGATCTCTCCCGCCGCACCGGGGTCAAGGTGCCGACCATCCGCTATTACGAGCAGATGGGCCTGGTCGCGGCGGCCGAGCGCTCGGAAGGCAACCAGCGCCGCTACTCCCGGCACGAGCTGGAACGGCTGGCCTTCATCCGCCACGCCCGCGACCTCGGCTTCGCCGTCGAAGACATCCGCGCCCTGATCGATCTCAGCGGTCATCCCGAGCAGCCCTGCGGCCATGCCGACAAGATCGCGCAGGAACAGCTGATTTCGGTGCGCGAAAAGATCGCCCAACTGAAGCGGCTGGAAACCGAGCTGGAGCGCATCGCCTCCTGCTGCGACGGCAAGACGGTCGGCGACTGCTACGTCATTCGCGCGCTGTCCGACCATGCGCTGTGTGCGGACGAGCACGTCTCATAGCGAAATCCGGTCCGGCGCGGACCTCGGCTTGGGCGCGTGCGCTCGTGAGACCAGGAGCAGACATGGCGAGCACTGTCAGCGGTTTCGGCCTGAGCTGCGGCATCTTGCCGGGGGGCGCGCGCAATGCGATCACCGATGTGCCCGGTATACGCGTCGGCCATTGCACGCTGCGCAACGGCGACACCAACACCGGCGTGACCGCGATCCTGCCGCATGGCGGAAATCTGTTTCGCAAGAAGGTGACGGCGGCAAGCCATGTCATCAACGGCTTCGGCAAGACCATCGGCCTGACGCAAGTGCAGGAGCTCGGCACCATCGAAACGCCTGTTCTCTTGACCAACACGCTCTCGGTCGGCACCTGCGCCACGGCGCTGATCCGCGACGCCATCCGCCAGAACCCGGATATCGGCCGCTCCACCGGAACCGTCAATCCGCTGGTCGGCGAATGCAATGACGGTCCGCTGAACGACATCCAGGCTCTGGCGATATCAGAGGAACACGCCCTCGCCGCGCTGGCGGACGCGCATGAGGGCGAAGTCGAACAAGGCAATGTCGGCGCCGGAACGGGAATGACTTGCTTCGGCTTCAAGGGCGGCATCGGCTCGGCGTCCAGAAGAATCGCGCTCGGCGGCGGCCATCACCTCGGTGTTCTCGTTCTGTCGAATTTCGGCAGACCCGGAGACCTCGTTCTGCCCGATGGGCGCCGGCCGGACCCCGGACAACCGGCCGGGGTCGAGCGCGGTTCGGTCATGATCGTGCTGGCAACCGATGTGCCGCTCGAACACCGCCAGCTTGAAAGAGTGGCGCGCCGCGCCGGAGCCGGCATCGCCAGGCTCGGCTCCTTCTGGGGCCATGGCAGTGGTGACATCGCCATCGCCTTCAGCACCGGCAATCTGGTCGACCACGATGAAAGCCGCGATCTGGTGCCCCTGCTCGCGCTCAATGAGGCGCGCATCGACATCCTTTTTCGCGCGGCGGCGGAAGCCACGCACGAGGCGGTGTTGAACTCCATGCTGTCCGCCGGGGCCTTCACCGGCAGGGCCGGCAAGCATCGCGCATCGCTGGCCGACTGGCTGCGCGGTCAGCAACGCTAGCTAATGTCGCCCAGAAGGCGACCTACAGCTCGATCCGGAACCGCAAACTCTCCACCCCGCCATAGGCGGCGTCCTCGAAGAAGCGCTCGACCAGCCTGCCGCCATTGGCCAGGATCACCTTGTGCGACGCCGGATTGCCCGGCTTGGCGGTGATCTCGACATAGGGCAGGCCGACCGCCCTCGCCTCGTCCAGCATCTGCCGCAAGGCTTCGGTGGCATAGCCGCGCCGTCGCTTCCACGGCACCACCGCATAGCCGATATGGCCAAGCACATGCGAGGGCAGTTCCGCCGTGCCCTTCTGCCAGCGAAAGCCGATCGAGCCCGATGCCTCGCCATCCCAGATCCAGCGGCGGAAGCCCGGCAGGCGCGGCACTTGCGTGCCGTCGGGCAAGGTGATCGGGCCACCCCTGGCCTCGGCATCGTCGAGGCTGGCCAGGAACGTGACCGGATCCTGCTCTATCGCCGCCAGTTGCTCGCGCGTCGCCTCCTGGAGCCGCACATTGTCCGGCGACCAGCCGCGCTCGAGCGCCGCCTTGTAGGAAGGCAGATGTTC
This sequence comes from Mesorhizobium sp. USDA 4775, assembly GCF_054062655.1. Taxonomy (NCBI): domain Bacteria; kingdom Pseudomonadati; phylum Pseudomonadota; class Alphaproteobacteria; order Hyphomicrobiales; family Phyllobacteriaceae; genus Mesorhizobium; species Mesorhizobium sp. USDA 4775. The sequence goes on from NZ_JBSSFM010000001.1 coordinate 5,754,268, forward strand.
AAGCGCGGGTTTGACGATCTCAACCATGATCGATGCTCTCCAAGTTAGGCAGAGATAGCCTTGGCCGTTGGAGCGCTCAAGCCGCCTGGGAGCGGATCTCGCCCTTGTTCAGGAAGCAGGCCTTGTCGAACAGCGACAGATCGAGCGGGTTGGGCAACCTGATGTCGCCGATATCGGGAACCGGCTTGGTCTCGGGATTGTAGGATCGGTCGATCTGCGAGATGAAAACCAGGATGACGCCGCTGTCGCGCGCGAAAGCCTTCAGTGTGCACACCTGTTCCATCAGGCCGGGGTTCTCACGTCTTTGGTCGAGCAATTGCAGGTAGTCGATGACCGCCAGCGTGCCGCGTGGCGCCGATCGCAAGATCCTGACGATGTAGTCGGCGCTGATGGCATCGGAAGTGTCGAATTCGAACAACTGGTCGAACCGGGCCGGCTCGACGCCGATGGCGCGAAACCGGTCCAGCACATCGCGTTGCGTATATTCCAGCGTGAAGAACACGCTGCGATGGCCTGACTTCATCGCCTCGACCGCGAGTTCGAGGCTCATCAGCGTTTTGCCGTGGCCGGGTCGCGCGCCGACCAGGACCAGGTCGCCGGGTCTCAGTTGCTCGAACAATCCGCCGGCGGGCGCTGCCTCGGACAGTTTGGCCGCCAACAGGCTCCAGCTGGTAAAACCTTGCTGCGCGGCAACGCGATCAAGCGCCTGGTGGAGCGGAATCCCTGCCTGGCGCGACAACAGCCTGGCCTGACGTTTCAGATGGTAGATGGGCGCGGATAGTTTCATGGCAAACCTCCCGGTGCGAGCCGTTTTCGCAACCCCTCCTTATGCCTTGCGCTCGAACAGTCGGTTCGGTGATGAGAGTGCCCCGCATGAACAGATGCTTCCCATTGGAGGGAGGAGGCGTGGGCCACGCCAGAATCACATCATAGCTCAACCCTTGCGGATCGAAAATCGCGCATGTCGGTGGAGCCGCAAGCCTTGGACCAGCATCCCGGCCTATGGGCGGTGCGCGCCGGCCCCGGTTCTTCGTGCGGACTTGCGGCGCGCTAAACAAGATGTGTTTCGCCGATTGCCGCGAGACATTTTATGATGGATTGCGGATATAACACCGCAGGGATTCGCATGGCCTCGGCAGGAGACTTGAACCGGTGCGGTTGAGATTTTTCCCTCTGGGTGTGGTCGTCACCCTCAGCTTTCTCGTCATCGTCATTGCCCTGACCGCGACGGCCCGGTCCATTGCCGCGCCCTCGGCCATCCCGGCCTGGCTGCAGGCCCATGTCGGCGACAGCGATGGCCAGATCTCGACCGTGGTGCTGGAGCGGGCGCGCGCGCTCTACCTGAAAAAGGTGGCGCAAGGCGCGGTCAGGAATCCCTGTTACTTCGCCATGGATGCGACGCGTCCCGGCGACATGGGCAATGGCGTGCTCGGACGCCGGTACTACGTCATTTGCGAGGCCAGCCAGTCGTTTCACGCCATCTCGTCGGGTCACGGCGGCGGCCGGAATCTGAAAGGCACGGTCGATTTTTCGAACGGCAGGCGGTGCTCCAAGAACTTCGGCAATGCCATGGATTCCGAACTGACCGCCGGCGGCGCCTACATGACCAGCGAGGCGAAGACATCCTTCAAGGGTTTTTATCGTACCGGCGCGAAACAGGACGTGGCTTTCCAGCGCACCTTCATCCAGTTCGACGGCGAAGGCGAAGCCGCCAATGCCAGGCAGCGGGTGATCGGCGGCCATGCGGCGCAGGTGCTGCGCGGCATGTGCATGCGCAAAAGCCCCAACAGCTCCTACGCCGACCATGACGGCCTGGTGCCGTTCGGCAAGCTGGTGGACTATGCCGGCGGCCGCAGCAATGGCTGCACCAGCTGGTCACCGACGGATGCGCAGCAGATCATCGCGATGGTCAAGGACAATCCGACGACGCTCTACATCTATCCGGAATCGCGTGACATCGCCGCTGTCGCGCAGGCGGCAAAAAGCCATTCGCCATCGGGCGAAGCACCCTATTGGAACGCATCCTGCCTGAAGGAAATCGGCACGCCGAAATTCTGGCCGCGAAAAACCCTCGAACCGATCATCGCCCAATACAAGCAGGACCACCCGGCACCGCCACCGCAGCCGGTACCGATGTGCAAGGGGCCGTGAGGTCCGCTCCACAGCAGACCCCACGGGAGTAGACTCTCGGTCAGCGCAGAAAACCGAGCACGGCCTCCATGAACTCCGCCGGATACTCCACATTCGACAGGTGGACCGCCGGCAGCACAATCAGCTTCGCGCCGGGCACGGCCGCTGCGATCAGTTCGCTGTGGCTGGCGGCCGTCACCGTGTCATGCTCGCCGGCGATCACCAGCGTCGGCCGGTTGATCAGCGCCACCGTGCGGCGAAGATCGGCATCGCGAACGGCGGCGAACAGGCCAGCCAGGCCTTGCCGGTCGATCGCGAGCAGCATCGTGCGAAATTCCTCGATGACCGGTTCGTTGGCCGCCACCATCCGCGCGGGGAACCAGTTGTCGAGGAAGATTTCGGCGGTTTCAGCCATGTCCGGCGCCTGCCGGACAACGGCAATCCGCTCGTCGAAATAGCTTGCCGGCGCCAGATGCGACGAGGTGTTGCTCAGGATCAGCCTGTCGATCCGCTCCGGCGCATGGATGCCGAGCCACTGCCCGACGAAGCCGCCGAGCGACAGTCCGAGGAAATGCACCCGCCCAAGACCGAGCGCGTCGAGCAGTTCGATCACGTCGCGGCCAAGCCGGTCGAGCGAATAGGCACCGACCGGGGCGCTTGACCCGCCATGGCCGCGAAAGTCGTAGCGCAGAAGACGGAAATGTTTTGAAAGCTCGCCGGCCTGCCCGTCCCACATGTGCAGCGTGGTGCCGATGGAGTTCGACAGCACCAGCACCGGCTTTGCGGCATCGCCATCGAAGCGATAGGCGATGCGCGTGCGGTCGCCGACAGTCACGAAATTCAGCTCACTCATGATGAAGAGTCCTTCTGGAAGGTTGAATGAGGCGGAACGTAGTCGTGGCGGGCTTTTGTTGATATTACAAAGATAGGACAAACTCTGTAGTTGAATCTGACATGGCCGAATTCACCTTGCACGATTTGCAGTGCTTCGATGCGGTGATCCGCACCGGCGGCTTTCAGCCTGCGGCGGCACTGCTGCATCGCTCGCACCCGGCGGTGTTCGCCGCCGTCGCCAAGCTCGAACGACAGCTCGACCTCGTTCTGCTCGATCGCACCGGCTATCGCGTGCGCCCGACCGAGGCGGGACTGTCGTTCCACCGCCGGGCGCAATCGCTGCTGCGCGAACTGGAAGGCCTGCGCGTCCATGCCGCCCAGCTCTCGATGGGCGAGGAAAGCGAGATCCATGTCGTGATCGGCGACCTCTGCCCGCGGCCGCAGGTGCTGGGCATGCTCGGACGGTTCTTCGCCCAATGCCCGGGCACGCGGCTGCATCTGCATTTCGAAGCCGTCGGCGGCCCTTGGGAGCGGCTTTTCGATGACGAGGCCGATCTGATCCTGCACTGGATCGACAAGGGCGACGCGCGGGTGGAATGGATCGATCTGTGCAAGGTGCCGTTCATTCCGGTGGTGGCGCCGGGCTTCCTGCCCGAGCGCCTCACGCAGCCGATCACACTGGACCAGATGCGGGCGCTCACCCAATGCGTCATGCGCGACACCGCCCGCCATTCGCCACGGCAGGACTACTTCATGGTCGAAGGCGCGCCGCAATGCCTGGTGCCTGACCAGGGCATGAAGAAGGAGATTATCCTGCAGGGCCTTGGCTGGGGCCACTTGCCCCGCTTCCTGATCGAGGACGAATTACACGACGGACGCCTGCGCTCCATTGCCGGCCGCCATATGCCGGGCCGCACCGACGAACTGGTGGTGGCGCGCCGCCGCGACCGGCCGCACGGGCCGGTCGCCAACCGGCTATGGGATCACATCCAGCAGGAAGCGCCGGCCTTGCGCCGCGCATTGGAGCCTCGGAAAATCCCCTGAGAGATGCCGAGCGCTCCCCGGGCCGGGCCCGCAAGCCCTAAAGCCTGTCACGATCCGGCCTTTCGAGGATTGCAGGCCGCCGGCTACGGCACCTGCGTGATGCTGCCGCTGCCTCTGACCTGCGACCGCCGCATGGTCGGGTGCCCATAGAGATCGACGTCACCGCTGCCGGAAATCGAGACATCCGCATCCGCCTGTGCGGTAACCTCCGCGTCGCCGCTGCCGCGGATCTCGACCTGCGCGGATTGGGCGATCAGGTCCTTGAGCCGCCCCGAGCCCGAACCGGAGATCTCAAGATCGACCGCTTGGGTGCTGCCATTGGCAACCACGCTGCCGCTGCCGCGAATTTTCAGCCGCAGCTCGGGCTGGTTGACCTGCGACAGGGTTAGCTCGCCACTGCCGACCAGCCGCCAGTCCGAAATCGCCGGTCCCGAAACGGTGACGTCGAGCCGGGGCGAAAACCAGCCCGTCTCACAATCCAGGCTGAGCTGGCTGCCCTCCATGCGCACATGATCGATCAGCGTGGAATCGCCGCTGACGACAGCTTCGGCCTTGTCGCCCAGCTGGTAGCGGACCGAAGCCGGCAAGGCGATGGTGAAGCTGTCATTGGCGCTGAACGGCAGCGTAACTTGCTTTCTGACGGACGTGATCGCGCCGCAGGTGGATTGGCCGCTGATCCACGATCCTCCCGCGTTGACCCAATCCGGTCCTGCAAGCCCGATGCCAACGGCCAAGAACAGGGCTGCGCCGACCAACCCGGCAGTTGCGACAAGTGCCAGTTTTCCAGTCATGATCCGTTTCCTTCAACGTGATGACGAATTGCAAGCGCTTGGCGGCGCTCAAACGGAGCGGTCTGGCTGGACAATGCGGGAATGCAGCCGGGCGTAGCGCCCGACAACCCGTATGCCCGCGCCCATGCCCTCCAGCAGCAAGGCGCCGCCGCCAAGGAAGCCGCTCACCAGTCCAGCGCCGATGAAGAGGCGTCCCAGTGTGAGCGAGAAGGCAGTGCCCGGCTCGAACATCAGCGTGGTGAGAATGATCTTGATGCCGAGCACGCCGATGGCAACGAGCGTGATACCAAGCCCGAGCGCAAGCACGACCGCCGTGATGAGCAACGGCAACAGGAAGACGATGTCGACGAAGGCAAGGCCGGCCAGGGCGATTGTCGCCGCCAGCATGTTCGACACGCTCCAATGCGCTTCGAAACGGCGCAGGCCGGCCTCGGCGCGCAGCTCGCGGGCGATCCTTGTCGGATCACCCAGGGCCGCCGCGACCTCCGCTTCGCCGCGGCCCGAAGCATCGGCGAAATGGGCGGCATAGTCCCCAACGATATCCTCGATCTCCTGCGGCGGCAGGCCGGCGAGTCCCTGTCTCAGCGTGCGCAAGAAGGCATCCCTGGTCATGGCAAATCCTCGAGAAGTTTGTCGACGGCCCCCGCGAAGGATCGCCAGTCGCGGCGGTGAGCTTCGAAAGCCTGCTGGCCGAGTAGCGTGAGCCGGTAATATTTACGCGGCGGCCCGCTGCTCGACTCGACGATGCGGGTGGCGACCAGCCCGTCATTCTGCATCCGGCGCATCAGGGGATAGATCGTGCCTTCCCCCATGTTCACCGCGGCAACCAGCGTGCTGGCGATTTCATAGCCATAGCTCTCACCCCGCGACAGCACGGCCAGGACGCACAGATCAAGCGCGCCTTTTCGCAACTGGACGAGGATGGAGTCGGTCATGGCAGGCCTCGAATTCGCGACCTGTATATAGCACGCTACCTGTTTATGCAAGGTAGCGCGAAAACACCTATTTGGCCCCGCAACCCTTGTGTGAGGCGGCGAGAGCCAAAGTCATGGTAAGGACAGTCCCTATCGCCGCCGGCGCGGCCGGACAGTACCCATTTCGGCCTGCTGACCCTATCGGGCCAGGTAACCGCCATGGATGTAAAGGGTCTGCGCTGTGATCCATTGCGATTGCGGCGAAGCCAGGAACTCGATCACCGGAACAATGTCTTCGATATGCCCCAGCCGGCCGGCGACGCTGGCGGTCGTTGCCCGTGCAACCGACTCCGGCGTTTCGGCACCGTGATAGAAGGGATCGTTGATCGGCCCGGGCGCGACCACATTGACGGTGACGCCCCGCCCGCCGATTTCCCTGGCCAGCGCACGGGTGAAATCTTCGAGCGCGGCCTTCGCCCCGGCATAAACCGAATAGAAGGGAATGGTCGCGTCGTGCCCATGTTGATGATGCGGCCATTATCGGCGATGCAGCGTGCTGCCTCCTGCATGACGAAGAAGGCGGCCTTGGCGTTGATGCCGAAGGAGCGGTCGAATTCGGCCTCGCTGATGTCGGTGAACGGCTTCTTGATCACCAGCCCGGCATTGTTGATGACGATATCGACGCGGCCAAACGCGCCAAGGGTCGCCTCGAACAAGTGCTTGACGACCTTGGTGTCGGTCAGGTCCCCGTCGACGATGATGGTGCGCGTGCCGTGTTCGCGCACCAGCCGTGCCGTTTCCTCGGCATCGCTCTTTGAAGCGGTCCCATGATGATGGACTGAGATGTCTGCACCGAGCCGCGCCAGCGCGACGGCGAAAGCGCGCCCCATATTTATTGCGCGCGCTGCCGGTGATAACAGCCACCTTGCCTGAAAGGGGAACATTTGTCGTTGCCATGAGCCAACCCCGGTTCGCGTTGCCAGAATGAATTGCAAGGCACGGTAGGGCGATCGGGCGGACGGCGAACAGGTCGAATCTTGCTGTTTTGAACTAGCTCACGACCTCACTGGGCAGGACGCCCAACCGCGAGCGCATCAGCCCTCGGAAATGGCTGAGATTGGTGAAGCCGCAGCGGTAGGCGATGGACTCCACCGTCGACCTGTTCCCTTCCAACAACAGCGCCCGTGCATGCTCGAGCCGTCTGGCCATCACAAATTGGTGCGGCGACCATCCCGTCGTCAGCCTGAACGAGCGCGCGAAGTGAAACGGGCTGTAGGCGGCAACGGCGGCGAGCGCTGCTATGCTCAAGCTCGCATCGACATGCGCCTCGATGAATTGCAGCGTGCGGCCGAGCCGGCGGCCGTCCAGCGGCGATCCGCGCCAGGCGTCGGCGCGACCGCCAAACTTCGCGCAGTAGACCCTGTTATAAAGCTGCCGCACAAGGCCATCGCGCACGACATCGGACAAGGCCAGCCGACTTCGTGCAGCGGCGCGAAACCGGTCGAGGATCGCCCATGCATGATGGTCCGCCCAGCCGTGCATGTCGGCAAGATCGGCATGGTTGCCGACACCCAACGCCGTCGCGATCTCGCACCGCAACTCCGGCGATGCGCTGATCTCCAGGATTTCCGCGGACCGCTGCGTTCGCAGCCAGTAGATGGGCTCTGCGCCCGTCAGCCCGATCGTGCCGCGCGGTATTGTGCGGGCGACGGTCCTGCCGTTGGCCAATTGGACCACCGCCTGGCGCTGGCCATTGTAGCCTGTCGCTATCGCGCCCGGCCCCGAAGCCGGAACGAGTTCATGCGCCTGCGAAGGCGGCAGCCGGCAATGCGCGATGCGCACACCGTCCCAGTTCAGGCGGGCGATGTCGACCTCTTTGAACATGGTTCGACGGTTGGATCGTGTCGGCGACGCCCTACTGCAGCAGCCCTTTGACAATGCCGCTGGCCTTGCCGAAATCCATCTGGCCGGCATATTTCTGCTTCAGCGCGGCGATCACCTTGCCCATGTCTTTCTGGCTGGCGGCACCCGTCGCCGCGATCGCCTCTCGGGCCGCGGCCGTGATCGCTGCATCGTCAAGCTGCGTCGGCAGGAAGCCGCGGATGATCTCCATCTCGCCACGCTCCTGTGCGGCCAGTTCCGGGCGCTTGCCGTCCTCGAATGCCTTCGCCGATTCCTCGCGCTGCTTCACCATCTTGGCCAGGATCTGCAGGATCTCCTCATCGCTGGCGGGATCCTTGCCCGACCCGCGATTGGCGATGTCGCGGTCGTGGATGGCGGCCTGGATCAGCCGCAATGTCGGCAGCCGGTGCTTGTCCTGCGCCTTCATCGCGCTCTTCAGGGATTCGGCGATCTTTCCGCGCATCGTGCTCTTCTCCTACAAACGGCGCGGACCATAACCTCGCCGGGAGCACAAGGCAAATCTTGAACTGACCGACAAACCACTGATATTGTTCGACGAAATAAATCGATGCGGGGCCTTGGCTGCATTATTGACCGTTCTGGCACCTTCCCCTATGTACTCGGCCTTGCATAAGACAATGAATTGACGTGCTGAGGCTCGAGAAATCGCTGCCACGCCGTTTGCTGCGCGGATGGTCCGTCATCGAAGCGCACAGCCAGATAGGAGTGCCGCCATGGCCGAGATGACGCCCGCCTGGGCCAGCGAAAAGCCGACCGCCCTTCTGGTGCTGGCCGACGGCACCGTCATCGAGGGCCGCGGCCTGGGCGCCACCGGCTCCGCCGTCGCCGAAGTCTGCTTCAACACCGCGCTCACCGGCTACCAGGAAATCCTCACCGATCCGTCCTATGCCGGCCAGATCGTCACCTTCACCTTCCCGCATATCGGCAATATCGGCACCAATGGCGAGGACATCGAGGACCTCAATCCGGCCGCCCGCGCCGGCGCAGTCGGGGCCGTGTTCAAGGCCGATGTCACCAACCCGTCCAACTACCGCGCCGCCGGCCACCTCGACCAGTGGCTGAAGAAGCGCGGCATCGTCGCGCTCTCGGGCATCGACACCCGCGCGCTGACCGCGCTGATCCGCGAAAAGGGCATGCCCAATGCCGTCATCGCGCATGCGCCGGACGGCGTGTTCGACCTCGACGATCTGAAGCAACGCGCCGCCGCATGGTCGGGCCTGATCGGGCTCGACCTCGCCAAGGAAGTCACCTCGGGCCAGTCCTCGGTCTGGCGCGAGACGCCTTGGGTGTGGAACGAAGGCTTTGGCGAACAGGCCGAGCCATCGCTGCACGTCGTGGCCATCGACTACGGCGTCAAGCGCAACATATTGCGCCTGCTTGCCGGCCTCGGCGCCAAGGTGACTGTCGTTCCGGCAAACACCGGTTCGGAAGAAATCCTCGCGATGCAGCCGGACGGCATCTTCCTCTCCAACGGCCCCGGCGATCCGGAAGCCACCGGCGACTATGCCGTGCCGGTCATCCAGGATCTGCTGAAGACCGACATTCCGGTGTTCGGCATCTGCCTCGGCCACCAGATGCTGGCGCTGGCGCTCGGCGGCAGGACGGCCAAGATGCACCAGGGCCATCACGGCGCCAACCATCCGGTCAAGGACCACACCACCGGCAAGGTCGAGATCGTCTCGATGAACCACGGTTTTGCCGTCGACGCGGACTCGCTGCCCGAGGGCGTCGAGGAAACCCACGTCTCGCTGTTCGACGGCTCGAACTGCGGCATCGCACTCACCGGCCGTCCGGTGTTCTCGGTCCAGCATCATCCTGAAGCCTCGCCCGGCCCGCAGGACTCGCACTATCTGTTCCGCCGCTTCGTCAACCTGATCCGGCAAAAGCGCGGCGAGGAATTGCTGGCCGAACGGGCCTGATCCTAAGCCACCGGCCGCCCCTCGCTCGCCTCCAATATGGCGAACCATTGCTGGCGGTCGAGATTGATCTCCAGCGCCTTGACCATGGCCGCCAGCCGTTCCGGCTTCATCGACCCCAGCACCGGCACCAGCCGGGCCGGATGCCGCAGCAGCCAGGCGATGGCGACGGCGGCTAGATCGCCGGCGCCGACCTCGGCGGCGACCGCCGCGAGCGCCGCCCGCACCCTTGCCTCCCGGCCTTCCTTGCCGGTGAACAGCGAGCCGCCGCCGAGCGGCGACCAGATCATCGGCGCGTAGGCCAGGCGCTGCGCGTGGTCGAGGCTGCCGTCGGCCAGTGCGGACGTCTTCAGCACCGACATCTCGATCTGGTTGGTGACGAGCGCGAACGGCAGCCGCGAGGCCAGGAGATCGAATTGCGACGGCGTGAAATTGGAAACGCCGACCGCCCTCGCCTTGCCTGATTTGACCAGCCCGGCCAATGCCGCCGCCGTCTCATCGGCATCCATCAGCGGATCCGGCCGATGCAGCAGCAACAGGTCGAGATAGTCGGTGCCGAGATTGGCGAGCGAACGGTCGACCGACGCGGTGATGTGGGCGGCGCTGGTGTCATAATGCTTCAGCCGGTTCTGCGGCCGGTTGGCCGAGGCCAGCATGATGTCGCATTTCGAGATCAGCTCGATCTGATCGCGCTTGCCCTTCCAGCGCGACAGCCCGGCGCCGAACGCCGCCTCCACTTCGTAGTTCCCATAGATATCGGCATGGTCGAAACTGGTCAGGCCGAGATCGACGGCGGTGCCGATCAGCCGCGCGACCTGATCGGCATCCGGGCGGGCGCCGCCGTCGAGCAGGCGCCAGGCGCCGAAGACCAGCCGCGACAGCGATACCCCGTCCCTGGTCAGCGCGATGCGGCTGCCATGGCTCATGCCTGTGCTCCATCTTCCGCGACGTCGGTGGTGGCGCTTGCGACCGTCACCGGTCTCGCCACCTTGGTGACGAAGACGATGAGCGCCAGCACCAGGAAGCACGCACCGACCAGATAGGGCGCGCCGCCGAAGGTCACGGGCGCGCTTGGCCCGGTGAACCAGGAAAAGATCGCCGTGTAGAGCAGCGGCGTGATGATCGAGGTGATCGAGAAGAGCGAGGTCATCGCGCCCTGCAGCTCGCCTTGTGCCGAAGGCGGAACCTTGGCGGCGGCGAGGCTTCTCAGCGGCGGGTCGGCCAGCGCCTCCAGGCAGCCGACGACGATCACCGCATAGATCATCCATCCCTGCGAAGCGAAGGCATAGCCGAAGGCGCTCACCGCCGTGAACGTCAGGCCGATGACCGCCGTCTTCCACTCGCCGAGCCTCGGGATCACACGCGGCAACACGGTAGCCATGACGATCGCGCCGCACAGGCCGAAGGCGCCTAGCGAAAAACCGATCTGCTGCTCACTCCAGCCGTAGCGATAGCTGGAAACGAACGACCAGACCGCCGGATACATCATGTGGCCGAGCGTCATCAGGAAGAAGACGAGGCCGATCCAGCCGATGCCCTCATACCTACGCATCTGCAGCAGCGTGCCGACCGGGTTGGCGCGTTTCCACTCGAAGCGGCGGCGATGCTTCTCGTCGAGCGTTTCGGGAAGGAAGACCATCGCGATCAGGAAGTTCACTAAAGCGAGCCCGGCGGCGAAATAGAACGGCACGCGCGGCCCGAACGTTCCGAGCAACCCGCCCAGGACCGGGCCGATGACGAAGCCGACGCCAAAGGCGATGCCGAGCAGGCCGAAATTCTTCGCCCGGTTCTCATCGTTCGAGATATCGGCGATGAAGGCCGACGTCGTCGAATAGCTGGCGCCCGAAATGCCGGCCAGCACACGGCCGATGAAAAGCATCGGATAGGACCAGGCGACGGCACAGATCAGATTGTCGATGGAGAAGGTCAGCACCGAGGCAAGCAGGATCGGCCGCCGCCCGAACCGGTCGCTCAACCCGCCCATGATCGGCGCGAAGAAGAACTGCATGGTCGCATAGACGAAGAACAGCCAGCCGCCTTCGATCGCCGCGCCGCTGATGCTGACACCGGACAATTCCTGCAAATAGGCCGGCAGCACCGGCATGATGATGCCGAAGCCGATGATGTCGAGCAGCAGCGTGGTGAAAACCAGCGCGAGGCCCCGCCTGGCGGTTTTGGGGTCGATCATGATGGGTCAGGCTCCTCTGGTCGCCCGGGGCGCAGGCGGACGAACCTTATAGGCGAGCGCGCAAAAAGGAACAATGCGAGAACAGCCAGGAATCGTTGATCCTGACTCTCCCTGACGACGACTTCGTCGTCAGGCCAGCCCCGTGAGGCGAGTGCTTAGATCGGGCCGCTCAGCGTGTTGCAGTCCGAAAGCTTGCCGCTCTTGTAGCCGCGCGCCAGCCAGGTCTGCCGCTGTTGCGAAGTGCCGTGGTTGAAGCTTTCCGGCACGACATAGCCCTGCGTCCTCTTCTGCAGCGTGTCGTCGCCGATCTGCTTGGCGGCGTTGAGCGCGCTTTCGATGTCGCCCTGCTCCAATATGCCCTTCTGCGCCGTGTAATGTGCCCACACGCCGGCGAAGCAGTCGGCCTGCAGTTCGATGCGCACCGAAAGCTGGTTGGCATCGGCCTCGCTCATGCCTTGCCGCATCTGGTTGAACTTGGACATGATGCCGGTGAGGTTCTGCACGTGGTGACCGACCTCATGCGCGACGACATAGGCCCGCGCGAACTCGCCCGAGGCACCAAATTGCTGGTCGAGTTGCTGGAAGAAGGTCATGTCGAGATAGACCTTGTGGTCGCCCGGACAATAGAACGGCCCGGCCGCCGCCGAGGCAAAGCCGCAAGCAGAGCGAACCTGGCCGGAAAACAGCACCAGCTTGGGATCCTCATAGGTCAGGCCCTGCGACTTGAAGATACCGGTCCAGGTGTCCTCGGTCTCGGCAAGCACGGTCGCGACGAACTGCTTCATCTCGTCATTGGCTGGTGCCGTGCCGCTGCCCTGGCCGCCGCTATTGTCTGATATCTGGCCACCGCCACCCGGCAGCAGGCCGCCATCGCCACCGCCCAGGATCGCCGAGGGATCGAAGCCGAAATACCATCCCGCGATCACCACCAGGATGACGAGGAGGATGCTGCCGCCGCCACCGGTCCGGCCGCCGATAGGAATTTGGAACCCGCCGCCGCCGCCGATCCCACCACCGCCGCTGTCGCTGCGGTCGTCCTCGATATTGTCACTCTGACGACGGCCTCTCCAGAGCATGGCAACTCCCCGTGATGAACTTCCTCGTTGCTCCGGCAAGGCCGGCTCAACCCAACAAACAATTATCCCAATGGTTGCGCCAAGTCACAGTGTTTTTCGATGCCGGTACCACATGGACATCGCTCTGGCCCCGCGCGCTTAAGGTCTGTAGCATCGTCCACATGGGGGGATGAGCGAGACTTGAAGACGATCGGCCAATTCCTGTCGCTGCTTGCATCGCTGCTTTGCCTTGGCCTCGGGCCGGCCGGCGCTGTGACGCTTGATTCCAGCGTCGCCGTCACCGATCCGGCCACCTTGCAGGCGCTGGAGCGCGGCGGGCTGTCGATCAGCCGCCTGCTCGGCCCCGCGCTCGGCCTCACCCGCGACGTCGACAATCGCGGCCTGTTTTCCGTGCCGGCGCTGGCCAGGGTGCGCGACACGGTCAAGCAGGAGATATCGGACGAGCCGAAGACCAGTCCCGACTCCTATGTCGCTGATATGGCGAAGTCGAACGACACCAGCCAGAAATTCAACCCGAAATACATCGACGATGACGGCTCGACGCTGGACCTGACCGGCGTTGTCAACCGCATGGATCGCGGCTATCTCGGCCACACCGAATGCGGCGAGATCAGGCTGATCTACCGCTTCCACTATTCGGTCACCGAAAAGCCGGCCAAGGGCAAGGTGGCGCAGCGCATCTCGTCGCGCCTGCCCCTGACCATGAGCCTGGTCTTCAACGCCAAGCCGAGGCGTGTGCAGGCGCGTGCCTCGAAGGATCTGCCAAGTGCCACCGACGTATCCTGCGCCGACGTCGCCCAACGCTGGCTCGCCGCCGGCCAGAAGGACCTGCCGCCCGAGCAACTGGCCGCCTGGCTGCGCTCCGACGAAGGCCCGCTGTCCGGCGCCATGCTCAATTCCTCGCAGATCATGCGGCTCGAACTCAACATGCAGGTGCTGCGGCTGTCGGCTTCGACACGGCGCGATTTCGGCGGCCATGCCGAATATCTCCTGAAGATCTTCAAATGGGATCCGGCGACCTCGAGCTTCTACGAAGCGAAGATGGAGAACCAGATCGACCGCGCCACGGTGCTGGCCGACGGCAAGTCCTTCGCCAAATGGCTGCTCACCGACCGCAACATCTACGATCTCGACCATGGCCGGCTCGTCATTGACGAAAAATTCCTGGCCAAGAACGCCGTTTCCGTCGCGCCCGGCGGCCTGAGCCGCTCGCAGAACAACATCGCCTATGGGCTGCTCGACGACGCCGACATCGACAAGGCGCTGAAGGACTATGTCGCCAAGGGCAATACCCTGGCCACCATCAAGTCGGTCGCCGGCTTCAATTTGCGGCTGAACGAAATGAGCTGCACCGGCTGCCATCAGACGCATGGCATTGCCGGCTTCCACTACACCGGCGCCGACCCGGCCAGCGAACCGCGCCGCAACGCCGTCTTCGTGCCGGGCTCGGCTGTGTTCTTCGCCGACCTGCCGCGCCGCCGCGCCATCGTCGAACAATTCGCCGCCGGCGGCCATCCCGATTTCACCAGAGGTTTCGCCGCCCGCCCGGACCAGAAATATGCTGAAGCGCTGAACGGCACGGATCTCTACAATGGCTGGGGCTCGATCTGCTATCGCGGTGACGACGCAAGCTTCAAGGACTGGACCTGCGGTGCCGGCCTGCGTTGCGCCGGCGTCCACGAAAGCGCCATCCATCCGGGATTCGGCACCTGCGTCAGCGAGAAGGGCACCGCGGTCGGCGATCCCGTCGAATTCGGCGAGATCAAAATGTCGTCATGGGGCAACGACCAGTATTGCCGCCTGTCGCCGGCCACCGCAAAGGCCTGCGCCATCGATCCCGCGCGGGACAAGAAACCACTGGTCAAACTCGCCGGCTATGGCGCGGCGCGCCAGCGCTACGACAATCCTGATCAGAAGACCGGCGGCTTTCCCGGCGGCATGCTGCGCAAGGCGAGCTGCGACAAGCTTCCCGACGAGGCGACCTGCGGCCGTCTGGCCAAGACCGGCTTCAACGACTGCATCGCCTCGGGCAAGGACCACAAATTCTGCACCAGGGAATTCACCAAGACCGCCGGCCTGCGCGCCTGCGACAAGGCGCATCCCTGCCGCGAGGACTATATCTGCACCGCCGGCTATGACGATTTACCCCAGGCCAAGCCTGGCGAAGGCACCTGCATCCCGCCCTATTTCATCTTCCAGTTCCGCGTCGACGGCCACCCTAGAAGCTGGGTGCAGGATGTCCGCGAGTGAGGGAACG
Source organism: Mesorhizobium sp. USDA 4775 (assembly GCF_054062655.1). Lineage (NCBI taxonomy): Bacteria > Pseudomonadati > Pseudomonadota > Alphaproteobacteria > Hyphomicrobiales > Phyllobacteriaceae > Mesorhizobium > Mesorhizobium sp. USDA 4775. Next base: position 5,769,341 of record NZ_JBSSFM010000001.1, read on the forward strand.
GTTTGCCGCAGGCAAATTGAAAGGTCCACCGGACCTTTCAAAGGGCTAGAGCATCCGGAGCCATAGCGGAGGGCAACCGGCAGCTGAACAGACGGCTTCCGCCTGCCGCCGACGTCGGCGCGGCCTCAGCTTTTCTGCTTGGCGCCTGCGCTCTTGCCATCGGAGCTTTTCGAGCGCTCCTCGAAACGCGCCGCACCCTTCTTCAGGGGATGGCCGGTCTCGGCTTCGGTCTTGCGCTCATCCTTCGCCGCGGCCTGCTTCAATCCCTTGGCGGCCTGCTTGCCCTTAGCGGTTGGTGCTTGTTCGACGCCCATTTCTTCCTCCCTTGGTGCGATATCGCGCTATGTCAGGAGCAACGTGCGCAAGGGGCTGCGGTTCCACCTTCCCAGGAACGATCGGGCGCCTCAGCGCAGCGCCGTCATCGCCTTGCGGAACGCTTCCAGCGTCTCGGCACTGACATGGTGCTCGATGCCCTCGGCATCGATGCGCGCGGTCTCGGCGCTGACGCCGAGCGAGCGCAGGAAAGCCTCCACCGTCTGGTGACGGATGCGGCTTTCCTCCGCGACCTTGCGGCCGGCCTCGGTCAGGAACACGCCGCGATAGGGTTTTCTCGACACCAGCCCGTCGGCGCAAAGGCGCGTCAGCATCTTGGCCACCGTCGGCTGCGCGACGCCGAGACGCGCTGCGATGTCGACCTGGCGTGCCTCGTTGCCGTCCTCGATCAAATCGGCGATCAGCTCGACATAATCTTCGACCAGCGCGCTGCGGCGCGCTTGGCGCTGCTGCCGGAACCCTTCCGAATGGACATTGGCGTCGGGCAATGGCTCACGCGGGACAGGTCTGTTCTTCAGCGCCAATGCGCTCCTCCTCGGGAGTTTAGCCGTTCCTGCTTTATAGCACGGGCTCTGATTCTTCAGGCCGTTTATTTGCATTCCCCCACAGGCGCAACCGGCGTTTCCGATTGCGGTTTCGCAAACCCGGCCGAACGTCCGGCAAAAAGCACAAACAATGAAATATAGCATATTGCATAATGTTGAGCCATGGCATAGCTTATGGATATCCCGGAAGTCTCGGAAAGCCTTTTCATGTCAGACGCAGAAGCCACAGCCCCTCGATCCTCATGGCGGTTCGCCGGACGGGACGAGGACGATCAGCCCAGCCTGCGCGAAGTCAATTCCACCATCGCCGTGCCGAGCTCGGGCGTCTGGTTCCGCCGGCTGTTCGCCTTCATGGGCCCGGGCTACATGGTTTCGGTCGGCTATATGGACCCGGGCAACTGGGCGACCGACCTCGCCGGCGGCGCCCAGTTCGGCTACACGCTGCTGTTCATCATCATGCTGTCCAACCTGATGGCGATCCTGCTGCAGGCGCTGGCCGCCCGGCTTGGCATCGCCACCGGCCGCGACCTCGCCCAGGCCTGCCGCGCCTATTATCCGCGCCCGGTCAATTTCGTGCTGTGGATCGCCTGCGAACTCGCCATCATCGCCTGCGACCTCGCCGAAGTCATCGGCACCGCGATCGCATTGAAGCTTCTGTTCGGCATTCCGCTGATCGGCGGCGCGATCCTCACCGCGCTCGACGCGTTCCTGGTGCTCATGTTGATGAACAAGGGGTTCCGCTATCTCGAAGCCTTCGTCATCGCGCTTTTGATCATCATCTTCAGCTGCTTTGCCATCCAGATCTTCGTTGCCGCGCCGCCGGCCGGCACGATCCTGCACTCGATGTTCGTGCCGTCCTCGGAGATCGTCACCAATCCGGCGATGCTCTACATCGCCATCGGCATCATCGGCGCCACGGTCATGCCGCACAATCTCTATCTGCACTCCTCGATCGTGCAGACCCGCGCCTATGAGCGCACCGAAAAGGGCAAGCGCGACGCCATCAAATGGGCGACGACGGACTCCACCATCGCCCTGATGCTGGCTCTGTTCGTCAACGCCGCTATCCTGATCGTCTCGGCTGTCGCCTTCCACAACACCGGCCACCAGGATGTGGCCGAGATCGACCAGGCCTTCGAGCTGCTGTCACCGCTGCTCGGCCTCAGCATTGCCTCGATCCTGTTTGCCGTGGCGCTGCTCGCTTCCGGCCTGAATTCGACAGTGACGGCGACGCTTGCCGGCCAGATCGTCATGGAAGGGTTCCTGCGCCTGCGCATCCCCAACTGGGCGCGCCGGCTTCTGACGCGCGGCCTCGCCATCATTCCCGTGGTGGTTGTGACTGCGCTCTATGGCGAGAAGGGTACCGGCCAGCTGCTGGTGTTCAGCCAGGTGATCCTGTCGATGCAATTGCCCTTCGCGGTGGTGCCGCTGGTGCAGTTCGTCTCCGACAAGAAGAAGATGGGCAACCTCGCCATTCCGCGCGGCGTGGCCGCACTCGCCTGGGTGGTCGCGGCGATCATCCTCGTGCTCAACTTCAAGCTGCTCTACGACACGCTGTTCGGGGTCAGCTAGAATTCCGCCAGACAGCGCGACAAACCGCCAAATCGCGCTATCTTTGCTGGCGTCATGAGCAGCATTGAAGACATCAGGAAATTCTACGCCCGGCTGATGGCGGCCAATGCCGCCTCATCGGATCCACGCCTGGAGGAGGTCTTCGCCACTGTTCCGCGCGAAGCCTTTCTTGGCCCGGGACCATGGACGATCGTCGCCGGGAGCGGCAAGGTCACCACGCCGAGCGCCGACCCGGCGCATATCTACCAGAACGTGCTCGTGGCGCTCGATGCCGACAAGGGCATCAACAATGGCGAGCCGTTCCTGCACGCCATGTGGATCGGGAAACTGGCGCCGAAACCCGGCGAGGCCGTCACGCATATCGGCGCTGGCACCGGCTACTACTCCGCCGTGCTGGCCAGGCTGGTTTCACCTCGCGGCACCGTCACCGCCTTCGAGCTCGACGGCAGGCTGGCCGAGCTGGCGCGCAAGAATCTCGAAATCTACGGCAATGCGACGGTGGTCCATGGCGACGCCGTGACCACGCCCTTGCCGCCATCCGACATCATCTATGTCAACGCCGGCGTCGTCGCCCCGCCGGTCGGATGGCTGAAGGCGTTGCGCCCCGGCGGTCGCATGATCTTCCCCTGGCGCCCGTCCGAACGCGTCCCGCTGGCGGTGATGGTGACCCGCACCGAGAAGGGCTTTGCCTGTGATCCCTTCATGCGCTCCTGGTTCATCCCCTGCATCGGTGCCTCGGTTGCGGATCTTGCGGCAAAGATCCCGACACGCGAGCAAGCCATGCGCAGCCGCTCGATCTGGCTTACGCAGCACAAGGCGCCGGATCGCACCGCCACGGCGATCTTCGGCGACGTCTGGTTCTCGACGAAAGACGTCCGTGCCAAACCCGGCAGCTGAGGCATCGATGCGCGGATTTGGCCAAGATTTCTCAGGCCCTGTCGGGGTGGGTGCGGGCCAGCCGTCCTTGGGCCACAATCCGGCCGCGACGGCGTAGATGGAACAAGGGAGAGACCCATGAGAAAGATCATCGCCGCCACCTTCGTCAGCCTCGACGGTGTTATGCAGGCCCCCGGCGGACCGGAAGAGGATCCGGTCGGCGGCTTCAAGTTCGGCGGCTGGACCTTCCATTACTTTGACGAGGTGGGCGGCGCGGCAATGGACGAACTCTTCTCTAAACCTTTCGCCCTGCTGCTCGGCCGCAGAACCTACGACATCTTCAACGCCTATTGGCCGTACCAGAAGGATCCTATCGCCGATGCCTTCAACCCCGCGACCAAATATGTGGCCACGCATCGGCCTGACACACTCACCTGGCAGAACACGCAATGGCTTGGGGAAGATATCGTCGCGGCGCTACGCCGCCTCAGCAAGCAGGATGGACCCGACCTGCTCATCCAGGGATCGGCCGACCTGATCCAGACCTTGCTCGCCAACGGGCTGATCGACGAAATCCGGCTGATGATCTTCCCGCTGTTGCTGGGCAAGGGCAAGCGTCTGTTCGGCGATGGCGCAATGCCGGCCGCGTTCAAGCTTGTGAAGTCGCAGACGTCCAGCACCGGCGTCATCATCGCGACCTACGAACGATCAGGTGAAATCGAGGTCGGCTCCTTTGTCACGGGCGAACCGTCCGTCGCCGAGCTGGAGCGGCGCAGGAACTGGAAGTAGCGGACGGCCTTGGGACCTTTCCTCTCCCTCCGGAGGGAGGAACCCAAGTTCCGCACGGTCTCAAGCCGCCGCCGGCCGCCGCGCCAGCCCATCCCTGATATGCCGCGCGAACTCCTGCGCGGCCGGGCCGACGCCGTGGCGCGGCAGATGCAAATTAATGGCAAAATTCGGCAGTGGCGGCAGCCCGACATCGAACGGCAAGATGTCGAGATCGGCCGGCACGGTGGAGGCCAGCCAGGTGGTGACGGCAAGATCGGAGCGCACCGTCGCCGTCGTGGCGTCGATGTTGCCGTTCTCGAACACGGTGCGCCATTCCATCCCATGCTCGTTGAGCGCCGCAAGCACCACCGGGCGGAAGGCGCAGGTGTCGGCGACGATCGACACCGGCAGCGGGCGCTTGGCGCGGGCAGTGCCGCCTCGGGCGCCGACCCAGACCAGCCGGTCGATGGCCAGGCATTCGCCCGATGTCGGGCCGACCCGCTCCTCGATCACCGCAAGGTCGATGGTTCCGGCCGCAAGCGCTGACGCCAATTCCGGCGATGACGCGCAGACCAGCGAGATCTCGACCTGCGGATAGGTTTCCGCATAGGTCTTCAGCACCGGCGCCAGCAAGGTGCCGACCAGATCGTACGGCACGCCGAGCCGCACCTGGCCGGCGACGGCCGAGCCCGCCATCTCGGCCCAGATCTCGTCATTCAGGCTGAGCAGGCGCCTTGCCTTGTCGAACAGCCGCTCGCCGGGCCGCGTCAGGCGCAGGCCGCGCCGGTCACGCTCGAACAGGCCACAGCCAAGCGTCTCCTCCAGCCTTTTGACCTGCTGGCTGACGGCGCCTTGCGTCAGATGCAGCGCGTTGGCGGCCGCCGTCATGCTGGCCTTGTCGGCGACGGTGACGAAGGTGCGCAGCAGCGCCGTATCGAGATTGCGGATCATCTCAGCATTATAGATGCTAATGCCCAATATCGCAAACATTGCATTTACTGATGCCAGAACGGGCCTACCATGGAGCTACGACAAAGGACGCCCCATGCTCCAGCCTATCCTGCCGCTCATCCTGTTTGCCTTCGTGGCCACCGCCACGCCCGGCATCGCCACGACCTTGTCGACCGCCTCGGGCGCGCAGTTCGGTTTTCGCCGTTCAGTTCCGCTGATGATAGGCAGCGCCGCCGGCCTCGCTACGGTGACGGCTGCCGCCGCGGCCGGGCTTGCGGGCCTGCTGCTTGCGGTGCCGTCGCTGCAACTGGCGATGAAGGTGATTGGCTCGCTCTATCTCCTGTGGCTGGCCGTAAAGATCGGCCGTGCCGGGCCACCCAATCTCGACGTGACGATGGCCAAACCGAACAGCTTTCTCGGCGGCGCCGGCATCCAGTGGATGAACCCCAAGGGCTGGGCGATGGGGCTGGGCGCGGCGGCGTCGTTCGCCGCACTGGCCGATGGGCCGGGACAACTCGCTCTGCTGCTCGGCTCGACCTTCGGCCTCGCCGCCGCCATCTCCCTGTCCGTCTGGTGCATGGCCGGCATGGTGCTGGCCCGGCTGCTGAAGACCGAATGGCAATGGCGCGCCCTCAACATCGTGCTGGCGCTGGTGCTGGCCGCGTCGATCATCCCGATGTGGCGGTCGGCTTAGGACACCGTCATAGCAGGACCTGGGTTCCTCGCCCCCGCTAGAGCGGGGGAGAGGTGGCCGCGAAGCGGTCGGAGAGGGGGCGCCAGCGGCTGGAAGGGGCTTCTTGAAGCCAATTCACGGACAGGATTGCGCCAATCCCACTCTCCGTCTCGGCTTCGCCGAGCCACCTCTCCCCCACATTCGTGGGGGCGAGGAACCCAAGCATGGATAGCCCTCAAGCCGCGTAGCGCGCCGCCGGCTTGTCGGCGTGCAGGCTGCCGTAGAAGGCTTGGCGGGCGCCGAGGAACGTGTCCAGCTTGGCGGCATCGGCAAGTGCCGGTACGGTCACGGCTTCGCCCCTGGCCAGGCCGACAAGCGCGGCATCGACCATATCGTCGGCGGACATGACGATTTCCTTGGGAAGCTGGTCGATATCGCTGCCGGCCAGTTCCCAGAAATCGGTCCGGGTCGCGCCCGGCAGCACCACCTGCACCTTCACACCCGTGCCCGCGACCTCGCGCTGCAGCGCTTCGGTGAAGTTGACGACATAGGCCTTGGTGCCGCTGTAGATGCCGCCGAACGACGTTTCATAGGCGAGCACCGAGGCTATGTTGACGATGGCGCCACGGTTGCGCGCCAGAAGACCCGGCAGCACCGCACGGGTCAAACGCGTCAAGGCGATGACATTGACCTTGATCATGCGTTCGGCCGCGTCGGCGTCGGCCGTTGCCACCACCTGCTGGCCGCCAAGGCCGGCATTGTTGACCAGCAGCGTCACGCTGTCATCGGCCGATATCATCCGCTCGACACGGCGCACATCGTCGTCGTCGGACAGATCGGCTGCGATGAAGCTGACCTTGCGATCGTAGGCGTAGCGCAGCTTCTCGGCCAGTTCCTCGAGCCGGTCGGCGCGCCGCGCCACCAGCACGAGATCATAGCCCTGCCCGGCCAGCCGGTCCGCATAGACCGCGCCGATGCCCGATGAGGCGCCAGTGACGACCGCCGTGCCCTTGTTTGCCTGTCCACTCATTGTCCTGTTCCTTCTATCTCTGTTCACTTCGACCTGGCCGCCGGCACCGCAGGCATTCGCCTCGGCGCGCCGACATGCCGCCTGATTGATTTAGTGGCATATACCACTTTCGACGAAATAGGCATATGCCACTATCTTGTCAATGAGTGCGTTCGGGATTATTTGTCGGGCAGCGACCGGACAGGATTTTCTCCGGCGCCGAGGAACCACCATGCCGAAAGACACCCTGCCCGGGCTGACAGCCTGCAACTACGCCATGCTGCGGCGAGCAACGCGCAAGCTCGGCCAGTTCTATGATGACGTGCAGGCCCCATCCGGCCTCAAGGCCACGCAGCAGGGCCTGCTCTACCAGATCCATATCGGCGACGAACCGGCCATGGGCGCCATTGCCGCTGCCCTGGTCATGGACCTTTCGGCGCTCGGCCACACGCTGAAGCCGCTGATCCGCGACGGTTTTGTCGAGACCTTCGCCGATCCGGACGACCGCCGCATCAAGCGGGTGCGGCTGACCCAGCAAGGGCGGACCAAGCTCGATGAGGCGATGAAGCTGTGGCAGACCGCCCAGCAGCGCTTCGAGGATGTGGTGGGCAAGGAAAAGGCGGAACGCCTGCGCGCGGTGCTGGATGACATCAGCGCGCTGGATTTTGATTTGCCGCCGGCTACCTAAGCAATTCCAGGAAAAGTGTGAAACGGTTTTCCCGGGAAAGCGCGTAGCGCTTTCCCTTGGGAATTGCGTCAAAATGGATTGGCCGCCGACGGCTTTCGAAGAGACTATTCGGCCGGCATCGCGACCGGCCGTGCCGCCCAGCGGCCGGCCAGCACGATACCCAGCCCGACGATCGGGAAGGCCGCGGCAACCAGGCCGAGATCGACCGGCGAGCCGTAGCGCAGCACGCCACCGCCCACCACCGCGCCCAGCGCCACGCCGAGATAGAGCGCCGAACCGTTGAGCGACAGCACGATCGGCGCGGCATCGGGCGCCAGCTTGATGATGCGGCTGGCCTGCGCCGGCGGGAACGCCCAACCGACGATGCCCCACGGCAGCATCATCGCCATCAGCGCTGGACCGGCAATATGCTGCGGCAGGAAGGCCGGCACGACCGACAGCATCACCAGCATGGCGGCGCTCAGCGTCAGCGACCAGCCGACGGTGCGGGTGGCGCCGAAGCGGTCGGCCGCCTGGCCGCCGGCAATGTTGCCGATGACGGCGCCGACGCCGAAGGCGAGCAGCATGCCGGGCAGCGCGATCTGGCTGAGCCCGGCGCCCTCGATGGCGAGCGGCGCGACATAGGCAAAGACGGTGAACGCGCCGGTCAGCGCCAGCAATGTCGTCACCAGGATCGGCATCACGCCGGGCCGCATGGCGGCCGCCAGCCGGCGCTTCAGCGGCAGCCTTGTGCCGACGATGCCGCGCGGCAGCCGGTACCACAGGATGGCGCCGGCGAGCGCGCCGAGCCCGGCAATGGCATAGAAGGTGCCGCGCCAGCCGGCGATCGTCGCGACCAGCGCGCCGAGCGGCGCCCCGACGGCGACGGCCACCGTGGTGCCGCCGACGACGACGGCGATGGCGCGTGCCCGGTGATGGTCATCGACCAGCGCCACCGCAGTGCCCTGCGCGGTCGCGGCGAACAGCCCCGACGACAGCGCCATGATGATGCGCGCGATCAGAAGCACTTCGAAGGAGGAACTCAGGGCGGCGGCGATGTTGCCGATGACGAAGAACACCAGCGTCCACAGGATGACGCGGCGGCGGTCCCATTCACCGGTCAGCGTCGCCAGGATCGGCGTGCCGATGGCGTAGGCGAGCGCGAAGGCGGTGATCAGCGTGCCGGCGAGTGGAATGGAAATGCCGGCATCCCTGGCGATGTCGGGCAGAAGGCTGGAGATGACGAAGCCTTCGGTCGAGATCGCAAACGATCCGAGCGCAAGCCAAAAGATCCGCTTGTCCATGGCATGTGTCCTTAGTTCAAAAGTTATTGAACAATTGGACATAGCAGGGCATGATGTCAATGAAGCCAGGGCAAAATAGCTGAACCATCCTGACAGCCCTGTGTCAGCACGGTCGTTCGGCACGGATCGAAATGGAGAAACAGTGTGTACGGGCCAGCGAGGACGGATGCGTTGAAATCGGCCCGAACTGCGCTTAGGTTCCAGCCATGACGCTACCTCATCCCAATACGGACCAGATCAGCCTGCCGATCGTGCTTGGCGTGCTCGGCGATCCGACGCGGCTCGCCATCGTGCGCTATCTCGCCAGCAAGGAAGGCGTGGCGCTGAACTGCAGCCAGTTCCTCGATCTCGGCTCCAAGACCAATCTCAGCTACCACCTCGCCAAGTTGCGCGAGGCCGGCGTCACCCGCGCCGAAGTGGTCGGCACCAACCGCATGATCACGCTGCGCCGCGCCGACCTCGACGCCCGCTTCCCCGGCCTGCTCGACAGCGTCATCGCCGCCGCCGTCGACGACCCCGCTCTGCCGGCGGTCGGCGGCCACGATATTGAGGTGCCGGCCTAGATCTGCAGGTTCCAAGCTAAAGCTCTGTCGCCGCTAGCGCTGCCAGAAACCGATATGCGGCGCGAGAAGTTCCTCCTCCATCTCCGGGATGGGGCCGTGGACCTCGACCGGCTTCTGCCCGGAGCCGAGGACCGTGCGTGACGAGAGGTTCATCGTCGGATTCTCGGCGTGGTCGCCAGTCAGCGCGAGAAGCTTGGTCTCTTCGAAGCCGTAGACCAGCCGGCCGATATTTGCCCAGTAGAGCGTTCCGGTGCACATCGCGCAGGGCTCGCCAGTTGTGACCAACGTGCAGGACCAGAGGAAATCCGGCGGATAGGCGTCCGCGGCACGCCGGCTGAGCTCGGTTTCGGCGTGGCGCACGGTGTTGATGTTGCCTTGCCGCATCAGGATGCGATCATCGGGGCCGACGAGCACACAGCCGAAAGGATGGTGCCCGTGCGCGGCGGCCTCGCGCGCCACGTCATTGGCGGCGCGGAGGTGAGCGAACATCTGGTCACGGGTCATCGCCTGTGCCTTCCGAAGCTGTCTGCGTAGATAGATGAACTGGGACGGCGTGGACGGTAGCAGATGGAGTGCTACCGCGATAGCCGTGGGCGGGCCGCGCAGTGCCCCGCTTGCCCCGAACTCAACGACTGATGACGAAAGCGGGGACTTGATAACAAAGGCGGCGGGTTGATAACGAAGACGGGCCGGAGTCCCGATGGGGCCGCACCATGGGAGCACGCCGCATGCGCATAGCCGTCCTCGCCGATATCCACGGCAACGTCCTGGCACTCGACGCCGTGCTCGAGGATCTGCGTGAGCGCGGCGGCGCTGAGCTCACCATCAATCTCGGCGACAGCGTTTCAGGCCCGCTCTGGCCGCGCGAGACGTTTGAGCGCCTGGAAGCGCTGAACCTGCCGACGGTGCGCGGCAACCATGACCGCCGCGTCGCGGTCGATCCGGCCGACGAGACCATGTGGGCGTCCGACGTCTATGCGCAGGAGCGGCTGACGCAGGCGCAGCGCCAGGTGCTGTTCGCGCAGCCGCTGACGCTGGAGATCGCGCCCGGCATCGTCGCCTTCCATGCCCGCCCCGACCATGACGAGAAATATCTGCTCGACGCGGTCGTCGACGGCCAGCTGGTGCGCGCGCCGCTGGCGGCGATAAGGCGGCGGCTGAAAGCGCTCGACCCCGCCTGTCGCATCGCGCTGTGCGGCCACAGTCACCGCCCGGAACTGGTCCGCATCCCCGACGGTCCGGTCATCTTCAATCCGGGCAGCATCGGCTGCCCCGCCTATGACGATTCCACCCCGCCGTCGCATGTTTCCGAACAGGGCTCGCCGCATGCGCGCTACGGCATCGTCACCTTGGGCGGCGCCGGCCGGCCCGATCGTTTCGAGACGATCGCCGTCGACTACGATCACGAAGCGGCGGCACGACAGGCCGAACAGGCGGGGCGCCCGGAATGGGCCCACGCGCTGAGGACCGGCTTCATGCCAGGCTGAAGCTTGCTTCATGCCAGGCTGAAGCTTGCTTCATGCCGGGCTGAACGAAGCTCATGCCATGGGGGGAATGCCTCGCGTTCATGCCCCGGCTGAACGCAACCTCATCCGACCCTGATGAAACGCCTTCGCGGCCACACTCAAGGCGTAAAACATCTCGCTTATAGACACGGCGGCGCAGCGTCGCTTATAAAACCGGCTTCGCGTGCGGCAGCGTTTTGGGTTCTGGCGGTGCCTTTGGGAATGCAATTGATCGCCGACAGCCAAGTGACGAGGCGCCGAATTACGCTGCGGACAACGCTGTTGGCGCTGATGGCCGCTCCGCTGCTGATGGCGGCGTGGTCCACCGTTGTCCCGGCCCATGCCGAAGAGACGCCCTTCATCTCCGTCGTCACTGGCCTCGCGCCTGACGACCTGCTCAATATCCGCGCCAAACCGTCGGCGATCGGCAAGACCGAGGCACGTCTGGCCGCCGGCGCCAGCGTCAGGAACCTCGGCTGCAACGACATTGACGGACACCCCTGGTGCAAGGTCCAGTCTGACAATCCCAAAGCCATCGGCTGGGCTCCGGCGCGCTATCTCATTCCCGTCAACCCGGCGACGGTGCCCCTCGACCAGGCGGATGCCGGCGATGCGGCGACGCCGCCGGCGGCGGCACAGCCCGACCTGACGGCGCGCCTCGGCGGCGCGGCCCACCCCGTCGCGCCCGAAGCCCCGATGAAATCCACCGCCGAGATCGCCATGCAGGACGCTTACGGCCTGGCGCTGGCGGCGAATGAAACCCCGTCGACTGGCGAAATCCCCGCCCTCGCCCAGGATGCGGCCGCGGACAGCGACTCGGCGGCGGGATCGCTTCCCGTTCCCACGCCGCGTCCCGACGGCGCAGCGCCCGCCGTCGACACGCAGACCGTCGCCGAACTGCCGCCGCAGCCGACCTCCCTTGCCCAGGGCGGTGGCGTCGAAATCCCCTGCGCCCGCTATGTCGGCCAGCCGATGCAGCGCTGCGCGGCAGCCATCGTGCACAAGGGCGCCGACAAGGCCGATATCACCGTGACCTGGCCGGATGGCGGTACGCGCCTCATCTCCTTCTATGCCGGCCTGCCGGCCGGCTCGGACACCAAGGGTGATTTCCGCTTCACCCGCGAGGGCAGCCTGAGCATGATCCGCATCGGCGTCTCCGAACGCTTCGAGATCACCGACACGGTGGCGTTTGGACGCTAGGGATTAGGCAGTAGGGAATAGGCAGTAGGGGCGTACGTCCAAGGCGCTTGAAAAGCCCTACTGCCTCCTGCCCAACCCCTGCTGCCTATTTCCTGCTGCCTAATCCCGCATTTTCGGGGTTACATCCGCCAAAACTCTTCCCTATAAGGCCCACCTAGCCTGATACCAGAATCGCGAGCACAACCGGCCGGGTCTTCCCGTCCCGGTTTTTTGTGCAAGCCGCCCGCCGAACGGACCTATGACATGCCAAGACGCACCGACATCAAGTCGATCCTGATCATCGGGGCCGGCCCCATCGTCATAGGCCAGGCCTGCGAATTCGACTATTCCGGTACCCAGGCCTGCAAGGCGCTGAAGGAGGAAGGCTTCCGCGTCATCCTGGTCAATTCCAACCCGGCCACCATCATGACCGACCCGGAACTGGCCGACGCCACCTATATCGAGCCGATCACGCCGGAAGTCGTCGCCAAGATCATCGCCAAGGAGCGGCCGGACGCGCTGCTGCCGACCATGGGCGGCCAGACCGCGCTCAACACCGCTTTGTCGCTGCGCCGCATGGGTGTACTCGACCGCTACAATGTCGAGATGATCGGCGCCGACGCCACCGCCATCGACAAGGCCGAGGACCGCGCGCTGTTCCGCGAGGCGATGAGCAAGATCGGCCTGGAAACGCCGAAGTCGATGCTGGCCAACGCCACCGACGTAAAGAACGCCGACCGCAAGACGCATGAGGCAGAGCGCGCCGCACTGAAGGCCGAGAAGCCGGAAAATCTCGACGCCGAACTCGACGCGCTGGAAACCCGCTGGAACCTCGGCGAAGGCGACCGCAAGCAGCGCTACATCAGCCATGCCATGGCGATCGCCGCCCAGGCGCTCGACCATGTCGGTCTGCCCGCCATCATCCGCCCGTCCTTCACCATGGGCGGCACCGGCGGCGGCATCGCCTACAACAGGGCCGAATTCTACGACATCGTCCAGTCCGGCCTCGACGCCTCGCCGACCACCGAAGTGCTGATCGAGGAGAGCGTGCTCGGCTGGAAGGAGTATGAGATGGAGGTCGTCCGCGACAAGGCGGACAATTGCATCATCGTCTGCTCGATCGAAAACATCGACCCGATGGGCGTGCATACGGGTGACTCGATTACCGTCGCCCCGGCGCTGACCCTCACGGACAAAGAATACCAGATGATGCGCAACGCCTCGATCGCGGTGCTGCGCGAGATCGGCGTCGAGACCGGCGGCTCCAACGTGCAGTTCGCCGTCAACCCGGCCGATGGCCGCCTCGTCGTCATCGAGATGAACCCGCGCGTCTCGCGCTCCTCCGCACTCGCCTCCAAGGCGACCGGCTTCCCCATCGCCAAGATCGCCGCCAAACTTGCCGTCGGCTACACGCTGGACGAGTTGGAGAACGACATCACCGGCGGCGCGACGCCCGCCTCGTTCGAGCCGTCGATCGACTACGTCGTCACCAAAATCCCGCGCTTTGCCTTCGAAAAATTCCCCGGCGCCGAGCCGGTGCTGACGACCGCCATGAAGTCGGTCGGCGAAGTCATGGCCATCGGCCGCACCTTCCAGGAATCGCTGCAGAAGGCACTGCGTGGCCTGGAAACCGGCCTCACCGGCCTCGACGAGATCGAAATCCCCGGCCTCGGCCACGGGGCGACGGTTGCCAACCACGCCGACGACCGCAACGCGATCCGTGCCGCGCTCGGCACGCCGACGCCCGACAGGCTGCGCATGGTGGCGCAGGCGATCCGCATGGGCACCTCGCTGGAAGACGTGCACGCAATGTGCAAGATCGACCCGTGGTTCCTCGAGCAGATCGCCGGTATCCTGGCCATGGAAGCCCGCATCCGCGAGCACGGCATTCCGCAGGACGCCGTCAACCTGCGCATGCTGAAGGCCATGGGTTTCTCCGATGCCCGCCTGGCGTCGCTGACCAAAACCGATGCCGAAGTGGTCGCGAAAATCCGCGACAAGCTCGACGTTCATCCCGTCTACAAGCGCATCGACACATGTGCTGCCGAATTCGCCTCGCCCACCGCCTATATGTACTCGACCTACGAAGTGCCGTTCGCAGGCAGCCTCGCCAACGAGGCGCAGGTTTCGTCGCGCAAGAAGGTGGTCATCCTCGGCGGCGGACCGAACCGCATCGGCCAGGGCATCGAGTTCGACTATTGCTGCTGCCATGCCGCCTTCGCCCTGCGCGATGCCGGCTATGAAGCGATCATGATCAACTGTAACCCGGAGACGGTCTCGACCGACTACGACACGTCGGACCGGCTCTATTTCGATCCGCTGACGGCGGAGGACGTGCTGGAGATCCTGCGCGCCGAGCAGGCTTCAGGCGAACTGGTCGGCGTCATCGTCCAGTTCGGCGGCCAGACGCCGCTGAAGCTGGCGGATGCGCTGGAGAAGGCCGGCATCCCGATCCTCGGCACCTCGCCCGACATGATCGATCTCGCCGAAGACCGCGACCGCTTCCAGAAGCTCCTGCACAAGCTCGGCCTCAGCCAGCCGAAGAACGGCATCGCCTATTCGGTCGAACAGGCCCGCCTCGTCGCCGGCGAGCTCGGTTTCCCCTTGGTCGTGCGCCCATCCTATGTGCTCGGCGGCCGCGCCATGCAGATCATCCATGACGAGAGCATGCTGCAGTCCTACCTGCTCGACACCGTGCCCGGCCTCGTGCCGGAGGACATCAAGCAGAAATACCCCAACGACAAGACCGGCCAGATCAACACGCTGCTGGGCAAGAACCCGCTTTTGTTCGACACCTATCTCTCGGGCGCCATTGAGGTCGATGTCGACTGCCTCTGCGACGGCAAGGCGACCTTCGTGTCAGGCATTCTCGAGCATATCGAGGAGGCCGGCATCCATTCGGGCGACAGTGCCTGCTCGCTGCCCGTGCACTCGCTGCCTTCGGAGCTGGTCGACGAGCTGGAGCGCCAGACGGCGGCCCTTGCCCGCGCGCTCAATGTCGGCGGCCTGATGAACGTGCAGTATGCGATCAAGGACGGCACGGTCTACGTACTTGAGGTCAATCCGCGTGCCTCCCGCACGGTCCCCTTCGTCGCTAAGACCATCGGACGTCCGATTGCGAAAATCGCCGCCCGCATCATGGCCGGCGAGACGCTGGAAGACGCCTTCGCCCATTACGGCGCCATGCCCGATCCCAGAAATCCCGGCCACATCGCGGTCAAGGAAGCCGTCTTCCCCTTCGCCCGCTTCCCCGGCGTCGACATTCTGCTCGGCCCGGAAATGCGCTCGACCGGCGAGGTCATGGGCCTCGACCGCGATTTCGCGCTGGCCTTCGCCAAGAGCCAGCTCGGCGCCGGCGTCGACCTGCCGCGTTCGGGCACGCTGTTCGTCTCGGTGCGCGACGAGGACAAGAAGGGCATATTGCCGGCGGTCAAGCGCCTCGCCGGCCTCGGCTTCAAGGTGCTGGCGACATCAGGCACGCAGCGCTTCCTCGCCGAAAACGGCGTGGTGGCCGAAAAGATCAACAAGGTGCTGGAAGGCCGCCCCCACATCGAAGACGCCATCCGCAACCGCCAGGTCCAGATCGTGTTCAACACCACGGACGGCCAGAAGGCGGTGTCGGATTCGAAGTCGCTGCGCAGGGCGACGTTGATGCAGAAAGTGCCGTATTACACGACGCTGTCAGGCGCGGCCGCGGTGGCCGAGGCCATTGCGGCGCTGAAGGCAGGGAGCCTGGAGGTCAGGCCGCTGCAGGAGTATTTCGCGTGAGGAAGCGCTTTCTTCTCCCCACTTCTTATTGGAACCTTGAAGGCCACCTAGATCGGCGTATGATATAAATAATCGAACACCAATAGCTTGATGCGCTACTCTTTAGCTGGTCAGGCTACATGTGTGGTGGTAGCTCAACTGGACGAGCGCCCTTTTCGCAAAGGGGAGGATGGGGGTTCGACTCCCCCGCACCCTTTCCTATGGCGCTTTGGCTCTCTGCTTTAGGTAATAGAAGCGATGGCGGCTGCGGGTTTTACCCGCCGAACGGGCAACAACATTCTTGGCCTCGAGTGCATCCAAAAGCGATTTTGTATCGCGCCAGTCGCGACCGATCACCAGCCCGGCATCGGTGACGTTCACCTTCGTTTGCTCTGCCAAATAGTTGACGATCAATTTCTCACTTTCGGTGAGAGAGGCAAAAATCTCCGGATTGATACTGGAAGCCGCCTCAGATCTTACGAACAGTTTACGATGCTGCACATCGTTCTCAAGTGTTACAGTTACTCGAAACGTTCCGCCCTGCTTTTGAACAAATATAGGATCGGGTAGATTCGCTTCGCGCATCCCTTCCCGCATTCTTCGCGTCCCTTCGAACGCACACTGGACGAAATCAAAATAGTACATCCCCCACATTAGGTTTGGGTTGCGAGGGTTGTGGGCTTCAAAAACCGTTGTCTCGGTTGTTGGCGGCATAAACGAACCCGGAGATTCAACTACAATTTTATCTTCAAACATTTTTACGAAGATGTTCATTTGCCAAGATTGTAAGAACGATGGACGGCTGCGTTTACGACCGCCTCGAGCCAAACCTCTTTTGGGTATTCAGGGTTGGTTACAAATCGCCCGTCTCGCCCTAGTCGAGTAAAGTTTCTTATCTGAGTTTCGATAAATTGCTCCGCTCCCAAAATTTGCAATGGGAGCGGTCCATCAAACGTCCGATCTGCCACCGAATTCAGATTGCGGCCAAAGCGTTCTTCTGCGCCGTCATAACGAAGAACTCGGATATAGGCACCAGGAACCGCTTCCCTCGGATCTTTTGCGAAAATGAGCGCGCAGGCGAGGTTCGGAATAAAACCAGCTTTTCCTGGCTTTCCAAACTTGCTGAGGGCCAGCACGTCCTCAATGGTGAAGCGCTGTCCGAGTTGTCGTTTGGTCAAATATTGATTTCGATAATCGTTGAGCAAAGGAATATCAAAGTCCTCGGGAAACTTGAGATTGGCTGGCTCGGACTCGACATCCAACTCGCCCTTGTTGAGCCGGATTTCCCGTTTTTCAGTCTCGCTCAATCTGCGCTTTTCTTCGCCCTCGCGAATATAGGCGTTGCCATCCCCCATCTCGACCAGCTTGTCCTGCCGATAGTAGACCCGCAGGACAAGAACGTAGTCGTCCTGCCCCTTTACGTTTTTTACGGGGACCTTTTTGAATTCATGTCGAGCATCGGAACAGAACCTCTGGATAGTTTGAAGCTCGTTCAGATGCTCTGTCTCAGTGCCGACACAGCCCGTGATCGTTCCGTCTTTCTCGACCCCTATAAAGACAATACCACCGTGCGGCTGGGTATTGCCCCACATTGATAGATAGTCGGCCAAGTCGCGTTGAGAAACTTGGGCGCGCTTACGTTCAACCCGATTATCTTCCTTGAACCGCTCTATGGTAATTTGGTCACAAGACCCAAAGATATCATCAGGCGTCCAAAGCTGCGGCAGATTAGGCAACGGCGCATTGAAATCAAACGCGAGCTGCTCGCTCGCCATTGATTCGTTGACGGGTCTTGTCGACTTGGGTGATTTTACCAAATGATTTCAACGAGTTGTACTCGACAAAAGATTATAGACGCATGCTAGCATTAAGGGAAGCCGTCATGCGAACCTGTTAGTAGGCATTGTTAGCGAGGCCGGGCAAACCCAGTCATGCCGGCGTTTGCACAGCTCACCCCACCGCCACACACTCGATCTCGATATCAAACTCCATCGGCCAAGACGCCACCGGTACAAATGTCCGCGATGGCGCGTTTTCGGGGAAATGCTTGGCATAGACCCGGTTGATGGCACCGTAGAAGCCGGCATTGACGGCGTAGATGCGCACCATCACCACATTGTCCAGCGAGGTGCCGGCCGCTTCCAGGCAGTGTTTCAGCGCCTTGAGCGACGCCTCGGTCTGCACCTCGATGTCGCCCTTGACCAGTCTGCCGGTCAAAAGATCGAGCGGTGGCATGCCGGAGACGAAGACCAGCCCGGCGGCCCTGGTCACCAGCGACAACGGCACGCCCAGCGCGCGCACCGCCGCCGACAGCACCGGCACTTCGACGATTTCCTTGATCATGACGATCTCCCCGTTGTTGCCGCGAGCTTATCGCGCTCCAGGCTGAACGCCAGCGCTCGGCATTGTCGCCCGGAAGCCGCCGCTCAATGGAAACCACGCGTCAGCATGAAGCGGCGTTTTTTGCAGACCCAAAATTTCAGGAAACAACCGGCAGGGATGCTGGTTCGCGAAGGAAAACTCACGCCACCGCTACACACTCGATCTCGATATCAAACTCCATCGGCCAGGACGCCACCGGCACGAAACTCCGCGCCGGCGGATTGGTGGAAAAATACTTGGCATAGACCCGGTTGATGGCGTTGTAGAAGCCGGAATTGACGGCGTAGATGCGCACCATCACCACATTGTCCAGCGAGGTGCCGGCCGCTTCCAGGCAATGTTTCAGCGCCTTCAGCGATGCCTCGGTCTGCACCTCGATGTCGCCGCGCACCATCTCGCCGGTCACCATGTCCACCGGCGGCGTCGCCGAGATGAAGACGAAGCCGTTGGCCTTCACCGCCGTCGAACAGGGCAGGTCGAGCGAGCGCACCTTGTCCGACATGACAGGCACTTCGATGACTTCTTTTTTCATGGTGATGCTCCCTGGGTTGGCAGGGAGCTTATCGTGGCGGCCAGCGAACGCCAGCGTCGTTCTTCCCTTCTCCCCTTGTGGGGTGAGCGGCCGGTTCGCGTAAGCGAATTCATCGTGCCAGTGGCACGATGAAAGGCCGGCGAACGCCGGGACGCTGCGAAGCAGCGGGGACCCGGCAGGTGGATCAGCCTCCCCCGGCCCTTCGCATGGCTCAGGGCGTTCGACGCTCGAAAAGGGTCAAGCCGCGCCCTAATGCACCGCCGCCAAATCCTTCAAATGCATCTCGTGCATCTTCAGCGTTTCCAGCGTCTTCTTGGCGAATTCCTTCAGCGCCGGGTCGTCGCCGGATTGCGCATAGGTGGAAACCATCGCCACGGCCTGCTTGTGTGCCTGCGTCTGCAAGGTGATGTATTTGGCCTGGAAGGCGTCGCCGTCGAGCGCCTTGAGCTGGTCGAGCATCGCCTGGTCGTTCGGCTGCAACGGCGGGCCTTGCGGGGTGACGGACGCCGTGGTCTGGCTCTTATCAAGCGCCGCCTTGAAATCTTCGCCGGCCTTGGTGTGATCCTTGACCATCAGTGCGGCGAAATCCTTCACATCGGCCGCGACGGCTTTTTTCTCGGCCAGCTTGCCGCTTTCGATCTCGAAGCGGTTGGCGCTGGCCAGGGTCCTGGTGAAGGTTTCGGTGTCGACCTTGTTCTCAGAAACGGGCGGCACGTCGCTGGACGGCTGTTGGGAAAAGGCTGAAGGCGTTCCGGCGAGAAGGGCCAGCATGGCGGTGGCGAGATGCGGTTTCATCGAAGCGCTCCGTGAGAGGTGTCCTCGAAGGCCCAACGCGGCAGAGGCGGTGAGGTTGCCGACGCGCCGCTTCTCCAGTCCGAAGGATGAAAAGCGGCCTCACGATTGCAGCGTGACCTCTGCTCTACGGTCGACGAGGCCCCAGCAGGAAGGCCGTCATCGTTGCGCTCACGCACGCCACCGCCAACAACGCAACGACGCCCGAAGCTCCGGTCCTGCGGCGAATTGAAACAAGGTTTTCTGAAGCGGGAGCATTGTGAACCAGTCCGTACAAGTCGGACCTGCTGCCATGCCGAACGGAATAGGCGCGGGTCAACTCCGCACCGAGTAGAAAGATTTCTGATGAATAGTAGACCCAGAGCAGTATGACGAGCAGCCCTCCGGCCGCGCCATATGAGGAAGCGATTGCACTTGTGCCGATATACCAACCGATAAGCGACTTCCCCAACGTGAACAGAGCGGCGGTGACGACAGCGCCAATCCAGACATCCCGCCATTCCAAGGCACGGTCCGGCAGGACTTTGTAGATCGCGGCAAACATCACGGTGATCAGGGAAAAGGATATCAGGGTGTTGATCGCGCTCAGAACAAATTCGCCGAACGGCAATTGAGCGCTGATCAAATTGCCCAAAGCCGAGATCGCCGCGCTCGCCACCAAAGAGACCAGCAACATAAAGCCGAGGGCGGCGACCAGGCCAAGACTTGCCGCACGGGCGCGCAAGAGCCGCGACAGCGAACTCCCTTTCGCTTCAACCTTCCATATTGCATTCAGGGCCTGCTGCATCTCGCCAAACACCGCGGAGGCGGTGACGAGCAAAGTGGCCATGCCGATGATGGCCGCCAGGGTCCCCGATGATTTGCTGGATGCCCCTTCGAGCGCGGTTTGAAGGACCGCCGCGCTGTCTGAACCCATCAGCCCCGAGATCTGAGCAGACAAAGCCAACTGCGCTGCGTCATGCCCAAACGCAATGCCTGCTATCGCGACGACAATTATCAGAACCGGGGCCAGCGACGTGGCGGCATAAAAGGCCATCGCCGCGCCGTGGCTAAGGGCATTGTCGTTGACAAAGCCAACCAGGCTTTCTCGCACAAGGTCCCACAGGCTGCTGACTGTTGTCGGTCGCATTTCGAATCCGTGAAGGGGGTCGAAACCGTCTCCTATCAATGCGGCGGGCCTTCCGATGTTCCGGCCGAAGCAGGCACGAGCCTCGCCTCGCCCATCGAGCAGGTGGGATAGCGACCACTTGCCGAAAAGCCGTTCCAAGCTGAAGCGCGGCGACTGAAGCCGACACGTCCTGGGCTCAGTGACAGCACGCCTCGCCATACTGCAGCTGCTCATTCCAATCCGGCCGGCCCTCCGGCGTGAAATCCATCAGGTTCCACAGGATCTCGCAGGTGCCGATGGCGCGCGGGTCCTGGCCGGGCTCCGGCGGCGCGAAGCCGAGCTCGGACGACCAGAAATGGCGGATAGCGTCGCCGTCGCGGTGAAACACCGACAGCAGCGGGATCTGCGCGCCGCCGGCGTCCTCGGCATTGTAGTCGCGCTTGAAGCTGTTGGCGGCCGACGACACCAGCCGCATGTTCTTCCAGCCGCGGTCGCGACCAAGCGTGACCAGATTTTCCAGCGCGGTTTTCGCCACAACCGCAAAATTGAAGCCGGCGGCTTCCAGATGCCCGACGGCGCCATCCCACTGGTCGAGCAGCGCCGTGCAGGACGGGCATGGCTGGTCCGGACGGGCGAGCTTGGCCGTGCCGCCGCTCACCGCCACGTCGCGCGTTTCCTGCGGATGGCGCGGAAACATCATCTGGTAGAGGATGAGCGAATCCTTGCCCGGCGCGAACAGTTCCGACAGTTTTGTCTTCGCCGGACTGCCGTCGGCACCGAGCGCATCGAAGACATAGTCCTGGCGGATCAGCCCGCCCGGCGGCAGCGCGCGCCGCGCCTCGGCCACGGCTTCCATGGCGCGGCGCAGCTCGATTTCCTTCTTCAGAAGCTTTTCGCGGGCGGTGCGATATTTCGCGGATTCGTTGGGAAAGGTGATCATGATCGGCTCCCTTAAGTCGGCGCCGGCGTCCCGGCGCTGTTGTTCTGCGACCCAAGGACGTTTGGCGACGACCGGTTCCCGACATTTCTTCGGATGGCGCGGCGATTCATTGCAAGGGAACCTCCCAGGCTTCCCGGCATTCTCACGGCAAGGTAAAGCGAGCCGTGGGGGGGGACAAAATGCACGAAGCCGACGAGATCGACCTGCGCTGCCCGCAAGTGGTGGCCGACAATGCCGCCAAGGGCTTGCGGCTGCGCGGAGAGTTCGGCCGTGGCGGTACCGAGATCGGCGTGGCGCGGGCGACCGAACTGAAGAACCGCGAAAAGCTCGCACCGTCCACCATCCGCCGCATGGTCAGCTACTTTGCCCGCCACGAGGTCGACAAGCGCGGCAAGAATTACCGCAATGAGGACAACCCGTCGGCCGGCTATATCGCCTGGCTGCTGTGGGGTGGCGACGAAGGCCGTGCCTGGGCGCTGGAGATCAAGCAGAAGATCGGCAATGCGCCGGATATTTAGGGAGAGATCGCGCATGAAGGCAGGCCCCGAAACCCCAGCGCGGGACCTGCCTTGGAGGCGCCGACACATGCCGGTGCGGCTTCCTCCTGTGCCCAGCTGATCGACGATCCAGATCAGCCGTTTGGCGTCATGACGCTTCGTTAGCATGGACCGACGGCCGCTTATGTGAAGCTGTTCACATTGCGCCGGGATTTCCGCTCGGCGGCGGGAAAATCGGCCGGCACCAACCGGCAGGAAGCGATCGGCCCTTAGCCTTCCCAGGCTACGGGCATCATCCCCAGCCGCTCGTAGAGCCGCACGGCGGCGGCATTCTCGACCGTGTTGGTCTTGAGGTCGACATGGGCCGCACCGCGGTCGCGAAAGGTGGCGAAGGCTTGCCACATCAGCGCCTCGCCGATGCCCTTGCCGCGCGCCTCGGGGTGAACGGCGAGATCCTTGATGAAAGCAGACGTCCAGCACAGCGACGCTGCCGCCAGCCGGCCCTTGCCGTCGATGACGAGGAAGCACAGCGCCGGGTCGAATTCGGGATCATCCGATATGCGTGGCCACCATTCGTCGAACGGGCCGTCGGCGCCGTCGTCGAACACCTCGCTCAGCAGCGCATGAAGGGGTCGTGCGTCGCCTGGCTCGAAGCAGCGCATGGCAAAACCTTCCGGCCAGTGCGGTGCAACGAGCGTCTCGTCGAGGATCTTGCGCAGCCGGATGTCGTTGAGGGCCGGCGGGCGCGGTTCAGGCATCGCGCTCAGGCGTCGGGCTGCGGACGTCGCTTGCGGTCGACACCGAGGCCGGTCGCCTCGAGCAGGCCCTTGCGCTTGGCGTCGAAATAATAGCCGGTCTGGTAGAGCCAGTCGGCCTTCTTGGCGTTGCCGCCGGCCACCAGCCAGGCGCCGCGCAGATATTTGACCGCGTATTTCAGATTGGTCTCGGCGTCGAACAGGCCCTTGGCCGGCCCGTCATAGCCCATGCCGCGCGCCGTCGCGTGCTTGATCTGCATCAGCCCCCAATGGCCATTGTTGTAAGCCTTGGGATTGAAGGTGCTCTCGCGGTTGACGACATGGCGCACCAGATCCACCGGCACCTGGTAGAGCGCGGCGTATTTGACGATCAGACGGTCGACATCGCCACGCATGCCCGTGTGCTCTTCCTGCGCCGGACCAACCGGCGCGGAGGGGAACTGCACCAGGGAAGCCGGGTTCTGCGGCACGACATAGGCGACCTGTTGCACCCCCGGCAGTTTCTGGCCGCTGCTGGCGACCGCCGGCACAATGAGCCCGGCGGTGGTGTAGGTCTGAGCCGTTTGAGCCGCCTTTACGGGCTTACCCGCCCTGGCCGGCGGCGGCGCCTGCCAGGCATTGGCGGTCATGACAGCGGGCACGGCGGGTGCGGCCGGCGTCGATCCGGCAAAGGCGGCGGTCGCCGCGGCCGGTTGGGCGGCGGGATCAAGCGCCGGCGCGGTCGCCGGCGTCAATTCGGCGGTCTGGACGGGCGGAATACCCGAGGATTGCGGCAGCACCGAAACCGTCTCCGGCAGTGGTATGGTGAAGCCGGCATCGCTGCCGGCAACGGTCGCGGTTTCGGTCAGGGACGGCGCAGGCTTCATCTGCGAGGTCGAGGTGCAGCCGCTGATGCCGGCTGCCGCCACGATCACGCCGATCGCGATAAGGGTTTGTTTTGCTGGCAAGCCGCGCTCGGGTCCGGTTCGTCGGGGGTGTTAAGAAATCCCTTACACCAGCGATTCCAGGGTAGCAATCGGGGCCATCCGGTGGTTTTCGGGTGGCGAGACGCGGGCGGTGATGCCATATTGTTCCTGATATGTACCGGCCGGAATCCCGGATTTCGCCACTTTGCGGAAAGGAGCGCATCATGGAAACGACACCGTCGATCACAGCTGGCCACGCAGTGTTAGAAACAGTGATCGGTTTCATGGGCATCGCCTGGAGCGAAAAGGGCCTGATCCGGCTCTGCCTGCCCGAACGCAGCCGTGAATCGGTGGAGCGGCGGCTGCTGCGCCATAGCGGTGTTTCCGCCTCCACCGCGCAGCCGCCATGGGTGGTCGAGCTGATCGCCTCGATCAAGGCATACGCCGCCGGCGAGGACGTCGATTTCTCCGACGTTCCGGTCGATCTCGACGGCGTCGACGATTTCCGCCTGGCCATCTACGACGCGGCACGAAAACTCAGCTATGGCGAGACCACCACCTATGGCGAACTCGCCAAGCGCGCCGGCCATGCCGGCCTGCCGCGCGAAACCGGTGCGGCCCTCGGCGCCAATCCGGTGCCGCTGGTCATCCCCTGCCACCGCATCCTGGCGGCCGGCGGCAAGATCGGCGGCTTCTCGGCGCCCGGCGGCTCCGTCACCAAGGAGAAGATGCTGGCCATGGAAGGCGTGCGCGTCGGCCCGCCGCCACCGGCGCAGGTATCCTTCGGCTTCTGAGCCGCCGGCGCGAGCGCTGCCCCTACTTGGCGTCGCCCTAATTGTTGTGGAAAAATCGCCGGCGGAAATGCCGGTCATTGTCCGGCCGCTTGCAGTTGTAGACCGGGCAGGAACTGGTGTCGGCGCTCGGCACATAGGCGCGCGTCCGCACCTCGCCCATGGTGCAGAATTGCTGGCTCTGCACATAGCGGTCGTAGAGCGGCAGCCCGGGCACGCGTTTCGACTGGTAGCGCAGGATGACCGCGCCTTGCCTGGCGATCGTCGACTGCACCTTGCCGCAGCTCATATGCGTCGGGTCATAGCGTGAGATCG
The DNA here is from genome assembly GCF_054062655.1 of Mesorhizobium sp. USDA 4775. NCBI lineage: Bacteria > Pseudomonadati > Pseudomonadota > Alphaproteobacteria > Hyphomicrobiales > Phyllobacteriaceae > Mesorhizobium > Mesorhizobium sp. USDA 4775. The sequence goes on from NZ_JBSSFM010000001.1 coordinate 5,794,050, forward strand.
CCTGCGCCTCGGCGGCCACCAGCGTCAGACAGGTGGCAAGCACTATGGTTTTCATGGTCTCCTCCCCTGATCCGCCGCCCACGGACAGCGCGATCCGCCGCGACGGTTCCACCAGATTGGGGCGGCCGTTGGGCAGGCCTTCAATCACAGCTTTCTCACGCAGTCTTGTTTTTGGAACGAAAGCAGCCTATATCAGCCCCATTGATATTTCGGCCGATCGATCCGGGCCTCGCGATCTTCGCGTTTGCTGACGTCTATCTCCAAAATCTCGATGCACACCGGCTGGACTTCGGTCCGGTCAAACCAAAGCAAATGCAAGGACTATTTTTATGGCAACTGGAACGGTCAAGTGGTTCAACGCCACCAAGGGCTTCGGCTTCATCCAGCCTGACGCGGGCGGCGCGGACGTTTTCGTCCACATCTCCGCTGTCGAGCGCGCTGGACTGTCGACCCTGGTCGAAGGCCAGAAGATCAACTTCGAGATCGAGCAGGACCGCCGCACTGGCAAGTCGTCCGCTGGATCTCTGAGCAAGGCAGCCTGATTTTGCGAATGGCGCGCGCCGGGCGAGAGCTCGGGGCGCGCGGCAAGTCACGGATGTACTGACGGTCGCGCGAGAAGCGGGCCCGGAGCGGAAAGACCCGACAAGCTGGAACAGCAGATAGCTGCCGGCCCGGACCGGACGCTCCCAATCAGGCTACCAAGCATGGGAAGGCGGGATTTATCCCGCCTTTTTGTTTGTCTGGGTTCAGCCATTTAACTTTGCAACCCCGATGATCGAGGCCGATGCAAAGGCAGGTCGACTGGACGAGTTTGCCAAAAAGGCGTTGGCCGAAGTTCGAGCCGGAAACTTTCGACGTCTTTAGCCGCAGCGCCGAGGCCTTTTCAAGAATTCGCTCTGGCGAGTCAGATAGCGTGGTTTTCGAGAACCGGGGCGGAGCGTACGTTTAAGTACGTGAGCACCGGAAGCGCAGAAAACCGCGCTAGGTGGCCGCCGGAGTAGAATTATTGAGAAGGTCTCAACCCACCCACTCGATTGGCACGTGCCCCGGATCCGCCTCGACGCGGCCAAGCCAGGCCACGACAGCCGGATAGGCGTCGAGCTGGAAGCCGCCCTGCTCGGCCGTATGCGTGTAGGCATAGAGCGCGATGTCGGCGACGCTGAAGGCAGTGCCGGCGAAGAAGGCGTTGTTCTCCAGATATCTGTTCATCACGCCGAGCGCCTTGTGGCCGCGCTCCAGCGTCATCGCCAGCCGCTCGGGCGTCGCATCCCTGGCGCGTTCGGGGAAGGTCAGGAGCGCCTTGCGCACGGCGATATAGGGCTCGTGGCTGTATTGCTCGAAGAACAGCCATTGATAGGCGAGCCCGCGCTCATATTTGTCCGCCGGCAGGAAGCGCGTGCCTTCGGCGAGATAGAGCAGGATGGCGTTGGACTCGGCCAGCCGGCGGCCGTCGTCGAGTTCGAGCAGCGGCACCATGGCATTCGGGTTCTTGGCAACGAAATCGGCTTTGCGCGTGTCGCCGGTATGCGAACTCACCTCGATCGTGGTGAAGGCGAGGCCAAGCTTGGCCATCAGCAGGCGCGGCTTGTAGCAATTGCCGCTGTCGATCATGCTGTAGAGTATCATGGACGGTCCCCGGAGCTGCCTTGACCAGGCGATTATCGCAGCCGCCTCGCCTTCAACCAATGATTTGTTTTGGCGCGACCATCAGCGGCGCTGATGAGAGCATCCTTCTCCCCGTAGAACGGGGAGAAGGATGCTGTGGCACCGCTTTCGCCAGTCGCCGAAGTCGCTTAGCCGAACAGCGGCACGACATTGTTCTCCCTGCCCAGCAGCGCATCGATAACGAGCGGTTCTTCGTTGAAGATGGTGCCGGCCAGCGCCGGCCGTGCGAGAAGATAGCCCTGCAGCAGGTCGACGCCGCCGTCGAGCGCGACGCGCAGATGGACGGGCTGCTCGATGCCTTCGACCAGCACCCTGGCGCCGCGGTCGTGCAGGCTGGAGACCAGCGGGCGGAAGAAGCGTTCGGCGGCGGCGTGGCGGCAGAACTCCGCGAACCAGCCGCCATCGATCTTGACGATGTCGGGCTGAAGCAGGCTCACCCGCTCCTCGGTCGAATGGCCGGTACCGAAATCGTCGATGGCGATGCGGATGCCGTCGCGCCGCATTTCACGCACCAGGTGGGCCAGAAGCGCTTCGTCCGCCGCCTGTTCGGTGATTTCGCAGACCAGCATGCCGGGGGCGAGGCCGAGTTCGCCGAGATGCCGGCTCATCAGCCTGATCTCGGCCAGCGCCCGCCCAGAATGGTCGTTGACCATCGGATTGTAGTTGAAGAACAGATCGAGCCCGTCGACGCCGATATTGTGGAAATTCCTGAGATGCAGCACCCGGCACATGGTCTCGACAAACACCCGGTCAGCCGGGGCAACGCTTTCGAAGAACGCCCGCGCCGACCCTGCCCTGCCGGCGCGGTGCGGCTCGATCAGGCCCTCGACCGCCACTGCGTGCAGCGAACGCCCAAGCGGCGCGAAGATCGGCTGGTAGGCGCTGCGCAGGCGGAACTCGCCATGGACGCCGTATTCGATGCCGATCTCGTCAACGAAGATCGCCTCGCCGACATTGCGCCGCCGCTCGATCCTCATGGCGCGACCCTGCGCCCGAACGCTCTTGCCGGCCGCGCCGTACGCGGAGCGACGGTGGAGGCAGTGGACGCATCACTTGCGGCGGCAACCGGGTCCGGAGTTTTCCCGAAAACACGGAAACTCGTCGGCGCCAGTTCCGGCCGCGCCAGCACGAAACCTTGGACCATGGAAGCGCCGGACTTTTCGGCGAGCTCCAGCTGCCACCCTTCCTCGATGCCCTCGAACACCGTGCGGATGCCCTGTTCTTCGAAGCTTTTGACCATCGTCGTCAACAGCGCGAAGCCGGCGCCGGACTCCATCAGCTGCGTGATCCAGGTGGCGTCGAACTTGACGATGTCGGGCCGCAACTCCTTGATGCGGTTGATGTCGGAATCGTCGGCGCCATAGTCATCGACGGCGATGCGAAACCCGTTGCCCTTGAGTGCGGCGACGAAGCTGTGCAGGGTCTCCTGCGATGCCGATCTCTGCTCGGTCACCTCGCACACGACACGGCCCGGATCGATGCCGGCCTCGTGCAGCACCAGCCGCATTTCGCGCAGGGCATTGTCGGCGATCGACCGCTCGGTGAACACCGACGGGTCGAAATTGACGAAGATCGACGCCTCCTGCGGCAGGCAGGCGCCGGCATTGAGCAGATGCAATGTTCTGGTCAGCGCCTCGACATGCAGGCGGTCGGCGGCCGGACAGGTCGAGAAGAAGGCCATCGGCGATTGCGACTCGCCGTCGCGAAACGGCCGGATCAGCCCTTCGAAGGCGGCAACCGACAGCTTGCCCTCCTTGAACGCGAAGATCGGCTGGAAGGCGCTTTGCAGCGTGTAGATGCCCCAGACACCTGACGAGGTGCCGTCATCATGACGGATGATATGGGCAAGCCCGATGCTGCGCGACAAGGGTTCCCTCGCTCCGCGAAATGGCGGAATGGATTGCGATCCTGCCACTCAAGCCCTTACCGCCCGTTAATGAATTTTTTGTTGCCGCCTACAGGTGGCAATCACGGCTCGTTGAGGCCTGGATCAGCCGACAATGCTTGCACTGAGCGAAATCATGCGACATGAGAAGCGCGCCGCGGCCGCTCCTGGCCGCGCCGATCTTCCCAAGGAGAGATATCTGGTCATGGCCTTTCTTGCCGACACCCTTTCCCGCGTAAAGCCTTCCGCCACCATCGCGGTGACGCAGAAAGCGCGCGAGCTGAAAAATGCCGGCCGTGACATTATCGGCCTCGGCGCCGGCGAACCGGATTTCGACACGCCCGACAACATCAAGAATGCGGCGATCGAAGCCATCCGCCGTGGCGAAACCAAGTACCCGCCGGTTTCGGGCATTGTGCCGCTGCGCGAGGCGATCGCAAAAAAATTCAAGCGCGAGAACAATCTCGACTACAAGCCCGAGCAGACCATTGTCGGCACCGGCGGCAAGCAGATCCTGTTCAACGCCTTCATGGCGACGCTGAACCCCGGCGACGAGGTCATCATCCCCCGCCCCTACTGGGTCAGCTACCCCGAAATGGTGGCGATCTGCGGCGGCACGTCGGTGTTCGCCGACACCTCGATCGACAATGGCTTCAAGCTGACGGCCGAAGTGCTGGAGAAGGCGATCACGCCGAAGACCAAATGGCTGCTGATGAACTCGCCGTCCAACCCGTCGGGCGCGGCCTACACGCAAGCCGAACTGCGCGCGCTGGCCGACGTGCTGTTGAAGCATCCGCATGTCTGGACGCTGACCGACGACATGTACGAGCACCTGACCTATGGCGACTTCGTCTTCAAGACCATCGCCGAAGTCGAGCCGAAGCTCTATGAGCGCACGCTGACCATGAACGGCGTGTCGAAAGCCTATGCCATGACCGGCTGGCGCATCGGCTATGCAGCCGGTCCGGTCCAGCTGATCAAGGCGATGGACATGATCCAGGGCCAGCAGACCTCGGGCGCCTGCACCATCGCCCAATGGGCTTCCGTCGAGGCGCTCAACGGCCCACAGGACTTCATCGCGAAGAACAAGGCGATCTTCCAGGGGCGGCGCGACCTCGTCGTCTCGATGCTCAACCAGGCCCGCGGCATCACGTGCCCGTCGCCGGAAGGCGCCTTCTATGTCTATCCGTCCTGTGCCCAGCTGATCGGCAAGAAGACCAAGGCCGGCAAGGTGATCGACACCGACGAGGCCTTCTGTTCGGAACTGCTCGAGGCGGAAGGTGTTGCGGTGGTGTTCGGCTCGGCCTTCGGCCTCGGCCCCAACTTCCGCATCTCCTATGCGACCTCGGAGTCGCTGCTGGAGGAAGCCTGCACGCGCATCCAGCGCTTCACGGCATCGCTGACCTGATCGGATCGATCTGGCGACAAAAGAAACCCGGCGCCATCATCGCTGGGTTTTTGTTGGGAGGCGAGGCTGCTTACGCCTGTTGCTTTGCTTGCCTGGCCGAACGCGCCTCGGCCGGCGCTAGGACCATGATCAGCAGAGCGGCGGTGAGGAAGGCGGCAATCGCCGCCGTCAGCATCGCGGCGTGGAAGCCGCCGGCATAGGCGGTGGCGAACAGCCGATGCACGCCACCCGCGCCGATTGCCGCGTCGGTTGCGAAATCATGCCGTGATATGGCGGCACGAGCCACCGCTTCGGCATTGCCGACACCGGCATCGCGGAGATATCCGGTCAACAGGCTCGTCGCCCGCATGCTCATCAAGGCGCCAAGCAGCGCGATGCCGATGGCCAGCCCGCTCTGGCGGGTGGCGTTGATGACGGCCGACACCATTCCGGAGCGCTCGCGTGGCGCGTAGGACATGGCGGCGGCACTGCCGGTCGGGATCGCCAGCGAATTGCCGAGACCGTTGATGATGAACAGGGCGCAGAGCAACGCGTATGGCGTCGACGGCCCGGCCCAGCACATGCCGAGCATAGAAAGCCCGATCAGCACATAGCCCGCCGTCATCAAGAGCGAATGCCCATAGCGGCCGCTCAGCCGGCCGATCCAGGGTGACACGACAATCTGGACAAGGAAGGCCGGCGCCATGCGCAGGCCGGTCTGCGTCGGCGACCAGCCCTGCACCTGCTGCAGGAACATCGAGAAGAAGAAGACGCAGCTGTAGGAGGTGAAGCCGAGTGCGAACGAGGCGACGTTGGCGACGGCAAAGCGCACGTCGCGGAACAGGCCGAGCGGCAGCATGGGCCGTGGCGTGCGCGCCTCGAAGCCAAGGAAGGCCGCCAGGCCAACGACACCGGCAATGATGGCCGTGATGGTCCAAGCATCGCCCCAGCCGTTCTCGCCGCCAGAGATCAGGCCGAAGGTCAGCGCGCCGAGCCACAGGATCGAGAGCGCCAAGCCGACAAGGTCGAGATGGGCATGTTCGGGATGCGCCGTCTCCTCGATCGACACGGCGCCCAGCGTGATGGTGAAAAGGCCGAGCGGCAGATTGATCAGGAAGATGCTCTGCCAGCCGACTGTCTGCACCAGAATGCCGCCCAGCACCGGGCCGACGACCAGAGAAACGGCGGCGAACGCGGCCCAGCCGCCGATGACGCCGGCCCGCTCGCGTGGATCGGAAAAAGCCTGCGTCAGGATCGACAGCGCGCCAGGAATAAGCAGCGAGCCGGCAATGCCTTGCACCACGCGGCCGGCGAGCAGCGCCGGCAAATTGGGCGCGACGGCACAGATCAGCGAACCGGCAACGAAGATGCCGACGCCGGCCAGCCATGAGCGCTTGCGGCCATAGCGGTCACCGATCAGCCCCGACGACAGCATGAAGGCCGACAGGCACAGCGTGTAGGAATCGACCACCCATTGCATGCCGCCGAAATCGGTGTGCAGCGCCTGCTGGATGGTCGGCAGCGCGACATTGACGATGCTGACGTCAAGCAAGGCCACAAACGTGCCGAGATAGACGGCGGCGACGAGCGGCAGGCGGTTCTTCGGCATGGTCTATCCCAACATGAAACATGAAGCCATCTATGCCACTGACCGACGGTCAGTCAATATGGATAAGTCACTTTGGAATCATTATAAAAAGCTTGTCTATGCCGTTAGAAGCAGGTTAATGAAAATCGATAAGCCAGTGCTGCGGAAAGACCCGAACGGTGAGCCGAACCCTATGCCTGTCATTGCCAGGAAGGCACTGAAACCACGCACCAAGCCAGCCGAGGTGCGCCGTGACGATATCTTGCGGGCCGCCACGTCGCTGTTCGTTGCCAAGGGCGTCGGCACCACGACGATCGACGAGATCGCCACCAGGGCCGAAGTCGCCAAAGGCACCTTCTATCTCTACTTCGCCTCCAAGGAGGATGTCGTTGCCGCCCTGCGCGAGCGGTTCGTGGCGGGGTTTCGCGCCCGCATCCTGAGCGCCATGGAGGCCTGCCCGACTGATGACTGGACCGGGCGCCTGAAGAGCTTCGTCAGCGCCGGCATCGAGGCCTATCTCGATGACCATCGGCTGCACGACGTCGTCTTCCACGACCATCGCCCCGACCAGCGGCAGATGAAAGGCGACAACCCGCTGCTCGGCGATCTCTCTGACCTGCTGGCGGCCGGCACGAAAGCCGGCGCCTGGTCCGTCGACGACCAGGACCTCGCCGCGATCGTCCTGTTCAACGGGCTGCACGGCGCAGTCGATCACGCCATCGAAGGTGGCGTGCGCGACGGCAGCGAACTCGCGGCAAACCTTTCCGCGCTGTTCCTGAGCATGGTGCGACCCAAATAGGCCCGCCGTCCGCAGCTGGTCAGGTCTTAGCTGCCATATTGCTCGCCGGAAACCGCCTCCAGCCAGTCGGCATGGACGCCGTCGAGCGCTTCCTGCATGGCAATATGCGCCATCGCCGTCTTCGGCCCGGCACCATGCCAGTGCTTCTCACCGGGCGCGAACCAGATCACGTCGCCTGCCCTGATCTCCTGGACCGGGCCGCCCCATGTCTGGGCAAGCCCGGCGCCCGAGGTGACATAAAGCGTCTGGCCGAGCGGATGTGTGTGCCAGTGGGTGCGCGCGCCCGGTTCGAAGCTGACCAGTGTCGCTCTCAGCCGCGCCGGCGCCTCCGCCTCGATGATCGGCGTCTGCAGAACCCGGCCGGTGAAGTATTTCTCCGGCGCTATGATGGTCGGCACGCTGCCGCAAGCAATGATCTTCATCGTCTGATCCTGAAACTGGTGGTGAAGCGACCGGCGGTAAACGCCGCTGCTCGTCGAGGCAAAAGCATTGTCCGCCGATATCGCCCGAGGCGCAACCGGCCGTTTCGGCTGTCTGGAGGAAGAAGCGGTTTTCTCTCCTTAACCATGAACCTTTCGCGCATGACGGCACGGGGCGAAGCAACGGCGAATTCAATGTCTTCTTAACGGCTCGCCACTAGCCGTGAGCCTGCATTGCGGGGGCCGTCGGATGAGCATACTGGCGACGATCAAGGACCATAGCGGCCGGATCTATCGCGGCATCCAGGCCCTGCTTTTGCTGAGCATCGGCGCCGCCGCATTCGGCGCTTTCGACATCTCGCGCAACCTGCCCTCGGGCGGCGCCTTCGCCGTCTCGAGCCTGGCCACCGGCCTTGCCTTGCTGGCACTGATGTACATGCGCAGCAGCGTCGTCCATCGCTTGCGCTCGGCGGAAGCGGCGGAAGCAGAAAAACATCATTTCCTGACCAGGGACGCCATGACCGGGGCGATGACCAGGCGCTACTTTCTCGAAGCGCTGCGCGATAGCTTGGGCACCATGCGCGACCGGCGCGAGGCGACTTTGCTGTTGATCGATGTCGATCATTTCAAGCAGCTCAACGACACGTTCGGGCACCAGTTCGGTGACCTGGCCCTGGTGCACCTGGTCAAGACGTCGGAACGCGTCTTTGCCGGTGGCATGGTCGGACGGTTGGGCGGCGACGAATTCGGCGTCATCATTCCGCATGGCGACCTCGCCGCCATCAACAAGGACATCAGGCAATTGCTCGATACGATGCGGGCCGGCAAATCGCATGAAGGCAAGACCATTCCGCTCTCCATCTCGGTCGGCGTGGCACTGGCGCCGGCTCATGCCTCCAACACGGCGGAACTGATGCTGGTTGCCGACCTGGCGCTCTACGAAAGCAAGGCGGCCGGCCGTGGCCGCGTCACCGTATTCGATGAGGAGATGCTGTCCGACAAGCGCTACCGGCGCCTGGTCGAGCGGGAGTTGCGCGCGGCGGTCTATCTGGGCGAACTCGAACTGCACTACCAGCCGATCGTCAATCCGGACGGGTCCGCTTATGCTCTCGAAGGGCTGATCCGCTGGCGTCATCCGGTTCGCGGGCTGATCTCGCCGGCCGAGTTCATCCCCATCGCCGAACGCTCGACCCTGATCGACATGCTCGGCGAATGGGTGTTTAAGCGGGCTTGCACCGATGTCGGCCATTTCCCCGGGCGCCGCATCTCCATCAATGTTTCGGGCGAGCAACTGAAGCGCGACGAGATCGTCACCATGTGCGACCGCGTGCTGAAGGAAACCGGTTGCTCGGCGACGCAGTTCATCATCGAGATCACCGAGACCGTGGCGACCGCCGCCACGCCCGAAATCCTGCGGCGCCTCGAAGTGTTGCGCGGCCTCGGCTTCCACATTGCGCTCGACGATTTCGGCACCGGCCATTGCGGCTTCAACTATCTGAAAACCCTGCCCATCGATAGCATCAAGATCGACCGCTCCTACATACACAGCCTTGCCCATGACCAAGTGGCGCAGATCTTCGTTTCGGCGCTGGCGCAGATCGCGCGCATCCAGGACGTCACCATCGTGGCGGAAGGTGTCGAGACGCAGGAAGAGTTCGCGCTGGCCAAGGCCGCCGGCTGCAACCGTTTCCAGGGCTACTTCTTCGGCAGGCCGGCGCCCCGCGACAAGGTGGCGCCCTTGCGCGCCATCGATGCCGAACCCTTGGCGCTGAGCGCCTGAGACCCCCACCGCACGGCAGCGGATTTCTATTTCCCTTGCCCTGCCGGCAAACAAGTGGGACGATGCTTCAGGGCAGGTGGCAACAGGAAAAGAACCCCGCCCGCGACGGTCGAACAGGCCGGCCGCCGCTCAGGACCGATTGACCACGCCTGAACCATGCATGCCAGTCGGTCCCTAGGGAAACGCCTGAGTGGAGGTCAGCCATGGGTACTCGCGCCGGAGGACGACGCACGGGACCGAAATGCATTGCCATAGTCGGTCCCTTTGCAAGCGGTAAGACGACACTTCTCGAAGCCATATTAGCCCGTACGGGCGCCATCCCCCGACAAAATCCCGTCTCATCAGGCAGCACCGTCTCGGATCATTCGCCGGAGGCGCGCGCCCACGCCATGAGCGTCGAGGCGACGATCGCAACCACCGAATTCATGGGCGAGCAGATCACCTTCGTCGATTGTCCCGGCTCGATCGAATTCTCCTTCGAGGCCGAGCCGGTGCTGGCCGCCTGCGACCTCGCGGTGGTCGTGGCCGAGGCGGACGAAAAGAAGATTCCTGCCCTGCAGCTCATCATGCGCAAGCTCGACGATCTCGGCGTGCCGCGCATCCTCTTCCTCAACAAGGTCGACAAGGCGATATCAGGCGTGCGCGACACGCTGAAGATGCTGCAACCGGCAAGCTCGGTGCCGCTCCTGCTGCGCCAGATTCCGCTGCGCAAGGACGGCGTCGTCATCGGCTCGATCGACCTGGCGCTGGAGCGTGCCTACATCTACCGCGAATATGCCGAAAGCGAAGTGGCTCAGATACCGGGCGACGATAAGGCGCGGGAACTGGAAGCGCGCTTCTCGATGCTGGAAACCCTGGCCGACCATGACGACCAGTTGATGGAACAGTTGCTCGAGGAGATCGAGCCGCCGAAGGACGCGATCTTCGATGATCTCGCCGCTGACCTGCGCGAAGGCGTGGTGACGCCGGTGCTGATCGGCACCGCCGAGAGGGGCAACGGCGTGCTGCGCCTCTTGAAGGCGATCCGCCACGACGCGCCCGACATCGAGGCGACCCGCAAGCGGCTTGGTGCCTCGGACGGCGGCGCCACCGTGGTCCAGGTGATGAAGACCATCCACACGCCGCATGGCGGCAAGCTGTCGGTGTCGCGCATCCTGTCCGGCCAGGTCGCCGATGGCTCCGAGCTGTGGCTGCCCGGCGGCGACACCGCCAAGGTTTCCGGCATCTACAAGATGCTCGGCAAGGACCAGTTCAAGCTCGCCGCCGCCAAGGCCGGTGACACGGTGGCGCTGGGCAAGCTGGACGAGGTCAAGACCGGCCAGACGCTGACCTCGGCCAAGGGCGGCACCAAGCAGCTGTTTACGTTCGAGCCGCCGCAGCCTGTCTTCGCCTTCGCGCTGCGGCCGAAGGAACGCAAGGACGAGGTTAAGATGTCGGCCGCCATCCAGCGGCTGGCCGAGGAAGATCCCTCGCTCAGCCTGCGCCACAACCAGGACTCGGCAGAGACGGTGCTGTCAGGCCACGGCGAAATGCATCTGCGCGTCGTGCGCGAGCGGCTGGAGGGCAAGAACCAGATCCCGGTCGAAGGCCACGCGCCGGCGGTGCCCTATCGCGAGACGATCCGCAAATCGGCGCAGCAGCGTGGCCGCCACAAGAAGCAGTCGGGCGGCCATGGCCAGTTCGGCGATGTGGTGATCGAGATCAAGCCGCTGCCGCGCGGCTCCGGCTTCCAGTTCACCGACACCATCACCGGCGGCGTCGTGCCGAAGACCTACATCCAGTCGGTCGAGACAGGCATACGCGATTACCTGAAGAACGGCCCGCTCGGCTTCCCCGTCGTCGACGTCGCCGTCAACCTGTCGGACGGCTCCTACCATGCGGTCGATTCTTCCGACATGGCCTTCCAGATGGCGGCCAAGCTCGCGATGAAGGAAGGCATGGCCGCCTGCTCGCCGGTGCTGCTGGAGCCGGTGATGAAGGTCGAGATCGTCACGCCGTCCGACGCGACGTCGAAGATCATCGCGCTGATCCCGCAGCGGCGCGGGCAGATCCTCGGCTATGATGCGCGGCCGGGGTGGCCGGGATGGGATGTCGTCGAGGCGACCATGCCGCAGGCCGAGATCGGCGACCTGATCATCGAACTGCGCTCGGCGACCGCGGGCGTCGCCAGCTATCGCGCCGTCTTCGACCATATGGCCGAACTCACCGGCCGTCTCGCCGACGAAGCGATGAATACCAACGGCAAGGCAGCCTGATCCTGATCTTGACGCACCATCCCCTCGAACCCTTGTTCGAGGGGACAAAAACCAAAAACGACGCCCGGGAAGCCGGACGCCGTTTTGTTTGCGGACCGTTTTCTTGGGAGGGGAAACGGCAGGTCCGCCGCATGTACAGTCGCCGCTTTCGGCGGAAAGGGGTTGGGACGCGGTAGCCGCCTGAGCCCGGGCCGTACGAGTGATGCCCCCATCTCCCGTTCGAACCACACCGCGTCCTGCGCCCTTCATAGCAGCAGAAGCCATCGTTGTCATGTTACCAGAGGTTACATGACACTGTTACGCGGCAACTCTCGTGAAATTCTCAGCCATCCCGGCAGGGTCCGGGCAACAAAAAAGCCGGATCAATGAAGATCCGGCTGAGTTTGATTGGAAGTGCCTGTTAAGGCTAACCTCCAGAGGGGAACACTCGAGGGCGCTAATGGGAGGAGAACGCGCCCAGGAGATGATCTATATATGTGCTCAACATGCCCAAGAAACAAGCATCTATTTTGCAACACACGCATGCAAAAAGACATAGGCTGTGGTCCAACCCACTCCAGAAGCCAATAGGACCAGCAGAATCTTCAAAAATGGGGCGCTCAACCACGCAATCGTCACTACAGAAGCGTGAATCGCGGCCGGTTTTCGCCCCAAGCCACCAAAACTACGCAATGATGTCGAAGCAGGCAGCAGACGTTCATTTCTGAGGCAATCGGAGAGAAAGCAGCCAATGCGGACGTTTTCGGCGATTGCCGGCAGCATGGCCTTCTTCATCGTGGCACCCGGCGTGGTCGCCGGGCTGGTTCCCTGGCTGCTCAGCGATCATTATCGCTTGCCGTGGTCCACCGTGCCGGGCTTTGTTCCTGCCGGCGGCGTCCTCATCGCCGCTGCTGCCGCCGTTCTGCTGCATGCTTTCGCCCGTTTCGCGCTCGAGGGGCTGGGCACGCCGGCCCCGGTCGCGCCGACAGAGAAGCTCGTGATCGGCGGCATCTACCGCCATGTCCGCAATCCCATGTATGTCGCCGTGCTGTCGATCATCCTCGGCCAGGCGCTGCTGTTCTCGAGCTGGACGCTTGTCGCCTATGCCGTCATCGGCGCTGTTGTCATGGGCTCCTTCGTCAAATTCTACGAGGAGCCTACGCTCGCCCGCCGCTACGGCGCCGACTATGAAACCTACCGCCGCAACGTCCCCGGCTGGCTGCCGCGCCTGACGCCCTGGCGGGGCGAACAGATCACCAGTGCCGCCGATCGTCCGCTAGGGCTAGAATGACCAACTGCGCGCTTTCGCGATAATGAAGTCGCGGAACACGTGCAGCTTGGCCTGGTTCTTCATCGCGTCGGGATAGGCGAAATAGGTGTCGAAGGACGGCACCTCGGTTTCCGGCAAAAGCTGCACCAGGCCGGAGTCCTTGTTGATGACATAGTCGGGCAGCATGGCGATGCCGGCGCCACCCTGCACGGCGCGCTTGATCGACAAGATGTCGTTGATCTGCAGCGACGGCACGCGCTGGCCGCCCTCGAAATCGCCGACCGTCTCCAGCCAGTTCAACTCCGACAGATGCGACGGCACCGGCAGGCCGAAGGTGACGATGCGATGATTTCTCAGCTCCGAGACCGAGGCCGGCTTGCCATGCTTGGCGACATAGGAAGGGGCCGCATAGAGATGGAAATGCACGGTGAACAGGCGGCGCTGGATCAGGTCCGGCTGCTGTGGCTGGCGCAGCCGGATGGCGCAATCGGCCTGACGCATGGTGAGGTCGAGTTCCTCATTGGCGAGGATCAGCTGCAGGCTGATTTCCGGATAAAGCTCGATGAACTCCTGCACCCGTTCGGTCAGCCAGCCGGCGCCGAGGCCAACGGTCGTCGTCACGCGAAGCACGCCGGAGGGCCGGTCCTTGGTCTCGGTCAGGCGCGATTTGATGGTCTCGAGCTTCATCAGCACGTCATGCGCCGTGCGGAACAGCATCTCGCCCTGTTCGGTCAGCACCAGGCCGCGCGCATGGCGGTTGAACAGCGGCACGCCGACATCGTGCTCGAGCGCACTGACCTGCCGCGAGATCGCCGATTGCGACAGGTGCAATGTCTCGGCCGCGTGCGTAAACGACCCCGCTTCCGCCGCAGCGTGAAACACGCGTAGCTTGTCCCAGTCCAACGCCATGATTCCCCTCGTTCTGTTGGCGTCTGAATGAAAAATCAGGCTTTTACACGGCGTTTCTAAGCCGTTTTTTTAACAGTTCAGAGCGGCCGCTATTCGGCTGCTTCGCGATGCACCTCGATGCCGGCCAGATACTTTTCCGCTTCGAGTGCCGCCATGCAGCCGAGCCCCGCCGCCGTCACCGCCTGGCGGTAGACATCGTCGGTCACGTCGCCGGCCGCGAACACGCCAGGCACGTCGGTGCGGGTCGAATTCGGCGCCGTCCACAAGTAACCGTTCGGCTTCTGCTTCAGCTTGCCCACGAACAGCTCGACCGCCGGCGCATGGCCGATCGCCACGAACACGCCGTCGACCTTGAGGTGGCTTTCGGCACCGGTCACCGCATGCTTGAGCTTCAGCCCTTCAACCGACGGCGGCAGCGGCGCCTTGCCGGGGCGGCCCGTGATCTCGTCGACCACGGTGTCCCAGATGACGCGGACATTGTCCTTCTGCAGCAGCCGCTCACGCAGGATGCGCTCGGCGCGGAAGTCGCTGCGCCGATGGATGACCGTGACGCTCTTGGCGAGGTTCGACAGATAGAGCGCCTCCTCCACCGCCGAATTGCCGCCGCCCACCACCGCGACATCCTTGCCGCGATAGAAGAAGCCGTCACAGGTGGCGCAGGCCGAGACACCGAAGCCCATGAAATCCTGCTCGGTCGGAATGCCCAGCCACTTGGCCTGCGCGCCGGTGGCGATGATCAGCGCGTCGGCGGTGTAGGTTGTGCCGGAATCGCCCTTGGCGCGGAACGGCCGCACGTTGAGGTCGACCTCGGTGATGATGTCGTTAATGATGTCGGTGCCGACATGCTCGGCCTGCTTCAGCATCTGTTCCATCAGCCACGGTCCCTGGATGGGATCGGCGAAGCCGGGATAGTTTTCGACATCGGTGGTGATCATCAGCTGGCCGCCCTGCTGCAGGCCGGCAACCAGCATCGGCTTCAGCATGGCGCGAGCGGCGTAGACCGCCGCAGTATAGCCGGCGGGGCCGGAACCGATGATGAGAACGGGCGCGTGCTTGGTGGTCATCTAAAACCTCTGCGGGGCAGACAGTGCCGTGGGAAAAGACTTGGAATTCGCGCTTAATGTAAGGGTTGCCAACCACGCCAGCAAGACGAACGGGCCGTCGTCCCCGGAAAGCTTCGGCCCAAGCGGTTATTCGCGTCATTGCCGCTTTCGTTACCGTTCAAAAATCGCGTTGATGAGGGCTGGCGCCAACACAAAAGTCGTTTAATTACAAAATCGCGAAAGATTCTTGCGCCGAGCTGAGACCGCCATGCCCCTGAAAGCCGACCTCGACGCCATCGACTGGAAGATCCTGCGCGAGTTGCAGGCGGATGGGCGCATGACCAATGTCGAGCTGTCGAACCGCGTCGGCATTTCGGCCCCACCCTGTCTGCGCAGGGTAAAGCGGCTGGAGGAGGCCGGCATCATCCGCGGCTACCGCGCGCTGCTCAATGCCCCGGCGCTTGGCCTCGATGTCGTCGCCTTCTGCCTGGTCGGCCTGCATCACCAGGCCGATGCCGAACTGCGCACCTTCGCCGAGCGCACGCGCGGCTGGCCGATCGTGCGCGATGCCTGGATGGTCTCGGGCGAATCCGATTTCCTGCTGCACTGCGTGGCAAGCGACCTCGGCGCCTTCCAGACCTTCGTCATCGAGGAGCTGACCTCGACCCCTAATGTCGACACGGTGCGGACCGCGCTCACCATCCGCAGGGTCAAGGATGAAGGCCCTGGTTTCCTTCGAGCGTCCCTGAGGTCTGACGAACGCCTGCGCGCCGGTGAATTCCTGGCCTTCGCCACATCGACACCGCGTTGGTATTCGACAGACGCTGATGTACAAGGCTGGACGGCTCTGCCGGACTTCGTCGCTTGACTGACCGCTTGATTGGTTTCTCAAACGATTCCAGGAAAAGTGTGTAACGGTTTTCCGCGCGGATTTGCTTGGGTACAGATGGCGAAAGCAGCGTTGCTCTGGGGGCGGCCCGCCATGGGAAGGGGACCATGACTCGATTTGCAAGCCCGGTCTCGGCGCTTATCATCTGTGTGAACGAGGCCGATATGATCGGCCCGTGCCTGGAAAGCATCGACTTCTGCGCCGAGATCATCATCGTCGATTCCGGTTCGACGGATGGCACGATTGAATGCGTGAAAAGCTATATCGCCAAGGGCTACCCGATAAGGCTCTTGCACAATGACTGGCCGGGTTTTCCCCGTCAGCGGCAATTCTCGCTCGACCACGCGACCCAGCCCTGGTGCCTTTCGATCGACCCGGACGAGCGCGTCGACGACCAGTTGCGGCAGTCGATCGTGGCCATCACTCAGGCCGCCGACGACAAGATCCGCGGCTGGTACATCCGCCGCCGCGATTGGCTGAAGGGCTACGGCTATGCGCACCGCTGGGTGCTGCACAACAGGCTGATGCGGCTTTTCCGCCGGGAAGGCGCCACCATCGATCTCACCGCGCGGGTGCACGAAGCCTTCCAGGTGCCCGGCGAGACCGGCACGATCGAAGAGGGTGTCCTGCTGCATCGCCGTGAAATATCGGTCGAGGAGGATCTTGCCCGGGCCAACGCCTATTCCAGCCTCAAGGCCGTCACGCTGGTCGAGAAGGGCAAGAAGCCCGGCCTGGTGCGGCTGGTGCTGTCGCCGTTCGGCAACTTCCTGAAATTCTACCTGGCCAAGCGCTATTTCCTGTGCGGCCGGCATGGCTTCGTCTACTCGATGTCGGTGATGATCTATTCCTTCGCCACGGAGGCAAAGCTCTACGAAGCCTCGGAACGCAACGATCCCGTGTGAGCAGTCAGGCCTGGATCAGGACCTGTTGTCCCGGCCTTGCGTTTCAATGGCTGCGAGCAGGTCACCGAGGTCGCTGCTGTCCCGCAAGGGCCTGATGGCGAAGCCGGGCTGGACCGCCGCCTCGCCGTCGACCAGCCAGCCCCGTGCCAGACCGGCGCGCTCTCCCGCCTGCATGTCGGCTGGCTTGTCGCCGACGATCAGCGAGCGCTGGAGATCGAGAGCAAGGCGTTTGCCCGCCTCGACCAGCATGCCCGGATTGGGCTTGCGCATCGGATGATCGGGAATGGCAAGTGGTCCGACACCGGCCTCGTGGTAGGCGCAGGCAAGCACCATGTCGACGAACATGCCCTGATCGCGCAACAGGTCGAGCACGCGGCCATTCACCGCCGCAAAGACGCTCCAGCCGAAATAGCCGCGCGCAATGCCGGATTGGTTGGTGACCATGACAACCGGGATTCCCGCCCGGTTGGCGGCCGCGATCGCCGGCAGCATCTGCGGCCTGAGCTCGATCTCGGCCGGGTCGCTGGGATAGTCGGTATCGACGTTGATGGTGCCGTCGCGGTCGAGGAACAGCGCCGGCAGATGCGGCGGGAAAACCCGGTCTCCAATCCGCTCGATCCACACGCCCGGCTCGGTCAGCGGATGTGGCGTGGCCGTCCTGTCAGCCATTGCTGAGACGCGCTTCGACCACTTCGCAGAGATGATGGTAGAGGCACAGATGCCCTTGCTGGATGACCGGCGTCGAGGTCGAGGGCACGTTGAGCAGGATGTCGCACAGCGGCTTGAGCTTGCCGCCGGTGTCGCCGGTCAGGCCGATCACCGTCATGTCCATCATCCGCGCCTGTTCGGCGGCGGCCAGGATGCTCGGCGAATTGCCGCTGGTCGAGATCGCCAGAAGCACGCCTCCGGCCGCGCCATGCGCCTCGACCTGGCGCGAGAACACCGTGTCGAAGCCGTAATCATTGCCCCAGGCCGTCAGCACCGCTGCATTGGCCGGCAGCGCGATGACATTGTAGGCCTTGCGCTCCTTGAGGAAGCGGCCGACCAGTTCGCCGGCGATGTGGATGGCGTCGCTCGCCGAACCGCCATTGCCGGCGATCAACAAGGCCTTGCCCGACGAGAGCGCCGTCACCACGGCGTTCGCCGCCCGCTCCATCTCGCCGGTCAGGTCACGCTCGACCATCGCCGTGATCGCGGCCGCCGAGCGGGCCAGATAGTCGTTCAGTTCAGACATCAAAACCTCAGCTTGTAGAGCCGGCGCGCAATTTGCCGATGGTGCCGGTGGTGCTCTTGCCGGCGACGAGATCGACCAGCACGACGCGCCCGCCGGCCTTTTGCACCACATCGGCGCCGACCACGGTGTCGATCGTATAATCCGCGCCCTTGACCAGGATGTCGGGCAGCAGCGCCTCGATCAGCGCCAGCGGCGTGTCCTCCTCGAAGACAACGACGGCATCGACCGAGGCAAGGGCGGCAAGCACGCAGGCGCGGTCATGCTGGTCGTTGACCGGGCGGCCCTGCCCTTTCAGCCGCCGCACCGAAGCATCGCTGTTGAGGCCGAGCACCAGCCGGTCGCACTGGCTGCGCGCCGCGTGCAGCAGGCTGACATGGCCGGCATGCAGAATATCGAAGCAGCCATTGGTGAAGCCGACGCTCAGGCCCTCTTCCTTCCAGGCCGCCACCATGCGCGCGGCCGACGAGGCATCGAGGATGGCATCCTTGTGGGCGGTCGGTCCGTGCGAGCGAAACAGCGCGCCCGTAAGCTCCTCGACCGTCAGCCGCGCGGTGCCGCGCTTTCCCACCACGACGCCGCCGGCTGCATTGGCGATCGAGGCCGCCGCGACCGGATCAGCCCCCGATGCAAGCGCCAGCGCGAACGTCGCGATCACCGTATCGCCGGCGCCCGAGACATCGAACACTTCGCGCGCCTGGGTAGCGATATGGCGCGCCTCGTCCGGGCCCACCACGCTCATGCCCTTTTCGCTGCGCGTGGCGACGACGAAGTCGAAACCATGCGCCGAAATCAGTTCGCGCGCCGCAGCCACGATCTCGTCATCGGCGAACACCGCATGGCCGACGGCCTCGCCAAGCTCCTTGCGGTTGGGGGTGATGGCGGTCGCGCCGGCATAGCGCGCATAGTCGCGGCCCTTGGGATCGACCAGCACCGGCTTGCCGGCCTGGCGGCAGATGGCGATGAGTTCGGCGGCGACGCCGTCGAGCAGGATGCCCTTGCCGTAATCGGACAGGATGACGATGTCGGCCCCCGTCAGTGCCGCGCGGAAATGCCGGATCAGCCCTGTCCGCTCTGTCTCGTGCAGCGGCTTGATCTCTTCCTCGTCGAAGCGCAGCACCTGCTGGTTGAGCGCGCTGAAGCGGCTCTTCGACGAGGTCATGCGGCCGCGCTGCTGCGAAAGTCCCGCTGTCTCGGCGCCAAGCTCGCCGAGCATGCGCACCAGGCTGTCGCCGGCGGTGTCCGTGCCGATCACCGAAACCGGGATGGCCCGCGCGCCAAGCGAGACGATGTTGGCCACGACATTGCCGGCGCCGCCCATGGCCGAGGTCTCGCCGCGCCCATGCAGCACGGGAATCGGCGCCTCCGGCGAAATCCGCTCGATGACGCCGTTGACGAAGCGGTCGAGGATAAGGTCGCCGACCACCAGCACGGTGACGCCGCCAAAGCGGGCAATGGCTCGATGCAAGGGTTCGGGAGAAGGCGGATTGTGCTTGATCATATCACTGGCAACGCGCGGGGAAAAACAGTCGCTGAAACATATAGGGTGTCGGCTGGCGGTCGTTCATGCCTGCCGATATACCGCAATTCGAACCGGCGCAACGGCGGCGCCGCGTCAGGTCTTCTGCAGGGCAACGTGGACGCCGAGCCCGACCAGCACGGCCCCACCAGCCCGCTGCATCAGCCGCTGCGCCCGGCTCGATCGCCGCAGCCGGCCGATGACGAGGCCGGCCAGGAACACGCAGACGATGTCGGCCGAGGAGAACATCAGGTTGACGATGGTGCCCAGAACCACGAATTGCAGCCACACCGGCAAGGCCGCCGAGGCATCGATGAACTGCGGCAGGAACGCCATGAAGAAGATCGCGGTTTTCGGATTGAGCACCTCGACGGTGATGCTCTCGAAAAAGGCGCGGCGGGCCGATTTGCGCTCGATGGCGGGCAGCGCCACGTCGCCCTCAACACGCTTGCGAAACAGCGAGACACCGAGCCAGATCAGATAAAGCGCGCCGACCAGCTTGACCGCCATGTAGAGCGGCGGCACGGCATGGAACAGCACCGACAGGCCCGCGGCGGCGGCAAAGACATGGACATAACCGCCGAGATGGATGCCAAGTGCCGACGTCAGGCCCGACCAGCGCCCGCGCGCCATCGTCTGCGCCGCCGCATAAAGCATGGCCGGACCGGGGATGTAGGCGAAGATCGCCGTGGTGGCGAAGAACGCGATGAGCAGTTCGGTCGACGGCATTTTTGTCCCTCATGATCGGTGCTGACTGAGCGGAAGCTTTGCGGCGCCACTGTGACGCCTGCACCTGCTTTGTCGACAGCCCGGCTGGCCTCCCTTATAAGGACCGGAATCGCAAGCAACCAGAGGCCTTCATGATCATCGTCACGGGCGGCGCCGGCATGATCGGCTCCAACATCGTCGCCGCGCTCAATGCCGAAGGCCATGACGACATCCTCGTCGTCGACGATCTCACCGACGGCCACAAGATCGCCAATCTCGCCGATTTGAAAATAGCCGACTATCTCGACAAGGATGACTTCCTGCCGCGCATCGAGGCCGGGTCGCTCGGCCGCGTCGAGGCCGTGTTCCACCAAGGTGCTTGCTCGACCACCACCGAGTGGAACGGCAAGTTCATGATGGAGGTGAATTTTGCTTATTCGAAGCGGCTGCTGCATGCCTGCCAGGCGTTGCGCGTGCCTTTCCTCTACGCCTCCTCGGCTTCCGTCTATGGCGGCGGTTCCGAGTTTCGCGAGGATCCGGCGCTGGAGCGGCCGCTCAATGTCTATGCCTATTCGAAGAAACTGTTCGACGACTATGTCAGGCGCACCGTCTTCGACACCGATCATTCGCAGGTCGCCGGCCTGCGCTATTTCAACGTCTATGGCCCGCGCGAGGCGCATAAGGGCGTCATGGCCTCGGTCGCTTTCCATCTGTTCAACCAGGTCGAGCGCGGCGAGAATCCGAAACTGTTCGGCGCCTATGACGGTTTCGGCCCCGGCGAACAGAGCCGCGACTTCATCCATGTCGGCGATGTCGCCGACGTCAATCTGTGGCTGTGGAAGCGAGGCGCGAACGGCATCTTCAACTGCGGCACCGGCCACGCCCAGCCGTTCCGCGCTATCGCCGAAACCGTCATCGACACGTTGGGCAAGGGCGAGATCGAGTTCATCCCCTTCCCCGACCACCTCAAGGGCAGCTACCAGAGCTTCACGCAAGCTGATATGTCCCGTTTGCGCGCGGCCGGTTACAACGGCCAGTTCCGGACAGTGGAAACCGGTGTCAGAGACTATGTCGAATGGCTGAAAGCCCAACGATCCTCGTGATCGGCCCACGCTGGGTGGGCGACATGGTGATGGCGCAGTGCCTGTTTTCGGCGCTGAAAGAGCTCCATCCCAACGCCGCGATCGACGTGCTGGCGCCGGCCTGGGCGGCACCGCTGGTCAAGCGCATGCCCGAGATCCGCCAGCAGATCGATTTCCCGCTGAAGCCCGGCGCGCTCGAATTCACCCATCGCCGCCGCTTCGGCCGCCTGCTGCGCGGCCGCTACGACATGGCTTATATCCTGCCCGGCAGCTGGAAATCGGCGCTGATCCCCTTCTTTGCCCGCATTCCGCGCCGTGTCGGCCATCTGCGCGAGATGCGCTATGGCCTTTTGACCGACATCGTGCCGCTGCCGGACGCCGTGAAACGGCGCACCGCGCAGGCCTATTTCAGCCTCGCCAAGGGCGGCAGTTTCCGCGCGCCCCATCTGACCGTGGATGCCGGCAACCAGGCCGCCCTGCTCGATCGTTTCGGGCTGGCGCCGCAGAAATTCGCGGCCCTGATGCCTGGCGCCGAATTCGGCCCGGCCAAGCGCTGGCCGAGCGTAAGCTATGCCGGCCTTGCCCGCGAATTCATGGATAAGGGATTGAAGATCGCCCTGTTCGGTTCGAAGAACGACCGCGACGTCACCGCGGAGATCGCGGCCCTTGCTCCCGGCGTCGTCGACCTCGCCGGCCAGACGCGTCTGGAGGATGCCATCGACCTGATCGCAGCGGCAAGGCTGGCGGTCTCCAACGACAGCGGGCTGATGCATGTCGCGGCGGGCGTCGGCACGCCGATAGTCGCCGTCTACGGCTCGACCTCGCCCGAAAACACGCCGCCGCTGGCGGAACGGCGCGAGTTGGTCTGGCTGCACCTCTCCTGCTCGCCCTGCCACCAGAAGGTCTGCCCGCTCGGCCATCTCAACTGCCTGAAGACATTGGAAGTCGGGCAGGTCGCGGCGGCGGCGGAGCGGCTGCTGGAAATCCCGGCCGCGGCATGAAGGTCCTGATCGTCAAGACATCGTCCATGGGCGATGTCATCCACACCTTTCCGGCCGTCGAGGATGCCAGCCTGCACCGGCCCGACGTATCCTTCGACTGGTGCGTCGAGGAGGCGTTTACCGGCATCGTCGCCCTGCACCCGGCGATCGGCAGGATCCACACGGTGGCCATCCGGCGCTGGCGCAAGGCGCTGTTGAAGAGCAGCACCTGGCGCGAGGCTGCCGCGCTGCGCCGAACCTTGCGCGAATGCCGCTATGATCTGGTCATCGACGCACAGGGCCTGTTGAAATCGGCCCTGGTGGCGCGCCAGGCGCGCGCACCGATCGCCGGCTTCGACCGGTCGAGCGCGCGCGAACCCTCGGCCACGCTGTTCTACGACGTCACCTACGGCGTGCCGCGCGACCTGCACGCCATCGAACGGACGCGGCGGCTGTTCGGGCTGGCGCTTAGCTACCAGCCCGATCTGTCGACGCTCGCTTCAGGCATCGTGCCGCCACCCGGTGCTCTCGCCGCCATCACCGGAAAGACCGCCTTCCTGCTGCACGGCACCAGCCGCGAGGACAAGAAATGGCCTGTAGAAGACTGGATCGGAACCGCCCGCCTGCTGATCAAGCGCGGCATGACACCGGTCACCACCTGGTCGAACGAACGTGAGAAGTCTGTTGCCGAAGCCATCGCCAGGGCCGTGCCGTCGACGGTCGTGGTGCCGAAATCGCCGCTGGCCGACATCGCCGCCATCCTTGGCCGCTCGACGCTGGTCATCGGCGCCGACACCGGCCTGACCCACCTGGCCAGCGCCTTCGGCCTGCCGACGGTCGCGGTGTTTTTGGCGACGGAGCCGGGTTTGACAGGCCCGCGCGGGCAGTTTGCCATGACACTGCTGGCCGCGCCTGGTGAGCGTCTGACGCCGGCTGAGGTAGTGGCGGAGGCGGACAGGCTGCTTAATCTTAAATTACAAGCGCCAGCCTAGGACCTTTTCAGAATTCGCTCTGGTGAGTCGAATAGCGGGGTTTTCGAGAACCGGAGCGGGAGCGTACTTTAAAGTACGTGAGCACCGGAAGCTCAGAAAACCGCGCTAGTCGGCCGCCAGAGTAGAATTATCAAAAGGTCCTAAATAAACTGCACCTGGACGATCTCATACCCCCTGGCACCGCCGGGCGCATTGACCTCAATGGCGTCGCCGACTTCCTTGCCGATCAATGCGCGCGCGATCGGCGAGGAGATCGAGATGCGGCCGGACTTCACGTCGGCTTCCTGGTCGCCGACGATCTGGTAGGTCTTCTTTTCCTCGGTGTCCTCGTCGACCAGCACGACGGTGGCGCCGAACTTGACCTTGTCGCCGCTGAGCTTGGTGACGTCGATCACCTCGGCGCGCGCGATCAGGTCCTCAAGGTTCGTTGACACGGCCCTCATTGAGGCTCTGCGCCTCCTTGGCGGCGTGGTATTCGGCATTTTCGGACAGGTCGCCATGCGAGCGCGCCTCGGAGATCGCCTCGATGATGCGCGGCCGCTCTTCCTGCTGGCGCCAGCGCAGTTCTTCCTTCAATGACGCGAACCCCTCGCCTGTCATCGGGACCTTGTTCATGATGCCTGACCTTTCCTGCCGCCGCCCCCGCGTTTCGGGGGAGGCCTTGTCGTTGGGTACAAAAAGAAAACGGTCCGGCAGCCTCGGGCTAACGGAACCGTTTCACCGCAATTTGCCCTAATATAGCAATCTTCGCGGGTTTTTCACGCCCAAAAATCGGTTTTGCAAAAATCATCCCCGCTTTCACCTGAAGAAGCGGCGAACGAGGCGGGAGGCAACAAAAACGGCCGCGATCGCTCGCGGCCGCTTCGGTAACTCTTTGGGGGCTGATCAGCTCCGCATGAAATGCTCGATCTGCTCGGACAGCATGCCGTATTCGCGCGAGCCCTTGCCCGTGCGCTTCTCGATTTCCATCAGTTGCTGCTGGGCGCCGGCCAGGTCGCCGATCTGCAGATGCGCCTCGCCGAGATATTCGCGCACCAGCGTGTAGTTCGGGTCGATGCGCAGCGCTTCCTCGTAGTAGCCGAGGCCGACGGTGACACGTCCGGAATGGCGGTGCGAATAGCCGAGATAGTTGAGAATGCGCGGATCCTGCTTGTTGGCGGCAAGGGTGAGCACCGAGATCGCCTCGTCATAGCGCCCGGCCATCGCCAGCGCATGGCCGGCATCATAGATGCTGTCGTCATCCAGCATGCCTTCCTGGGGTGCGACGCACTTTTTCTTCTTCTTGTCCCAGACCTCTCCCTTCTTGCACTGGGTGACAGTCTGGTCGCTGCCACCACCGCTACTGCCCGCCGCGAATACCGGGACAGCGAAGAACTGCAGCGCGACAAGGGCAGTCGCGGCCTGGATCAGCATTCTTTTGTGCATCGAAGCCTCCTTGAGGGGTGAGAATGCAACACTAACGCTAAGCGTCCCGCGTTTCATCCCGGAAAAATTCACGTGGAGAACATCAGGTGACGGATGCCTGAAATCCGCTATCATCCGGGCAAACGACTGACGGAGACGGCCCGTGCAGCGGCGGCTTGAAAAGGACTGGGAACTCTCGATCGGCCCCGACACCGTGCGCCTGTTCATCCTCAAGGCCAAGGCGCTGAGTGCCGCCGTCAACGAGGACTATGCCGACGGCGCCGAACACGAGATCGAGTTCGACGGCGATACGCACGACAATCATCACCATGACGGCCTTGCCGAGGAAAGCTCGGAAAACCTGACCGAAGAGGAACTGCGCGAGCTGATCAACGACCTCAATGTCGATGAAGCCGCCGAACTGGTCGCGCTCGCCTGGGTCGGCCGCGGCGACTACGACGCCTCGGAATGGGTCGATGCCGTGACGGCGGCGCGCGAACGCGCCAACAAGCGCACGGCCAAGTACCTGCTTGGCATGCCGCTGCTCGCCGACTGGCTGGAGGAAGGCCTCGAAGCGATCGGCGCGTAACGCCGCGGTAACCGATTGTGATCGACGGAAAGCGTCCGTCCAGGCAACTTCAGCATGCCGGCGCCGTTTCGGAGCGATGGCAACGCTGAGCTTTTCCCGACTTTGCATCTTGGCGCTGCCTCTGGCGGCCGCGGTTCTGCTGGCAGCGCCGGCCGACGCCAGACATCGTCACAGGCATTACCAGCCGCTGTCCCCTCGGATGGATCAGTCGTCGACGCAGCGCCTGGACCAGCCATTGAGGCCGAAAAGCAAGCACCGCGGCAGATCACGCGGCAAGCAGCAGATCGCGCCAAAGCAGACGCCGCAGGAAACGCAGGAGCAGCAGGCCTCGCCCGCCCAGGTGCCAGTGCCCGAGCCGCGTCCCACGGACGCGCCAAAGGCCGACGCCGCACCGGCGCAAGGGCAAAAGACGGAAGGTCCAAAGGCCCCGGACGCCTCCAACCAGCTCAATGAGGAAAAGTCTCGTCAGGCAAAGCAGGCACATACCGAGCCGTCAGCCCCCGAACCTTCGTCCCGAGAGCCGTCAACTGAAACGGAAAGCGAGCCGGAGCCGCCAGGCGAGGTGCCGATCCCGACACAAAGGCCCGAAACTACGGAACCAGAGGTTGGGCCTCCTGCCGTAGCCCCGCAGCCGCCGCCAAAACCGGCGGATGCCGGCGATGAGAAAATGCTTCCAGATCCGCGCTCGGCCGACCGGCCCGGAGAAAAGATGCCCGCCGAGGAAGTCGCCTGCCGCGATCGGCTGAAGGCGCTCGGCGTCGAATTCGAGGAGCATAGTGCGGAAAGCAATCCCGAAATCGGCTGCTCCATCCCCTACCCCCTGGTGCTGAAGAGCCTTGGCAAGTCGATAGCCATCGCCCCCGGCACCGAGCTCAACTGCCCGATGGCCGAAGCGGCGGCGCGATTTGCCGCCGACGTCATCCAGCCGGCGGCGAAAACCGAACTCGGCGCCGACCTCAAATCGATCGGCCAGGCATCGGCCTTCGTCTGCCGTCCGCGCCACGGCACCAGGAAACTGTCCGAGCACGCCTTCGGCAATGCGCTCGACATCGCCAGCTTCACCTTGTCCGATGGCAGAAAGGTCGAGGTCGGCCCAACGCCGCCTGAAAAGGACGCCAAATTCCTCAACGCGGTGCGCAAGGCCGCCTGCGGTCCATTCAAGACCGTGCTCGGACCGGGCGCCGACGCCGACCACGCCTTGCACTTCCACCTCGATCTCGAACCGCGCAGGCATGGCGGCACGTTCTGCCAGTAGGTCCTCAAGGATCGCCGCCGCATTTCCGCCGCAGACGTGAACGCGGTCGCTGAGTTTTCCTTTACCCTTGATCGTTAAAATGCCGGATATCCGACCATGATCCTGAAAAGTGGAAACCGGTTTTCGGAAAAGATCATGGTCAGGCAAAAGGTAGAACCTGATCGGGATCAGGTTCGGGGACAGGATTCCGCCAATGGCCGGCAAATTTCGCGCCGTGTTTTTCGCCACCGCGCGCCGATCGAAACCCGCGGCGCTGCTGGCCGCCGGCCTTACCCTCGCGGCGGTTTCGGCCTGCAACACCGGCAGCGTGCTGTCGCTGCAGCCGGCGGTCGATGTCGGCGCGCAAACCGCGGCCGTGCCGCAATATACCGGCATGCAGCGGCTTGTTCCGTCCAATCCCTACATGACGCAGGCCGCGTATCCGCGCATGGATGAGCCGATGTCGCCGGTCGAGCAGATACCGGCCAGCGAAGTCGACTGCCGCCAGCAGTTGAAGCGCCTCGATGTCGCCTATACCGACCTCGCGCCGATCCGTGAAGGCCAGTGCGGCATCGACTATCCCGTAAAAGTCACGGCCATCGGCAGTGTCGAGATGAAGCCCGCCGCGACGCTGACCTGCGACATGGCCGCCACCTTCGCCGCCTGGACGAAGAACGAACTCGTTCCCTCCGCCCGCTGGCGCTACTTCTCCGGCGTCAAGACCATCCACCAGGGCTCGAGCTATTCCTGCCGCAACATCGCCGGCGAAGGTGTTTTGTCCGAGCACGGCAAGGGCAACGCGCTCGACGTGATGAGCATCGAGCTCAACAATGGCGACGACATCGACGTGCGCAAGCCCGGCCTGTTCGCCTTCCGCACGCGCGGTTTCCTCAACAATGTGCGCGCCGACGGCTGCCAGTATTTCACCACCGTGCTCGGCCCCGGCTACAATTACGACCACCGCAACCATTTCCACTTCGACATCAAGAACCGCAGGAACGGTTACCGCGCCTGTCGCTAGCAGATGATCAGTCAGGCCCGGCGCCAGCGGTGGTAGCGATGATGTGCCGTGCCACCAGATCCTGGACGCGCCAGAGATTCCGGTCGTGGATACCGCTTTCCTCCAGCTTGGCGACGGTCCTGAACAGATATTGCGCCGACGAGCCCCAATGTCCGGCGGCCCGCGCCAGCGTATCCGCAACCTGCTCCGGCGGCAGCCGTCCCGCATAGGCTCTGCCATCTGGCGCGGCGACGAAGGCCAGGGCGCGCAGCGGACCGTCCCTCGTCCGGACCTTGATCCAGCGCGGCACGTTGGTTGGCGGGTTGGCATCGATCTCGCGGCGCATCAACTGGCCGAGTTGCCCGAAATGATCTTCCACCGGCAGCCGGTAAACAATGCCGTTGCAACTGCCACCACGGTCGAGAGCCAGCATCAAGGCAGGCAATTCGCGGGTCCCACGCCAGCGGGTCAGTTTCAGACAGAATGAGCGGTGCCACCCTGGCGCCGTGGCCGGGCGCTGCTCGACAGGAACGAATTCAGGATTCCAGATCAGCGAGCCGTAGGCAAACACCCACAGCGCTTCAGGCCGGTATTGCGACAGGAGTTGCTCGACAAGGCCGTCGAACTCCGCGTCGGTATGCTCGGCTGTTCCAGGCTCGGGGCCGGGATCCGGTTCGATGCGCTCGACCCTCGCGACAAGGTCGGCGGTCAACGCCATCGGTCCGCGGCTTGTCGGTTTCCCCTTCATTCCTGCCCCCGCGCAAAAACGATGGCTGACAATAGACCGGCTGCGCATTCCTGGCCATTGATTTCCAAAGGCTGTCAGGCAACAGATACCGTACGGATCGAGCCTTCTTCATGAGCCAACGAAGCCTTCGGCGACGCGCGACAATCTGGCTGGCGTCCTTGCTGGCCGCTTATCTGGCGCTTGCCTATGTCGCGGCGCCGGAATTCTGGACATTCCGGGAGCGCGGCTTTCGCGACCAGCGCTTCGAAATGGTGACGCACACGCCGCAAGGCATTCCCGGCGACCCGATCAATGTCGGCCTTGTCGGCACCGAGAGGGAGGTGGTCCATGCCTTCGCCATTGCCGGTTGGGACACTGCTGACGCCGTCACCTTGAGAACGGCGATCGACATCGGCGAAAGTGTGTTGTTTTCCCGCCCCTATCCCGATGCGCCGATGAGCCGCCTGCTGTTCGAGGGACGCGCCCAGGATCTCGCTTTCGAAAAGCCGGTGGGCGACAGCGCCGACCGGCGCCATCACGTCCGTTTCTGGCAGACCGATACGGTCGGCGACGATGGCCGCCCGCTCTGGCTGGGTGCCGCCAGCTTCGATCGCGGCGTCGGCCTCAGCCACGACACTGGCGCCATCACCCATCATATCGGTCCCGATATCGACGCCGAACGCGACTTCCTGATCGGCGACCTCAAGGCTGCCGGCCAGCTGGCATCGACCAGCGACATGGCCGGGATCGGCGCCACCAGGACCGGCCGCAACGGCGGCGGCGACCCCTATTTCACCGACGGCAAGGCAATCATCGGCGTGCTGAAGCAGCCGCAGTGAAATGTACCTTAAGAGAGGGCCGTGGTCGGAAGCGGTCTAACAATGCATGGTCCGTGCGACGCCGCGTAACCGTACCGCTTCATCAGCCCGAACTGTCATTTTCTAAAAATGCTGCCGGACTATTTTCGAGCGACCCGTCGCAATGCTATTGAGCCCTCATGCTATACGTCGAAATCGCTATCGTGGTCGTCCTCATTTGTGTGAACGGCCTTCTGGCAATGTCCGAACTCGCCATCGTTTCATCGCGCCCGGCACGGCTCAAGGCGATGATCGACCGTGGTGTCAACGGCGCCGGCCGGGCGCTGGATCTTGGCTCCAATCCCGGCAAGTTCCTGTCCTCGGTGCAGATCGGCATCACGCTGGTCGGCGTGCTTTCCGGCGCCTTTTCCGGCGCCACGCTGGGCGACCGGCTGTCCGTGTTCCTGGCCACGACCGGCATGCGCGAAAGTGTCGCCGATCCGCTCGGCGTCGGCATCGTCGTTGCCATCATCACCTATTTCTCGCTGATCGTCGGCGAACTGGTGCCCAAGCAGATCGCGCTACGCGATCCCGAGCGCGTCGCCGCCCGCGCTGCCCCGGCCATGACCATCCTCGCCACCGTCTCGGCGCCCCTGGTGTTCCTGCTCGACATTTCCGGCCGCGCCATATTGTGGCTGCTCGGCCAGCGCGGCGAAAGCGAGGAGAAGGTCACCGACGAGGAGATCAAGATGCTGGTCGCCGAGGCCGAGCATCACGGCACCATCGAATCCGACGAGCGGCGCATGATCGCCGGGGTCATGCGGCTTGGCGACCGCGCCGTGCGCGCGGTGATGACGCCGCGCACCGAGGTCGACTGGATCAACCTGCAGTCCGACGACACGACGATCCGCAAGCTCCTCATGGAAACCCAGCATTCGCGCCTGCCGGCGGGTGACGGCGGCGTCGATGTGATGGTCGGCGTCGTCCAGACGCGCGACGTGCTGGCCGCGATCCTTGCCGGCCGCACGCTCGACCCGCGCAAGCATGTGCGCGCCGCGCCCATCGTCTACGACCAGGCCGACGCGCTCGACGTGCTGCACAAACTCAAGGAATCCGACGTGCCGATGGCGCTGGTGCATGACGAATACGGCCATTTCGAAGGCATCGTCACGCCGGCCGATATTCTCGAAGCCATCACCGGCGTGTTCCGCGCCGACCTCGATGCCGGTGACGAGGAAAACGCCGTCAAGCGCGAGGACGGCTCATGGCTGCTCGCCGGCTATATGCAGGCCGACGAGATGGCCGAGATACTGGGCTTCGACCTGCCCGAAAACCGCGACTACGAGACCGTTGCCGGCTATGTGCTGTCGCATATGCACCACCTGCCGGCGACAGGCGAATGCGTCGACGCGCAAGGCTGGCGCTTCGAGGTGGTCGACCTCGACGGCCGCCGCATCGACAAGCTGATCGCCACCCGCCTGCCCGGCACCCACCGTGAGGCGGTGCGGTGATTGTTTGAATGTCGGCTTTGCGTCCTGGCGGTCATTGACGGTTGGCCGGCGGATTGCGCGGCCGGCTGCAACTACCGCTCCGTGAACGCGCGAGCGAAGGAATCGAGCATCGGCCGCGCCAGATACTCGAAGAAAGTCCGGTCGCCAGTGCTGATGAACGCCTCGACCGGCGTTCCGGGATAGAGCTGCTCGGGCTTCACGCCGGGCGGCAGGTCGGCGGCAATCCTGAGTTTGACGCGGAAATAGGGCTCGTGCGTGGCCTCGTCGATGAGCCGGTCCGCGGAAATTTGTGCCACGGTGGCTGAAACCTCGGGGGTGAGCCGCATGTTCAAGGCGGACAATCGCAGTTTCGCCGGCTGGCCGACACGGACCTGATCGACGTCTTTCGGCCGCAGCCTTGCATCGACAATCAGACCCGGTGCCGTAGGCAGGATCTCCATGATCTTCTCACCGCGGGCAATCACGCTGCCCTTGGCATTGTAGGTCGAGGACACCACGATGCCCGCGGCCGGTGCCTTGATCGTCGTCCGCCGCAGCACCGCCTCGGCCGCCCTGATCTGTTCCTCGATGTCGGCCAGGTTGGACCGAACCTCGTCCAGCTTCGTCAGCGCCTCCTCCACGCGTTGCGTGGTCAGGCGCTCGATCTGCTCCTGGGCTTTCGACGATCTGGGTGTTGACCGCCGCCAGATTGGCTTCCAGCGCCCCGGCCTGCCCGACGAGATCGGCCTCGCTGCGCAAAAGCTGCGAGTATTCGGTACGATTGGTGAGGCCCTTGTCCAGCAGGCTTGTCTTGATGCCGAGTTCCTTCTTAACGATTTCGGCTTGTTGCCGAACGGCCTCTTTCTGGGACTGCAATCCCACCACGGACTGCCGATGCATGGCCAGTCGTTGGGCGAGGATCGATTGTTCCGATCGGAAGCGGGCGAGTCTGGCGTCGAATTCCTTTTGCTGTTCTCGGATCAGGGCTTCGAAATCGGCCTGGAGCGATGCCGGCGCCGGTTTGGTGATCGGCGCGAGCCTGTCCAACCCGTCGCGTTCCGCCTCCAGCCGCGCCGCAGCCGCCCTGAGCGCGATCGACTGTCTCGTCAGCCGGTTGAGCTCGGCCTGCGCGGCTGTCGGATCCAGCACGATCAGATCCTGGGCCTGTTGCACGCGATCGCCGTCATGGACCAGCAACGCCTCGATGATGCCACCGTCGGGATGCTGGATCAGGATGTTGCCGCCGGTCGCCGAGATCGTGCCTTGCGTCATCACCGCTCCGGACAAGGGCGCGCTGACAGCCCAATAGCCGAAGCAACCTACCAACAGCGCCGTTGCCGCGTATCCGGCGAATGCCACGCGCCTTATGTTGGTACGCGGGCTGCCCTCCCAGGCGAGGCTCTGCGCCACCATCATCTACGACCCAAAACGGATGTTATGCGTGCGGATCGTCGTGGCGAATGACCCTGTCACCACCGTATTCGGCTGCGTGGGAAGACCCTTGCCAACGACCGAATGCCGCAGCACCTCGCTGCTTGGGCCGAAGGCTTCGATCGTGCCGCCGCGCAGAAGCATCACGCGGTCGCAGGACGCGGCAATCGAAGGGCGATGCGTGATCACGACCATCGTGACGCCGGCCGCCTTCGCGGCGGCGAGTACCGCCTCGAGCGCCGCCTCGCCGGTGCCGTCGAGATGAGTGCTGGGCTCGTCCAGGACGAGAATTCTGGGATTGCCGTAGAAGGCGCGCGCCAGCCCGATCCTCTGGCGTTCACCGCCCGACAGCGTTCTGTCCGACGGGCCTATCAATGTCTGGTAGCCGTCCCGCTGCGCCAGGATCAGCTCATGCGCCTCAGCCCGCCTTGCTGCCTCGATGATCGCGGCGTCATCCGCATCGGGGTCGAAGCGGGCGACGTTTTGCGCGATCGATCCTGGAAAGAGCTCGACTACCTGCGCGAGGTAGCCGACATGCTTTCCGAGCTGGTTTTCGTCCCAGGTCCTGAGGTCGGCGCCGTCGATCCTGACGGCACCGCCGGTCGGCCGGGCAGCACCGACAAGCAACCGCGCCAGCGTCGATTTGCCGGCGCCGCTCGGGCCGACGATGGCCAACGCTTCGCCGGCGCCGATTTGGAAGTTCAGCCGCTTGAGGATGGGTTCGGTGCCGGGCTGCGCATTCGGCGCCATGAAGAAGACGTCCTGCACGGAAATCGCGCCTGCCGGATCGGGCAGGAGCAGTTTGCGCGCTTCAGCCGGACGCGCCGCAAACGCCGTCTCAAGCCGTTTCCACGCCCGCCGGGCGTCGGCGATCTGCCGCCAGGCGCCGATCAACTGGTCGAGCGGCTGCAGCGCGCGCGACGACACCAGCGAGGAGGCGAAGATCATGCCTGCCGTCATCTGCCCCTTGAGCACCAGCCATGCGCCGGCGCCCAGGATCGCCAGTTGAAGCATCATGCGCAGCGCCCGCGAGGCGCCACTGAAGATCGCATTGGCACTCGAGGAACGGTCATGCAAGGTGAGCGCTGCCGCCACGTGCCGTCCCCAGACCCGCGCGGCGTTCTCCACCATGCCCATGGCGCGCAGCGTCTCCGCATTGCGGGCAAATGCCTGTTCCGCCTGGCTGGCCAAGGCCGAACGCTCCGCGGACAACGCGTCGTTCCTGCCGATGGCAAGCTGGTTGGCCACGACCAGCAAAAGCAGAAGCGCCGCGCCGGCGACCGTCACCCAGAACAGCACCGGATGGATGAGATAGAGCAAGGCGAGGAAGACAGGGGCGAAAGGCAGGTCGAACAACACCGCCACGCCGCGCGACCTGATGAAGGCGCAGACCGAGGCGAGATCGCGCAGCGGCGACAGGCCGCCGGCATATTTCGCGCCAAGCGAAACGGCGAATGTGCTGGCGCCCAGTTTCTGGTCGAGGGTCGCCGCAACGCGTTGCGTGTAAACGGCGCGGATCGCGTCCAGAAGCCCGAGGAAAGCGAGCGTGAGAACCGCAATGGCCGAAAGATAGACAAGCGTCTCGACGCTGGAGGACGGTAGCACGCGGTCATAGACCTGCAGCAGGTAGAGCGGAATCACCAACAGCAGGACGTTGATCAACAGCGAGAAGACGCCGACATCGGCGATGGCGCGCATGAAGACCGGACGCAGGCCAGCCGGTCCAGTCATTTCCACATTCCCCGACACTGCATGTTCCCGAGACCTTACGCGTGGCCCCCGAACTCGGAGCCGCCGTGCGCCAAGCTGTTGCTGTGCGTTGCAGTGCTGTGCTGGGCGGTGCTGGTGATGTTCAGGGCGTTTGCCGGCGCATTGTCCAGCGTATAGGCGCGGACATAGTCGATCTTCATCTCGGCCGGCGTGGCCAGATGATCCGGAGGGGTGCCGGCCAAGCCGCCGACCGCAAGATCGACCAGCATGTACATGGGCTTGTTCATGTCGGACGGCGTCGCCGTTTCCGCGACCTGCACGCCGTCATAGGTCCAGACGAGCTTGTCCGGCGTCCAGAGCAGGCCATAGGTGTGGAAGCCGTCGGGGTTCGAGACACTCACTATCGACGTGACCTTGGTGTGCGTCCCCGTTTCATTCGAGTGCGCCGTCATGATCAATGAGTTCGGGGCCTGGCCGATCGTCTCCACGACATCGAGTTCCGGCGGCCATGAACCGTCTTCCGGAAGCAGCCAGAAGGCCGGCCAGGCGCCGGCGTGCTCCGGCAGATCAGCCCGTATTTCGAAATAGCCATAGGTCTGCGAGAAGGAATCGTGGGTCGTCAGGATGCCGGAGGTGTATTCGTAATTGTTGATCAGCGGCTTGATGTCCGCCGGCGCCTGCGCCGCGGTGATGGTGAGCACGCCGTTGTTCACGCTGAACGGATGGACGGAACTCGTCGGTGCGTAGTTGGCGTCGATATACCATTGCAGCTCGTTGTTGCTGCTCAAGGTGCTGCCGTTCGGCGCTCCCCACCAGAAGTTGGAATCCCACGTGCCGCCCTGGCTATTGTGAAGGTTCAGCGTGTTGAAATCGTCGCTGAAGGAGAGCTGCATCCCGGATTTGTCGATCGGCAATTCGAACTGGCTGGGCTGCAGCTTGTCGATGGTCGTGTCCTTGAACGCGAGGATCTCGCCGGACCCGAGGTTCAACAGCACGTTCGATCCCGCCTGGATCATGCTTGAGTGGATGGCGTCGAACGACGTGAACCCATAGCCATTAAGGCGGACCGTATCGGTGGCGGCAAAAT
The DNA here is from genome assembly GCF_054062655.1 of Mesorhizobium sp. USDA 4775. NCBI lineage: Bacteria > Pseudomonadati > Pseudomonadota > Alphaproteobacteria > Hyphomicrobiales > Phyllobacteriaceae > Mesorhizobium > Mesorhizobium sp. USDA 4775. The sequence continues at coordinate 5,828,801 of NZ_JBSSFM010000001.1, forward strand.
TCGCTATCAGGTCGCTTCCGTTGCCTTTCGAGACGATGAAAGTGTCGTAACCGCCGCCACTATCGATCAGCACATCGTTTCCCGCGCCGCCGTCCAGAGTCTGGTGCCCGGCCTTGGCGGTGATGATGTTGTCCAACCCATTTCCGAAAGCATAGTTGTTGGCGTTTGTGACGACGAGATTCTCGACGTTGTCGGGGAGCTTATAGCTCATCCATGTGCTGATCGTGTCGATGCCTGCCCCAGCGGCCTCGGCCACCTTGTTGCCCGCCGCATAGAGGTAATAGATGTCATCGCCTGTGCCTCCGTGCATGGTGACGTTGACACCGGATGCTCCGTAGAATGAGTCGTTTCCGGAGCTGCCATACAGGTCCGGCCCGGACCCTGCCGCAGAGTACCAATGGTTGGAAGCGCCGCTATAGGGAAGAGGAACGCCTAGGGCATTGACGAAGAAGCTCATCGGATAAATCCTCCTCGTGATGCCTGGCCTGCTCGGATCGCTCGATACGAGTTCCAGGCGACCGCATCCGGACCAAAATTGCCATGCACGATACCGTTCCAGGAACTTGCCACATAGTTCACCATGACATCGACCGTTGAGTGACGTTTTCTGGGACTGGAAGCACAACAACCCGACGAATGGTCTACAGGCCGTAATTCGACCGGCGAAATATTTAATAAAATTTTACAATAGGCGCGGATCTACTTGCAAAAGCGCTCCCTGCTTTTGACAGGGTCGTGCGATTTCCGCTTTGGCAACAATGCGACGACACGCCGGGATGGCACTTCCTCTCAAACCGCGACTTCGATCGGCTCGGCAAGTCTGGGATTGGAGCGCGCGGCGATCAGGCAGCTGGCCACGATGAGGCCGGCTCCCGCCAGCGTGGTCCAGGTCACCGCCTCGTCGAAGAAGAACCAACCGAGCGCGATCGCCCAGATGAAGGCCGAATATTCGGTCGGGATCAGATATTGCGCTTCGGCCCGCGCATAGGCCCAGCTCATCAGGAATTGGCCGGCGAGCGACAGAGCCGTCACCCCGGCAAGCGGAAGCCAAAGATTGCCGGGCAGCGCAATAGCGAGCCAGGGCGCGGCAAGACCAAGCATGACCGCGACACAAAGGTTCTGGAACAGCATGATCTCGATTGGCTTGGCCAGCATCGCCTGTCGCCGCGCGAGGATCAGATTGTAGGCATAGAACACCGTCGAGACCAGCACCGCAGCGGTGCCGAGCAGCGCATCGCCGGCATAGGTCTTCTGCCCGAACTGGCCCGCCACGATGATTGCGACGCCAGCAATGCCGGCGAGCGACGCCCAGATCGCCTTGCGCTGTATCCTTTCGCCCAGAAGCAGCGCGGCCAGCAGGAGCGCGAACAGCGGCGCCACGAAACTGAGCCCGACCGCCTCCGCCAGCGGCAGCCTTGCAAGCCCCCAGAAGAATGACAGCAGGACAATACCGACAACCACCGCGCGCAGCGCATGCAGCCTCAGCACCGAGGCGGCGGGAAGCGAGCGCGGCCCCGCCAGCCAGCCAGTGCCGGCGACCAATGTCGCCAGCATGCTGCGCCACAGCACCGTGTTGTAAACGCCGACCGCGATGACCAGCACCTTCATCGCCGCATCCATGCCGGACAGAAGGAAGATGCCGAAGGCGCAGACGAGCACCGGGATCGTGGGGGAAACGGCGCCGGCCAGGCTGGATGATTTCACGCGGGCTTTCTCGATGACGGATGCAGCTGACATATCAGGGCAAAAGGACGGGGCCAGATGGCAGCCCCGCCCATATGGCGGTCCAACCGGTCACCCAAGGCAGCCCTTTCAACTTGTCCGGTCCTGCCGCCGGCTCGGACCGGTCGAGCCGCAAGTGAACATGCCGACATCCTGCTTTGTCATTGTCGTTGCAGGGCTTGACGATCACTAATAAGCGATGCTAAGTACCAGTACTCATCAACACTGAGTAGCATGAAGAGGTATTCCATGGGCAAGCAGATGACGGAGATGCTCAAGGGCACGCTGGAGGGGATCATTCTCGCGATCCTGTCCGCGCGGCGCGCCTATGGCTACGAGATCACGGCGCTGTTGCGAAATCAGGGCTTCTCGGACATCGCCGAAGGCACCGTCTACGCCCTGCTCGTCAGGATCGAGCAAAAGGGCCTCGTCGACGTGGAGAAGATCCCGTCCGAGAAGGGCCCGCCCCGCAAGGTGTACTCGATCAACGCCCGGGGACGGGACTACCTCGAAGAGTTCTGGAGGACGTGGACCTTCCTCGCGGAACGGCTCGAACAGCTCAACACGGAAAGGAAATAGACATGGTCACAGGATGGATCGAGAAGATCACAGGGTCGATCGAGCAGGAGAAGCGCTACCGGCAGTACAAGGCGCGCACGGAAAAGCTTCCGGCGAACTATCGCGCGGCGATCGAGGCGCTGGACCGGTACCTCATGTATTTCGGGGCGATCACGGACGGGGACACCATGGTGTCGATGCTGGAGGATCTCGCCGACCTCTTCGAGCAGAGCGCGGCGCACGGAACCCCGATCCGCGCGATCGTCGGCGACAACCCCGTCGAGTTTGTCGAAACGTTTCTCCAGAACTACGCGGAGGGCCAGTGGATCAACAAGGAGCGGAAACGGCTGATCGACGCCATTGACCGCATCGCCGACAATGCGCCGTGACGGACATCCGCCAACGAGAGGCCGGGGAGCCGAAGCCCCGGAGCGTCTTCGACCGACGATTAGGGATTCGAACTTTTCTTCGCACCCCTGTCGATTCCGCCGCCCTTCGTTCGTCGTATCATCGAACCAACCCAACCAAGGAGAGAGACCATGCGGTTCATGATGCTGATGATCCCCGGCGGCTACGCAGAGGCGGCGCCGGACGTCAGGCCCGACGCCAAGGGGGTGGAGGGGATGATGAAATACAATGAGGAGCTCAAGAAGGCCGGCGTGTTGCTGGCGCTCGATGGGCTGCATCCGCCGTCATCGGGCGCGCGGGTCAGCTTCAAGGGCGGCAAGCCCGTCGTCACCGACGGGCCGTTCGCTGAGGTCAAGGAAGTGCTGGGGGGCTATTGGGTCATCGACGTGCGCTCACGTGAGGAAGCCATCGAATGGGCCCGCCGCTGCCCCGCAGGGGAAAATGAGGTGATCGAGGTTCGACGCGTCTTTGAGATGAGCGATTTCCCCGAGGACGTCCAGAAGGTGGTGGAAGGCTTCAGCGAGCTGAAGGGTTGACGGCCAATAGTGCCATCGAAGCGGTTTGGCGCATCGAGCAGCCGAAGCTCACCGCCAGGCTTGCCCGCTATCTCAGGGATATCGGGCTGGCCGAGGAGGTCGCCGGCGATGCCTTCCTGCTGGCGCTGGAGCGCTGGCCCCGGGACGGCATCCCGCGCAACCCGGCGGCCTGGCTGACTGAGGTCGCCAGGAACCGGGCGCTCGACCGGCTGCGCCGCACCACCATGATCGACGGCAAGCACCGCGAACTCGCCATCGACCTCGCCGAGCTGGAGCGCGAGATGCCCGACATCGAGGCGGCGCTCGACGAGGATATCGACGATGACCTTTTGCGGCTGATCTTCACCGCTTGCCATCCCGTACTGCCGGCCGAGCAGCGCGCAGCCCTCGCCCTGCGCCTGTTGGGCGGGCTGTCGACGCTTGAGATCGCCCGCGCCTTCCTGGTGCCCGAAGCCACCGCCGCCCAGCGCATCGTGCGCGCCAAGCGGGCACTTCGCGATGCCGCCATCGCGTTCGAGACGCCGCGCGGGCAAGAGCGGCGCGAACGCCTCGCCGCGGTCCTGGAGGTGGTCTATCTCATCTTCAACGAAGGCTATGTGGCGACCGCTGGACCGGACTGGCTGCGTGCCGATCTCTGTGGCGAGGCGCTGCGCCTTGGTCGTTCCCTGGCGGCGCTGATGCCTGATGAGCCCGAGGTGCAGGGGGTGGTGTCGCTGATGGAACTCAACGCCTCGCGTTTCCCTGCCCGCACCGGCCGGGCGGGTGAGCCGATCCTGCTGCTCGACCAGGACCGCACGCGCTGGAACTGGTCGCTTATCCGGCGCGGCCTCGACGGCCTGAACCGCGCCATGACCCTGACATCGACACCAGGCCCTTATCTCTTGCAGGCGATGATCGCCGCCTGCCATGCCCGCGCCGCGACACCAGCCGACACCGACTGGATTGCAATATCAGCCTATTATCAGGCCCTTGCCTTGGCGGCCCCCTCGCCCATCGTCGAAATCAACCGGGCGGTGGCCGTTGGCATGGCGTTCGGGCCTGCGCAGGGCCTCGCCATCGTCGAGGCGCTGAAGGACGAGCCGCGCCTGAAGGACTCGCATCTTCTGCCCACGGTGCGCGGCGATCTTCTGGAGAAACTCGGACATCAGGCGGAAGCCCGTGCCGCGTTCCGCCAGGCTGCAGAATTGACCGGCAATGACAGGGAGCGCGCGCTGCTGCGCGCCCGCGCGGGCGACTAGCTCATAGGCCTGCATCCACCGCAAGCCGGTGCGGTGGTCCACCTCAATGGGCGTCCGGCGGCGGTGCCTTCGGCGTGACGTTACGCAGGAACGGCACCAGCGCGGTCGCGATGACGAAGGCGGCCATGATCACCAGGAATGCATCGGCATAGGCCATGGTCGATGCCTCGCGATAGGCGAGCGCCCACAGCTGCTTCAGCGAGGCGGTATGGCCATCGGCGACAGCGCCGGGCAGTTGGCCATAGCGCAGCGCGACGTTGTCGACGAGCCGCATTGCGGCCTCGTTCTGCGGCGTCAGATGCGAGGCGATCGTCAGGAAATGGAAGTTGGTGCGGTCGTTCAGGATCGCGCCGCAAATGGCGATGCCGACCGCGCCGCCGAGATTGCGCATCGTGTTGAACAGGCCGCTGGCGTATTTCAGCCGCTCGGGCGGCAGGCTGCCGAGGCCGAGATTGACGCTCGGCGCCACCGCGAAGACCTGCGGGAAGCCACGGAACAGCTGCGGGATCAGCAGTTCGGCCGCGCCCCACTGGCTGGTGATGGCACTGAAACTCCACATCGACGCGCCGAAGGAGGCCAGACCGAACATCATCAGCCAGCGCGTATCGAAGCGCTTGGCGAGAAAGATGTAGACGGGAACGCCGATCATCGAGGCGACGCCGGTGGAGAACACGGCGAGCCCGGTCTGCAAGGCGTCGTAGCCCCTGACATAGCCAAGGAACAGCGGTGTCAGATAGATCGTGGCGAAGATGCCGATGCCGGTGACGAAGGACAGGAAACAGCCGATGGCGAAATTGCGGTTGCCGAAGGCGCGGAAATCGACCACCGGCTGCGAATAGGTCAGGCTGCGGATGACGAACAGAACCATGGTGATGCCGGCGACGATAGCGCCATTGCGGATGGTCGCGTCGTCGAACCAGTTCCAGCGCGAGCCCTCCTCCAGGACGTATTCCGCCGTGCCCAGGCTGACCGCCATCAGCACGATGCCGATATAGTCCGCGCCCTTCAGCAGCGACGGATCGGCCTTGTCGATCTTGACCAGAGCCGCAACCAGGATGGTGATGATGGTGCCCGGAATGACGTTGACATAGAACAGCCAGTGCCAGTTGAGCGTATCGGTGATCCAGCCGCCGATGACGGGCCCGAGCGTCGGCGCGATCGAGGCGATGCTGCCGACCACCGCGGCCGCATAGACCCGCCTCGGCCCCTGGAAATAGTGAAACGACGAGGTGAACACGGTTGGGATCATCGACGCGCCGAGCAGCCCCTGCAGCGCGCGGAACACGATCATGCTTTCGATGCTCCAGGCGAAGCCGCACAGCATGCTTGCCAGCGTGAAGCCGGCCGCCGAGATGGTGAACAGCCAGCGTGTCGAGAACACCCGTGTCAACCAGCCCGACAGCGGGATGACGATGATTTCCGCCACCAGATAGGATGTCTGCACCCAGCCGATCTGGTCCTGCGCCGCCGACAGGCCGCCGCCAATGTCCTGCAGCGACGACGCGACGATCTGGATGTCGAGCAGCGCGATGAACATCCCCACGCACATCACCATAAACGGCAGGATGCTGGCGAAGAAGGATTGCGGGCGCTCCGACATGATGCCCTCAGTGCGCGCCGGTATCGACCGTCACGACGGTGGACAGGCCCGGCCGCAGCGCGACCTTGTGCGCCTGGTCCGGGTCGATGGTGATGCGGACGGGAACACGCTGGACGATCTTGGTGAAATTGCCGGTCGCGTTCTGCGCCGGGATCACGCTGAAGATCGCGCCCGTCGCCGGCCCCAGGCTGCTGACATGGCCCTTGAGCGGCTGGTCGGGCGCGATGTCGGTATAGACCGTCGCCGCCTGTCCATCCGCCATGCGCCGCAACTGGTCTTCCTTGAAATTGGCGTCGACCCACAGTCCGCTCTCCGGGACGATCGTCAGCAGATAGCTGCCCGGCGAGACATAGGTGCCGACCTGCGCCAGCCGGTTGCCAACGAGGCCGTCGATGGGAGCGCGGATCTGCGTGAAGCCGAGATCGAGCTCAGCCGTATCGAGATCGGCCTTGGCAGCCAGAACCGCGGCGGTCGCTTCCGATATCTGCGTGTTGAGCACGTCGAGCTGTTGCCTGGCGGCGGCAAGCCCGGCACGCGAGGCGGAAACGGAAGCCTTGGCCTGACCATCGGCGGCAAGGCTTCTCTGGGCGTCCTGCTGCGAGCCGGCCCTGGTGCTGGCCAGCACCTCATAGCGCTTGGCGTCCTGTGCGGTGAACGTCGCGGCAGCACTCTTGGCCTCCAGATCGGCCTGCGCCTGTTCGATCAGCGAATTCTGCAGCGAAACCTGGGCGCGAAGATTGTCGAGCGCCGATTGCTGCTGCTGGACGGAAGCCCGCGCACGCTCCACCGCCGCCTTGAACGGCCGGTCATCGATGCGGATGATGAGCTGGCCGGCGTCGACATGCTGGTTGTCCTCGACGAGGATCTGATCGATATGCCCGGCGACGCGTGGCGCCAGCGGCGTGACATTGCCGCCCACATAGGCATCGTCGGTCGACATCAGGAACCGGCCGGCCTGCCACCACTGAAAGCCATACCAGCCGGCGACGCCGATGGCGATCGCGGCGCCCAGCATGACGAACGGCTTGCGGCGGCTTTTGGCGGGCGCGGGGATCTGGACGGCGGATGGCTGCGCCGGCTGCAACTCGGCGGCGGAGAGAACCTTGTTCATTTGCCCCGCGCCTCTTCACGGCTTTGATCGACATTGTCGATGAGCGGCAGGCCCGAACCCTCCGTGCTGAAGCGATAGCGCTGCCGCATGCGGTCGGTGGCCCGGGGGGCTGTCGCCATCGTGAAGCCCTCGCCGTCGAGTTCTCGACCGGTCTGGCGGTCGACCAGCACGGGCTCGGCCCAGCGCCCGTCCGCCCTGTCCACCACCACAAGGCTCGGGCCTTCGGGCGCCAGATGCTTGTTGCCCCAGGCGAGCAGCGAAAGCAGAACCGGGCGGAAATCGCGCGCCTTGGCGGTTAGCACATATTCATGGCGCAGCGGCCGCTCGCAGTAGGCGCGCTTTTCGAACAGGCCGCGCTCGACCAGGCTGTTCAGCCGGCGCGTGAGAATGTTGGGCGCGATCTCCAGGCTCTTCTGAAATTGGTCGAAGCGCGTCAGCCCCTGGAACGCGTCTCTGAGCAACAGGATGCTCCACCATTCGCCCACATCGTCGAGACTACGCGCTATGGGGCACGGGCGAGTTTCGAAGCTTGTTTTTGCAACCATGGCCGGAAGTCTCTTTCAAAATGAAAGTGACACATAGCCAAGTTAGTTGCATTATGCAAGTCACTCGGGCGTGATCGGGGGAACGAGTGCAGATCGGGGAAATGAGATAGGCCCAAGGAGTAGTGGCGCCGCCGCCAAATCATGGCTGCGGCGCTGGAGAACGCAGCGCGACGTGCCGTCGGGGTGAGTTGATAAAGTCCTCTCCCGCTTGGCTGCTCGATGGCCTCTCCAGAGAATAATACCGTCAGGGCACCAGCACGACCTTGCCGGTCGAGCGTCGCTCATCCAGCAGCCGGTGCGCCTCGCCGGCATGGCCGAGCGGGAACCGGCCACCGATCGCGACCCGCAACCGGTCGCTCGCCGCCAGCTGGAACAGTTCCGACAGGCTCGCCCGCAACACCTGCGGCGACAGCAGCGGCAGCAGCGCGAAACCCCTCAGCGACTGGTTACGGCCGATCATGGCTTCCAGATCGGAAGGTTCGAGCCCATAGCGGCCGAGTGCAGCGAACACCAGTTCGCCGCCGGGCGCCAAAGCCTGCAGTGACAAAGCCGTCAGCGCGCCGCCAACCGTGTCGTAGATGATGTCTGCACCCTCCCCGCCTGTCAGCGCGCGGACGCGCGCGGGCCAGTCCGATCCGATGTAATCGACGGCGGCATCGGCGCCGAGCGACAGAGCAAGCTCGATCTTGCCCGCGCCGCCGGCGGCCGCGATCACCTTGGCCGCGCCCTTTGCCTTAGCAAGCTGGACAAGCAGCGATCCGACGCCACCGGCAGCGGCAGGCACCAGCACCGTCCTGCCCTCAGGCGGGCTCTGGCGCGGCAAATGCAGTGCCGTCAGCCCCTGCACCATCAGCGCTGTCGCTTCCTCGAAAGAGACGTCATCCGGCAGCGGCACGGTCAGATCGGCTGATATCGTGACCTGCTCGGCATAGCCGCCATAAGGGCGCTGCGAGGCAAACAGTGGCGCCGCGACACGTCTCCCCAGAAGCGCAGCATCCACGCCTTCGCCGACGGCCTCGACGATACCAGCCACTTCCACGCCGGGAAACATCGGCAGTTGCGGCGTCACCGCGTAGCGGTCCGCGCGCATCAGCACCTCGAAGAAGTTGATGCCGGCGGCGTGAACGCGGACCAGCACCTCGCCGGCCTGCGGCACCGGCGCCGGCAGCTCGACGACCTCCAGCACCTCGGGGCCGCCGAAGCGGCTGAATTGAACGGCTTTCATGGCAAACTCCGATCGCACTGGCATCGGCGGTGGTTTGCCACTATCTGCGAGGCCGCGACTACACACTCATTTCTCCCCTGCTGACCAGGAGGTGACCATGGCCGGCCCAGCCAGCAAGATGCCGATCAAGCGACTGCCGATGCTGCCGGCGGAGCGCGCGCTGAAGGTGATCGCCGGGCGTTGGAAGGCGGTCATCCTCTACCATCTCTTCGATGGTCCAAGGCGGCTGTCGGCGCTGAAGGCGATGATGCCTGGCATCACCCAGAAAGTGCTGATCCAGCAGCTGCGCGAAATGGAGGAGCATGGCCTCGTCAGCCGCGAGATCTTCGCCGAAGTGCCCGCCCGCGTCGAATATTCGGCGACCAGCCTCGGCCTCAGCCTCGAGCCGATCCTGCTGGCGCTCTGCCAATGGGGCCAGCACCATGCTGATGCGCTGGACGAGAAGCATCGTCTCGCCGACTGCATCATCCGGCCGCGGCAGGCGCAGCACGCGCTTATGGCCTAGATCGAATTGACTTGCCGGGTTGCCGACGCCGGCTGCCCGTCACAGATTGTCTGCAGAAACGGATCGGCAAATGCACCGCATAGCTTCGGGCGAACTTTATCGGACCTACACTCTTGGTGACCTGCGCATCACCGCCTTGCGCGATGGCTACGTCGACATGCCGGTCGGGCGGCTTCGGCAACGCGGCGACAAGCCGTTTGGCGATGAGTTGCCCGAACAAGTCGCGTTGGTTGGCGGCCAACTCAGGCTTTCCGTCAACGCCTTCGCGATTGACGATGGACATGAGATAACACTGATCGATACCGGCGCTGCGAATGCCTGGCACCCGACCATGGGCCGGCTTCCCCAGGCGCTGGACGAAGCCGGCATCGATGTCGAAAAAGTCCGCACCGTCTGCTTCACCCATACGCATCTCGACCACATCCAGGGTCTTGTGCTTGCCGACGGCCGGGACGCTTTTCCGCGCCTGGTGCGCCTGCTCGTTCCCAGGCAGGAACTCGACCTCTTCCGCACCGAAGCGCGGCTCGAGCGGTTTCACGACATGGCGGAACCGTTCGAGGCCGGAGACCGTCTCGGGACCCATGTCGACATTATCGGCGCTCACGGCCATGAAGTGGGTCACAGCTGCTTTCGCGCTTCGAGCGGCGGCGAGAGCATTTTGATCTGGGGCGATACCGTTCACATCCCATCGCTGCAGTTCGATCGGCCCGAGGTGACGTGGGAATTCGATACGGATCAGGACCAGGCGCGCGAGAGCCGGTTGCGGCTGCTGGCGCTTGCGGCGGACGATCATTACCTCGTTGCCGGCGCGCATTTGGACTCGCCCGGCATTGGCCGCGTCGTCCGGTCGGGCGGCAGCTTTCGATTTGAGCCGCTATAACTAGAAAGGGCGGCGCAAGCGCCGCCCCGTATCCCTTGGCATTGCGCGCCTTCTTCAGCGCCTTGCCCCACCAGGCGAAATCATTGACCAACGCCGTGGCCGCCTGGTTTAGGTGCTCAAGGTCTTCGAGCTTCTTCTCGCCCTGATGGACGGCCAGGAAGTCGCGCCAGGATATGGACGGCGGACTTGCCCGGCGCAACCGTCAACCGATCTGAATGCGGCGCGTCACCTGTCCGTTGCTCTCCCAGTAGGTGTGTTTCTTGGCGATCCACGGATCACTCATCGCCGGCTGGATGTTGCCGCTCGTATCGATCGCGCGTGAGGTGACAGTGTGCTCCCCGGCGGAAGGTTTGGGCCAATCGAGAGACCACATCTTCCAGGCGAACTCCGCCTTGTCGGCGTCGTCGATGGTCGCCGGCATCCACGGCCCATCGTCGATCTTCACCTCGACCCGGTCGACTGGCGCGCCCCAGGCGGCTCCGACGATTCGGTAGTCGTTGCCGATATGGGTAACCCTGGCCGGTGCCGATTTGAGCCTTGCCCGTCCGACGGAGGTTTCCGCCCACACGGTCTCGCCATTATGGTCTTCCTCGCGGACCGTGACGTAGTCGCGTCCCATGAACCGGCTCTCGAAGCGCTGGTCGCGCACGTCGATGCGCTTGAGCCATTTCGCGTTCGCGATCCCGTACCAGCCCGGCGCTATCAGCCGCAGCGGGAAGCCGTTGTCGGGCGGCAAAGGAGCGCCGTTCATCTCGTAGCAAAGGATGTTTTTTGGATCCATTGCTTCGGCGAGCGACATGCTGCGCGCGAAATTCTGCTTGAACGTGACCTCGTCGGCGCGTTTGATCTCACCTTCGTCGGCGCCCCAGAAGACAACCTCGATGCCGCTGTCGTGAACCCCGGCCTCCTTCAGGATCGGGGCGAGCGGCGTACCCGCCCAGCGGGCATTGCCGATTCCGCCGTTGAAAAACGGCAGGCCGGTATTGCCCGAACATTCGATCGTGAAGGTGACTTCCTCGCGCGGCCGGGACTTGATGTCGGCAAGCGTCAGAGCCATCGGCTTTTTGACCAGCCCGCCGATTTCCAGCTTCCACGTGCTTTCCTCGATGACCGGCCGGTTGAAGTGCGCGATCGAAAAGAATTTGTCGTTGGGCGTTACCCAGGCATCGAGATCCTCCCAGACGAGCTGGTTCTTGATGACCTGCGGAACCGGATTCGGCGGCAGTTGATCGAGCCATTTGACGACTTCCTCGCCGGGCCGTGTCGGAAAAGCGTAAGCCCGCGAGGCATGGAGAGCCGCGATTGCGGCAACGGCCACGCTTCCCTGGATAAGTTCTCTGCGTTGAAGATGAGGCATGCTGTTTCCCTCCCAGTTGATCCGGAACGGGCTGCAGCGTGCTATTTGGGCCGTAGCCTGATCTCGGACAGGCGCACAAAGAAACGACTTCCACCCGGAAATATCCGGATGGGTCATGCAATCAGCGACGCGTCTCAAGCATGTGAGGCATTGGGCGAAACTCTTGTTTGGGTTTCGTGCTTGAAGAGTGCGCCCTGAAAAAGGATGTGTCCACAACTTGGACGGGATATGATGACCTTGCGGCCGATTTACGCTCGTTGCGGCTAGGGACCCGCTTCTGGCGCGATGTGTTCGCTCTGACGGTGCCGGTCTAGCTAGGGGGCACTAAGGCCTCTCACCGCCCGCCCTTGGCCTTGCCCATAGGCGTTCGGGCTGGTGTCGGGCGTGTGGCAATCGGATTGCTAGCGGCTACCGGCAACAAGCGTTTCACAATTGAAAAGGGCGGCGCAAGCGCCGCCCCATATCCCTTGGGAGGATAATTCGACCGGCGATCAGGCCGCCTTGATTTCCTCGTCGACCACGTCGGCATCGCGCGCCTTCTTCAGCGCCTTGGCCCACCAGGCGACGTCGTTGACCAGCGCGGTGGCGGCCTGGTTCAGGTGGTCGAGGTCTTCGAGCTTCTTCTCGCCCTGGCGCACGGCGAGGAAGTCGCCCCAGGCGATATGGACGGCCGACTTGACCGGCGCCATCTGCAGTTCGACGGCATGGAGGCGGAGCTGCTCGACGGCGCGGGCGCCGCCGACGCTGCCATAGCCGACGAAGCCGGCCGGCTTCTTGTTCCACTCGTTGGCGGCGTAGTCGATGGCGTTCTTCAGCACGGCCGTCGGGCCGTGATTGTATTCGGCGGCGGTGAAGATGAAGCCGTCATATTCGGCGACCTTCTTCTGCCAGCGCTGCGCCACTTCGTTGGTCGACGGTACCCATGCGGAAGAGGCGACTTCGTCGAAGAAGGGCAGCGGGAAATCTCTGAGGTCGACGACCTCGACATCGATGTCGGCATGCGACTTGGCGATCTTGGCGATCCATTGCGTGGGCACATCGGCGAAGCGCGCGGCGCGCGTCGAACCGACGATGATGGCGATTTTCGGCTTTGACATGGGGGGCTCTCCATTCCGGTAATAAGCTGGTATCATTTAGATACCGGCGCTATATGAGATACTGTCAACTGCCGACGCAAGGAGGCACCGTTTTGTTACTGAGGCACCCGCACAACACCGAAGACTGTCGCGCGATTTCGGAAATCCTGCAGCGCGTCGGCGACAAATGGACCGTGCTCGTGGTCGGCAAGCTTGGCCACGGACCACTGCGTTTCAACGAGCTGCGTGCCGCTGTCGGCGGCATCTCGCAGAAGATGCTGACCACCACCTTGCGCGGCCTGGAACGCGACGGCTTCGTCACCCGCACCGTGTTTCCGACCATTCCGCCGCGCGTCGACTACGAACTGACCGAGCTCGGTCACGAACTGTTGATCCCGGTCAGCGCGCTTGGCGAATGGGCACGCAGGAACACGCAGCGTGTGCGGGAGGCACGCGAAAAATTCGACGACATGCATGGCTGAAACCCTTGCACGGCAAGGGATCCGGTGCCTTCGCGTTAAGTGAAATTGCCTGACGGCGGGGAAGTCGTGGTCCTCTTGACGCGGGCTCGCAACTTTGTCCTAGGGCGCCGGTGGCAGACCAGCACACACGCTACTTTGACGACGACAATCGCGGACCAAAAGGAACTCCTTCAGCTTCTCGGCGCCAAGCCATCGCAGGGCGCCGTGCTCAGGGCACGCATGTCGCGGCCGGCTTCCGGTCACCCTTGTCGCCTTGCGGGCAGGCGATGGGCCGAAGGTCGTTTTTGACTTCGGCATAGGCGGTTACGCCGAGCAGGCAGACCAAAGCGACAAGGGCTGCCACGAGCCAGCTGTTCAGTATGTGTTGACGCATTGTCTCTCCCCCAACGCCAGCACGATCGGGCGTGAAAGCAACCATTGGATGTCGCGGAGCGCATCGCCGGAGCGGGCGATGTTACAATTGCCCTGCGCTGGAAAAACGGGGCGCAAGAATGGGCTCGTCAACCCTCGGCCGGAACGGCCTTCGGCTTGCCCTCGCCGTCCAAAGCCACCATGACGAAATCGGCGTGGGTGACCTTTTCCATCAAATCGGAGAGATAGCGCTGCGCCCAGGCTTCGACCTTGAGCGTCATCGAGGTGCGGCCGACGCGTTCGACATGGGTATAGATGCACAGCGTGTCGCCGATCTTCATCGGCTTGGCGAAGGACATCTCCTTGACCGCCGCCGTCACCACGCGGCCCCTGGCGCGCTCGGCGGCGCGGATGCCGCAGGCAAGGTCCATCTGCGCCATCACCCAGCCGCCGAAGATGTCGCCGGCGGCGTTGGCGTCCGAAGGCATGGCCAGCGTGCGCAATGTGAGGTCTCCGATCGGCCGTCCGTCCGCGTAGTGCACCATGCGAGAAATCCCCCGAGGTCGAAGGCTTGAGATCGACTGCCCTCGATCCCGTAGCGTCATGGCGCGGACGCGTCAACGCGCGCCGGGCAAAGCTTCGCCTGGCTGCTAGAAGTAGCGCACCAGGTTCGAACGGATGCGATCGAGAACCGTGTCCCCGGAAAGATCGGGAACGAATGCTTTGCCCGTGATCGCCTCGTAGGCTTGGGCATAGATGCGCGAGGCCTGTTCGACGATCTCGTCTGGAATCCTGGGGATCGGGTCCTTGTAAGGATCGCAGCGCGCCGCCACCCAGGAGCGGATGAAATCCTTGTCGAAACTGTCCGGCCGCGTGCCGCTGGCCAGCGCCTGTTCATAGCTCGCCGCGATCCAGTACCGGCTGCTGTCGGGCGTATGGATTTCATCGGCCAGGATGATGGTGCCGCTTCTGTCGGTGCCGAATTCGTATTTGGTGTCGGCAAGGATCAGGCCGCGCTCGGCGGCACGCGCCTGGCCGCGCGCGAACAGCTTCAAGGCGTAATCCGAGACGGTGTCCCATTGCGCCTGCGTGAGCAGTCCCTGTTCGAGGATCTCCGCCCTGGACAGCGGCTCGTCATGGCCGCCATCCGCCGCCTTGCTTGTCGGCGTGATGACCGGCGCGGCCAGCTTCTCATTGTCGCGCAAACCGTCCGGCAGGCGCATGCCGTACATGTCGCGCTCGCCACGCTTGTAGCGGGTCAGGATCGACGTGCTCGTGGTTCCGGCCAGATAGCCGCGCACGACGATCTCGACCGGCAGGATGTCGAGCCTTGTACCGACGACGACATTCGGGTCGGGATATTCGAGCACATGGTTCGGACAGATATCGGCGGTTTCCTCGAACCAGTAGCGCGCCGTCTGGGTGAGGATCTCGCCCTTGAACGGGATCGAGGTCAGGATGATGTCGAAGGCGCTGAGACGGTCGGTGGCGATGATGATGCGCCGCCCGTCGGCCAGATCGTAATTTTCCCGGACCTTGCCCTTGTAGTAACCCGGCAGTTCGGGAATGAACGCATCCGACAGGGTCCGCATATGATTTCCTGCCTTCCGCAGAGTGGCCAGAGCAAACGAATGCCCTCGCATAGGCTGTCGACCCCATGCTTATCAAGCGCGATTGTCGATATTCCCCGCAACTCGACCTCGCATTCCAGTCGCATTTTTCACAACGCATGCCGGAAGGCCCGGCGACGCGGCGAACCCCTCGCGTCTAGGCTGCGGCCAGATTTCCGGAGCCGCCCGTTTCAATCATGCAGACTTTTGACTTCATCATCGTCGGCTCCGGCTCGGCCGGCTCCGTGCTCGCCGACAGACTGTCGGCCTCGGGCCGCTTCTCAGTTCTGGTGCTGGAGGCCGGCGGCACGGACCAGCGCTTCTACGTGCAGATGCCGCTCGGCTACGGCAAGACGTTCTTCGATCCGGCGGTCAACTGGAACTACAAGACGGAAGCCGACCCCGGCCTCGGCGGCAATGTCGACCACTGGCCGCGCGGCAAGCTGCTCGGCGGCTCGAGCTCGATCAACGCCATGGTCTGGATCCGGGGTGCGCGCGAGGATTTCGACGATTGGCGCGCCGCCGGCAATCCCGGCTGGAGCTATGACGAGCTGTTGCCGATCTTCAAGGCGCTCGAGGACAATGAGGCCGGCGCCAACAAATGGCGCGGCACCGGTGGCCCCTTGCACATCAGCGACACGGCCAACGCCGTCCACCCGCTGACCAAGCGCTATCTTGCCGCCGGCCAGCAGGCCGGCCTGCCGCTCAACCCCGATTTCAACGGTGTTGCCCAGGAAGGCGTCGGCACCTACCAGATCTCGACCAAGAACGGCCGCCGCATGTCGGCGGCGCGCGCCTTCCTGCGCCCGGCGATGAAGCGCTCCAATGTCCGCGTCGAGACCAACGCGCTGGCCAGCCGCATCCTGTTCGAAGGCAAACGCGCCGTCGGCATCGAGTATCTGCAGAACGGTCAGACGAAGACGGCGCGGGCCGGCCGCGAGGTGATCCTCTCCGCCGGCTCGATCAACTCGCCGCAGCTGCTGCAATTGTCGGGCGTCGGCCCCTCGGCGCTTCTGAAAGGGCTGGGCATCGCTGTCGTCCACGCCAACGAGAATGTCGGCGCCAATCTGCAGGACCATGTCGGCATCAACTACACCTTCAAGGGCAAGGTGCCGACGCTCAACCAGATCCTGCGTCCCTGGTGGGGCAAGCTGCTGGTCGGCATGCAGTACATACTGACGCGCTCGGGGCCGCTGTCGCTGTCGATGAACCATGGCGGCGGTTTCTTCCGCACCGACCCGGCGTTCTCGCGCCCCAACATGCAGCTCTATTTCCAGGCCTTCTCGACCGTCATCCCGAAGAGCGGCGAACGGCCGATCCTGACGCCGGATCCATGGCCGGGCTTCTCCATCGGCCTGTCCAATTGCCGCCCGTCGAGCCGGGGCGAGATCATGATCCGCTCCAGCAATCCGCTGGACTATCCGAAGATCACCGCCAACGCCTATTCCACCAATGCCGATGTCGAGGAGATGCTGGCGGCGGTGAAGTTCGTGCGCAAGATCGCCTCGATGCCTGCAATGGCCGAAATCATCAGGGAAGAAGTCCTGCCCGGCCCGTCGATCCAGTCCGACGCCGACCTGATCACGGATTTCAGGAAGCGCTCCGGCACCGTCTATCACCCGGTCTCGACCTGCCGCATGGGGCCCGATCCCGCGCGCGCCGTCGTCGATCCGCGCCTGAAAGTGCACGGGCTTGAAGGCTTGCGCGTCATCGACGCCTCGATCTTTCCCGACAACATCACCGGCAACACCAACGCCGCCTCGGTCATGACCGGGTGGAAGGGCGCCGAACTGGTTCTGGAGGACCAAAAATGAAGATCACCGACGTCAAGACCTGGGTTGTCGGCAACCCGCCGCCCGGCATCGGCGGCAAGTATTTCATCTTCGTCAAGCTCACCACCGATGGCGGCGTGGTCGGTTATGGCGAAGCCTACAACGCCACCTTCTCGGCCCATGTCACGGCGAAAATGGTCGAGGACATGGCCGAGCGCTATCTCGTCGGCCGCGATCCGCACGACATCGAGAACTTCTTCCGCCGCGCCTATTCCTCCGGCTTCACCCAGCGCCCCGATGTTTCCGGCATGGGCTGTTTTTCGGCGCTCGAAATGGCCTGCTGGGACATTATCGGCAAGGAGGCCAACAAGCCGGTCTACAAACTGCTCGGCGGTCAGGTGCATGAGACGCTGCGCTCCTACACCTACCTCTACCCGCACACCGGCAGTGTCCATTCCGAGGACGCGCCGGACGGCAGGAATGTCTACAACGACCCCGAAATGGCGGCGGCCTGCGCGCTCGAATATGTCGAGCAGGGTTTCAATGCCGTCAAGCTCGACCCGGCCGGTCCCTACACCGCCTTCGACGGCCATCAGCCGCGCCTCATCGACATCGACGTCTCCACCCGCATGGTCAAGGCGATCCGCGAGGCGGTGGGCAACCGCGCCGACATCCTCTTCGGCACGCACGGCCAGTTCACCGCGTCGGGCGCGCTGCGCATGGCCCGCGCCATCGAGCCCTACGATCCCTTGTGGTTCGAGGAGCCGGTGCCGCCCGACATGCCCGAAGTGATGGCGCAGGTCGCCCGCGCGACCTCGATCCCGATCGCCACCGGCGAGCGGCTGACGACCAAGTTCGAATTCGCCCGCGTCATCGAAAACCGCGCCGCGACCATATTGCAGCCGGATCTCGGCCGCTCCGGCGGCATTCTCGAAACCAAGAAGATCGCGGCGATGGCCGAGGCCTATCACATTCAGGTCGCGCCACACTGCTATTGCGGGCCGATCGTCGGTGCGGCCAACATCCAGCTGGCGGTGACGTTGCCCAACTTCCTCATCCTGGAATCGCTGAAGCAATGGGACGGCTTCCACGCCACGCTCCTGAAGAAGAAGATCGAGTGGCAGGACGGCAACGTCATCCCCTCGAAGGAACCGGGGCTGGGCGTCGAGCTCAACGAAGCCGTTTGCGATGCGCATCCCTACACCGGCAAAGATCTGCATCTGCAGATGATGCAGACCCCGTTGATGCCGTGAGCGAGAGCTACGCCTTCATCGGCCTCGGCCATCTCGGCGGCAACCTTGCCGCCAGCCTGATCCGCAACGGCTTTGCGGTCACTGTCTTCGACCGCGACTCGGCTGCCGTCGAGCGCCTCGTGGCGCTCGGCGCCACCGCAGCCGACAGCGCTGCCGACGCGGCGGCGCGGGCCGGCAACGCCATCACTTGCCTGCCCTCGCCCAAGGTCAGCGAAGCGGTGCTTGCCGGACCCGGCGGCTTGCTCGAGGGTTTGCCGAAGGGCGGCACCTGGATCGAGATGTCGACCAATGGCCGCGACGAGATCGTGCGGCTTGCCGCCCTCGCCTCGGCCAAGGGTGTCGAGACGCTGGAGTGCCCGGTCACCGGCGGCGTGCATCTGGCGGCGGCCGGCAAAATCACCGCCCTGGTCGGCGGCGATGCAGCCCTTTACGAACGCCATCGCGCGGCCATCGAAGCAATGTGCGCACGTTCCTTCCTGATGGGGCCGATCGGCTCGGCCGCGGTGATCAAGGTGATCACCAACATGCTGGCTTTCATCCACCTCGTCGCCGCCGGCGAAGCGCTGATGCTGGCCAAGCAGGGCGGGCTCGACCTCGCCCAATCCTACCACGCCATCGTTGCCTCCTCCGGCAACAGCTTCGTCCACGAGACCGAAAGCCAGCTCGTCCTCAACGGCTCCTATGACATCGGCTTCACCATGGACCTGGCGCTGAAGGACCTCGGTTTTGCGTTGGGCATGGGCAAGGATTTCGGCGTGCCGCTGGAGCTGGCATCCCGCGTCAATGCGATTTTCGAACAGGGCAAGGCGGCCTATGGCGGCAGCGCCTGGTCGACCCAGATCGTCAAATTGCTGGAAGATACCGTCGGCACCGAACTGCGTGCGCCCGGTTTTCCAGCCAGACTGGCAATCTGATCGGCGAGCGGAAAAACAAGCAATTTCATCTGCTTGAATCGATAGCCGGATTCAGTTTCGAAAAGGCTTGAATCAATCTCGCAACGCCTTGATTCAATATCTGAGCGTCAGCGCGCCAGGCAGGATCTCGAAGGTCGCCGGTATGCGTCCGGGCGACTCACCGTCTATGTCGACCAGCGCGCCGTTCTTTTCCACATCGTCGAGCGGTTCGACAACCACTTTCTTGCCGCGCAGGATCGTGATCGCCGGATGGTTGCGGTGCCGGCCGCCATAGAGCAGGCGGATATCCCAGATCAGCTTCAGCTTACCTGCCGCGCGCAGGATGACGATGTCGAATTGCCCGTCGGTGAGCTCGGCATCCGGCGCGATCATCATGCCGCCGCCGAAGAACTTGCCGTTCGCCACCGCCACCAGCGCCATGCGCGCCTCGACCGGCGCGCCGTCGTCGACGGTGATCCGCACATGCTGGAAGCGGTAGCGGATGAACTCGACCACGGTGCGCCACAGGAACAGCGCCTTGGCCGACATCTTGCCCTTGCGCTTGTCGGCATTGACGGCGCGGTCAGTGGTGCCCGACAGGCCAAGGCTTGCGATGTTGATGAAGTGGCGGCTGGCCAGTGCGCCATGGTCGTCGATGTAGCAGATGCGCCCGGCATCGACCTTGCGGCCCTCTGCCCCGGCGATCCGCTTCAAGGTCGCGTCCACCGCTTTCGGCAGGCCAAGACCGCGTGCGAAATCGATGCCTGTGCCGCATGGCAGCAGGCCAAGCTCGGTCGTCCTGCCGCTCTCCTCGAATGCCTGCAGCAGCCCGTCGGCCACTTCGCTGGCGGTGCCGTCGCCACCGGCGGCGATCACCAGGTCGAAGCCGTTTGCCGCGAGGTCGATGGCCAACCGTTCGGCATCGCCCTCGGCCTGTGTCTCGCGCAGCTCGAAATCGCCGAAGTGCTTTTTCAGCGAGGCGGCAACCTCAGGCCAATGCCGCTTCAGCCGGCCGCCACCGGCTATCGGATTGAGAACCACCCCGACTTTCAATACGCACCCTCCCCGGCGCCGGACATCCATGTCCGATCGTTTGCCGGCATTGAAGCCCGCGCCCGGCGGCGGAGCAAGGGGCGCTGTCGATCCGAGCGCCGAAAAGAGGGGACGGCTGTTTAAGGCAGCAGGCACCGAAGGTCCCGGGCCCTCGCCAAACGGTCCCCGATAATCCCGCTATCCACAGGCCCATGGCCATTCCCCAGGCCCCTTACCCGGCGTACGTTAAACCCATCTCAGGCGGCCACCGATCGCCAAGCCGAAAGGCGAAAGTGCAAGGCGGATTTCCTGAGGCCCGTACGGCCCGGAGCGAGAGCAGGCTTGCCTGTTTCGAGGGACGGTAGCCGAGACCTACGGGGCCGCGGAAAGCGTGCCAACGCCGACGGCGGACCGATGCTGCCATGAAGGACGGCAAAAACCTTCGATGGCACGCAGGGCAAAGCCCGCAAGGGCCAAGACCAGCGTGGTCTGGAACGGACACTGCCTTGGGGTGGTGGCTGGCAGGACCGTCAAAATCAAGGCCGGCATGGCGCGACGACTTTACGGAAGTTGCTGCCGCGACCGTGTCCTGATCTGACAGGGAGGCGCTGGGAGAAATCCCGGCGCCGACTGTCGTTTTGGCCCTTGATCTCCTTTGCTGGCGATCTTGCGGGCGCCGCTTCACCGCGCGCTAAAATCGGTTAGTATCCCAACGTCGTCAGAGTCCGTTTTAACGGGCTCGTAGGAGGGGGATACTTCATGACGCTGATCCAGAAGCTTGCCGTTGCCTATGCTTTCCTGTTCTTCGCGGTCGTCGCCATCGGCTACATACCGGCGTTCAACGATGCCAACGGCAATCTGTTCGGCCTGTTCTCGCTGCAATGGTATGACGACCTGCTGCACGCCTTCTCCGGCGTCTGGGCGCTGGCCGCCGCCTTCATCTCGCATCGCCAGGCAGTGTTCTATTTCAAGCTGTTCGGATCGGTCTATCTGTTCGACGGGGTGCTCGGGCTGATCACCGGCTCCGGCTGCCTCGATGCCGGCATCTTCATCAACGGTTTCCGCTCCCTCAACGACATCGAGTTCCCCACCCGCTTCTTCGCCAACCTGCCGCATCTCGTCATCGGCGGCTTCGCCGTCTATGTCGGCTTCTGGCTGTCGAAGCGCATACACGACCACTTCGCCACGGCCTGACCGGCCATGTTGCTGTTCCGCTGGCTGAAGCGCGTCATCAAGACGATCGTCTGGCTGATCGTCATCATCATCCTCATCCCGATCGTCGGGCTGAGCTACGGTTTCCTGACGACGCCGTCGCTCGACAAGACGCCGCTGCCCGGCATTGCCGATGGCGCGCCGCCCAAGGCGCTGGCCGACAAGGTCCGCGCCGAAATCCCCGGCTACCAACGGCCTGAGGAATCGACCTTCCTCACCTATCCCGAATGGGCAATTGTCTACGCCGCGCGCGAATATGCCGGCTTCGTCGCCAAGGACCAGCCGAGCGGATTTCCCTATTGGTCCTATGTCGGCCGCTTCTGGCAGGACTACGCCACCGTGATCCGCGCCAGTTCCCCATACAAGTTCAACTATGCCAACCACCAGATGCTGGTCATCATCGGCACCAGCCACTCGATCGAGCACATATTGCAATGGGCCTATGAGAACACGGTCGGCCGCGTCACCGAGGCGACATCGGCCAAGCGCACCGCCGCCGACATCTACCAGGCCAAGGTGGCGGCCGAATACGCAGGCTTTCTCGACCAGGTGCCGTGGTACCAGTTCGCCTATGCCGAAAAGCGCGCCAGCCTGTTTGCCGTGCAGCCGGCGCCGGGCGACAGCTCCGTCCGCACCAGCGAACGCAAGCTCGCCTTCGGCCTCGCCGACACCATCAAGCAGGGCTATGCCGACCTGATCAAAAAGGCGCTCGCCGCGACCTCCGACCCGGCCTTCCTCGACATCCATGTCTGGGCCAAGGGCCCGGTCGGCGAAGCCACCCGCAACGAGCCCGACACCTTGCTGGAGCGCGACCTGGGTCCTGACGGCACCATCTTCGTCACCAAGCGCTATCAGGTCTTCACCGACATGATCCCGCGGCTGATCGACAAGGGCGTCTCCTTCGTCGAGATCGGCGGCAATGACGAGATCATGGTCACCATGCTGTCGACCGACTCGATCGCCGTCCCCGAAGGCATGCGCATCCTGTTCAGCTATCCGCTGCCGGCCGATCCTTCGACGCGCCGCACCGGCATGGTCGTGGCCGTGCGCAAGCTGCATCTGGTGCTATCGTCGCTGATGAAGGCCGGCGCCAAGCTCGAACACGTCTACGATTATTGAGGCCTTTCGGCCACGCCCGGCCAAGATCAGACGCGCGGCCATGCTCATTCCACAATCGCGGCCAAATCCCGCCTTGTTCGCGCGCGATGGAATGGTGCACGTTGCCTGACGGGCGACATGCACCTGAATGGGCTGCCGGGGGGCATCTCGAAGGGACAAGACCGTGATCAAGACCGCCCTTGTCGCCATGACCATTGTCGGCTGCGACTGCGACGCCAAATTGTGCGAATATATCGGCGAGACGCCTGCCAAGTGGTCGACCATCGCCGAATGCGAAGCCGCGATGAAGAGCCAGATCCTGCACCAGCGCAATTTCGACTATCCGCTGGTGTCCGGCATCTGCCGCCCCAAGGGTTCGTCATCCTCCTCGCAACTGGCCGCCACCGCATCCCGCCCGGAACTCAAGCCCGCCAGCAGGATCGTGCGAACGGAAAGCCCGCTGCCTCCGGAACTGAGCCATCGGCCGAGCGTGCCCGTCGGCTCGCCGACGACGACCGTCGACGCGGATGCCGCCCGGCCCGTCGCCTATGAACAGGTGGTCGATGGCGGAACCGGCGTGCTCTACCGCACCAAGAACGGCTATGCCGTGGTCAAGACCGATCTTGGCCGTGCAGCTTCCGCGACCGCCGATGCGGCCAAACGCTCAGTGAACTGGCTGGCCGGCCTGGTGCCAACGGGGCTTTAGTCCCTTTACATCTTGAGCTTCAGGCTCTCCCAGAATTTGTCGATCAGCGGCTGTTCGGTGGCCAGATCCCCGCTGCCGACGCGCGTGACGAACAACAGCCCCCGATCGGCCAGGCCGTAGCCGACGATCTCGAAATACGCGGTGTCGGTGCGCGTCTTCACCTCGGCGCGGATGCCGGTGAGTTCCTTGCCGTCGGCGAGCTTGCGCGTCGTCGGCTGCTGCGTCAGCGTCGCACCGGCCTGCACCGATTCCCTGGTCATCTCCTGCAGCATCAACTGGTTGAGCGACACCGGATTCATCTTGCCGTATTCCTGCACGACGACGATCGTGCCCAGCGCCGAAGCCATCAGATATTGCGTGATGTTCTCGCCGAGATCGGTCTTGGTCACCGAAATGCCGGTCGGATGGACGAAGGAGAAGCTACCGCCTGAAAAGGTGGCGAAGTCGTTGCGCTCGAGCGTCACCTTGCTCTGCTTGCCGCCGGGCAGCGTGATGGTCGTGCTCTCGCCGGGATCGATATCGACCGCCACGCCGTCGATGGTCAGCTTGAAGGCCTTGAGGTCCTCGGCCCCGGCCGGTCCAGCGCACAGCGCGATGAGAGTAAGGACGTGTCGATAATTTATCGCGCTAATTTTTGGGATTGCGGCTTGATTGTATAGTTCCATTCACCGTGGAATTCGTTGCGAATGATGTTCAAGCTGGCCATGTCCTCGTCGGAGACTTTGATCCCGGCGGGATAGCGGTTTTCATCAAGTTCGCAACGAACGGTCAGTCCCGCCGTCGAGGTTGTGGCGCCGATGAGTTCGACGATGGTGCGATAATCGGTGAGCGGTCGTCCACGCCAGTTTCTCGAGATGAACGAGAAGAGGCGGTGTTCGATCTTGTTCCATTTGCTGGTGCCGGGCGGGAGATGGAGGACAGCGATGGTCAACCCCAACTCGTCGGCCAGCTTTTGGAGTTCGACTTTCCACAGGCGCACGCGCGAACCGTTGCTTCCGCCGCCGTCGGCGGTGATCGTCAAGGTATGAGCGTGCGCGTAGCGATCACGCCCCATGCTGATCCACCAGGAGCGTATGGCGTTGACGGCGAAGGCAGCGGTATCGTGGTCGATCCCGACGCTGACCCACCCTTTGTCATCGGCGATATCATAAATACCGTAGGGCGCGGCACGACCGAGCTTCGGGTCGACGAAATCATGGACGCGGACCGGCTCTGGTGCTCCGGCCGGTCGGTATTCACGTCCGCCATTCTTGAAGTCGCCGACGAGTTCTTTCTTCTTCGTATCGACGGAGATCGCAGGTTGACCGGCCGTAATGGCGTCCTTGACCGTCCTGGCGATGTGCTGGAACTGTGCGTCGCGATCGACGTGGCTCGATCCCTCCAGCGTCTTTCGATTGCCCTGAAGAGAATACCCAAGCGTTTTCAACAGAGTACCGACGACGTCATGACCGACACGATGGCCCATGGCGCAAAGCGCCGCCGCCAAGTTCCGCAAGCTTTTCGATGTCCACTTCAAGGGTGACATCGGATCGCCACGCGTGGCGGGGTCGACAAGCCTTTCCAGGTCGCTGAGAAGTGTCGGATCCGTCTGCGTCAAAGGTTTGCGTCCGGCACCCTTGCGCCGGATGCCGCCAAGAGCTGAATCCGGCGCCGCGCCGCGCAGTTCCCGCAATCCATATCCGATGGTGCTACGCGCGATCCCCGTTGCCGCGGACACCGCCGCGATCCCGCCCCAGCCCGCGGTGAGCGCTTCCGCCGCCGCAAAGCGGCGACGACCACGCTCGTCCAGCACGGGGCTAACCGCATCATAGCGGAGCTTTATAGCGGCGACATCGATCACCGCCCATGTCTACAAAGCAACGCAGGATTTCGGAATCCCCCAAAACGAGCTTTATCGATTCAGCAATTTATCGACGTGTCCTAAGGGCTGCCGCCGATAGCATGCGCATCGATTGTTCTCCTGCTTCCTACGCCACCCCGCTCAGCGCCTTGATGGCACGGTAGAAGGTCGAGGAAAACAGTTCCGTCGGGTCATAGTGCCGCTTCGCCGCAAGGAAGGCCGGCAGTTCGGGATAGGAGGCCAGCAACTCCTTGCCCGTATAATGTAGCTGGTAAGGCAGGAAGAAGCGCCCGCCATGCTTGATCGTCACGTCGATCAGCGCCCGCGTCAGCGCCCGCATCTTCGCATTGCCGTCGGTATCGGCGGGCTGGTTGATGTAGAGCACCAGCGAATAGGCCGGCTCCGGCGCATAGGTCAGCGCCACATCCTCCTTATGGACGATGCGCACCGAGGCATTGAGCACCGGCAGGGACTGGTTGCGCAGGATCTCGCGCGCTTCGGTGATGAACTCGACATAGGCGGCGCGCGGAATGAAATATTCGTGCAGTATGTCGGTCTCGTCGTTTAGATCGTTGAACAGATACGGCACCGAATCGTGCATCGGGTTGTTGCGGGTGACGAGGCAGGCCTCGCCTTGCGCCATTGCTGTCGTGCGCGCCACGGTGCAGTTCTCGAATTTCGGCTCAAGCGTCTTTTCGGTGAACCACTTCAGCTCCTGGAACACGCTGCCCCATTTCGCCAGATTGATGATCACCCGCTTCAGCCCGACCGAGCCCGGCTCGCCGATATCAGGCTGGTCGGCCGGCGGCTCTTCGGCCACCTTGTCGTAGCGATAGACGATCATGTCCTCGAGGAAATTGCCCGGTGCCGTCGACAGATGGCCGTAGAACAGGCCGATATCCTTGTTCGGCTCCAGCACATCGGCAAAAAACTTTGGGAAATCGTCGGATTTGATGATTTCGCGCGAAGTGCGGTAGACGGCATTGTCGACGATATCGAGCGTTGCCTCCACCACCACGCCGAACAGGCCGTAGCCGCCGACGACATGGCGGAACAGCTCGCTGTTCTGCGTGGCCGAGCAGGTCGTCACCGACCCGTCGGCCAGCATCATCCGCATCGAGCGGATCGAGCCGGCAACCGAACCCGCCTGGTGGTCCATGCCATGCGCGTTGACCGACAGCGAGCCGCCGACCGAAAAAATGTCGGTCGACTGCATCGCCTTTACCGCGAAGCGCGGATGCAGCAGGTTCTGGATGTCGTGCCAGCGCGCGCCGGGCTGCAGCGTCATGGTCCTGGCCGCCGCATCGACGCTGACCTTGTTGAATTTCTTGAGGTCGAGCACCAGCGCATTGTCATCGAAGGCATGGCCGCCCATCGAATGACGGACAGCCGCCAGCGACACTTTCAGCCCGTTGGCACGGGCAAAGGCCAGCGCCTTGGCGATATGGTCCTCCTCGCTGATCTCGACCACGCCATAGACCGGCGTCCGCGACAGGCCGCTGGCATCGTTGATGTCGCCGCCCTTGGCCGACCAGGGCAGCGAAGGATCAAAGGCCGGCGGGCTGGCGATCGGTTTCAGCGGCAGGGCAATGCCATCGATGTCGGCGATGCGCCCGGCATTCTTCGGCCCCGACGGTCCGCGTGCCAGCCGCGCCATTGTTGTTCCGCCCCACAGCACCGCGCCGCCGACGACAGCCGCGCCGAGCACCAGCCGGCGCGACAGGCGAAACCCCTTCTGTTCGTCAGCCATGCGGATCCCCCGTTGGCCAAGGGATAGCGCGGCTCTTTGGCAAAAACCATAGGGGCGCCGTCGGGGCAGCGTTCCGCCACCCTGGCCGCCTGGCGGTGAGTGACCAAGAGCACGAAAATGGCCGATCCCCGAAGGAACCGGCCAAGATTGGAGCAGGGGCTGAAAAGTACGGTCAGCAGGTCTGCCGACGCATGACGCTCGCGGCTACGAAGCCTTCTTGATCGAGGTCACCATGCCGGTCTTGTCATCGACGGTTACCGCCACCTTGGCGCCGACCTTCAGTTTGCCGATCTTCGCTTCCGGCGACAGCTGGTAGATCTTGCCGTCGTCGAGCGTAATCGACTTGGTCGTCGGATCGACCGCCTGGATGGTGCCCTGAACGGACGCGGCATAGGCCGTACCAAGGAAGGCGAGCAGAGCGGCGGTGGTTGCGAGGGTCTTCTTCATCGATAGCACTCCGTGCTGTTTCACTTTTCCGGGGCCGCCGCGTTGGGCAACGACAGCACCGAACGAGCCGACACTGGGCCTGAAAGTCTGCTGGCCGCAAATCACATTGAGTGACTTTTCGCAAAGGAAATCATAGGCTTAATTCTGACACATTGCTTGCGGCTGACGCGGTTTCCAGCCGTATCGTTTGCCTCGACGAGCGCCGTTCGCCCACGAAAAGAATCGTTTAGGCGATTGCGGCGGGTGCATCGAAGCCATCACGCAGCCGCCATAATCCGCCCCGGATTGCATCACGCAACAGCCCGCTGACCTTCGGTTGATACAAATTTTGTTTCATGGACCAGCTCAACCGCCACCGCAAAAGCGGACAAAACTCGCGCCGTGGTTGCAAATTCGAAATGGATACAGGATCATTGCAACCGCAACGACGAGGGGGAACTCACCATGAAACTGGCAGTCCGAACCATGATATCCCTGATGCTGGTGCTGGCGCCGGGATTGGCCGGCGCACAAGGCGCTGACCCAGGCGGCGACAAAACGGTTATGTTTGCTAGGGACGATCCCGAGATGGCGGTAGCGATTGCGAAGGCGCGTGCCAGCTTGGATGAGTTCCTGGCCCTGACCGAAGCGCCGCCCTCGGGGACGGACAGGTTCAAATTAAAGGTCGAGGTGCACGATGGGGATATCAGCGAGCACTTCTGGGTCATCCCGTTCCGACGCACCGAAACCGGCTTCGTCGGCATATTGGCAAACGAACCGGTAGCAGTGCGCAATGTCGTCCTCGGCCAGAACATAGAATTCACCAGGGACGATATTTCCGACTGGGGATACAGACGCGACGGGCGTCAAGTCGGCAGCTTCACCGTCTGTGTGATGTTCAAGAGAATGTCTAAGGAAGAAGCAGACACCATGCACGAGGAATCCGGTTACGATTGTTGATCTTATGCCCGGTCCGATTAGCTTGCCTCGTCCTTCGCCCCGATCTTGCGCACCAGCGCCGCCGTCGCCAGCATGGCGCCCATGTCGGAAATCATCGGCGCGACATGCCTGGTGTAGTCGAGAGGCACTGAAATCTCCGGCAGCTCGAAGAAGTTCTTCGCCTGCGGCAACAGCAGGAAACCGTCGCCACCATTGAGCGCGACGCGGGCCGGATCGTCGGGCCAGGTTTCGCCGAGCCATTTCAGCGCCTGCGCCAGACGCCCGGTCACCAGCGGCCGCGCCGCCTCGACATTGTCGGTGCGGAATTCGTAGGCCGCGTCGAGAAATGGCTCGCCCGACGACAGTTCCTGCAGCTTGGACCCGAACAGGCCGCGGAAAAAGCCGACGACCGCATTGGTCCGCCGCGTCGCCACCAGGATTCCCGGGAACGGCTCGACCGCTTCGAAGGCGACGATGACACCCTTGAAGGCCGTCGATGAGCCCTTGCCGGTGCCTTCCCGCAGTTCGGCCTCGTAGAGCTCGAATGGAAACCCTTCGTAGTGGCCGGAAACGACATCGTCGAAGGCTTGCCGGTTGAAGGGCCCGACCGCCTCGCGCGGCAGCCGGTCGAACGAGTTCGGTCTGCCGCCATGCTGGTAGCCGATGTCACGGATGAAACCGAAGATGATCGGCAGCAGCGTGTCGCGGAACGATTGCTGCAGCCGCGTCGCCGGCTTCATGGCCTGGAAATACAGCAGGATCGAAGCGGCAAAGCCGATGAAATAGAGGAATACATGCGGCGTCGAGAACCATTGCTCGTTGGGGTCGGCGACCTTGTTGAACAGCCAGGCGATCACCGCCACGGCCACCAGCACCAGCCCGACGAACAGCGGCACCCGCCAGCGCACCTGCCGCACCGCCGAGGCCCGCGCCGCCTCATAGATCTCGATGTTCTTCCGGATGCCGGCGATGACAGCCTCACCAGGCATGAAATCCGCTGCTTCCACCGCCACCCCCTCGCCTCGACAAGTTCATGATAGCTGGTTTTGTCGGATGTATCGACTGCGGTGCCTCCTCAACAGATGCTCGCGCTGCCCCTCATCGCCCTGCCGGGCACTTGTCCCCGCAAACGGGGCGAAGGACGCCGTCATCGATGGTCTCGCCAATTGCCAGCGTTGCAAGTGGAGCGCCGCCGGCACGGCTAATCTCCCTTCTCCCCGTCACTATACGGGGAGAAGGTGCCGGCAGGCGGACGAGGGGAAGCACGACGCTTGTAGAATAGTCTCGCCGCTTGCAGCTCTAAGGAAAGATTGCTCTCAACCGTCTTTCAATCTTTCCCCTCATCGCACCGTCCAACGCCTCCACCGGCACAAGCCGCTCATGATCCCCGTCCCGCAGCCGCGCGAACGGATGCACCTGGTAAGCCGCAACAGCACCGCGCGTCCCCTCCTCCGCGCTGACATCCGCGACAAAAACCCCGCCAATGCGCCCCGGCCATGGCTGGCGGGCGAGCGCAGTGCCGAGGAAATCGCCGAGCCCATAGGCGACGACAGTCTCGCCGATCCGTTCCACCGGCTGCACCACATGGGCGTGATGGCCGGCGATCAGCCCGACGCCCTGCCCGGCCAGGCGCCTCGCCAGCGCCTTCGTCACGGCCTGCGGAAAATGCCGGAACTCCCAGTCCCAATGCGGCACGGCGCAAATAAGGTCGAACGCGCGCGGCCAGCGCTCTGCATCGCTGCCCATCGACACACGCCCGGCAAACAGGCTCTCATCTGCATTGCGCCATAGCGTGAAGGCCGCGAAGCCGACATTCAACAGCCCGACCTTGACCGGCTGCACCGAGCCACCGGCGGCAAGGCCTATGCTGCGGATGCCGAGCCGCTTCAGCGCCGCCACCGTCTCATCGAAACCGGCGACGCCCTGGTCGAGCACGTGATTGTTGGCCAGCGACAGCACCAGTCTTTCGTGCGCGATGCCGGCCGCAGCGAGCGCCTCGGCCAGAAACCGCTCACTCATCGCATGATGCGTGCCGAGCTTCGTGCCGAGCACCGCGCTCGGGCTGTCCACGACAGGGCTTTCGCAATTGCCGATCACCAGATCGGCAGCGCCAAGCAGGGCCTTGATCGCCGGATCGCAGTGCGGCGCCCGGCGGTTGGCCACGGCCGAGATATCCCCGATGAAGGCCAGCCGCACCGTCCGCTTTGGCGGCGGCTCCATCAACCTCCCCGCCATCGGCGCAAACCCGTTGCCGTCACCGCCAAGCGACGGCTTCAGAAAACGCGGCAGCCAGGACAGTTTGTAGGAGAGCGGATAATTCGACACGCGACGCCCAATCGTTTGCCTTCTGTAAACCGTCCGCCGGGCGGGTTGAAGCGCATCCCTCGACAATCATGCAACGATGTGGACAGCGCATCGGCGCTGACGGGCGCGACGCCGTAAATAGCCGCAAATCTGTGTATGGTCGTCGGCGACAAATTGCTTGGGAGGGAAAGATGACACGAATAGCAAGCCTGATGGCATCCGCATTCATTCTGCTTGTGCCGCTGTCTTCGGCGCAAGCCGCCATGCCCGAAGCGGCAACCGCGCTTTTCGAGGCGAAGACCGTCGCCGCACGCGACAGCGCCCTGTCGACGCTGGAGGCGGCCGCACCGAAAGATCCGGCATCGGCCTATGCCGCCGGCGCCGGTGAGTTCTTCACCGCACTGGAACTGCTCGCCAGCGGCCTGCACCGCCACGGTTTCGAAAGCCCGCAATCCTTCATGCTGCCGCTGATGCAGCTGCCGGTGCCCTCCAATCCCAATCCCGAGCCGCTGACCTACGAAGAGTTCCGCGCCATACTGGTCGCGTTCCGCGACAGGCTGGCAAAATCCGCCGCGACGCTGGGCTCGGTGCCGGCCGATGCCGATATCGGCATGGTCATCGATCTCACCCATGTCGGCATCGACCTCAACGAGGACGGCATGATCGCACCGGACGAAAGCATGGCGGCCATCATGGCCGCGCTGTCGCACGGCAGCATTTCGCAGGGCGATAGCGCACCGGTGCTGACCTTCCGTTTCGACCGCGCCGACGGCTATTGGCTGCAAGGCTATGCCGAGTTCCTGATGGCGCAGGCCGATTTCTGGCTGGCGCATGATTTCAGAACCACTTTCGACGGCTCCTTTCACATGCTGTTCCCGCGCGCCAAACTGCCATTGCAGGACATCCTGGTGCCGCCGCCCAGCGAGATGGGCTCGAGCATCTTCTCCTCGGAGTGGCGCATCGCCGATTTCATCTCGATGGTGCACATGATCAACTGGCCGGTGGTCGAGCCGGAGCGCCGCAAGGCCGCACGCCAGGAATTGCTCGAAATGATCCGGCTGTCGCGCGAAGACTGGAAGGCAATCCGCGCCGAGACCGACAATGACCGCGAATGGCTGCCCGGGCCGCAGCAGAAGGGCGAGAACCCGCTAACCGGCCTCGAAGTCGGCGAGGAGCAGGTGCAGGCCTGGCTGGCCACCTTGAGCATGGCGGAGGACCTGCTCGAAGGCCGCGCGCTGCTGCCGCATTTCCGCATCACCGGCAAAGGCATCAACATGAAGCGCTTCTTCGACGAGCCGAAGCCTTTCGACCTGGTGCTGTCGATCACCGGCCCTGGCATCGCGCCCTATCTGGAAAACGGCAGGATCCTGACCAGCGAGGATTTCGACCAGATCCAGCGCGAATTCGGCGGCGGCGGGTTTTTGACGTTCGCGCTGTGGTTTAACTGAGAACCTGGGTCCCTGCCCTCGCCAAGTGGTGAAAGGAACCCAGTATCCGCCGGGTCCGCCAGCAATTGCGGGGAAAATCGTGAAACGGTTTTCCCGCAGAAATTACGTCAAACAAAAAGCTGGAAAAGCCATCGCTGGAGCCGCAGCAACCCGGCCATGGCGGCTACTATCAGTGCGTTCGATATCACGCCGATCGCGGTGGTCGTCCAGGCAATGTCGCCGGATTGGCCAAGGACAACGAACGGAAATGCAGCGGCGATGACGACAATCGCCGCGCACAATCCCAGCCAGGCCACGCCCGGCCGCGTAACCGACCGGCTGAGGAAATAGGCGATCCCGACCAGCAGGATCCGCAGCGGATCCAACATCTGGGCGATGACAATAGCAATCAGAAGCATGGATAAGAACTGGGACTGGAGTGCCAAAAGGTCTTAGCGCGCGAACCCGTGCAACCGGGCGAGCAGCCACTGCAGCGGATTGCCGACGAAGGCACGGGTGACGAACGTGTCATGGGCGGCATCGGATGCAAGCAAGGCGATGGTGCCGGCTTCGAGGCGGCGCGGCGGATCGGGACTGGCGGCGATGCCCTGGCCCGCCAGCAACTGCCGGATTCCGGCATTGCCGGAGGCCGAGGATTTGCCATAGGCGCTGACGAAGAAGCTCTGCCGGTGCTGCGCGATCCAGCTGGCGAAAATGTCGGCCTCGTCGAAGACGGCGTCGAGCAGGACGACGCCGAGCAGGCGTCCACCGATGTCGCCGTTCCTGAGAATGGAAGCGGCCGGATTGTAGCCGCCGCTATAGGCCACCAGCACCACCGCCATGGCGTCGAACTTTGCCGCCTTGGCGCCGGTCAGCCTGGCCATACTTTGCGCAGCCTCGGCCATGAATTTGGCAAAATAGCCCGGCGTCCAGAAATTACCGGCGCTGGAATCCTGCGCGTTGCTGGCGAATTGCGGCGCCACCAGAACGGCGTTGAGGCCCGACGCCTCGACCTGCGCGACCACTCGCTGGCGGCCGACCACGTCGCGCTGCAAGGTGGCGCCATTGCCGTGGAAGAACACCACGATGACCGCCGGCTTGGCCGGATCGAACCCTTTCGGCACGGCCAGCAGCGTCGAGCGGTCGGAATAGGTCTCGTCTTCCCAATAAATGCCGCCGCGCGGCGAGGTGTGGCCGCGCCTTCCGTCCGCCGCCATGACGTCGAGAAACGGCGCGGAGCCGTCGGGCAGCTTGCCCCAGTAGGGAAAGGGCGATGCCTTGAACGGCACGATGGTGGAGATGGCCTTGCGCAAGCGCGCCCCCTGGCTGGCCACCGGAAACATCGCCGTGGCCAGCAATCCGGCGACGATGGCGCGCCGGTCCGGCATCAGGCCGCCACCAGCCGGATGGACGGCGCCTTCGACGGCAACAGCACGGCGAAGAAGGCCGGAATGGCGATGAGATAGGCAATCGCCGCCCATTGCAGCACGGCGCTTAAGCCGAAGCTGGTGGCGACGATCGGCACGGCGGCCGAGCCGATGACAGAGAAACAGCCATTGATGCCCCAGGCCCAGACGAAAAGATGCTCCTTGCCGAGCCGCGCCAGCCAGGTCATGGCGGTGGCCATCGGCATGCCCATCAGGAAGGCCGGCGGCGACACCAGGAGAAAGCAGAGCAGCAGGCGCACCGTATAGGGATAGGCGCCGATCCGGTCGAGCACCGGCGACAGATAGAAGCCACAGGCGAGCAGCAGCCCGCACACCGCCAGCAGCACGAGCGGCAACATTGTCCTGGCGCGGTCGAAGATGCGCTCGGCAAACAGGCTGCC
Source organism: Mesorhizobium sp. USDA 4775 (assembly GCF_054062655.1). Lineage (NCBI taxonomy): Bacteria > Pseudomonadati > Pseudomonadota > Alphaproteobacteria > Hyphomicrobiales > Phyllobacteriaceae > Mesorhizobium > Mesorhizobium sp. USDA 4775. Next base: position 5,862,485 of record NZ_JBSSFM010000001.1, read on the forward strand.
GAGGCCGGAAAACACCAGCATAGAGGAGATCAGCACCGAGGCCGACACCGTCGGGTTGGCCAGCGCGACGGTGAAGCGGCTGATCAGCCCGACCTCGACCATGATGTAGCCGAGGCCGAGACAGGCGAAATAGAGGATGGTGCCGAGCTTGCCGCGCGAGCGCGAGAACACGATGCGCCAGCCGAAGATGACCGGCAGCAGCACCAACGACGCCGCCGTAATGCAGGCAATGCCGAGCGTCGCCCAGATCAACAGATAGCCCCAATCGTCCTGGAACAGGTCGAGCCGGTCAAGCGTGCGCGGCAAATCGGCGACCTTCACATAGGCGGCGAAATAGGGCTGGTCGTTGCTCAGCGCCCGCGCGTCGAAGACGTAGTCGCCGGCAAGTTTTTCCCAGCCGCCTGTCAAAAGCGCGTGCCAGCTCATGCGCTGCAGTTCCGTCGCCGGCAGCATTTGCGGGCCGGCATCGCCGCCGGCCCCCGCGCAGGCGTCGAGCGTCGGATCGGCCGGCGCCGTCGGGTCGCAATCGGGATTTGCCGGTGCGGTCGGGTCGGCCGGTGCGGTCGCGCCAGCGGCCGGCTGCTGCGTCAGCGTCGCGTCCTGTCCGCTGCCGAAGATCGAGGCGCGGTAATCGTCGAGTACCTTTCGCGCGCCCGAACCGTCATAGATCATTCCTGGATAATAGACTTCCTCCCACGACATCGACTTGGTGTAGTCGCGCAGCGTCTTGATTTCGGCCTCGGAGAAGCCGCCGCGCTTGAACAGCACGGTCGTGGTCGAGAGATAGCTCGACACGGCGAAGATGTCGTTGGCGGCACCCTGCGGGTCGAAGGTTTTCGCCGCCTCGGCGACGGTCGAATAGAGCTTCAGAACCGATTTCGGCGGCTCTTCCTTGTTCCACAAGGTGATCGACAGCACGCCGCCATCGGCCAGTGCGTGCATGTAGCTCAGCATCGCTTCGCGCGTGTAGGCGTATTTCTCCGAGATGGCGAAGCCGCCGGGATTGGACAGGCCGACACTGTCGGCGAGGCTGAGGTCGATGACGTCGTACCGCTCGCTCGTGTTGGCGAGGAACAGCCGTCCGTCATAATCGATGACCTTGAGCCGCGGCTCGGCCAGGATATCGCCGGTGACGTCCTTCAGCACCGGGTCGCGGAACGCCCGCAATGTCATCGGATTGCTCTCGGCGACGGTCACCGAGGTCGAACCGGCATTGAGCGCGGCCTGCGTGGAGATGCCGCCGCCGAACTGCACGACGAATGTCTTGGGCTTGTCCTTGACGACATAGGGATAATGCATCGGCAGATAGCGGAAATAGACCTGCTCGGCCGGCGCCAGGTTGCGCATGATGCCTTCCGGCCCGTCGCCGTCGCGATACATGCCGACATAGGTGTTGGCCGGCACTTCAGGCATGCCGAAAGCGGCATTGTCGCTCAGGCCCGGCGCGAAATGCATGTAGGAACTGGCATAGACCTGCAGGTCGCCGAAGGGTGAGACGCTGCGGTAGATGCGCTTGCCGTCCGGAAAGTTGCGGGCATAGGCGACGCCCTTGTATTGCGACACGGCAATGTCGGGGATGCCGAGCAGGTTGGGCAGCATGAGATAGCCTGATATCGACAGCGCCGCCACGGCCACGCCGGCGACGACGCTCTTCCAGGCGCCGAATGCGAAGAACCACAGCAGCGAGCCGGCTGCCCACAACAGCAGCGGCACGACGATGATGGTTTCCGGCGCGAACAGATAGAGCGACACCAGCACGGCGAGGCCGGCGAGCCCCGAACCGGTGAGGTCGGCGAAATAGACGCGGCCGAAGGCGGTGCGGCTTTTCAGGAAGACGATGCCGAGGAAGAACGCACCGGCCAGGAACGGCAGGAGATAGAGCAGAAAATTGGCGAGCAGCCGCCATTTCTGCGCCGGGTCGGACACCAGGAAGATGGCGTTGAACGGCACCGTCTGGGCGACCAGGTTGGAGCCCACGGCGAGCGGGCCGATCAGCAGCAGGGCCGCGGTGGCGGCACCTTGCCAGTGGCGGTCGAACCAGCCCTTGCCGGCGAAGATGACGACGCTGGACAGCGAAAAGCCGAGCATGGCAAGGCTGACCACCAGCGAACCGAAATGCGACCAGCTGCCGACGGCGAACACGCGCATGACAGCGATCTGCAGCGCGATGATGGCGCCGGCGATCAGCCCGACAGCGAGGTAATGCGCGAGCCGTGGCGCCTCCAGCGAGGCGATGCTAGGTCGAGAGGTCGATACAACAGCCGTCATTCAGGCCCCTTGATGCGGCAGTTTAGCCCGACAGGCTTGGACCGGCACGGCAACTCAGCCGTTATGCGTGCCGACGATCTGGTCGCCTTCCAGCTTGGTGAACGGCACGAACGGCACCACCTTGCCATTGTAGATGTCTGAGCGGACGATGTTGAACGTGCCGTCGGCGAGCTGCTGCTTGGTCACCTTGAGCACGTGCTGCGCGCCCGGCGGGCCGACCGGAATGACCATCACGCCATTGGGCTTCAGCTGCTGGAGCAGCGACGGCGGGATGTGGTCGATGCCGCAGGTGACGATGATCTTGTCGAACGGGCCGACGCTGTCCCAGCCATAATAGCCGTCGGCATTGCGGCTGGTGACCGAACCGAACTCACTGTAGCCGCGCTCGACCAGCCCGTCATAGGTGCGCCGCGTGCGCTGCGCCAGCGGATTGATGATCTCGATCGTGTGCACCTTGTCGGTAAGGTTGGCGAGATAGGCCGACTGGTAGCCCGAGCCAGTGCCGATCTCGAGCACCGCCTCGCCGAACTGAACGTCGATCGACGTCGTCATCCGCCCGACCAGGTGAGGACCCGAAATCGTCACGCCATAGCCGATGTCGAGGAAGGCATGGTCGTAGGCGCGGCCCAGATTCTGCGGCAGCACGAATTCCTCGCGCGGTGTCAAAAGAAAGGCGCGCTTGTTGCGATCGTCCAGCACGTCCTTGTTGTAGACCATGATCTGGAAGCGATCGAATCGCTGCGCCAAGAACTTCGGATCCTCGCCGCGATTGGCCACCATCCAGTCGATGAACGATTTTTTGTCGTTGAACGGCACTTCGGCGTTGCGGTCGTAGGGCACGGGCACGTTGGCCCTGACCGTGGCTGGAAGAATGGAGAACGCCGCCGCACCCGCCGACAGCGTCAAGAAATCCCGACGCTTCATGGAAAAAGCCTCCAAAAGTGGCCTTTGCCACCCCAAAACCAAGCACTTCAACCCGATTGCACTGCCTCCCAAAACGAGTCAATGGGCGTCGAGGGGCGACCGTGCGGGCCGAAAAAATGTGGCAAGCGGGCAACAGTTTGCCGATGCCATCGGCTTTTGCAGCCCCGCACAATGGCTCGCCGCATTGCCGCAGGGCTCGCGGGAGCAGCGTTGCCTTATATTAGCAATGGCTGTTTTGCTTGACTCGGTCGGCAAAAACAGGCAGCAAACCAGTATCGGAAGGGCTGAAATACCGCATGCATGATCGTGGACGAGCCTTTTTTGGCACAAAGTCCACATCTCTCGGTTGGTTTTGAGAGGGATTGGTTAACCAACTTTGTCCATATTTTGAAGCAATCGGCAATCAACGACAGGCGCGGCAAACGCGTCGGGGACCACCCTGGGATCACTCGCAGAATGGTCGTCGCGGCTGACAAGGCCACGTACGGGGAAAACCGATTGGAGCGAGATTGGTTGCATGGCGTTGTCGAGTAAACACAAAATAATCCGGGACCAGCGCGAGGGCGGCGAGTTCGTCGATGCGCAGCGCACCCCTTCCTTCAACCCGAAACGGATCGTCCGCTGGATCGCGGTGCCCGGTGCCAGCGCCGCCGTCGGCCTCTGGCTGATCGGCACCATGGCCGGCCTCAGTTCCGTCGGCGCCTCGCTGTCGGCGACATCGAGCGGCCTGCCCCAGACCCTGGCCATGCCGGGCTCGCTGGCGATGGCCGATCCGCTGAAACAGCATTTTCTGAGGTCTTCGGCGCCGTTCGCGCTGGCCAATGCCCATGGCGGCGCCCAGGCCCTGCATGACCATGCCGTGCAATGCGGCGCTAGCTGCTTCAAGCTGGCCCGAGTGAGCCCGCTGGGTGAGAAATCCGCGCGCCTCACGATCCATGCAAGACCCGAACAGCCAATCTTGAAGTCGAAGGCGCAGGAGCGCTTCGACCGCATGGAGGCGTCGCTGTCGCCGACCAAGCTCGCCGCCGCCTTTGCCGGCGCCGGCAAGCCCGTCGCCACGGCCGACGCCCGCCCGGTGATTTCCCAGGCCGCACCGCAGATTACCGAGGCGTCGCTAGTTCCGTCGGTCCAAGTGATGGCCAGCCTGTCGAGCGACATGCCGGCTCCCGTGGCGGAACGCTTTGCCCGTGCCGATACCGGCGTCGTCCAGACCGCGCCGGCGCCGATGGGCCTCGCCCAGTCGCAGACGCCTGACAACACGCAGCTGGCGCTGGCCCTCGTCCAGTCCCTGCCGGTCGAGGACGAAGCATTCGCCTCGCCGCTGCCGATGACCGAATCCTCCGCCGATGTCGCGATTGCACCTGCCGAGACCCAGCCGCAACAGCCCGGCGACGCCGCTTCGCTGCCGGATGCGCTGACCGACGACGTGCCGCTGCCGACCCGCCGCCCGCAATACGACGCGCCGCGGCAGCCAAAGGCCGTGGTGGAACAGGATGAGCCGGCGCCGCAGCCCAAGTTTGCTCAGCCCAAGATCGCGCAGCAGAAGCCGGCGCCGCAGGCAAAGCCGGTCCAGCAAGCCCAGCCCACAAGGCCTGCCCGGGCCGGCCGGTCTGGCGAGGGCGGCGATGTGCTGGCCTATGCCAAGCCGGATACGCCGTCGGGCGGCCTTGGCCAGGCGTTCAGGAATCTTTTCAACGGACCAAGCGGCGGAAGCGGAGCCGGCCACGGCGTCGCCGTCTATGACATCAGCGCCAAGACCGTCTACATGCCGGACGGCCAGCGGCTCGAGGCGCATTCCGGCCTCGGCGCCATGGTCGACCAGCCGCGCTATGTCCACGTGAAGGATCGTGGCCCGACGCCGCCTAACACCTATAATCTGTCGCTGCGTGAATCGCGCTTCCATGGCGTCGAGGCCCTGCGCCTGACTCCGGTCGGCGGTGGCAACAAATACAACCGCGACGGCCTGCTCGCCCATACCTACATGCTGCGCGGCGGCCGCGCCGAGTCCAATGGCTGCGTCGTCTTCAGGGACTATGCCCGCTTCCTCGCCGCCTTCAAGAAGGGCAAGGTCACACGTCTCGTCGTGGTCCCGCGCCTCAACGGATCGCCGACCCAGGTGGCGACGGACAACGCCCGCGGCGCCTGACCGCGGGCAGGTACCCCCTCGGCAATTGCCTTCTCCTGACAGCCTTCTGTCAGGAGCCGCATCGAGGCATGCGCCCCACCGCATCGCGCTCTTTCCATTTTCGCCAAGACCTCCCATATTCGGGGCATGGCCAAATCCCCCGAGAAAAGAACGCCGCCGACGGCGAATGACGACCGCGCCGCGCCGAAGCGGCGCAGCCCGCTGACCGATTTCCTCGACGCCTCGGAACCGCTGCACAGAGGCGGCTTCGCCGAGATGCCGCAGGCCGAACTGTCGGGCACGCCGCTGACCGGTTCGATCGCCGACTGGGCCGAGCAGATCGAGCAGGAGGCGGAGCGCGAAGGGCGCCAGGCCGGCAAGGGCGACGGCGGCAAAGCGCCGAAGGCGGCGAAAAAGATTCCCGAGCGCTCGACCTCCCCCGGCCGCACCGCGCGCGGTACCTCGATGGGTGGCGCGGCGACAGCCAGGGAGCGCACCGCAGCCGGCCTCAATCCGGTCGCCGGCCTCGACATCTCGCTGGAAGAAGCCGAGACGATGACCTCCAGTGGCGTCACCGCCACGGTGGCCGCCCTGTCGGCGCTGATCGAATCCGGCAATCCGCTGCACAAGGACGGCGTGTTGTGGACGCCGCACCGCCCTGCCCGGCCGGAAAAGTCGGAAGGCGGCATCGCCATCAAGATGGTGTCGGACTTCGAGCCGGCGGGCGACCAGCCGACCGCCATCAAAGACCTTGTCGAAGGCGTCGACAACAATGACCGCACCCAGGTGCTTCTCGGCGTCACCGGCTCGGGAAAAACCTTCACCATGGCCAAGGTGATCGAGGAGACGCAGCGTCCTGCCCTGATCCTGGCGCCGAACAAGACGCTGGCCGCGCAGCTCTATTCCGAGTTCAAGAAATTCTTCCCCGACAATGCGGTGGAGTATTTCGTCTCCTACTACGACTACTACCAGCCGGAAGCCTATGTTCCGCGCACCGACACTTTCATCGAGAAGGAATCCTCGATCAACGAACAGATCGACCGCATGCGCCATTCGGCGACGCGCTCGCTGCTCGAACGCGACGACGTCATCATCGTCGCCTCGGTGTCCTGCATCTACGGTATCGGTTCGGTCGAGACCTATACGGCGATGACCTTCCAGATGCAGATCGGCGACCGGCTCGACCAGCGCGCTCTGCTCGCCGACCTCGTCGCCCAGCAATACAAGCGGCAGGACATCAATTTCGTGCGCGGCTCGTTCCGCGTGCGCGGCGACACGATCGAGATCTTCCCGGCCCACCTTGAAGACCGCGCCTGGCGGATCTCGATGTTCGGCGACGAGATCGAGCAGATCACCGAATTCGACCCGCTGACCGGCCAGAAGACCGGCGAGCTGAAGAGCGTCAAGATCTACGCCAACTCCCACTATGTGACGCCGCGCCCGACGCTGAACCAAGCGATCAAGTCGATCAAGGAAGAGCTCAAGCAGCGTCTGGTGGAACTGGAGCGTGCCGGCCGCCTGCTGGAAGCGCAGCGGCTGGAACAGCGCACCCGCTTCGACCTCGAAATGCTGGAAGCCACCGGCTCCTGCGCCGGCATCGAGAACTATTCGCGCTATCTCACCGGCCGCCAGCCGGGCGATCCGCCGCCGACCTTGTTCGAATATATTCCCGACAATGCGCTGGTGTTCATCGACGAAAGCCACGTCACCGTCCCGCAGATCGGCGGCATGTATCGCGGCGACTTCCGGCGCAAGGCGACATTGGCCGAATATGGCTTCCGCCTGCCCTCCTGCATGGACAACCGGCCGCTGCGCTTTGAGGAATGGGACGCCATGCGTCCGCTCTCCGTCGCCGTTTCGGCGACGCCCGGCGGCTGGGAAATGGAACAGTCCGGCGGCGTCTTCGCCGAACAGGTTATCCGCCCGACCGGCCTGATCGACCCGCCGGTCGAGGTGCGCCCGGCCAAAAGCCAGGTCGACGATGTCGTCGGCGAGATCCGCGAAACGACCAAGGCCGGCTACCGCACGCTGGTCACGGTGCTGACCAAGCGCATGGCCGAGGACCTGACCGAATACCTGCACGAACAAGGCGTGCGCGTACGCTACATGCACTCCGACATCGACACGCTGGAGCGCATCGAGATCCTGCGCGATCTGCGCCTCGGCGCTTTCGACGTGCTGGTCGGCATCAACCTTTTGCGCGAAGGCCTGGACATTCCCGAATGCGGCTTCGTCGCCATTCTCGATGCCGACAAGGAAGGGTTCCTGCGCTCGGAAACCTCGCTGATCCAGACCATCGGCCGCGCTGCCCGTAACGTTGACGGCAAGGTCATCCTCTATGCCGACCAGGTCACCGGTTCGATGGAGCGGGCGATGGCCGAGACCAACCGCCGCCGCGAAAAGCAGATGGAATGGAACGCCGCCAATGGCATCACGCCGGAATCGGTGAAGTCGCGCATCTCCGACATTCTCGACTCGGTCTACGAGAAGGACCATGTCCGCGCCGACATCTCGCAGTTCACCGACAGCGCCGGCGCCATGATGGGCAATAACCTCAAGGCGCATCTCGACGCGATGGAGAAACAGATGCGCGACGCCGCCGCCAATCTCGACTTCGAGAAGGCTGCCCGCATCCGCGACGAGATCAAGCGGCTGCGCGAGATGGAACTGTCCATCTCCGAAGACCCGCTGGCCAAATACGCCGACATGGAAAGCCCGGTCTCGGGCCGCGAAAAGGGCAAGCACAACAAGGGTGTGGCCAGGCATCGCACGGCGGAGGAACAGGAGCGTTTCCGCAAGCTCGACGAGGCACGTGCCGCCGAAGAGGCCGCCAGAGCTGCCCGGCCCAACCTCTTCCGCAAGCCTGATCTCGACGAGATGGGTGCCGACAGCGCCGTGCCGGTGAAGAAACCGCTGTTCGCCAAACCCTCGATCGACGACATGGGGCCTGGCACTGACATGCCGACACCGGCAGGTGCGGTGTCGCGCTCGCTGTTCAAGAAGCAGTCGGCGTCCGAAGCGCACGGCTCCGACTTCGGCATTCCCGGCGAGCCGGTCAAGCCGCTGTTCAAGAAGAACTCGCTCGACGAGATGACCGTGCGGCGTACGGAAAAACCGGTCGAGGGAAAAGTGCCGGCGAAGCCCCAGCCGATCTCCCCCCCTGTGGGCGCCGGCAGGATAGACGCGAAGGATCGCGACGAAAAACCGATCATCCGCCAGCGCACCGGCATCGGCTCCTACGAGGACCCAGGCGACGCGCGTCGGGAGAAGCGCCGGCCCGGGAAAACGGGCAGGCCGGGGAAGTAGCGGCCTCTTCCTTCTCCCCCCTGTGGGAGAAGGTGGATCGGCGCGCCAGCGCCGAGACGGTTGAGAGGTGTTCCAGCAGAATGAAGCGTTGGTGTTCCCTGGATCACCCCTCGTCCGACCTCGCTTCGCGAGGCCACCTTCTCCCACAAGGGGAGAAGGAAAGCGCTCCATCGGCGCACCTTGAGTCGGAACAGCCTCTGGACTATGCGCTCGCGCTTGCCGCCAGGCGGTGGAAGCGATAGCACGGCTGCAATCCTGCCTCTGCCAGCAAAGCTCCCACCCGCCCCCACCTCATGAAACCAAGGGACATCGCCGCCTACGCCTTCCTGGCCGTCACCTGGGGCCTGTCGTTCCTTGTGCTGCTCAAGGTCGTACACGCCTTCGGCTGGGTCGGCGCGGTCACCTTGCGCTCGCTGATCGCCGGCATCACGCTCTTCCTGCTGGCGGCGGCAACGCGGCGACGGCTCGATTTCAGCGCCGGCTGGGGGCACTTCGCCATCGTCGGCGCGACGACCGTCGCGGCGCAGCTGATCGGCTTGTCCTACGCCACGCCGCGTATCGGCACGGCGATGGCGGCCATCCTCGTTGCCGCGATCCCGCTGTTCTCGATGATCCTTGGCCAGTTATGGGGGCTCGAGCGCATCACCGTTCGCGGGCTTGCCGGCTTGCTGCTCGGCGCCGCGGGTATCGTGGTCTTGGTCGGCTTCCCTTCGGTGCCGATCACGCCGTCCTTCGTATTCGGCTGCGCCGCCTCGCTGTTCAGCTCCTTCTCCGCCGCCTTCGGCAGCAACTACGCCAATCGCCATCTGCGCTCGGCCGGCTCGTTCGAACTCACCGGCGCCGCCTTCCTGTTCGGCGGGCTGATGACGCTGCCGTTGCTGCTGGCCGTGCCGGTGCCGGCCATGCCGCGTCCTGTCGATTTCCTCTATCTCGTCCTTCTCGCCTGCGTGATGAGCGCGGTGACCTATGTCGTCTATTTCCGGCTGGTGGCCAGCATCGGCGCGACCAGGACGATCAGCGTCGAATTCGCAGTGACCACGATCGCCGTACTGGTTGGCACCATCATGCTTGGCGAGTCGCTGACAATCATCCAGGCCTTCGGCGCGGTGGCGATCATCGGCGGCTGCATATTGGTGCTGGATCCGTTCCCGCGCCGGGCGAAAGCGGCGGCCTTGCCATCCGCCCCGCCTTTGGTGTAATCGCTTCGCACACTCGAACGTCTTGAAAGGAGGGCTCACGTGTTCACGTTTCATCGTCACCATCGTCAGCGTGGCCCGATTTCTGCCCTGCAAGCCAGCTTGCAGGGCTGACCAGGGACGGTCCGGGTTTTTCCCGCTTCGATTTTTTGGTCTGCCCTTCGTGGTGCCGCAACGCCGAGCCTGATGGCCAGCACGCGCACCGTCAAAGTGCATCCGGAGTTGTTTCCGGCAAGACCAGAGAAATCCAAATGGCCCTGATCAGCCTCAAATCCCTCGGCGTCACCATGAGTGCGCCGCTCTTCGCAAACCTCGACCTCACCATCGGCGCCGGCGACCGTCTCGGTATCGTTGCCGCCAATGGCCGCGGCAAGTCGACCCTGCTCAAATGCCTGACCGGCGAGATGGAGCCGACATCAGGCGACATCACCCGCACGCGCGGCTTGCGCGTCGGCCATGTCGAGCAATCGGTTCCCCCTGCCCTTCTCGGCCGCACCTTTCATCAGGTGGTGGCCGACGCCTTGCCGCCGGAGCAGGCCGAAAGCGAGATGTGGCGCGTCGACGTAGTGCTGGATTCTCTCGACGTGCCCGAGACGATGCGCGAGCGGGAAATGCAGGCGCTGAGCGGCGGCTGGCAGCGGCTGGCGCTGATCGCCCGTGTCTGGGTGACCGATCCCGACGTGCTGCTGCTCGACGAGCCGACCAACCATCTCGACCTTGCCCGCATCAGCCAGCTGGAAAGTTGGCTGAATGCGCTGCCGCGCGACGTGCCCGTCGTCATCGCCAGCCATGACCGCGCCTTCCTCGACGCCACCACCAACAGGACGCTGTTCCTGCGCCCGGAACAATCGCCGGTGTTTGCGCTGCCCTACTCCCGCGCCAGGCAGGCGCTCGACGAGGTCGACGCCTCGACAGCGCGAAAATTCGAGCGCGACATGAAGATCGCCCAGCAGCTGCGAAAGCAGGCCGCCAAGCTCAACAATATCGGCATCAATTCCGGCAGCGACCTTTTGGTGGTGAAAACCAAGCAGCTCAGGGAACGGGCGGAGAAGCTCGAAGAGGCAGCGGTATCGGCACATCGCGAGAAATCGGCCGGAGCGATCCGGCTTGCCAATCGCGGCACCCACGCCAAGGTGCTGATCACGCTCGACGACCTGGCGGTGGAAACGCCCGACGGCACGCTGCTGTTCAGGACCGGCAAGCGCCATATCTGCCAGGGCGACCGCATCGTGCTGCTCGGCCGCAATGGTGTGGGCAAGTCGCGCTTCGTCAGCCTGATCCGCAACGCCATCGCCGAACCCGATACGATCGTGAACGTGAAGGTGACACCGTCCACGGTGCTCGGCTACAGCGATCAGGCGCTGTCCGGCATCAGCGGCGACGACACGCCGCTGGCGATGGTCTCGTGCCGCTACGAGGTCGGCGAACAGCGCGCCCGCTCGCTGCTTGCCGGCGCCGGCGTGGTCATCGAGATGCAGGAGAAAAGGATCGGCGTGCTGTCCGGCGGCCAGAAGGCGCGGCTGATGATGCTGGCGCTCAGGCTCGCCAACCCCAACTTCTATCTGCTCGACGAGCCGACCAACCATCTCGACATCGATGGCCAGGAAGCGCTGGAGGAGGAATTGCTGAAGCACCAGGCAAGCTGCGTGCTCGCCTCGCACGACCGCTCCTTCATCCGCGCCATAGGCAACCGCTTCTGGCTGATCGAGAAGCGGAAGCTGACGGAGGTCGAGGACCCCGAGGGCTTTTTCCGCGAGGTGGCCGAAGGCGGCGGTTGAGCGGCGAGACAGAATTCCGGCTTGCCGTCGGCAGGCCAGAATTTCGTATCATTTCATGAGACGTACCGTTGACTCCCGAAACGTATCATGCTATGGTACGTTTCTTGGATTCGACTGATGATACGCTCGTTCAAGGACAAGACCAGCGAGGCCGTTTCGAATGGCGAGTCTCCAAAGGGCTTCCCGTCGGACCTTGTTCGATCGGCCCAGCGGAAACTGTTCATGATCGACAACGCGACAGAGTTGTCGGACCTGAAGACTCCCCCAGGCAACAGGCTCGAGCCCTTGAAGGGCAACCGTGCCGGTCAGCATTCGATCCGCATCAACGACCAGTTTCGCATCTGCTTTCGCTGGGTGGACGGGCAGGCTGAGGATGTCGAAATAACTGACTACCATTGAAGGAGGTCTCAAATGCTGAACATCAACCCTCCCATTCATCCCGGAGAAATCCTTCGAGAGGAATACCTCGTCCCGCTTGGCCTGAAGCCTTACACGCTAGCCAAAAAGCTGCATGTGCCGCGCACGCGCATCGAGCGCCTGGCAAGCGAGGCGACACCGGTAACGCCCGACACCGCGCTACGCCTTGCCAAGTTTTTCGGAACCACGCCGCAATTCTGGATGAACATGCAGGCGAGCTACGACCTTGCCGTAGAGGGAGAGGCCAAGAAAGCCGACCTTGAAACGATCGAGCGCTTGGACACAGCTGCCTGAATTAAACCGCGCTGGAACAGCCGGTCTCAAGCTGCCCGAAAAAAGATCCAGCGCTCTGTCGGATCGCCTGAACCTGCCGCGTCCTTGGGATGCCGACACGATGATGCCGGCTTCAACCCAGGGAGAGAACATCATGTCGGTCCTTTCATCCATCGGTCGCATCGCAACCCAATATGCGGCAGCACGTGCCCGCCATCGCAGTGAGCGCATCCTGCTCTCGCTGCCAGCCGAATTGCGCAAGGACATCGGCTTCCCGGAACTCTTTGACGCGCAGAACAGCCGCCGTGCAACAACCTTCTCGGCCAAGGTCATATGACCGCGACCAGCCTGTCCATGCGATTGCCCCTCAAACCCGCCGGCTGCCCGGTCCGTCCGGGCCCGGCCCGCAAAAAAATTTCGCGGCCATGTAGGATTGCCGTCACCTCGTGCGTCCTGTGGTTCGCTAGGGCAAGCCGAACGCAAAGAGGAGCGAGACATGACTGACCAGACCCCCATTCAGCCCAGGGCAGAAGTGCTCGGCGGATTGACGCCTTATCTGCAGGTGGACGGCGCCTTCAAGGCCGCCGATTTCTACAAGAAGGCCTTTGGCGCCAAGCAGGTCTTTGCCTACCCGGCCGACGAGCAGGGCCGTACCATGCACATTCATCTCCACGTCAACGGCTCGACGCTGATGCTTTGCGATGCCTATCCCGAGCACGGCCATCCGCATAAGGCGGCGCAAGGCTACACGCTGCAGCTCCATCTCGACGATGGCGACATCGAGACCTGGTGGCAGCGCGCCGTCGACGCCGGCTGCGAAGTGGTCACGCCGCTGCAGGTGATGTTCTGGGGCGACCGCTGGGGCCAGCTGAATGATCCGTTCGGCGTCGCCTGGGCGATGAACGCGCCGGTGAAGTAGCGAGCAGGCGTCGCCCGCCAGGGTTGACGCGCTCACCGCGCCGGGTCGCATCCCCGCCGACCCGGCGCTCGTTTTTCAGCAAAGGAGGTCACATGTCCTATGTCGACGGTTTCGTGCTTGCCGTGCCAAAGGCCAAACTCGACGACTACAAGAAGCTGGCCAACCTCGCAGGCCCCATTTGGATGGAACACGGCGCGCTCGCCTATGTCGAATGCATCGGCGACGACGTGCCCCATGGCGAACTGACCTCGTTTCCGCGTGCCGTTCAGGCAAAGGACGACGAGATCGTCGTCTTCGCCTGGGCGCTCTATGAATCCAGGCAGAGCCGCGACGCGGTTATGGCCAAGGTGATGGCCGATCCGCGTTTGACACCCGATTTGGGACCCATGCCCTTCGATATGAAGCGCATGATCTTCGGCGGCTTCCAGCCCTTCATCGAGCTTTGAATTGCTCTGCCCCAAGATTGGTTGAGATTGAGGTCAGGCCGAGCCGAGAATGGTGGTTTCCGAGAACCGGAACGGAACGTACTTAAGTACGTGAGTACCGGAAGCGCAGGGAACCGCCGTTCGCAGGCCGGCCTCACCTCAATCTCAGTCCAGCTTGTCGAGCAGCGGCTTCAGCCGGTCCCCATAGCGCTTCCACAGGTCGACCGAGCCTTGATACATCGGCTGGCGCACCTGCGCGGCGGAAGCCGTGCGCACCGGCCGGTCGGTCTCGTGGAACGACAGCACGGCATCGTTCCACGGCAGGCCGAGATACTCGATCAGCGCCCGGCTCTGGCCTTCCTGGTCGGCGACGAAATCCTCGTAGCGCACATCATGCACGACGCCGGGCAGCACCTTGTGCCAATGCGCCATGATGTCGGTGTAGAGATTGTGGAAGTCGGCGAGCTCGCCGAGATCGTAGCCGTAGCGGTGGCTGTCGCCGCGGAAATGCACCTTGTAGATCGACAGGCAGGTTGCCGCCGCATCGCGGGCGCAGTGGATGATCTTGGCCTTCGGCATCATCATGTGGATGAAGCCGACAAGCAGGAAGTTGCCCGGCATCTTGTCGGTGACGTGGCTGATATGCGGATAGCGGGCATGCAGCATGTCGAGATAGGCCTGGCCCGCCTCGGCGAAATCCGCATCGTCCGTATCCGATACGCCCCACGGAAAGCCACCCGGCATGGTCGCTGGGAACTGCTTGCCGACCGCGTTCTTCAGGATGCTGAGCTCGCCCGCGCCATAGACCTGCGGATGGCTGGCGATGATCTGCTCGACCAGCGTCGTGCCCGAACGCGGCATGCCGACGACGAAGATCGGCGCGTCATCGGTGATCGGGCTCGGTCTGTGCCTTTCGAAGAAGCCGGCATCGAACACCGTCTTCATCGCCGCGAATTCCTCGCGCGTCCTGACGGGATCATAGTTGATCCCCTTGCGGCGAATGGCGTTGCCTTCGGCAAAATAGTCGAAGGCCTTCTCATAGTCCTTCAGATCGTCATTGGCCTTGCCGAGGCCGAACGACAGTTGCATGCGCGCCAGGCTGTCTTGCGGCGCCTTGGCGTGCTGGGCTTCCATGCCGGACAATTCGGCGTCGCGCTCCTTCTGGCGCTTGACCTGCGTCAGCATCAGCCACGCCGTTGCCATGCCCGGATTGACCGCCAGCGCCTGCCGAAACAGCTCGGCCGCCTCGTCGAGCTTGCCCTTTTCCATCATTCCGACGCCCAGCCCATGCAGCAGGTCGGCATCCTTGGGGCGGATGGTCAGTAACTCGCGGAAGACAGCCAGCGCCTCGTCCAGCCGTCCGGCTTCCTGCAGGGTTTCGGCAAGCCCGATGCGGGCGCGCACATGGAAGGGATTGCGAGCGACCGTGCCGCGATAGATCTCTTCGGCCTCCTCGAACCGGCCGAGCTGCTTCAGCGACGAGCCGAGATTGTCGCGCGCGGCGAGCTGCTCCGGCCGCAGATCCACCGCGCCGCGGAAAAAGTCGATTGCCGCGGCCACGCGGCCGAGATCGCGCATCACCGTACCGAAATTGTTGAGGAAATCGGCATTCGTCGGCTGCAGGCTCACCGACCGCTCGATGAGATCCAACCCTTCTTCGCTGCGCCCGGTCTGGTGCAGCAGCAGCCCCAGGAAATGCGCCGCCGCCGCGTGTTTGGGCTGGCGCGCCAAGACTTGCCGGTAGATCGATTCTGCCTCTTGCCGGCGCCCGGCCTGGTGCAGTTGCAGGGCCTGCTGCACATACTGGTCGAGACCCAGCGGCGGCTGTCCGCCCGCGCCTGGCCTGGTTCCCGCACCCGCCGCTCGTCTTTGATCTCTGTTAATGGGAAACCTGCCGTGTTTGTCCGCCTGCCGCGATCTAGGCCATTGGCGCTGCAGGTTCAAGTCTTCGCGGGCTTCCGAGCTCTTTTGGGATGCCTTGAGCGATCAGATCAGGCGGTTGGTCTCGGCAACCTGCCTCGCCCGCCTCACCGTGCCATCGGTATCGGAGATCGTCCGCCTTGCCGCCTCATCGCTTCTGATCGTCAGTGCCGACTTGACGATCATCGGCTGGCCGGTCGGGCCAACGGCAATGGCGTGGATGGCGATTGGCTTGATGATCGGATTGACCGCGACGGTCTTCCCCCTTGAGCCTCTTGTGGAAACCATGGTTTTATCCTCGTTCCGGAGTAAATAAAAAATACCGAGCCGGAGAAAAATTCCGACACGCTCTCAAGAATTTTTTAGAAATATGCTGAACCATAGCAGAAATATCGGAGCGCCTATAGCCATCTATTTTTCAATTTGAACGGGTTTAATTTCCAAATCGTCTTGAATATCCGCGCCAATCGATCTACATAAGATGGATCGTTTTGGCCAGAATTGGCATCTCGCGGCGTCAGAGGTTCTCGACCCGCCAATCTCATTCCAAATCGTCGATGACGCACGGCACATTCGCCCTGCGACGATCTTTCAATACGCGAAAGACAGATATGACCACGGGTATCGTGAAATTCTACAATGGCCAGAAGGGTTTTGGCTTCATTCAACCAGCTGACGGCGGCAAGGACGTTTTCGTCCATGTCAGTGCGCTGGAGCGCGCCGGCTTTCCCGGCCTCGCCGAAGGCCAGAAGCTGCAGTTCGACCTGGAGCGTGACGGCAAGGGCCGCGAGTCGGCCGCCAATCTGCAACTGATCTGATCCGGCCGAATTCGATGAACGCTGACCACGGATGTACTGGCAGCTCTCGAAAGCGGCTTATTTCCAGCGATGGCCGGAAATAGAAAAGCGGGGCTCGTCCCCGCTTTTTTGCGTTCAGGCCGCTGTTATTACGTGACGCCCAAGGTGTGAACCAACCAAGGCCAGGACAATGCCGGACCGTACCACCCATTCCATAGCCCATTTCACGGCATCCTTCATGCTCGGAGGCCTGGAAGGACCGTTGCCGGCCGGCGACTACGACATCGATCATGATGAAGAGCTGATCGAGGGCATGTCACGCATCGCCTGGCGCCGCGTCGCCACCTTCATCCACCTGCCGGCAAGGGCGGTAAAGAACCCCACGATCAGCCAGCTTGTCGCCATCGACCACCTCGAACTCGAATCCGCGCTGAAGCGCGACCGGGAGAATGCAGCATGATCCGTTTCCAGCAGAATGCGCGTCCGCGCAACGACACGCCCTCGCACCTTTTCGCCATCGGCCAGACGGTGCGCATGAAGAGCCGCACCGGCCTCGTCCAGAAGACGGCGGAACTGTTCGAGATCAAGAGCAGGCTGCCGGTCAAGGACGGCTCGCCGCAATACCGTATCCGCAGTGAGCAGGAGACCCACGAGCGGGTCACCACGGAAGACAATCTCGAACCGGCCGACAATCCGGCTGTCGCCAACAATCCAGCGGTCTGAGATCCCGAACCGCCAACCAAAACGCACAAGGAGCAGTCCATGTCCAAAGGTCAACAGCGAAGCAATCGCGAAGCGCGCAAGCCGAAGAAGGACAAGGTCCTGGCCAAGCCCGCCTCCCCGTTCGGTTCGGCGGTCAAGCAGGCGGAGAGCGGCCTGAAGCCGAAGTCCAAGGGCTGACAGCCTTGGGATGCTTCGCATGCGCCCCATCCCCTGCCTGGGCAGGCGATGAACTGACAACAGGCCCATGCCAAGTCCTGCCACGGAGGCTTGCTTGAACTTCGTCATCGAGTTTTACCGGTCACGCGACGCCGAGGAGGCAACGCTCGACAAGGTGTCGCTGGAAGCGCCGACCTTGCGCGCCGCCTTGCAGGCCGCGGCCGCACTCTTCCACACGCTCGCAATGCCGCAAATCCCCGACCGCCTGCGCATTTCCGATGAGCACGGCAGCGAGCTCTATGCCGGGCCGGCCGACGGGGCTTATCCATCCTAGCCGGCTGTCGAAGAAGCCGTGCTTGCCGCGGGTCCCATTAAAGTTCGTGTAAGAACGAGACAATAAGATCCGCCTGCCGCCGAAAACGGGGGCCCGAGACTATTTCGGCTGGCAAGATCGCCAGCCACGGCCGGGGCAGGAGGCGTATGGACAGGCTACGCATCATCGTGACGGCGGTGGTGCTGGGCTTGGCTGGCGCCATCGCGCCCATCGCGGCGATGTTTCACCTTTCATGGACCCAGGCCGTCCAGAACGAACACGAACGGCTGCATCTGTTCGCCGGCCGTGCCATCGCCAGGGCCGACATGTCGCTCAACGAAGCGCGGGATGCCTTGCGGCAGATCGACCGCTTCACCGGCATCCCTTGTTCGGCGGATCACATCGCCCGCATGCGACAGCTCACCATCAACACACGCACCATCGAAGAAATGGGCTATTTCGAAAATGGCCTGCTCAAATGCTCGTCATGGGGGCCGACCGACGGTCGCGTCGCGCAATCGAAGCCGGACTTTGTCACCAGCGACGGCATTGCCGTCACCGCTCGCATGCAGCCGGTGATGAGCGCGGGCCACACGCTGATGGCGCTGCGCTACAAGGACCACAACGCCCTTGTCGATCCGGTGCGTTTTGCCGACATTATCGTCGACCCCGGTGTCCAACTTGCCCTGACGACGGAAAACGGCATCCTGGTCGGCGCACTGAACGCCCCCGATCCCGCGCGTATTGGCAAGATCGTCGCCGGTCCTGAAGAAGGCCTGGACGACGATCTCCTGTTTGCCACGGCGCGCGGGACCGGCTGGATCGCCGTCGCCACCGAACCGCAAAGCCAGATCCTGGACGGTGTGCGCCGGCAGCAGCGTCTGCTGCTCCCGCTCGGCGCCTTCATTGCCGCCTTCATCATCGGCATGGTCGTCTGGCTGTCGCGGAGGCGTCTTTCGCCCCTGGGCGAATTGCAGATCGCCGTGCGCAAGCGCGAATTCATCGTCCACTATCAGCCGATCGTCGAACTCAGGACCGGCACTTGCATCGGCGCGGAAGCGCTGGTGCGCTGGAAGCGGCCGGACGGATCCCTGGTCCAGCCCGATCATTTCATTCCACTTGCCGAAGAGAGCGGACTGATCACGGCGATCACCGATCAGGTCATTGCGCTCGTCGTGTCCGACCTCAACAGCCTTCTGGTTGCCGATCGCTCCCTTCATATCGCCATCAACCTCAGCGCCACCGACGTCGGCACGGAGCGGGTTCTGCCGGTTATCGCAAGGGCATTGCAGCATACGGGAATCCAGCCACGACAGATCTGGCTCGAGGCAACGGAGCGCGGCTTCGTGGATATCGAGGCGGCGCGATCGACGCTCACGCGTGCCCGCGAACTTGGCCATGCGGTGGCGATCGACGATTTCGGCACCGGCTATTCTAGCCTGTCCTATCTCGAAGGGCTGCCGCTGGATGCGCTCAAGATCGACAAGTCGTTCATCGACACGATCAGCAC
Organism: Mesorhizobium sp. USDA 4775; assembly: GCF_054062655.1. Classification (NCBI taxonomy): domain Bacteria; kingdom Pseudomonadati; phylum Pseudomonadota; class Alphaproteobacteria; order Hyphomicrobiales; family Phyllobacteriaceae; genus Mesorhizobium; species Mesorhizobium sp. USDA 4775. Next base: position 5,881,535 of record NZ_JBSSFM010000001.1, read on the forward strand.
GAATTCCGCCACCAGTTCGGTCACGCCGCACATTATCGAGATGGCCAAGACGCTGAAGCTGAAGATTGTCGCCGAAGGCGTCGAAACGCAGGCCCAGGCCGACTACCTCTTGGAACGCGATGTCGACTATGGCCAGGGCTGGCTATTCGCCAGGCCCATGCCCGCAGCCGACTTCATTGCCTATTGCCGCCGGGCGAAAGTGCCGTCTGGCAAGGTCTAACTCTTGTTCTAAGCAGCATCCACCTTCTCCGGGAGAAGGCGGACCTGCCCTCTCAGCACGGGCCATCGCCGACGATGCGGTAGTCCGCGGCGCGGGCTTCGCAGGCATTGGGAAAGCTGCGCATCTCGCCATGGCGGCGGGCGCAGACGGGCGCGTATTCGCGGGTGCAGAACGTCTGCTCTTCGCCACCACCATCGCCGCCGTCGCCGCGGCAGGGGCCGTCGCGCACGATGCGGTAGCCGGCGCGGTCGGCAAGGCAGGCATTGGCGAAGGTCTGGCGGTCGCCGCCGCGCCGGGCACAAACGGGCTCGTATTGCCTGGTGCAGAATTCCGGTTTGGGACGCGGCGGCCGCGGGCGTGGTCCTGGCCCATCATCGACGACCACGGTGCAGGCGGCCAGAAGCGCCGACAGGAACAGGACGGCAAACCCTTGCCGCGAAAAAACCGACGCCAGGAATTTCATGCTGATTTCTCCCTCGATCCCATCCCCGATCACGATCCTCGCCATTCCCCTGTCAAATGCAACCCTGTCGGATGGAACCGCGTTCGCGGGGGCGGAAACGGCGATTACGGCCATGGCCGGCATCCGCCGGCAACACTGGCCCATGCGCGATCCTCTCTGTGGGTCAATGACCGGCCCGGCAACGAGGCCTATCTGCGGCCCGTCGACGCTCAGATCGGTCGATTCTTGCGTCGGGATGCGCTCTGTGTGGCGGCCCGCGGCGCTATCTTGCAACCTTCACGTTTCCGTGCGATAAATTCCGTGTTCGGGCATTTGCGACCCGGAGAGCGGAACGTTTTGGACGACCTTTCCCCGATACTGTGAATCTCTGACGGCCCCGTTTTTCGGCGGGGGGTTTGACCATGCGCCAATGCATGACTGCCGAAAGCAACCACCGGGAACTGCCCTCGACGCCAGGTGGCGGGCAGGACCACCAAAGACTGAACGGGTGAAGGAGTTTCCCCAATGGCCCAGACCGGCACCGTTAAATTCTTCAACGCGACCAAAGGCTTCGGTTTCATCACGCCCGACGGCGGCGCCAAGGACGTGTTCGTCCATATTTCCGCGATCGAGGCATCGGGCCTGCGCACGCTCGTCGACGGCCAGAAGGTCACCTTCGACGTCGAGCCGGACCGCATGGGCAAAGGCCCGAAGGCGGTCAACCTCCGCGCTGCCTGAACCATCGGCGCCGCGCGTCCCTGACGGCGGGCGAACGAGGGTTTCAAGCTTGCCCAGCCTGTGGGCATGCAGACAGATTTTTTAAAAAGGCGCGGCGATTTTCGTCGCGCCTTTTTTCATGTCGGTGGCGCAGCATGAATGCATGTCGCCCTGAAGTGGATCCTACTCCGTGTCAACGACATGCATCATAACAAGGGCTTAAAGCTGACGCGCTTTAAGTGCCCGCAAAACTTTCTCTTGCCGATGACGCTAAAATAAAGGACAAATTTCCTCTCGGGCATTTGCCGGCCCGAGACTGGAGTTTATGGGATCAAAGGAGCTTCCCATGCCGCAGACCGGCACCGTCAAATTCTTCAACCATGCCAAAGGCTTCGGCTTCATCACGCCGGACGATGGCGCGAAGGATGTCTTCGTCCATATTTCGGCCGTGCAGGCGTCGGGTCTTCCCGGTCTCGAAGATGGGCAGAAAGTAACATTCGACACCGAGCCGGACAAGCGCGGCAAGGGACCCAAGGCCGTCAACCTGTCGGTCGGCTGAGACTGTCGGCTCCAGCAGCGCAGCCAGCTCGATCAGAGCCTGGTTTTTGACGCCTCTCTTGGATCGGCAGGTCGAAATCCGTTCAGCCTCCGTTCAGCCACGGTCGCATATTAGTCTTGGGTAAAGCCGGACCGCATCCCCTGCAAAACTGCACGGCCCGGTACGAAGGAGACCAAGATGAACAGAATTTTCAAGACAGCCGTGCTGTCCGCCGCCATGGCGGCCACCATGCTTGTGGCCTTGCCCGCGGCCAACGCCGATGAATGGCGCCATCACCGCCACCACGGCAATGGCGACGCCATTGCCGCCGGTGTGCTTGGCCTCGCCGCCGGCGCCCTGATCGGTGGCGCGCTGGCCAATGACCAGCCACCGCCTGATGCTAACCGCTACTACGATGACGGCTACTACAATGACGGTTACTACGATCGTGACGTGCGGATCCGCCCGGCACCGGTTCGCCGCTACTATGTCGAACCGCGGGTGGTCTATGCGAATCGCTATGCCGAGCCGTGGACGCGTGACTGGTACGAATACTGCTCGGACCGCTATCGCAGCTTCAACTCCCGCACCGGCACCTTCACCGGCAATGACGGCGAGCAGCATTTTTGCACTGCAAACTGAGGCTTCCCTGCCCCAAACAAAAGAGCGCTGACCGCAAGGCCAGCGCTCCTTTGTTTTGACTCTACGACCTCGAGTGGAGGCGCTGATCTTAGACCAGGAACGGATTGGTCCGCCGCTCCTCGCCAAAACGGCCGCCAGGGCCGTGGCCGCAGATGAAGCCGATATCGTCGCCGAGCGGCAAGAGCTTGTCCTTGATCGAGGCGATCAGCGTTGCGTGGTCACCGCCGGGCAGGTCGGTGCGGCCGACCGAGCCACGAAACAGAACATCGCCGACATGGGCGAACTTGGCCGCGCGGTTGTAATAGACGACGTGGCCGGGCGCATGGCCGGGGCAATGCAGCACCTCGAATACGTGGCCGCCGAACGACACGGTCTCACCTTCGGTGAGGAACCGGTCGGGCACGCAGTTGCGCGCGCCGGCAATACCGTAGAGCCTGCCCTGTTTCTCCAGATTGTCGAGCAAAGGCTTGTCGGCTGCATGCGGGCCGATGATGTCGAGGCCGAGCGCTTCCTTCAGCTCCATGGCGCCGCCGGCATGGTCGATATGGCCGTGCGTGATCCAGATCGCCTCGGCTGTGATCGCATTGTCCTTCAGCACCGCCAGCACCTTGTCGATGTCGCCGCCCGGATCGACGACGACGCCGTGCTTGTCGTCCATGTCGAACAGGATGGTGCAGTTCTGCTGAAACGGTGTGACCGGCACGATGCCGGCATTGAGCTGACCCATGATCGTCCTTTCGATGTTCACGCGGTGATGTAGAGGCGCGAATGAAGGGCGTCCACCCTCGAAAGACGAACAGTCAGTCGTTGCACAAACAGAAATGGGCGGCCGAAGCCGCCCATTTGAACAAACCCGAGACCGTCAGACTTACTTCTTCATGGCGCCCATGACGGCGCCGATGATGCCGGTCAGGATCGCGCCGCCGCCGGCGCCACCGATGATGTTGTCGAGGTTGAGCGCACTGCCGAGACCGCTCGTCGCTGCAGCAGCCGCCGCCGGATCGACCGCGCCGTGGCCAAGCAGGCTGCCGAGGATTGCCGCGCCGCCGACGCCGCCAATGGCGCCACCCAGAATCTTGGGAAGCTGGCCCATCGCCGCGTTCTTGAGTGCAACACCGACCGCCTGACCACCGATGATACCCGTAATCACCTGTACAATGATCGGAAGAAGCGTTTCCATATGATTAGTCCCTCCATAGCTGCCAGCCTCCCGGGCCGACACCATCATGAGACGCCGAATTGACTGAAAGTCAAATGCAGAAACGCTGAAATAAAAGGGGCGGCCCGAAAACCACCCCTGCTTGCGCGAAAAGCTGTGACTATCGTTATTCTGCGGCGATCGCGTGCTTCGGCTGAACCGCGGCAGAATAGTCATTCATGAGATTCTTGGCGATTTCGCCAACCTCGAATCGGTAAGGTCCGATCTCCGAAACCGGCGTTACTTCCGCCGCCGTTCCGGTCAGGAAGCATTGTTCGAAGCCTTCGAGTTCTTCCGGCAGGATGGCGCGTTCGATCACTTCCAGGCCACGGTCCCTGGCGAGCCCAATGACCGTGCGGCGGGTGATGCCGTCGAGGAAGCAATCGGGCTTGGGTGTATGGATCTTGCCGCCCTTGACGAAGAAGATGTTGGCGCCGGTTGCCTCGGCGACCTGGCCGCGCCAGTCGAGCATCATGGCGTCGGCATAGCCTTTTGCTTCGGCGGCGTGCTTGGACATGGTGCAGATCATGTAAAGGCCGGCGGCCTTCGACTTCGACGGCGCCGTGCGCGGGTCGGGCCGGCGCCATTCCGCGACATCGAGGCGGATGCCCTTCAGCTTCTGCGCCGGATCGAAATAGCTCGGCCACTGCCAGATGGCGATGGCGACGTTGATGCGGTTGTTCTGCGCCGAAACGCCCATCTGCTCGCTGCCGCGCCAGGCGATCGGCCGGACATAGGCGTCCTGGAACCCTTGCTTCTTCAACAGCGTGGTCGAGGCGTCGTTGAGCTCGGCGACCGAGTAGGGAATCTTGAAGCCGAGCAGGCGCGCCGATTCATGCAGGCGCTCGGTGTGCTCGTTGAGCTTGAAGATCTCGCCGCCATAGGCGCGCTCGCCCTCGAAGACTGCGCTGGCGTAGTGCAGACCGTGGGTCAGAACATGGATCTTGGCGTCGCCCCACGCAACGAATTCGCCATTCATCCAGATGAAGCCGTCCAGTTGATCGAAGGGAACGGATGCCATGGTAACCTCCCGCGGGTCGCGGCCCGCATATCCTTAGTGTCGTAGCGTGTTCTTTTTGGCCGCGCCGTGTGATTGGAGACGCCGGCCGGTGTTGCGAAGCGTAGGCGGATAATCGCGCTCTGGCAAACTCAGGAAGTTCCGGAAAAACCGGCCTGCCTTGCCTTTTCGTTCGCAATCCGCCCAAAAGCTTGTCAAAAATTACCATTGCAGGGAAATTACGTCAATAGTACTGACATAATCTCCCGTTCCCATGGAGAAATGATGACGGATCGAAGCCCAGCCGCCGGAAAGCCGATCAGGACCGCGATGTCAATCGAGGACGGCATAGACTTCGCCATCATCGAACTGTTCTTCTTTGCCTATCGCGACTTCACCTCCGATCCCGATCAGATCCTGGCTGACTATGGCTTCGGTCGCGCCCACCATAGGGTGCTGCATTTCGTCAACCGCCGGCCGGGCCTGACGGTCGCCGAACTGCTCGACGTGCTGAAGATCACCAAGCAGAGCCTGGCGCGCGTGCTCAAGCAGCTCATCGACACCGACCATGTCGTGCAATTGCAAGGTCCGCGCGACCGCCGCCAGCGCGAACTCTATCCCACCGCCAAGGGCCGCGCGCTGGCGCTGGCCCTGGCGCGGCCACAGTCACGCCGCATCCGTGCTGCATTGGAAGATTCCGGCGCCACCGAACGGGCCTTGGTGGAACGCTTCCTCGAAGCGATGGTCAATCCGGAACTGAGAGCTCAGATCGACGTTGGGTCCGCAAAAATGTCAGGAAAAAGCCATGGAGAGCACTGAGAGGGTCGATCAGGCGGCCGCACCGGACGACGACGCGCCGCATCTGCTTGTGGTCGACGACGACACCCGCATCCGCAATCTTCTCAAACAGTATCTGACTGAAAACGGCTTTCGCGTCACCGTCGCCGGCAATGCCGGCGAGGCCAGGCGCAAGCTCGCCGGCCTCGACTTCGACCTGCTTGTGCTCGACGTCATGATGCCCGGCGAAAGCGGCGTCGATCTCACCAAATCGCTGCGCGCCGAAAAGAACGTGCCGATCCTGATGCTGACCGCGCTTTCGGAAACCGACAGCCGCATCTTGGGGCTCGAGGCCGGCGCCGACGACTATCTGCCAAAACCCTTCGACCCGCGCGAGCTGATCCTGCGCATCAACAACATCCTGCGCCGCGGCGGCCCGGCGACCACGCCCAAGGTCGAACAGCTGGTCTTCGGCCCCTACACGTTCCAGATCGCCAGGCGTGAACTGAAGCGCGGCGGCGAGGCGCTGAAACTGACCGACCGCGAGCAGGAGATCCTGGCCATCTTTGCCGCGCGGGCCGGCGAGACCATCCCGCGCCACGAACTGGTCGGCGACGATTCGGAGGTCGGCGAGCGCACCATCGACGTGCAGATCAACCGGCTGCGCCGCAAGATCGAGCGCGATCCGTCCAATCCTGTCTGGCTGCAGACCGTGCGCGGTATTGGGTATCGGCTCAGCGTGGAATAGAATACCGGCCGCGGCTCTGGAGCATGATCCCGAAAAGTGGGAACCGGTTTTCGGAAAAGATCGTGCTCCAACAAAGAGTTAGATCGGGAAGACGATTTAACGGAATCGTCTTCCTGGTCGAGGGCCGCGGGCGAAATGAAAAGAGCCAATGGCAACGACGGAACTGGAAGGGCCGGGACCTGACGGCTTGAGCGCACGCGCTACGCGAACGCTCAAGGCGGTGCCGCGCATCTGGAACCGCTTCTGGCGGCTCGTTTCGCTTTACATGCCCAAGCGCCTTTACGCGCGCTCGCTGATCATCGTCATCGCGCCGATGATCCTGCTGCAATCGGTGGTCGCCTTCGTCTTCATGGAGCGCCATTGGGCAACGGTGACGCAGCGCCTGTCGCAGGCCACCGTGCGCGACATCGCCGCCATCATCGACCTGATCGAGACCTATCCGCACGACGCCGACTACGCCAACGTCATCCGCATCGCCCAGGACCGCATGCAGCTGAAGGTTGACCTGTTGCCGCCGGATCCCTTGCCGCCGCCCGGTCCCAAACCGTTCTTCTCGATCCTCGACGACGTTCTCTCGTCCGAGATCACCCGCCAGATCAACCGGCCGTTCTGGATCGACACGGTCGGCAATTCCAACATCGTCGAGGTGCGCGTCCAGCTCGAGAACAAGGTGCTGCGCGTCTTCGTGCGCCGCAGCCAGGCCTATGCCTCCAACACCCACATCTTCCTGATCTGGATGGTCGGCACCTCGCTGGTGCTGCTGATGATCGCCATCCCCTTCCTGCGCAACCAGATCCGACCGATCCTGACGCTTGCCGAGGCCGCCGAAAGCTTCGGCAAGGGCCGGCCGATGCCGCGCGATTTTCGCCCGCGCGGCGCCGAGGAGGTGCGCCGCGCCGGCTTTGCCTTCATCCAGATGCGCGAGCGCATCGAGCGCCAGATCGACCAGCGCACCGCCATGCTGACCGGCGTCAGCCATGATCTCAGGACCATCCTCACCCGCTTCAAGCTGCAGCTGGCGCTGGCCGGCGGCAAGGCCGAGACCAAGGCGGCGCTCAACCAGGACATCGACGACATGCAGTCGATGCTGGAAGGCTATCTCGCCTTTGCCCGCGGCGAAGCCTCGGAGGACCCGGGACGTTTCGATCTCGAAGCCTATTTCCAGAAGCTCAGCGACGAGGCCGCCTTGCGCAAATGCAAGCTGTCGACGACGCTTTCCGGTGATCCGACCGTGCATGTGCGGCCGAACGCCTTCGCGCGGCTGTTGTCCAACGTCATCGGCAATGCCTTCCGCTATGCCAAGACGGTGGAGGTCAGCGCCGATCACGGCCGTGGCTCGCTCGTGGTCACCGTCGACGACAATGGTCCCGGCATTCCGGCCGACAGGCGCGAGGACGTGTTCAAACCCTTCGTGCGGCTCGACGAAGCCCGCAACCTCGATGCCAGCGGCACAGGGCTCGGCCTGTCGATCGCCCGCGACATCGCCCGCAGCCATGGCGGCGACATCACCCTCGACGACAGCCCGCTCGGCGGCCTGCGCGCGGTGATCAAGGTTCCAGCCTAGGCGGAGCATGATCCCGAAAAGTGGAAACCGGTTTTCGGATAAGATCATGCTCCCAGAAGGACTGCTTCATCCGCCCGTCATGAAATCATGGTGAAGAGCGCGCATGAAACGCGCGACTTCACTTGATTCGGCCTTGCCGCCTCGCTTCGATCCCGTCCCCGCCCGGGTGCGCTGGAGCGAAGCGAGGGCTGGCGGCTGGTCGCCGTTCCGGCATCGTCTCAAGGCAACCGTCGACCTTTCCAGCAAAGGGCCGCCATGCGCATATTGATGGTCACCGACGCCTGGCGCCCGCAGGTCAACGGCGTCGTCCACACGCTGGAGCGGCTCACCGAAACGCTGAAGTCCTTCGACGTCGCGGTGGATTTCCTGACACCCAACATCTTTCGCACGCTCCCCCTGCCGACCTACCCCGACATCAGGCTGGCGCTGACCACGCCAGGCCATGTCGCGCGCCTGATCGACGCCTACAAGGCCGACCATATCCACATCGTCACCGAAGGGCCGCTCGGCATCATGGCGCGGCGCTATTGCCGCAATGCCGGCCGGCCGTTCACCACCAGCTATCACACGCGCTTTCCCGAATATCTCAGCGCCCGCCTGCCGGTGCCGGAAAGCTGGGCCTATCGCTGGCTGCGCGACTTCCACAATTCCGGCCAGGGCACGCTGGTCGCCACCCAGTCGCTCGCCGATGACCTTTCGGCGCGCGGCTTCAACAAGCTGAGGCCATGGACGCGCGGCGTCGACACCGACCATTTCCGCCCGGACAAGCGCAAGGACCTCGGCCTCCCCGGCCCGGTGTTCCTCTGCGTCGGCCGCGTCGCCATCGAGAAGAACCTCTCCGCCTTCCTCGACCTCGACCTGCCCGGCAGCAAGGTGATCGTCGGCGAAGGTCCGGAGCTTGCCAAGCTCAAGTCCCGCTACCCCAACGCGCATTTCCTCGGCCATCGTCCCAATGACGAGTTGGCGGAGATCTATGCCTCGGCCGATGTCTTCGTCTTCCCCAGCCGCACCGACACCTTCGGCAATGTCATCATCGAGGCGCTGGCCAGCGGCACGCCGGTCGCCGCCTATCCGGTGACCGGGCCAATCGACATTGTCGGCGACGGCTTTGGCGGCGCGGTCTCCAACGATTTGCGCGAAGCCGCGCTCGCCGCGCTCGGGGTCGACCGTGCGCAGGCACGAGAACGCGCCATGCGCTACAGCTGGAAAGCCTGTGCGGAAATGTTTCTCGACACGGTCGAGGAAGCGCTCGGCAGGACGCGCAAGCTGGCGGCCTAAGGACATCGCGGCCTGGGATGTGTTGAGATTCAGGTCAGGCCGAGCCGAGATTGGTGCTCTCCGGGAACCGGGGACGAGCGTACTTTTGGTACGTGAGCTCAGTTCTACTGCGACGCAGTAGAACGGGGAAGCGCAGGAGACCGCCGTTCGCAGGTCGGCATCACCTGAATATCAACGCATCCTAAAACAGCCGCCCGCCGTCCGGCACCTTGCGCTCGATGGCGCCAAGCACCACGGCGCCCTCCTCATCGGGAAAGCCCAGTGTCAGCACTTCCGACATGAACGGCCCGATCTGGCGCGGCGGAAAATTGACCACGGCGAACACCTGCCGGCCGACCAGCGTCTCCGGCGCATAGTATTTGGTGATCTGCGCCGACGATTTCTTGATGCCGATGTGGGGTCCGAAATCGATCTTAAGCTTGAAGGCAGGCTTGCGCGCTTCCGGAAACGGTTCGGCCTCGACGATCGTGCCGGCGCGGATGTCGACACGATCGAAATCGGCAAAACTGATCTCAGGCTTACGCTCGCTGCTCGAACTCATCTCGTCTTGTCTGCCTCGCCGCCGCTCAAGCGTTGCCGTAGGTCTCGAACAGCACGCCAGCCAGCGCATCCTTGGCCGAGGTTCCCGACCAGACGACGAACTGGAAAGCCTGGAAATAGCATTCGCAGGCTTCCAGCGCCGAGGACAGAAGCACCTCCACCTGCTGGCTCGACGGCTCGACCCCGCCGGCCAAAAGCAGCGACTGACGGAACATGATCGCGCCTTCCTGCTCCCAGAGGTCGAAATGCCCGAACAGCATCTGCTCGTTGATCAGCGACAACAGCCGCATCACTTCCAGCGCCCGGGTCTCCGGCACCTTGATATCGAAGGCGCAGGCCAGATGCAGCGCCTCGAAATCCTCCATCCAGGAGAAGGAGACGTGATAGTCGGTCCAGCTGCCTGCGACCGAGATCGAAATTTCATCGTCGCCGGCCCGTTCGAAGGACCAGTCATTGTTGTGGGCCACCTGCTCGATAACATCCACCGGATGGATTTCGCGGGAGAATTCGAGTTCGAGAAGTTCCATGGAATGCTTCCTGTCGTTCTGAGGAGCGCCGCCACACGCTCCGCGGGAGGGCACACACAACGAACAATCTGATTTAGAACTCGGACGGCCAGGACTTTCTTCGCGCTAAAGACTACTTCTCGACGCAAAGACCCCAGACCGGACCCCACCGCCCGGCCGCATGACCCTGCTCCGAATCATGCAACAAATTCAGTCTATTGATCGGGAGTCGCGTGAACAGCCCAATTTTTCGCACTGCGTCATTCGCATGTGGAAAGGCGCTGTCACAAAGATTCATGCAATGCCGTTAAGCGATTCACGGCAAAGCGATTTTCAGGATCGGACTATGTGGAAAAGTTTAACGATTATTTTTTTGCGCGGGGCTTCGCCGCCGCCGCTGGTGCGGCATCGCCGGCGAATTCGGCGAGCTTGGCCTCGAGCGCTTCGATGCGGGCGGCAAGCCTTGCATTTTCGTCCCTGGCCTTGGCGGCCATCTCGCGCGCGGCCTCGAATTCCTCGCGCTGCACCACGTCCATCGAATTGAGGATGCGCTCCGCCTGGCCCTTGAAGGCGGTCTCGACCTCGCGGCGCACGCCCTGCGCGGCACCCGCTGCATCAGTCATCAGCTTGGCGAATTCATCGAGAATGCGGTTCGGTCCGGTCGACATGGCAAATCCTCGCTTTGCTCGAAATGACGTAGTGGCGCGGAGCGCCGAATGCAAGAACGTTGAGGGCCGGTGCGGCATCAAGTCGGATCCCTCACCAAATCACTGGCAAAATCACTGGCAAACTCGATCAATAACTATTATTGTTCTAGGATGTTTTTAGGAGCGCCGTCATGGCCATCAGCGCAGACTTGGGCAGCCGTCTCGAAGATGTCGTGAACCAGCTCGTCAGCACGGGCCGCTACAATTCGAAGAGCGAAGTGCTGCGTGAGGGCGTTCGCCTCGTCGAAGAGCGGGAGAAGCGCCTCGCCGCCCTCGATGCAGCCCTCACCAAAGGCATCGCAGATGCCAATGCAGGCAGAGTTAAGCCTGGTGACGAGGTACTGAACAGGCTTGAAGCCAAATACAGGGCAATGGCAGAGAAGACCAAGTGAGGCAATTGGTCTTCACAGATCAAGCCGAGGCAGATCTTGAAGCCATTGGTGATTGCATCGCGCTCAACAGTCCATTCCGGGCCATAACGCAGGAATTGCGCCGCGATTGTATGGAGCTGTGCACCATGCCGGAGCGCTATCCGCTCCTTGAGCGGCATTGATCGCCAGGCATCCGGCGACGCGTCCACGGCAACTATCTGATTTCTATCGCGTTGGCACCGACACCGTGGAGGTACTGCACATAATACATGGTGCGATGGACATCGAGACGATCTTGTTTCCGGAAAATCGACAACATGAAGGCGCCCTATACGGGCTGGCGCTAAGTCGCCTATTGTGGCGTTTTCATCGCGACTTCCGCCAAGCACGAGTCACCTCCAGTCAGGGTCACCCAATGGCAACGCCCCCACGCCGACCGACAAATCCGTTCGCGGCCGCCGAAGCGGCCTTCAAGCCGGTCAAGAAGCCGGCAGCGCCCGTTCGCGAACCCTCGACCGCCCCGAATGTGCGCGAGCTTGTTTCGATCCGCATCGACCGGGCCGTGCTCGACCATTTCCAGGAAGACGGTCCAGGCTGGCAGGACAGGATCAACGACGCATTGCGGCAATGGGTGGCCGCAAAGGGTTGAGCGCACCACCCCCACGGCGCGATGGCTGGCAATGGTGACCCGTCGCGACACTTGACGGCGACCAGCTTGCCTTGACCCTGCCAAAACCCTGCCGCATGGTCCGCGCCCGAATGCGACCGCAACCGAGAGCTCCCCGTTGAACGAATATTTCCTGCTGCCGCTGGCCTCGTTGCCCTTCCCAAACATCAACCCGATCCTCATCCAGATCGGGCCGCTGGCGGTGCACTGGTACGGCGTCGGCTACATCGTCGGCATCCTCTTTGCCTGGTGGTATGCCAAGCGGCTCGCCGCCAATCCGAAGCTTTGGCCCGACGGTATCCTGCCTATGAAGCCGGAGGATCTCGACGATTTCATCGTCTGGGCGGCCATCGGAGTCGTCCTCGGCGGTCGCACCGGCTATGTGCTGTTTTACGACCTGGCGCGCTATATCGCGCACCCGCTCGACATCTTCGCCGTCTGGCAAGGCGGCATGTCGTTCCATGGCGGCCTGCTTGGCGTCATCCTCGCCATGACGCTGTTTTCCATCAAGCGCGGCATCCGCACTTGGTCGCTGTTCGATGTCGTGGCCGCCGGCGTGCCGGTTGGGCTCGGTCTGGTGCGCGTCGCCAACTTCATCAATTCCGAGCTCTGGGGCCGGCCGACGGATGTGCCCTGGGCAATAGAATTCCCCAATGGCGGGCCGTTCACCCGCCATCCGAGCCAGCTCTACGAGGCCCTGCTCGAGGGCCTGGTTCTGTTCCTGGTCCTGCGCATCCTCACCCATTCGCGCCTCAAGCTGAAGACGCCGCGCTTCGTCGGCGGCGCCTTCATCTGCGGCTATGGCCTGTCGCGCATCTTCGTCGAGTTCTTCCGCGAACCCGACCAGCAGCTCGGCTACCTCCTCGGCACCAACTGGCTGACAATGGGCATGATCTTGTCGACGCCGATGGTGTTGGCCGGCATCTGGGCGATGGCCACAGCCAAGCCGGTGAAGCAAGCACAGCCGCAGGCGACATGACGCGGCTGAAGACCCGCATCGTTGACCTGATCGAGGCGCTCGGCCCCCTTCCCGTCAACGAATACATGGCCATGTGCCTGTTCGACCCCGCGGACGGCTACTACACGACACGCGAGCCCTTCGGCGCCGCTGGCGACTTCGTCACCGCGCCGGAGATCAGCCAGATGTTCGGCGAACTCGTCGCGGTCTGGCTTTATCAAGCTTGGACAGCGATTGGCCGGCCGATGCCAGTGACCATCGCCGAGATCGGCCCCGGTCGCGGCACGCTGATGAAGGACATGCTGCGCACCCTGTCGCGGCTCGATCCTGATCTGGCCAATGGCGCCGCCTTCGCCATGATCGAGACCAGCCCGCGCCTGACTGAAATCCAGAAGCAGACGCTCGACGTGACACCTTTCGCGGTTCGTTGGCACGAGACCATCGACACGCTGCCCGATCAGCCGCTGCTCATCGTCGGCAATGAATTGTTCGACGCCGTGCCGGTCCGCCAGTTCGTCCGCGCCGGCACGGGCTGGCGCGAGCGCATGGTCGGCCTCGACGACGAGGACACGCTCTGTTTCTTCGCCGGCGCCGGCTCGGTCGACCCGACGCTGCTGCCCCCCGACGCCGCTGAAGCGCCGCAGGGCGCGATCGTCGAAGTGGCACCGGCTCGCACCGCGCTGATGGCCGCCATTGCCGGCCGCATGGCCCCAAACGGCGGCGCCGGCCTGTTTCTCGACTATGGCCATCTGCAGCCGGGGGTCGGCGACACGCTGCAGGCTCTGCGCCAGCACAATCACGAAGATGTGCTGGCCAACCCCGGCGAGGCCGATCTCACCTCGCATGTCGATTTCGCCGCCCTTGCCGCCACCGTGCGCGCATATGGTCTCGACGCCCATCTGTCGACGCAAGGCGATTTCCTGCTCGGCATGGGCATTCTCGAGCGCGCCGGCCGGCTTGGCGCCGATGGCGACCAGGCGGCCCGCGACAAGATATCAGGCGATGTCGAGCGTCTCGCCGGGCCACAGGCCATGGGCGAACTGTTCAAGGTGCTTGCCGTCCTGCCGCGCGGAGTGCCGATCCGGCCCTTTTCGACGGCGGATTGACTTTTCACCGCTACCCCTCCCAATCTCGCGTCCGGTAAAAGAGCGGCCGAACCGCCGGCCGTCTCGCTTCCCGACTTTTTCTTGACGAAACCGCCCACACGGACAACAACGCCCGCATGCTGAATCAGACCAAACCGGATCCCGTTCGGTCACCGCTGCTGGACAAGGCGCAGGCACAAGGCATCCGCCATGGCTATTTCACCCGCACGGGTGGGGTCTCGACCGGCATCTACCAGGGGCTCAACATCGGCACCGGGTCGGATGACGACAAGGCGCTGGTGGCCGAGAATCGCGCCCGTGTCGCCGCCTGGATGGGCGTGCCGGCAAGCCATCTGCTGACCGCCTGGCAGGTCCATTCGCCCGACGTCATTATCGCCAGGGAACCCTTTGCCGGCGAACGGCCCAAGGCCGATGCCATCGTCACCGACCGCCCGGGCATCGCCATCGGCGCCTCGACCGCCGACTGTGGCCCGGTGCTGTTTGCCGATTCCGGCGCACGCATCATCGGCGCGGCGCATGCCGGCTGGAAAGGCGCTTTTACGGGCGTGCTGGAAAACACCATTGCCGCCATGGAAAGCCTGGGCGCCCGGCGCGAAAACATCGTCGCCGTGCTCGGCCCCTCGATCGGCCCCGCCAATTACGAAGTCGGGCCGGAATTCGTCGCCCGCTTCGTCGAGGCCGACGCGGAAAACATTGGCTATTTCGCGCCCTCCGCCACATCAGGCCATGCCATGTTCGACCTCGTCAGCTACACGGTCGACCGGCTCATCAGGGCCGGCGTGACCGCTGAAGGCCTCGGCCGCTGCACCTATGCCGAGGAAGATCTGTTTTACTCCTACCGGCGCACCACGCACCGCAAGGAACCCGATTACGGCCGGCAGGTTTCGGCCATCGTTTTGGAGAGTGAATAATGGCGCTGCATTTTGAACGATCGGAATTTGACGCGCGGCGCGACCGGCTGATGATCGAGATGGCCGAGAAGAAGCTCGACGCCATCCTGCTGTTCGCGCAGGAAAGCATGTACTGGCTGACCGGCTACGACACGTTCGGCTTCTGCTTCTTCCAGTGCCTGGTGGTGAAGGCCGACGGCTCGATGGTGCTCTTGACCCGCTCGGCCGACCTGCGCCAGGCGCGCCACACCTCGATCATCGACAACATCGTGCTGTGGACCGACCGCAACGGCGCCAACCCGGCGGTCGACCTGCGCAACCTGCTCAACGACCTCGACCTGCTTGGCGCCCGTATTGGGGTCGAATACGACACCCATGGCCTGACCGCCTACAATGGCCGCCGGCTGGACGAGCAGTTGCAGACCTTCGGCCAGATCGCCGACGCATCCGGCATTGTCGGCCGGCTGCGACTGTTCAAGAGCCCGGCCGAGATCGCCAAGGCCGAGAAGGCCGCCAATCTCTCCGACGACGCGCTGGACGCGGCACTGCCGCTGATCAAGCAGGGCGGCGACGAGGCGCTGATCCTGGCCGCCATGCAGGGCGCGATCTTTGCCGGCGGCGGCGACTATCCCGCCAATGAGTTCATCATCGGTTCGGGCGTCGATGCGCTGCTGTGCCGCTACAAGGCCGGCCGCCGCAAGCTCACCAAGAACGACCAGCTGACGCTAGAATGGGCCGGTGTCTTCCATCACTACCATGCGCCGATGATGCGCACGGTGCTGACCGGCAAGGTGTCGAAGCGCCATCAGGAGCTGTTCGACGCCGCGCGTGCCGCCCTTCTCGCGGTGGAAAAGGCGATGACGCCGGGCAATACGTTCGGCGACGTCTTCGACGCCCACGCCCGCACCATGGAGGCGCACGGCCTGACCAAGCACCGGCTGAACGCCTGCGGCTACTCCGTCGGCGCCCGCTTCACGCCGTCCTGGATGGACATGCCGATGTTCTACCAGGGCAATCCCGAGCCGATCGCGCCGCACATGACGCTGTTCGCCCACATGATCATCATGGATTCCGAGACCGAGACGGCGATGACGCTTGGCCGCACCTACCTGACCACCGAATCCCAGCCGAAGCCGCTTTCCCGCCATGATCTCGACTTGATCGTACAGTGAATCCATAATGGGAGGCGTTCTTCGCCAAGGAGTTAGAAGGCAAATGAGACGATCGCATGTGACGACCGTGTCATTGCTTGTGGCATTGGCTCTGGCTGCCTGCACCAACGCAAAGGACGTTCTCGAACCTTCCGCCATCACCCCGCCGGCGACTTCGGGGCCGGTTGCGCCGGGAGCCCAGGGCAGCACGACGGCCACCGTTGCAGTTGCGTCACCCACCGCGCCTGCTGCAACCACCACCACGCCGCTCACCTCGGCGCAAAGTGCTGCCATCCTGTCGAAGACACGGCTGCAGATCGCGCCGATCGTCGGTGCTTCGGTCGAGGCCGCGACCCCGCTGACGGCGGAACTGCAGACGCGCGCCAGGCAGCGTGGAATTACGCTCGCCGGCAGCGCCGACCAGACCGCGACCCATGTGCTGAAAGGCTATTTCTCGGCGATTTCGGAGGGCAAGGACACCACCGTCATCTATGTCTGGGACGTCTACGACCCCTCGGGCAACCGCTTGCACCGCATCAACGGCCAGATGAAGGCGCCTTCGGTCAGCTCCGGCACGGGCGCCGACAGTTGGAAGGGCGTCTCTCCGGCCACCATGCAGGCGATCGCCGACCAGACCATCGACCAGTTCGCGGCATTCCTGGGTGGCAAGGCTGGCTAGCAAGGCATGCTTGAGTGTTGCCTCTCGGCGATGGCCCGAACCTTTCTTCAGCTTAGCCGGCGGATTCCCGATCTCGGCGCTTGCAATACCAGCGCGGGCCGCTAAAAGCCCGATTAAAAGGTCCGGGAGAGTCTGTCAGGCCTTCCCATCCTCCACCAGGAACGGTGCATGAAACTCTTCGCGGGCAATTCCAACAGGGTGCTGGCCGAAGCGGTCGCCCGCTATCTCAACATCCCGCTGGGGAAGGCCAGTGTCAGGCGCTTCGCCGACCAGGAAATCTTCGTCGAAATCCAGGAAAACGTGCGCGGCGAGGATGTTTTCATCCTGCAGTCGACCTCCTTCCCGACCAACGATCATTTGATGGAACTGCTCATCATGATCGACGCCTTCATGCGCTCCTCGGCCAAGCGCATCACGGCGGTGATTCCCTATTTCGGCTATGCCAGGCAGGACCGCCGGGCGTCGGGCCGCACACCGATCTCGGCCAAGCTGGTTGCCAACATGATCACCCGCGCCGGCGTCGACCGCGTTTTGACGCTCGACCTGCATGCCGGCCAGATCCAGGGCTTCTTCGACATCCCGACCGACAATCTGTTCTCGGTGCCGGTGATGGCGCGCGACGTGAAGGCGAAATACAAGCAGCTCGGCAATGTCGTGGTGGTGTCGCCCGACATTGGCGGCGTGGTGCGGGCACGTGCGCTGGCCAAGCGCTTCGACGCGCAGCTCGCCATCGTCGACAAGCGCCGTGAGCGCCCGGGCGAATCGGAAGTCATGAACATCATCGGCGCGGTCGCCGGCAAGGATTGCCTGCTGATCGACGACATCGTCGATTCCGGCGGCACGCTGTGCAATGCCGCCGATGCACTCTTGGCCAACGGCGCCACCAGCGTCACCGCCTATATCACCCATGGCGTGCTGTCGGGCGGCGCAGTCGCGCGCATCAGCGGCTCGAAGCTGCAGGAACTGGTGATCACCGATTCCATCCAGCCGACGCAAGGCGTGCTCGACGCCCCCAACATCCGCGTCATCTCGATCGCCGACCTGATGGGCGAAGCGATTTCGCGCACAGCGACCGAGGAATCGGTGTCGAGCCTGTTCGACTAACCCCCCGCGATCGACGAAACGTCGGCCGGGCGGAGCGTACGCCCCTACCGTCGTCTCCTTGTCTGCGCCCCTCGCGAGCAGACATTTCTCCTGGCGCGCCCGCCGTGGCATACTGCCCCCGTAGACAATGGAGGAGTAGCATTATGCCAATCCGGCGAAGGACTTTGCTCGGGCTTGCCGTTTCCGTCGCGGCTCTCTTTTCGGCGCCGACGGCTTGGGCCGCCGATTTCCCGGACCGGACCATCACGATGGTTGTTCCCTTTTCCGCGGGCGGCTCCACGGATCTGGTCGCGCGCCTCGTCGCCAACAAGATGTCCGAAAACCTCGGCCAGCAGATTGTCGTTGAAAATGTCGGCGGCGCCGGCGGCAGCATCGGCGCGGCCCAAGTCGCCCGGGCGGATCCGGACGGCTACACGATTCTGATGGGCACGGTTGCGACACACGCACTCAACCCGCTCATCCTCAAGACCAAGCCCTACGATGCGGAGAAGGATTTTGCTCCGATATCGCTGCTTGTGCTGGTACCGAACATCCTGGTCGTGAACCCTCAATTTCCAGCCAAGGACGTCAAGGAACTGATCGACCTATTGAAGAAGGACCCGGACAAATACGCCTACGCTTCATCGGGCAACGGCACCCCGCTGCATCTCTCGGGCGAGCTTTTCAAGACGATGGCCGGCGTGAGCATGCAGCACATACCCTATAAGGGCGCCGGGCCGGCCCTGAACGACGTCATCGCCAATCAGGTGCCGATGATGTTCGACAACCTGCCGTCTTCATCGGGGCATATCAAGGGCGGGACGCTGAGGGCCCTGGGCGTTACCACCAAGGAGCGCGTTCCCTCCTTCCCTGACGTGCCGGCAATCGCCGAAACCATTCCTGGCTATGAAACCTACAGCTGGAACGCCCTGTTCGCGCCCGCCGGCACCCCGGCGAACGTGATCGAGGCTCTTCACAAGGCAGCAGCCAAGGCGCTGCAGGATCCCGATGTGATTGCGCGCATGGGCCAATTCAGCGCCACGATCGTGGCCTCCACCCCGGAAGAGCTGGCAACGCATGTGAAGGCTGAACTCGCCAAGTGGGAGCCGATCGTCAAGGCGAGCGGCGTTCAGATGGACTAGGCGTCAGTGCGCTCGGCGCCGCTTATTATGGCGCAGGAGCCTCAAGGCGAGGCGGGGCTCGCCTTATGCCTTCGCCATTGTCTCGCGCGCCGCGCATATAGCCGCGCGGCGACGAGCCCAGCATGCGCTTGAACATGGTGATGAAGGCCGGCACGCTGTCATAGCCCAGATCGAGCGCCACCCGGGTGATCGGCTCGCCATCGGCGAGCCGCGGCAGCGCCGCGAACAGGCAGGCCTGCTGGCGCCATGTCGACAGCGACAGGCCGGTCTGGCGCTGGAAGGCGCGCGTGAAGGAGCGCCGGCTCATGCCGGCGGCATCGGCCCATTCGTCGATCGTCGCATGCGGTGAAGGTGCGGCGACGAAGCGGCGGCACAGCGCCGCCAGCCTTGCATCGGACGGGAATGGCAGACCGAGCGGCCGTTCCGGCAAGGTCGGGATCTCATGCAGCAACAGCTTCATGATCAACCCGCCGCGTCCTTCCAGTTCGCCGCCTTGCGGCAGCTTCTCTGATTCCACGATCAGGCTGTGCATCAACGCGGTGACGCCGACGACGCGCAAGCCTTCCGGCAGCCCCGGGATCGCGCCCGGCATGACATAGACCGAGCGCATCGAGACATCGCCCAGCATCTCGACGGAATGCTCGATGCCGGCCGGAATCCACATCGCATGGTCTGGCGGTACCATCCAGCGCCCATGCCGCGTCGTCACCAGCACGACGCCGACCAGCGCGTGCAGCAACTGGCTGCGCCTGTGGCGGTGTTGCGGCACGTGATAGCCGTCGGGATATTCGGTCGGCAACGCCACCGCCGGCCCGGCGACTTCCTCCAGCCATTGCCAGCGGCTCTGGTGCAATTGGCCGAGATCGGCATTGCCGGCGCGGAAGATTTCCCTGCCATGCGGCATCTTGTATGGCCCACTTGCGAAACTATTGGACCAAACCACGAAAGAAGTCGCGCGGCAAGCGGCCTATAAGGCAACCGTCCCTAAGGCGGCCGCGGGAGCGTCCGCCAGATTGCCTGCGGGCGTGCCCGCCAAAAAGACCACGGAGCCTGCCTTGACCGATACGACAGCCGCCAGCGTCGCGTCACCAGCGACCGCCAGTCACGCCTCAGCCCAGGCGACGGCCTTCACCGTCATCCTGGCGGTGAGCTTCTGCCATTGCATCAACGACATCATGCAGTCGCTGCTATCGGCCATTTATCCGCTTCTGAAACAGAATTACGGCCTCGATTTCTGGCAGATCGGCCTGCTGACCTTCACCTTCCAGGTGACGGCGTCCTTGCTGCAGCCGGTGATCGGCATGATCACCGACAAGCGGCCGATGCCCTATTCCCTGCCCTACGGCATGGCCTCGTCGCTGATCGGCCTGGTCGTGCTGGCCTATGCCGGGCACTATTATCTGCTCTTGATCGGCGCCTCGCTGATCGGCATCGGCTCGGCGATCTTCCATCCCGAATCCTCGCGCATCGCGCGTTTCGCCTCGGGCGGCCGGTTTGGCCTGGCGCAGTCGCTATTCCAGGTCGGCGGCAATTTCGGCCAGTCGATGGGGCCGCTGCTGGCGGCCTTCATCGTCGTGCCGTTCGGCCAGACCAGCATCTCCTGGTTCGCCGTCGGCTCGCTGATCGGCATCGTCGTTTTGTGGCAGGTCGGCGGCTGGTACAGCCGCTTGCGCGCCGCGCAAGGCACCCGCAAGGCGGCAAGCTTCGTCTCGCCCTTCCCGCGCCGCAAGGTTATGAGCGCACTGGTCGTGCTGACGCTGCTGGTGCTGAGCAAGAACGCCTACATCGCCAGCCTTGCCAGCTACTACACCTTCTACTCCATCCATAAGTTCGGAGTGTCGGTGCAGATGAGCCAGGTGATGCTGTTCCTGTTCCTCGGCGCCTCGGCGCTGGGCATCCTGCTCGGCGGCCCGTTCGGCGATCGCTACGGACAGAAGGCGATGATCTGGTTCTCGATCGTCGGCGTGCTGCCCTTCACGCTGGCGCTCCCCTACGCCAATCTGGAATGGACGATGGTGCTGACCGTTCTGATCGGCCTCATCCTCTCGTCGGCCTTCTCCAACATCGTCGTCTTTGCCCAGGAACTGGTGCCGGGCCGCGTCGGCATGATCGCCGGCATCTTCTTCGGCTTCGCCTTCGGCATGGGCGGCATTGCCGCCGCCGTGCTCGGCGTCGTCGCCGACATGAAGGGCATCGATTTCGTCTTCCAGATCTGCTCGTATCTGCCGTTCCTGGGCCTGCTGACGGTGTTCCTGCCCAATATGAAGGAAGCAAGAAAAGCCTAGACAGTCGTTGCTAAAGACGGAGGCAGCGTGGGCGTCGATAAGATCATACGCCGCGTTGCCCTCCTTCTCACGCGGCGAAGCAAGGCTTCAAGGCCGGTTTCGGGCATGGCAACTCGTTCAGCGAACGGGCGTATCAGGTGCCGGCGGGATCGAGAAAAACAAAAAGAGAGTGGATGAGGTTGCCGTGCAAATGCGCGACATCGATCCCGGTGACGGCGACAGGGCCGTTGAGCGGCCCGGACTGCCATTGCAGCCGCCCGACGCCGTGATGGCCGACGGCAGGGCCCGTCGCCGTGAAGGCGAACGTCGGCGGTAGGCTCGACAGCAGCTTACTCACCGCATGATTGATGGCGGCATGGCCCGTTGCCGAAGCATCCGGCTCGTAAAGCACGGCATCGCCGGCGTAAAGTTCGCGGATCGCCACAAGGCGCCGGTCGGCATCGCGTTCGCCGAATACTCGCGCAAGGTTAGCCTGCATCAGGCCGTTGTAGTCGATCGATTCCGCGTTCATTTTCCACCCTCCGGATCACGAATGCCGGAGGAGGCGGAGGGGCGCAAAAACGCTCGATCCGATGTCTCACGCCTGTCCGGTCAAGAAACTATCGTTCACGGCCGCGCGCAATGCAACGCCCGGCTGAAGTGCGACCGCGACAGGCCGACAGCGCTGCCAGGCGCGTCCGATGAGCATCGTCTGAAGCCGACCGAAGCACCCGCCGCAATGGCGGGTGCCGCTTTTGTGCCGGGTGCGACCTATGCCTTGAAGAAGGCCAAAAGGTCGGCGTTGATGACGTCGGCATGGGTTGTCGCCATGCCGTGCGGGAAACCCTTGTAGACCTTGAGCTCGCCCTTCTTGAGCAGCTTGATCGACAGCAGCGCCGAGTCGGCGATCGGGACGATCTGGTCGTCGTCGCCATGCATGACCAGCACCGGCACGTCGATCGCCTTCAGATCCTCGGTGAAGTCGGTTTCCGAGAAAGCCTTGATGCAATCGTAATGCGCCTTGGTGCCGCCCATCATGCCCTGGCGCCACCAATTGTCGACGACGCCTTGCGAAACCTCGGCGCCCGGACGGTTGAAGCCATAGAACGGACCGGCAGGAACGTCGCGGAAGAACTGGGCGCGGTTGGCAGCCTGGGCAGCGCGGAAACCGTCGAAGACCTCGATCGGCAGGCCGCCGGGATTGGCAGCCGTCTTGAGCATGATTGGCGGCACCGCGCCGATCAGCACCGCCTTGGCGACGCGGCCGCCCGAGCCGTACTTCGCGACATAGCGCGCCACCTCGCCGCCGCCGGTCGAATGGCCGACATGGATAGCGTTCTTGAGGTCGAGATGCGCGGCAAGTTCAGCGACATCGGCGGCGTAGGTATCCATCTCGTTGCCGATATCCGTCTGCGTCGAGCGGCCGTGGCCGCGCCGGTCATGGGCGATGACGCGGTAGCCTTGTGCCAGGAAGAACAGCATCTGTGCGTCCCAGTCGTCGCTGCTCAACGGCCAGCCATGATGGAAGACGATGGGCTGACCGGTTCCCCAGTCCTTGTAGAAAATCTGCGTGCCGTCCTTGGTGGTGATCGTGCCGCTGCCGGAACCGGATTTTGCCTGCGAAGCCATCTCAATCTCCTTTTATTGTTTTTCGCGATAAACAATATCGCGATATCTATATGGCTAGCGCAGCGCGGAAGCCATGTCCACAAAAATATGTATCGCGATATTATTTTTCGTGGTACATATTTCGTGATTAATCGGCAAAGGAATGCGTCGTGCCCCTCCCGTTGGACAATCAGCTCTGCTTCACGCTCTACGCCACCTCGATGGCGATCAACCGCACTTACAAGCCGATGCTGGACGAGATGGGGATCACCTATCCGCAATATCTCGTGCTCAACGCGCTGGGCGAGGCCGATGGCATGTCGGTCGGCGGGATCGCCCATCGGCTCGCTTTGGAATCGAGCACCGTCACCCCGCTGGTGAAGCGCATGGAACAGGCCGGGTTGGTCACCCGCCAGCGCAGCCAGGCGGACGAGCGCCAGGTCCAGGTCGACCTGACATCGGCCGGGCGCGCGCTGCTCGTCCAGTGCAACTGCCTCAACGAGACCTTGATCGAGCGCTCGGGCATGACGCTGGCTGAGCTCGATACGCTGAACCGGCAAATCCAGGCGCTGCGCGATACGTTGAGCGGCGATCGGTAGCCACCGGCTGACTCTTGACTGCCTCGGCGCGGCTTGACCGCGCTCGCACGGCATCGAAATGCTCCCTAGTTCGCTTCTCGTGCCCAGGCTGGCATGAAACGAAATTCGAGCATGCCGAGTCGCGGGGAATTGACCCATAGGCTCTCGATTCTGCTATAGGGAATGCCGCGGCGAAGATGAGATGAATGGGTGTCATCAGCCCCAGGATAAGTGGCTTCGTCATGACCTGCGGCAGCGGAGAAATTCCCAAGACTTGCTTGCGTTCTCTGCGCTTTTTCTGGATTCGCCATGCACGCCCAGCCGCTTCGTGTTTTGACCCTTCTGGTGCGTCACGGCACCGAAAAATATCCGACCGCATGGCAGGACTTGCGAGCTATGTTCGCCCGCCAGATGCCGGACGTTGAGCATCGCATGCTCGTGATCGACAATTCGCTGCCAGTCGGTCATGGCTCTGATTTGGACCGCGGGGTCGAACTGATCGGCGGGTCGAATGAAGATTGGGAATTCTCCGCATGGGACTGCGGCATCAATCATACCGGCGCCAAACTTCATCAGTATGATCTGGTCCACTTGGCCACTTCGGCTTTCGCGGCATCCGCACCTGACCATCTCAAATTGATTGATGGTGGCTCGTTGCGGTCGTTGCTTGGTTTGCAGGGAGCGCTGGGTTGCATTGATTCTCGCCGCGAGGCCTTCTCGATTTTCGGAATCCGCTCGCAGGCATGGCTCCGCAGTTCGTTCATCTTGATGAACCCGCGGCAACTCAGCAGCCTGGGATCCCTGGTAAGCGTCGGCAGGGACGCGCCGATCTTCACCGGCAACCCTCGACAGCCCTTCCGTGATGACGCACCGATCTCGCGAGCATATCAGCAGTCTTTGCTGCATTGGCTCACCGGCGACGGAGCTGGCGAGGGAGTAATCTGGCATTCAAGGTTCGATCTTACACTTGAAACGCTACCGTTTTTCGAAAGCAAGGCTCGGGCTATTCTCAATGAGCTGATGCTCACCAACCGGTTGCTAGCCAATGGATACGCGCTCGTCGACATGACATGGCTGGCGCAGAAGGTCCGGGCGGGGAGCACGGAATCCGAGAATGTTATTCCGGACTGGCGCGTGCAGATCAGCTCCCGAGCGCGAGTCAGACGCACTTTGATCCAAAAGCTTCGCCGCTGGTTGTCTAAACATATGCCGCGGCAATGATGACTGCCATCGCTGGTTGTCCGCCGCAGGCATGGCAAGCGCTGGCGGACTGTCAGACGAAGATCGACCCTCGAACGGCTCTTCATGCCTTCCAGCCCAACCGCTTGCGCCTCTCGCCACCTTCCGCTATAGAGCCGCCACCCGCGTAGACACCCTTGGAGGCAACGCGGCGGAAGGCTGCCTTCCCTTGTGATCCCGAACAAAGCTCCGTCTCAAAACGGGTGCCCGCATTCGGACATCGAGGTCTGGCGGCTTTCGACGTTTACGGCTTGGGCAAATTGCCTTCCCGCAAACGCTCCATAACACGCGAAAGGAAAAGCCATGAGCCACGATACTTACGAGCTCAAGGCCGAAGCGCGCGAACAGGTCGGTAAGGGGTCCGCCCGTGCAGTTCGCCGCAACGGTAAAGTGCCTGCAGTAATCTACGGTGACAAGCAGCCTCCCCTGGCGATCGCTCTCACCTACAAGGACATCTACTACAAGATCCATGGCGGCGGGTTCCTGACCACGATCGCCACGATCGATGTCGACGGCAAGAAGATCCAGGTCCTGCCCAAGGACTTCCAGCTCGACCCGGTCAAGGATTTCCCTGTCCATGTCGACTTCCTGCGCATCGGCAAGGACACCGAGGTCAATGTCGACGTGCCTGTCCACTTCATCAATGAGGACAAGTCGCCCGGCATCAAGCGCGGCGGCGTGCTCAACATCGTGCGTCACGAAGTCGAGTTCCACTGCCCGGCCAACGCGATCCCGGAATTCATCACCATCGATCTCACCGGCACCAACATCGGCGACTCGATCCACATCTCGGCGGTCAAGCTGCCGGCCGGTGTCAAGCCGGTCATCTCCGACCGCGACTTCACCATCGCGACCATTGCCGGTTCGTCGGCGATGAAGCCGGAGACGGAAGAGACGGCTGAAGTGGCTGCACCTGAAGCAGCTCCTGCCGCCGAAGAGAAGTAACTCTTTCCGCCCGGAGCAGACGATGCTGCTATTTGCAGGTCTCGGCAATCCGGGCGCGAAATACGCAGATAACCGGCACAATGTCGGCTTCATGGCGGCGGACGCAATTGCCCGCCGCCATTCCTTTTCGCCCTGGTCGAAGAAATTCCAGGGCCTGATCGCCGAGGGCACGATTGCCGGCGAAAAGATCATCCTGATCAAGCCGCAGACCTTCATGAACCTGTCCGGCCAGTCGGTCGGCGAGGCGCTGCGCTTCTACAAGCTCGAGCTTTCCGCGCTCACCGTCTTCTATGACGAGATCGACCTTGCCGAAGGCAAGCTGCGCATCAAGACCGGCGGCGGCGCCGGCGGCCACAACGGCATCCGCTCGATCGACGGCCATGTCGGCAACGCCTACCGTCGCGTGCGCATCGGTGTCGGCCATCCCGGCGTCAAGGAAATGGTCCAGCACCATGTGCTCGGCGATTTCGCCAAGGCCGACCGCGAATGGCTCGATCCCCTGCTCGACGCGATCGCCGACAACGCCGCCATGATCGTCAAGGGCGACGAATCCGGCTTCATGAACAAGGCCGCCCTTGCCGTCCAGGGCAAGGCGATAGCCGAGCTGGAAAAGCCGGCGCAGAAGCAGCAGCCTAAACAACAAAGCCACATCCGCCAGGCGCGGTCGCAACAAGCACCCGCCAAACTGCCGGAGACCGGCCCGATGGCTGCCATGCTGAAGAAACTCTTCGGCAACAAGGACTGAGCGGGCACGCATGCGGCCTTACGGGGCTTGACGTTGATCACCCCTATCGCCCATAGCCCTCATCAAATTTCGCTTTTCCGATAGGACTGGACAAAATGGGTTTCAAATGCGGCATCGTTGGCTTGCCCAACGTCGGCAAGTCGACGCTCTTCAACGCGCTGACCAGGACGGCGGCGGCTCAGGCCGCCAACTATCCGTTCTGCACCATCGAACCGAACACCGGCGAGGTGGCGGTGCCCGACCCGCGCCTGCAGAAGATCGCGGCCATCGGCAAGTCCAAGGAGATCATCCCGACCCGCATCTCCTTCGTCGACATTGCCGGCCTGGTGCGCGGCGCCTCGAAGGGCGAAGGGCTGGGCAACCAGTTCCTCGCCAACATCCGCGAGGTCGACGCCATCGTGCATGTGTTGCGCTGCTTCGAGGATGACGACATCACCCATGTCGAGGGCCGCATCGACCCCGTCGCCGACGCCGAGACGGTCGAGACCGAGCTGATGCTCGCCGACCTCGACAGCCTCGAGCGCCGCATCGTCCAGATCCGTAAGCGCGCCGGCAGCAAGGACAAGGAAGCAACGACCGTGCTGCCGATGATGGAGGCGGCACTCGAACTGCTGCAGGCCGGCAAGCCGACCCGCATCCTGCTCAAGGGCATCTCGGCCGAGGATTTGCGCATCCTGCAGGGCTTGAACCTGCTGACCTCGCACCCCGTGCTCTATGTCTGCAATGTCGCCGAGGCCGATGCCGCGACCGGCAACGAGCACACCAGGGCCGTGGAAAAGATGGCCGCCGCGCAAGGCGCCGGCACCGTGGTGATCTCGGCCGCGATCGAGGCCGAAGTCGCCCAGCTCTCCGACGAGGAAGAGATGGAATTCCTGTCCTCGCTCGGCCTCGACGAGCCGGGGCTCAACAAGGTCATCCGCGCCGGTTATGAGCTTTTGCATCTCATCACCTATTTCACCGTCGGGCCGAAGGAGACGCGCGCCTGGACCATCCACAAGGGCGACAAGGCCCCGCAGGCGGCCGGCGTCATCCACACCGATTTCGAACGCGGCTTCATCCGCGCCCAGACCATCGCCTATAACGACTTCGTCACGCTGGGCGGCGAAGTGGCGGCCAAGGAAGCCGGCAAGGCGCGCGACGAAGGCAAGGAATATGTCGTCCAGGACGGCGACATCATGCTGTTCAAGTTCAATACCTGACGCCTGGCGGATCGCCACCAGGATCTGGCGCTCGCCTGCCGGAGCATCCGCTACAATCTCGCAGAGGCCTGGATAGTGCCTCTTCTCCAACGGTACGGGCCGCCGGAAACCGAGCCGGCGAAGCTTTCCCGGTATCGGCTGCTCGACGAGTTCTTCTGAGCACCCGATCCCGGCCCGGCTCCAGGGCTTGTCTTGATTTTGTCATGGCACGGGTCTAAGCGGCTGCCACACGGTCGCGCACACGACGAAGAGCCGTGCAATCCGACACGACGCGCAATCCGAACCTTCGCAGGGGAGATCTGGCGATGATCAAGGCATTTGTCGTGGACAATGATCGCTTGCGCGTCGTCGACAACCTGCTGGCCGATAGCGACAGGGTCGTCTGGGCCGACCTGATCAGTCCGACCAAGGAAGAAGAAGCCACCATCGAGAGCTGGCTCGGCGTCGCCATCCCGACCCGCGAGGAGATGGAGGAGATCGAGATTTCCAGCCGTCTCTATATCGAGGATGGCGCCTACTTCATGACCGCCACTTTGCCTGCCCAGACCGAGGTCGACGATCCCCTGATGTCGCCGGTCACCTTCGCGCTTGCCGGCAAAAGGCTGATCACCATTCGCTACCATGAGCCGAAGGCCTTCAAGACCTTCCCGCTGCGCGCCGAGAAAGTGGCGACCGGCTGCACCAGTGGCGACACCATCCTGATCGGCCTGCTGGAGGCGATCGTCGACCGTCTCGCCGACATCCTCGAACGCGCCGGCCGCGACATCGAGGCGATTTCGCGCGACATTTTCGAGGCACGCTCGACCAAGGTGTCGAAGCGCAACCGCGACTTCCAGGAGCTTTTGAAGGCCATCGGCCGCAAGGAAGACATCGCCTCGTCCGTGCGCGACAGCCTGATCTCGCTGCAGCGCCTTGCCGGCTTCCTCGCCCATGTCGCGACCCAGACCAAGATGAGCAAGGATGTCCGCGCCCGCATCAAGACCCTGTCGCGCGACGTGCTGTCGCTCGCCGACCACGCCACCTTCCTGTCGCAGAAGATCTCCTTCCTGCTCGACGCCACGCTCGGCATGATCTCGATCGAGCAGAACGCCATCATCAAGATCTTCTCGGTCGCCGCCGTCATCTTCCTGCCGCCGACACTGGTCGCCTCGATCTACGGCATGAACTTCGACGTCATTCCCGAGCTGAAATGGGAGCTTGGCTATCCCTTCGCCATCGGCCTGATGATCCTGTCGGCGATCCTGCCCTTCTGGTATTTCCGCCGCCGCGGCTGGCTCTGAGCGCCGCGACGGGCAGCCGCGCCCTCAGCCTGGCTCACCAGAAAGGACTTGACCAAATCGCTGCCGGCCTGCATCCGGGTTGCCGGATCCCTGGGATTTAGCCGGATTGCCGACATGACCGCAAAGACATGGGCCTATGAGGATTTCGTCGAGGGCGCCTCGTTCGACCTCGGCACGAAACAGGTGAGTGCGGCCGAGATCATCGAGTTCGCCAGTGAATTCGATGCCCAGCCGATGCATCTCGACGAGGAAGCCGGCAAGGCCAGCATCCTCGGCGGCCTCTCGGCCTCGGGCTGGCACACCTGCGCCATGTTCATGCGCATGCTGTGCGATGCCTTCCTCCTGGACTCCACCTGCCAGGGCGCGCCCGGCGTCGACCAGGTCAAGTGGAAGAAACCGGTCCTGGCCGGCGATACGCTCAGAGGCAATTTGGTTGTCCTGGCCAAACGCCTGTCGCGATCGAAACCGCAACTGGGCTTCATCACCATGCGCAGCGAGCTGGTCAACCAGCGCGGCGAAAGCGTCTTCGAGCTTGAGAATTCCGTCATGTTCCTGACGCGCGATGCCGAGGGGTATCAGGCATGACCTTGGATGAATTCTTCCGCATCGGCACCACGGTGACGCTGGGCTCGCACACATTCGAACCCGAGGCGATCAAGGCGTTCGCCCGCAAATACGACCCGCAGATCTTCCATATCGACGAGGAGGCTGCCAGGAAGAGCGTGCTCGGCGGGCTCTGCGCCTCCGGCTGGCACACCGCCGCCACCTGGATGAAGCTCAACCTCGAAGCGAGCATGGATGCCGAGGGGGCCAGCTGGAACGGCCCCGGCCCGGTCCCGGAATTCGGCCCCTCGCCCGGTTTCAAGAACCTTAAGTGGCTGAAGCCGGTCCATGCCGGCGAGACCATCACCTTCAGCCGCACCGCGCTGTCCCATCGCGCCATCGCCTCGCGCCCCGGCTGGCGAATGCTGTCGCTGCGCGCGGAAGCGTTCGATTCGACCGGCGACAAGGTGCTGGAGTTTGAAAGCGCCGTGCTGGTGAAGGTGGGTGAGTAGCCGGTTCGCGTAAGCGAATTCATCGTGCCAGTGGCACGATGAAAGGCTGACGAACGCGGGGACGCTGCGAAGCAGCGGGGACCCGGCAGGCCGCGGACATCAAGCTCGACCCCGTACTTGTCTCCGTGCAGTATTTTGCTGCCTCAATGCCCCTCGAACCCGATCAGTGTCCTGACCGGCACGCCAAGCGCCTCGAGCTTGGCGCGACCGCCGAGGTCCGGCAGGTCAATGACGAAGCAGGCAGCCAGGATATCGGCGCCGATCTGGCGCAGCAGCTTCACCGCCGCTTCCGCGGTGCCGCCAGTGGCGATCAGGTCGTCGACCAGGATCACCTTTTCGCTAGGGGAAATGCCGTCCTTGTGCATCTCCATTTCGTCCAGCCCGTATTCCAGGCTGTAGGCGACGCGCACCGTCTCGAAAGGCAGCTTGCCCTTCTTGCGGATCGGCACGAAGCCGGCT
Source organism: Mesorhizobium sp. USDA 4775 (assembly GCF_054062655.1). Classification (NCBI taxonomy): domain Bacteria; kingdom Pseudomonadati; phylum Pseudomonadota; class Alphaproteobacteria; order Hyphomicrobiales; family Phyllobacteriaceae; genus Mesorhizobium; species Mesorhizobium sp. USDA 4775. Next base: position 5,911,828 of record NZ_JBSSFM010000001.1, read on the forward strand.
GAAAGCTGGTGAGCGACGGCGCCACCCAGGATAAAGCCGCGCGCCTCGATACCGGCGATCTTGTCGACCTTCTGGCCGGCATAGGGATGCACCAGTTCGTCGATAGCGCGCCGGAAGGCGCGCGCATTGCCGAGCAGCGTGGTGATGTCGCGAAACAGGATGCCGGGCTTGGGATAATCCGGGATGGTGCGGATCGCGGCCAGCAGCGTGTCTTCGAGCGAAGGTTTCATGAGGCGGCTCCGGATGATCCAGCTGACAGGTTTGAAACGTGCGGGAGGCAGATCGTAGCCCGCCGCGACCGACAACGGCTAGCGCGATGTGGCGGCCGAGACAAGCGCGTCCGGCAAAGGATTGGCCTGGACCGGCGCAGTGACCGTCCGCGCCGATGCTCTCCTGGTCACCGGAAGCGCAGGTTCTCGCGCGACAATTGTCCGATCGAACTGCAGCCCATCAGCTTCATGCCGCGTTCGATCTCGACCCGCATCTGTTCAAGCGCCCGTTCGACACCCGGCTGGCCGGCCGCCGCCAGCGGAAACAGATAGTAACGGCCGATGCCAACCGCCTTGGCGCCGAGCGACAGCGCCTTCAGCACATGCGTGCCGCGCTGCACGCCGCCATCCATGATGACGTCGATCCGGTCGCCGACGGCATCGACGATCTCGGCCAACTGGTCGAATGCCGCCCGCGAGCCATCCAGCTGCCGGCCGCCATGATTGGAAAGCACAATGCCGCTGCAGCCGATCTCGACGGCGCGTTTGGCGTCCTCGACCGACATGACGCCCTTGAGGCAGAACGGCCCCGACCACTGCCTGACCATCTCGGCGACATCGTCCCAGGTCATCGACGGGTCGAGCATTTCGGTGAAATAGCGGCTGATCGACATCGTGCCGCCGCCCATGTCGACATGCTCGTCGAGCTGCGGCAGCTTGAACCCCTCATGGGTGAAATAATTGATCGCCCAGGCCGGCTTGAGCGCGAACTGCGCCATCCCCGCGAGGTTGAGCTTGAAGGGAATGGCAAAGCCGGTGCGCTTGTCGCGCTCGCGATTGCCCCCGGTGATGCTGTCGACGGTCAGCATCATCACCTCGACGCCAACTTGCTTCGCCCGCTGCATCATCGCCCGGTTGAGGCCGCGATCCCGGTGGAAATAGAACTGGTAGACCTGCGGACTGGCGCTGATCCCGCGCGCCTCCTCGAGGCTGACGGTGCCAAGCGAAGAGACACCGAACATGGTGCCGTATTTGGCGGCGGCCTTGGCCACCGCGCGCTCGCCCTGATGGTGGAACAGTCGCTGCAGGGCGGTCGGCGAGCAATAGAACGGCATCGCCAGCTTCTGCCCCATCACCGTCACCGACATGTCGATCTCGCCCACCCCGCGCAGCACGTTGGGAACGAGGTCGCAGGTCTCGAAGCTTTCGGTGTTGCGGCGATAGGTGACCTCATCGTCGGCCGCGCCATCGATGTAGTCGAAGATCGGGCCCGGCAGCCTTCGCTGCGCCATGCGGCGGAAATCGGAAAAGTTATGACAGTCGTTGAGTCGCATCATCGATTTCCAAGGCCGTGGCGGGCCAACATTCGCCGCCCTTCGATGCCTCGAATATCAATCCGATGCAGCCCTGCCAACGGACTAATTGCTGAACTGCCGCCGAGCATGGCCGTGAGAAGAAAAGGGGCGCCTGAAGCGCCCCTCGCATCGAAGCCGACTGCTGACGAAGATTACATGCCGAGATCGGAACGAAGCTCTGCCCTGGCCACTTCATATTCGGCCTTGAAGTCGTCGCGGTTGAGCAGGACCGCGGCAATGACGCTGCCGGAAATCTTGCCCATTTCTACGTCGGACGCATAGTGGATACCGCCAACCTCACGGTTGTGGGCGTATTCGGCCGCGCGCGCCATGATCTCGGCGCGCTTCTCCGGAACCATGTCGGCCAGGATGATGCCCATCATGGTGCCGACGGTGGCGTGGCCGGACGGCCACGAGCCGGAGCTCGACAGCTTGACCGCCGGCTTGACGAGATCGCTGAGCTGATGCGGACGCGGCCGCTTCCAGACATCCTTGGCCGGATCGACGACAGCGCCTTCGGTCTCGACCACGCGATCGAAGAAGGCGCTGAATTTCGGCAGCTTCTCCTTGTTGAAATTCGGCCCCATCACATTGGCGAAGCGCCAGACATTCTCCTCGGAGTCGGCAACGGCGCTGGCTGCCATCTCGGGCGTGCGCGTCACCTGCAGCGTCAGCACCTCGCCGAGTTCGGCCTTGGTCTGCGCCGAATCGTTTGCCGGTGGCGGCGGCAGGATCATCGTTAGGTCGATGTCTTTGTTCGTGACGAAGGGTTTTGCGTCTTCGGCCCGGGCGGCCGAGCCGATGACCAGCAACAGCAGACCGGCGGTCAGCGATGTGAATTTCTTCATGGGTGCGATCCTTTGTTGGGAATGGCGCAGGATCGCCGTTGGCGGTGACGGCCATGTGACACAACCTGTCGCCGGAAATGCAAAAAGGCGCCTTTCGGCGCCTTTCTTGGTCGTTGGTTGCGCGGCTTAGTGGGCCACGCCTTCCCACACCTTGCGCTTGGTCAGGTAGACCAGCGCGCCGAAGAGCAGCAGGAACACCAGCACGCGGAAGCCCGTCTTCTTGCGGTCTTCCATGTGCGGCTCGGCGGCCCAGGTCAGGAAGGCCGATACGTCGCGCGAATACTGGTCGACGGTCTGCGGCGAGCCGTCGTCATAGGTCACCTGACCGTCGGAGAGCGGCTTGGGCATCTTCAACGACACACCCGACATGAAGTACGGGTTGTAGTGCGTGCCCTCGGGAATGACCATTCCGGCAGGCGGCGTCTGGTCGTAGCCGGTCAGCAGCGAATGGATGTAGTCTGGCCCGCCCGCGTCATACTGGGTGAAGATATCGAAGACGAACTGCGGAAAGCCACGCTCGACGCCGCGCGCCTTGGCCAGCAGCGACATGTCGGGCGGGGCGGCGCCACCATTGGAGGCAGCCGCGGCTTCCTCATTGGCGAACGGCGCCGGGAAATGGTCGGACGGCTTGCCGGGACGGTCGAACATGTCGCCGGCGTCGTTGGGGCCGTCATGGATGGTGTATTCGGCGGCCAGCGTCTTGATCTGGGCATCGTTGTAGCCGAGGTCCGACAGCGTGCGGAACGCCACCAGGTTCATCGAATGGCAGGCCGAGCAGACTTCCTTGTAGACCTTCAGACCGCGCTGCAGCTGCGCCTTGTCATAGGTGCCGAACGGGCCGGTGAAGCTCCAGCTCATTTCCTTCGGCTCGTTGATCGGGAAATGCGTGGGTGCCGCCGCATTGTGCGCCTCTTCGGCCGCGAACGCTGCGGTGCCGGCAGCCACAAGGCCGACCAGCGCCAGCGAGGTGAGAATCTTTTTCATGCCAAATCCCCTTAGATTCTCTACCGCTCAGCCCTTGGTCTCTGGCGCGGCCGTGGCGCCCGCCGGATGCCCACTGCCGCCCTTGTTCTTTTCGAGCACCGCCTCGGTGATCGAGTTCGGCAGCCTGCGCGGCGTCTCGATCAGGCCAAGCACCGGCAGCGCGACCAGGAAGAAGGCGAAGTAGAACAGCGTCGCCATCTGCGCCATGAACACATAGCTGCCTTCCGCCGGCTGCGAGCCCAGCCAGCCCAGCAGGATGGCATCGGCCACGAACAGCCAGAAGAACAGCTTGTACCAGGGCCGGTAGACCGCCGAACGCACCTTGGAGGTGTCGAGCCAAGGTACCAGAAACAGCATGACGATGGCGCCAAACATGCACAGCACGCCGCCGAGCTTGGAATTGATCGGCCCGATGTTGAAGGTGATGGCGCGCAGGATCGCGTAGAACGGCAGGAAGTACCATTCCGGAACGATATGGGCCGGGGTCTTCAGCGGGTTGGCGACCGTGTAATTGTCCGGATGGCCGAGATAGTTCGGCAGGTAGAAGACGAAATAGGCGAAGAAGAACAGGAACACGATCATGCCGAACGCGTCCTTGATGGTCGCGTAGGGCGTGAAAGCGACGGTGTCGGTCTTCGACTTGACCTCGATGCCGGTCGGGTTCGACTGGCCCACCACATGCAGTGCCCAGACGTGCAGCACGACGACGCCGGCAATCATGAACGGCAAGAGGTAGTGCAGCGCGAAGAAGCGGTTCAGCGTCGGGTTGTCGACGGCAAAGCCGCCGAGCAGCAGCTGCTGGATCCAGTCGCCGACCAGCGGAATGGCGCTGAAGAAGCCGGTGATGACGGTGGCGCCCCAGAAGCTCATCTGCCCCCATGGCAGCACATAGCCCATGAAGCCGGTCGCCATCATCAGGAGATAGATGATGCAGCCCAGGATCCACAGCAACTCGCGCGGCGCCTTGTAGGAGCCGTAATAGAGGCCACGGAAGATGTGGATGTAGACAGCGATGAAGAAGAACGAGGCGCCGTTGGCATGCATATAGCGCAACAGCCAGCCGGAGTTGACGTCACGCATGATCTTTTCGACGGAGCCGAAGGCGAGATTGGTGTCGGCCGTGTAGTGCATGGCCAGCACGATGCCGGTCAGGATCTGCGCCACCAGCATGATCGCCAGGATGCCGCCAAAGGTCCACGCATAGTTGAGGTTGCGCGGCACCGGATAGGCGATGAAGCTGTCGTAGACCATCCGCGGCAGCGGCATGCGGGCGTCGAACCAGCGTTCGATACCGGTCTTGGGCGTATAGGTCGAGTGTCCCTCGCTCATCGAAATATCCCCTGCCTCAACCGATAAGGATCTTGGTATCGGAAATGAATTTGAATACCGGCACAGCCATGTTCTCGGGCGCCGGGCCTTTGCGGATGCGGCCGGCCGTGTCGTACTGCGAACCGTGGCACGGGCAGAACCAGCCGCCGAAATCGCCTTCCTGGCCGAGCGGGATGCAGCCCAGATGCGTGCAGACCTGAACCATCACCATCCAGGCTTCCTTGCCGGGCGTGGTGCGGTTGGCGTCGGTCGCCGGCGCATCGGCCGGCAGATTGGCGTTGCGGGCGATCGGATCCTTGAGATCGGAGAGGTTGACGGCCTCGCCGTCCTTCATTTCCTTTTCGGTGCGGTTGCGCACCACGACCGGCTTGCCGCGCCACTTGACGATCAGCGACATGCCAGGCGTCAGCGAGGCGACATCGACTTCCACCGAGGCGAGCGCCAGCGTGGAGGCATCGGGGCGCATCTGGTCGATGAAAGGCCAGGCGACGGCGCCGGCCCCGACCACGGCAGCCATGCCCGTGGCGACATAAAGAAAATCTCGACGATTGGGATCGTGGATATCGGTTGCGCTCACGGGTGCCTGATCCTTTCGCCTCTTCCGCGCCGGTGGCCGAGCCTTGTTCCCCGCTCAATCACGCCAACCCGACAGCGCATGGCGAACAGGCTAGCGAATTCCTCCGGCATTTGGACTTCGGTTTATGCGTGAAGCCCGTTTTTGTCCAGACGGGTCAAGGCACAAGGGCAGATTGTCGCGGGGACAAAATCCCCTATTGTCCGGCGGGACGGGGAATGGCCGCAAAAGGCGGCTAAACAACCGGGAAACAACCGTAAATCCAAGGGCTCCAGCTTGCCTCGACACAGGGCGCCGGTGTGATCTATCCTCCCGGGCATGGCACACGTCATAGACCGTGAGGAATGGGCGGTTCGCTCCGACCACTGGAAGGGCGAGCTGCAAGGCGGCGCCTACGGCTCCAACTCCTGCCTGATCTTCAACTACCTGCCTGATGAAGGCGGCGGCCCGCGGCTGCATTCCCACCCTTACAGCGAGATCTTCATCATCCGCCAGGGCACTGGCCTGTTTACCGTGGGCGACAAGGAAATCGAGGCTTCCGCCGGCCAGATTGTCATCGTGCCACCCCACACGCCGCACAAATTCACCAATCTCGGTCCGGGTCCGCTGGAAACGACCGACATTCACGAGAACGGCACGTTCATCACGAAGTGGCTCGAGTGACGGTTGATAGCCCTGTCGATTTCCCGATTGCCGACTAGATCTATGGCATAGGCAGTCGGCAGGATCAGGACATGCAAATCTCGACCGTCGAAATCGAAGGGCTGAGCATTGCCATCCGCGAGGCGGGTCCGCCCGAAGCGCCGGCATTCCTCCTGCTGCATGGATGGCCGCAAAGCTCCTACGCGTTCGAACGGGTGATCAGCCGGCTGGCAGCCGACTACCGGGTCGTCGCCCCCGACCTGCCCTGCATCGGTGGCTCGCAAGGCATGCCCCGGGCCGGCGACAAGCGGACCCTGGCAAGGCTGATGAGAGGCGTCGCCGAAGCTTGCGGGCTGCGGCACCTGGTGGTTGCCGGCCATGATGTCGGCGGCCAGATCGTATTCGCCCTGTTGCGCGACCATCCGGAGATTCTGTCCGGCGCGGTGATCATGGATGTCGTCATTCCAGGCGTAGCGCCATTGGGAGAAGGTCATTCGCAATCCGCGGATCTGGCACTTTGCATTCCATGCCGTTCCAGCCTTGCCGGAAACGCTGGTGAGCGGCCATCAGAGCGCCTATTTCGACTTCTTCTTCAATGTGCTTTCGAAGGACGGGGCCTCGATCGCTGACGATGCCAGGGAAATCTACGCAAGGGCCTATTCCCGGTCCGAAAGCCTCCAGGCCGGTTTCGGCTGGTATCGCGCCTTCCCCGAGGATGCCGAGGCCAATGCCAAGTGGGCCGGCAAGCCGATCGCGGTTCCGGTGCTGTATCTGAGGGGTGCGGCCGAGCCCGGCGAGATCGGCGACTATGTCGATGGCCTGCGGGCGGCCGGGCTCTCAAAAGTCGTGGGCGACATCATCGCCGACAGCGGGCACTTCGTCGCCGACGAGAATCCCGAAGCGCTCGCCATCCGCCTGGCGCGATTCCATACGGAAATCAGCGCCGCAAGCTCCGAGCCTACCGGGCGCCGAGCCTGACCAGCACAGCCCTGGGGATGTCGTATTCGCGGATGACGCCATCGTGCTTGCGCAAGCCGCACAGCTCGCGCTGGATGAAATAGCCGTGCACCGCCTCGGCGGCCTCCTTGAGAAGCCTGGGGCGCAACTCTTCATCTGCATTGTCGCGCAACCTGGCCAGCGTTTCCTCGACCTTTTGGCCGGCACGGCCAAGTGCGGCCGCCTTTTCGGCCAAGATTTCGTGGCCAAGCGCGTCAAAGGCCGCTTCAGCGGCTGAAGAGCCGGCAAGATGGGATGGTGGACGCAAGGACATTTCAGTTCCCCTTCCCGAAACGCATGCGGTGGGTGACGAATTCTTCGCCTTCCACGCGCCGGAAGCCAAGCCTTTCATAAAAGCCGAAGGCGTCCTGCGGCGCGCGGGTGTTCAACGCAGTGAAATAGCGGCGTGCCCGATCGATGACGGTCTCGACCAGCATGCGGCCGAGGCCGGCGCGGCGGTGAGGCGCGCTGACGAACAGGTGCCGGACCCGCCCCTGGTCCCTGCCCTCGACATAGGGATCGATGTTCAGCCCGCATACACCGGCAAGTTCGGCGCCATGCCACGCCCCGAACAACGCCTCGCCCCGCTTCAGGAACTTGTTGCGGCCGCTTGCCCAACCATCCGCCAGGCGCACCAGCATCCAGTAGCCTTCCAGCCGGCTCTCATCCTTCAGCCTGTCGAAGGCCGGCGTGGTCGGCCGCAGCCGCTTGAGCACATAACCGACTTCCGGCGTTCCGCCCATGCGCCTACTCCGCCGGCCGCGTCTCTTCGAGCACGCTTTCCTCGTGATAGAGGAAGCCGCCGGACTGCCGCTTCCACAGCCGCGCATAAAGCCCGTCGAGCGCCACCAGTTCGTCATGCGTGCCTTGCTCGCCGATGCGGCCGCCGTCCAGCACCACAAGACGGTCGAGCGCGGCGATGGTCGACAGCCGGTGGGCGATGGCGATAACCGTCTTGTCCTCCATCAGCCGAGCGAGATTCTCCTGGATCGCCGCCTCGATGTCGGAATCGAGCGCCGAGGTCGCCTCGTCGAGGATCAGGATCGGCGCGTCCTTCAGAAAGACACGGGCGATCGCCACGCGCTGGCGCTGGCCGCCCGACAGTTTCACGCCGCGCTCGCCGACAAAGGCCTCGTAGCCGGCTCGGTCCCGGTTGTCGCGCAGGCCCAGGATGAAGTCGTGCGCCTCGGCTTTTTTTGCCGCGGCGATCACGTCGGCGTCGGTTGCGTCAGGCATGCCGAGCTTGATGTTGTCGCGCAGCGAACGGTGGAAGAGCGCGGTGTCCTGGCTGACGACGCCGATATTGGCGCGCAGTGAATTCTGCGTCACGTCGGAAACATTCTGGCCATCGATGGTGATCGACCCGCCCTCCAGGTCGTAGAGCCGCAGGATCAGATTGGCGAGCGTGGTCTTGCCGGCACCCGATGGCCCGACCAGTCCGACCTTTTCGCCCGGCTTGACGACGAGGTCGATGCCGTTCAGCACGCCGAACCCCTTGCCGTAGTGGAACTCGACCCCTTTTACGTCGATGCGACCGCCGGCCACGACAAGCTCCCTGGCGTCGGGCGCATCGACAAGCCCGAGCGGCTGCGAGATCAGCGCCTTGGAATTCTCCAGCACACCGAGATTGCGCAGAATACTGTTGAGCTGCATCATCAGCCGGCCAAGCAGCATGTTGAGCCGCAGCACCAGCGACAGCGTGAAGGCGACCGCACCGACGGTGATCGAGCCCTCGACCCAGAGATAGACGGCAAAACAACCGATCGCCGTGATCATGATGCCCGACAGCGTCGTCAGCGCCATGCGCACGCCGGTCAGCCGGCGGGTGAAGGGGCGCAGCGCGTCGAGATAAATGTCGAAGCCGTTCCGGATGTAGCGGTCGTCGCCGTCGGCCGTGAACAGTTTCAGCGTCTGCACGTTGGAATAGGAATCGACGATGCGGCCATTGATCATCGAGCCGGCCTCGGCGGTCGCCTCGGCATGTTTGCGGATCGCAGGCAGATAGAGCTTTGCCAGCCAGCCGAAGGCGGAGATCCAGATCACCACCAGCACCGCCAGTCTGAGATCCAGTCCGGCGACCAGCGCCAGCGTCGTCACCGTGTAGACGACCATGAACCAGACGACTTCGATGAAACTCTCCATCAGGTCGCCGGTCGCTTGCCCCGCCTGCCAGACTTTCGTCGCGATACGGCCGGCGAAATCGTTCTGGAAGAAGGCATAGGACTGGCGCGACACATGCCGGTGCGCCTGCCAGCGCACCAGATTGTAGAAGCCGGGCGTGATCGTCTGCTCGTCGACCAGTGCCGACAGGCCGACGACGATGGTGCGGATGACCAGCACGACCGCGATCATGAACACCAGCTCGGGGCCGGCGGCGGTCCACAGCGCGTGCCAGCTGCGCTCGCCGGGAAGCTGGTCGAGTATATCGACCAGCCGCCCGACGAAGTAGAACAGGCCGGCCTCGACCAGCGGCGCGATGCCGCCAATGACCAGCATGGCAAAGAAGGCGAACTTCGCCTGGCCGACATAGTGCCAGAGAAAGCCGCCGACGCTCGACGGCGGCCGAAGATTCGCCGGCTCCCTGAACGGATAGACCCAGTTCTCGAACCAGCGATAGATGGCTGTCATCATGCGGCGGCCATCATTCTGCGGCTTGCCCCTTCGCGATCACGTCATTGGCGATTTCGGCCGGTATGTCCTCGAGCAGGAACCCGCCCGACTGGCGTTGCCAGAGCTGCGCGTAGAGCCCGCCCTTGGCGACCAGTTCGTCATGCGAACCTTCCTCGATGACTCGGCCCTGATCCATCACCACAAGCCTGTCCATCGCCGCGATTGTCGACAGCCGGTGGGCGATGGCGATGACGGTCTTGCCCTGCATGAGCTTGTAGAGGTTCTCCTGGATGGCCGCTTCCGCCTCGGAATCCAGCGCCGACGTCGCCTCGTCAAGGATAAGTATAGGCGCATCCTTCAACATAACGCGAGCAATGGCGATGCGTTGCCGCTGGCCGCCGGACAATTTGACGCCGCGGTCGCCGACATAGGCGTCGAACCCCTTGCGGCCCTTGTGATCGGCGAGCCCGCCAATGAAGTCCAGCGCCTCGGCCCGCCGAGCCGCCTCGACAAGCATCTCGTCCGAAGCATCAGGCCGGCCGTAGAGGATGTTCTCGCGCACCGACCGATGCAGCAGCGAGGTGTCCTGCGTGACCATGCCGATCTGGGCGCGCAGCGAATCCTGCTTCACGCCGGCGATCTCCTGGCCGTCGATCAGGATCTTGCCACTTTCCAGATCGTAGAAGCGCAACAGCAGATTGACCAGCGTCGACTTGCCGGCGCCCGAGCGGCCGACAATGCCGACCTTCTCGCCCGGCTTCACCGTCAGCGACAGGTTTTCGATCACGCCCTTCTGCTTGCCATAGTGGAAGCGGATATCCTCGAAGCGGATCTCGCCCCTGGAAACGGCGATCTCCTTCGCGTCCGGCCTGTCCTCGACAAGGCGCGGCAGCGAGATCGAGGCGATGCCGTCCTGCACGGTGCCGATGTTCTCGAACAGGCCCGACATCTCCCACATGATCCACTGCGACATGCCCCACATCCGCAGCACCAGGCCGATGACCACGGCGACCGCGCCGATCGTCACCACTTGCCCCATCCACAGCCACAGCGAAATGGCGGTGACCGAGAACAGCAGCAGGGCGTTCAGGATGTAGAGCGTGCCGAAAAGCACCGTCACCAGCCGCATCGACCGGTAGACCGTGTCGAGGAAGCCCATCATGCCTTCCCTGGCGAAAGTCGCCTCGCGCTTGGCATGACTGAACAGCTTGACCGTCTGGATGTTGGAGTAGCTGTCGACGACGCGACCGGTCATGACCGAGCGCGCATTGGCCTGCTCCTCGCCGACCTTGCCCAGGCGGGGGATGAAGTAACGCAGCAACAGGATGTAGCCGACCAGCCAGACGCCCAGCGGCGCGGCCAGCCGCCAGTCGGCGGAGCCGACGATCAACAGCATGCCCAGGAAATAGACGATGACGTAGTTGAGCACGTCGATCACCTTGATGACGCATTCGCGCACGGCGAGCGCGGTCTGCATCAGCTTGGTGGCGATGCGGCCGGCGAACTCGTCCTGGTAGAAGCTCATCGACTGGTTGAGCAAGTAGCGGTGCACCTGCCAGCGGATGCGCATGGGATAGTTGCCCATCAGCGTCTGCTGGTTGAGCAGCGAATGCACCCATACCGTGCTCGGCAGTGCGAACAGCACGATGAAGGCCATGGCGGCAAGCTTCCAGCCTTCCGTTTGAAGGAAGGTTTCGCGATTCTGCCCCGACAGCCAGTCGACGATGCGGCCAAGGAAGCCGAACATCCACACTTCCGCGATGGCGATGGCCGCGACCAGCACCGCGTCGACAAGGATATAGGGCCAGGCGCCGCGCGTATAATGCAGGCAGAAGGCCACCAGAGTCTTGGGCGGCTCGACCGGTTCCGCCGCGGGGAACGCATCGAGCCTTCTTTCAAACCAGCTGAACAACAACATAGGTCATGCCTGTGAAAATCTGTTTTCCGCTTACGCGGCGCGTGAACGTACGAAGTCCTCGGACCGTGTGGCGCCGAGGGCCGACGGTCCGGAATCATCCGGACCGTCGGCCCTGCTTCGCGCTATATAGGGGTTCGCGGGCTTTTCGCCGACAGGCTCGTTTGCTGATCCTGACGGCGCGGTGTCGACAAGCCGGATTTTCGCGCCCGGCCGGATCAGCCGGATGATCCGGCGCACCAGCGAAGGCCGGCTGGGGTCCGGAACAGCGTGCGAGAAATCGACATCCGGCAGCATGCCGCGATGCGGCCGGCGCCGGACTTCGGCATGGATCGCCGACGAATGGGTCTCGCCGATCAGCAGTGCCCAGGTCGGCAGTCGGTGGATATGCAGGCTCCTCGAGCCCGGTATTCTGTAGGGATCGAACATCGGTCCGTCCTCCGTATGAAAATAGAGATGAAAAGGCCAAGCAACATCGTCCGCCGGCATTCGGCCGGAGGCACGGATTGCCTCGGTCCGCAACCGACGCTCGGCATCGGCCTGGACACGACAAGTGTCGGTCCGGACGCGACTGAACGAGTCGGTCCGGACATGTTCAGGTGGGGCGTTCAGCCCTTTTGACTTTTTGAAAAACATCGCAGGATTCCTTCGAGAGCCGAAAAATCGTTTCGGCGGGAATCGGCGCGATCAAGTCTTAGAGAGTCAGGAGAATCGTCGAACCGAAGCCGCCGGCAGGCGTACAAGCCCACGAGAGGGGCGCTGGATGTGCATGGTCATCATGAGTGTCCCCTCCATCGGTTCGGGTTGACAATGCGACTGACATACCCGACTTCGCAGAAAATGGCCACCCGCAGGTCCAGGAATTTCCAAAACCGGGAAACTCCTGTGGCCGATCTGCCACTTATTAGAAGGATGCGGAAATGAACTGTCGTCTCCGCATCGCGCTCTACCAGCCGGACATTGCCGGCAATACCGGGACAATCCTGCGCTTCGCCGCTTGTCTCGGCCTTGGCGTCGACATCATCGAGCCGGCCGGCTTTCCGCTTTCCGACAAGGCGCTCAAGCGCGCCGGCATGGACTACCTCGAAATGGCTGCCCTGACCCGGCATGTCGACTGGAACGCCTTCGAGGACCGGCGCAAGAAGGACGGGCGCCGGCTGGTGCTTCTGTCGACCAAGGCGGCGACCCCCTACACCAACTTCAGCTTTGCCGACGGCGACATGCTTCTGTTCGGCCGCGAATCCGCGGGCGTGCCGGATCCTGTCCATCAGGCGGCGGATGCGCGGCTGACCATCCCCATGCAGGGCAGCGCGCGCAGCATCAATGTCGCGCTGTCCGTCGCCATGGTGGCGGGCGAAGCCGTCCGGCAGCTCGGATAGGATCGGCGGCCCATCGATGGCCTCGCCGTCGCCGACGACAGCGGTTTCTCCGGTCATTCTCACCCAGGCGCACATCGCCTTCTCCTGTCATTGCCCAATCAACATTTCTTCGCTACAAGCTCAACTTAACTTGAGGTCAAGCGGAAAGTGAGAAATGGCACCGGTAACGGAATTGACGGTCGGCCAGGTGGCCATGCGCAGCGGCGTCGCGGTGTCGGCGCTGCATTTTTATGAGACGCGCGGGCTGATCCGCAGCCACCGCACGTCAGGCAACCAGAGGCGTTATGGCCGCGACGTGCTGCGGCGGGTGGCAATCATCAAGGTCGCGCAGGAGGTCGGCATCTCGCTGGCCGAAATCGGCGAGGCACTGGCCTCCCTGCCGGAAGGCCGCACGCCGACACGCGACGACTGGGGATTGCTTTCGACCGCCTGGCGCGACGCGCTCGACCACAAGATCGCCCAGCTGAAGAAACTGCGCGACGGGCTGACCGACTGCATCGGCTGCGGCTGCATGTCGATCGACAAATGCCCGCTCAGGAACAAGGGCGACCGGCTGGCGAAGGAAGGCACTGGGGCGAGAAGGTTGGTTGCAACCTGAATGAAAGCAATGCGACTATGAGGCGATACGGAAGGAACCGTCAGTGCTGGGACATCTAATCCAACCTGAAGAAGAGACACAACTCATTACGATCTACCGGGTGGACTCCGGCGGCATGCCAACACTCTTTACGTCCTTGAGCTTCGACGAGGCGCGGAAAATGGGCTTTGAAAAATTCGGCAAGCTACTTGGCGAGAACCTGATCCTGGATTCTCCAAAATTGCGCGACCTATTTTTCTCGTGACGTTCTTTAGTCCGCCGCCGGCAACCGCCTGATCGTGAACTCGATCAGGTCGCCCGGGCGTTCGAACCAGCTTTCGATCTCGGTCCAGTAGGCTTGCTTGGGAAAGCGCTCGAACCACTCCTTGGCCTTGAGCCGCGCATCGGAGCGCGGCAGGACGAAGGTCTCGCGCAGAAAACCGTCGCGCGGCATGCGTGCGCGCTCAGCCCGGCTTTGATCGAGCCTTTTCTTCAGGCCATCCAGCGGCGGTCTTGCCGGGGTGCGCACCAAACAACTCCCTGCGCCTGGCGCATGACCCGAAAATCGGAATCCGAGTTTCGGAAAGGATCATGCGCAAAAGCAAAGTGACTTGACCCTGTTCCCTAAGAGATTAGGGATCGCGCCGGCAAAAGACGAGTCATTTGTAGGGGCGGCCGCCCCGCAACCGGAGACGGCATTTTGGAACGACCTGAAATACTGGTAGGCCTGCCCGCCGACATCGAGGAAAAGAAGATGAAGGCGCGCCTGTGGTTCGAGGCGCTGCGCGAACGCATCTGCGGCGCTTTCGAGCAGATCGAGCAGGATCTCCAGGGCCCTCTCGCCTCATGGTCGCCGGGCCGCTTTGAAAAGACACCCTGGGAACGTGATGCCGGCAAGGGTGGCGGCGGCACCATGTCGATGATGCATGGCCGTGTCTTCGAGAAGGTCGGCGTCCACACTTCGACCGTTTACGGCGAGTTCTCGCCCGAATTCAGGAAGCAGATGCCCGGCGCCGAGGAAGACCCGCGTTTTTGGGCCTCCGGCATCTCGCTGATCGCGCACCCCTGGAACCCCAACGTTCCGGCCGTGCACATGAACACACGCATGGTGGTCACCTCGAGGCAATGGTTCGGTGGCGGCGCCGATCTGACGCCGGTGCTCGACCGCCGCCGCACCCAGGACGACCCCGACACTGTCGCCTTCCACCGCGCCATGCAGTTCGCATGCGAGAAGAACGCCGCCATTGCCGACCACCCGAAATTCAAGGCCTGGTGCGACGAGTATTTCTTCCTGCCGCACCGCAACGAGCCGCGCGGCGTTGGCGGGATTTTCTTCGACTGGCTGCATTCTGGCGAGGACAAGGGCGGCTGGAACGCCGACTTCAACTTCGTCCAGGACGTCGGACGCTCCTTCCTCGTCGTCTACGGCCACCTCGTGCGCGCCAATTTCAACGAAAACTGGACGGATGGCGACCGCGACGAACAGCTCATCCGCCGTGGTCGCTATGTCGAATTCAACCTGCTTCACGATCGCGGCACCATCTTCGGCCTGAAGACTGGCGGCAATGTCGCCTCGATCCTGTCCAGCCTGCCGCCGGAGGTGCGCTGGCCATAGGATCAGCCGGAGCAATCCCGTCCGGAATCGCGTCAAGTCGAGGAGACAGGGCGGGTGGCGCACGATGCTTTGATGCAACCAGACCGCCCCTCCCGTGTTATAGTTCTCGCCCCGCCCACGTCCGGGAATGGACCGTGGGCCAAAAAAGTGGCGGAGCCTCGACCGGCTCACTGGAGGAAAAGGAGAAATCCGATGAAGCAATTCCACTGCGGCTCGCTTGTTCCCGGCTGTGAGTGGCACACCCGTGCCGACGAGGAAGCCGAAGTGATGCGCCGTGCCGTCGAGCATATGCGCGAGACGCATGGCGAGACGACAATCCGCGAAACTATGATCGAAGCGATCCGCTCGCGCATAGAGAAGGTGCGCGACGCCGCCTAGGCTTTGCCCTGGCCAGGAGCCGTCGGCAACAGAAAAACAGCCGCGTTGGCGCTTCGAGATTGAATGGAAGCGCCATCGCGGACGCCGAGCGAGCCAGACCCCGCAGGGTCAAAAAATCATATTTGCCTCAGCTAAAATAAACCACGCGGTAACCGAACCCGTGCCACTGTCGGACGGATAATCCGGCTACAGTGGGCTGCCAGAGAAGCCCTTCGCCACCAGGCACTGGTCCGGAATCAGTGGGGCGAGGTGTTTCGCGCATGCGCGAAAAGTCCGGCAGTCGAGTGAGGTTCGGCACGATGGCGTTCCTGCTGGGCGCGCTCATCGGGGCGTCCCCGGCTGCTGCCCAGGACATGACGACATCGTTGGTCGACATACATCAGGGCTCGCCGCTCAGTGATCGCGCGAGAAGCCTGGGCAATGGCGGCTACGAACTGCAGAACGGGACCTTTGTCTCCTTCAACCAATGGTACCGGGCAAGCTGGGTCGACATGCATGTAGACCTGCTCACCCAGATCACGGAGGATACCGGCATCCTTTGGGGATTTGGGACCGGCGAACAGGGCGAGAAGTATCGGATCGAGCCCAGCCTCAAGCTTGGCTTCCTCACTCAGATGCATCCGAACCCGAACAGCACCCTTTCCCTTTCACTCACCACGACCATCGGCGGCAAGCTCACCGAAAAGTCCTGCGAAGCCGACTACGGTGATTTTGGCACCTACAGCGTCAATTGCCGGCTCGCGGCCAGCCAGATGGCGCCTGAGGAAACCTTGAAATATCTGGTTAACGCTAAACCGGAGAGCCAGCACATCTGGCTGAATTACCGTGTTACTTTCTGATCGCCGGGAGGATGTAAATGAGAAAATCATCTCGCCCCGAAATTCGCGATCACCCGTCTTGGTTCTTGTCTGAACGGAGTAAGAGCATGTCACGGAGTTGCTTGAAATTCGGTATCGCCACGGCTCTCGCCATCCTGTCGGCGCCGATGGCGTCGGCACAGGAGGCGGTCAGTGCGGACGAGATGGCCGCGCTGTGCCACGGCGGCGGCCTGTCCACATGCGTGAGCGCTACGATCCCGGCCGCGGGCACGCCAACAGTGCAGCGGTGGATGAGCCCCGACGTAGGCGCCGCTTGGGCGGCGGGATACAAGGGCAAGGGCGTCACGATCACGATAGTCGACGATTTCTCCAGCACATCGCGCTTCTCCGGCAATTTCGGTGTCGGGGTTCAAACCCAGCGCCACGGTGAATGGACGCGTGAGGAAGCCGGCATGATCGCGCCCTTGGCGACCATCAGGTCGAAGGACTTCTCAACCGGTTCGGCCGTCGGCCTGGCGCCCGGCCTGAACGTGCTCAATCTGAGCTACGGCATGTACGCCAGGGCGGGCTACAGTTCGAACCAGATCGGCTGGGCCCCGGAAGAGGCCTCCATCATCTCCTATGCCACCAGGGGAACGGCTGTTGTTTCGAAGGCCGCAGGCAACGATTCGGTTGCCGTGGGTGGGATCACGAACGGCCAGCAGGACTATCTCGACCTTGCCCTGATTGGAAAACCATCCGCGATCTTCGTCGGTGCGCTGTCCACCAACGGCACGACGTCCAGCAAGGCCCAGCTTGCCTGGTATTCCAACACCGCCGGCTCCAATCCGCTGGTGCAAAGCCACTTCCTCGTGGTTGGTGTCGATGGAAGCAAGACAGGCCTTTATGGCACCTCCTTCGCCGCACCGATCATTTCAGGATATGCGGCGATCATCGGCAGCAAATTCACCAGCGCCACGCCAACCCAGATCACCAACGATCTGCTCAACACGGCTCGTACCGACACGCTGGTCAACTACAACGCCTCCGTCTACGGCAAGGGCGAGGCAAGCCTTTCGCGCGCGCTGGCTCCCACGGCGATCAGGTAGGAAAGCGACGCTTCGCCCGGTCAAATCGTCGTCTCGGTTATGGCTTTTCTTTCGGCACGGTCGTCCGGCCAGGCTCAAGTCTAAGCTTCAAGCGCCTTCGCGGCGCGTTCGAGTAGCGCGCCGCGATCGGGGGCAAATCCCGCCTCGATCCATTCCGTCTCGAGGTTCTTGAGGATTTCGCCCAGTTTCGGCCCCGGCGTGGCGCCGAGCGCCGTCAGGTCGGCGCCTTTCAGCGGAAACACCGGTTTTTCCCATTTGAGCGCGAAGGCCAGCAGGCGCGAAAAGCCACCGGCCTCGAGCAGCGCATTATTGTCCTCGACAGCGCGCACCCGGGCTCCGGCAAGCGACAGCCGCAGGCGGTCGACAACCCCTTGCCCGTCGCCGCGATAGAGCCTTTTCGCCAGTTCGCCCTCGGTCGTCTTCGGCTCAACGGTCGTGGAGATCGCCCAGTAGCGCAAACGGTCTGATTCCGCGGTCGAAAACCTCAGCCGCTCGGCCAGCGTCTTCATGCGCGCGGCATCCGGCGGCACGATCGCCTCCAGCCGCAGCATCGGATCGGCCGCCCAGCCCAGATCCTTCTCGGCCTTGGTCAGCCCGTGGATCGCGTCGATGCCCCATTTCTCGCTTTCCGGCAGCGCGGCGGTCAAAACGCCAGCCTGTCGCATCCACAGCAGCGCCCGCGACGGATCAGGCGCCGAAAGCAGTTTCTTCAGCTCGGACCAGACGCGCTCCGCCGAAAGTTGCGCCAGGCCATCCTTCAGCCGGGCGCAGGCCTTCAGCCCCTCGGCGTCAGGCCGGCCTTCGCCATACCAGGCGAAAAAGCGGAAAAAGCGCAGGATGCGCAGATAATCCTCGCGGATGCGTGCCTCCGCATCACCGATGAAGCGCAGCCGCCGCGCCTCGATATCGGCGATGCCGCCGACCAGGTCGACGACGGAGCCATCCGCGTCCGCGTAGAGGGCGTTGATGGTGAAGTCGCGCCGCTCGGCATCGAGTTTCCAGTCGCGCCCGAACGACACCTTGGCGCGGCGGCCGTCGGTCTCGACATCGGCGCGCAAAGTGGTGATTTCATAGGGCTTACCGCCGGCGACCACCGTGACGGTACCATGCTCGATACCGGTCGGCACCGGCTTGAAACCCTCCGTCTCGGCGCGGCGGATGATTTCCTCCGGCAAACAGGTGGTGGCGATGTCGACATCGGCGACCGGCTGGCCCATCAGCGTGTTGCGCACGGCGCCGCCGGCGACACGGGCCTCCTCGCCGCCTTCTGCCAGGGCGGCAAGCAGGCGCTGCAAATGCTTGTCGGCAAGCCAGTCGGCCCTGCCCGCGATCGAAACACTCACGCATAGAGCCTTTCATAGAGCGTGCGGATGATGCCGGCGGTGACGCCCCAGATGCGGCGGTCGCCATAGGGCATGTCGTAGAAGAACCATTCGAGATCGTTCCACATGCGGCTGTCGCGCTTGTGATTCACCGGATCCATCAGAAAGCGCAGCGGCACTTCGAAGGCGGCATCGACCTCGTCGGCATTCAAGTCGAGCTGGAAGCCGGGCCGCACGATGCCCAGCACCGGCGCGATGCGATAGCCGCTGCCGGCGACATAGTCGGGCATGCGGCCGATGATCTCGATGCGGTCCTGATCGAGGCCGATCTCCTCGAAGGTTTCGCGCAGCGCCGCCGCCTCCGGGCTGGCATCGGTCGCATCGATGGTGCCTCCGGGAAAGGCCACCTGCCCCGAATGGTTGCGCAGCTTTTCGGCCCGCTTGGTCAGCAAAACCGTCGCTTCGTCTTCGTGATCGACCACGGGGATCAGCACCGCCGCATTGCGCAGCGGCTTGCCCGGGTTCAGCCGCGGATGGCCCGGATTGAAGCGATGGTCGCCATAATCGTCGCCGGCATGGGCATCCGGCTGGGCGGCGAAGCGCGCGCGAAAATCCGCCGATGAAAACGGCATCAGTGACACGCGGTCCATCATGCGCTGAGCCGTTTCAACTGGTCCGCCGGCATGATCGGGAACACCGCGCCCTTTGAGCGCACGGCAAACATCGCCTTGCCGCCGATCTCGATCTCCTCGCCATGCCCGACCAGCTCGTACATGACAGGCCGCCCGACCAGCGCTTCCAGCCTGCCGCGCACCAACACATAGGGCTTCAGGCCCCCGGTCTCGTTCTCGTCGATGAAACGCAGCGGCCGTTCCGGCCCCGCCTCGACCACGTCGCCGACATTGGTGCGGAAGGTGATGATCTGTTCGTCGCCACTGCCCGAAACATCCATTTCGACGGCGATGAACGGCGCATCGGCGACGCGGATGCCGACCTTTTCCACAGGCGTGACCAGATAAGTCCTTCCGTCCGCGTCCTTGCGCAGCACCGAGGAAAAAAGCTGCACCAGCGGCATGCGGCCGATCGGCGTGCCGAGATAGAACCAGGTGCCGTCGGCCTTGATCTCCATGTCGAGATCGCCGCAAAAGTCGGGATTCCAGCGCTCGACGGGCGCCGCACCCTTGCCGGCACGCGCCGCGCGCGAGATCAGCGCTTCCAGGCCGCGCGCCTCGGTTGCCTGCGTAAGGCTTTGTTGGCGATGTTCGTCGTGTTCCGTCATCGTCACGAAATAGTCACTGTTGTTCCGCTTGTCAGCCTAAGTCTGTGATTTAAGTTCGACCATAGGCGCTACGCGAGGCCGAATCGCGGCAACCTATGATATGGTGCGGGCCGGTATTTCCAACCAAAGGGATCGAGCCGAATGAGCGTGATGGTCAAGGAAAGCCCGATCAGCGAAACGGATATGATCGCCGAGGCCGAAAAGGCGCTGGCCGACATTTCCAGAATCCGCGACGGGGTCGGCCGGGTGATATTCGGCCAGGAGAGTGTTATCGAGCGGACGCTCGTGGCGCTGCTGGCCGGTGGCCATGCGCTGCTGGTCGGTGTTCCCGGCCTCGCCAAGACCAAGCTGGTCGAAACGCTGGGAATCGTGCTCGGCCTCGATTCGCGCCGCATCCAGTTTACGCCCGACCTGATGCCGTCCGACATCCTCGGTTCCGAGGTGATGGAGCAGGACGAGACCGGCAAACGTTCCTTCCGCTTTATCCCCGGGCCGATCTTCGCCCAGCTGCTGATGGCCGACGAGATCAACCGCGCCTCGCCGCGCACCCAGTCGGCGCTGCTGCAGGCCATGCAGGAATACCACGTCACCATTGCCGGCGCCCGCTATGACCTGCCCGCCCCCTTCCATGTGCTGGCCACGCAGAACCCGCTGGAGCAGGAAGGCACCTATCCGTTGCCGGAAGCCCAGCTCGACCGCTTCCTGATGCAGGTCGATATCCTCTACCCCGAAATCGAGGCCGAGCGCCGCATCCTCCTGGAAACCACAGGCATCGAGGACGCCAAGGCGCAGAACGTGCTGCAGCCGGCGCGATTGAAGGAGATCCAGACGCTCATCCGCCGCATGCCGGTGCCCGAAAGCGTCGTCGAGGCGATCCTCACTCTGGTGCGTTCGGCGCGTCCGGGCCAAGGCAATGCCGAGACCGACAAGCATGTCGCCTGGGGTCCCGGCCCGCGCGCCAGCCAGGCGCTGATGCTGTGCACGAGGGCGCGCGCGCTCTACGATGGGCGGCTGGCGCCCTCGGTCGACGACGTGCGGGCGCTGGCCGAGCCGGTGCTGCAGCACCGCATGGCGCTGACCTTCGCCGCCCGCGCCGAGGGCACCAGCGTACGTGACGTGGTGGCGAAACTCGTGAAAGGGATTTGATGGCGCGTATCGGCGAGGTCCAGGCTCCGGCAGCGACGCGCGATGCGCTCGCCCGCGGCCGGTTGCGGGCTTCGCTGGTGCCCGACCTGCTGGTCGAGGCGCGGCGCATCGTCAACACCGTGATCGCCGGCTGGCATGGCCGCCGCAAACGCGGCATCGGCGAGAATTTCTGGCAGTTCCGGCCCTATGTCGAGGGCGACTCCTCACGCATCGACTGGCGCCGCTCGGCGCGCGACGACCACACCTATGTGCGCGACCGCGAATGGGAAGCCGCCCATACGGTATGGCTGTGGGCCGACCCCTCGCCGTCCATGCTCTACAAATCGACCGGCGCCAGCGTCTCCAAGCAGTCGCGCGCGCTGGTGCTGGCGCTGGCCATGGCCGAATTGTTGTCGCGCAGCGGCGAGCGCATCGCCTGGCCGGGCCTGACCGATCCGTTCACCGCCCGCAACGGCGCCGAGCGCATCGCCGCCCAGCTGATGCATGCCGGCGACTTGCCGGCGAAGCCTGACCTCTCCGACATCAGGCGCTTCTGCGACATCGTCATCGCCAGCGATTTCCTCGACCCGGTCGAGGAGACGATGGAATGGCTCGACGTGCTCGCCCGCCATGGCGTGCGAGCCCATCTGATCGAGGTTGCCGACCCGGCCGAGGAAACCTTCCCCTATGCCGGCCGCACCGAGTTCACCGACCCCGAGACCGGCGAAAAGCTGACCGCCGGACGCGCCGAAATGCTCGGTGACGAATACCGCCTGCTCTACACCGCCCGCCGCCAGGAGCTGGCCGGCTGGTGCAAGCGGCTCGGCTGGAGTTTTACCGTCAACCACACCGATCGGCTCGCGTCCGACGCGCTGGTGCGCCTGCACATGGCCATGACCGCCGATGGGGGTTATGCCGGGCCTAGCGCCGGCGGCCGCGCTGGTCAATTCGGGCCGACCGCCGCTGGCGGTCAACCTGGAAAGGTGGTTGGCGCATGAGCTGGCTGCCGCTCTCCTTTGGCGCTCCCATGGTGCTGTGGGGCCTGCTGGCGCTGCCGGTGATCTGGTGGCTGCTCAGGCTGACGCCGCCCAAGCCGCAGGCCGAGATCTTCCCGCCGCTGAAGATCCTGGCGCGCGTCTTGAAGCGCGAGGAGACGCCGCATCAAAGCCCCTGGTGGCTGACGCTGCTCAGGCTGCTGATGGCGGGCCTCATCGTCGCGGCCCTGGCCGAACCGGTCTTCAACCCGCGCGAAAAACTGCCGGCCGAGGGTGCGGCCCTTGCACTGGTCATCGACAATGACTGGGCGAGTGCCGCCGACTGGAACAAGCGCGTCGCCACCGCCGAGCGGCTCATCAAGGATGCCGGCTCGAACGGCGTGCCGGTCATCATCGCCTTCACCGCCGAAAAGGCCAATGCGGAGATCGGCCCCTTCGATGCCGCCGCCGCACTCGACCGGCTGCGCGCCGCCAAGCCGCGGCCGATCCCGACCGACCGGCCCGCCGTCTATGCCCGCGTCGCCGGCGTGCTGCAGACCTTGCCCGGCGCCAGTGTCGCCGTGCTGGCCGACGGCCTCGCGGCCAAGGGCGACGAGGCCGCCTTCAACACGCTGTTGTCGAAGAATGCGGCACGCGTGGTTTGGGCAACGGCCGACCGGCTTTCGCTGACCGGCCTCACCGCCGCGGACAACCAGGTCGACGGTTTCGCGCTCACCGCCATCCGCGCGCCGGGTGACCCGGCACCGGCGCAGGTCACCGCCGGCGCCTTCGACGACAAGGGCCGCCGTATCGCCGATGCGACGT
Source organism: Mesorhizobium sp. USDA 4775 (assembly GCF_054062655.1). NCBI lineage: Bacteria > Pseudomonadati > Pseudomonadota > Alphaproteobacteria > Hyphomicrobiales > Phyllobacteriaceae > Mesorhizobium > Mesorhizobium sp. USDA 4775. The sequence goes on from NZ_JBSSFM010000001.1 coordinate 5,934,670, forward strand.
TGACCTTCACGCCCGGCGAAGCCACCGCCACCGGCACCATGGCGGTGCCGTTCGAGCTGCGCAACGACTTCGCTTCGATCGCCCTCGACGGCGAACGCCAGGCGGGTGCGGTGCGCGTGCTCGACGAAAGCTCCAAGCGCCGCCGCGTCGGGCTCTTATCGCAGGCCGAGGCCGACCAGGCGCAGCCGCTTCTGTCACCGCTCTACTATATCAGGCGCGCGCTGCAGCCCTTCGCCGATCTGGTCGAACCCTCCAGCGCCGATCTCGCCGACGCCATCCCGCAGATCCTCGACCAGAAGCCGGCGATGATCATCATGGCCGACATCGGCACCATTCCGGCGCAGGTCCGGCAGCGATTGGTCGACTGGGTCGACAATGGCGGTACGCTGGTGCGTTTCGCCGGCTCGCGGCTGGCCGCCGCCGGCAATGACGACGATCTGCTGCCGGTTCGCCTGCGCACCGGCGAGCGTTCGCTCGGTGGCGCGCTGTCCTGGACCTCGCCGCAGCCGGTCACCGAATTCCCCAAGGCCGGTCCCTTCGCCGATCTGGCGCCGCCCACTGAAGTCACCGTGAGCAGGCAGGTGCTGGCCGAACCGACGCCCGATATCGTCGAGCGCACCTGGGCCGCTCTTGCCGACGGCACGCCGCTGGTCACCGGGCTGAAGAAGGGCAAGGGCACGCTGGTGCTGTTCCACGTCACGCCCGAGGCAACATGGTCGAACCTGCCGATCTCGGGCAGCTTCGTCGAGATGCTGCGCCGCATCGTGCAGCTGTCGCGCAACCAGGGCGCGGCGATCGCCAATGCCGAAGCCGCCGCCACATCGCTGGCACCCTACCGCATGATCGCGGCCGACGGCTCGCTGGTCCCGCCGACGCCGGACGCACGGCCGCTGGTGCCGAGCGCCGGCGCGCGGGTGACCTTCGAGAACCCGCCCGGCCTTTACGGCTCGGATACCGGCGTCTTCGCCCACAACCTGCTCGACGCCGCAAGCACGTTCGTGCCGCTGGCGCGCCCGCAACTCACTGTTCCGGTCACATCAATCCAGTACGCCTTCGATGAATCCCGCAATCTGAAAGGTCCGCTGGTCACATCAGCCCTGGTGCTGATGCTGCTCGACACGCTGGCCGTGTTCTGGATGGGCGGGCTGTTCTCGCGCCGGCGGCGCCGTGCCGGCGCTGTGGCCACCACCGCGGCGGTCGTGATCGCGCTTGGCGCGCTGTTCGGCCATGCCGATTTCGCCCGCGCCGACGATGCCAAGCCGGGCGACGAGGCGGCCATCACGGCGATTTCGAAGACCCGCATCGCCTATGTGCTGACCGGCGTGCCGGGCGACGATTCGATAAGCCGCGCCGGGCTCGAGGGCCTGACCCGCTTCCTGATCGAAAAGACCGCGCTGGAACCCGGCGCGCCTGCGGGTGTCGACATTGCGAAGGACGAACTGTCCTTCTATCCGCTGATCTACTGGCCGATCGATCCGGCCGCCCCGATGCCGAGCCAGGCCGCGATCGCCCGCATCGACGCCTATATGCAACAGGGCGGCACGGTGCTGTTCGACACGCGCGACCAGTTCGCCAACGGCATCGGCGCAGATTCGACCAGCCCGGCGACAGAGCGGCTGCGCGACATCCTCGCCAACCTCAACGTGCCGCCGCTGGAGCCCGTGCCGTCGGACCACGTGCTGACCAAGTCCTTCTTCATCCTGCCGGAGTTCCCCGGCCGCTTCGCCGGCAGCCCGCTCTGGGTCGAGGCCTCGCTCGACGCCAGCAACGCCGACAACCGGCCGGTACGCACCGGCGACGGCGTCTCGCCGATCATGATCACCGCCAATGATTTCGCCGGCGCCTGGGCGGTCGACGAGAATGGCGACCCGCTGCTGCCGACCGTGCCAGCCGACCCGATGCAGCGCGTCTACGCGCTGCGCGCCGGCGTCAACATCATGATGTATATGCTGACCGGCAACTACAAATCCGACCAGGTGCATGTCCCCATTCTGCTCGAACGGCTGGGGCAGTAACCAATGAACTGGTCGATCTCCTTCGAACCGCTGATCTCATGGCCATTGCTGGCCCTCGTGCTGGTGCCGCTGGCGCTGCTGGCGCTTGTCGGCTTGTGGTTCCGCCAGCGCGGCGGTGTCCTGCGCTTCGTCGCCCTGCTGGCGCTGGCCGCCGCCCTGTTCAACCCGGTGTTCCTCAATGAGGAGCGCGAGCCGCTGAAGAGCGTCGTCGCGCTGATCGTCGACCGCAGCCAGAGCCAGGACATCGGCGACCGTACCAAGCAGACCGATGAAGCGCTCGCCGGACTGCAGCAGCGTCTAGGCCGCTTCAAGCAGTTCGACGTCCGCGTCGTCGAGGCCGGCAAGTCCGATGCCGCCGAGGAGCGTACCGAAACACGGCTGTTCGGCGCGCTGGAAGGCGCCTTCCGCGACGTGCCGCCGTCGCGCATCGGCGGCGCCATCATGATCACCGATGGTGAGGTGCATGACGCGCCCCCGGGTGCGCCCGACTTCAACGCGCCGCTGCACGCCTTGATCACCGGCAACGACCACGAAAAGGACCGCCGCATCCGCTTCGAGAACGCGCCGCGTTTCGGCATCGTCGGCAAGCCGCTCGACATGACCTACCGCGTCATCTCGACTGAAAACGAAGCCGCCCCGGTCGATGTGCGCGTCTCGGTCAATGGCGAGCAGGTCTCGGTCGAGCATGCCACCGTCGGCCAGGCCATGCCGCTGCAGGTGACCATCCCCGGCGCCGGTCGCAACATCATCGAACTCGCCATCGACCGCGAACCCGGAGAACTGACCGACACCAACAACCGCGCCATCGCGCTGGTCGACGGCATCCGCGAGAATTTGCGCGTGCTGCTCGTTTCGGGCGAACCGCATGCGGGCGAGCGCACCTGGCGCAATCTGTTGAAATCCGACGCCTCGGTCGATCTCGTCCACTTCACCATTCTGCGGCCGCCGGAAAAGCAGGACGGCACGCCGATCAACGAATTATCGCTGATCGCCTTCCCGACGCGCGAACTGTTCGTCGAGAAGATCAAGGATTTCGACCTCATCATCTTCGACCGCTACCAGCACCGCGACGTGCTGCCGATCCTCTACTACGACTACATCTCCGAATATGTCGAAAAGGGCGGCGCGCTGCTGATCGCCGCCGGCCCCGAATATGCCGGCGAGGCTTCGATCGCGCGCACGCCGCTGATGTCAGCGCTGCCGGCCATGCCCACCGGCGAAGTGGTGGAAAAGGCCTTCTATCCGCGCCTGACCGACCTCGGCCAGCGTCACCCGGTGACGCGCGGTCTCGATGGTTCGGCCACCGAGCCGCCGCACTGGAGCCGCTGGTTCCGCACCATCGGCGTGCAGAATCCGCAAGGCGAGGTGGTGATGAAGGGCGCCGACAACCGGCCCCTGCTGCTGCTCGACCGCAAGGGCGAAGGCCGCGTCGGCATGCTTCTGTCCGACCAGGGCTGGCTGTGGGCGCGCGGCTTCGAGGGCGGTGGTCCGCATGTCCAGCTCTACAGGCGCATCGCCCACTGGCTGATGAAGGAGCCCGAACTCGAGGAAGAGCGGCTGACCGCCGAGGGACGCGGCATGGTGCTGGAGATCCGCCGCCAGACCATGGCCGACGATCCAGGCTCCGCGCAGATCATCACGCCCTCAGGCAAGACAGTGACCGTCAAGCTCGACAAATCCGAGCCCGGCGTTTTCCTCGGCAGCGTCCAGACCAATGAGATCGGCCTCTTCCAGGTCGCTAATGGCGATCTCACCGCGCTCGCCCATGTCGGACCGGTCAACGCGCCGGAATTCGCCGACGTCGTCTCCACCGAAAACCGGCTGAAGCCACCGGCGGAAGCCACCGGCGGCAGCGTGCGCCGGCTGGCGTCATCGACGGCGCTGGGCAGCGACGTGACCCTGCCGTCCATCGTGCCGGTGCGCTCGGCCGGCGATGCCTCCGGCAGCGACTGGATCGGCCTGCGCACCACCGACGATAGCGTCTTGAAGGCCGTCTCGCGCGTGCCGCTGTTCGGCGGCTTCCTCGGCCTCGGCCTGCTGCTCCTGGCCATGGGCTCGATGTGGTACCGCGAGGGGCGGTAGCGCAGGGCCTCTTCCTTCTCCCCTTGTGGGAGAAGGTGGATCGGCGCGCAGCGCCGAGACGGTTGAGGGCTGTTACAGCGGAGTGAGGCGTTGGTGTTCGCTGGAACACCCCTCATCCGACCTCGCTTCGCGAGGCCACCTTCTCCCACAAGGGGAGAAGGAAGAGGCGCCACTCCTCTACTCCTCCGGCTCGGTCGTGAACAGCAGCGGGTAGCCCTTGGCCTTGCCGGCGTCGGTGGCACGCGTCGCCTTGGTCTCGGCGACATCCTTGGTGAAGACCGCGACCACGCAGACGCCACGCCGATGCGCGGTGATCATGATGCGGTGCGCTTGGTCCTCGCTGAGCTTGAACTCGCCCTTGAGCACCGTGACGACGAATTCCCGCGGCGTGAAATCGTCATTGATGAGGATGACCTTGTAGAGCTTCGGCCGCTCGGTCTGCGGCTTGACCTTGGTTCGCGGTTTTGTGGTGATTTCTGGCATCGGAACCGACAGTTTCGCGATCGGGCTTTACCCGGTATTTTGCCACGGGCGGCAGCGATCGTCCATTTTGATTGGCATGCGGGCGGCCGGTGGGCCGGCCCGGTATTCACAATCATGTGGGAAATTGTCGGGCGCGGTTCAACGGCCCTGGCGGCCGAAGATACGGCGGTTGGCACCGGCATCCGCCCGGCGTTCCATCCAGGCCGCGATCGGCCATCCGACGACGCAGACCAGCGTCACGGCAAGCAACACGATCAGCAGCCACGCCTGGACAGGTGTGATGTAGTCCCAGTTGCTGGAAATTATCGGCGCGAACAGCGAGGGCTCGGTGCGGCCACTGGCAGGATCGGGCACGGGGCTGGCGGTGAGCAGAATCAGCACCCTGGCGACACCGGTGGCAACCAGGCCGCCAATCACCATCGAACGCAAAATGGACGAAAGCCGCTTCTTCATGCGGATTGTCCTACATGGCCGGCGTTGAAAACGGGTTAAGTCAGATCGAGGTGGCCGGCTGCAAGCCACCGGTATTCAGCCGCTCGATCAGGTGCCTGGCAGAAGGCCGCCCCAGCCGGCTACGGCTGGAACGGCCTTGATAGAAACGGGCTTCGGAGCCGATCAGGGCTTCTTCGGAGCAGCCTTGTCCGTCGCCTTCTTCACAACCTTCTTGGCCGGAGCCTTCTTGTGCTTGACCTTCTTGACGACCTTCTTCACCGGGGGCTTGGCGGTGGCGTCAGCAGCCGGGGCCGGGGTGGTCGTGGTGGCAGCAGCAGCCGGAGCAGCGGTCGTGGTGGCAGCGGCGTTGCCAAGAGCGGGCATCGCGAAAGCCAGAGCGACGGCGAGACCGGTGGCGGAGAGGATGGACTTCTTCATGGCTTCATTTCCTTTTTATGCGGGTCAGTTGAGTGTCACTGGACCGGGTCGTTCGGTGTCACTCCAAGCAGCTTCAAAGCGTTGGCGAGCATCCGGATGCCCTGTGCCTGTTTCTTGGCGGCGCAGTACCGGTTGCCCTTTCTCTGAAGTGCCTTTGCCGCGGTGACCTGCGTTGCCGTGGCATGGGTTTCGAGGGCTTCATCAAATTGGTGGCTGAGATTGGCGCACCGTTCGCTCCGGGTGAGCGGCGCCTTTGCGTCCGATTGTCCAACAGCGGCAGTGACCAGGCCAAGGCCCAGCAACGCACCCAACAAACTGATCGACAAGCTTGGCATCGGTTTTTCCGTGAACCCGGAGATTTTGCGTCGCAGCCGGTAATCTGACCGCCACGGCTCCGTTATGCCGCCCTACCTTTTCAGGAGTTTTTCCCAATTGTAGAATTTTGTTTCTGGATTGTGTCTGGCCCGCCCGCCCCATGCGTATCGTCCAAATCGGTCCCGGTTTTGGGAACCGCACGCATGGAAACAAAGAGCTTCAGCACGGCAATCGCTTTCCATGTGGAGAAGGCCGAATTCGTTCTCCCTTGAAAAGCAAGGCACTGGCCAACATATGGCCCGAATTCTATCGTGTGGCTCACCTGCCAGGAATGACTTGGCCGGCAATCGAGACAGGGCACCTCGTGAAATCCGACGCACACATACTGATCGTCGACGACGACAAGGGCATCCGCGACCTGCTTCAGGAGTTCTTCCAGAAGCGGGGCCTGCACACTTCGGTTGCCGCCGACGGTACCGAGATGGAGGCTGTCCTGCGCCGCGCGCAGGTGGACCTCATCGTGCTCGACGTGATGTTGCCCGGCAAGAGCGGGCTGGAACTGTGCCGTGACCTGCGCGCCCAGTACTCGACGCCGATCATCATGCTGACCGCCGTCACCGAGACCACCGACCGCGTCGTCGGCCTGGAGATGGGCGCCGACGATTATGTGCCCAAACCCTTCGATCCGCGCGAACTCCTGGCGCGCATCCGTGCCGTGCTGCGGCGCAATGGTACTTCCGAACCGAAACGCGCCACCACAAAGCAGATCTACCATTTCGCCGGCTGGACGATGGATTGTTCGCGGCGCCGGCTGACGGCGCCCGACGATGTCAGGGTCGAGCTGACCATGGCCGAGTTCAACCTGCTGCAGACCTTCGTCAAGAGCGCCCAGCGCGTGCTGACCCGCGACCAGCTCATCGAGCTTTCCGGCGGCGACAGCGACTATTCCTTCGACCGCAGCATCGACATCCTGGTCAGCCGGCTGCGGCGCAAGATGGAAGATGACCCGAAAACGCCGAAACTGATCCTGACGGTGCGCAGCGGCGGCTACCAGTTCCTGCCTGAGACGACCTCCGAATGAGACGTTTCCTGCCGCAGACCTTGCCTGTCTGGGTGCTGCTGATCGTCATTGCCGGCCTTCTGATCAGCCAGGTCGCGACCCTCTATATCGTGTCGCGCGACCGCGCCGCCGCCAACGACGTGGTCGACCTCTACCGGCTCAACGACCGCGCCTTCTCCTTGGTGCAGCTGATGAGCGGCGCCACGCCCGAGGAGCGCAAGGCAACCGCGGCGGGCCTGTTCAACTCGACTTATGCCCTTACCGTCTCGGACACGCCCGCCGTCACCTCCTCGATCGCCGGTGATGACGAACTGGCCGAACTCGAGGATATTCTCGTCGGCCGGCTGTCGAAGTTCGGCATCACCGATGCGCGCGTGCGGCGCGATCCGGCAACGCGTGAGGCCGACGACGCCAGCGGCACAGCATCCGGCCCCGATATCGGCCAGGTCGAGCGCGACCTTCTGGTGCTCGCCGCCGATTTCGCCCAGAGCGACAAGCTGACGGCCTCCTTGCGCTTCGCCGACGGCCAGTGGCTGAACTTCACCGAGCCGATCACGCCGGTCGGCCCGATCCTGAGCTTCGACAGCCTGCCGCTCTATTCGCTGATCGCCGGTCTGGTGGTGATCATGTCGATCTGGTCGCTGCGCCGGCTGACCGCGCCCTACCGGATGATGGAAACCGCCGTGAACCGGATCGGCAAGGACCTGAAAAGCCCGCCGATCGCCGAGTCGGGCAGCCGCGAGGTGCGGGCCGCCGCCAGGGCGATCAACGCCATGCAGAAGAGGCTGCGCGAATATGTCGAGGACCGCGAACATCTCGCCGCGGCGCTTGCGCATGATTTGCGCACGCCGATGACGCGCATGCGGCTGCGGCTCGAACTGTTGCGCAAATCGGCGGTTCGCGAGGCGCTGGCCCATGATCTCGCCGATGTCGAAAGCATCGCCAGTTCCGTGATCGACTTCGCCACTTTCGAGGTGAACGAGGAGAAGGCCGAGCGCATCGACTTCTGGTCGCTCGTGGAATCGATCGCCGACCCCTATCCGGAGGTCTCGTTCGACAATGACGACACCCGTTCGCGCGGCCTGATCTGCATTGCGCGGCCGGTGGCGCTCAAACGCTGCGTAACCAATCTGGTGCAGAACGCCGTCACCTACGGCAAGAAGGCGCATCTCAGCCTGCACCGCTCGGACGGCACGATCACGCTCACCATCCGCGACGAAGGGCCTGGCATACCGCAGGCGCAGATCGATGCCGTCTTCGGCTCCTTCGTGCGCCTCGAACAGTCCCGCAACCGCCAGACCGGGGGCCTCGGCCTGGGACTCACCATCGCCCGCAACATCGCGCGCGCCGCCGGCGGCGAGATCCGCCTGTCCAATCATCCGGACGGTGGGCTGGTAACGGAGCTGCGCCTGCCGCAGGCGACCTGAACCGCTCTATCTTCTCAACACCGCGCTCAGCACATCCCTGATGCCGATGGCGCCGACGAAGCGCGACTGGTCGTCGAACAGCGCCACGGGGGCCGTCTGCGAGCGGTGCATGGCCAGCATCACGGTTTTCAGCGACGTGCCGGGATTGGCCCAGAACACTTGCGCAGCTTCCTCCGACTGGGCCTCGACATCGGCGCAGGACACCCAGACCGCCGGCTTGCCGTCGCGTTCGGCCGCCGCCACCAGGCCGTGATCGTCGATCTTGAAGCGCGTCGTCTTGCGCCGGTCGAGCCACACCCAGCCATTGTCGCCGTGCTCGAGGTCGCGGCGGTCGCGCATCACATTCCAGGCGGTCAGCACCGAGAGCGGATTCACATTGGCGATGAAGTCGCGGACATAGTCGTTGGCGGGTCGCAGCACGATGTCTTCCGGCGCGCCGGTCTGGACGATGCGCCCGCCCTCCATGATGGTGATGTGGCTGCCGATCTTCAGCGCCTCTTCCAGGTCGTGGCTGACGAAGATGATGGTTTTCTTCAGCTCGGCCTGCAGCTGCAGCAATTCGTCCTGCAGCTTGGTGCGGATCAGCGGGTCGAGCGCCGAGAACGGCTCGTCCATCAACAGGATCGGCGCCTCGGTGGCGAAGGCCCGCGCCAGGCCGACGCGCTGCTGCATGCCGCCCGACAGCTCGTGCGCGTATTTCTTCGACCACTGGTCGAGATTGACCAGCTTGAGCTGCTTGTGAACGCGCTCCTTGCGCTCGGCGTCCGGCACGCCGGCAAGTTCGAGGCCGAGCCCGACATTTTCCTCCACCGTGCGCCACGGCAGCAGGCCGAACTGCTGGAACACCATCGCCACCTGCTTCTGGCGCAAGCGCCGCAAGGTCGGCTCGTCGCAGGTGACGACGTCGACAATCTTGTCGCCGTCCTTGACCAGCACCTGGCCGCGCGACACCACATTGAGCCTGTTGACGGCCCGAAGCAGGGTCGACTTGCCGGAACCCGACAGGCCCATCAGCACCGAGATCTCGCCTTCATGCACGGTAAGGCTGGCGTCGGCGCAGCCCAGCACATTGCCGGTTTTCTCCAGGATTTCGGCGCGTGTAGCGCCCTTGTCGATCATCGCAAGCGAACCGGCCTGGTCGGCGCCGAAGACGATATCGACGTTCTTGAAATCGACGGCGACGGTCATTTCTTGCCTCCAACGCCAATGCGGGTCATTCGGTCGAGCACGATGGCCAGCACGACGATGGCGAGGCCCGCCTCAAGCCCGAGATCGATGCGGCGCGAGCCGAGCGCGCGGTTGATCTCCGTGCCCAGCCCACCGGCGCCGATGAGGGCCGCGAACACCACCATCGACAGCGACAGCATGATCGACTGCGTCAGACCCGCCATGATGGTGGGCAACGCCGATGGCAGTTCCACCTTCCACAACAGCTGGCTCTTGGTGGCGCCGAACGCCTCGCCGGCCTCGATGATCGACTTCGGCACCGAGACGACGCCCAGATGCGTGAGCCTGACCGCGGTCGGGATGACGAAGATGATGGTGACGATGAGGCCGGGCGCGTTACCAAGGCCGAACAGGGTCAAGACCGGGATCAGGTAGACGAAGGTCGGCAGCGTCTGCATCAGATCGAGCACCGGCAGCATGATGCGGTAGACCTTCGGCTTGTGCGCCGCCCAGATGCCGAGCGGCACGCCGATGGCCATGGCCATGGCTGCGGCAGCGACGACCAGCACCAGCGTCTGCACGGTCTGCTTCCACAGGTTCTGGTTGATGATGAAGATCAGGCCGAGGAAGACGCCGATGGCGAGTGGCCGCGAGCGCTGCAGCAACCAGGCGATGACAGCGATAACCAGCGCCAGCAGCACCGGCGGCACCATCAGCAGGAGGTCGACCAGCCCGTCGAGAATGAAATTCAGACCGTTGGAGAAGGCTCTGAAGATGGTGTCGAAATTATCGGTCAGGAACCCGAAAAAGGACTTTCCCCAGGCGCCGATCGGGATCTTGTGATCGACCATGAATTTGGAAATCGGATCCATCTCACCCCTCTTCCACCAGGGCTCTGCCTTCGGCCCCGCGCTGTCGCAACGTCATCTTGTCACAGGATGTGAAAAAGGGCAGCCCTTTGTCAAACGGCTGCCCATCTTCATCCGGTCATGCCGGATGCGAAGTCGGCTCAGCTTCCGAGCGCTGTCTTGACCGCCGCCGCGGCGTCACCGCCGTCGAAGGTGGTCACGCCGGCGATCCATGGCTTGACCGCGTCCGGGTTCTTCTTCAGCCAGTCGGTGGCGACCGTCTGGGCGTCACCGCCCTTGAGGATCGCGTCCATCATCTGGCCTTCCATGTCCAGATTGAACTTCAGGTTGGCGATGAACTTGCCCGCATTCGGGCACTCGGTGGTGTAGCCCTTGCGCACATTGGTGAACACGGTGGCCGCGCCGAAACCGCTATCGCCCATGCCGTCGAGATAGGTGATCTTCATGGCGCCCATCACCGGATGCGGCGTCCAGCCGAGGAAGGCGATCCACTCATTGTTCTTCATCGACTGCTCGGCCTGCGTCAGCATGCCGGCCTCCGAGGATTCGACCAGCTCGAAGCCCTCGAGATTGTCCTTCGGGTTCTTGATCATGTCGAGGATGATGCGGTTGCCGTCATTGCCGGCTTCGATACCGTAGATCTTGCCGTTGAACTTGTCCTTGAACTTGCCAAGGTCGGTCAGCGACTTGACGCCGGCGTCCGCGACATAGGTCGGCACGACGATGCCGTAGCCGGCGCCGGTCAGGTTCGTGCTGATGGTCTCGACCGAGCCATCGGCGGTGTAATCCTTGATGTCGTTGGTCATCGACGGCATCCAGTTGCCGAGGAAGACGTCAAGGTCCTTGTTCTTCAGGGAAGCCATGGTCACCGGCACCGACAGCTGGATCACCTTCGGCTCGTAGCCGAGCGCGGTGAGCAGCACCGAAGCGAGACCGGTGGTCGCCTGAATGTCGGTCCAGCCGACATCGGAAAGACGCACGGTCTTGCAGCTTTCGGCGTCACCGGCGAAGGCGGCGCTCGTGGACAACAAAGCCGCCAGGCCGAGGCCGGCGACGAAGGAATTCATACGCGACATAGACAGTCTCCCATTGTGATTCTTTGGCGAAGCGTGGAAACGGTTTCTCTGCCCGCCTTGTTTCGTCAGCCAAACACCATTCTGGTGTAGTTTCAAGCGTTAAGGCAATCACGATCAACGGCGCGGACTGGCCAATCAGCGACACGGCTGACGCTTTTGTCACGCCGCTTATCTTTTTCAGCGGCGAGCCGGCTTTTTCAGGGGAATGCGCCAGCGGCCCCTCCCCGCTTTGGGCCAAGTCGGCTTAAAAGAGCGGCATGGCCAAGCTCTACTTCAACTACGCGACGATGAATGCCGGCAAGACGACGATGCTCTTGCAGGCCTCGTATAATTATCGCGAACGCGGCATGACGACGATGCTGTTCGTCGCAGGCCATTACCGCAAGGGCGACAGCGGCCTGATCTCGTCGCGCATCGGGCTGGAGACGGAGGCCGAGATGTTCCGCGACGGCGACGACCTGTTCGCCCGCGTCGCCGAACATCACGACCATACGACCGTGCACTGCGTCTTCGTCGACGAGGCGCAGTTCCTCGAGGAAGAGCAGGTCTGGCAATTGGCCCGCATCGCCGACCGGCTGAACATCCCGGTCATGTGCTACGGCCTGCGCACCGATTTCCAGGGCAAGCTGTTTTCCGGCTCGCGCGCACTGCTGGCGATCGCCGATGATCTGCGCGAGGTGCGCACCATTTGCCGCTGCGGCCGCAAGGCCACGATGGTCGTGCGCCTCGGCCCGGACGGCAAGGTGGCCCACCGGGGCGAACAGGTGGCGATCGGCAAGGATGTCTATGTCTCGCTCTGCCGCCGTCACTGGGAAGAAGAAATGGGCCGCGCCGCGCCCGACGATTTCATCGGCTTCATGAAATCCTGACCCTGCATCCCTGCGACACGCGTCAGGCCGCAGAGACGCGCCTCAGCGGAAACCGCCAGCCCAGCCGGACACCGAGTGTCGCCACGGCGATCAGCGCCATGCCGGCGGCCTGCGCCGGCCCAAGCGGATGCCCGTAGATCGCCCAGTCGATGATGATGGCAACGACCGGATAGATGAAGGTGATGATGCCGATCACCGGCGTCGTCAGGCGCGGAAAGGCCGAGTTCATCAGCACATAGGCAATGCCGGTGTGCAGCACGCCGATGCTGGCCAGCCAGCCCCATGCATGCACGGGAACATGCTGGCCGATATCGGCGAAGGGCGCGAGCATGACGATCCCGACGATGGTCTGGCAAAGCACGGTGACCTCCGCGCGCTGCCGGCCCAGGCCCTTGGCGAGGATCGTCGCCACCGCATAGAGCAGCGCGGCGACCAGCGTCAGCGCAATGCCCAGCGCCCATGCCGTGCTGGCCTGCGCATGCGAAACCACCAGCCCGCTGGCCAGCACGACGCCAAGGAACGCGCCAAGCATCCACAGCATCTGGTCGAGCGAGATACGCTCCTTGAGGAAGACCACCCCGATGATGACCACGAAGAACGGCTGCACGTGATAGACGATCGTCGTCGTGGCGATCGACGTCATGGCGAAGCCGGCGAAGAAGGCCGTCCAGCTCAGCACCATGCAGGCGCCGGCAAGTGCAGCCAGCGCGAGGCGGGACGGCGACAGCGTCCTGTCCGGCAGATAGCCCCGCAGCAGGCACCATGCGCCGAGGAACATGGCGCCGAACACGCAGCGCCAGAACACGATTGTCACGGGATGAAGCCCCGCTTCCGTGACAAAGGCGCCAACCGTGCCGGCTATCGTCATCGCCAAGGCCAGGCTCGCGGCCGGAAAACGGGAAGTTGGCATGTCCCTCATCGAAAATCCCTCAGACGGGCGAAACCCATCTGGCCACCAGTATAGCTTTCAAACAAGCGAATAGATTTGGATCAAGCTATTCGATATGCTGATAGCACCATGGCCGCTCCGCTTGACCTCAACCTCCTGAAAACCTTCGTCGCCGTCGTCGAGAGCGGCAGCCTGTCCAATGCGGCGCCCCGGGTCGGCCGCAGCCAGTCGGCGGTCAGCATGCAGATGCAGCGGCTGGAGGAGATGGTGGGCAACCAGCTTCTGGTGCGCGGACCGAGAACGGTTACCCCCAACGCCATCGGCGAGGATTTTCTCATCTATGCGCGCCGGCTGCTGAAGCTGTCGGATGAGGCCTGGGCGAGCGTCACGCGGCCGAAGGAGACGGGCAGCGTGCGTCTTGGCGTGCCGGACGATTACGCTGCCTTCCTTCTGCCACCTGTCCTATCGCGTTTTGCCGAGGATCACCCGCTGGTGACGGTGGAACTGATCTGCGAACAGTCGACCGCGCTGGTGAAAACCCTGGCGGAAGGACGGCTCGACCTGGCGATCGTCACTCGCTTGCCGGACCAGCCGCTCGACGTCATCCGGCTTGAGCGTTTCGTCTGGGTCGCCTCGCCGAACCATGTCGCCTGGCAGACCGATCCCTTGCCTGTCGCCCTGTTCGAGCCTGGCTGTGCCGCCAGGATGAATGTCCTGCAGGCGCTTGGCGAAGCTGACCGGTCTTACCGTTGCACCTATTCCAGCGCCTCCCTGCTTGGCCTGATCGCGGTAGTGCAGGCCGGGCTCGCCGTCGCCGGCCTGGCGCAGCGCAGCGTACCCCCATCGCTGCGCATCATCGGCGGCAATGAAGGGCTTCCCGTGCTGCCGGATCTCGAAATCGGCATCCTGCGCAACCCGCTGTCGAGCACGCCGGCGGTCGATCGGCTGCATGATTTCCTGCCCCGCGACCTCGCACAGCAAGCCTGAGATCATCGTCTCCGCACGGGATTGGGTGCGACCGGCCCACTCGCCGCGGTGCAGCGTTTGTTAAGGCCTCGGTCCTATAAGGCCGTCAGCCAGAGCTCTCCGGGGTCAGCCATGCTTCGAGCCGTTTCCTCAGCCAGCCTTCTTCTCATTGCCACCTCCATTGCCGCCCATGCCGGGGGCGACCCGGTGCAGGGCAAGCACGTCTTCAACCGCTGCATGGCCTGCCATGAGGCGGCCACCGACCGCGACAAGGTTGGCCCGCATCTCAAGGGTGTCGTCGGCCGCACCGCGGGCACCGCGGAAAGCTTCCTTGGCCATTATTCCGAAGCCATGAAGAGTGCGGGCGCTGCCGGTCTCGTCTGGGACGAGGCAAATCTCACCGAGTATCTCAAGGCCCCTAAGCTCAAAGTTCCCGGCAACAAAATGGCTTTTGGTGGTCTGACGAATGATGACGACGTCGCCAATGTCATCGCCTATCTGAAGGCCGATCCGAAGCCCTGAGTGCGCGTCGGTGCGGTGCGGCCGCACTGATATGTTTGCCTGCAACCGGTTCAATCCCCTGCCGAATTCAGCATTTCCGCGTCGGCCGGGGCTGACTGTCTTGCCGGCATGAAAGTTCAATGACAGCTGAACTAGTCCCGACTGACCGGCTAATCACGCCATGACCACACCTGCATTGTCTTTCAAGGCCTTGGCGGATTCTTTTGTTTTCACACGACCCTTGTCTTCACGTCTTTCAATCCCCGGATGCCCCACATATATTCGCCGCTGTTCGCAATCAGCGACCGGAAGCCGAAGCGGGAGGCCCCTATGGCGACATTGCAGAATTTCGACGCCGAAATTGCCAAGACCAAGCAGGTCGTCCAGGACATGCGCACCAAGATCGAGCAGTCCGGCACCGTGCTCGACACGCTTGCCACCGCTGACAAGAAGATCGGCGACGCCAATTTCGACATCGAGAACGCCCGCATCGAGGACGTGCTGAAGCAGCAGAAGGTGATGGAAGGCAACATTGCCGACCTGATCATCGGCCTCGAGGACGCCACCAACGTCTTCGGCGCCGAGTTCGAGAGCATGAAGAACTACACCGGCTGGGAAAACTTCGTCGGTGTCTTCTCCAGCCAGCGCAAGCAGCGTATGCGCACCGACCGCGTCCGCAACATGTCGCTGGCCGGCAATCTGCAGGAACTTCTGGCCAAGTCCGACACCATCGTCGGCATCCTGAAGGCGCAGAAGGAGGTCCTCGACCAGCGCTACAAGACCTCCGAGACCAGCCTGTCGCAGGTGATCGAGCGCCGCAAGACCACCATGTCGAACCTCGAAGCCGTGCAGAAACGCATCGAGGAACTCAACCCGATGCTGCTCGACATCGAAAACAAGATCGCCGCCTCGACCAGCCAGAAGGACCGCACCCAACTTGAGGGCGAACGCTCCAAGCTCGCCACCGAATACAACGAGAAGCAGGCCAAGGAGCAGGAACTGCTGGCCGAAAGCCAGACGCTCGAGCGCTACACCTCGATGTTCCAGACCTTCGTCGATTCGCTCAACAACCAGATCGCCGCGCAGTCGACGCTGATCAACAAGCTGACCATCGATACCGAGCAGCGCATCGTGCTCTACAAGGCGCTGGAAGATTCGCTGAAGACCGCCGCGCAGCAGGACGTCGCCCACAAGATCAACACGCTGGGCAGCCAGGTCGACAACACGGCGGAAGAAACCATGGCCGGCATCGGCGCCGCTTCGCAGAAGCACATTGGCGACCTGCTCGAAATGCACGAGAAGAACATGGTCGCCAGCGCCGATATCCAGCGCCGCAAGAAGCTCGCCGACGATGCCTTTGCCCGGCGCTTCGACGAGGTGCTGAAGAAGCACAATTCGGCCAACTACGTGCAGTCATAATTGCCGCGCGCACCGGTGCGACAATCCCAGGGCTGACAGAATGACCCCCGAAAACGACGCGGCGGCGCGGGTATTTCTCGGCAATCACGGCCGCGCTCAGCGGCCTTGAAGTGTTCATGCGCGACGACCGCTCGCCGCTTTACCGGCACGGCATCGTCGCAAAGATCGTTGCCGAATACATCGCCCGGCTCGACAAGTCCTTTGGCTGCTGGCGCAACCGGCTGGGCTTCATGGACACGTTCCGCATTTCGCGCGCCGAAAGCGGTTTTCCGGTGTTCCAGAACCTGCTCGAACTGGAAAACGACCGCCGCCAGGCCGACAGCCGGCTCGCCAACATCCCGCTGGCCGGAGAGCTGCGCGAGGAGATGGCCGACTTCATCCTGCGCCACAAGGAGTTCCCCGAGGCGCTGCAGAAGTCGATGGCCGAGCGTCTCTATCTCGAGGACGTCAAGAGCGAGCAGACTTTCGGGCCGTTCACGCTGGCGCAGACGGCCAAGGTGTCGGTCAATCCGAAGACGGCGTTGCCCTACTATCTCGTCCATTGGGCGACCTTCGACGGCAGCGCCAACTTGCCGCTGGTCTACATGGTGACGGTGGAGGATTCCTCCGAGAACATGGTCCGCCAGCTCGTCGACCGGAACGGCAAGCTCAACGACAAGGTCGACATCCCGCTGCCGGTCGACGGCCTGCTCAATCCCGAGCTCGCCCACCGTTTCGACGATTTCACCGAGAAGAACTCCGCCTACACGCTTTCGCCGGCGACGATTGCCGTAAACCTAGACAAGGATTTCGAGCCGCTGCACCCCAAGCAGTTGCGCCGCGTCGTGCTTGGCCCGTTCTATTCCGCGGGCATTACCGACAACAATTCGACGGTGACCGAAGTGCTGGCCAAGGTGCGCAAGCCGGAAAACGCCTGGCTGCTGACCTGGACCATCCAGGAGGTCTATTCCAAGGGCGAGAAGCCCGGCCGGAAGGGGCTGTTTTCCAGCGAGAAGACGACGCAGGAATTCTTCATCAACACCGACGACCTGGAAGCCGCGCGCCAGGGCGTGTCGAGCTACGAAAACCACGCACTGATCCCGCACGAGGCCTACCAGGCGCTCTACGCCGCCGGCGAAGCACAGAAGATCTTTGGCGGCTACAAGGTCCACATCCTGTCGAACGGACAGGTCATTTCAGACGTCTGACCGTAACACCACGGAGCATCCTTCATGGACACCGGCCTGACCACCATCCCGGAAGCGGCGATCGAGAAGCACCGCGCCACCGCGCAGAGCTTCATCACCCGCATCGTCGTGCTGGAGGACCCGTCGCGCGAATCCGGCACGGCGCTGGCCGGCACCAACCGCCGCTTCGTCTCCACCGTCTCGGTCGGCTCGGTGCGCCGCACGCGCGAGGTAGAGCTGTCGAGGACCGTCGGCGCCGTCCATCCCGACGACCAGCTGCTGACCATCCCGCAGCACACGCTTCTGTTTCGTGCCCGGCGCGGTACGGCGATTGCGCTCGCCATATCGGATGTCTTCGCCGAAGGCTCCGACCTCGAAAGCCTGCAGGCGAAGAACGCCCGCGCCCCGCTGGAGGGCGACGAGGCGTCGACCTTCAAGAAGCTGCTCTCAGCGTCGGCCTACATCTCGGCCTTCAGCCTGGCATCCTACCTGTTCCAGCTGATCGACAGCGACGGCGAGGCGCCCAACGACATCCCCGAACCCGACTTCCTTTTCGACACGCCGCAGGATGCGGTGAAGTCGATCCTCGCGGGCCTCGACAAGGCGATCGCGGGCTCGAAGGACGATGCCGACCTGGCGACCAGGGCACGCGCCTTCGCCCGCGTCGCCATTGACGGACTGCTGGCCAGAAAAGGCCGTTTCGACGGCATCGGCCCGTTCGAGAACGCCCATATCCGCATCGATGCCGA
This sequence comes from Mesorhizobium sp. USDA 4775, assembly GCF_054062655.1. Taxonomy (NCBI): domain Bacteria; kingdom Pseudomonadati; phylum Pseudomonadota; class Alphaproteobacteria; order Hyphomicrobiales; family Phyllobacteriaceae; genus Mesorhizobium; species Mesorhizobium sp. USDA 4775. Next base: position 5,952,593 of record NZ_JBSSFM010000001.1, read on the forward strand.
CGACTTCACCCTCGACGGCTTCGACGTCGCGCCCGGCAAGCGGTCGAAGCCGCTGGTAATGACCTTCAAGAAGCCGGAAGAAGTCGTCGGCAACCACATCGCCAAATACCAGTCGGTCAAGCTCGCCAAGATGCTGATGGCCTATGATTTCGAGCGCGAGCTGAACCCGTTCGTCGAACTCGGCGGCTTCCTGTTCACCTTCATCGGCGACGGTGCGCCCGGCACCGGCAAGACGACGCTGATCCAGATGATCGCCGGCCTGGTCAACGGCTACTGCCAGGTCGCCGGCTATCCCTTCGCCTACGAGAATTTCGGCGTCGACCAGATCTCGTCCTATCAGGGCAAATCGGGTCAGAACTGCCGCCAGTTCATCAACAATGTGCTCAACCCGCGCGTCATCGGCTTCGGCACCATCGACGATATCGACCAGGTGGCGGCGCGCCGCTCCGACGACCGCGCCTCTGCCGGCCAGCAGGAAATCACCGGCGTCCTGATGGATGCCTTCGCCGGCGCTTCAACCGTGGTGCGCGGCAACTGCTCGTTCGGCATGTTCTCCAACTATCCCGAAAATGTCGACGACGCGCTGCGCCAGCGCGCCGGCGCCCGCTGGCTGGTCGACGGCCCGCAGACCCGCGACGACTATATCGACATCTTCGTGCTGCTCGCCGGCAAGAACCACGAAATCCCTCTGGGCAAGCACGAGCTCTACGCCGCGCAGGAAATCCAGCGCGCCGTGACCGAAGCCTATGAGGAGCATGAGAAGCCGCAGGAAGACGGCCTGATGAAGGTCTACGAGCGCTACATGAAGGACAATGGCGCGCCCAAGACCTTGGCCGACATCGGCACCTACCTGCACCTGATCAAGGACGCCGAGCCGCGCTTCACCGGCCGCGCCATCAAGAACGTTACCGACGCCATCAAGATGCGCGCCATGGACATTGAGCTTCCCGACGACTGGTTCGAGAAGCCGGAAGCCTTCATGCACAAGAGCTATGACGAGAAGAAAGCCATGATCGAGGAACTGCGCGGTCCGTTCTCGATGGACATGGTCATGCAGGAGATCAACCGCTACGCCGATTCCGAGTTCCGCTATTCCGACAAGTCCGACGACGCCGCCGTGGAAAAGCTGCTGCGCGACGCGCGGCTACGCGAGCGGGCGGCGCGCGAGATGGAGGAGATGAAGAAGAAGGGGCTTTGGAATGCGTGAGCCACACCGGCCTTTCCTTCTCCCCGCGAACGGGGAGAAGGAAAGATGAGCCACACCGCCAAAAAACCCGACCTCTTGCGCGACAACGAGCTCATCTACGGCCGGCTGCTCACCGTCGACGAGCCGCATCTCATCCAGCGTTACAACAAGGCGCTGGCCGCCTTCGGCCTGCCTCCCACCAAGCTGAAGAGCTTCCAGATCGACCGCACCGGCTTCTCGCCCGAGATCGCCGACGAATGCGGCGACCCCGACTATCTCGACCCCAACGAGGTCAATCGCCGTTTCATCATCCTGACGCCGTCGCAGATCGACCTGCCGGTGGTGCACACGGCCTTCTCCAACACCTCGCAGCTGATGTTCGAGTTCATGTCCAAGAACCAGCGCGCCATCGACGCGCTGACGATCAAGGATGTCATCTACGGCGAGATCGAGGATTCCGTTCCCAAGGTCAACGACATCGAAGACCTGCTGTCGATCAACCAGGTTGAGTTCAAGGTGCTGTCAGCCGAGGACGTGCTGGGTAAGGCCGCTGAACTCGGCAAGCTTGTCGACCGGCTGAGGCAGGAGCCCGACGCCTGGCGCGACAACGCCATGCTGACCCGCATGGTGGAGCTGGCGAAAATCTGCGGCGACATCCGCGAGAACGCGCTGGTGCCCGACCAGGTGATCTTCCGCCACAATGCCTACTGGACCAGCCATTTCGGCGGGCTCTACGTGTTCGTCGATCCCGACATGACGACGGTGATCAGCGATCCGGCGGCCCCGGGCTTTCGCCGCTCGCGGCCGTGGCAGGTGAGCTATCTCTCGATCAACGACGCCGACAAGGTCTTCAAGTTCCTGGCCAGCACCGGCCGCATCGAACTGCCGCGCGCCTCCTGGATCGAAGCGTCCGGCTATCTCGAGCACCGCGCTGAGATGGTGGTGCGCGCGCTGATCCGCGACGCCGAGCCAAACCGCAACCTGACCGATGTCGACAAGGTCTGGCTACAGACTTGGATCCAGAGCCATGCCGACCTGATCACCAAGGACGGCAATTTCCCTTTCCTCAACGCCGCCAAGCGCGAAATCGCCCAGCTTGGCCATCTCAAGATCGAGGATGTGTTCCCGCAGCAGCGCTTCCTTGTGGTCCGCGCCAAGCCGGACCATCCCGACGCCTGGCTGACCAACCGGCTGATCTCGGATTTCGTGCCGAGCGACTTTGTCTCGCGCTACATCTTCAACAAGCAGGGCTTCTACAAGGACTATGACGGCTTCAGCGACGCCTGGAGATCGCATGTTGTGGACGTTCTGAAAACCACATATTTGAAGGACAAGGTGGCGTTTCGCACACGCCTCTACGGCCTGACTGACTAGAACGAAATGAGCTGTCATTTCGTTCTAACTTGTTGTTTTGGCGCATGATGTTATCCAAAAAGTCTGCAACTTTTTGGCATCATGCTTTGAGGGGGTGACACAGCCATGCTCGATCCGATCGTCAATTTCTTCACCCGGATTTTCCAGTGGATCGGCCGCGGCATTGGCCTTCTGATTGGCGCCATCCTGTGGCCGTTCCTATGGGCCGGCCGCTGGTACACGCAGCGTGGCTGGATCCTCAAGGCCGTGCTCGGCCTGGCCCTGTTGGTGCTGATCGGCCTCTACGCCAACTTCTTCTATGCCACCCAGTGGTGGAACAATTTCAACCCGAACTATCCGGACACCTACACGTTCGAGAAGCGCAATGTTTCCGCCGGCGAGCAGGTGGCCGCCGGCACCGGCACCGACACGGCCAAGACCTGCGGCAACTCCGGCATTGCCCAGATCGCGGCCGATCTGACCGACTTCAACGTCAACCAGAATGCCTGGATCTCGTCGATGATCCTCTACAAGCTCGGCCTGTTCGGCATCGACTGGGACAACACGCCGTGGATGGACAACAAGGCGTCGTTCCAGCGCGGCATCAACCAGGCGGTGCGGCGCACGGCGACCGAACTCGCCGACAATCTCGGCCGCGTGCGCACGACCTCGCAGATCGATGCCGATCTGCAGGATGCGCGCGGCAATCTGCAGTTCGACGAATACACCTGGTATTTCGGCGTAAGCCCGTTCGGCCCGAAGACGCCGACCCCGAGCTACTATCGCGACGCCGTGCGCAAGCTGCGCTCGTTCAATGCCCGCCTCGCCACCTGCCAGGCCACTTTCGATGCCCGCGCCGACAATCTGAAGCAATATATCGACCGCATCGCATCGGACATTGGCTCGACCTCCGCCATCCTCAAGGAGCGTGCCGAGAACCACAACAATGGCTGGTTCGATACGCGCGCCGACGACCGCTACTGGTTCGCCTATGGCCAGCTCTATGCCTATTATGGCCTGATGAAGGGCGCGCAGGCCGACTTCGAGGACGTCATCAAGGAAAAGCACCTGCAGAGCCTGTGGGACACGATGGACGCGCAATTTGTCTCGGCCCTGCGCATACAGCCGTTCATCATCGCCAATGGCCGCGAGGATGGCTGGCTGCTGCCGACGCATCTGACGACGATGGGCTTCTACATCCTGCGCGTGCGCTCCAACATGGTCGAAATCAGCAACGTCCTGACGCAGTAGCGTTCGGTTGTCGCGGTTCCAGCGATGGCGAATTTGCGCCGTCGCCTCTGTCGCATTCCGTGCATTGTGCGGCTGTTTTGAGACGGCGGAAACGCCGCCGCTCTGGCTTCTATACGGCGCGGCAAGCGGAGCCAGAAAGAACCGAGGACAGGTCGGCCGGCCGCACAAGAATTTTCTCTATAGGAAACATAGTTGCATGGAAGTTGACGCCACGGCAGCGACAGGGTTAGAACATGCCCGCGCGCCCGGTTTTAACCTGCATGCGATAGAGATCAACCCCGTCCCCTCCACCGTTCAATCCAGAGGAAAGCCGTCATGGCCGAAGTGAAGTCCGACATCGAGATCGCGCGCGCCGCCAAGAAAAATGCAGATCCAGGAGATCGGCCAGAAGATCGGCATCCCGACCGAACATCTGCTGCCCTATGGCCACGACAAGGCCAAGATCTCGGCCGAGTTCATCAGATCGGTGAAGGGCAACAAGGACGGCAAGCTGATCCTGGTCACCGCCATCAACCCGACGCCTGCCGGTGAAGGCAAGACCACCACCACCGTCGGCCTCGGCGATGGCCTCAACCGCATCGGCAAGAAGGCGATCGTCTGCATCCGCGAGGCCTCGCTCGGCCCGAATTTCGGCGTCAAGGGCGGTGCTGCCGGCGGCGGCTACGCACAGGTCGTGCCGATGGAGGACATGAACCTCCACTTCACCGGCGACTTCCACGCCATCACCACCGCCCACAATCTGCTTTCGGCCCTGATCGACAACCACATCTACTGGGGCAATGAGCTCGGCATCGACACACGCCGCGTGGTGTGGCGCCGCGTCATGGACATGAACGATCGGGCGCTGCGCGAAATCATCTGCTCGCTCGGCGGCGTCGCCAACGGCTTCCCGCGCGAGGCCGGCTTCGACATCACCGTCGCCTCGGAAGTCATGGCCATCCTGTGCCTTGCCACCGACCTGAAGGATCTGGAAAAGCGCCTCGGCGACATCATCGTCGCCTACCGCCGCGACAAGTCGCCAGTCTATGCCCGTGACCTCAAGGCCGACGGCGCCATGGCCGTGCTGCTGAAGGACGCCATGCAGCCCAACCTGGTGCAGACGCTGGAGAACAACCCGGCCTTCGTCCATGGCGGCCCGTTCGCCAACATCGCGCATGGCTGCAACTCGGTCGTTGCCACCACCACGGCGCTGAAGCTCGCCGACTATGTCGTCACCGAAGCCGGTTTCGGCGCCGACCTCGGTGCCGAGAAATTCTTCGACATCAAGTGCCGCAAGGCGGGCCTCAAGCCGGCGGCCGCCGTCATCGTCGCCACCGTGCGCGCCATGAAGATGAATGGCGGCGTCAAGAAGGAAGACCTCGGCAAGGAAAACGTCGAGGCGGTGAAGAAGGGCTGCGCCAATCTCGGCCGCCACATCGAAAACATCAGGCAGTTCGGCGTGCCGGCGGTGGTTGCCATCAACCACTTCTATTCCGACACCGACGCCGAAATCCAGGCGATGAAGGACTATGTCGCCTCGATGGGCGAAGAGGCTGTCCTGTGCAAGCACTGGGCCAAGGGCTCGGCCGGCATCGAGGAGCTCGCCAACAAGGTGGTGGCGCTGGCCGAATCCGGCGCCTCGCAATTCGCGCCGCTCTATCCCGACGCCATGCCGCTGTTCGAGAAGATCAACACCATCGTCCAGCGCATCTATCGCGGCTCGGAAGCGATTGCCGACAAGTCGGTGCGCGACCAGTTGCACGCCTGGGAGCAGGCCGGCTACGGCAACCTCCCGGTCTGCATGGCCAAGACCCAGTACTCCTTCTCGACCGACCCGAACCTGCGCGGCGCGCCGACCGGCCACACCGTGCCGGTGCGCGAGGTCAGGCTTTCGGCGGGCGCCGGCTTCGTCGTCATCATCTGCGGCGAGGTCATGACCATGCCCGGCCTGCCCAAGGCGCCGTCCTCGGAAAAGATCTTCCTCAACGAGATGGGCCAGATCGAAGGCCTGTTCTAGACCCCTTCAAAATCGCAAATGCCAAAGGGCGCCGCAGCGATGCGGCGCCCTTTCTGTTTGCAGAACGGCCTAAGCCGCGTTGCGCGCCAGCGCCCGCTGGTTGGAGGCGTAGATCGTGTCGCGCTCCGGCAAGGCGCCGGTCTTCAGGCATTCCGTCCATTCGGCGGTCTTCAGCACCGCGGCGAAGCGCGACTGCAGGATGATCGTGACCACGCGGTGGATCTCCTCGGCCGAGGCATAGCCGGCGCTGTTGGCATAGGGCACCGAGCCGGTCGCGTCGGACAGGAACTCGACGGCAAAGCCCATATGCACGGCATGGATAATGGTCGACAGGTCGCAATTATGCGTCATGTAGCCGACCACCGTGAGCGTATCGATGGCGTTGGCGCGCAGCCACGCCTCGAGGTCGGTGCCGGTGAAGGCCGAGGGCAGCATCTTCTCTACATAGTGGTCGCGGCCGCGCCTGGCGATTTCGGGATGCAATTCACCGCCGTGACTGCCCTTGGCGAAGATCGGGGAGGTCTCGGGCGCCATCTGCTTGACGACCACGACCTTGATGCCGGCGGCCGTCGCAGCGTCCATGGCACGTGCCACATTGACGACGCTGTCGCGGAACGGCGGATGCTGGATGGCCAGATTGCCGCCGTCATAGTCGTTCTGGACGTCGATGACGATGAGCGCGCGGCGCGGTGTGGTGTTGGCGGGGGCAGACATGGTGTTTTCCTTCCGGCTTGAATGCGATGGGCCGAAAATAAGCCATTCGATGAGCAGCCAAAAGTGGCCCGATTGACATCATTCGAAAGAATTGGGACAATACAGCTTCCGAACCGGAAACGCCCATGACCGCCCCGATCATTGCCGCCCTCGCCTTCGATGGCATCAGCCCGTTTCATCTCTCCGTGCCTTGCCTGGTGTTCGGCGCCGATCGCACGAGGCTCGGCCTGCCGCGCTTCGACTTCCGTGTCTGCGGGGTCGAGCAAGGCATGATCCGGACCGACGCCGGGCTGAGCATCCTTGTCCCGCATGGGCTGTCCGCGCTCGACGATGCCGACATCGTCATCATCCCGAGCTGGAAGGATCTCGAAGCCCCCCTTGCCAGGCCGCTCAACGAAGCGCTCGGCCGCGCGCACCGGCGCGGGGCGCTGATTGTCGGCCTGTGCCTCGGCACCTTTGCCATTGCCGCCGCCGGCCTGCTTTCGGGACGGAAGGCGACCACGCATTGGGCCTATACGGACCAGCTGCGTGTCCTGCATCCCGACATTTCGGTCGATGCCGACGTGCTTTATGTCGATGATGGCGACATCGTCACCTCCGCCGGCGTCGCCGCCGGGCTGGACTGCTGCCTGCATATCGTGCGCGCCCGTTATGGCGCCGAAGCGGCACTGCGGCTCGCGCGACACGTCGTGCTCTCACCGCACAGGCAGGGCGGGCAGGCGCAGTTCATCGAACGCCCCGTGGCAAAGAGCGCGGATGCCGACCGCTTCACCCAGGCGCTGGACGCGGTCCGGACGACACTCAGCGAGGCGCACAGCCTGGACAGCGTCGCCGAGGCCGCCGGTCTGACACGGCGCACCTTTACCCGCCGCTTCCAGAAATCGATCGGCACCAGTTTTGGCGACTGGCTGACCAGCCAGCGCATCGAACTGGCGCAACGCCTGCTGGAAGCGACGGAAAAATCGATGGACATCGTCGCCTTCGAGGCCGGCTTCGGCAGCGCCACCTCGCTGCGCCAGCATTTCGCCGCGCGGCTCCGGACATCGCCGGCGCAATATCGGCGCGAATTCTCCCGGCGGGTAGATTGGGACGAACGGGTGGCGCAGGCCTGACCGCTTTGCGCCAGATCGTCAACCGCGCTTGACCGGTCGCGCCGGATTGCCGACCACCGTCTCGTTTGCAGGCACATCGCGCGTCACCACAGCGCCGGCGCCGACTATGGCGCCCTCGCCGATGCTGACGCCGCCAAGGATGATGGCGCTGCCGCCGATCCAGGCACGGGCGCCGATCTCGACCGGCCTGGCGATCTCCAGCCCCGCCTGCCGGCCCGCGGCCTCCTTGTGATGCTCGGCGCAATAGATCTGCACATTGGGGCCAAGCAGCGTTCCCTTGCCGATGCGCACGGCTGCCGTGTCGAGGATGGTGCAGCCGGCGTTGAGGAAGACGCCATCGCCGAGAAGAATGTTGAAGCCGTAGGCGCAGTGGAACGGCGCCTCGATGCGGGCGCCCTCGCCCACGCCGCCGAGCAATGCCTTGAGGCCCGGCCCGAGATTTCCGCGCTGCCTTGGCGGCAGGCAATTGTGCTCGAACACCGCGTCGCGCGCGAGGGCACGCAGCGCCTCCAGCTCGTCATCCAGGCAAGTGTACCATTCGCCGCGCCGCCATCTTCGCGCGCTCGCTTCCAGCCATGGCGGGTCTCCGATTGACGTTCTTGCAAAGCATAGTTGCGGCCAGCAGAAAAGCGCCAAGCCAAGTACTGGTCAAATATTGGACCTATGGTAGCCTGCCGTCTCGAGGCCGTCCTGGCCTGGTGATCGAGGGGATCAACATGCTCTATCTTCTTGCACTTCTGATCGGCGTCATCGCCGGCCTGCGCGCCATGACCGCGCCTGCCGCGGTCGCCTGGGGCGCCTATCTCGGCTGGCTGCCGGTTGCCGGCACCTGGGCAAGCTTCATGAGCCATTGGGCCGCCGTCGGCATCTTCACGATCCTGGCCATCGTCGAGCTCGTCACCGACCAGTTGCCTTCGACGCCGAGCCGTAAAGTGCCGCAGCAGTTCGGCGCCCGCATCATCATGGGCGCCTTCACCGGCGCCGTGATCGGCGCGACCGGTGGCGCCACCATCGTCTGCCTGATCGCCGGCGCAATCGGCGCGGTCATCGGCACGTTGGGCGGCGCCGAAGGGCGCGGCCGGCTGGCGGCCGCCTTCGGCAAGGATCCGCCCGCCGCCTTCATCGAGGACGCGGTGGCGATCATCGGCGGCCTGCTGATCGTGGCGGCGGTGGCATGACGGCAAGAACTTTCGACGCCATCATCATCGGCGCCGGCCAGGCCGGCACACCGCTCGCCGGAAGGCTGAACGCAGCCGGCATGAGCGTGGCGCTGATCGAGCGCAAGCTGGTCGGCGGTACCTGCGTCAACACCGGCTGCATCCCGACCAAGACGATGGTGGCGAGCGCCTATGCCGCGCATCTGGCGCGGCGCGCCGCCGACTATGGCGTGACGCTCAGTGGCCCTGTCGGCGTCGACTATGCCAAGATCAAGGCGCGCAAGGACAAGGTTTCGGGCGCCTCCCGCACCGGGCTGGAAAGCTGGATCGCCGGCATGGACAAATGCACGCTCTATCGCGGCCATGCGCGCTTGGAATCCGCCAATACGGTGCGCGTCGGCGACGACCTTCTGACCGCCGACAAGATCTTCCTCAACACCGGCGGCCGCGCTTCCGTGCCCGATTTGCCCGGCATCCACGACATCGACTATCTGACCAATTCCTCGATGATGGATCTCGAGGTCCTGCCGCGCCATCTGATCGTCGTCGGCGGCAGCTACATCTCGCTCGAATTCGCGCAGATGTTCCGCCGTTTCGGCAGCGAAGTCACCGTCATCGAGAAGAGCCCGCGCCTGACCGGCCGCGAGGACGAGGACGTCTCTGCCGCCATCCTGTCCATCCTCGAAAATGAAGGCATCACAGTCCATGTCGGCGCCGACGACATCGGCTTCGCCAAACAGGGCGACGATATCGCCGTGACCTTCTCGGCCGGCAAGCCGCCCGCCGTCGGTTCTCATGTGTTGCTGGCGCTCGGCCGAACGCTCAACACCGACGATCTCGGCCTCGACAGAGCCGGCGTCGCCCTCGACAAGCGTGGCGCCGTTATCGTGGACGACCAGCTGCGCACCAGCGTGCCCGGCATCTGGGCGATGGGCGACTGCAACGGCAAGGGCGCTTTCACCCACACCTCCTACAATGACTACGAGATCGTCGCCGCCAATCTGCTCGACAACGACCCACGCAAGGTCAGCGACCGCATCGAGGCCTATGCGCTCTACATCGACCCGCCACTCGGCCGCTGCGGCATGACCGAGGCGGCGGTGAAGAAATCCGGACGCCGCGCGCTGGTCGGCCAGCGGCCGATGACACGTGTCGGCCGCGCCGTCGAAAAGGGCGAGACGCAAGGCTTCATGAAGATCCTGGTCGATGCCGACACCAGGGAAATCCTTGGCTGTTCGGTGCTCGGTCCCGGCGGCGACGAAGCGGTGCATTGTGTGCTCGATCTGATGTACGCCAAGGCACCGGTAGACACGCTGGCGCGCGCGACGCACATCCACCCCACGGTCTCGGAACTGCTGCCGACGATTGCCCAGGAACTGAAGCCGCTGGCGTGAAACGCTTCGAGCTGGGGACTTTCTGCATCGGTGCATTGCAGCAATGTGCATTGCGCATAGCTCGTGTCCTCGTTCAATCTCCGGATTGAACCGATTCAGTCTGGACGCCCCATGCCTCTGCCGATCCTTGCGCTTGCCATTGCGTCCTTCTGCATCGGCACCACCGAATTCGTCATCATGGGCCTGCTGCCGGAGGTCGCCGCCGACCTTCGCGTGTCGATCCCTTCGGCCGGCCTGCTGGTCACCGGCTATGCGCTGGGCGTCGTCTTCGGCGCCCCGATCGTCGCGATGGCCACCGCGCATCTGCCGCGCAAGCCGGTGCTGGTGGGGCTGGCCGCGTCGTTCGTCGTCGGCAATCTGTTCTGCGCCATCGCGCCTGACTATTGGACACTGATGGCGGCGCGTGTCTTCACCGCTTTTGGCCACGGCGCTTTCTTCGGCATCGGCTCGGTCGTTGCCGCAAGCCTGGTGCCGCGCAACAAACGCGCCAGCGCCATGGCCCTGATGTTTGCCGGCCTGACGCTTTCCAACATTCTGGGCGTTCCAGCCGGTACTGCACTTGGCGAAGCTTTCGGCTGGCGCTCCACATTCATCGCCGTGGTCGGCATCGGCCTGATCTCGGTCGCTGCCATCGCCTGGCTGGTGCCGTCGGATGTCGCCGAACCGAGCGGCGGCGGCCTGCGCGGCGAGTTGCGGGTGCTGGGCAGGCTACAGGTCTGGCTGGCGATGCTCATCGCCTCGCTGGCCTCGGCCAGCCTGTTTGCCGTTTTCACCTATATAAAACCCTACCTCACTGAAGTGTCCGGCCTGTCGACGTCTGCAGTCACCTGGGTGCTCCTGTTGTTCGGCGCCGGCATGACCATCGGCAACATCATCGGCGGGCGGCTGGCGGACTGGAAGCTGATGCCGACCGTCATCGGCACGCTGTTGTTGATGGCAGTGCTGTTCGTCGGCTTCATGCAGTTCGGCGCGATTGCCAGCGTCGCCATCGGCATTGTCTTCCTCTGGGGACTGCTCATCTTCGTCGTCGTGCCGCCGCTGCAGATCCGCGTCGTCGAGGCCGCTTCCGAAGGACCGAACCTTGCCGCCACGCTGAACCAGGGCGCCTTCAATGTCGGCAATGCCGGAGGCGCCTGGATCGGCGGCGTGGCGCTTTCGGCGGGCGTCTCCTACGCCCAACTGCCGCTGGTCGGCGCGATGCTCGCCTTGCTGGCGGTCACCGTCGCGGTGCTGTCGCAAGCGCTGGACCGGCGCGCGCCTGTCCCGCTCCAGGCTGCCGCCGAATAGACGTCGATTCGCCAAAGCGACGGAAATCTTGCGCCCATAGCGCGGCCGACTGGACCAATCGACAGCGATCCCTCAAATGGGCATGTCTTCTCGCTCTAACTGGAGAAAGTCATGCAGAAATCGATCGAACGCATCGCCGGTGACAGCGAGGGCGTTTCCTACGAATTCCCGGTGTTCCGCTTCACAGGTAGCGACAAGGCGGCGCCATCGGCCTATCTGCAGGCCGCCCTCCATGCCGGCGAGTTGCCGGGGGTCGTCGCCATCGACGCGCTGATGCCGGCGCTGAACAAGGCCGCTGCCGAAGGCCGCATCAAGGGCGACATCACCATCGTGCCCTGGGCCAACCCGATCGGCCGCGCGCAATATCATTTCGGCGAGCATCAGGGCCGCTTTCATTTGGGCACCCGCACCAATTTCAACCGTGCTTTTCCGCTGCTCGCCGCGCCCGACGCCAAGCTCTTGCCCGACACCAGCTTTGGCGGCGCCGACCAGCGGCTGAAGTCCCGCCTGGTGCAGCTGTCGCTCGGCCACGACATCGTGCTCGACCTGCATTGCGACGATGAGGGCCTTGCCTATCTCTACATCCACACCAGCCTGTGGCCGGCCATGGCCGATTGCGCCGCCGCCATGGGCGTCGATGCGGTGGTGCTGTGGAGCGAGGACACCGACGGCACCTTCGAGGGCGCCTCGATCATGCCCTACCAGAACGTTCCCGCCGACGTGGCGAAGTTCGACCGCCGTGTCGCCACCACCGTCGAATATCGCGGCATCCTCGATGTCGATGGCGCCCTGGCCAAAGCCGACGCCGAAGGGCTCTACCGGCTGCTGGTGGCACGCGGCGTGGTCGTCGACGGCGCGCTGCCTGCGCCCGGCCCATTCAAGGGCGTCGTCGCGCCGTTGGAAAACATCGACATGATGCCCGCCCCCCGAGCTGGCGCTGTGCTCTATGACGTGAAGCCCGGCGACCGTGTCGTCAGGGGCGATCGGCTCGCCACCATCGTCCACGCGCCGGGCGAAACCGATGGCCGCGCGGAAGTGTTCGCGCCGCAGGACGGCATCATCCTGACCCGCCGCTCGCGTCGCATCATCCGCGCCGGCGAGGATCTGCTGAAGCTGGTCGGCGACAGGAAAAGCGCCGATGCCAGGTCGGGTACGCTCGAGGACTGACCTAGCCCGAAATCGCCAACCGCGCCTTGGCCTCCAGCCATTCCGCCATTTGCCGATACGGCACCGGACCGTGGCTGATGCGGGCAACGCCGAGTTCGGCCAGCCGCTGGCGCGGCGGCACATGCGCCAATGCGATGATGTTGACCGGCAGTGCTGTTGCCCTGCACAGCGCTTCGATGAGACCCTCGTCGCCGAGGCCCGGCGCAAAGAAGCCGCTCGCTCCGGCCTTTTCATAGGCATGCGCCCGCTCGATCGCCTGGTCGAGCAGCGTCTTGTCATGCGCATCGGGCTTGGCCTTGAGGAAGATGTCGGTGCGGGCGTTGAGGAAGGCCGGGATACCCGAGGCCTTGACGGCGGCCGCGGCCGCTTCGACCCGCTTCACCTGGACGGTGATGTCGTGCAGGCCGGTGCCACCGACGATCTGGTCCTCGAAATTGACGCCGATAGCGCCGGCCTGCAAGGCGCGCGTCACCGTCTGGGCGACGACTTCCGGCTCGACGCCGTAGCCGCCTTCGAGATCCATGGTCACCGGCAGGTCGACCGCCTGCACGATGCGCCTGATGTTGTCGAGCGCCAGTTCCAGCGGGATTTTCTCGCCATCGGCATAGCCGAAGGCGGCCGCGACCGGCCAGCTTCCGGTGGCGATCGCCTTGGCGCCCGCCTTCTCGACGATCTTAGCCGTTCCCGGATCCCAGGCATTGTAGAGAACGATCGGGTTGCCCTTGACGTGAAGGGAATGGAACGTCCGCGCGCGCTCGGCCTGGTCGATCATGGGTATTTTCCCGTTCTCTGGATGTCGGATGTATAGTCTAGGCAACGCCACCGGCTGTGGCGATGTGCCATGAGCCCGGGAAGCGGCGGCCACCGGACAGCCTTTCAAACCTGTTGCGCATCCGGTTTTTCGCCGCTATGGATTTCGCCATGAACATGCGTTCGACCAAGACCATTTGGTGGTGGGCCTGCTGACAGCGGCCTGTTCGAACGCGCGTGCGTGAAAAGAGAGGGTGGCCGCAACGGAAAGTCCGGGCGGCCATTTGTTTTTCCAAGCCAGTCCCGGGTCCGTTGCCCCAACAAGCTGATGGAGACGGCAATGACGATGAAGGTTCTGGAAAACGGCGCTGAAAGCTTCGTGACCGCGGGTGGCATCACCATCACGCGTGAGCGCCACGACCGGCCGTATGCGGGAGCGATCGACGCCTATGTCGATGGCCTGAACTCGCGCCGGGGCGCGGTGTTTTCCTCGAATTACGAATATCCCGGCCGTTACACGCGCTGGGACACCGCCATCATCGATCCGCCGCTGGTCATTTCCGCCCGGGGCCGCGCCATGCGCATCGAGGCGCTGAACCGCCGCGGCGAGGCTCTGTTGCCGGTCATCGGCAAGACGCTTGGCGGCCTTGCCGACATCACCATCGCCGAGACGACGAAGACGCTGATCCGCCTCGACGTCGCCAAACCCGGCCGCGTCTTCACCGAGGAAGAGCGCAGCCGCGTGCCCTCGGTCTTCACCGTGCTGCGCGCCATCACCGCTTTGTTCAAAACCGACGAAGACGCCAATCTCGGCCTCTATGGCGCCTTCGGCTACGACCTCTCCTTCCAGTTCGACCCGGTCGACTACAAGCTCGAGCGCAAGCCCAGCCAGCGCGACCTCGTGCTGTTCCTGCCCGACGAGATCCTGGTCGTCGACCATTATTCCGCCAAGGCCTGGACCGACCGCTACGACTATTCGGGCGAAGGATTTTCGACGGAAGGCTTAGCCCGCGACGCAATCGCCGAGCCGTTCAAGACCGCAGACCGCATCCCGCCGCGCGGCGACCATGAGCCGGGCGAATATGCCAATCTGGTGCGGCGCGCCATGGACTCGTTCAAGCGCGGCGACCTGTTCGAGGTCGTGCCCGGCCAGATGTTCTACGAGCGCTGCGAGACGCAGCCCTCCGACATTTCGCGCAAGCTGAAATCGATCAACCCCTCGCCCTATTCCTTCTTCATCAATCTCGGCGAAAACGAATATCTGATCGGCGCTTCGCCCGAAATGTTCGTGCGCGTCAACGGCCGCCGCGTCGAAACCTGCCCGATTTCGGGCACCATCAAGCGCGGCGACGACGCGATCTCGGATAGCGAGCAGATCCTGAAACTGCTCAATTCGAAGAAGGACGAGTCCGAGCTCACTATGTGCTCGGATGTCGACCGCAACGACAAGTCGCGGGTCTGTGAGCCCGGTTCGGTGCGCGTCATCGGTCGCCGCCAGATCGAGATGTATTCGCGCCTGATCCACACCGTCGACCACATCGAAGGCCGGCTGCGCGAAGGCATGGACGCCTTCGACGCCTTCCTGTCCCATGCCTGGGCGGTCACCGTCACCGGCGCGCCGAAACTGTGGGCCATGCGCTTCATCGAGCAGAACGAAAAGAGCCCGCGCGCCTGGTATGGCGGGGCGATCGGCATGGTCAATTTCAACGGCGACATGAACACCGGCCTGACGCTGCGCACCATCCGCATCAAGGACGGCATCGCCGAGGTGCGCGCCGGCGCCACATTGCTGTTCGACAGCATCCCCGAGGAAGAAGAAGCCGAAACCGAACTGAAGGCATCCGCCATGCTCTCCGCCATCCGCGACGCCAAGACCGGCAACTCCGCCAGCACCGAGCGCACCACCGCGCGGGTCGGCGACGGTGTCAACATCCTGCTCGTCGACCACGAGGACTCTTTCGTCCACACGCTGGCCAACTACTTCCGCCAGACCGGTGCCAATGTCTCGACCATGCGCACGCCGGTGCCGGAGGAAGTGTTCGAGCGGCTGAAGCCGGACCTGGTCGTGCTCTCGCCCGGACCGGGCACGCCGAAGGATTTCGATTGCGCCGCGACCATCAGGCGAGCGCGCGCCCGCGACCTGCCGATCTTCGGCGTCTGCCTGGGCCTGCAGGCGCTGGCCGAGGCCTATGGCGGCGAACTCAGGCAACTGCATATTCCCATGCACGGCAAGCCCTCGCGCATCCGCGTCTCCAAGCCGGGCATCATCTTCTCCGGCCTGCCCAAGGAAGTCACTGTCGGCCGCTATCACTCGATCTTCGCCGATCCGGTGCGCTTGCCCGATGATTTCATCGTCACGGCAGAGACGGAGGACGGCATTATCATGGCTTTCGAGCACCGCAAGGAGCCGATCGCGGCGGTGCAGTTCCATCCGGAATCGATCATGACGCTCGGCCACAATGCCGGCATGCGCATCATCGAGAACATCGTCGCCCATTTGCCGCGCAAGGCGAAGGAAAAGGCAGCCTGACCTAGATGGCCGAAGCCGAGAACACGATGGCGATCGCAGCCAAGGCGGCCGCGAAGCGCAGGGTCGCCAACCTTGCCTTCTGGTCGATCGTGGTCGCCTTTGTCGTGCTCGCGTTGAAGTTGGCCGCCTGGTACATTACCGGCTCCGTCGCACTTTATTCGGACGCTCTGGAATCGATCGTCAACGTCATTGCCTCGGTCGCCGCCTTGTGGGCGATCCAGGTCAGTTACAAGCCGGCCGACCAGGATCATCCATTCGGCCATCACAAGGCGGAATATTTCTCCGCGGTGCTCGAAGGCGTGCTGATCGTCGTTGCCGCGCTGTTGATCCTCAACGAGGTCTGGCGGAGTTGGCAGACGCCAGCACCACTCGAACAGCCCTGGAAAGGTCTTGCCGTCAACGGCGTCGCCACGGTGATCAATGCCTTCTGGGCCTGGATGCTGATCCGCGTCGGCCGGGCGGAGAAATCGCCGGCGCTCGTCGCCGACGGCAACCACATCATGACCGACGTCGTCACCTCGGTGGGCGTCTTCGGCGGTCTGGTCGGGGCAATCCTGACCGGCTGGCATGTCCTCGATCCGGCGCTTGCCGTCATCGTCGCGCTCAACATCCTGTGGCAGGGCTGGCACGTCATCGGCTCGTCGATGAACGGCCTGATGGACCGTGCCGTCGACACGCAGGAACACATGCGCATCCGCGACGTCATCTCGGCCAATTGCAAGGGCGCGCTGGAGGTGCACGACCTGAAAACCCGCATCGCCGGCCGCGCCACCTTCATCGAGTTCCATCTGGTCGTCGACGCCGACATGTCGGTCGGCGCCAGCCACGTCATCTGCGACCGCATCGAAGACGCGCTGAAAGCCGAAATCCCCTCGGTGCGCGTCACCATCCATGTCGAGCCCGACGACGAGGCCAAGCTGCCGAAAGGCACGACGGCCGTACCGTTTGCGTGAGGCGGTTCGCCGGCGCGACCTTGGAAAAATTAGTCGAAGCCTCTCGACTTCGTCATCCACGGGCGGAGCAGGAGCGAAGCTCCGTCGCGGAGACCCGAGGATCCATGCCGCGACCTAGGATGAAGCACACGGCGGAAGACAATTCTGCACCGCAGCAGCGCTCAGGAGTCCCGGCATGGATCCTATGGACCTACGCCGCGTCGCTTCGCTCCTTGCTACGCCATAGGATGACCACGCGCTGGTATTCAAGGCGCACAGGCCGATTGCGGCATTGGCACCAGCCGATAGACCTTGTCGTCCGACTTCGTCTTGCCGTCCGCTGCCTTCGAGCAGAGATCGACGATCGCCAGGCTGCTGTTGGGATTGGCCAGCATCATCGTGCCGTTAGCGCCGCGCTTGAGGAAGATTTCCTTCTGCGCGATGTCGCAGGAGAAATCGCTCATCTTCGAGCTTGCGGCGCAGCGCCACTGGTCGGCTTCGCCCTGGCAGGAATAGGTCTGCGTGACCTTTCCCGACTTCAGCCTGGTGGTCACCGAAACGGCGATGTCGGCGCCGTCAGGCCAGTTGGCGACGTCACCGCCCGACGCGAAGGACGCCAGTTCCACCGGCCCGCGGAAAACTCGGATCGACTGCGTCCACTGGTCGGGATGCGAGGCCAGATGCGCCGCGTCGTATTCGCGGCCGTAGCAGAAGGCCTGGTCGGGCTTCAGCCGCTCGCGCAGCGGCGGGCCGAGCGCCGGATCGATCGGATCGATGCGCGCGAACTCGGCCTTGCAGGTCGCGGCCGGCATCGGGTCGAGGCGGAAATTGTCGTCCTCTGTGCCCAGCGCCTGCCTGTCATATTCGGCCTTGCTGAGTTCCTCTTCCGATCCGGCATCGAGATAAAGGTCGGCCGAGACATCGGTGACAACCAGACGGCCTTTGTCATCGACCTTCAGCGAGGCCATGGTGCGGTCGCAGTCCATGCCGCAACGGATCGGCCCTGATGTGCCATCCTCGGATTCATGGTTGCACCAGCCGCCGGCCCATTGCGGCGCCTTGGCGCCACGCACCGTCGTGGTGAGAAAGCCATTATAGGACGTGTCGGCGTTTGCCGTGGGCTCTTCGTTTGGCCGGCTGACCGGATCATGGCCATAGTAGAAGAAGATCCGCGCCACCTTCTGCTTCGGATGCGCCTTGAGATGGGGCGCGTCATAGACCCGGCCGAAACAGACGTCCGCCCCGCTCGGGCTGAGTTCCCTGAGCTTGAGCGCGTCGTCAGCGACGGCTGTGCCTGTCAGCAAACCAAGCAGCGCGGCACCAAATCCGGCGCCCGCGATTGTCTTCCATTCCCCTGCCCTGAACGTCATGTGACCTCTCCTCGCATCGACAGGACGTAGCGTCAACTTATGCTAGTATTGCGGCCGCAGCCACGCAAATAGCGGTGAAATCTGAGGAGGATGCCATGCGCCGACGCGACATGTTCCGCGCGGTTCTTGCCGGAACCGGGACGTTTCTTGGCCTGCGGGCCGCGCAGGCCGCGGCGACGGAAACCCCACGGCTGAAGGTTGCCTATCATCTGAGCGATGTGGACAAGGTCAACTTCGTGCTCGGCAACATCAAGAACCACTATGAGGGCACCGGCGGCAATGCCGACATCGTGCTGGTCGTGCATGGCCCGGCCCTGGCGAGCTTCAAGTCGAAGGGCATTTCGGCCGCGGTCTCCGGCCGCTTCGCCGGCCTGGTGCAGCAAGGGCTCGAGCCGCAAGCCTGCGGCAACACCATGCGGGGCATGGATATTTCGCTTGCCGACCTGCTCGACGGCTTCCATGCCGCCGACAAGGGTGGCGTCGTGAAGCTCGCGGAACTGCAAAGCCAGGGCTATGCCTATCTGCGCCCCTGAGGCTTGAACACCGGGGTGGCAAAGGCCTACGAAGGGCGGCAGACATCCCGGAGGAACAACAGTGCCAGCCACCAATACACTCAGCATTCCCGATCTCGCCGGCAAGGCGGTGCTGGTCACCGGTGCCTCGACCGGTATCGGCGCGGCCCTCGCGCTGGCCTATGCCGCGCAGAAATCCAGGGTGGCGCTGCATTACAATTCGAGCCAGGAGGCCGCCGAGAAACTCGCCAAGACCATTCGTGACAGCGGCGGCGAGGTGTTCCTCGTCCAGGGCGACTTTTCCGTTCCCGCCGACGTCGAGCGCGTCGTCGAGGACAGCGCGCAGCATTTCGGACGCCTCGACGGGCTGGTGAACAATGCCGGCGGCATGCTCGGCCGCATACCCTACGCCGAACAGACCGAAGCGCATTACGACGCGGTTATGGACCTCAATGCGCGTTCGGTGCTGACAGCCTCGCGCAAGGCGATGCCATGGCTGAAGAAGCAGGGCGGCTTCATCGTCAACACCTCGTCAATTGCCGCGCGCAACGGTGCCGGCGGCGGCGCCGGCCTCTACGGCTCGGCCAAGGCCTTCGTCTCCAATGTCACACGCGGCATGGCCAAGGAACTGATCGGCTTCGGCATCCGCGTCAACGCCGTGGCGCCCGGCACGATTCTCACCCCTTTCCATGAGCGCTATTCGACCGAGGAGCAGATCAAGGGCATGGTCGCCACCATTCCGCAGGGCCGCGCCGGCACGGCGGAAGACTGCGTCGGCGCTTACCTGTTCCTCTCGTCGGACCTGCTGAGCGGCTACATCACCGGCCAGGTGATCGAGGTGAATGGCGGCCAGTTGATGCCGTGACCGGCTATCTGCATACTGACGGTCCGCATACTCTTGTCGAAGACTTTGAAGGGGAGACAGCTGAATGTACGGACTGATCGGCAAGATGCGGGCGGCGCGCGGCCAGCGCGACTCGGTCATGGACGTGCTGCGCGCCAGCACCGGCGCCCTGCCGGGCTGCCTGAGCTATATCGTCGCCACCGACCCGGCCGACGCCGATGCGATCTGGGTGACCGAAGTGTGGACGGACCAGGCAAGCCACAAGGCCTCGCTGCAGCTTCCGGAAGTTCAGACCGCCATCGCCAAGGCGCGCCCCTTCATCGCCGGCTTCGAGTTCCAGGTGGAGACCCATCCGGTCGGCGGCTTCGGGTTGCCTGACGGCAAGACGGGCTGAGGCCTTCGGGCAGCTTTTTCAGCACGGCGGGGTTCGCATCGCCGTGCTTGGCGTCTAAGACCGAAGCATGGATTCCTCGGCGCAGCCTCCCGACCAGCTTGCCACCGAGCGCATGGCGCGTATGGGCAAGCCCTGGCAATGGCTGGTCCTGCTCACCATCTCGGCCCTGTTCGCCAGCGCGCTCGAACTGGCCGCTCTGCCGGCGGCGCTGCTGATCGGACCGATGCTGGCGGCGATCATCGCCGGCACCAATGGCGCCACGGTGCGGGTGCCGCGCCTGCTGTTCGGCTCCGCCCAGGCCATTGTCGGCTGTCTCGTCGCCGCGTCGATCTCGGCCGACATCTTTCCCGTCTTCTATGCCGAGTGGCCGCTGTTTCTGGGCGTGGTGATTGCGACAGTCGCGGCCTCCAGCCTGCTTGGCTGGCTGATCAGCCGCTGGCGCATCCTGCCCGGCACCACCGCCGTCTGGGGCTCCTCGCCTGGCGCCGCCACCGCCATGGTGCTGATGGCCGGCGCTTTCGGCGCCGACCAACGCCTCGTCGCCTTCATGCAGTATCTGCGTGTCATCTTCGTTTCGATGACGGCGGCGATCGTCGCCAAGATGTGGGTCGACACATCGGGCATCGAAGTCCCGCCCATCATCTGGTTTCCGCCGATCGATGCCCAAGCCTTCGCCGCCACGTCAGGTATCGCGCTGGTCGGCGGCCTTGCGGGGAAGCTGTGCCGGCTGCCCTCGCCCTTCTTCCTCGGCACCTTCATCTTCGGCACCGTCGTCCATCTCGGCCTTGGCGTCGAGATGCAGCTGCCGCCCTGGCTGCTGGCAATCAGCTACGCCATGGTCGGCTGGTCGATCGGGCTGAACTTCACCAGGCCGATCCTGCGCCATGCGACGCGTGCTCTGCCGCAGATCATCGCCTCGATCGTGGCGCTGATCGCCTTTTGCGGCGGGCTCGCCTTCCTGATCAGCCATCTCCTGGGCGTCGATCCGCTGACTGCCTATCTGGCGACCAGTCCCGGCGGCATGGACAGCGTCGCCATCATCGCCGCCGCAGCGCAGAACGTCGACATCTCCTTCGTCATGGCGCTGCAATCGGCGCGGTTCCTGGTCGTGCTGCTCGTCGGCCCGAGCGTCGCGCGGCTGGTGGCCAGAAGCATCCGGGACTGACAGGCTGCAGCGCCTTCGGTGCCCACTCTTCACCCCCACCGGCCGGCAGCCGCCGCAAGCCGCTCGGGAAGGAAATCGACAAAGACCCGCACCTTTGGCGACAGATGGCGATTGGAGGGCCACAGCATCCGGAACTGGCCACGGCCGTCGATATGATCGTCCAGCACGGTGCGCAGCCTTCCGTCCAGCAACGCCTCGCGGACCAGGAAATCGGGCATGCAGGCGATGCCGAGCCCGGCGACCGTGGCACCCTTCAAGGCCTCCATATTGTTGCAGGTCAGCTTCGAGCGGGTCTGCGGTTCGGCGCTTCCGGTCGTGAATGGCCACTCCAGCAGCCTGCCGCTGTTGAGAAAGCGGAAGTTTATGCCGAAATGCCTGGTGAGATCCGCCGGTTTGTCGGGCGTGCCATGGCGCTCGAGATAGGAGGGCGCCGCGCACAAAAGCATACGAAAGGGTCCAACGGGTCTCGACACCAATCGTGAATCGGGCAGCTCGCCGCTGCGGATCGCGACGTCGATGCCTTCCTCGATGACGTCGACCACGCGGTCGTTGAAATCGATGTCGAGTTCGATCTCGGGATAGCGGGCCATGAACTCCGACAGCACCGGCAAAAGCAGATGATAGGTGACAATCGGGGTCGAGACGCGCAGCCGTCCGTGCGGCGTTTCCCGCGTCCGCGACAGCATCGCCTCGGCATCGTCGATGTCGTCGAGGATGCGGCGCACCCGCTCATTGAACAGCCTGCCCTCTTCCGTCAGGCCGACGCGCCGCGTGCTGCGCTGCAGGAGCCGCACGCCGAGCTCCTGTTCGAGCCTTGCGACGCTCTTGCCGACGGCGGAGGCCGAAATGCCGAGCGCCCGGCCAGCAGCGATGAAACTGCCAAACTCGGCGGTGCGGGCGAAGGCCAACAGGCCACTGAGACGATCCATCGTAATCTTCCATTCGAGCGTTTCAGTCCGGTATATCAGGAGATATAATACCATTTTTCCGGAAAGGCTGCTGACCTATCTTGTCGTTGCGACCGGCGCCGCGACCCACGCGCATGCCGATAGATGCTGCTTCAGATAGGAAAATTCATGACCTCGAAGACCACAACCGGCCCAGCCGAGCGATGGCTCGTGCTCTTGTCGGTATGCCTTGCCGCGATGACCATGCCCTTGACCTTCACCGGCCCGGCCGTCGCACTCTCACGCATCGCGGCCGATCTCGGCGGCAGCCCGATAGCGCTCAACTGGGTGACGAACGCCTTCATGCTGACCTTCGGCGCCAGCCTGATGGCGGCTGGAGCGCTGGCCGACAACCACGGCCGCAAGCGCATCTTCCTCGTCGGCCTCTGCCTCTATGTCCTGGCGTCGCTCGGCGCGATGCTGGCGCCCGGCATCGTCTGGTTCGACATGTTCAGGGCCGCGCAAGGCATCGGCGGTGCCTTGGCCTTCGCCGGCGGCGCCTCCGCACTTGCCCAGGAATTCGAAGGGCCGCTGCGGCTGCGCGCCTTCTCCTTCCTCGGCACAAGTTTCGGCATCGGCCTCGCCTTCGGTCCGATCGCCTCGGGCTTGCTCATATCCGCATTCGGCTGGCGGTCGATCTTTGTTCTGGTGGCAGTGCTGGCGATTGCCTCGGCGGTGCTTGGCATGCGCACTATCCGGGAATCGCGCGACCCGGATGCGACCGGCCTCGACTGGGCGGGAGCCGGCACTTTCACGACAGCACTGGCCTTGCTGACCTATGGTGTACTGCAGGCGCCGCAGAGCGGCTGGACCGATCCCCTGGTCCTCACGCTGCTCGCCGCGGCAGCCCTCTTCTTCGCCGCTTTCATTATCTTCGAGCGACGCGTGCGCCGGCCAATGCTCGACCTCACGCTGTTTCGCTTCCCCCGCTTCGTCGGCGTCCAGTTCCTGGCGGCGGCGCCCGCCTATGGCTTCGTCGTCCTGCTGGTGCTTCTGCCGATCCGCTTCATCGGCATTGAAGGGATGAGCGAGATCGAGGCCGGGCAATTGATGATCTGCCTTTCGGGGCCGTTGCTGATCCTGCCCTTGCTTGCCGGCCAGCTGGCGCGCTGGATCGCTCCGGCCACGATCTGCGGCGCTGGCCTGCTCATCGCCGCCGCCGGCCTCCTCTGGCTGAGCCTCACGCCGCCGGTCGCCGTCGCGCTTGTGGCGCCGCTGGTGCTGATCGGTATCGGCATCGCTTTGCCCTGGGGACTGATGGACGGGCTCGCCGTCAGCGTCGTGCCGCGCGAGCGCGCCGGCATGGCGGTCGGCATCTTCAACACCACGCGTGTCGCTTGCGAGGGCGTGGCGGTGGCCATTGTCATGGCGACCCTGTCAGGCTTCACCGCGGCGCAACTCGCTACTCAAGGAGCATCTTCCAGGGATGCGGCCGCCGCGGCGCAGCTGCTGGTGACCGGCAATGTCGGTGAAACGGCGCAGCATCTGCCAACGGCCAACGCCGCAACCCTGGTCCAGGCCTATGAGACAGCTTTCGACAGGCTGCTGATCGTGCTGGCGGCAATCACCATCGTCACCGCCCTCGTCGTCTTCCTCGGCCTGCGTCGCGGATCGGCGGCGCAGCACGAGCCTGTTTCTGTGCCGGTTTGCCAGGAAGGATAGCTGGCTCAGCCTTCTGTCAGGTGATGACAAGGCTCGCTATGCGGTCGCCATCCAGCGTGAAGGTCATATCGCCCTCGCCGTTGAAGCCCTTGCCCTCGACGGCGATGCGAACGCGATAGACGCCTTCCGCCGGCGTGATGCCGACGACGCTCAGGTTCGACTTCACGCCGATATTGTCGGCCTGGTTCCAGCGGGCGATCTGCTCGCGCCCCTGGAACGATCGTCCCCAGTCGCTCAAGAATGCGTCGTCGGCAAAGGTGTTGAGAAAGGCTTCGGTATCACCTTCATTGGTGGCCTCGACAAAGCGACGGATGGGGTCGGGGGTCGTCATCAATCGAGCCTGTGCATCAGATCATCATCCAGCCAGCGGCCGAAGAAATAAACCAGCTGCTTGTGCCACCATGGCCAGTCATGGCTGACGTCGCCGCCCCAATAGTCGACCCAGGCGGGAATGGATTTGTCGCGCAGGATCTGTTCCAGCTGGCGCGTCTCGACCAGCATGCGCTCTTCCCAGGCGCCCTGCCCGCAGCAGAAGATCAGCCGCAGCGCCTTCAGCCGCGCCAAAAGCTTCGGATCGACGATGCCGGGCAGGTAATCGAGCGGCGAGTTGTAGAAGATGTCGCCCTCCAGCGCCTTGCCGAAGAAGTCGCGAGCCGAATAGACCCCCGACAGCGAGATGACGCCACTGGCGAGTTCGGGAAAGCGGAAGACGAAATTCGAGGAATGGTAGCCGCCCATCGAACAGCCTGAAAACAACGGCTTCAGTCTGCGCCCGCCATTGGCAGCCGATGCGGCGGACAGGATTTCCGGCAGCGCCTCCTCGCGCATATAGCGGAAATAGGCCTCGTGGCGGCCGATGCGATGCGCGGCGTCGGCATGCTTGTCGAAGAAGGATTCCGAATCGATGCCGTCGACCGTGAACAGCTGGATGCGGCCGGTATCGATGAACTCGGCCAATGCGCCCACCCCGCCGGAATCCTCGAACTGGTAGAACCGCCCCTGCGAGGTCGGGAACACCACCACGGGCCGGCCGGCATGACCGTAGCGCTTGTATTCCATGTCGCGGCCGAGCTTGCCGGAGAAATGCTTGTGATAGGAGATGTCCATCGCCTCAGGCCTTTTCCGCATGGATATAGGCGACCGCCTCGCGCAGCGCCGCCTGATCCTTCGAGCGCATCTGATAGGCGTAATTTCCCATGGCGCGGCTGAAAACCTCTTCGATGGCCTGATGGTGGACGATCTTGTCGCGGTGCGCCGCTAGCACGTCCTCATGGCTGTGCAAATAGTGGAGGTGCAGCTTGCGACTGGCATAGGCGGTGAAATACTTGCCCTCATATGGCCCGCCGGCGGCGTCCTTGACCACCATGTCGGCCCATGCCGCGTAGACGTCGATGTCGAACGTGTAGTTGATGGCGTCGGTCATCCAGGCGCCGGGCGGCCGCATGTTGACCTCCAGCGCGATGATCCGGTCGTCCCTGGTCTCGAACAGCTCGATGTGGAAGAAGCGCTCGCGCACGTCGAACGCCTTCAGGATCTTGCGGCCGGCCTCCTCGACCGCTGGCCTGATATGGGGAAAGCAGGTGTAGCTCATATGGCGGTCCTTGTTGACCACCTCCATGACGCTCTGGTCGTAGCGGTGGCTGGCCGCCAGCACCACCTCGCCGTCGCGGTTGACCAGCCCGTCATAGGTCACCACCAGCCCCTCGATGAATTGCTCCATGACGAAGGTCACGTCCTCGGGCTTGTCCCGGAAGAACTGGTCGAGCTCCCCTGTGTTGGAGATCTTAAAAGTGTTGGAAGCGCCAGAGCCGCTGTCGGGCTTCACCACCACGGGATAGCCGACGCGGCGGATGAAAGTCATGGCGCCGGCACGGTCGGAGCATTTGCGCTGCGCGATGGTCTCGACGCCGCTCTTGCGGAAAAAGGCGCGCATGCGGCTCTTGCGCTTCAGGTTCTTCACGAAATCGAGCTTGGTGCCGTAGATGTTGAAGTCGGTGCGGATGTTGGCTTCCAGCTCCAGCCAGTGTTCGTTGAGCGATTCGAACCGGTCGACGCGGCCCCATTTGTGGATGAAATGCCCCATCGCCCGGAACACCGGATCGTAGTCCTCCATGTCGGCGACGCGGTAATATTCCGAAAGCGCTGCCTTCAGCCTCCCGTCAAGCGCGTCATAGGGCGCATCGCCAATGCCGAGCACGGTGGCTCCGGCCTTCTTCAGCCGGTCGCAGAAATCGGCGCCGTTGGTCGGAAAATGCGGCGAGAAGAACACGAAATTCATCGACAACCACCTCCCGGTGACAGGGCACCGCAGCCCCGTCGGCATCCAAGTCTGGCGCATTTGCGGCGCCTGGGGAAGAGCACCGGCATTTGGGATAATGTTCAACGGATTCAGCCCCCGCTTGCCTCTGCCGGGGCGCTCCTGTATGAGAACCGGCATGAACACGCGCGCCACCATCGCTTCCCGTCAGACCGGCTTTGCCGGCGAGACCGTGCGCGCGCTTGCCTCGACCCTGCTTCTTCTCGGCCTTATCGGCGATCGCCGGGTTCGCTGAAGGAGCGCCCGGCGGTCGAACCGCCGCGCAAGCGCATGCTCCTTAGCCAGTCTCAAAATTGGCAGTCACATCAAGCGAACGAAAAAATCTGGTAAAGGCGCCACTCGCCAGCCATCCGTCCGAGACGGATCCGAGGGCCGCCGGGAGAACAAGACGATGAACGCACGAGAACAGATCCGCCCTGATGCCGCTGTAGCAGGCAAGCATGTCGAACCAGCCCGCGGCATGCCCGACGCGGCCCGCAAATATCAACCCTATCCGACCGTTGGCCTCACCGACCGGACCTGGCCCTCGAAGGTCATCGACAAGGCGCCGATCTGGTGTTCGGTCGACCTGCGCGACGGCAACCAGGCACTGATCGACCCGATGGGCCATGAGCGCAAGGCGCGCATGTTCGGCCTGCTGCTCGACATGGGATTCAAGGAGATCGAGATCGGCTTCCCCTCGGCCTCGCAGACCGATTTCGACTTCGCCCGCTGGTGCATCGAGGAAGGCAACGTGCCCGCCGATGTGTCGCTGCAGGTGCTGGTGCAGTGCCGGCCCGAGCTGATCACGCGCACCTTCGAGGCGCTGAAGGGCGCCACCAACCCGATCGTGCATTTCTACAATTCGACCAGCGAATTGCAGCGCCGCGTCGTCTTCGAAAAGGATGTCGGCGGCATCAAGCGCATCGCCACCGACGCGGCCAAGATGATCACCGACATGGCGGCCAAGGCCGGCGGCGGCTATCGCTTCGAATACTCGCCGGAAAGCTTTACCGGCACCGAGCTCGAAGTCGCGCTGGAGATCTGCAACGCCGTCACCGAGATCGTCAGGCCGACGCCGGACAACAAGCTGATCATCAACCTGCCGTCGACGGTCGAGATGTCGACGCCCAACATCTATGCCGACCGCATCGAATGGATGTGCCGCAATCTGGACGCCAGAGAGAACCTGATCATCTCGCTGCATCCGCACAATGACCGCGGCACCGGCATCGCCACCACCGAACTCGGCTTGATGGCGGGCGCGGACCGCGTCGAAGGCACGCTGTTCGGCAATGGCGAGCGCACCGGCAATGTCGACATCGTCACGCTGGCGCTCAACATGTACACACAAGGCGTCGATCCGGGCATCGACTGCTCCGACATCAACCGGATGAAGGACGTCTATGAATATTCGAACCAGTTGAAGATCCCCGAGCGTCACCCCTATGTCGGCGAACTCGTCTACACCGCCTTTTCCGGCTCGCACCAGGACGCCATCAACAAGGGCATGAAGGCGCTGAAAAAGGCCAACACCAGCCTCTGGGAAGTGCCGTATCTGCCGATCGACCCGGCCGATGTCGGCCGCAGCTACGAGGCGATCATCCGCATCAACTCGCAGTCCGGCAAGGGCGGCATCGCCTATGTGCTGCAGGCCGATTACGGCCTCAATCTGCCGCGCAACCTGCAGATCGAATTCAGCCAGGCGATCCAGGCGATCACCGATGCCGAGGGCAAGGAAGTGCCGGCCAAGCGCATCTATGAGCGCTTTCTCGAAACCTATGTCGACCAGCCGGGCGCGCGCCTGAAATTCCTCGACCACCACACCTATCCCGATACAGTGGTCAAGGGCCGGCGCGTGGTCGAGGCAGTGATCCTCGACAAGGGCAAGGAAGTGACCATATCAGGCACCGGCACAGGCCCGATCGACGGCTTCGTCGATGCACTGTCACGCCATGTCGGCGTCGAGATGTCGGTGCTCGATTATTCCGAACACTCGATGCAGCGTGGCTCCAATGCATCCGCCATTTCCTATGTCGAAATGGAATATCCCGGCGGCAAGCTGTTCGGCGCCGGCATCAACACCAACATCGTCGCCGCCTCGCTGGAAGCGGTGACGTCGGCAGCCAACCGCATCGTCGGCCGCAAGCCGCGGTAGCATCTACCGACGATTGGCGCGAGAGATCACAGCCACTCTCGCGCCAGCCATTTTTTCAAGCCGAACAAGGCCTTGGCCTCAAACGGCTGACACCGGCGGCACACCAATCCTGTAGCCGGCATCGGCAGCGTCATTAACCACCGGAAAATTATCCGGTGAGGTACGCGATCGCATAACGGGTGTATACTTGTGTGGTGGTGCGAGCCCTATATGATCGCGCCTCAACCTGTGCCGACTTCGAGAGGATCGACACTTGCAGCATGCCACGCCTGCCGCCCCCGCAGTGCGCGAGACACTGGAGCGACTGCTTGCCAGCGAAACGTTCGGACGGTCCGAGCGCGCGCGCAAGCTGATCCGTTATCTCGTCGAACGCGAGCAGGCCGGCGAAGCCGACAGGCTCAAGGGCTTTTCCATCGCCATGGACGTCTTCGGCAAGGACGGCGATTTCGATCCGTCGACCGATGCCGTGGTGCGGGTGCAGGCAGGCCGGCTGCGCGAATTGCTGCAGCAGTATTTCGCCAATGAAGGCATCGCCGAGCCCGTCCGCATCGCCATCCCACGCGGCGGCTACGTTCCGGCCTATGAGCTCAACGCGATCCGTCTGCCGGAAGTGGCCAAACCCGCCGAGCAGGCGCCAGCGGCAGCAGCTCCAGCCGAGCACCCCAATACTGCCGACGAGGCCGTTGCGCCCGCCGCGTTGCTGGCGCCGGCGGCGGCACCCGCGCCCTCTGTGGCGCGCCATCTCACGTTCTTCTGGATGGCGATCGTTGTGGTCATCGCCATGCTCGGCGTCCTGATCCTGCGCCAGGGCGGCGGCGCGCTGCTCGCCGGCGGCGATCTGCCGGCGACGTTCGAGAGCGCCGGCCTGACCAGCAGCATCGCACCGTCCCCGGCCAGCGAGGCCCTGCCGCTCGTCTACATCGCCGTCAAGGCCAGCGGCGCGGACGCCAGCCGCGTCGCCGCGTCGTTGCGTGCCGGCCTGAGCGGCTTCGATACCATCGACTTTATCGGCCGCGACACGGTCGACAAGACCGACCCGGTCGCCAGTGCAACGAGCTTCATGTTCGATGTCCTGCCTGGACCGGGCGCGGGCGAGATCACCATCGAGCTGCAGAGCGTGGCGACCGGACGTGTGCTTTTGTCGCGCAACCTGACAGCCGCCGACAGCGCGCCATCGGCCGTCGAGGACCGTATCGCCGGCATCCTGAGTTCGGCACTGCCCGCGTCCGGCACGATCTACAACTATATCGAGCAGAGCGGCATTCAGAACGGCCTGACGCAGTGCCTGCTGCTCAACGGCAAATACTATCTCGATCAGAACGCCAGAACCCACGAGGCCGCCTATCGCTGCCTCGAAACCCTTGCCGAGAACGGCGCAAAATCGTCGCTTGTTTACTCCGAGCTCGCCTCGCTGCACCTCGAGGCCGTGAACGACCATTACGCCTATCCGCCGGATGCGACGATCGAGAAGGCGATGACATTCGCCCATCGCGCCGTGCAGATGGGCCCGACCAGTCCCTATGCGCATCGTTCCTACGGCTACATCAATTCGCGTCTTGGCAATGCCGACGAGGCGCTGCGTTGGATGCGCAAGGCCCATGATCTCAACCCCTATGACGTCTCCATGGCGGCCGCCTATGGTTATGGGTTGGTCTTCGCCGGCCGCTACGCCGAGGGAACACCCCTTCTGGCTCATGCGGTGGATGCCTCCAGCGGCCATCCGACATGGTGGGATTTCGGGCTTTTCGCCGGCGAGTTGATGCTCGGCGACACGAGCAAGGCCGCGATCGCCAGCTCCGCACTGAGAACCACGGCAACGAAATCGCACTATCTTGCCGCCCGGCTGATCGGCGCCAGGATCTCCGGTCAGGACAGCCTGGCACGCAAGCTGCTCGATGAACTCACCGCCAAATTCCCCAAATTCGCCGCCAATCCGCGCGCGACCTTCATCGACCGAAAATATCCGGCCGACCTGACCGAGCGGCTGGTCGGCGCCTTGCGCGCCGCCGGGCTCGGCGACGCCAGCTGAAGTTGAACAAACACCGGCCGTTGGACCAATGGAATTGCCGGGCGGTCGCGCACGGAGAACAAGGGCCCCCAATCGGGCTGATTTGCCGGCTTCCGCTGGACAAACCCCATTGAATTACAGGCTCGCCTTCGCGAACAATCGCGAAAATTTTACTGGCTATGACGCTGGGTGAAGCGCAATCCAGCCGCATTTGGTGTCAGGTCCGCGCTTTTCACAATCTGCAACAAGCTCCCACCTTCATGATTTCATCGCTCTATGCCGCCGAACAAGGATCTGGTTCGAAGACCATCGTCCTGCTGCACGGTTTTGGCGGTAGCCACAACGTCTGGCGCGACGTGATCGCCTCGCTCGCCCCTTCCGCGTGCACGCTTGCCTATGACCTGCCGGGACATGGCCTGTCGTTCGACTTTGCCGGTGCCGGGCCCGCAAAGGTGGCAGCAAGGGCGGTTCTTGCCGACCTTGCGGCACGCAAGGTCAAACGCATCCATCTCGTTGGTCATTCGATGGGCGGAGCGGTGGCGACCTTGATGGCTCTGGCCGAGCCAGAGAAGGTGGCCTCGCTGACGCTTCTGGCGCCTGGCGGCTTCGGCCCGGAGATCAACGGGCCGCTGTTGCGCCGCTATGCCGCCGCACGGAGCCCATCCGAGATCCTCGCCTGTCTTGCCGCTATGTCGGGTCCACTGGCGCGACCTTTTGATCACATCGCCGATATGCTCTGCGAGATGCGCAAGCGGCCCCGACAATCGGAAAAACTCGTCGAGATCGCCGCCGCCATGACCAGGGACGACCGCCAAGGCGTCATCCCGCGTGAACTGTTGGACAGGCTGGCCATACCGGTGATGGTGGTATGGGGCAGTGATGACGCGGTGCTGCCCTTCACCCAGGCCGACGACCTGCCGGCGCGCTTTCATGTGCATCACGTGCTGGAGGCCGGCCATATGCTGATCGAGGAAGCGCCCGATCTGATCGCCAGCATCATCCGGCGCAATATGAACCGTCGCGCCAGGCCCGTTCGCCCCAAACTCGCCGCGGCGGCCAGTTGAGTTGCTTAATGCATGTCGCCCAAAAGTGACCTCGGTTTTGGGAGAACGACGTGCATGAAACAAAGATCTGAAGCGCGTCGCGCAACGCGACGCGCTTCAGCGCAACATCCCAGACCGCCTCTGTCCGCTTCATCTCGCCAGTGCATTTTGCCGGCGTCTGTGTTAACCCCGTGTTAACCAAACCCGCGAGGCAGACGCCGATGAAGGACGCAGGCGAAAAGATCGATCCGTCGAGAAAACTGTCCGATGCCATCCGTGATGTGAAGAACGCCTTCGCCGACCGCGACGATGTCGTCGTCGACATGCGCGAGGCGCATCGCATGCGCCTCGATCTCCTGGCCGCCGAACTCGCACCCGTCTTTGCCGATGTGCCCGCCGACATGGACAATTTCGACTTCGTCGTTTCGTCAGGGCTGCAGCCGCGCCTGTGGATCGATGCCGTTAGCCATGTCGCCATGGGGCGCGACCGCCGCACTTATCGCTTCCTCAAGGACACCCGCATCGGCCGTGTGGTGCTTGCCGAATCGACCGAGATGAAGCCAGTTGCCGATTCCGTGACCCGCTATGTCGCCGAGCGCATCGTCGAGCGCCAGAGGATGATGGAGGGCGGGGTCGAGCCGGCCGTCGCCGCCATGAGGCGCGCCGAGGTGGCTGAGGCCGAGCCGCCGCTGCGGTCGCCGCAACGCGGCAAGGGCTGGTCGGCCTTCCTGTCAGGCCTTGGCCTGGTCGCCGCCGGCGCGCTGGTCGGCCTGGCGGTGTCGGTCGCCTTGTTCTGGGACCGCCTCGTGGCGATGGTTTTCAGCCTGCGGCCATAGAAGCGCTGGCCTCCACACCCAGTTCCAAGGTCTGCAGATCGGCGGGCGGTATCGCCGGCCCGGTCAGGCCGCGCCGCGTCAGGCGGATGCGCCAATTGCCCTTTTCGCCATCGATATCGAACAGATTGTACTGTGCGGCCGGATGCTTGCCACCCGGCGCCTGGCCAGCGGCGGCGACACCGACCACTGGAACCTTGGTGCTGCGCAGCCCGATCTGGAACAACGACGGCAGATGCGAATGACCGTGCAGGACGAGCTCGGCACCGTTCTTGCGAATGACCTTGTGGAAGCGGGCGATGCCGAACAGCCGCTTGTGCTGCGAAACGGCGCCGCGCACCGGCGGATGGTGGATCATGATCGCGCGAAACAGGCCTTGCCCGGCCGTATCGCGCAGGATCTTGCCGAGCCGGTCCGCCTGCCCTTCCATGAAGAAGCCATTGGCCATGAAGGGGGCCGTGGCGCGCGCCGTCGAGACGCCGATCAGCGCGACATTGCCGCGCACGCGCAGATAGGGGAACGCGTTGCGGTCGACCGGCGTGTTGACGCCGTCGCCGCTCATCCAGGCCGCCCATGAGCGGCAGACCTTGTCGAAGGCGCCGGGCACATAGGCGTCGTGGTTTCCCGGAACCACGGAAACGTCGTTCGGCGATCCCAGCGTCTCCAGCCAGTGCTTGGCCATCTCGATCTCGCCGTCGAGCGCCAAATTGACGAGGTCGCCGGTGACGGCGAGGTGGTCGGGGTTCTGCGCCTTGATGTCGGCGGTGATGGCGTCGATGACGGCGTCATGCATATGGCGCCGGCGATTGCGTTGCCAGTTGACGTAGCCGAGCACGCGCTTGGAGGCGAGATCGCGATAGGATACATCGGGGAGCGGCCCCAGATGGACATCTGAAATATGCGCGAGCCTGAACATCCATCCCTCATAGGCGACCAGCGCCCCGCTTTCCACTCAAGGTTTCCTTATCACCCACGGTTTCGCACCTGATGGCAAATCCGGACGACATCTTCCGCCAGACCGGCTGGTCGGGTTTGCGGGCCAGGTTGTTCCATCTCTATTTCGTACTGCGGCGGCCAATGACACTCGGCGTGCGCGGCCTCGTCCATGATACCGCGACGAATTCCGTTTTCCTGATCCGCCATACCTATGTGCCCGGCTGGCAGCTTCCCGGTGGGGGCGTCGAGGTCGGAGAAACGCTGGCCGAGGCGCTGGTGCGCGAACTCGCCGAGGAAGGCAACATCGCGCTGAACGCGCCGGCGGTGCTGAAGTCGATGCACTTCAACCGCCGCTCCAGCCGCCGCGACCATGTCGGCTTTTACGTCATCGAGCAATTCAGTCAGACGATACCGAAGCTGCCGGACCACGAGATCGCCGAGGCCGGCTTCTTCCCGCTCGATGGTTTGCCGGAGGGAACGACGCCGGCAACGCTGCGACGTATCGCCGAGGTTTTTGAGGAGGAACCCGCGTCGCCCTATTGGTAAGCATGCCTTTCCTGAAGGCCGAGCTTGACAGACAGGCTCGCATCAACACGGAAACCTTCCGATAGCGACCATCCCCGCCGCGGGGACTGCAGATCTCAGGTCGCGAACCTTGCCCGGTCATGCGGCGCGCCATAGTCCAGTTCCGGCCCCACCGGCACGATCCGTGTCGGATTGATTGTTTCGTGGCTGCCGTAATAATGCGCCTTGATATGATGGAGGTTCACGGTCGCGGCGACACCTGGCACCTGGTAGAGATCGCGCAAATAGTTCGACAGGTTCGGATAGTCGGCGATGCGCCGCAAATTGCATTTGAAATGGCCGACATAGACCGGATCGAAGCGCACCAGCGTGGTGAACAGCCGCCAGTCGGCCTCGGTGATGCGGTCGCCGACGAGATAGCGCTGTTTTGACAGCCGTTCCTCCAACGTATCCAGCGCCGCGAACAATTCGCCGAACGCCTCCTCATAGGCACGCTGCGTGGTGGCGAAGCCGGCGCGGTAGACGCCGTTGTTGACCGCGGGATAGACCAGCGCGTTGACGCGGTCGATCTCATTGCGCAGATCCTCGGGATAGAAATCAAGGCTTGCATCGCCCCATGCGTCGAACGCCGAATTGAGCATGCGGATGATCTCTGAAGACTCGTTGGAGACGATGGTCTGCTCCTTCTTGTCCCAAAGCACCGGCACGGTCACCCGGCCGGAATAGGCGGGATCGGCCTTGGCATAGATCTGGTGCAGGAAATCCAAGCCGTAAAGCGTGTCGCCCGTGGCGCCGTCCTCGGCCAGGAATGTCCAGCCGTTGGCGCCCATGAAATGATGCACGACCGAGACGGAGATGATGCCTTCGAGCCTCTTCAGCGCGCGAAAAATCAGCGTCCGATGCGCCCACGGGCAAGCGAGCGAGACATAGAGATGGTAGCGGCCCGGCTCGGCCTTGAAGCCGCGCCTCCGGCCTTCGGCCGGCACCCCGTCGACGGTGATCCAGTCACGCCATTGCGACTGCGTCCGCACGAACCTGCCGCCATTGTCCGCCGTATCGTACCAACGATCCTGCCACCTGCCCTCGACCAGCAATCCCATGCGAATCTCCTTGCGTCCTTTCACATTATCTAGGCGCAAGCTTGCCCCGCCGAAGACATCAGGCGCTGAACAGACCGTCACTTGACGGAGCCGGCGAACACATCAGGCCAATTGCGGCGGCCGAAAATTGATGCTAGCGGACACTCCGCATGTTCGACTTTGCTTTGATCCGGTTTGACCGACGACGAAAGGGCGCCCGCGCTTGATGAAGCGCTGACTGGCGAACGCTGCCGTTTGCAGCAACCTTTCCTCCTCTACCGGAACGCAAAGACCATGAGCCTTGCCGACGTGAAATACCTGCCGGAAACTCCGGCGCACGACCCCGAAATCGAAGCCATCAATGACGAGGCCTTCGGGCCCGGCCGCTTCGTGCTGGCCGCCTACAAGATCCGCGAAGCCGGCGGCCACGAGCGTGCGCTGTCCTTTGTGGCGGTCGATGGCGATCTCGTCGTCGCCTCGGTGCGCATGACCCGCATCGCCGCCGGCGCCGGCCGCGCGCTGATGCTCGGGCCGCTCGCGGTGCGGCCGGCCTTCAAGAATCTCGGCATCGGCCGTCGGCTGGTGGCGATCGCACTCGAAGCGGCTGCAAAGGCCGGCGCGCCCGCCGTCATACTGGTCGGCGACGAGCCCTATTATGGGCCGCTCGGCTTCAAGCGCATCCCGCGCGGCCAGATCTCGATGCCGCGCCCTGTCGATCTCGACCGCCTTTTGTCGCACGAGATCACGCCGGGCGCGGTGGCCAGGCTCACGGGCGAGGTCGGCCATGCCACCCAGGCCAGGGTCGCCGAGCACGTCTAGGCGATGGCTTGACCTTGACCGTCGATCCGGGCCTGATCCATCCCTGTTTTCTTGGAGCAATTCTAGGAAGATGTGAAACGGTTCGGCGCTTTCGTGAAATAATGAAATGCTCCGGGAGAGGATGACGCCATGAACCCGAACGGCCAGATCGCAATCGTCACCGGCGGCGGCTCCGGGCTTGGCGAGGCAACGGCGCGTGCCCTTGCCGCCAAGGGTGCCCGCGTCGCCATCTTCGATGTCGGCATCGACCGCGCCGCCAAGGTCGCGGCCGAAATCGGCGGCATTGCCGTGCAATGCGACGTCAGCAGCGCCGACAGTGGCGCCGCCGCCGTCGCCGAGACGGCGAGCAAGCTTGGCGAGCCGCGCCTCCTGGTCAATTGCGCCGGCATCGCCATTGGTATGAAGACCATCGGCAAGGACGGGCCGCACCCGCTCGATCAATACCGCAAGGTGATCGAGGTCAATCTGATCGGCACATTCAACATGATCCGCCTGGTCGCCGACCGCGCCGCCAGGCTCGAGCCGCTGCAGGGCGGCGAACGTGGCGTCATCGTCAACACCGCTTCGGTCGCCGCCTATGACGGCCAGATCGGCCAGGCCGCCTATTCCGCTTCGAAGGGCGGCGTGGTCGGCATGACCCTGCCGGTGGCGCGCGACCTCGCCCGTTCCGGCATCCGCGTCTGCACCATCGCACCCGGCATCTTCAAGACACCAATGATGGCCGGCATGCCGCAGGAGGTGCAGGATTCGCTCGGCGCCGCCGTGCCCTTCCCGTCCCGCCTCGGCGAACCGTCCGAATATGCCGCACTTGCCCTGCACGTCATCGAAAACCAGATGCTGAACGGCGAAACCATCCGCCTCGACGGCGCCATCCGCATGGCGCCGAAGTAGTATAAGTCCAGAAGTGCGATGCGGTTTTGGGCGGCTTGCATAGAACGCTTGCCAAAACCGGCATCATCGTCTGATAAGTGGAATATGAAAATCAACTTAGCAGGACGAGACCCTTGGACGATCAAAAGAAGGACGTGATCCGCGAGACCGACGCCGAGGCGATCCGCTTGGCGAAGACGCTTCTGCGCAGCGCCCGCTTCGGCGCCCTGGCGGTGCTGGAGCCGCAGACCGGGTCGCCGCTGGCGAGCCGGGTTGGTGTTGCCACCGATATCGACGGCGCGCCGCTGATCCTGGTCTCGATGCTCTCGGCGCACACGCCCGCCATGCTTGCCGATCCACGCTGTTCCCTGCTGCTCGGCGAGCCCGGCAAGGGCGACCCGCTGGCATATCCGCGGCTGACGCTGATCTGCCAGGCGTCGCGGCTCGAGCGTGGCTCTGACACGCACGCCCGCGCCGAGCGCCGCTATCTCAACCGCAATCCCAAGGCGAGCCTCTATGCCGGGCTCGGCGACTTCTCGATCTTTCGCCTCGAGCCCCAGCGCGCCAGCCTCAATGGCGGTTTCGGCAAGGCCTATCTGCTCGATCGCTCCGATCTCGTCACCGTCGGACCCATCGTCCAAGAGCTTGCGGCGGGCGAACAATCCGCCGTCGAGCACATGAACGCGGACCATCTGGACGCGGTCGCCGTTTACGCGCATCATTACGCCGGGGCATCTGGCGACGGCTGGAGCATTGCCGGTTTGGACGTTGATGGCATGGATCTGGTGTCGGGAGACAATGTTTGCCGCGTATTCTTCCCACAACCGCTGGTATCAGCGCGGGAATTGCGACCCGTTCTGGTCGAAATGGCCAGGGGCGGCCGGGCGGCCGGGCAGGCAAATAATGAAACTTAATTGCATTTGATCAAAAGCAACACTTGAGATTTGAAAGAAATGTTCTACCCTCCAGAGAGGGCGCTGACTCGTCGGTGGCCTTTCGCAAGTGAATTTATGGATTCAGGCACCATTGCCCCCATGGCGCCTCGATGAGCAAACAGCATGGGGCATTCATGGTCTCGACAAAGCTAATCGCAAACGCCGAATCTGCTGCCGAATTTTTGATGCTCATGGGCAACGAAAAGCGGCTGTTGATTATGAGCTATCTGATCGACGGTGAAATGTCGGTCGGCGCCATCGCCGACAAGGTGATGCTCAGCCAATCCGCGCTCTCGCAGCATCTGGCCAAGCTGCGGGCGCTTGACCTCGTGGAAACCCGCCGCGACCGTCAGATGATCTACTACTCCTGCAAATCCGACGCGGTGCGCGAACTGCTTGTCGTGCTGGATGGTATTTTCGGCACCGGCAAGGAGGACCTGTCCCAGATGGCGCAGAGATTGCGCCGCGCCGGGACTTGACCGGACGCTCCTGCGCCCGCTTACCTCGCTGACGATTTCCGGAGCGTGGCTTGTGCGTCTCTCCCGACGCGCGGACCACGCTCTCGATATTTGAGCGCAGGACATGGACCCAATTCGCATCGACGACCCACGGGATTCGCGCGTCGCCGCCTATCTCGATATCCGCGAGCGCGATCTTGCCGGCCGGCAAGGCCGTTTCGTCGCCGAAGGCAAAGTGGTCCTCGACCTGCTTCTGTCGTCCGGCCGCTTCGGCGCCGAATCCATTCTTGTCCTGGAAAACCGGCTCGACGGCCTGGAGGACATCCTGCACAAGGCGCCGGCGGACCTGCCGGTCTACATCGTCACCAGCGCGGTGATGGATGCGATCGCCGGCTTCCACATGCATCGCGGCATCCTGGCCATCGGCCGCAAGGAGACGCCGCAAGCGGCCGGACCGTTGCTGGATGCCCTGTCCGGCCAGGCCCTGGTGGTGGTGCTCGTCGGCATCGCCAACCACGACAATATGGGGTCGATCTTCCGCAACGCCGCCGCCTTCGGCGCCGATGCGGTGCTGATGGATGCGACATGCTGCGATCCGCTTTACCGCAAGGCGATCCGTGATCCGTCGGCGCCGCGCTCAAGATCCCGTTTGCGTCCTTCACCGACACGTCAGGCTTTACGGCGACGCTCGCCGAACGGGGTTTTGAACAATTCGCCCTATCGCCGCGCGGAAATACCGACATACGCGACGCAAGGCCGGCCCAGCGCCTGGCGCTCTATCTCGGCACCGAGGGCGAAGGCCTGCCAGAAAGCCTGCTGGCGCGCCTGCAAACCGTGCGGATCACCATGTCGAAAGGCTTCGACAGCCTGAATGTCGCCGCCGCGTCAGCCATTGCCCTGCATCACTTCT
The DNA here is from genome assembly GCF_054062655.1 of Mesorhizobium sp. USDA 4775. Taxonomy (NCBI): domain Bacteria; kingdom Pseudomonadati; phylum Pseudomonadota; class Alphaproteobacteria; order Hyphomicrobiales; family Phyllobacteriaceae; genus Mesorhizobium; species Mesorhizobium sp. USDA 4775. The sequence continues at coordinate 5,991,186 of NZ_JBSSFM010000001.1, forward strand.
CGAATCGTTGAGCAAGGGCGGCGGCGGGGCACCGCCGTTTCAGTTCGCGTCCGCCTTCTGCAAGGCCCGCACGCGATCGGCGAGGCTGCGGTCGCCGCCGCTGGATCGGCTGTCCTGCGGCGCCGCCAGCGCCTTGGCGATCGGGGAATCGGGCCCCTCGAGCTTGGCCGTCAGGTGGACGACTTCAGCCGCCAGCTCGTTCATCTGCTCGCGCAGCGCGGCACTGGCATTCGCCGTGCCGGACGATGCCGCGGCGCCGAGATCCGCCTTGAGCCGCTTGTTCTCGCGCGCCAGTGCCGTCAGCCTGGCCTCCAGCCGCTCGCGGTCGCTATCGAGCTTGGCGATCGCCTGGTCCAGATCATCGCGCTGTTTGGCATCGTCATGCCTGCCCGCTTCATCCGGCTTGCCGACCAGCCGCAAGGCCGGTGCGCCATCCTCGGCCTTCGCCTTTTCGCGCAGCCGCGCCAGCTCCTTTTCGCGGCGGTCGAGCTTGTCCTCGCGATCGGCGAGCGTCGCCAGCAGCCGTTCGACCTTCTTGTCGAGTTCGGCCACCCTTTTCTTCTCCGCCTTCAGCGCGTCGCGCGCGGCCTTGCTTTCGGCCGCGATCTCCTGCTGGCGCCGGTCCGCTTCCTTGCGCTGGCCGCGCAGCAGCGCGATATCGCTGGCCAGCTTCTGCAATTCGGACTCCCGCGCCACGAGCTCGATCTGGCGGCTGGAGGAGGAAAAACTGGCATCGTCATACATGTGCTCCAGCTTTTCGAGCTCAAGCGCCCGCTTCTCCAGCTTGCGTTCGGTTTCCTTGAGCAGCTCCGAAAGCCGGTGCAGTTCCTCTTCGCGCTGCCGCAGCGCCTCGTTCTTGGCGCCGAGTTCGGCAAGTGCGTGGTTCTTGTCCGTGCGCTCGATCGCCAACCCCTTCAACGCCTCGTGGCCACGACTGATCTCGACGAGCTGTTCGGCCGCTTTCTCGCGCAGCGCCTTGACGTTCATTTCGAGGCGGCGGTTTGCCATGGCGTATTCCGCCCGGATGCGGTCCTTGTCTGCCTGGATTTCGGTCTGCGTGAGGCGGGATAGAGGCCTCGATGCGCCTGCGGGTCAACGCGACGGCACGGCGCCAGACAGCCGGAGCCACCATCAGCGCCAGGAAGCCGGCGCAGAGAAAGCCGAGGGCAAAGAACAGGACCGACTGAACCAAAGGACTACCCGCTATCGGCGGCAACCGCCGGAACTGGACCGCATCACACTGGCATGGCGGAAATCCGGCGCTGCGGCAAGAGCTTGCCACAGCGTGTGGAGGGTCAAAGGGCTACAATTCCCATCGAAAACTTGGCATTGCGGTCATGACGGGTGGACTTTAGAACGGATTCCAGGTTGCCCGCTCGGTCAGTTTTAGATAGCCGAGATTGACGCCGAGCCGGGCGCCGACGCCGGTGCGGATCGGCACCAGGAGCACATTGTTGTTCTTCAGCACATTGAAGCCGACGCCCGCCACCACATAGGCCGAACCGGCGACGCCGCCATAGCGGTTGTAGAGGTTGCTGACATCGTCGAGATTGTAGACCAGCTATCATCACCCGGGACCCCTCGCCGCCGAAATCCCAACCCAGCGACGGGCCTTGCCAGAACACTTTGTGGTCGCCGGCATTCTTGGTGTAGAGTGTGCCTTCGCCGTAGGTCAGGCCGCCGATCAGCGCGCCCGACCCCTCTTCACCGAGCAGATAGCCATTGGGCAGGCCGTAGGAGGCGAAGATCTTCTCGACGACGGTGGCGAGCCCACCCGATGTCGCGCCGAAGAACTTGTGACCGGAATCGACAATCTCCTGAGCGGTGTACTCCTGGGCCCTCAGGGCTGAAGTCGAGAAGACGAGGACGCCCATGAGCGTGATCGCCATTGAGCAGACACGGAGAAACTTCCGGCCTGAGATGACACGGAGGAAACTCCGGTCGTAGAATCGGGAAAACATGCTTCCAATCTCCGTCATGGAGCACTTTCGCCGACGCCTCGCATCCGGTCCGGCTCTTTAGGCGGCCGTTAAGGATGACTGTTAGGGGCAAACTATGCCGTAATCCTTTTTCAACCATTAACTCCCACAGGAAGATGGCGGTTCGAAGGCTAGCTTTTGGGGTCGCGCGGCGCTGAAAGTCTGCGCAAACGCGCCATTTGCCGACGACAATTTTGGATTTGTTGCTGTACGTACGGGTGCTGTGTATTCAGAAAGCCTCGGGTTGAGGCGTGATTCGTGTGGGCAGGCGCGACGATCAATCGCTCGGCCAGGAATTGTGGAATTTTGCAGGGATTTTCACCGATGGCCGATCTGTTCACCCTTTCCGCGCCTGACCTCGCGGCGCTTCTGTGCAGCCGCGTCTGTCACGACATTATCTCGCCGGTCGGCGCGATCAACAATGGGCTTGAACTGCTTGACGAGGGCGGCGCCGACGAAGACGCCATGCGGCTCATCCGCCAGAGCGCCAAGAACGCCTCGGCCCGGTTGCAGTTCGCCCGCATCGCCTTCGGCGCGGCAGGCTCCGCTGGCATGCTTATAGACACCGGCGACGCCGAAGCGGTGGCGATCGCCTTCCTCAAGAACGAAAAGCCGGAACTGACCTGGAACGGGGCGCGCGCGCTGCTGCCCAAGAACAAGGTCAAGTTGCTGCTCAACCTGATCCTCGTCGCCAACGCCGCCATTCCACGTGGCGGCAAGCTGGTCGTCACCCTCGAGAATCTCGAAACCGAGCCGCGCATTTCCCTTTCGGCAAGCGGTCCGATGCTGCGCGTGCCACCGAAATTCCTCGAACTGCATTCCGGTCACAAGCCGGAAGAGCCGATCGATGCGCATTCGGTGCAGCCCTACTACACGCTGCTGCTGGCCCGCGAGGCCGGGATGACGATATCGATCCATGCGACGGCGGAAGAAATCGTGCTTTCGGCAGCCTGAGCGTCCGGCCGGCTTGCCGGGAGAACAAAGTATTTCAACGGCGTAATATTGCCGTGACGGCTCAATCCGCAGCGGCAGCGAAGCATTCGTGAAGAAAAGCCTCTCGGGCGGCATCTTTCCAAAAATTTTACCTAAAGACTTTTCGGGTTCTTTACCAGATCGGCCTAGGGTGGTCGCCAGATGCCCCGCACGACCGGATTGCCCCAAGGCAAAGAGGACCCGGAAATGAAACGCTGCATGTTCGTCGACGATTCAAGCGTCATCAGGAAGGTTGCAAAACGCATCCTGGGTGGCTCCGACATGGTGGTCATCGAAGCAGCCAGCGGGCTTGACGCACTGGAGATGTGCGCCGCCGACATGCCCGACATCATCGTCGTCGACGGTGCCCTGCCGGACGTGCAGGCGGTTGACCTCATCCGCCGCGTGCGCGCCATGGAAAGCCCGATAAGGCCGCAGATCCTGATCTCGCTGGTCGAGCTCGACATCGCCTCGATCATGCGGGCCAAGCGCGCCGGCGCCCAGGGCTATCTCCTGAAGCCGTTCAATCGCCCGCAATTGCTCGAGCGCTTTCGCAACCTGAAAATCGCCGCTTGAGGCGGCACAGGCCGCTCATCGCTGATCCATGACGCAAAAAGCCCGGCCGAAGCCGGGTTTTTTGTTGAAGATGAAAAATGATTCGGGCGGCGCTTACCGCTCAGGCGCTGACGCGGATGTCTTCGGGTTCGCGCAGCACGTAGCCGCGGCCCCAGACCGTCTCGATGTAGTTCTGGCCACCGGATGCCGCGTCGAGCTTCTTGCGCAGCTTGCAGATGAAGACGTCGATGATCTTCAATTCCGGCTCATCCATGCCGCCATAGAGGTGGTTGAGGAACATTTCCTTGGTCAGCGTGGTGCCCTTGCGCAGCGAGAGCAGCTCCAGCATCTGGTATTCCTTGCCGGTGAGGTGCACGCGCTGGCCGCCGACCTCGACGGTCTTGGCGTCGAGGTTGACCACCAGGTCACCGGTGGTGATGACCGACTGGGCGTGGCCCTTGGAGCGCCGCACGATGGCATGGATGCGCGCCACCAGCTCGTCCTTGTGGAACGGCTTGGTCATGTAGTCGTCAGCGCCGAAACCGAGGCCGCGCACCTTGTCCTCGATACCGGCCATGCCGGACAGGATCAGGATCGGCGTCTTTACCTTGGACAGGCGAAGCGTTCTCAAGACCTCGTAGCCGGACATGTCGGGCAGGTTGAGATCGAGAAGGATGATATCGTAGTCGTAGAGTTTGCCCAGATCGACACCCTCTTCGCCGAGGTCCGTCGTATAGACATTGAAACTTTCCGATTTCAGCATCAGTTCGATGCTTTGTGCGGTTGCACTGTCATCTTCTATCAGCAGAACACGCATTTCATTCCCCTTTTCTGCTGCCGGACCATTTCACGACCCGTCCTGCCCCGGAGCAGTGGTTGCCTTGTGCAGAGGCTGCCATTGAATGGTTAACAAAACCTAATTTCCCGTCCATGACGGTATCAGATTTTTTAACCCCTATCTACACCCTCTTGAATCTAATAACGAATCTCATACCCAAATTCCTAATGCAACACATTAACAACCTGGACTAAGCGACTCCAGGGACTCATCGACGCGCCTTCGCTTCGGCGACCGGAATTTTTACCCGGCCTTAAGTCCTGACCCGTATGATTAACAATGCCCGTAAACGAATGGTTACCGCCGGCAAAAAACTTTAGGGTTTTGTTTCCCATAGTTCGGGAGATGCCGGTGGACACGGGCAATGCCTGGGCCTTTCCAGGTGGTTTGGACGATATGTGCGGGTGTGCGTTTCCGGGAGTACCGAATCATGAAGTCACGTGAAAACCTCGTTCGGCTGAAACAGTTTCAGGTGAATGAGAAGCGGCGGCAGCTGCTGCAGCTCGACATGATGATCGCCGAGTTCGAACGCATGGCCGTCGAACTGGAGCTTCAGATCACCGCCGAGGAAAAGAAAGCCGGCATCACCGACATCAATCATTTCGCCTATCCGACCTTCGCCAAGGCGGCGCGCTTGCGCCGCGACAACCTCAGAAATTCGCAAAGCGACCTCGCCCAACAGCGAAGCACTGCCGAATCATTACTCGGCGAAGCTGAAGCGGAGCTTTCCAAAGCTGAAATGCTGGAATCGCGCGACACCAAGGTCCGCGAAGCCGAAACCGGCGGCCGCAGCGCCATGATCGGCTGACCCGGCGAGATCGGCACCGGCGCGGGCGGGGAGCTCATCGGGCCATCGGCCCGAGCCACCCACTTGCCGCGAGATCCCCGCTCTAGGCGGCCCAATCCCCTTCATTGACGGCGATCGCCCTGGCACGGGCATCCTTGATGTCAGGCGCGTGCTGCTCCGCCCATCCCCTGATCTGGGTAAGCAGCTCCCCTAGATTATGGCCGAGCTCGGTCAATTCATATTCGACGCGCGGCGGAATGACCGGAAAGATCTCACGCCGCACCAGGCCATCGCGCTCGAGCACGCGCAATGTCTGCGCCAGCATCTTGGGCGTGATGCCTTCGAGCTTGCGGGCAAGCTCTCCATTGCGCAGCCGGCCTTTGCGCAGCGCGCAAACCACCAGATAGACCCATTTGCTGGCCAGCATCTCGAGCACGGTGTGGGAAGGACACGTCCGCCGGAACGCATCATAGCCGAAGGGGGAGTCGTCATTACTATCCATGAGGTGCGTATATATCAAAAAGGTACATACTGGACAAGGGAATATTACTATCCAAATGATAGCGACACCAACCAAGCAGGAGAGATACCATGCGTGCCGTTATCCAGAATTCCTTCGGCGGACCCGAAGTCCTTGTCATCGCCAACCAGATCGATCCCTCTCCCAAGGCCGGCGAAGTGCTGGTCCGCGTCAAGGCAGCCGGCATCAACCCGGTCGACGGCGCCGTCCGCTCTGGTCACTATAAGCTTCTCGGAGAGCCGCGCTTCATCCTCGGCTGGGATATTTCGGGAACCGTCGAGGCGCTCGGCGCCGGCGTCATCGGCCTCAAGGTCTGCGACGAGGTGTTCGGCATGCCACGCTTCCCCAAGCAGGCGGCGGCTTACGCCGAGCTTACAGCAGTGCCGGCCGACGAGATCGCGCCGAAGCCGAAGGCGGCGGACTATGTCCAGGCAGGCGCGCTGCCGCTGGCCGGCCTGACCGCCTGGCAGGGCCTTGTCCGCCATGGCGCCTTGAAATCGGGCCAGCGCGTGCTGGTGCATGCGGCGGCCGGCGGCGTCGGCCACCTGGCGGTGCAGATCGCCAAAGCGCGCGGCGCTTACGTCATCGCCACCGCCAGCCCCAACAAGCTCGATTTCGTCCGCGAGCTCGGCGCCGACGAGGTCATCGACTATACCCAAGGCGATTTTGCCGGCCGGGTCAGCGACATCGATCTGGTGCTGGACCCAATCGGCGGCGATCATGCCGAACGCTCGCTGAAGGTCATCAGGAACGGCGGCGTGCTGGTGTCCTTGCTGAACCTGAACGACACCACCAGGGCGCAGGCCAGCACGCGCGACATCCGCGTCGAGCGCATGTCCGTCGTGCCTGACCGCGATGGCCTGGTGGAACTTGGCCGGTTGATCGACGCGAACAAGCTCACCGTCCATGTGGCCAAGAGCTTCCCGCTCGAAGAGGCCGGGGCCGCCCACGCCTTTCTCGCCACCAAGCCGATCGGCAAGGTGGCGCTGACGGTTTGAACAACGAAAGACACGACCTAAAAGCAAAAGGGCGCGGAATGCCGCGCCCTTTTGTCTCTTCAGCCCGGCCCTAGTGCCGGTATTGCTGGATGCGCGTGGTGCGCAGCCCGGCAAGGCCATATTCGTCGATCGACGCCTGCCAGGACAGGAATTCCTCGGTGGTCAGCTTGTAGCGCTGGCATGCCTCTTCGAGGCTCAAAAGCCCGCCGCGCACCGCCGCGACCACTTCCGCCTTGCGCCGGATAACCCAGCGACGCGTGTTGGTCGGCGGCAGATCGGCAATCGTGAGAGGGCTGCCGTCAGGCCCGATAACATACTTAACTCTAGGTCTAACCAGATCGGTCATCGTACTCTCTACAAAAAACTCAAAGACCCAATCCCCGCCACGTTACCGCCACAGCTTTAAAAATTGCCTAAGCAGACCCTAATGACTAGGTAAGGATCGTGAACGCCGCGTTAGTCTTTTCGCAGGCATTTGAAACATCCGGCTGGAAGCCTTGAATTGGTTGGAAAAAATCCGGCCGATCGCGGATCGCCCGCAAACCGTCGATCGCCTTGCAAGCTGGCGCCGGCGGAAAGCTTGACCTATATTCTCGACATTGGCATTCAGACGCCGCTCAGAATGAAAGCATCATGAACAGTCTCGACCTTCCCGGACGTCCCGAAAACACCCGCATCGTCGTCGCCATGTCGGGCGGCGTGGATTCGTCCGTGGTCGCCGGCCTGTTGAAGCGCGAAGGTTATGATGTCGTCGGCGTCACCCTGCAGCTTTACGATCACGGCGCGGCCACGCACCGGGCCGGTTCATGCTGCGCCGGACAGGACATTGACGATGCCCGCCGCGTTTCCGAGACGCTTGGCATTCCCCACTACGTGCTCGATTATGAGGAGCGCTTCCGCAAGGCGGTTATCGACCCCTTCGCCGAGAGCTATGTCGCCGGCGAGACCCCCATTCCTTGCGTCTCCTGCAACCAGACTGTGAAGTTCGCCGATCTGCTGGCCACCGCCAAGGAACTGGGCGCCGATGCGCTCGCCACCGGCCACTACATTCGCTCCGGTGCCAATGGCGCCCACCGCGCGCTCTACCGGCCGGTCGATGCCGATCGCGACCAGAGCTATTTCCTGTTCGCCACCACGCAGGCGCAGATCGACTATCTGCGCTTTCCCCTGGGCGGCCTGTCGAAGCCGCAAGTTCGCGCCATGGCCGAGGAGATGGGGCTGACCGTGGCGGCCAAGCAGGACAGCCAGGACATCTGCTTCGTGCCGCAGGGCAAATATTCCGACATCATCGCCAAGCTGAAGCCGGCCGCCGCCAATCCGGGCGACATCGTCCATATCGACGGCCGCGTGCTCGGCCGCCACGAGGGCATATTGCGCTACACGATCGGCCAGCGCCGCGGCATCGGCATCGCGTCGGGCGAGCCGCTCTATGTCGTCCATCTCGATGCCGAACGGGCCCGCGTCATCGTCGGCCCGCGCGAGGCGCTGGAGACGCACAAGATCTATCTGCGCAACATGAACTGGCTTGGCGACGGACCGCTCGACGATATTCCCGAAGGCGGCCTCGAACTGTTCGCCAAGGTGCGCTCGACCAGGCCGCCGCGTCCGGCGGTGCTGCGCCACGTCGCGGGCGTGACGTCCGTCGAACTGGCCGACGGTGAGTCCGGCATCGCGCCCGGCCAGGCCTGCGTGCTCTATTCCGACGACGGTAACGAAGCGCGCGTCTTCGGCGGCGGCTTCATCGAGCGCTCCGAGCGCGGCGCCGAGGCCGAAGCCATGCTGACGAAGCTTGCAGCAAGGCCGGCGCAAATTCCCGCCGAATAAACACTACCCGCTCAGCTCGACTTTGTACGTTTTTGGTCAGGTCCATGTCCAGAAGAGGCTGTTGGTTGCGATGTGGCTGAGCGCCTGATCGAGGGGCAGGCTGCAGCCTCCCATATCGTCGATGTCTTCCCATTTTCGCCGGTGTGACCAGTAGGCGATTTTGACCTCATCGCCTCTGCCGATCGGCTTGAGACGGGCGATCGGCACCTCGGTTGCCAGCAGGTACAGGTGGTAGGCACCTTTGTCCTTGTACCAGCCAACGCCGCCGCCATTGGCCTGGTCGAACGCTTCGATGCGCAGGGCTATGTCGTCCTTTTCCATTGTGCAGTCATAGCTGCCGCAGCCCTAGTCAGGTCTGATTCACTTCGCCGCACGGTCATTGCCTTGCAACATGTGCTGGCCGGGATTCGAAGCATGGGATGCTGCACCATCCCAACGCCGCCGTCAGCGATGCCGTTCCTCAGATCCTGCGCCAGTGGCTCCAAGAGTTGCGCACCTGTTTCACAGCGCCCAGTTGGGAACATGTCCTTGTTCTGGTCATGGGAGCTTTGCTGGCGCCGGGCAAGCGGACCGTCAGCTCCTGCTTGCGCATGACCGGCAGGGCCGAGGCCGCCAACTTTGCAAGCTACCACCAAATCTTCAACCGAGCCTGCTGGAGCCCCCGTGCCGTTGCCAGGCGATTGCTGGGCCTCGTGGTCGAACGGCTCGTGCCCGATGGCCCCATCGTCATTGGCATGGACGACACCATCGAACGCCGATGGGGACGCCGGATCAGCGCACGGGGCATCTACCGGGATCCAGTGCGCTCCAGCCATGGCCATTTCGTCAAAGCCAGTGGCCTGCGCTGGTTGAGCTTCATGGTGCTGACCCCGGTGCCATGGACGAGCCTGGTAAAGGCCTTGCCGGTCCTGACCTTGCTTGCCCCATCCGAGCGATCCGACCATCAACGTGGGCGGCGCCATAAGCTGCTGACCGACTGGGCGCGGCAGGGCGCACTGCAACTCTGTCGCTGGCTGCCAGGGCGCCGCGTCATCTTCGTAGGCGACAGCAGCTTTGCCGTCCATGAACTGGCCCATGCCATCACTGCCAGGGCAACGCTCATCAGCCGGCTGCGACTGGATGCCAGCCTGTTTGCGCCACCGCCAAAGCGGACCACGCGCACCCTCGGCCGGCCAGCGCAAAAAGGTCCAGCACTACCAAAGCTCAAGACCCTCCTGTCCAACCCCGCCACGACTTGGGCCAGGATCATCGTGTCCGCCTGGTATGGCCATGTCGACGGCAAGACGCTCGAGATCACGTCTGATACCGCCTTGTGGTACAGGCCCGGTACCCCGGTAATGCCGATCCGCTGGGTGCTGGTCCGGGATCCCGATGGTAAACGCGCGCCCCAAGCCTTCTTCAGCACAGACATCGCCCTCGAGCCCGCCGACATCATCGCCCTGTTCGTCCGCCGCTGGCAGATCGAGGTCACGTTCGCCGAGACCCGCGCCCACCTTGGCGTTGAGACCCAACGGCAATGGTCCGACAAGGCCATTGCACGAACCACCCCAACATTGCTCGGTCTCTACACCCTCGTATCGCTATGGGCCTGCGATCTGCTCACCAGCACCACCACCCCATACGCCGCAGCGTGGTACCGAAAAACCAGCCTGACGTTCAGCGATGCCATCGGCGCAGTCCGCCTCGAAATCTGGATCGGCGATATTAATCAACACTCCCCGCCAAACCGGGAACGACAAAATATCCCGCCACAACGCATCCTGCGAATGGCGCAAGCACTATGCTTCGCCACCTAAACGTACAAAGTCGAGCTCAGAGACCGTTTCGAAATTCGCTCTGGCGAGTCATATGGTGGTGGTTTCGAGAACCGGAGCGCAGCGGACATTCGCGTCCGTGAGCTCAGGTCTACTGCACGCAGTAGAACGGGGAAGCGCAGAAAACGCCATCAGATGGCCGCCAGAGTAGAATCTCCAAACGGTCTCAGGACTTGGTGTGGGTGACCGTCCCCGCCGTCAGGATGCGCAGCACCCTGATTGCTTCCTCGCCGCTGGTGCGCGGCTCGGCCCGTGTCTCGATGCAGTGGATGAAATGCTCAAGCTCGCGCGTCAGCGGCATGCCTTGCGCAACCGCGACATAGGACGGCTCGTTCGTGGTGAAGGCCCATTGGCCGCTGTCCTGCCAGACCGCATGTCGGTAGACGGCAAGCTTGCGCTCCCACGGCTCGACATCGTCGAACACCGCCATCGCCTTGGTGCCGACCACGGTCAGCCGCCTTTCGCGATAGGGGTTGAGCCGCGACGTGAAAAGATGGCTGCGCAGGCCGTTGGGAAAGCGCATGTGCAGATGCGCGAAGTCGCTGAGATTGTCGAGGAGTGCCGCACCCTCGCCGCGCACCTCGATCGGCTCGGTACCGGTGATGGCCAGGATCATCGACAGATCGTGCGGCGCCAGGTCCCACAGCGCATCATTCTCGGTATGGAACTTGCCAAGGCCAAGCCGGTGCGAGTGGATGTAGCGGACCTCGCCAAGCTCGCCATTGTCGATCAGCCCCTTCAGCGTCTCGAAGGCGGGATGAAAACGCAGGACATGGCCGACCATGAAGACGCGGCCATTGTCCTTGGCCGCCTGCACCGAGCGCTCGGCATCCGGCACGGTCAGTGCGATCGGCTTTTCCACCAGCACGTCCTTGCCGCTCTCGACGGCGCGCACGGAGAGGTCGGCATGATATTGTGGCGGCAAGGCCATGACGATGGCGTCGATGTCGTCCCGGCCGAACAGCTGGTCCGGCTCGATCGCCAGGCAATCCTGTTCGCTGGCAAAGCCTTCGGCACGCGCCCGGTTGGCGTCGGAAACCGCGTGCAGCGCGCCAAGCGCCTTGAGGGTGCGGATATGGTTGCTGCCCCAGTATCCGCAACCGAGGACTGCAATGCGCGGCTTCATCTGTTTCAAACTCTAAAAACTCGTGGCCGAGACATAGCGACGTGCCCCTTCGAACTCAACCCCGGCGGTTGCAACCAAATGTCCATGCGGCAAAGCTTTTTTCGGCAATGAGAATATGCGGCGATATGGAATGCTTCGAAGCTTGACAGGCTCGCCCTCCCAACCTTATATCCGCGCGACCTTGGCGAACGCCTCGAAATGCCTTTCGATTTAAGGCGGATTTCGGGCCTTTCGCCGCCCTGGCGGGGTAGCTCAGTTGGTTAGAGCACGGGAATCATAATCCTGGGGTCGGGGGTTCAAGTCCCTCTCCCGCTACCACCGTTCCCCCCGACAGATGGGACGGTGCTAAATGATGAAAGCGGAGAGAACGGTCCTCCGCTACCACCATTAACAACACCGAGGTTTCCGAAGCCTCTTGCTCCCACCAAAGCATCCAGTTTCCCCCGAATACTGACGCTCACGCCGCCCTTTCGGTTTGGGTACACTGTGACGCTATCCACAAGTTCCCGGATAGCGGCTGCTCCCTCGCTGTTGCCGTCGTCGATCCCTCGCTGGAGTTCGTTCCGCAGGCGAGCGAGCTTCACATCAAACTGGGACAACGCCCGTTGATGTAGAACGACTGTCTCGACCTCGTGTGGAACGCTCTCCAGTTCCTGCTGCAAAAGCTGTTTCTCTGCCCGTAGCGCGGGAAGCTGTTTCTGAACCTCCTCCTCTGAAAAGAGGCCCTTCGCTACGAAGTCTACCAAGCGGTCGGTTTCCCGCTGAACCCGTGCGAGCTTGGCTCCCAGCACGGAACGGTTGCGCTGTGATGAGGCGACCAGACGCTTGCGTTCGGCCACATAGGTCTCAATGAAGAGAGTGACCTTCCGAGGCTCCCGAAGCTCGTCAATCAGGGCACTCACTACCAACTCTTCTACGCTGTCGAGATAGCAGGTCTTGGCATCGGGGCAGTTGCCGCTCTCCCTGTGCGCGGAGCAACGAATACGAACACGAGAGGACTTGTCCTTTCCTGCGGTGGACATACCTGACCCGCAGACGCCGCAGCGAAGCAGGCCCGACAACAGTCGCTTGGGTCGGCGGTGCATCTCGGGTCGCGGCTTCCTTGTAGCCTCGCGGCGCGCTCTGGCCGCTTCAAATACGCCCGCATCCAGAATGCGGAGTTCAGCGACCTCAACCTCTTGGCGCTGATCAGATGGGTTCTCACGTGATACACGCTTGCCCGTGTCAGGGTTCTTTTCCATCCTGAGCTTGTTCCATGTCAGGCGACCGTCATAGATGGTGTTGTTCAAGATACCGATGCCGCGCTTGGCGTTGCCGTGAATAGTGGACGCATTCCACAGGCTGCGGCGCGGCGGCGGCACGCTGTCGCGGTTGAGGCCGTGCGCAATGGTCCGGGAGGATTTCCCGGCAAGGAACTCGGCGTAGATGCGACGAACGACAGCGGCTTCCTCCTCCACGATTTCCAAACGTCCCACCTGCCCGACAACCGGGCGGTAGGCATAGGGTCGGCCACCGGGGTTTCGCCCTTCCCGCACGACCCCAGCCATGCCTCGGCGAACCTTTCTCGCTCCTTCCTCCCGCTGGAGTTGACCCATCAACCCGTGGATCACCAGATTGACGGTCTCCGCCTGACCTTGGTTCACCGACACAAGCTTTACCCCGAGAAATTCGAGGCGCTTGAGTATGAAAAGACTGTCAGCTGTATCGCGTGCCAGTCTATCAAAAGCCTCGGTCAGGACGACATCGAACTGTCGTTGTTCCGCACCCGCGAGCAGGTCAAAGACCTTTCGACCGTGCAAAGAAGCGCCGGACACAGCACGATCCTCATAGCGGCCAACGATCTGGTAGCCATGGCGATCCGCATAGTCCGTGCAAAGTGCGACCTGATCCTCAATCGAGCGGTCATTCTGCAAATCAGTGCTATAGCGACTATAGATCACCGCTCGCATCATTGGTCCTTCCCTTGTGCAATCCTGTGATCCTCTGCTGCCAATCGCTTGGCCAGGAAAACTATCAGGTGGTCCAGCGGGTCCAGCATTGGCCTAGTATTCGGAAGATGCACCACCTTGTCGGGGCCACGGCCCGCAAATTGGAAATCCGGTTGGCCGATCGCCTTCCGTCGCTTGTTGAGAATAAGGGGCACTTGTCGGCTCACCTAAAGATGCATGCGAGCATGCAGTTGCTAGGTGCTTGCCGGGTGTCCTCCCGGTCCGACGGCTCACCGCAATTGACGGTCGAGCACTTACTCCACAAGCGGTTCAATGCCAGCACTCACGAGCCTGGAAGTCAAACTCGCGGCGCTTTTTCTTTATCCGGGAATGTGTTTCATGACTTTCTTCCTTCTCCCGATTTCCTTTTACGGAGCGAAGCGGAGCACCCAACTTTCCCGAAATACGAAGTTTTCGGGAGAGACTGTAGAGGTCGTTTGACAGACCTCCACAGTGGGAGATCATCTCGTTCCACTCTGATATGTTGCACTCTTCTCAGAAGAAGATTGTCAACCCATCGAGACGGTCCCGACATCGGCTTGTGGCGAGACGAATGCAATTCGTCTACTCTCCCCCGAAATCGACGTTCACACCTCACTTCGGTTTCTTCTTGTATGGATAGGCAGGCACCTTCTTCGCGCCAATAATTTTAGCTCCATTGAGCTGAGGCTCATACATATCCCACGGTGTTTGGCATTTCTCCAGCTCATCAACATCGAGACTGATCCAGAGCAGCTTTACGTCGCCAAGCTTCATCGCTCGGATTTTGATGAATTGATATTTGCGCAGATGTGGTAGCGCCCTGTTCTTCATCTCGCTAACGGATAACCCGGCCTCTCGCGCCCAGTTCTCGCGGGACATTGCGATCCATTCACGCCCCAATCGCTCAAGCTTGTTGGCGACATTGGCCCAACGGTAAACCACCCGGTAAAGCAAAAGCGCAGCAGGCAATTGGCCATCGACAGAATTTCGGAGTTGCGCAAGCATCCCAGGCACTCCAAACGTTGACTTGTTCTTTTTCATCATGGTTGTCCTCGCTACCAAACAGGTGCTGAGGAGGTTGCGGAGGCTCAACAGCACAAGCTGCCACTTATCCTCCGTGATGTGGGCATGACTAAACGCTACTCAGAATGGCCGGGAAGTCAAATCGACCCCGACATCATTTAGTGCCCTCATTCTGAACCTCGGCCACGTACGACGATATTAAGGTTCCCCATCGTCATTCGCATCCCGCAGGTAGATCAAAATGTCCGCCAGATCGGCATCAAACCGAGGCCCAATCACGATGGCATTGGTCTTATGGTTCTTCAGCATGTATCCGCCCTGATCTAGGGGCGTGAGGTTCGCGCGACGGGACTTTTTTACGCGAAATCCCAGCTTTGCGGCTCGGCGACGGATGGTGTTTTCGCTGATCGGTGCACCGTTGACAACTGACGCCCATAGCTCGGGGTAGTCCCACGCTGGCCGCTCTGTTAAAATTTTCATTCCCACGCCTCCCTTGCTTGAACATTGTTGGCTGCACTTTTCGACCAGCCTCGCGCCTTTCAGTGTTTGGATAAGTGCGGGCCGTAATGGATCGTCCGTTCGTTCTGCCGGACCAACCACCCATTGCTTCAAATCGGGCGGCGTTCGGAAGATCGTGTTGCTGTTGAGCTACGTCCATGATCTTGCGTCCAAAGACGATATTCAGATCACCCGCTAAGTCAAATCGGCCTGAGACCATGGGACACGTGAGAGAATGGAAGACCACCAACCCCGGATGGAACTTACCTATAGCCGTATGCGGACCCGTACGAGCATGGCGGGATGTTGAACGAACGCGCCATGATGTTTGAAAGGTTCGCCACCCGCGTCACCGCCACGCTTGGTATCGAACCGCCTGCTTCAGTCTGAAGTGAAATTGATTTCACAGGCTCCAATATGCGGGTGCGCATTCAAGGCGCGCGCGCTTGCGTGATCGTTGCACGTTTAAGCCCACTCATTTTTTGAAGTTGTATTTGAAGTTGTACTTGCGAGACCAAAGCTCGATGGTCTTTCCATCCTTTTCCCAGATAACTTGCTGTAGGTTCGCAAAACTGGCGAGGGGTATGACTTCTGTGCCTTGCGGGATGATGACGCAATCGAGCTTGACCGCCAGATCGTCGCGATTGGCCCATCTTAGGCTATCGAACTTATCAACGTCGCCCGGCAATACGCATCCCGGAGCGTCTTCCTTAGCAACCTTCGCGAACGGATTGGATGGGCGTGGAGGAGCGGGTTTTGGAGGGGCGGGTTCGTCTACCGAAACCGGATCGGTCGTTCCTGAAGCGGGAACTGAAGCATCGGTTGAAGCAGACGCGATGCCAGTGTCCGAAACGGGTTGGCTAGTGGGCAATAGCTTCGCGATGAAATTGACCGCTGCAAAGGATATCGGTCCGGCAGAGCCAATTGCCCCTATCAGAAGAACCTTTCCAAAAGCGCGAGGGAACGATTGCATCTTTCCACCCCTAACTTGATCCCCAACTCCTAAGATATCTGATTTTTGGATAATCTGAAATCCGAATTAACCGCGTGTCGAAGCGCAATTGCTCGACGGGCGGATGGCCAAAACTCTGCATTCAGTACGTCATCGGAGGCTGGCGGAATTGCTCGCCGAGAAGCGGAAGGCGGCTGGGTTGACGCAGGCAGATGTGGCCGAGAAGCTAGGCCGTCACCAGCCATTCATCGCGAATATCGAGAACGGTGAACGGCGACTTGACGTTGTTGAATTTCTTACTTTGGCAAAAATCATCGGCTTCGACCCGCACGAGATTTTGCGAGACCTTGAAGCCTTGTAGTCTCAAAATCTGCGTCTGAGCCGCGCGGCCCACGCCCGCGTCGAGCCAATGCCAATCAGAACTTTCGACCATCGATATTGGCGAACATCACCTCGAATAGATCGGGCCTCCCATCGTCAAGTGACGATATGTCGCCGCAAAAATCAAAGCGTGGCCTAAGAACGATAAACAGGGTTTTGGCTTTGGGTGCCTCCCTAATAATTACTAGGTATTGACCCTCGTATTCTCCACCATTCTGATAAACAACAGAAACGACGCCTAGTGCTGGCACAAGCTCGGGCGAACCCCGGTCCACAACATACCAGTCGGCGTTCCGACGCGCGTTATTCGCAAGCCACTTCCAGTCCTCTTGCTCGTTTGCAGCGTGTCCGGGAGGGCATTCTTTCGCAATAGCTTTCGGACTTGCAAGCAGGACAATGACAACCGCCGCGCTTGCGCACATGGCGGCAAGGCGTTTCTTCGAAAACGCCCCTCGGGCAACCGGAGACAAACGGTTCGCAGGCCCCGAGCTATTCGTCCGTTGCTTAGCAAGGCAACAGAAAACCCGTCGAAGAATCCGGCGACGTCTAGCCAAGATACCGGACCTCATTGTGCCACCTCAGCGCTTCCACATCCGGTTTCGCATTCTGGATCGCTGGCAGCGTGATAGCTGAACCATCCAGTTCGTAGTAGTGCCGCCCGTTCTCGAACTCTTCCCGGATGCGGCTGCTGACCTTAAAACGATGATCGGGCGTCACGGTCACGTAGCCTTGGTCAAAGAGACTGTGGATGTCCCGCCGCATCAGGATGCCGTTGGTTGGGGAGTGCTCTCCGCCGTCTGCGTATGGCCGTATATGGGCGGCTTCCAAGGCCGGTAAGGTGCGCTCCTTAGTGATCGCGCAGCGCCTACCATAGAGATCGGTGACGACTAACCGAAAGGCCCCCTGACCGAGACGCGGACGGATCAACGTCGGTTCCCCGTAACGTGCCTGCTCCTCCGCGAGCGAATGTGGACCAACCGAAGGGGCCATAGCGGCTTGTACGGCCTCCCACAGCGCTTTCCCTTCTGGGTCCGCGGTATCGTAGCCACGAAGGCTAACGATGTTCGGTGACCACGATGCTGGTGGTGAAAACCACTGACTTTCAGGTAGGAAGAAGGGCTGCGTAAGGATGCGGCATCCGATCTCTATCGGTCCTGCTGTCGCGGGATCGACCTTGCGGTATCGCAAGATGCGAGACCGCATCTCTGTGAGGCTAGTGACGCCGTTCGCGATCCCGAATGCTTCCCATGCAAGGGACAAAGGCATGATCGTCGATGAGGCAAAGACGCCGCCGCCGACAATCATGTTGATTGGGGCGTGGAGCTTGAACAAGAATAGCTCGCCGGGTTCCAAAGCGCGGAAGGACTTCGGCGACGGCGACCAGAAATTCACTTCCATCAGTTGTGGCTGACGGCGCAACTGGTTGAACCAGTCACCATCTGTCACTGCGACCACAAGCTTGATGCCCATAAAAATCCCAATTCAGGTCACGATGCCTGTCGCGCACTTAGGGTCGAGGGTTCGGCCACAGGCCCTTGAGTTGCTTGATCTCCACCGATGATCCGATAGACCGGGGTAACTTCCTTGCTGCATTGCTGGGCGAACTCACTCAAAGTCATGCTGTTGCCCGCTTCGAGATAGCCATTTTGGGTGGTGACGGCGCGCAGTACGGTTTCGTCCGGCTCCTCATGGGTCAAAGTCATCTCAGCGACTGCACAGTACATGATGCTTGTGTCACCGACCTGGATGGCCTGAACCATGATGCCCGGTTGAGGCACCCCAATCAGTTCCTCGACGGACGCCTTCTTGGCGTCGAGCCGGGCGTGGAAGGGCTTTCCGATCTCATCGACCAGCGACAGTACCGCCTGCACGCCTATATCAGCCGCCTCTATGTCCCCAAGGCTAAGCTGGGAGTTGGTAACGCCGATCCTCTCAGTGATACGCTCTATTCCCTCCAGCGCCCGCAAAACTGCTGCAAAGTGCTTGGCATCGTCCCGATCAATTTGGGCACCGGTACCCAGATTGGAGTTGAATACCTTCTTGCCATCCGGCGAATACAATTCGAGGAAGAACTCCTCGGATGCCATCATATTGAGAATTTGATAGACCTCTATCCACCAACCTACCGGCCTCTTCTCGGCCTGCAAATCTGCGACCGTTAGTGTAAAGGTGCCAGCAAAATTAACGTCAAGCGAGACCGGCGGTGACGAGATGACAAACCGCATCTTTTGAGGCGCAGAGGGTAAGAATGGAGGAGCAACTGCGGTTCCGAACCTCACGACTGGAAAGCCATTTCTGCCGCGACGAAAGATGATTTTGCAATCCGGCTTGCCCGTCGGCATGATTGACATCTCACCGATCCCAGAGAACTGAAAATGGTGCGGCCTCTCGATACCGAACCGCTTTTCAAAACTCGCAAATTTGGTTACCCGAAGCGGCCTGAGGCCAAGGAAACCCTCGACCATCTCCTCTTCCGTCTTGGCCTGGATAGATATCTTTAGAGAAATGCGCCTTCCATCATAACCCGACGTTTCACGTTGTAGACGCTTAGTCTCGTAGTAGTCATGACTTACAGCATATTCGCGGCACATTCTTTGAATGCATTGTAGCAGTTTATCGGTGTTGGGTTCATACGGGACGGACTGCCAATCGGCGTTCTTCGTAAACGTGATCGTCTGCTTGTTGGTAACGGGCCGTCCGCTGCTACCTTCCTTCGTCAACCTTTTCAGGACATGATCTAGCGGGGCACCTGCGAGATGCACCACAAATGTGTCGCGAATGGAGAGATCGGGATTAAATCGCATCACGAATACGAACGACGGGTCGGTCGCCTTTGCCAGCCGCTCCATTGACACAAGCGGGGCTGAGAACTTTTTGGCGGGTGCCCACATCGATTTGATTTGAAAATTGAACGCAGGGAGGGGAGGCCTCTTATCGGCGTAGGTTGAGGTGTCGAGATACTTGTTTGTGAGTTCTACACGATAGTCCCAGCCGGTAAGGTCTTGATGGGCCTTATTAACTGCCAGCCCTGGGCACAGAGGCGGGAAGAGATTTTCACCATGACGCCCTAGCTCTTCAGAAGTCAGTCTCTGGGTCATTTCATTCTGGCCGTATTCATACGCTGTGGTGCTACGCCCCGCTAATCTCGCAGGGCGGTCCAACCAATCAGTTCGTCGGTGATCTCCACTGGTCGGCTCTCATAGAGGGCCGAAATCCTTTGCAAGCGCCCCAGCTTATCGGGTTCAAGCTCGATCTCCACATCGAATTCGCGCCCTAATCGAGCCTTTGCATCGTGCCAGATCGTGAGCAGATGACCTCCGAGATTGCTGCTTGCAGAGATTTTGAACGGGTCGTCTATCTTTCCCACAATTTCATGATAGGCAGCTATCCTCTTATTATAGCCTTCCACATCCTTCACAGGGCTACCAAACTCCTCGTCAATCTTGCGCATGGCCTTCGCTCTCCCACCGTCCACCTGCTTGCGAATGTGGTTGACGAGAGGCATGGACATGTCGAACAGGAAATAGTCGTCCATTACCTTTTTCACGCCGGAGAAGTCGATCTTCTGGCCGAGGACACTATGCTGAGTAACAAGATCATCATACAGCTGCCAATGTGATCTCCAATCGACGCCATTAGCCATGCGACCTGCCTTTACTCTGCCGAGGATCACTTCTCGTGTGTAAATGGCAACGACGTTCTTAAGCCGTTCGATTAGGTCAGCCGCCTCTTTCTGCTTGTCCTCCCAAAGCTCAGCCTCGAAGCCCAACCCCTTGAACCGCTTGAAGCGGGAAACATTCGCGTAAATGAAGCTCAAAAATCCTAGGCCAAAGACGATGCCGCCGTTTGCTATTTGATCGGCGTACACCAGGCGCAGCGAGTAGGCGATTAGGATAAGGCCTACTACAGAGAAGACGATGCGTTCCCAATTCTCAGAGCTGAACTTCCAGAAGCCATTTGCAGCCATCGCCACCCACCCTGCACACATCACCTATCGTATAGTCGAAATGGCGATTTCGCCATAACCACGTCTGCGGGGCCGTTTGGAGGGAGTGCCGTAGACGGCTTGGCTCTGGTCCAAGGACAATTTGTTACTGCCGGGTCAGCTACCTGCCCAAGGATCGACACGGCATCGCCACGAGCCTTCAAAATCCGCCAGCGCTTCGTCTTAGGACCTGTCATGCCCGAAAGAGCTATTCCGTCTCCATAAAGATCAATTCCGAAATGTCCTCAAGGCTGCCAATCTCCAGGTCGATGTGGCTCAGCCGGGACACACGGAACTGAGGGAGCCAGCAAAAGCGATATTCATCGTGATAGGCATAGCCAAAGTATTTGCTGAGCGGAACAAACGGGCGCGCTGAGGTAGGAGCAAGGGGATCGACGTAGATCGCAGGCCCTTCCTGCATTTCCAGCTTTGGATCATAAGCAACCATTGCCCGCCTCAGGCGGTCGCGAAAAGCATCCCTGTTGCGGATGACGACACATGCTTCCGCATTGAAGTCTACCACCAATCGCGGTTCAATTGAGGAGGTGATGCAGTAGAGGTAGTAGTCTGATTGCGCATCGAACCTGACATCAAGGCGGTGCTCGATAGCGCCATCGGCTCGCGGCGAGTACGGAACGAGCTTTCCATTGTCATCGTGCACAATCGCTACGGAAAAGGACAGGGAAAGCTCGTCGTCGCGGATTGCCTGATTGTGGCTCGGTTCGGAAAAGAAGCTGGCAGGCTGGATGCGTAGTTGGCCGCGACGGTACAGCTGCTCCATGTGGACGCGCTTACCCAGTTTGATGAATACGTCGCCCCGCCGGAGGCCCAGTACCGAGATGCGTTCGACAGCTTGTTTGGCCAGATTGGACGCATAGCTAGGTAATTGGTCGCGCCGCAGAATATCCCGTCCCATGCCTGCGGGCCAAGGCCCATATCTAAGCTGAATTTCTTCGGCCACGTGCGTGAATTTTTCCCACATCGGGCCGTGTTGCTCGTCCACCGGGTGTACGCCGATCTTGGCATTTGGCGTAACCATCAGGAGATTGCGCATAATGTCACGAAAACGGGTGCCTAGTTCGTCTCGCGACAAGTGACGGGCGTAACGATTTGCTCGATATTGCTCCCGAAAGCCTATGTGCAAAGGAGTTCTGTTTTCCACGGCGAGGTGCTCCTGCTGTTCGGCACACTGATAGCAAAACTGGCATTGCTGACGGTGGGTCTCTTTACTGTTATAGTCAGGTTCGATGCCAACGAGGTATCTTACTTGCATGTCACCCGAATTTAGCGAGCAAGCGCAGCAAATCTTTCCGCCATTTAGCATTCTGCTGGCTGGCGTCTTCGCTGGTATGGCCTTGGAGCGCTTCCTTTCGAGAAAGCGGAGGCAGGCATGGAGGCAAAAGAACCGCTGGCGCTGGGCGAAAGAGCGCAGTGAGGGCGATATCCTTAGCGGCTTGTGGACCGCCCCGAAGCCAGTTTCCCCGCCACCGAAATTAACTGACCCTGCTGATCAGTTGCGGATCGTCATGGGTGCGAACTTCACTATTCAACCGCTCCTCAACAGGAGCGAGGTGCGCGTCTTCAAGGAACTTGATCGCATGGTGATCAGCTGCAATCCGGGGTGGCAGGTGATGGCCCAAGTATCACTGGGCGAAATTTTGCGCAGCGCCAACGCCGACGCCTACAGCTGCATCAACTCGAAACGGGTGGACCTTCTGCTTGTGGACGAGAACTGTCTGCCTAGACATGCCCTCGAATACCAAGGTCATGCGCATCATCAGGGTACCGCAGCAGCGCGGGACGCCGTTAAAAAGGAGGCGCTGCGGCGGGCTGGCATAAGTTATCATGAGATCGTAGGCGGTCACACAACACCTTCCGAACTTAGGCGCTTGGTCGAGAAACTCGTGCGAGGCCCCGTGCCGCCTACGAGCGAACCAACCGCCTGAGGCGATCTGTGAAATTGATTTCACAAGCCAGCAGTAGGCGGCCTCTGCCACTATTAGCAAATCGGGGCTGTAGCTGCCCATCTTTGGGCCAGCGACCAATTCCTAAAAATTTCCCCGGCTACTGACCACGGGATCAATAAGGGCATCGCC
The DNA here is from genome assembly GCF_054062655.1 of Mesorhizobium sp. USDA 4775. Classification (NCBI taxonomy): domain Bacteria; kingdom Pseudomonadati; phylum Pseudomonadota; class Alphaproteobacteria; order Hyphomicrobiales; family Phyllobacteriaceae; genus Mesorhizobium; species Mesorhizobium sp. USDA 4775. Next base: position 6,013,504 of record NZ_JBSSFM010000001.1, read on the forward strand.
TGAGGCTTCCAAAATCCGCCACGCTATACACCTGCCGATGCTCAAAAATGGCTCTCGATAATTGAGATTATCCCGGTTGAAAACCTTGGGGAAGACGAACCGGCAGGGTTGTACGAGACAATGATTGCAAGCAAAATTATACGTTCGCAAGACAGGGGTAGAAAATGGCGAGACGGGTCTTTTTTAGTTTTCACTACCAACGCGACGTTTGGCGTGTGAATCAAATACGAAACATCGGCGAAGTAGTTGGCAGCGCCGCTGCTGGCTTCCACGACGCGTCGCTCTGGGAGGAAGCAAAAAAGAAGGGGGACGCCGCTATCCAGCGGATGATCGACAATGCACTGGAGAACACCAGCGTCACCGTCATCTGCATCGGCGGCGCAACCGCAGGCCGCAAGTTCATCAACTATGAAATCAGGCAGTCCCTTGCACGACGCAACGGCATACTGGGCGTTCACATACACGGCTTGAAGGACCGCCAGGGACTGACCGATGTGCGCGGCACGGTACCGCCACTTCTGGCGAGTGCGGGGGCGCTTGTTTACGACTATCGAGATCACGCAAGTCTTGGCGCTTGGATCGAGCAGGCAGCTCGCGCTGCTGGCCGATAGAGATGGCCGTCAGCGCCAAGAGGCGGCTCCTAAGAGAGTTTCCCTCAGCACTCATAGACGATGCGGGCTGTGTCTTCATCGGCGCAGGCGTCTCTATGGGTGCAGGCTACCCCTCTTGGGCAACACTGTTGCGTGAAATTGGGGATGAGCTAGGGGTGCGTTCCACAGACGTGCATGATCTTTCGGCGCTTGCTCAATGGAGTATCCAAGAGAGCGGCGGCGCAACACGGGTTCGTTCCGTGATTAAGGAGCAAATTGGCGTTGACCATCCGGTCCCATCAGTTTTGGAAACTATTGCGCGTCTACCCACGCGGCATATTTGGACAACAAATTACGATAGGCTTATTGAGCGAGCATTCGCATCAATTCGGCGTCCCCTGGACGTCGTTTCTGCTGCCAGTGACTTAGCTCTCAGGATTACGCCGGGGGCAACACGCCTCTACAAGATGCACGGCTCGATTGATCGTCTGGACGACGTAGTTATTTCGACAGACGACTACGAACTCTTCCGAAAGCGTCGTGGCGCGTTCCTGCCGCTTCTACAGGCTCACCTGACGAGCATGTCGATGCTTTTCGTTGGTTTGAGCCTAACAGACCCTAACATCCGTCACGTGCTGTCGTTAATGCGGGAGAGCTTCACAGAAGCCCCACCCGAGCATTTCGCGATTGTGAGGCCGCCACAAAGAGAAGACTTCGATACCGAAGCGGAACACGCCGCACGGCTCGCGCAACACAGGCTTTGGGCCAAGGACCTGAGGCGATACGGATTAGTGGCGGTCGAAATCGACAGCTATGACGAAGTGCCAGATTTGCTCCAAGACATTGAACGTGAGGTGGCCGCCCACCGAGTATGGGTCAGCGGAAGCTGGCCGCTAAATGACGCTGGCACAGAGGCAGCGCGCTCATACGAGACTGCGAGCAGGATCGGGCGTGAAATCGCAAAGCTAGGGCGGACGCTGGTCAGCGGGTCAGGTTTTCTTGTGGGACCGGCATCAATCGCAGGTTTTCTAGATCAGATGAGAGAAGCGGGAACTTGGGATGTTGAGAGACGGCTGATCGCCAGGCCGTTTCCCCAACCGTTCGGCAAGGCAAAGGCCGACAACGACCAGTGGACCAGTTTGAGACAGGAACTTTCTCGCCTGTCCGGTGCCGTGGTCTTTGTAGGAGGTCAAAAGCCGGACGGCGTAGCAGATGGTGTTCTGGAAGAAGCTAAGCTCGCCGAAAACGCGGGATGCTTCTTGCTCCCGGTCGGAGCCACCGGAGGCGCGGCTGCTCAAATTTCAGCAGGACTTCTTGGCTCAACACTTGTCGCCAAGGGTGCACATGCTATTCGGCCCACTGATCAAGAGCTTGCCGCACTTTCGGAGCCGACAGCCAGTCCGAAAGAGCTGGCGCGCATCGTCAGTGAAATCCTTAAACGCGTCGGGCCAATTAAGGGGTAGTTCCTTTATATCAGTCGAGCCGCTGCGCTGTCCTCAAACAAATCGACGGTACGCAGGTAGGGCGCAAGACCGGCCTCGCTGCGGTGCCCCGTCACTTGCCTGATCTTATAGCTTGTCGCGCCTGCCATCGCTGCAGAGGTCGCGAAGCCGCTGCGCAGGGAGTGAGCGGAGAAGGCAGCGGGATCAAACCCGGCGGCTCCAACCCGGGCCTTGACGACATCGCTGAAAGCCTCCCCGGATATGCGCTCGCAGAGAATACGGCCGTGCTTGTCCATGCTGAGGAAGATCGGGCCGGTCTCGATGCCCGCGACCTCCAGCCAGCGTTTCAGGGCAGTGATAGGACAATGGCGCGTGCGCCCGAACGGCATAGCAATTTCACGCCCGATACCTTCTTGGTCGGTCTTGCTCTTGCGGATCATCACCAACGCGCCTTGGCTCGTGAAGGCGATGTCCTCCACATCCAGCGCAACCAATTCGGAGCGGCGCAGGGCGCAGGCCCAACCCAACAACAGCATGGCGCGGTCCCTGACATCCTTTGTGCGGTCTCCGAGGCGGTCGAGGATGGCGAACAAATCGTCCGTGAGAAGGGCCTGCGCCTGCCGTTGCTTGACACCGAGGGTTCGGCGGACGCCGCGCAATGTCGCGCGCACCAACTCGCTCTTGGTCGGGTCCTCTGCACTGATCGCACGATGGGCTTTGCTGATCGAGGCCAGCCGCCGCTGCAAGGTCGCCACAGCATACGTCTGTGCACCCTCGGCCAGATATGCCGCTACCGTTTCCGGGGTCGCGGGGAACCGCCTGCCAGTTGCCTCGAAATGAGCGATGTCCAGCCGATAGGCCCTCTTCGTCGCATCGGCCAGCGATGCGGTGACCAGGCGCTGCACATCGGCAGGCAGCACGTCCGGCAACGCGTTTTGGCTCATCGGGACACGCGTGAGGTTTCCGGCGTCAGTGTGGCGCTCAACGAACATCATGACGGACCTCGTCAAGAGTGGAAAGGTCGGCGCGAACCATGTCGAGAAACGCAGCCGGGTCGGGTAGCGTCATGCCGTGGTAGCCATGGTCAGCCAGCCGCCTTAGCGTGGCGGCGCATGGCCACTGGATGCGCTGTCGAACCAGTCCGCCGTCAACACGAAAGATCGCGCCATGCAAAACCGCCACGCGGCGCTCAGCGGGGACGTGCCTGCGAAGCCAGCGGCTGCTCGCTGTGTCACGGCGGAGGAACCGGGCAAGCGCCGACTTGCCTTCCCAAGAAAAGCTATCGAGGCAATAGGTAGGTATCCCGTTGCGCCCGATCACAACTGGAGGGAGGTCGTCATCTGCGGCAGGAAGATCGCCAGACGGAAGGGCGCGGGTCAGGAGCGGCAGGAGCACCGGCAACGCTTCTCTGGTCCTGCGAAACCCCTGCTCGGCCAGCAGTGCAATGTCGTCATGGTCTATCCCAGCGGACCGCAGCGCGGCGAACACCGCCTTAGCGTCGGTTGCCTTTCCGGCGACTTGTCCATTCCACCGGACGCCACTGCCGTGTAATGCCGCCAAGGAAGCCCCAAGAAGCGCTCCACGGCCTTCGACGCGGGAAAGATGCTCCGTGACAGTTTCACGCGTCAGATCGTCCCGGAGAGCTTCCAGCTCATGGTGATGGGAGATGGCTATCAGGAGATCATCGGCGGCTCTGCATTTCCTTGCCTCGCACATTTGTTTTACCAACAGCGACGCTACAGCCCATTCCCCGCCGCCAAACTGCTGGCGAACTGTCTTTCCAGAGGTTGCCGTTATGACGAGGTGGATCGTCTCGACAGACGCCAGACCCACATCCTCGAACACAATCCCCAAGAGACGACGCCAGAGCTTCGTCGGATCGGCCTTCAAGAGGGTAGCGTGCGTATTCCGACGAAGCCGGCCATCGATTCCGATTTGAAGCCGGCCAGTCATTCCGATTTCATTCCGGCCGGTGTTCCGATTTGAAGCCGGCCATTTTTCGGACTGATCCTGGGTCTCGTTGATGTTTGGATTGGGTTTCGTTTCAGGTCAAGCGTGCGCTGTTTCGGACGCTCTCGGCGAGCGCTGTTTTCGCATGCTTTCACCGGTGAGATCGATGCGATAGGCGTTGTGAACGAGGCGGTCCAGGATGGCATCGGCCAGGGTTGGGTTTGCAATGATCTCGTACCAGCGATCCAGGGGCAGCTGACTGGTGACGATTGTCGATCGGCGTTCGTAGCGGTCTTCAATGATCTCAAGCACATCACGCCGCTGGTCATCATTGAGTTTTTCCGGTCCCCAGTCATCGAGAATGAGAAGGTCGGTTTTGGCGAGTTGCTTGAGGATCCGGCCATAACGTCCGTCGCCTCTCGCGAGGGCAAGCGTTGCAAACAGCCGGGGAACGCGGTGATAGGCGACGGAGAAATCCTCTCGGCAAGCTTTGTGGCCAAGCGCACAGGCCAGCCAGCTCTTGCCGACGCCGGCCGGCCCGGTGATGAGAAGACTGTGATGCTTTCTGATCCAGTCGCAGCCGGCGAGCGCCATGAACAGATTGCGATCAAGACCGCGTGCGGCACGAAAGTCGGCATTCTCGATCTGTGCGTCATGGCGAAGTTTTGCAGCTCTGGCGCGGGCTTCGAAACGCTTCTGGCGGCGCATGGTAGCCTCGCGCTCGAGCAGCATGGCAAGCCATTCGCCATGCTCGAGGCCGCGTGCTTCGGATTGTGCGTCGAGTTCCTGGAAGGCAGTGGCCATGCCATGAAGGCCGAGTTCGCGCAGCATGTTGATGGTCGGATGGATGAGCATTGGTATGTCTCCTCAATGGAAGTAATCAGGGCCACGCAGATTGGCGTGATCGACGATGGCGGTCGGTTCGGTGGAATGCCTTGCGGCCTTGTGATTGGCGATGAGCGAGGCGATGCTCTTGCAGTTCAGCCCACCGATCTCGACAGCGCGGGCTGAGACGGCTTCGGCGCGATCGCGTGTGACATCGCGAAACAGGCGAAGGACACCCAGGCATGTTCGAAAGCCTTGTTCAGGATGTGGGCGGCTGGCGAGGATTGCGACAACCAAGCCTTCCGTCTCGGGCCCGACGGATGCGGCCCAGCGACGGAAACGATCCGGCGTCCACTCGGCATATCGCCGGTGGGAGCTGGGCATATGATCCGGATCCGTCCCATGACGAGGGCCGCCATAGCGGCGCTGATGGACGGCAATGCGCTTGCCGCGGTGGAAGATCTCGATGGTGCGTGCCGTTGCCCTCAGATCGACTTGCTGACGAATGAGGTTGTGCGGTACGGAATAGAAGAAGGTCTTGAACTCGACGTGGTAATCCGTCGAGACGCGGGCCAAACGCCACTCGGCGAATTCGTAGTCTTCGCTCGGAAGGCTTGCCAGCGCAGCACGCTCGACGCTCTCAAACAGTTGCCGGCGACTGACGCCCAGCCGACGCATGACGTGATCATTGATGCGATTGAGTGCCTGGCGAATTGCGGCATTGGCCTCGGCCAGCGAGAAGAAGGTCTGGTTGCGCAGCCGCCCCAGAATGCATGACTGGGCGAAACGCACGCCGTTCTCGACTTTCGATTTGTCCTTCGGCCGTCGCGGCCGTGCCGGAAGAACGCCGACGCCATAATGGGATGCCATCATGCCGTAGCTGCGATTGATCTCGGGATCGTAGAAGCTGGCGCGGCTGACGCCCGACTTCAGATTGTCGGGGACGATCAGGCGGGGAACGCCATCAAAGAAACGAAACATCCTGACGTGTGAACCAATCCAATCCGGCAGTGTCTGGGTCCAGGTCGCTTCGGCATAGGTCAAGCTGGACGCACCCAGCACTGCCACGAAGATCTCCGCCTCACGGATCTCGCCGGTGTCTCGATCAACGATCGGGATCTTCTTGCCGGAATAGTCGACGAAGACCTTGTCGCCGGCGGCGTGTTCCTGGCGCATCGTCGGCGAAAGCCGCTGTTCGAAGCTGCGAAAGAGCTCGCAGAACCGGCTGTAGCCATATCCGTCGGGATGACTTCCTCGATACTCCTCCCACAAGATGAGGAGCGTGACGCCCGGCTTCTTGAGCTCGACGGCAAGATGGGCCCAGTTCGGCTCTGTGCGCCGCCGCGTGCCCTGCTTGACGCCATTGCGAGCGAAGAGTTTGTTCTCAAGCGCGTCATCGGTCAGCTCGCCTGGCAGGGGCCAGCTCAACCCGATTGCCCGCTGCGCGCCGCAGATTATCCTGCACCGTACTGCGTGCTATTCCCAGCACGACCGCAATCTCGCGGGAGCTGGTCCCGCTTCCGGCAAGCCGAAGCATTTGTCTCAACTGTCTCATGGTCAGCCTTCTCTTTGCCGGCATCAAAATGTCCTCGTTCATCGCGAGGTAATTGATGCCAAAGTTGCTGACCCAGGAGGTAATCTTCAGTGCCGAAAACCGGCCGGTCTTTGGTTGGAATGGTGGCCGGCTTCATACCGGAATGGTGGCCGGTGTTTGATCGGAATGGCGGCCGGCTTCACGTCGGAATCCGCAGGTAGCGGCGGCGCGGGTTGCAAGATCGATATCGCCCCGGCGGATGCCCTTTTGCATCGTAGACATGGCAACCCACGGCGAAATGGGTAAAGGCTCACAGGGAGGGGCTGTCCCTGTCGTCGCGAGCGCTTGCAAGGTCGGGTTAGAGCTATGAGGTAAAGGCTGGAATTGCATGTTCTGATCTCCCATTTCGAGGGAGGCCAAAACCAATGCCCCGCTATCAAGGCATGTCAGACCAATGCCAAGCATGCGAACTAAATCGACCGTAAATTTGCGGCTTCTTTTTCGTTTTGCGATGTGCTGCTGTCAATCAGGGACATCACAACTTTGACGAGGGACAGCTCGGGGACCTGCACCCTGTCCCAAGAAGGGTTCGACCCGGCATTGCCACTTGGCGAGACATCAACTTTTCTTGGTTCCGACTGCGTACAAACGCTTGTCTTGCATATGCTTTTGACGATCACTCGGACGCTGACGGCGACCTTGATGGTCGGTCTCTTTGGAACGTCCTTTCATGTCCCGCTAAAGAGATCGCCACCTATCCCTTCGACAGGTTTCTTGTTGTATGAAGTCCAGCACGTTAGCTCTCGGGATGGCTAGAGAAACTCGGGGAGGAACTCTATGGCAATCGCTTGTCTAGGATGGGGGTCATTGATCTGGGACCCAAGAGAGCTGCCCATCCAACGGCAGTGGTTTGGGGATGGCCCATTCATCAAGATCGAGTTCACGCGGCAGTCCAACGACGACCGGATCACGTTGGTGATCGACGACAACGCTACCCCGGTTCGTACTCTTTGGGCAGTGATGGATACTCCTGATCTAGAAGCGGCCAAAACAGCCCTGCGCAGACGAGAGGGCAGCCGGAGTGAACACATAGCTCATTGGACCGTAGGAGAACTGTCGCCTCCTGCTATCCCTCAGATCGCAGAGTGGGCGCAAGCCCATGGGGTGCAAAGCGCCATCTGGACCGCCCTGCCACCCAAGTTCGAAGGCAGAGAGGGGAAGGTGCCCACAATCGACGATGTACTGGCCCACCTGCGCGAACTAAAAGGGGCCACGCGCGACAACGCCGAGAGATACATTCGACTTGCTCCAAGGCAGATCGATACGGCTTACCGAAGACAGATTGAAGCTGAACTTGGATGGAAACCGCTGGATCGGTGGCCAGCTTAGCAACGAAGCCAGTAGGTGAGCGGTGGTCGCAACCCCAGATCAGTTGGAGGACGCTATAAGGAGGCTAACAGGTCCTCTCGACGGTTGGTATCTACGCCCTTGGATGACATCTCTCTCTTCTCCCAGCTCGGCAACTGTTTTCACCGTCGGCAGAAACCAACACACAGGCTACAGGGCGGAGCATGTTGGGTCACTCGACCACTACATAGACACACTTTTCAATCGCGGTTCTGAAACATGCAGGGGGCTTTATGATCGCCTGACCGGAAGCCCTACGCCCACGCGACGCAACACAGATCGTCTCGTGCAGTTGCTCGCCAAGAATGGTGTTACGGACGTGCTCGAAACAAATGTGACCTGCTACTCCACTCCAACCAGTGCTGCACTGAAAAACCCCATCCATGCTCGGGGGGCCAAACTAGGACAAGAGATTTTCGAAACGCTGCTCCGCCTGATCCGGCCACAAATTCTAATCGCGCACGGGAGCGGAACCGCGAAGCAACTAGCGCGAGTTTTGAAATGTAGCTTACCGAAGCCACCACAACACCCAAGCGAGCTGGTCACACTCGCGGTCGGCACCATGACGGTGATTGTCATACCGAGCCTAGCGCCTCCGAGATTTACAGGATGGGCGAAATGGTCCGACGAGCACCTCGAAATCGTGAGCGCTCACGTAGCAAGGCTATGCAACCGCCCACAGGTCGAAACGGATTGAAGGAAGTGTTGTTAGCGGAGAGAACGGTCTCCCGCTACCAAATTCTTCAAATAAGAATCAGCTACCTGGATCCCCTCAACTGCATCCGGGTGGATGATTTCAAGTCGCGTCCGGAGCCAACGCCTCCTGATGTCGCTGAAGAGGCGGTTTAAAGCCCGCGCTCTCAGACAGAGGCGTGCGTGCCGATCGGGGGGCCTGATCTTCGGCTGAGGATGGAGGGCACCGTCCTGCCGCGCGGATAAATTCCTAGAGACAACGAATGTCCCGATACACATTTGATATTGAAAACGGATTCGGACGACCGTTATAAAATCGACGTTCACCATTGCTTTCTAAGGAGCTTGCGATGGATAGCGTGGCGCGTGACAGCGAGGTCAATCCTTGCGTTGAAGTGATCGAAGCCTGCGGGGAGTGGTTCGTCCGTGTGGTCGATGGCGACGAAGAACTAACCCGAGCATTCGAACAGGAGTCGTTTGCCCTGGCATATGCAGAGGGTCAGCGAAGACGTCTCGGGCTCGCTGATTTCGATCGGCTGTAGGCTAACCGTGGGGAATGGCCGGTGCGGGTGGGCTTTGGGGCGCGACGGACGCCGCACCGGCCATTGCGGTGAGTTTTCGGGTTCCTCCCCGCTCCAATGAGTTTGTCCGTATATTAGCAAATTTGCAACTAAGCCTGTTGGGCTACCCAGCAGTAGGAGGCTGTACCGGCCGCGGGGCGCTTCATCCGATAAACTCGACTTCCTTGCCGGTGACATGTCGCACGGCCTTCAGCCGGCTTTGACTTCCTTCATTCGCATGTTTCGCGGATATCAATAGGAGTGCATATTCCCGCCAGCCGGCGAGCTATGGCGGAAAATGGGTGATGACGGTTTGAGAAGGGCGGCGTATCGAGGCGGGTGATTGAAGCCTGCCAGAACCTCTCAAGGAGAGCGATACGCCATGAACGAGACTATCAACATTGTTCGCCTTCGTCAGCCCGACGAGATCGATGATCCCCTGACGGATGTGCTCCGCACCGGCGCGCGCAAATTGCTGGCGCAGGCGATCGAGATGGAGGCCGAAGCGTTTCTTGCCGAGATGCGGGATCTGAAGCTGCCGGACGGACGTGAGCGGCTGGTCCGGCACGGTCGCGGCCCGGAGCGGAGCATCCAGACGGGGATCGGGCCGGTGCCCGTCAGCCGGGTGAAGGTCCGGGACCGCGGCGCGACCGGCGAAGCGGACCGGGTCCGGTTTTCCTCATCGATCCTACCCAAATGGGCGCGTCGGACGCGAAGTCTGGACGCGCTGCTTCCCGTTCTTTACCTGCGCGGCGTTTCGACGGGCGACTTTCAGGAAGCTCTGGCAGCCCTGCTCGGCAAGGAGGCAGCGAACCTCTCACCCTCGGTGATCACGCGGCTGACGGCAGAGTGGACCACCGAATACGAGCGTTGGCAAAAGCGCGATCTTTCGGCGCGCCATTATGTCTATGTGTGGGCGGACGGGGTCTATCTCCAGGCGCGCATGGAAGACCATGCCGAATGCATGCTGGTGCTGATCGGCGCCACGCCTGAGGGCAAAAAAGAACTCGTCGGCTTCCAGACAGGGATTCGTGAGAGTGCGCAGAGCTGGCGCGAGCTGCTGGTCGACGTGAAGCGTCGTGGCCTGCAAATCGCGCCCGATCTTGCCGTCGGCGACGGCGCGCTTGGCTTCTGGAGCGCGCTCGATGAGGTCCTTCCCGGCACCAAGCACCAGCGGTGCTGGGTGCACAAGACAGCCAACGTGCTCAACAAGGTGCCGAACTCAATGCAGGCCGGCATGAAGACAGATCTGCGCGAAATCTTTTCCGCCCCGAACCGAGCCTCAGCCGAGACGGCGATTGCCGTCTTTGTCGAGAAATATGATGCGAAATACGGCAAGGCGGTCGACTGCCTGACCAAAGATCAGAATGCCTTGCTGGCGTTCTACGATTTCCCCGCCGAACATTGGGATCATCTGCGGACATCGAATCCCATCGAGAGCGTTTTTGCCACCGTTCGCCATCGCACGGTGCGCACGAAAGGCTCCCTATCATCGAAGACCGCAAGGCTGATGGTCTTCAAACTGGTCATGGCCGCCGCCAGGACATGGCGACGATTGAAAGGACAAAATCAGTTGCCGAAACTCATCGCAGGTGCCAGATTCCAAGATGGAATCGAGGTCATCGAATTGAAGCCGCAGAGCGCCGCTTGATCAGCCTCGTCACCCAAATTCCAGCATAGCTCCCAGCCGGCGCCGCCCGTCCTCAAGGCCCCTGTCGGTCAGGCCCAGCGGCCTTCCGCTGCCAGTCCCCCTAGCAACCCCAGGCGCTGGGCCGTTGCCGACGATCACGGCCTGCGGCCTTTGAGTCCGAGCACCCGAGGATCCTCAAAGATCCTGATGCATCGGAGTGTGCTCAAAGGCTCTCGCCGCGACGACGATTCCGACCTGCTGCCATGCGGGCGCCCGTGTGGCACCGGGGACGGCCTCGGCACGCCAACGTTCCACGGAACCCGGCGAAGGCCAGTTGGCATCACAGGCCGCCGCCCTTGTCCCTACCGTGCGCTCAATGCGACCATGCGGTCGAGCGCCGCGGTCAGGCCGTGCAGCGACACTGGGAATGTCAGCGGCGTCTGTGCATCTGTCGTGACATTGAGCTTCAGCACCTCGCCTACCCTCAGCTTTCCGAGCACGGATCGGTCAATGGAAAACACCGCGATGCAGCCTGTCGGCAAGCAGGTCCTGAAGCGCTGCGGGGACAATGGCGGCTGATCGTCGATCTGGGGCGTCACCCCCGGATCGAGCAAGATGCCGAAGGGCAGAAGCAGGGTGGCCATCGTCGACCCGTCCGCGCGCCTTTGTATCCATGGCAAGCAGCCTTTGGCCGTTCTGCTGGACCTGGTCCTGCGAAAGCGTACAGACCCTCGCATTCTCCTGGACAGAGCAAGCCACGCTCCAGTCCTGATAGACTTCGCGCAGCGATGACGGCCCATTTGGAGCAGTCGCAGTCTGCTGTTCAGCCGACGCTGGCGGCATCAACGAGAATGCGATTGCCCCGTATGCGCAGGCGGCCTTGAGGCCACGCTTCATGTGCAGACCCATTCACGGATCTTGCATTTGGCCCCTGACGCCTCGCAGGCCTGCAAGGCGAGGTCTTCGGCCTCCCGGCGGGTCTCTGCCGAGTTCACGCCCCAGGGCGTGAAACGGTTCTCGACCTTGTCGGCCATGGCCAGCGCGCCGCAGTGCTTGTAGGGAAAGCCGGTTTCGTCGTCGTCAGTCCAATGGCGATGGTTGCGGAAGACGGAGACGACGTTGCACGCCTTGCCGCCGGCGTTCTCGCAATGTTTCTGCGCGATGTCCTTCGCCTCCTGCCGCTTGTCCGCCCCCCAGAAGAAGCCGTATTTGCTGTCGGACTGCGAATAGGCGATGGCCGCCCAGATGCCTTTTTCCTCCTGCTGCGGCTCCGAAGGCGCCACCAGGTCGGCCGAGACGACGTGTCCGCTCCACAACAAGGTCAAGCCCAAAACTGCCAAAGCCCGCAATCTCATGGTCGGCACCCCTTTCCTTGATCCTGGTCGCTTCGCCTACTTCGCCGCTGAAGCGACGGAGATCACCACGCAGCTTTTGCCTGTCGGCAAGAGAAGGGCCTCACCGGCATTGCCGCCGAGCTCGTACACCTCCACCTGCCCGAGATGGTCGGTGATCTTGCTGCCTTGTGGAAGAATGGACGGGAGGTCGGCGCACGGGCTGGCGAACGGCGCCACCCGCACCATCGTCCCCTCGCAGCCCGAAGCGGTGGGCGATGCGAAAACGACGCCGGCGGCAGGCCCGCTATAGCGTTCCGTCGCATAGTCCATGCCGACGAAGGCCTGGACCGCATGCTTGTCGGCGGCCTGGTCGTTCCACAAGGATTTGACGCTGTATTTCGTGCCTGTCGTCAAGATCTGCCCGAGCACCGGATAGATGGTCGAACAGGCCTGCACCCCGGCCTGCTTGACGTGCTCGAGGAAAGGCGTGTCCGGAAGTGCGGGGTTGGCTCTCTCGGCCTGTGCGGCGGTCGCGCTGCCGACCAGATTGGCGATCGCGGCATAGTTCCCGGCGGCGAAACCAAGGCCCGCCACGACGAGCCCCAACAATGAAAATCCGACGACGCGCGGCCATCGCCGCCGCCTGGGTTCGACGATCCGCTGCCGATCCGCCTCGACGGCCGGGCTGCTGCGTTTTGCGGACATGAACTGGTCCTGCTGGCTCATTGTGCTGCCCCGGTCATTTGAGTGGCGAAAGGGCTGCCGTCAGCCCCTTGAGTGTTGCTGCGGTCACGGTGATCGTCTTGCCGTCGACGGTCGGATAGGAAATCGCCGGCGTGGCGTTCTGCGAGATCTGCTGGCGCATGACGGGGCCGACCGGCAGCATGCCGACGCAGACCACTTCATTGCAGCCGTTCAGGTGGACGTCGATCGCCTGGTCCCGCCCGTCGAACTTCAGCGACACCAGGCCGTCGCTCCTGGCGTTCGGCGCGGTGCGGACGATCATGTAGGGCTTGCCGTCCTGCGTAGCGGCCAGCGACCAGCTGAAGGCCATGTTGCCCGAGGAGTCCTCGATCACCTGCGAGACATTGCAGACCTTCTTGCGCGCCTTGAGGTTCTCGTCGCAGATCAGCGTCCAGTTTTCGAAGGGACGGATCGTGCGCTGATAGGTTCCCAGTTTCACGTCGGGCGGCAGCACCACATCCGAAGGCTTGATCCTGTAGGGCGACGCAACCTGCCCCGCGGCCGGCGCGAGGCCGCCGCAGAGCGCCAGGCAAGTCAGTACGACAAGTCCTTTCATTCCTGCCTCAGTTCAAGGTGTGATGCCGGCGCCGACGCCGACATGACCGCCAGCGGCCGTGCCCGACACGTTGCCGCGGATGCGGCCGTCCTCGCTCGTGTAGCCCGCACCGAAGGCCAAGGCGCTCGAATCCCGCCAGAAGCCGCCGCCGGCCGCGACGCTCAGCTTGCCGGGACGGTCGTCGTAGCGCAGCGAGGCAGCCGCAAGGCCGATCGCCGCCGCCTGGCGGGCTTCGTCGCGTATGCCGCCCAAGTCGCTGTTGAGCTGGCTGAGCTTCTGGTCGGTATAGTTGTTGGCCTGCTGCAAGGTCGTGGCGGCCACCTTGTCTGTGTAGCTGTTGGACGTGTTGATGGCGTAATCGACACGGTTGTTCATCTGGGTGACGTTGACCGCATCGGTGCCGGCAACACCCGGGCCGACATTGGAGATGACCACCGGCGCGTTGACGTCGCCACCCTGCAGCGTGATGCTGTTCTTCTTGCTGCCGTCCGGATTGGTGTCATAGGTGACGGCATTCTGGGTGAGCGATCCAAGGCCCGATTTCAAATCCTCGACCGCCGTGTTGGTGGCGTAGAGCTGCGAGCCGTTTATCGCGTCGGTGCTGCCGGCGTTGACCCGTCCGGCGGCGACATTGGTGATCGTGCGCTCGGCGCCTGCGTGGCCGACGCTGACGGTCCCGATCGGGGTGGTGCCAGCGAAGGCGTAGGTCTTGCCGTTGATGACGGTGCTGGAGGTGCCGACCGCGGTCTGCGTCACCGAGCCCGAACCCAACGCCACGTCATTGGCGTTGTTGGCTTTGGCGCCCTGGCCGAGCGCCACCGCGCCTTGGCCCGTGGCCGTCGAGCCATTGCCGGCGGCAAGGCTGTTGGTGCCGCTGGCCACGCTGGCCGGCCCTATCGCCACGCTGTCTGTGCCGCTGGCGGTGGAGTCGGCCAGCGTCGAATTGGCGTGGAAATACTTGATGCCGCCGCCATTGCTGATGTTGGTCAGCGCGTTGTTGACGGCCGTGAACCCGTCATAGACGGTCGAGTAAGTGTTGCCCTGGATGGTATAGGTCGGTCCGGTGATAGACCCGTCGGGATTGACCGTGGTGCTGCCGCCGAACAGATTGGCGACGTTTTGCGACACGCCCTTAAGCTGGGAGACGTTGACCGCATCGGTATTGGCCGAGCCCGCCGCGACATTGGTGAGCTTGCGTTCGGCTCCCGCGGCGCCGATCGACACTTCGCCGAACGAGGTCTGTGGGGCGGTGAGTGCAAAGGCCGTGTAGCCGGCCTGGGCGCCGACCGTGGTGATGGACTGCGAGCCCAGCGCGACGCTGTTGATGAAGGTGCTTTGGGCGCCGGCGCCAAGCGCCACCGACTGGATGCCGGACGCCAGCGAATTGGTGCCGAGGGCCAGTCCGTCGGCCAGCATGACATGGGCGTTCTGGCCGATGGCCGTGCCGCCCGGAGCGGTCTGGTCGACAATGGCGCCGTTGCCGATGCCGACGCCATTGTCGCCGTTGACGACCGTCGTCGGGCCGACAGCGACCGACTCGGCACCCACCGCGAGCGAGTCGCCGGCCGCCGAATTGGCGTGGAAATACTTGGTCGACGTCGCCGAGACAGAGGCGATCACACCCTGCAGCTGGCGCACGGTGACGGCATCCTGCGCCTGCGTGCCGTCAGCCACATTGGTGATCTGGCGGTAGGACGTGGCGGTGCCGACCGACACGGCGCCGAGCAGCGTCTTGTCGGTGGTGTTGTACTGGATGAAGTTGGAAGGACCGGCCGCGATCTGGCCGGTTGCGGGCGCCACCGCCCGGTCGGACACGGAACCCGAACCAAGCGCCACGCTGCCGTCAATGCTGGCCAGTGTGTCGCGGCCGAGCGCCAGCCCGCTGACGCCGGTCGCGGTCGCCTGGTAGCCGACGGCGGTGGAGCCTACCCCTTGCGCGAAGGAATCGGTTTGCGCCAGCCCGGCCTCGTTGGTGCGGGCGTAGCGGATGCCTATGCCATTGGCGTCGGTATAGGCGGTCGAGGTGTCGCCGGCGATGTTGTTGATCGTGTTGCCAAGATTGGTGACACCACTGCCGATATTGGCGATGGCTGTGGTGTTGGCGGTCACCTGCTGGTTGGTGGCGAAGAGCTGCGAGCCGTTGACCGCGTCGGTCGAGCCGCCATTCAACTGTCCGGCCGCGACGTTCTGGATCTGACGCTCGGCGCCGGCCGACCCGACCGAGAAGGCGCCCGCCGGCGTGCCGCCGGCGAAGGTGTAGTTCACGCCGCCGATCGTGGCTCCGCCGACATTGGTCGTTGCTCCTGACGTCGAATTCAGGCCGATCGCGACGTCACCAGCATTGTTGGCCACGGCGTTGGGTCCGACAGCGACGGAATTCGTTCCAAGGGCCTGGGAATCCGGCAGGGCCGAATTGGCGTGGAAATACTTGATGCCGCCGCCGACATCGATGTTGTTGAGCGTGGTGCCGATGGCATCGACCGCCTGGTTGGTGGCGAAGAGCTGCGAGCCGTTGACCGCATCGGTCGAGGACCCGCTGATCCGCCCCGCCGCCAGATTGGTGAGCGTGCGCTCCGCACCCGGCGCGCCGATGCTGACCGTCGAGGTCGGATTGATGCCCTGGAAGGCATAGGTCGTGCCGTTGATCACGGCATTGGGCGTGCCCACCGCTGCGACGGTCACCGAGCCAGAGCCAAGCGCCACATCGCCGGAGCTCGCAGCCGCCGTCGCGCCATTGCCCAGCGCGACACTGCCCGCAAGGCCGGCAGCACCAGCAGTCGAGCCATTGCCCAGGGCAACGGAGCCCTGCCCGATCGCCTTGTTGTTGTTGCCGATGGCGACAGCGCCCGCCGCCATATTGGCCGCGGTGGCGCTCGCCGTGCCATCGCTGTTGGCGATGTTGTTGGCGCCGCCGGTAAAGGCGCCGGTACCGCTGGCATAACTCGGATCGCCGATTGCGACTGCGCCGTCGCCAAAGGCTGTGTTGCCGGCGCCGATGGCCACGGCCTTGCCGCCATCGGTAGTCGCGCCCGTGCCGATGGCGACGGAGTCGGCGGAGAGCGCGGCGGACTGTAGACCGACAGCGATGGCGTTGGTTGCCGTCGCCTGGCTGTCGCGCCCCATTGCAATGGCGTCGTCCTCAGACGCCGTCACGTCCGTGCCGATGCCGATGGCGTTGTCTCCACTGGCGCTCGTTGCAAAAGTGCTTGAGCCGACATAGACGGCGCCTATCCCGGTCGCCCTCGTCCCAGCGCCGAGAGAGATGGAGTTCACGGCGCTGCTTTGGGCGCCGCGGCCGAGTGCGGTACTGTTGAGTCCGGTGGCGCGGGCTTCACGTCCGACGGCAGTGGAATTGTCGGCGCTGGCTACGGTTCCGATGCCGAGAGCGGTGCTGTCGAGTCCGCCGGCGTTGGCGCTGACGCCGGCAGCGAGGGAATTGTCTCCTGTGGCATTCGCGCCGGACCCGAACGAGGAGGCGTTCGCGCCGCTGGCGACGGCGACGTTGCCAACCGCTGTGCTGGCGGTGCCACTCGCAATTGAGGTGGTGCCCATGGCGATGGCGTCTTGCGCGCTCGCATTGGCCTGCTTGCCGATCGCCGTGCCGTCTACACCGCCCGCAGTGGCGCCCAATCCCAGCGCACTTGCGTTCGCAGCGGTCGCCGCGGCGTTGTTGCCGAGTGCGGTGGCGGACACGCCCGTGGCCTGGGCTCCTGAGCCCGCCGCGACGGAGCCTACTCCGCTCGACACGGCCGAATTGCCGAGCGCCAGCGCGAAGTTGCCCGAAGCATTGGCGACGTTGCCGAGAGCTTGCGAGTTCAACCCTCCGGCGCTGGCCTGGTTGCCAACCGAAACGGCATTCGTCCCGGCGGCTTTGGCCAGGTAACCCATCGCCGTGGTCCCGACACCGGAGGCGGCCGCCCCGTTACCGATTGCCGTGGACTGGTTCGCCGACGCTGTGGCGGAGGTTCCGAACGCGCTGGACCCGGTCCCGGTCGCGGATGCGCTCGAGCCTACCGCGGCCGACCATGCCCCCGTTGCGGTTGAAGCTGTGCCGAGCGCGACGGCCTCGAACGTGAAGCCGGCAGGAGCGGTGCCGCTTGCATTGGCATTCGTGCCGATGGAAACGGGAGAACCGCCGCCCGCTCCAGCGTTTGCCTTGGCGCCGACGCCCATGGCTATGGCTGAACCGTTTGCCGATGAGGCGTTGGAGGACAATCCAATCGCCACCGAGGCGCCACCCGAAGCGCTGGCCGTTGAGCCGAGGGCGACGGCGTTCGCCCCATTTGCGGTGCTGTTGACGCCAAAGGCTGATGCTCCATCCACTAGTGCGCGGGCGTTCCCGCCTACGGCAAGAGCATTGACGCCGGTCGCGTTCGCGAAGACACCTATGCCTATGGCGTTGAGGCCATTGGCACCCATCGCATAGCCAATGGCGATCGAAGCATCGCCTGTAGCGGTGATACCGGTGCCCAACGCCACGCCGTTATTGCCATTCACGTGGGCGTTATTGCCAACGGCGGTTGAGGCGGCGCCGGGGGCGGTGTTGCCACAACCGATCGCTATGCTTTGCACCCCTGCGGAGGGGTTCGTGCAGTTCGCGGCGTTTGTCAGAACCCCGTTGCCAATGACAACTTGCGCGAGCGCCGCCTGCGGGATCATGATCCCCACCACAGCCCCGAGCGCCCCACCGGCGCCCAGCGCTCCCAGGCGCAGGCGCTTGCGGCGCATGCCGAGCACGCTATGCGCCATGCGCAGGACCGCCATCAGCCGGCGGCGAACCGAGCGAGAGCGGGCATCAGCCCCGGCTATCCAATGCCTGGCGAAATGCGCCGCGCGATGCTGAACAAACGAGCCACTCGAAATCTGATTGTCGGTCATGGTCCTCTCCGTTCGCCAGCCGCCAGGAAATGTCTGACAAATTCCAGCACTCGCAGAAAGCCACGATTCTGGTTTGCCGTATTTCAGGAAATTGCTGTTTTGTCAGAAAAACTGCGGCAACTTCGCGGGAGTTAACGGATAGTTACTTTAGTTCGTGCTTTAATAAGGCAAAGTAAAAGAATCAAGCGATCAATATATCACCTAAGCTTCGAATTAAGCTTGCCGAAGCGGGCCTGCAATGGCGTCAATCGCCGGTATTTCTTCATTACGGTAGTAAAATGGCTCTGGCTCGAAAAGCCGCTCAAATGCGCGATATCGGCGATCGTCATGCCGCTTTCGGCAAGCAGCCGCTCGGCGAAGTCCAGCCGCAGATCAAGCACATATTGATGCGGCGGCACCCGGAACGTCCGGGAGAAAGCCCGCACGAAATGATAGGATGAAAGCCCGCAAACCGCCGCCATCTCTGCAAGCGCTATCTTGCGCGTAAAATTCTGATCCAGGAATTCCTGCACCTTGCGCGCGCTGTGGGCGGAAAGGCCGCCTTTCACGTTCAGCGCCGGCAGTCGCGCGGGACCGGGTCCGGACGCCGATCCCGGAGGGCCATCTTCAGACCGCATCTTTCGGTCCCTTGATATCTCGCAGATGCACTTCAACCCGAGACCGCCCTCCCCGTTCCCCCCAAAGACAATTCGTGATTGATCGAGCTGTTGCTGCATTGTCGCTCCGGTTCATTCGATCAGTCCGGCCAGATGGCGAATAATGCACAGGCTCCATGCTATTTCGAATGACTCCGGTAATGCCTGGGGCATAGTGGTGACGGACGTATTTTGGAAAACTCCGGAAGCCTTGTAGGAAATTCCGGTCTTGGATTATCGGACGGCAGGTGTTGCCACTTTGCCATCCCAGGCTTTCAGTTTCTGCCCGGCGCATATCCGGTCATGGTCGGTGTTCTGCCCCTGTATTTCTTCATGGTTGCGGCCAGATGACTCTGATCCGAAAACCCGGCGAGGTAGGCGATTTCGGCGATTGCTAGCTCGCCGTCAACGAGTAACTTTTCGGCGAAGTCCAGGCGCAGGTTGATCAGGTAGCGATGCGGCGGAATGCCGAACGTGCTGGCGAACCTTGCTATGAAATGATTGGAGGAAACCCCGGCGACCGACGCCAGTTCGGCGACCATGACCTTTCGCACGAAATTCTCGTCGAGGTACTCGCGCACGCGCCGAGCACCAGCGGCGGAGAGCCCGCCTTTGGCCGACGCCGCCGGCCGGCTGCGGCCGGTGTAGGTGCGCAGCAGATGGACGCCGAACACGGTGAGCGGCGAGTCCAGGTAGAGAGCGTTCGGCGGCAGCTTGCCGGTCAGCTCGGCGGTGATCATCTGGGGAATGGTGATCATCTGGGGAATATTGAGCGCCTTCAGGTCGACCTTGCCGAACGCAGGCGGTTCAAGTTCCACATCGGAACGATCGAATTCGTGCGCAGCCAACTCCGACAGTGCTTCGGGAGAGATGGAAACGACGGCGTTTTCCCTGGTCTGCGACAAGGTGAGGCTGCTGTCGACTCCAGCGGGATTGATGACAAGGCATCCGACCGGCGCATCGTATTCCGTGATCTTGTCGCTGCCGAGCGAGGCTCTGAATTTGCGTCCGGGCTTCAGCACGATGCCCGTGGAATGTTCCTTGGCCAGGAACGTCTGCGACCCGGGACCGCGGACGGAATGGATGACGCTGCCACGTGCGGTGGCTCTTCTGGGACCGGCACTTTCTGGAATGATGTCCAGGACATATCGGGCTACCCGATCGACGCCTCGGGAAACGCCGCTTTCCCGAGCTTCGCCCGCATTTTTCATTCGCGTCGCCTCAGCCGCCTTGCCGCCGCCTGAAATCCCCTTTGCCCGAACCCGGAACCAACGTAACGCAGGCGTCTCGGCTAGGGAAGAACTCCCATGCGCAAAGAAAAATTCTTATTCGCGAAAAGACAGAAAAAATGACCGACCGAAGAAGTTGACGAGCATTCCATTCCACGGGAACGGCAGGTGTTCGCCATGCCCGAGTTTCGTTTATCAGCCGTGGCGAGGCTTCCGAGAATCCATTGCTTCGTTTTTTTGGCACCGAAATCGGCGGCTAGGCAAGATGGGGCGCCGAGCCAACAGGTCACGAGCGGCGGCTACGGATCACCGCTACGCTTCTCGTACAGATCCCAGGTGAGTTCGACAAAGGCCAGGAGGACATCGTCCCGATTCCAGCCGGCCGCGACCGCCGCCTGGACGATTTCCTGGACGAAAGGCAGCAACTGGCCCTGGCACTGGACCGACATGTCGGCATCCCCCACGGGAGGCCCCTTGAAGTTGAATCTCATCATTCGGCGCTCCCCCCGCCTCCAATTAAAGTGTTACACCGCTAATTTCGTTCCCCCTGATATACAACAGATGTGGTACCAAAGTACAGGAAGCCCTGGACGACCAGGACGATGCCGGACCAGGCCATCTCTATGCTTTCCCTCGCGTTAAGTTGGTTTTCCCAGGCGGGAGTTCAGAGGAACTTCATCGGTTCAAACTCTGCCTGGGACTAGATCTCCCCACCCGGGTCGCGACCGCCACCCGGCGAATGCGCGGCATGAACCGGCCGCATTGCCTTCTGCAACCGCTCGCTGGATAGTCCCGGCAATGTTCGAGACCATTGCGACTCATTGGACCCAAATCCTGGCGATCATCTCGGCGGTCATGGCGACCGTCGGCATTGCCCATGCCGTCATGACCAAGGAGGATGTGCGCGCAGCCACCGGCTGGGTCGGCGTGATGGTGCTGTCACCGATCCTCGGCGTGCTGATCTATGCCGTCGCCGGCATCAACCGCATCCGTCGCGCCACGATCACCGCGCAGCGCCCGCTTGCCGGCGACGCGGTATCCTCCAAGCATGAGCGCGACATCGCCGCAGAAGAAGCCCTGATCGCCGAGCGCTACGGTCAGCGCTTCACCGGCCTGCGGACGCTGGGCGACAGGGTGGCGCGGCGCGCGCTCAACCCGGGCAACGCCATCGACGTGCTGGAGACCGGCGACGAGGCCTATGCCGCCATGTGCGCGGCGATCGATGGCGCCGAGCGCAGCGTCCTGCTCGAGACCTATATTTTCGACAATGACGCCGTCGGCCTGCTTTTCGTCGAATCGCTGGCCGGTGCCGTCGTGCGCGGCGTTACCGTTCGCGTGCTGATCGACGCCGTCGGTGCCCGTTACTCCGTTCCCAGCATCCTCGGCCATCTGCGCCGCGCCAACATCCCCGCCGATGTCTTCAACGGCAATATCGTCATGGGCCTGCGCCTGCCCTACGCCAATCTCAGAACCCATCGGAAGATCCTGGTGGTCGACGGCACGGTTGTCTTCACCGGCGGCATGAACATCCGCAAGGGATTTTCGGCTGAGTTCGCAGGCTCCAACAGCGCCAGGGACACGCATTTCAAGGTCACCGGACCTGTCGTCGCCGACCTGTTCTCGGTCGCTGCCGAAGACTGGCGCTTCGCCACCAACGAAGCGTTGAAGGGCGATGCCTGGCGAATTGCCCCGCTGTCGCCGGCCCCCGGCCAGCCGATGCTGGTGCGGGCGGTCGCATCCGGGCCGGATGCCAGCAACGAGACCAATCACAAGCTGCTGATCGGCGCCTTCTCGGTGGCGCGCAAGTCGATCCGTTTGATGTCGCCCTATTTCCTGCCGGACCGCGAACTGATCAGCGCCTTGATCACCGCCGCCCGGCGCGGCGTCGAGATCGATGTAGTGGTGCCGGCTGTCAACAATCTCTTCCTCGTCGACCGCGCCATGACCGCGCAATTCGACCAGATCCTGAAGAATTATTGCCGCATATGGCGCACGGAAGGCCCATTCGACCATTCCAAGCTGCTTTCGATCGACGGCGTGTGGGCCTATGTCGGCTCGTCCAACCTCGATGCCCGGTCGCTGCGGTTGAACTTCGAGATCGATCTGGAGGTCCTCGACGCAGGCTTTGCCCGCGAGATCGAAGCCCGGATCGGATCGGCGATCGAAGCGGCCGTTCCCGTCACGCTGGACTCCTTGCGGGCTCGGCCATTCATCATCCGGCTGTTCGATCGTATTCTGTGGCTGGGATCGCCCTATCTCTAGAACCCCTGGCTTTAATAGAAAGACGTGTTTGCCGAATAGTTTGACGTCGGTCATGGAACATAGACGCAAAGGCTCTATTTGAGGTGTGTGGTGAGAGCGGCTGAAATGGCGAACATGTGATGCGGATGAGCGGGCGTAGCCTCCCGGCGAGCATGCTTTTGACCATTCGCGACAGGCGGATGCGCAAGGCAAACGCGGCTGCGCACAAGGCGACCGCCGCCACTGGAACTTTGGTCGCCTCCTACAACGTCCACAAATGCATCGGCGTCGATCGCAAGTTCGATCCAGAGCGCACCAGCCGCGTCATTCGCGAAATCGACCCCGACGTGATCGCGCTACAAGAGGCGGACAACCGTTTCGGCGACCGTGATGGCCTGCTGGATCTGCCTCGCCTCGAGCGGGAAACCGGCCTGGTGCCGGTGCCGATTTCGGCCACCGGCAAGGGCCATGGCTGGCACGGCAATGTCCTCCTGTTCAAGAAGGGCGTCGTCCGCGACGTGCATCAGATCAGGCTTCCGGGCCTGGAGCCGCGCGGTGCGGTGGTGGCGGAGATCGAATTGAACGGGAGCGAGACGCTGCGCATTATCGCCGCCCATCTCGGCCTGCTGCGCCATTCGCGCTCGCAGCAGGCCCGTGTCGTGCTCGATCTCATGAGCAGCCCGGACGAAAAGCCGACCTTGCTGCTTGGCGACCTCAATGAATGGCGGCTCGGCAACCGCTCGGCGCTCAACACGCTGCACGCGACGTTCGGGCCGCAGCCACCGGCGGTTCCCACCTTCCCCTCGAACCTGCCGCTTTTGGCGCTCGACAGGATCATGACCAACCGGCACGGGATGATCGCAGCCGTGGAAGCGCACGACACGCCGCTTTCGCGCGTCGCCTCCGACCATCTCCCGCTCACGGCCTTCGTTCGCCTGTAGAACCGACTTGTCGTCCCGGCTTCGAAAAGCGCCGCGATTCATTTTGGAACGCTAATTCTCTCCGCGAGTTGATACGCACTGAACCACAGGAGGACGAGACGTGAAAAAGCTATTTCTGGCTTCCATGGTGGCATTGGCCGCCACAGCCGCAGTCATTGCGCCGACACAAGCCGCAAGCGTGATTATCCAATCCGACGATGGCAACCAATATTCATCGGACGATCAGTCCGACAACGGCCAGATCGTCGTTCGCCGCCATCACCGGCAGAATTACGACAACCAGTATGGCGACGACCAGAACGTGCAGTATGATGGCAACTACAATGGCGACTATCGACGCCACCACCGCCATCACCGCTGCCATATCGAACTGGTCAAGCACTGGCGCCACCACCACAAGGTGATCGAGCAGGTCCGCGTCTGCGGCTGATCTACCCATGAAATAAAAGCGCCGCGCCGTTTTCACAGGCGATCCAGCGGCAAGCGATAGTGCGGCATAGCCACGCTCCTTCAACCGGCGTGCTATGCCGCATTGCACAATTTCTCGGCCTTGCCCACAATGCAGGCATGGTCCGATCCTCCCTAGCCGTCCTGGTGATCGATGAAAATCGCATCCGCGCCTCGATCATCGAGGCCGGCCTGCGCGAGGCCGGCCATCAGCTTGTCACTGTCATCCATGACGTGACCGGCATTGCCCGGCGGATTGCTGAGATCGAACCCGACGTCATCGTCATCGATCTCGAAAACCCCAACCGCGATATGCTCGAAAACATGTTCCAGCTGTCGCGCGCCGTGAAGCGCCCGATCGCCATGTTCGTCGACCGCTCCGACCAGGCCTCGATCGAGGCCGCGGTCGATGCCGGCGTGTCCGCCTATGTCGTTGACGGTCTGCGGCAAGAGCGCGTCAAGCCGATCCTCGACATGGCGGTGAGCCGCTTCAATGCCTTCTCGCGCATGGCGCGCGAACTGGAAGAGGCGCGCAGTGAACTTGAGGGCCGCAAGGTCATCGATCGCGCCAAGGGCATTCTGATGAAGTCGCGCGGCCTCTCCGAAGAGGCCGCCTACACGCTGCTGCGCAAGACGGCGATGAACCAGAACCGCAAGATCAGCGACATCGCCCAGAGCCTGGTGACGGCGGCCGGGCTGCTGGGGCCGGCGGAGGACGAATGAGCATGAGGCACCAGATCACCGCCGGCTTCATGCCGCTTTTCGACAGCGCCGTGCTGGTCGCCGCCAGCGAGCTTGGTTTCGCCGCCCGCGAAGGCATTGGGCTGACGCTGCACCGCGAAACCTCCTGGGCCAACATCCGCGACCGCATCGCCATCGGCCACTTCGATCTCGCGCATATGCTGGGGCCCATGCCGCTCGCCTGCAATCTCGGGCTGACGCCGCTCGCTTCCGAGACCATCGTGCCGTTCTCGCTCGGGCTCGGCGGCAATTGCGTCACCGTCTCCAACGCTGTCTGGGCCGGCATGGCGGCGCATGGTGCCGAAGCCGATCTCGATCCCGCGCGCGCGGGCGCGGCACTGCGCGCATTTATTCGCGATCGGGCGGTCGCGGGCCGCGAACCGCTGCGCTTTGCCGTCGTGCATCCGCATTCCGGGCACAATTACGAACTGCGCTACTGGCTGGCCGCTTGCGGCATCGACCCAGACCGCAAAATCGAGATCGTCATTGTGCCGCCGCCCTTCATGGCCGATGCGCTGGCCACCGGGCGCATCGACGGCTACTGCGTCGGCGAGCCCTGGAACAGCGCCGCGGTCGCCGCCGGCACCGGCCATATCGTCACCGTCAAGGCGCAGATATGGCGCAACAGCCCGGAGAAGGTGATCGGCGTGCGCAAGGCCTGGGCCGACGAGAATCCCGAGGCGCTGGCGGCGCTGCTGCGCGCGCTGCACCATTCGGCGCGCTGGTGCCAGGATCCGGCCAACCACGCCGAATTGGCCGCGGTGATGGCGCAGCCCGGCTTCCTCGGCCAGCCGCCGGCGGTGCAGATGCCGATCCTGACCGGCCATCTGCAATTGGGCGGCGGGGCGGAGCGAGATATCGACGACTTCTTCCTGCCTTTCGACAAGGCGGCGAACTTTCCGTGGAAGAGCCATGCGCTGTGGTTCTACACCCAGATGGTGCGCTGGGGACATGTCGCCCACACGCCCGGCAATCTCGCCATAGCGCGCGACTGCTACCGGCCCGATCTCTACCGCTCGGCGCTTAAGCCGCTCGGTGTCGCGCTTCCCGGCGCCAACGCCAAGGTCGAGGGCGCGCTCAAGGCCGCAACCGCCGTCGGCGCGACCGGCGCCGGCCTGGTGCTCGGCCCGGACGGTTTCTTCGACGGCCAGATCTTCGATCCCGACGAGATCGACACCTACATAGCGAGCCAGAAATCGGTCCGCACGGAAGCCTGATCATTTCGGCGCCACTCTTGTGCATTGCACAAAAATTGTGCGCACAATGGTCCTCATGAACAATCTTTGGCCTGCTCGCCATGTAGCGCTGCACGCCCTCGACGGCCAAGAATCGCTGATTTCATTTATGTTTTTCCTTTCAATCTAAACTGGCACGGTTCCTGCATTGAAATAACCAGGCCCTTTATGGGTCACGGAACAGGCGTCCAATGGCGGGCGCCACAGGCAAAGCTGCCGCTCAGGTCAAAACGCGCTCCCGGTCTCTCGGGCGCGAAGACCTGGCCGGCGGCTTTTTTGTTTTCACGCAATCGGCGGCACCGATCCCAAGTGGTGCCAGGCGGAGACGACGATGACAGTACGGATCGGAACGGCCACGACGCTCAAGGATTTCACCCGCCGCGACTTTCTCGTCAGCAGCGCGCTGACTGCGGCGCTATTCACCGCCGCGCTCCTTTTATTTCCCGCCAGCGCCAAGACTGAAAGCAAGAACCTGGCCGCGGCGGGCTCGGTCTCGTTGCATGCATCGGTGCCGCGCCGCTGATCATTGACCCACAAAACATTCGCGGCGCCTCCCACGCCGCAAAACGGAGCCAGACAATGACCGCAAATCTCGCAGCCGCGCCCAGCCAGGACAGTGCTCCCCGGCAGGCGCTCGTGATGTCCACCATCGCCTTCACCGTCTGCTTCGCGGTGTGGACGATCTTCTCGATCATTGGCGTGCGCATAAAGCAGGAACTCGGGCTGAACGAGACCGAGTTCGGCCTGCTCGTCGGCACGCCGATCCTGACCGGCTCGCTCGTGCGCATGGTGCTCGGTGTCTGGACCGACCGCTATGGCGGACGGCTGGTCTACACCGCGACCATGCTTGCCGCCGCGGTCGCGACCTTCCTGCTGGCCTTTGCGCACAACTATGGGCAGATGCTGGTTGCCGCACTCGGCGTCGGACTCGCCGGCGGCTCTTTCGCCGTCGGCGTGTCCTATGTCTCGCGCTTCTTCCCCGCAGACAGGCAGGGCACGGCCCTCGGCATCTTCGGCGCCGGCAATGTTGGGGCCGCTGTAACCAAGTTCCTGGCGCCCTTCGTGCTGCTCTCCTGGGGCTGGCAGTCGGTGGCGCTGATCTGGGCCGCCGCGCTCGTCGTCATGGCCGCCATCTTCTGGTTCACCACCGGCGACGATCCGGTCATCCGCGAGCGCCGCGCCGGCAAGGCAGCACCGACCAGAAGCTTCTGGCAGGAATTCGCGCCTCTCAAGAACCTGCAGGTCTGGCGCTTCGCCTTCTACTATTTCTTCGCCTTCGGCGCGTTCGTTGCGCTGTCGCTGTGGCTGCCGCGTTACCTGATCGGCGTCTACGGCTTCGGCCTTGCGACCGCCGGCATGATCGGCGCCGCCTATTCGATTCCCGCGAGCGTCTTCCGCGCCTATGGCGGCGTGCTGTCCGACCGGATCGGCGCCCGCACCGTCCTCTACTGGACCTTCGTGGTCAGTGCCGTCGCGACTCTCGTTCTGTCTCTCCCCTCGGCAGATTACGTCGTGCGCGGCATTAGCGGTCCGATCGCCTTCCATTTCGAGATCGGCCCGCTCGCCTTCATCGCCGTCGCCTGCGTGCTCGGCTTCTTCATGAGCCTCGGCAAGGCCGCCGTCTACAAGCATATCCCCGCCTACTATCCGCAGAGCGTTGGGGCGGTCGGCGGCGTGGTCGGCATGATCGGTGGGCTCGGCGGCTTCATCCTGCCGATCGCCTTCGGCGCGCTGAACGACCTCACGGGCGTGTGGTCGAGCTGCTTCATGCTGCTCTTCGTCATCGTCGTCACAGGCTTTGCCTGGATGCACCTTTCCATCCGCAGGATGCAGCGCGCGGCTTCTGCCGAAGCGTCACCCCTTTCCTACGCGGCAGAGTGAGACCGGACATGACCGAGAAACTCGTCATCATCGGCAACGGCATGGCCCCCGGGCGCATGCTGGAGCATTTGCTGGAAAAGGCGCCCAGCCGCTACCAGGTCACCATCTTCAACGCCGAGCCGCGCGTGAACTACGACCGCATCATGCTGTCGCCGGTGCTGTCGGGCGAGAAGGATTATGAGGAGATCATCATCCACGGTGACGGCTGGTACATCAAGCACGGCATCACCCTCTACAAGGGCCACAAGATTGTCGCCATCGACCGGCAGGCGAAGACCGTCACCTCCGATCACGGTGTCACCGAACCTTACGATAAGCTCGTCATCGCCACCGGTTCGGTGCCCTTCATCATTCCGGTGCCCGGCCACAATCTGCCCGGCGTGCTGACCTATCGCGATCTCGACGACGTCCGCGCCATGATGCTCGCCGCGCAGTCGCGGGCCAAGGCCGTGGTTATCGGCGGCGGCCTGCTCGGCCTGGAGGCGGCGGCGGGTCTCAACGCACAGGGCATGGACGTCACCGTGTTGCATGTCATGCCGACGCTGATGGAGCGCCAGCTCGATCCGGCCGCCGGCTACCTCCTGCAGCGCGCGGTGGAACAACGCGGCATCAAGGTCATCACCAAGGCCAATACGCAGGCGATCACGGGCAATGGCAAGGTGGAGCAGGTGGAACTCTCCGACGGCACCATCATACCGGCGACGCTGGTGGTCATGGCCGTCGGCATAAGGCCGAATGCGGCGCTGGCGAAGGAGGCAGGCATCGCCGTCAACAGAGGCATCGTCGTCGATGCCGGCATGCGCAGCAACGACCCCGACATCTACGCGCTCGGCGAATGCGCCGAGGTCAACGGCATGGTCTACGGGCTGGTCGCACCGCTCTACGAAATGGCGCGCGTTGCGGCGAGCCAGCTTGCCGGCGACGAGACCGCTGCCTTCGTCCATTCGGACACGCCGACCAAGCTTAAGGTCACCGGCATCGAGCTGTTCTCGCTCGGCGACTTCGCCGATGGCGACGACCGCCAGGAGATCGTGCTGCGCGACGCCTCGGCCGGCGTCTACAAGCGGCTGGTGCTCAAGGACGACCGCATCATCGGCACCGTGCTCTATGGCGAGACGGCCGATGGCGCCTGGTTCAACGATCTCAAGAAGAAGCAGACCGATATTTCGCAAATGCGCGATACGTTGATCTTCGGCCAGTCATACCAGGGGGGTGCCCCGCTGGACCCTATGGCGGCCGTTGCAGCCTTGCCGGATGATGCGGAAATCTGCGGCTGCAACGGCGTTTGCAAGGGAAAGATCACCGGCGCGATCACGGCCAAGGGCCTGACCTCGCTCGACGATGTGCGCGCCCACACCAAGGCGTCGGCCTCCTGCGGCTCCTGCACCGGGCTGGTCGAGAAGCTGATGGTGCTGACCCTCGGCGACACCTACAACCCTGCGGCCGTGCAACCGATGTGCGGCTGCACCACGCTCGGCCACGACGAGGTGCGCCGGCTGATCAAGGCCAAGCACCTGAAGACCATTCCCGCCGTCATGCAGGAGCTGGAATGGAAGACCTCCTGCGGCTGCGCCAAATGCCGGCCGGCGCTCAACTACTATCTCGTCTGCGATTGGCCGGACGACTATGCCGACGACTACCAGTCGCGCTTCATCAATGAGCGGGTGCATGCCAACATCCAGAAGGACGGCACCTATTCGGTGGTGCCGCGCATGTGGGGCGGCGTCACCAATGCCGCCGAACTGCGCGCCATCGCCGATGTCGTCGACAAGTTCGAGATCCCGATGGTCAAGGTCACCGGCGGCCAGCGCATCGACATGCTGGGCATCCGCAAGGAAGATTTGCCGGCGGTGTGGGCCGATCTCGGCCAGGCCGGCTTCGTCTCCGGCCATGCCTATGCCAAGGGCCTGCGCACGGTGAAGACCTGCGTCGGCTCCGACTGGTGCCGCTTCGGCACGCAGGATTCGACGGGGCTGGGCATTCGCATCGAGAAATTCATGTGGGGGTCGTGGACCCCGGCCAAGGTCAAGATGGCGGTGTCCGGTTGTCCGAGGAACTGCGCCGAGGCGACTTGCAAGGATGTCGGCGTCATCTGCGTCGACTCAGGCTACGAGATTCATTTCGCCGGTGCCGCCGGCCTCGACATCAAGGGCACCGAAGTGCTCGGCCTTGTGAAGACAGAAGACGAGGCGCTGGAGCACATCGTGGCGCTGACGCAGATGTACCGTGAGCAAGGCCGATATCTCGAACGCATCTACAAATGGGCTAAACGCATCGGCATCCCCGAGATCAAGCGCCAGATCATGGACGACGATGCCAAGCGCAAAGCCTACTACGACCGCTTCGTCTTCAGCCAGAAATTCGCCCAGGTCGATCCATGGTCGGAACGCGTCTCCGGCAAGGACAAGCACGAATTCCGGCCGATGGCTTCGGTCGGGTTTGCGCAGGCGGCGGAGTGAGCCCAATGAACTGGATCGCCATCGGCTCCCTCTCCGACATCCCCCGCCGTGGTGCGCGCTGTGTCGCCACCCCGCAAGGCAAGGTCGCGGTCTTCCGCACCCAGGACGATCAGGTCTATGCCATCGACGACCATTGCCCGCACAAGGGCGGGCCGCTGAGCCAAGGCATCGTCCATGGCGCGGCGGTAACCTGCCCCTTGCACAATTGGGTGATCTCGCTGGAGACAGGCAAGGCGCTCGGCGCCGATGAGGGCGCGGTGCGCACCATCCCAGTCAAGGTCGAGGGCGAGCGCCTGTTCCTGGCGCTGGAAGCGCTGGCGAGCTGCGCCGCCTGACCATGGAGATCGACGCAGCACGCGAGGTGAGGACCACCTGCCCCTATTGCGGGGTGGGCTGCGGCGTGCTGGCGAAGGTCGCCGCGGACGGGCAAGTGTCCGTCCGCGGCGACCCCGATCATCCCGCGAATTTCGGCCGGCTCTGCTCCAAGGGCTCGGCACTGGCCGAGACCATCGGCCTCGACGGCAGGCTGCTTCATCCCGAAATCCACGGCCGCCGGACAGGCTGGAACGAGGCGCTCGACCACGTCGCTTCGACCTTCTCGCAAACCATCGCCGAGCACGGACCGGATGCGGTCGCCTTCTATGTCTCGGGTCAGCTGCTGACCGAGGATTACTACCTCGCCAACAAGCTGATGAAGGGTTTCGTCGGCTCGGCAAACATCGACACCAATTCGCGGTTGTGCATGGCCTCGTCCGTCGCCGGCCACCGCCGCGCCTTCGGCTCCGACACGGTGCCGGGAACCTATGAGGATCTGGAACGCGCCGACCTCATCGTGCTGGTCGGCTCCAACCTCGCCTGGTGCCACCCCGTGCTCTACCAGCGCATTGCCGCTGCCCGAGAAAAGCGGCCGGAGATGAAGATCGTGCTGGTCGATCCGCGCCGCACCATGACATCTGATATCGCCGACATGCATTTGGCGATCGCGCCCGATGGCGATGTCGCTCTGTTCACCGGCCTGCTAGCCTGGCTCGGCCAGCACAATGCACTCGACCGCGCCTATATCACGGCGCACACGACCGGCTTCGGGCAAGCTCTTTTCGCCGCATCGGCGCTCGATCTCACCAGTGTTGCCACAGCAACAGGCCTGAGCGAAGACGAACTTGGCCGTTTCTACAGCCTGTTCGCCGCGACCGCGAAGACGGTGACCGTCTACAGCCAGGGCGTGAACCAGTCGTCGTCCGGCACCGACAAGGTCAACGCCATCATCAACTGCCATCTCGCCACCGGCCGCATAGGCAAACCGGGAGCCGGCCCGTTCTCGGTGACCGGCCAGCCCAACGCCATGGGCGGCCGCGAGGTCGGTGGCATGGCCAACATGCTCGCCGCCCATATGGAGATCGAAAATCCCGAACACCGCGACCGCGTCCAGCGCTTCTGGAATGCGCCCGGCATCGCGCAAAAGCCCGGGCTGAAGGCCGTCGAGATGTTTCAAGGCGTGGCCGACGGGCGCATCAAGGCGCTGTGGGTCATGGCCACCAACCCGGTCGATTCGATGCCGGACGCGGACGCCGTCGAAGCAGCAATCAAGGCTTGCCCGTTCGTCGTGGTTTCGGATGTCCTGGCCAGCACCGACACAGTGCGTCACGCCCATGTCCGGCTGCCCGCCGCCGCCTGGGGCGAAAAGGACGGCACCGTCACCAACTCCGAGCGCCGCATCTCGCGCCAGCGGTCGTTTCTGTCGGCGCCCGGCGAGGCGAGGCCCGACTGGTGGATCATCGCGGAGGTGGCGCGGCGGATGGGTTTTGGCGAGGCGTTCGCGCACGAGACGCCGGCGGAGATCTTTGGCGAGCACGCCGCGCTGTCGGGGTTCGAGAATGATGGTGGGCGGGACTTCGATATTGGGGCTTATGCCGGAATTGATGCTGAGGGCTATGCAAGGCTGGCGCCGTTCCAATGGCCAGCGCCGAGCCCAGGAGGCGGCACGACAGAGCAGCACCCCACCCGTTTCTTCGCCAACGGCCATTTCTACACAGCCGACCGCAAAGCCCGCTTCATCGCCATCCGTCCCACCACGGAAACCCGCACCACCCCCGACTTCCCGCTCATCCTCAACACCGGCCGCATCCGCGACCATTGGCACACGATGACGCGCACCGGCAAAAGCCCGCGCCTGTCCCAGCACATCGCCGAGCCCTTTGTCGAAATCCATCCCCTGGACGCGCAGCACCACGGCATCGGCGACGCCGACATCGTGCGTATCTCCAGCCCGCGCGGCGACGTGCTGGTCCGCGCCCTGATCACGCCACGCCAGCGCCAAGGCAGCGTCTTCGCGCCGATGCACTGGACCGATCAGTTCGCGGCAAAAGGCCGGCTCGACGCATTGACCGCACCGCTCATCGATCCGGTCTCAGGCCAGCCGGCCCTGAAACATGTCGCGGCCCGCATCGAGAAATTTGCCGCAAAGGCCTTTGCGTTCGCCGTGATGCGCCGCCGTCCCGAGGCGATTGCCGCTGACTACTGGGCGGTTGCCAGGTGCCGGGGCGGATGGCGGGTTGAACTTGCCTTTGCCAACGACGACGCCGACTGGACAGCCTTCGCCGGCTCGCTCTTCGAGGCCCCCTCGGCCGAAATGCTCGCCTATCACGACCGCGACGCCGGCCAGCACCGCATCGCCGCCTTCGACGGTGAGCACCTCACGGGTGCTTTGTTCGTCGCCCGGGGCCCTGTCGCGGTATCGCGCGGCTGGGCGGCCGAACAGCTCGAAGAGGTCCACGCCAGCCAGCGCGAGCGCTTCAGGATCGTCGCCGGTCGTGCCGGTGCCGAACGGCCGGACGCGGGCGCGACCGTCTGCTCCTGTTTCAGCGTCGGAGCCAACCAGATCGTGGCGGCAGTGGCAGCCGGCTGCACCACCGTCGAAGCCATCGGCGGCGCGCTGAAGGCCGGCACCAATTGCGGCTCCTGCAGGTCGGAGATCCGCGCCCTCATCCAGGCGAGCCGCATTCAAGCGGCCGAGTGAGCCGCAATCCCGTGTGATTGAGCGGTCCGCGAGGCCGCGCCAAACCTGTCCAACTGTTAATTCGACTTCGTCAGGCTTCGGCCATATTGGTGGATGGGGGTGAAAGAATGCCGCCATGGACCAGCAATTGGAAATGCCCCTGCAGACGACCGTCGCGCCACGCCGATCGCGTCGCTGGATCCCGTGGCTGATCTTCATTGCCATTGTCGCCGCAACCGCCGCCTATCTCTATCAGCGTCCGCATGTCGAGGCGAGGCAACCCGGCGGCAGACGAGGCGCGCAGCCGACGACGATCGGCTCCGCCGCCGTCGAAAAGGGCACGATAGACGTCACCCTCAATGCGCTCGGCACGGTGACCTCGCTCTCCACCGTCACCGTCAAGCCGCAGGTCACCGGCCCGCTCATCCAGGTGAATTTCAAGGAGGGCCAGGACGTCAAGAAGGGCGACCTGCTGGCCGAGATCGATCCCCGCCCCTATCAGGCGGCGCTCGCCCAGGCCCAGGGCCAGGTGGTGCGCGACCAGGCCATGCTCAGGGATGCCCAGCTCGACCTCGTCCGCGACCAGAAACTGGTGGCGCAGGGGACGGCGACACCGCAGACCCTCGACGCGCAGGTCGCCCTTGTCGCGCAGGACCAGGGTTCCGTCCAGGTCGACCAGGCGATGATACAGACCGCCACCCTCAATCTGGATTATTGCCGCATCCTGGCTCCCGTCGACGGACGGGCAGGGCTGCGCCAGGTCGATCAGGGCAACTACGTCACCCCTGGCGATGCCAACGGCATCGTCATCATCACGCAAGTCCAGCCGATCAGTGTGTTGTTCACCGTGCCCGAGGATGAATTGCCCGCGATCGCGCAGCGCATGCAGCAGGGAGCCACTTTGCCCACATCGGCTTTCGACCGCGCCGGAGCCAAGAAGCTCGCCGACGGCCAGCTCGAAACCTTCGACAGCCAGATAGACCCGAGCACCGGCACCATCAAGCTGCGGGCGGGCTTCGCCAACGAGACGCGCGTCCTCTACCCGAACCAGTTCGTCAACCTCGCGCTTCTCGTCGACGAGCACAAGGACGTGGCGATCGCCCCGATCGCGGCGATCCAGCGCGGCTTGCCCGGCACCTTCGTCTATCTGGTCAACCCCGACAGCACGGTCGCCGTGCGCAAGGTCACGCTTGGCGTCACCAATGGCGAACACGTCGAGATCCTCGCCGGCCTGAACCCCGGCGACCGTGTCGTCGTCGACGGCGCCGACAAGCTCCGCGACGGCGCCCATGTCAACCTTCAGCAGGATGCGCCGGCCCCGGCACAGCCCTCGGCACCGGTCTCGGCGCAGTCACCTCCGGCATCGGCTGCCACGCCCGCCGGGACAGCGCCTCAGTCACAGGCGTCGGCGCCGGACCAGCCCGCATCGGATGCGCCAAAGCCGGATGACACGGGCAAGCGCAAGGGCCAGGGCCGCAAGCATCGTCACGCGGAGTCCGGGCAGCAGCAATGAGCCCGTCGCGCGCCTTCATCCTGCGGCCGGTGGCGACATCGCTGTTCATGGTCGCCATCATGCTGTCGGGCCTGCTGGCCTATCGCTATCTGCCCGTCTCGGCCCTGCCCGAGGTCGACTACCCCACCATCCAGGTGCAGACCTTCTATCCCGGCGCCAGCCCTGACGTCATGACGTCCTCGGTCACGGCACCGCTGGAAGTCCAGCTCGGCCAGATCGCCAACCTCAACCAGATGAACTCCGTCAGTTCGGCCGGATCCTCGGTCATCACGCTGCAGTTCAGCCTGGCGATATCGCTCGATGTCGCCGAGCAGGAGGTTCAGGCGGCCATAAACGCGGCCGGTAATCTTTTGCCGGCAGACCTGCCGGCGCCGCCCATCTACGCCAAGGTCAATCCGGCCGACGCGCCGGTGCTCACCCTCGGCCTGACCTCGGCCACCATGCCGCTGCGCGACGTGCAGCAGCTTGCCGACACCAGGCTGGCGCAGAAGATATCGCAGCTGCCGGGCGTCGGCCTGGTCAGCCTCAGCGGCGGCCAGCGGCCGGCGGTGCGTGTCCAGGCCGATCCGCGCAAGCTCGCCGCCTATGGCCTCAACCTCGACGATTTGCGCACCACTTTGGGCAGCGCCAACGTCAACACGCCGAAGGGCAATTTCGACGGGCCGTCGCGCGCCTACACCATCAATGCCAACGACCAGCTGAAGAGCGCCGACGAATACCGTTCGCTGATCGTCGCCTACAAGGACGGCGCACCGGTGCGGCTAAGCGATGTGGCCGACGTGGTCGACGCCACCGAGAACAACCGACTTGCCGCCTGGATGAACAGCACGCCGGCGATCATCCTCAACATCCAGCGCCAGCCCGGCGCCAATGTCATCGACGTGGTCGACCGCATCAAGGCGCTGCTGCCGCAGCTCCAGGCCTCGCTGCCGAACGCCGTCGACGTGAAGGTGCTGACCGACCGCACCACGACCATCCGCGCCTCCGTGCGCGACGTCGAATACGAGCTGACGCTCTCGATCATCCTCGTCGTGCTGGTCATTTTCGTCTTCCTGCGCAGCGCGCGCGCCACGCTGATCCCGAGCCTGTCGGTTCCCCTGTCGTTGGTCGGCACACTGGGCGTCATGTACCTGTTCGGCTTCAGCCTCGACAATCTTTCGCTGATGGCGCTGACCATCGCCACCGGCTTCGTCGTCGACGACGCCATCGTCGTCATCGAGAACGTCGCCCGCTATGTCGAGGAGGGCGCTACGCCGCTGCAGGCGGCGCTGAAAGGGTCGCAGCAGATCGGCTTCACCATCATCTCGCTGACCGTTTCGCTGATCGCGGTGCTGATCCCGCTTCTGTTCATGGGCGATGTCGTCGGCCGGCTGTTTCGCGAATTCTCCATCACGCTTGCCACCACCATCCTGATCTCGGCGGTGGTGTCGCTGACGCTGGTGCCGATGGCCTGCGCCAAGCTGCTCAAACCGGTGGCGGCGGTGCGCGAAAACGCCCTGCAACGCGCCAGCCGCGACTTCTTCGACTGGGTGATCCGCGGCTACGGCCGGGCGCTGACCTGGGTACTCGACCGGCAGACGCTGATGCTCGTGGTGGCGGCGGCCACCCTGGTGCTGACGGCGGCCCTCTACGTGGTCATCCCCAAGGGGTTCTTCCCCGTGCAGGACACCGGCGTCATCCAGGCCATATCAGAGGCGCCACAGTCGATCTCCTATGCCGCCATGGCCGACCGGCAGCAGCAGCTGGCCGCCATCATCCTTAGGGATCCCGACGTCGACAGCCTATCGTCCTTCATCGGCGTCGACGGCACCAACACGACGATGAATGTCGGCCGCATCCTGATCAACCTCAAGCCGCATGAAGCGCGCACCGCTGATATCACGCAGGTCATCGCGCGGCTGAAACAGGAAGCCGGCGCCGTGCCCGGTGTCATGCTCTATATGCAGCCGGTTCAGGACCTGACCATCGACGGCCAGGTCAGCCGCACCCAGTACCAATTCGTGCTCCAGGACGCCAATGCCGATGAGCTGGGAGAATGGACGCCGAAGCTGCTTGCCAGGCTGAACACGCTGCCGCAGCTCGCCGACGTCGCCAGCGACCTATCGAACAGCGGCCTCGCCGTCTTTGTCGATATCGACCGCGACCAGGCCGCGCGCTTCGGCATCACGCCGGCGACCGTCGACAATGCGCTCTACGATGCTTTCGGCCAGCGTATGGTGTCGACCATCTACACCACGTCAAGCCAGTCCCGGGTCATTCTCGAGGCCGCCCCTTCAGAGCAGGATTCGCTCAAGGCGCTCTCTTCCGTCTACCTGCCCTCCTCGACTGGCGGCGCCCCGGTGCCGCTATCGGTGGTGGCAGCCACCCATATCGCCACCACGCCGCTGCAGATCACCCATATGGGGCAATTCCCCGCCACCACCGTCTCGTTCAACCTGGCGCCAGGTGTGTCGCTCGGCGAGGCGGTCACCGCGATCCAGCAGGCGCAGGCCGACATCGGCATGCCGCTCAGCATCATCACCAGCTTCCAGGGTGCGGCGCGCGCCTTCCAGGCTTCGCTCGACAACACACTGTTCCTGATCCTGGCGGCGGTGGTCACCGTCTACATCGTGCTCGGCGTGCTCTATGAGAGCTTCATCCACCCGATCACCATCCTGTCGACGCTACCTTCGGCCGGCATCGGCGCGTTGCTGGCGCTGATGATCGCCGGCCAGGACCTGACCATCATCTCGATCATCGGCATCATCCTCCTGATCGGCGTGGTCAAGAAGAACGCCATCATGATGATCGACTTCGCGCTCGACGCGCAGCGCCATGAAGGCAAGACGCCGCGCGAGGCCATCTACCAGGCCTGCCTGCTGCGCTTCCGCCCGATCCTGATGACGACGCTGGCGGCGATGCTGGGCGCCTTGCCGCTTATGCTCGGCACCGGCGTCGGCTCGGAACTGCGCCATCCCCTGGGCGTCTCCATCGTCGGCGGCCTGCTGCTCAGCCAGTTGCTGACGCTGTTCACCACGCCGGTGATCTATCTCTGGTTTGATCGTCTCTCGGCTCGTCTCAGAGGCATCGAACCCAACCTTGCCCATGCCCCCAATCTTCCTCGCACCAATGGTGCGGACGCCGGGCCATGAACCTGTCGGTTCCCTTCATTCGACGGCCGGTGGCAACGACGCTGCTGACTTTCGGCCTGCTGGCGGCCGGGCTGGTGGCGTTTCCGCAATTGCCGGTGGCGCCGCTGCCGGCGGTCGACTACCCCGTCATCTCGGTGACGGCCTCGCTGCCCGGCGCCAGCCCCCAGGTGGTGGCCAACACCGTCGCCAGCCCACTCGAGCGGCATCTCGGCGAAATCGCCGACGTCAACGAAATGACCTCGTCGAGCAGCGTCGGCAGCGCGCGCATCACCTTGCAGTTCGGGCTGGACCGCGACATTGACGGCGCCGCGCGTGACGTCCAGGCGGCGATCAACGCCGCGCGCGCCGACCTGCCGTCCAGCCTGCGTTCCAACCCGACCTATCGCAAGGTCAATCCCGCCGACGCCCCGATCCTCGTCCTGTCGATGACATCGGACACTCTGTCCAAGGGTCAGCTCTTCGATGCCGCCAGCACCGTGCTGGCGCAGAAACTCTCGCAGGTCGACGGCATCGGCGAGGTGTCGGTCGGCGGCAGCTCGCTGCCGGCGGTGCGCGTCGAGCTCAACCCGCAGGTGCTCTACGATTACGGCATCGGGCTGGAGGATGTGCGCGCCGCACTCGCCTCGGCCAACGCCCACAGCCCCAAGGGCGCCGTCGATGTCGGCGGCCGGCGCTACCAGATCTACGCCAATGACCAGGCCAACCAGGCCGAAGCCTACCGTTCCCTCATCGTCGCTTACCGCAATGGCGCGCCGGTCAGGCTTTCCGACGTCGGCCAGGTCAATGATTCCGTCGAGAACATTCGCAATGCCGGTCTTGCCAACGGCAAGCCGGGCGTGCTGATCATCCTCAACCGCTCGCCCAACGCCAACATCATCGCGACGGTGGACCGGGTAAAGGCGTTGCTGCCGGCGCTGCGCGCCTCGATCTCGCCGGCCATCGACCTGTCGCTGGCGGTCGATCGCTCGACAACCATCCGCGCTTCGCTGAGCGAGGTCGCGCAGACGCTGATGATCGCCATCGGCCTGGTGATCCTCGTCGTCTTCGCCTTCCTGCGCGACGTGCGTTCGGCGCTGGTGCCGATCGTGGCCGTGCCGGTGTCCCTCGTCGGTACACTGGGTGTCATGTATCTGCTCGGCTTCAGCATCGACAATCTGTCGCTGATGGCGATGACGGTGGCCACCGGCTTCGTCGTCGACGACGCCATCGTCGTGCTGGAGAACATCGCCCGCCACACCGCTTCCGGCATGGGCCGCATGGAAGCAGCGATCAAGGGCTCCCAGGAGGTCGGCTTCACCGTGCTGTCGATGAGCCTGTCGCTGATCGCCGTCTTCATCCCGATCCTGCTGATGGGCGGCATCGTCGGCCGGCTGTTCCGCGAATTCGCCGTCACGCTGTCGGCGGCGATCCTGGTCTCGCTCGCAATATCGCTCACCACCACGCCGATGATGTGCTCGATCCTGCTGCGCCCCGAGGGAGAACGCGAACACGGCCGGCTCTACCGCTTCAGCGAGCGCATCTTCGAGGCCATGCTGAGCTTCTATCGCCGGTCGTTGTCCTGGGCACTCGACAATCCGCTGCTGATCATGGCGGTGCTCGCGGCCACACTGTGCCTGAATGGCTATCTCTATGTCACCATTCCCAAGGGCTTCTTCCCGCAGCAGGACACCGGACGGCTGACCGGCTCGATCCAGGCCGACCAGGCGACCTCCTTCCAGTCGATGTCGCAAAAGCTCAGCCAGTTCGCCGGCATCGTCAGCAAGGATCCGGCGGTCGACGCCGCGGTCGGCTTCACCGGCGGCGGTCAGACCAATTCCGGCTTCATGTTCGTGTCGCTGAAGCCGTTGGCCGAGCGCAAGATCTCGGCCGACCAGGTCATCGCCCGGCTGCGGCCCAAACTGGCTGGTGTGCCTGGCGCCACGCTTTTCCTGCAGGCGGTGCAGGATATACGCGTCGGCGGGCGGCAATCGAACGCGCAGTACCAGTACACCTTGCAAGGCGACAGTTTCGATGAGCTGGCGGAATGGGCGCCGAAGCTCGCCGCCGCGCTGCAGACGGAACCCAGGCTCACCGACGTCAACTCCGACCAGCAGAACAAGGGCCTGGAAGCCGACGTCACCATCGACCGCGACACGGCAAAGCGCCTCGGCATATCGGCCAGCGAGATCGACAACACGCTCTACGACGCCTTCGGCCAGCGCCAGGTGTCCACCATCTATGTCCAGCGCAACCAGTACCACGTGATCATGGAAGTGGCGCCGCAATACTGGCAAAACCCGGATGCGCTGAAAAAAGTCTATGTCAGCACATCGGGCGGTTCGGTTGGAGGATCGCAGGCGAGCAATGCGGTTGCCGGCACATTCGTCGCACCAGGCCGGTCCACCAGCGCCCAGACGGTCGCCGCCGACGCGGCGCGCAACCAGGCCAACAATTCCATCACAAGCACCGGCAGGACGGCCGCCTCGACCGGCTCGGCGGTCAGCACCGGAGCCGAGATCATGGTGCCGCTGTCGGCCGTCGCGCATTATGGCCCCGGCAGCACGCCGCTGTCGGTCAACCACCAGGGCCTCTTCGTCGCCACCACCCTGTCGTTCAACCTGGCGCCGGGCGTCGCGCTCAGCGAAGGCGTCGCGGCCATCAACGCGGCGGCCGACCGCATCGGCATGCCGGCCACCATCCATGGCAGTTTCCAGGGCACGGCGCGCGTCTTCCAGGACTCCCTCTCCGACCAGCCGCTGCTGATCCTCGCCGCGCTGATCGCCGTCTATGTCGTGCTCGGCATTCTCTACGAAAGCTACGCGCACCCGCTGACCATTCTGTCGACCTTGCCCTCGGCCGGCGTCGGCGCCTTGCTGGCGCTGACCCTGTTCAACATCGAGTTCTCGATCATGGCGCTGATCGGCATCATCCTCTTGATCGGCATCGTCAAGAAGAACGCGATCATGATGATCGACTTCGCACTGGCCGCGGAGCGCAACGAGAACAAATCGGCGCATGACGCCATCTACCAGGCATGCCTGCTGCGCTTCCGCCCGATCATGATGACGACCATGGCGGCGCTGTTCGGCGCCGTGCCGCTGGCGATCGGCCTTGGCGAGGGCGCGGAACTGCGCCAGCCGCTCGGCATCGCCATCGTCGGCGGCCTGATCCTGAGCCAGATCCTGACCCTCTACACGACGCCGGTCATCTACATCTATATCGACCGTTTTGGTCGCTGGTGCCGGCGATTGCCGTCGCGGACCCGGTACTCCTGGCAGGCAGGCATACAACCGGGAGATTGAGCCGGCTCTCCGCCGATCACAAACTGTCAACTTTGCGTTCCTTGCCGTCCAGCGGTTTGGAACGCCCCTATATCGATGGGTACGGGCCACGAACCGCCGGCGATGAGAGGATCATCGCGACGCGACGGGAGCAGATTGCCCGCGATCGGAAAGCGATAGCCTTACCGCTTTTCCCGTTGAAGGGAGGCGCAACCATGCGCAATTTTACACCGAAGGTCATAGCAATCGCATCGCTTCTGGCGGCGGTGCCACTATCGAGCGCCTACGCGGTGCATCGCCATCGGGTCGAACCGGGCGGCATGTCCGTCGAGGCAAGTGCGGTCCTGGACCAGTTGCAGGGCGTCAGGCAGGGGATCGTCGAGGCCATGGATGCAAAGGCGATCACCCCTCAGCAGGAGCACGATCTGATGATGCAGGCCGAAAGCATTCACCGCTCGGCCACCGGTGGCGGCGCATATCGAGCTTTGCTCGGCCAGATAGAGAAGCTGGACCAGCAACTGCAGGTCGATACGGGCGGCGGCACATACATGGGCGACGGCTCCGATGGCGGCTATTACCCGAATGGCTGACGCGGACCGCTTATGATCGTTCGGCGCCCCAGACAGATTTCGGGGGCGCCGGTTTTTCACTGGGCCCTCGCACAGTGGTGCAAGCAAGGCGGGAAGCCTACTAGACCGAGGCGATGGTGCAGATGGAAGCGTCGCCAAGGCCCTGGCAGTGGCGGGAATTACGATACTCTTTCAATAATCCACTCAGCCACTCGCATTTCGAAGTAGAACGCGGCAAAGCTTCGCCGCCGCGCGATGTCTTATCGCTCGTCAAAACCACGGCTGGTCTGCATTCATGTCCGAAAGGCGTGCGCCCGGCCGCTCGGATGAGACGGACACTATGCCTGGCCTGATGAAGGTCGATTCAACGGGCAGCCCTTCGGCTGTTATCCAAGCCATAACCCGTCACTGTCGATCCATGCCTCGGCTGGCCCTGTTGTCCGCAAATGGTACGTCTGGACACAGGTGTTGAAGGCTGAAAAATAGGGAACGTGACTTCGCTATCCCAGTTGATTCAAGAGATCGGGAGATCCGCGCTGAATCTGGAAGACATAGCCGCCCATCCGGCCTTGCACCGCTACGTACAGGAACAGTCGCAGTCCCTGATCCGCATCTATGAGGAAACCCCGCGACTGGCTTCAATCTTTGCCACACAGCAGCGCTGGCTGATGGCCCATGTCGGCCTTGCCATGCACTTCCGGCGGGACCCGAACGACCGCCGCAAGGAACTGACCGTATCGCGTTTTATCGAGGTCGTGCACAAGAACGCCGTGGCCAGCCGCAATACGGCGGATGCATTCATCAAGGAGATGCTGCACTACAACATCGCCGAGTATGTGGCTGGCGGGGACGGCCGCACGCATCCCCTGCAACCGACGGCCGCCACCATCGAGAGGTTCACCGGCTGGGTGACCGCCCATCTGCGCACGCTTGACCATATCGATGGCGGCGACCGGCTGGGCAGATATCTGGAACGGCCCGACATGCTTGCCACACTGCAGCCGCTGATCGCTGACGGCCTGCTGACCTCAAAGCCGGTGCGCGAACCCAACCAGACCTTTTCCCTTTTCATCTGGCTCAACAATGGCGGCATCGTCATGGACTGGCTGATGTCCGGCATCGATCCGGACCACGCCGGCCTGGAGCGGATTCCGACCAGTGTGGTTTCGATCGGCGATTTCGCCAAATGGCTCAAGCTGTCGCGGACCCATCTCGGCCGCAAACTGCGCACCGCCGAGGAACTCGGCAGCATTGGCTGGCTCGGCCAACGCGGCCATTCGGTGATGTGGGTGTCGCACGGGTTCTACGAGGAATACATGACCGTGCAGGCCGCCAAGCTGGCTGTCGTCGACAATGCCTTCAAGGCTTGTTTTCCGCCATCGCAAGGCGGTGACTGAGCAGCGCCCTGCACAAGGGCTGATTTTGGGGAAAGCGTAAGGCGGATTTCCGTCCGCAATCAGGTCGGACAAGAAGAGATACCGATTTTGCGCTTCCGCGTAGCAATGAAGCTGCGTCCGTGATTGTGGCCACTGTACACATTCACCCACTATTGATGGCCAGCGTTGCCGCTCATCCGGCATTGCATCGCTGTGCCCGCGCCCAAGCTTCGCCGAAGCCTTTGGTCCGACGACCGGCCCGCTGACCGGAGCGGTATCCGAAGGGCCGATGCTGGACAAGCGTCAGAAGCTGTCCAGCATTACAGCGACGTGTACGCCCTGTGTCGATTGATGCTCGCCGAGCATCACCGACACTGATCTTGGGCAGACCTCGGCGTTCTCAATCGATGTCGAACGAGACGCCCTGGGCAAGCGGCAGCGCCTTGGAATAGTTCACCGTGTTGGTGGCGCGCCGCATATAGGCCTTCCACGCATCGGAGCCGCTTTCGCGGCCGCCGCCGGTCTCCTTTTCGCCGCCGAAGGCGCCGCCGATCTCGGCTCCTGACGTGCCGATGTTGACATTGGCGATGCCGCAGTCCGAACCGTCGACACCGAGGAACCGCTCGGATTCCTGCAGATCGCGCGTGAAGATCGACGATGACAGGCCAGCACCCACCGCATTGTGCTCGTCAAGCACAGCGTCGAAATCGGAATATTTCATCACGTAGAGGATGGGCGCGAAGGTTTCTTCCGTCACCGGCGAGACTTGGCTTTGCATCTCGACCAGCGCCGGATGCACATAATAGGCATCCGGGTGGCCATTTTCGACGCGCGTACCGCCGGTCACCTTGCCG
Source organism: Mesorhizobium sp. USDA 4775 (assembly GCF_054062655.1). Lineage (NCBI taxonomy): Bacteria > Pseudomonadati > Pseudomonadota > Alphaproteobacteria > Hyphomicrobiales > Phyllobacteriaceae > Mesorhizobium > Mesorhizobium sp. USDA 4775. Next base: position 6,057,154 of record NZ_JBSSFM010000001.1, read on the forward strand.
CCATGGGCCGTGGCTTCCGTCAATGCCCTCTGCATGGCGTCAAAGGCCGCCTTGTCGATCAGCGGCCCGACCAGCGAAGAGGTCTCCAGCGGATTGCCGACAGACACGCTCTGATAGGCCTTCTTCAGCCGCGGCACCAAGGCATCGTAGACGCTCTCATGCACGAACAGGCGCCGCAGCGTCGTGCAGCGCTGGCCGGCGGTGCCCATGGCGCCGAAGGCAATCGCCCGCAGCGCCATGTCGAGATCGGCGGTCGGGCAGACGATGCCGGCATTGTTGCCGCCGAGCTCCAGCACCGCGCGGGCAAAGCGCTTGGCCAGACGCGGGCCGACGTCCCGGCCCATGCGGGTCGAGCCGGTGGCCGAGACCAGCGGCACCTTGGGATGGTCGACCAGGATTTCGCCGACGGCGCGGTCGCCGATCAGCACCGGCGCCAGCCCCTGCGGCGCGTCGGCGCCGAAACGCTTGACCGCGCGCTTGAAGATCGCCTCGCAGGCAAGTGCGGTCAGCGGCGTCTTTTCCGAGGGCTTCCACACCACCGCGTCGCCGCAGACGAGCGCCAGCGCCGCATTCCACGACCATACCGCGACCGGGAAGTTGAAGGCGGAAATGACGCCGACCACGCCGAGCGGATGCCAGGTTTCCATCATGCGATGGCCCGGACGCTCGGTGGCGATGGTCAGGCCGTACAATTGCCGGGACAGGCCGACGGCGAAATCGCAGATGTCGATCATCTCCTGCACCTCGCCGAGCCCCTCGGACGGGATCTTGCCGACCTCGATCGACACCAGCCGGCCAAGCTCGGCCTTGTGCGCACGCAATTCCTCACCGAGCAGCCGCACCAGTTCGCCGCGCTTCGGGCCGGGCACCAGCCGCCAGGACTGGAACGCATTGTGGGCGGCATCGATGGTCTTGGCCGCATCGGCCGGCGAGATGGTCTTCAGGGCCGCGATCTGTTCGCCCGTCACCGGGCTGTGCACGATCAGGTCGCCGCCGACTAGCGCGTCCTTGGCCACACCCAGTTTCGCCAGAAGCTCGGCCGTTTCCTTCGCTATGGTCATTTTTGTCCCTTTCAGATCCGTCGTCATCATATGGCGTCGGGTCAAAGCCTCGCGCCATCTCGCCCGCGTACCGAAAAGGCACTTCAGGCACAGTCATGGCGTGGCCTTACTCGTTTCGAGGGAAAATCGCCACCCCGGCATGGTCTAAGCCCGGGCGACACGATTGAGCCAGATGGGCAAACGCGGCTCAGTGGGCCTTTTTCGCCGGCACGCGCACGGCGCCGTCCTTCATCAAACGGTCGATATGCATGCGGATATGGGCTGCTTCCGCCGCCGTGTTGGCCAGCGCGATGGCGCGGTCGAAGGCGACCCGCGCCTCCTCACCCCGGTCGAGCTGCATCAGCAGCCCGCCCTTGAGGCCGAAGAAGTGGAAATAGCCGGAAAGCCTTTCTTCCAGCGGCTCGATCATGGCAAGGGCGGCTTCCGGGCCGCGTATTTTCGAGACCGCCACCGCGCGGTTGAGCGTGATGACGGGCGACGGCTGCATCTGTTCGAGCAGGCCGTAGAGCAGGTCGATCTCCACCCAGTCGGTGTCCTCGGCCTTCTCTGCCCGGGCATGCAAAGCGGCGATCGCGGCCTGCACCTGGTAGGGACCGGGCTTGCGATGGCGCAACGCCTTGTCGACCAGCGCCAGCCCCTCGTTGATCATCTTGCGGCTCCACAGGCTGCGATCCTGGTCCTCGAGCAGCACGATCTCGCCGTCCGCGTCGAAGCGGGCCGGCGCGCGCGCATGCTGCAGCAAAAGCAGCGCCGTCAGCCCCATGATCTCCGGCTCGGTCTGGAACAGCCGCAGCAACAGCCGGGCGAGCCGGATCGCCTCCTCGCACAGCGGCGCGCGGGCCGGCGCCTCGCCGCTGTTGGTCGAATAGCCTTCGTTGAAGATCAGGTAGACCATCGCCGCCACCGCGGCGAGCCGCTCGGAGCGCTCGGCAGCGCCCGGCGTCTCGAACGGCACGCCTGCGTCGGCGATGCGCGCCTTGGCGCGGGTGATGCGCTGCTCCATGGCGCTCTCGCCGACCAGGAAGGCGCGAGCGATCTGCTTGACGGTGAGACCGGAGACGATGCGCAGCGCGACCGCGATCTGCTGCGTTGCCGGAAGGTCAGGATGGCAGCAGATGAAGAGCAGCCGCAATATGTCGTCGCGATAGTGCGCGCCGTCCAGCCGCTCGGCGATGTCGCTCTCGGCGTCCTCCAGATCGGAGATCTGGTCCTCTTCCGGCATCGGCGCCTGCTTGGCGCGCTTGCGCACCGCGTCGATACCGCTGTTGCGGCCGACGAAGATCAGCCAGGCCGCCGGGTCGCGCGGCGGCCCGTTCTGCGGCCAGTTCTTCAACGCCCGGAGACAGGCATCCTGGAAAGCTTCCTCCGCCGTATCGAGATCGCGGAAATAGCGCAGCAGCGCGCCCATTGCCTGCGGGCGAGCAGCGCTGATCGCGGAGCTGATCCAGGCAAGTTCGGTCATACGGCCACCTTAGTGGGATTGAACACCGAGACCGGCCGGATCTCGTAGGATCCGCCGCTCGGGTTGACCTCGGAGAGCTCACGGGCGAATTCGACGGCCTCGTCGAGATCGGCGCATTCGAGCGTGTAGAAACCGAGGAACTGCTCCTTGGTCTCGGCGAACGGCCCATCGATGACGACCGATTCGCCTTTCACTTTCCGCAGCGTCGTCGCCGCTGTCGTCGGCAAAAGCCGCGCCACCGGGCCAAGCCGGCCAGCCTTGGCGTACTTGTCCTGAACGTTGATGAGATTGGCCATGACTTCGTCGTCCTGCGCCTTGCTCCAGGAGCTGACGACGTCTTCGGAGGCATAGCAGAGTATGGCGTAGAGCATGGTCGGTCCTTTTCTGTATCAAAGGACGAAACAGTATGACCGATCCCGACACGACGTCGATAAAAAAAGACGGATAGAGCGACCGTCAATTGCCGCCAGTCACCGTTCGTGCGTCTTCAACCATCTCAGCACGAGCGATTCCTCGTCATCGAGACCCTCCATGGGCCGCTTGCGCTTGTTGGCTTCCGCCATTTCTGCCAGCAGCCGTCCCTGCGACCAGGCTTCGAAAACCTGCGGATGAATATAGCACTTGCGGCAGACAGCGCGCGTGTTGCCCAGCCGCTCGGCCACCTTGTCGATGACGCTGTTCATCACCCGCTTTTGCTGGGCCTTGGCTTCGGGCAGCTCCGTCTGCGCAAACAGCGACGCGGCATGGATGGTGCCGCCCCAGGTGCGAAAATGCTTGGAGCTGAACGCATCGCCGGCGGCGTCCCTGATGTAGCGGTTGACGTCGTCGGAGCGGACCGGGCGTCTGCTGCCGTCTTCATCGAGATACTGGAACAGTTTCTGGCCCGGCAGGTCCTGCGCACCCCGCACGATGCCGGCGATACGGCGATCGACCAGCTTCAGTTTCCATTCCTTGCCGGACTTGCCCTTGAAGGCGAAGCGCAGGCTCGATCCCTTGATATCGACATGGCGGTCGCGCAACGTCGTAAGGCCGAAGCTCTTGTTGTCGCGCGCATAGGCGGCATTGCCGACGCGGATCATCGTATTGTCGAGCAGCCAGACGACCGCGGCGACGACGCGCTCGAACGGCAGGCCGTGGCGGCGCAAATCACCGTCGATCGTGCGCCTCAGCTTGGCCAGGCTTTCGGCGAAGGCAACTAGGCTCGAATATTTGGCGCCGTCGCGTTCTTCGGCCCATTGCGGATGATAGCGATACTGCTTGCGCCCCCGCTGATCCCTGCCGGTCGCCTGGATGTGCCCGTCGGCATCCGGCGATATCCACACATCCGTCCATGCCGGCGGAATAACGATCGCCTCGATACGCGCCCTGGCGGCATCCGAGACCGCTTTCCCGTCCGGTCCCTTGTAGGTAAATCCCTTGCTGGTCTTCAGCCGGCGGATACCAGGCTCTGCATCGCTGACATAGGTCAGCGCGGCGTGCTCAGCCGCGCTTTGCGCCCCGTTCTTCGGGGCAACGGCGCCGTCGGTTGGCCGGCCGTGCGGCAATCCGGATGTCTGCAGCATGTAAGCTCCACGCAAATATGCGTAGATAAGCTGTTGGCCGACAGCTGGTTCCACGCCGCGCGAAAGTCGGCTGGCCGCGATAAGCGAATGGCGGAACCTTACGACTACAAGACGCCCTGCAGTTCTACCCGCGGCGCCGACAGCCGGCGTCGCACCGCGAGCTTGAGCCTGTAACGCAGGCAGCGCCAGGCTTCTGACCGCCGCTTTGGCGCGGCCGCGGCCACTGCCAGGAAGCGCGCGGCGACGTCGAGGTCGCCACGTGCGTAGTGGACGCGGGCGATCTTGAGGGCGACAAGCCCTTCCCTGGTCTTGAGCGCCGAGACCGGGATGCCGCAATCGGTGAGCGTACGCAATTCCCGGCGCCACTCCAGGAAGCGCCGCACCGGGTTGATTGCGAAGCGGTCGTCGGAACGAGCCGGCGAAACCTCATAGACCATGACGGGTTGCGGAATCATGGCCAGCGAAGCCTTGCTCATCAGCCGCGCCCAGAACAGCGTGTCCTCGTCATAGGCAAGGCCCACCGGAAACCGTGTATCGCCGATCAGTTGCCGGGACGCCAGCACGCTGCCCACGGCGACGGAGCGTATGTCGCCTTTCACATAGGCCGAAGCATTTGCCAGGCACGCAGCCTGATAGCCGTTCGGCACCTTGATCTGCCGATCCTGCCCGTTCACCCGCCGCCGGTAGGCGCCGACGATCATGCCGGCTTTCGGCTGGTTCTCCGCCTGCCGCAGCAGCGCGCGCAATCCGCCCTGAAGATGCAAATCGTCGGCGTCGATCAGATACACCCAGGGATGGAGCGCCTGCGCCAGCGCCACGTTGCGGGCGCCGCCGGCGTCGCGGCATTCAGCCGGCAGCACACGCAGCGGCAAAGACAATTGCGCCGCTGCCTGCCGTGCCACATCAGCCGTGTTGTCAGTCGATGCATCGTCGACCAGCAGGATCTCGCCGATGACCTCGGCCTCGCTGCCAAGCGACGCCAGCGTTGTCGCGATCGTGGCCGCCGCATTGTAAGCAGGGATGACGACGCTGACCGCTTTCAATTACAAGACCCCGCGCCCGCGCCGAAACGAACAGAGATTAGCGGCCCCTTGGATGTTTGAGAAGTCGCTTCGTCCACGCAGCGGAACGCTTCGCGCTTCTCAGCGCGCTTTCATACCTTCTCGAGCGCAACCGGAATAACGTCGACGGCCTGCTCGCCGACCTGTCCGCCAGTGGTCTTCAGCACGCCGACGATCGGCGCGACGTCGGAATAGTCGCGGCCGTAGCCGACGGTGATATGGTCGTTGCTGGCCCGCATGCCGTTGGTCGGGTCGAACTCCTGCCAGCCGGCGTCACGCCCGCACCAGACCTTGACCCAGGCATGCATGGCGTCGGCGCCTTCCAGCCGCGGCTTGCCCTTGGGCGGGATGGTGCGCAGGAAGCCGCTGACATAACCGGCCGGAATGCCGAGGCCGCGCAAGCCCGCGATCATGATGTGCGAAAAATCCTGGCAGACGCCGCGCTTCAGCCTGAAGGCATCGCTGGCGCGGGTCCGCACCGTGGTCGCCTCGCCGTCATAGGTGAAATCCCGATGGATGCGGTTGCACAGATCCATTGCCGTGCCGGCGGCCGAGGTGCCGACGCTGTCCTGCGCATAGGAAGTGATCGCCGCATCGATGCCGGAGTGAGCGCTTCCCGCCAGAAAATGGTGCGGCGAGTCAGACGCCAGCGACCGCACCGCGGCCAGTTCCTGCCGCAGCCGCCCGATATCGGGCGACACGTCGAGCCCCGGCTCCGGCCGCGACACCGAAACGCGTGCACTCATCCTGATGTCGAGCGCGTCATGCGCGTCGCGAAAGGCAATCGAAGTGACGTTGTTGCCGAAGAAATCCGAGAAATCCGACCGTTCATTGGGCGCCGGGGCAAAAGACAGGGAAGCGGCAATGACGCGCTGCACGCCCGATATCGTCGATGGCAGCACGCGGATCTGGTGGCGACCGCCGCCCGCCGCCGCTGCATAGTCGTAATGGAGGTGAAGCCTGATGTCGTAAAGCATGGACTACTTTTCTTGTTTTGCCGCAGGTTCTTGCCGCAAAACCGTGAGACACTTTTGCGGAACCTGCTTAGCCGAAATAGGCTTTGGCGAGGCTGTTGTAGAGACCGCCGATTTCATAGGCGAGTTCGTCCAGCGCCTTTGCCGTCATGTCCGAAGGCTCCTTGATGGCTATGGCCGTGTTGAGCTGCAGGATCTCCTTCGCCGCCGGCGACATGTGCCCCTCGCCGCCGACCGACGGCAACAGGCCGATCTCGGCCTTCAGCCTTTCCAACTGGAACAGGATCGAGCGGGGATTGAGCGGGTCGAGCGCCAGAAGATCGATCACCGTGCGCCGGCCGGCCTGCACCGGATATTGCCGGCGATGGGTCATGACGCTGTCGCCGATCTCCAGCATCATGTCGAGCGCGCCGTCCGGCGCCTTGGGGCTGGTCAGCCGGGACAGCGTGCGGGCGATCTGGATGCCGCGTTCCAGCCGCCGGCCGATCTCAAGGAACCGCCAACCGGCGAAGCGGTACATGTTCTCATGCAGCAGGCCGGAGAAACCGGCGAGCTTGCGCAGGATCACCGTCATGGCCCGCGTCGCGTCATCGCCCGGCGCCACCGTCGTCGCGAACTGGTGGATGGTCTTCGACAGGTCCTTGAGCGCCAGCCAGCCGTCGGGGGAAAACCGGTCGCGGATCTGGCCCGCGCTATAGACGGCGCTGTCGAGCGTGCCGATCAGCCCTGACGGGATCGCCGTCTCGACGTCGATGCCGAACGGTTCGAGATAGTCCCTGATGTCGGCCAGCAACGGCATGTCTGGATCGGAGGTCTCGGCCAGCCGCACGTGATAGGCGCGCAGGATGCGCACCGTGTCTTCCGAACGCTCGATATAGCGGCCGAGCCAGGTGAGGTTTTCCGCAGCGCGGCTGGGCAGGCTGCCCGGCCTGGTGCGCGTGAAGCTGTCGCCCTCTTGCGGCAGCAGCGTCTCGCGCTCGACGGCCCTGTCGCTGACCACCCAGACGTCGGCCGCCTGGCCGCCGCGCTGCATGGCGATCGCCGTCGGATCGAGCGACAGCCCGACGCGGGCGAACCCGCCTGGCATGACCGTCCAGCCCTCGGGCGTGCGCGCCAGATAAACGCGCAGGCTCGCCGGCCGCGGCTCCAGCCAGCCGCCGACAAAGACCGGTGTCGTCGACAGCGTCACCGCTTCCTGGCCGACAAAGGCGCCGCCATCGCGTTCGATGCGCGCCACCAGCTCGGCCCGCTCCCCGGCCGACAGCGTCGAGCCGAGCGTGGTCTGGCCATCATCCTCGAAGGCGAGTCTCGTCGACAGCGCCGGGCCGACCACCATGCGGTCGATATTGGCAAGCACATGGGCGCGTTCGGTCGCCTGCCCGCACCACCATGTCGCGACGCTCGGCAAGAGCAGCTCCTCGCCACGCAATTCGCGCGCGATCTTGGGCAGGAAGGCGAGCAGCGCCCGTGTTTCCATCAGCCCTGAGCCGAGCGCATTGACGGTCGCAACCGCGCCCCGGCGGATGGCTTCCACCAGCCCCGGCGTGCCGATCTGCGAATCCGACCGCAATTCGAGCGGATCGGCGAAGGCGGCATCGAGGCGTCGCCACAACACGCTGATCGGCATCAGGCCGGAAACGGTGCGCACCATCAGCCTCCCGCCGGAGACGGTCAGGTCCTCGCCTTCGAGCAGCATGATGCCGAGATAGCGGGCGATATAGGCGTGTTCGTAGTAGGTTTCGTTGAGCGGCCCCGGCGTCAATATGGCGACGCGGCCTTCGCTTTCCCTGGCCATGCCGATCAGCGCATCGCGGAAACGGCGGAAGAAGCCGGCCAGGCGATGCACATGCATCTCGCCATAGATATCGGACAGCGCGCGCGTCGTGGCGACGCGGTTCTCCAGGGCAAAGCCGGCGCCCGACGGCGCCTGCGTACGGTCGCCCAGCACCCACCACTGGCCGTCAGGCCCACGGCCGAGTTCGAAGGCGCAGAAATGCAGGTAATGGCCGCCGGCCGGCGTGGTACCCACGACAGGCCGCAAATATTCGGGGCTGGCCGCGATCAATCCCGCCGGCAGGATGCCTTTTTCGATCAGCCGGTTGCGTCCATAGATATCGGCGATGGTTTCCTCGAACAACTCGGCGCGCTGCACGAGACCGGCGCTGATCGCGGCCCATTCGCTGTCCTCGATAAGCAGCGGCACATGCGCCAGCGGCCATTCGCGCTCATTGGCGCCGGCCTTGTCGTAGACGCGGTAATAGACGCCGGCATCGCGCAGATACTGGTCGGCACGGGCGAAACGCTGGCCGAGCTTCTCGGCACCGAGATCGTCGAGCGCCTCGATGAAATGCTTCCAGACCGGACGGGGATTGCCTGCGGCGTCGACCATCTCGTCGACGACGCCGTCGATGGGCTGGTAGTGCTCCAGCAGGCTATGGATCTGCGGCTTGCCGCGTATCCTCTTGTGATTCCCCTTTGCCATCGCTGATCAGAGTCTTGCCGGTCGCCTGAGGTCAAGGGTCATCGGGAAATCTTCCGCCGGTTGTTCCTCGCGCAGCACATAGGCCGATGGTGTATGGCCGCGCGGTTCGAAGCGGGCGAGCCGCCGCGCCTCCGCCTCGTTGCCGTTGACCGGGAAGGTGTCGTAATTGCGGCCGCCGGGATGCGCGACATGGTAGACGCAGCCGCCGATCGCCCTTCCCGACCAGCGGTCATAGATGTCGAACACCAGCGGCGTGTTGACCGGCAGCGCCGGATGCAGCCCCGAAGCCGGCTGCCAGGCTTTGAAGCGCACGCCGGCGACCGCGACTTCGCGGTTATCGGTCACCTTCATCGGCACGATACGGCCGTTGCAGACGATGGCATGGCGTTCCGGGTTGAGGCCTTCGGTCTTGACCTGCAGCCGCTCGACCGAGGAATCGACGAAGCGCACGGTGCCGCCGATCGCGCCCTGTTCGCCCATGACATGCCATGGCTCCAGCGCCTGCCGCAGCTCGAGCTTGATGCCGGCATGCTGGACCTCGCCGCAGAACGGGAACCGGAATTCGAGCTGCGCATCGAACCATTCGGGACGGAACTCGAAGCCGTTGAGCTTGAGGTCGTCGAGCACATCGAGGAAGTCAGCCCAGACATGATGCGGCAGCATGAAACGGTCGTGCAGCGAAGTGCCCCAGCGTACGAAGCGGCCGTCGAGCGGGTTTTTCCACGCACGTGCGATAATGGCGCGAACCAGAAGCTGCTGCGCGAGGCTCATGCGCGCATTGGGCGGCATCTCGAAGCCGCGGAACTCGACCAGTCCCAGCCGGCCGGTCGGGCCATCCGGCGAGAACAGCTTGTCGATGCAGATTTCCGAGCGGTGGGTATTGCCGGTGACGTCGGTCAGCAAATTGCGGAACAGCCGGTCGACCAGCCATGGCAAGGGGGCCGCGCCCTGGTTCGGATGCGGCACCTGCGCCATGGCGATTTCGAGTTCGTAAAGCGAATCGTGGCGCGCTTCGTCGAAACGCGGCGCCTGGCTGGTCGGGCCGATGAACAGGCCGGAGAACAGATAGGACAGCGACGGATGCCGCTGCCATTGCAGCACCAGGCTTTTCAACAGATCAGGCCGGCGCAGGAACGGGCTGTCATTGGGCGTCGCACCGCCGACCACGACATGGTTGCCGCCGCCTGTGCCGGTGTGGCGGCCATCGATCATGAACTTGTCGGCGCCAAGCCGCGTCAGCCGCGCCTCCTCATAGATCGCCGTGGTCGTCGCCACGCAATCCTGCCAGTTGTAAGCCGGATGGATGTTGACCTCGATGACGCCGGGGTCGGGCGCCACACGGATGACGTTGAGACGCGGATCATGTGGCGGCCCATAGCCCTCGATATGCACGGGAAGACCGATGGCACGCGCCGCGTTCTCGGCGGCAGCGACCAGTTCGAGATAATCCTCCAGCGCCTCGACTGGTGGCATGAACACACACAGCCTTCCGTCGCGCGGCTCGACGGAGAGCGCGGTGCGCACCGCGCCGCCGATCTCGGTGATCTCCTGTTCGACCCGGTCCTGCTGGCCGGTCGCGGCGGTGAACGACGCCGCCTGCTGGCGGCGCGCCATCTCGTCGGCGCCTTCCAGTTCGGCCGGAGCCGCAGCGGGCAGGATCGCCTCGCGCGCCGGCAATGGGCCGCGCGGCAGCGACGGGTCGACCGGCACGATGTAGGGGAATTGCGCCGGCGGCACATAGGGCAGTGTGCCCAAGGGCAAGCGGTAGCCGACCGGTGAATCACCGGGTACCAGGAACAGCCGGCCGCGCCGCGTCTTCCATTTCTCCGAACGCCAGCGCGGTCCCGACGCCTGGCTGTTCCAGCGCTGCACGGGCAGCACATAGCCCGACGGTTTGGTCAGCCCGCGCTCGAACACTCTTGCCATGCGGCTGCGCTCTTCCGGGTCCTCGAGCTTCGAATTGGACGGATCGACATTTTCCGGCAGCTTGCCTTCCTTGAGCAGCCATTCGGCCGGATCCTCATAGGCCTCGCTGACCATGGCCTTGTCGATGCCGAGCTCGCCGGCAATCGCAGTCAGCAGGCTTTCGGCCTGTTTCGGGCCGACATCCGCCGAACTCTTCTCCCGCGCGATCAGCGACGGATCGCTCCACACCGGCTGGCCATCGGCACGCCAGTAGAGCGAGAAGGTCCAGCGCGGCAGGCTTTCGCCCGGATACCACTTGCCCTGGCCGTAGTGGAGGAAACCGCCGGGCGCGAAACGTTCGCGCAGCCTTCGGATCAGCGCATCGGCCTTTTCGCGCTTGGTCGGGCCGACGGCGGCGGTGTTCCATTCGGCGGATTCGAAATCGTCGATCGACACGAAGGTCGGCTCGCCGCCCATCGTCAGCCGCACATCGCCTTCGCCAAGTGCCGCATCGACCTTGTTGCCAAGCGCGTCGAGCGCCTGCCAGCTTTCGTCGGAGAACGGCTTGGTGATGCGCGGGTGCTCGGCGATGCGGTCGACCCGCATGTCGAAGCCGAACTCGACATTGGCAAAGCTCGCCATGCCGGAAATCGGTGCCGCGTTGCGGAAATGCGGGGTTGCGGCAAGCGGCACATGGCTTTCGCCAGTGAGGAGACCCGAGGTCGGGTCGAAGCCGATCCAGCCGGCACCTGGAAGATAGACCTCGCACCAGGCATGCAGATCGGTGAAATCGACCGATGTGCCGGCCGGACCGTCCAGCGCGATGAGATCGGGCTTCAGCTGGATCAGGTAGCCGGAGACGAAACGCGCGGCGATGCCGAGATTGCGCAGGATCTGCACCAAGAGCCAGCTCGAATCCCGGCAAGAGCCCTTGCCGGCGGCCAGCGTTTCCTCCGGCGAGAACACGCCGGTCTCCATGCGCACGATATAGGCGATCTCGCGCTGCAGGCGCGCATTGAGGTCGACGAGGAAATTGACGGTGTTTTTCGCGCTGGTGTCGATGGTTCTCAGGAAAGCCGAAAGCAGCGGCCCTGCCGGCTCAGGCGTCCGGTAGATCGCGAGATCGTCCCTGATCTCTTCCGGATATTCGAACGGGAACGTCTCGGCCGACGGCTCGACGAAGAAATCGAACGGATTGTAGACCGTCATGTCGGCGACGAGATCGACCTCGATCTTCAATTCCGTCACCGGCTCGGGGAAGACGAAGCGGGCGAGGAAGTTGCCGTAGGGATCCTGCTGCAGATTGACGAAATGGTTCGCCGGCTCGACCTTGAGCGAATGGCTCAACACCTTTGTCCGGGAATGCGGCGCCGGCTGCAGCCTGACGATCTGAGGCCCGAGAACCACCGGCCGGTCGTATTTGTAATGGGTCAGATGGTAGACGGCTGCCAGAATTGCCATGGGGCCCCGAAGATCGGCGTTTCAAACGAATTCGCCGAACCCTGACACATCTGCTGGCCATTCTCCAAGCACAGATGTTGCGGTGCACCTAAATTAAGCAGCTGAAACCAGCTTGAGGCATGACTTAGAAGAACGCCTGAATGCCCGTCTGCGCCCTTCCCAGGATCAAGGCATGCACGTCATGCGTGCCCTCATAGGTGTTGACCGTCTCCAAATTCTGCGCGTGGCGCATGACGTGGTACCCGATCTGGATGCCGTTGCCGCCATGCATGTCGCGGGCCTGGCGGGCGATGTCGAGCGCCTTGCCGCAATTGTTGCGCTTGACGATCGAGATCATTTCCGGCGCCATCTTGCCCGCATCGAGCAGCCGCCCGACGCGCAAGGATGCCTGCAATCCCAGCGCGATCTCGGTCTGCATGTCGGCGAGCTTCTTCTGGTAAAGCTGCGTGCCGGCCAGCGGCTTGCCGAACTGCTTGCGGTCGAGACCATATTGGCGGGCGCGGTGCCAGCAATCTTCCGCCGCACCCATCGAGCCCCAGGAGATGCCGTAGCGAGCCCGGTTGAGACAGCCGAACGGGCCGCCAAGGCCCTTGGCGTTCGGCAGCAGCGCGTCCTCGCCGACCTCGACGCCTTCCATCACCACTTCACCGGTGATCGACGCGCGCAGCGACAGCTTGCCGCCGATCTTCGGCGCCGACAGCCCCTTCATGCCCTTTTCCAGCACGAAGCCGCGGATCTCGTCCTTGCCGTTCTCGCCCTTCAACTTCGCCCAGACGACGAACACGTCTGCGATCGGCGCGTTGGAAATCCACATCTTCGAGCCGCTGAGCTTGTAGCCGTTCGCCGTCTTCTCGGCGCGCGTCTTCATGCCGCCCGGGTCGGAGCCGGCATCCGGCTCGGTCAGGCCGAAACAGCCGATCCACTCACCGCTGGCAAGCTTGGGCAAGTACTTCTTGCGCTGCTCTTCCGAGCCATAGGCGTGGATCGGATACATTACCAGCGACGATTGCACCGACATCATCGAGCGGTAGCCGGAATCGACGCGTTCGACTTCCCGCGCGACCAGCCCGTAGGTCACATAATTGGCGCCGAGGCCGCCATACTCTTCCGGGATGGTAATGCCGAGCAAGCCGGCCTCGCCCATCTCGCGAAAGATGCCGGCATCCGTCTTTTCATTGAGATAGGCATCCTCGATGCGCGGCGCGAGCTTGTCGGCGGCGAAGGCCGCCGCGCCGTCGCGCACCATGCGCTCTTCTTCCGAAAGCTGGTCCTCGATCAGGAAAGGGTCTTCCCAGACGAATGCATTCTTGTCGGCGGCCATGGCTTGTCGATCCTCAAACGGGTGAAGCCCGGCTTATCGGCCCGCAGCCTTAAAAAATCAAACGAAATTGATTCACGGATCAATGAGCGTTAGGAATAGATCATGAGTGTCCAGCGCCGCCTCCTGCCCAATATCAGTGCCCTCGCCGCCTTCGAGGCGGTGGCCAGGCTTGGGTCTTTTACTGCCGCTGCTCAAGAGCTGGATCTGACCCAGGGCGCGGTCAGCCGGCAGATCAGGTTGCTCGAAGACCAGTTCGGCCGCCGCCTGTTCGAGCGCGACAGCCGCAATGTCCGGCTGTCGACGGCTGGGGAAATCTACGCCGAAGCAGTGCGTTCGGCGCTTGGCCAATTGCGCGACGCGGCCCTTGGATTGATGAGCAATCGGCATAGTGGCATCCTGAACCTTGCCATTTTGCCGACCTTCGGCACGCGCTGGCTGATGCCGATGATCCCCGATTTCGTCGAGAGCAATCCCGACATCACCATCAACTTCGTCACCCGCGTCGGCCGCTTCGACTTCGCCAGGGAAAGGCTGGACGCTGCCATTCATTACGGCCTGCCGGACTGGCCGGAGGCCGATTCGACACTGCTGGTGCGTGAAACCGTCGCGCCGGTGGCTTCGCCCGAATTCCTCGCCGGCCGCGCCATCGCCACGCCGGCCGATATTGGCCGCCTGCCGCTGTTGCATATGGCGACGCGACCCGGCGCCTGGACCGAATGGTTCGAGCATCAGGGTCTGAGCGCGCCGGCCGGACCAGGCATGCAGTTCGAACAATTCGGCACCGCCGCCCAGGCGTGCATGGCGGGGCTTGGGGTGGCGCTGCTGCCGCTGCTTCTGATCGCGGGCGAATTGCAGCGCGGCCAGTTGGTGCCGGCGCCTGGCCAGCCTATGCAAAGCCGCAGCGCCTATTACCTCGTCGTCCCGCACGACAAGCGCGACCATCCTCCGGTTGCCAGCTTTCGCGATTGGCTGCTGGAGCAGGTTGAGAAGGAGCCGGCCGTTCTGGCGTGGTAGCTACTTCCGCTTCAGCGCATCGGCCAGAGCCGCGCCGAAGGCCCCTTGCTGGGCCGGCCGTTCCGGCTGGCGTTGCGGCGCTGGCGAGCGCGGCGGCGGTCTGCCGCCGCCATTGTCGCGCGGCCCACCACGCGACGCACCACCCTCGCCGCCATCCTTGCGCATGGAGAGAGCGATGCGCTTGCGCTTGATGTCGACGTCGACCACCCGCACCTTGACCACATCGCCGGCCTTGACCACCTCATGCGCGTCCTTGATGAAGCGGTCGGCCAGTTGCGAGACATGCACCAGCCCGTCCTGATGGACACCGATATCGACAAAGGCGCCGAAGGCGGCGACATTGGTCACGGTGCCTTCCAGCAGCATGCCGGGTTTGAGGTCCTTGATGTCATCGACGCCGTCGGCGAAGGTCGCCGTCTTGAAGCCGGGGCGCGGGTCGCGGCCGGGCTTTTCGAGTTCGGCCAGAATGTCGCGCACCGTCGGCAGGCCGAAACGCTCGTCGACGAAGACACGCGGATCGAGCGCCTTGAGCGCGGCACTGTCGCCCATCAGCGAGCGCACATCGCGGCCGCAGGCGGCGACGATCTTCTTGGCCACGCCATAGGCTTCCGGATGCACCGATGAGGCATCGAGCGGCTCGCTGCCATTGGCGATGCGCAGGAAGCCGGCGGATTGTTCGAACGCGCGCGGTCCCAGCCGCGGCACCTTCAGAAGGTCCTTGCGGCTGTCGAAGGGGCCGGTCGCATCGCGATGCGCGACGATGGCGTCGGCGAGCGATGCGCCAAGGCCCGAAACCCGCGCCAAGAGCGGCGCCGAGGCGGTGTTGAGATCGACGCCGACCGCGTTGACCGCGTCCTCGACCACCGCTTCCAGCGAGCGGCCGAGCCGGTACTGGTCGACATCGTGCTGGTACTGGCCGACGCCGATCGATTTGGGTTCGATCTTGACCAGTTCGGCCAGCGGGTCCTGCAGGCGGCGCGCAATCGACACCGCGCCGCGCAGTGACACGTCGAGGCCGGGGAATTCGGCCGCCGCCGTCGCCGACGCCGAATAGACGGAGGCGCCTGCCTCGCTGACGATCACCTTGAGCGGCTTCGGTCCGCCGTCGGGAGGCATGTCGGAGAGCATGTCCGCCACCAGCTTCTCCGTCTCGCGGCTGCCGGTGCCGTTGCCGATCGAAATCAGCTCGACCCTGTGCAGGCGGATGAGCTTGGCGAGTTCGGCCTGCGTGCCGCGCACATCGTTCTTGGGCGGAAAGGGATAGACCGTCGTCGTCGCCACCAGCTTGCCGGTGCCGTCGACCACGGCCACCTTGACGCCGGTGCGGATGCCGGGATCGAGCCCCATCGTCGGCCGCGATCCGGCCGGCGCGGCCAGCAGCAAATCCTTCAGATTGCGGGCGAAGACATGGATCGCCTCTTCCTCGGCCCGCTCGCGCAGGTCGCGCATCAGATCGAGCGTCAGGTGCAGCGAAAGCTTGATGCGCCAGGTCCAGCCGGCGACCTCCATCAGCCAGCGGTCGCCGGGCAGGCTGGCGCCGATCGCATAGGCGTTGGCGATCATCCGTTCGACCGGTTTCACCGGCGACGCATCGTCGGCATCGACCTCGATGTCGAGCGACAGCACCTCTTCGTTGCGGCCGCGCAGCATGGCCAGCGCGCGATGGCTCGGCACGTTTGCCCAGCGCTCGACATGGTCGAAATAGTCGGAGAATTTGGCGCCGGCCTCCTGCTTGCCGTCGACCACCCGGGCGCGCATGAAGGCACGGTCCTTCATGTAGGTGCGCAGTTTACCGACCAGATCGGCATTCTCGGCGAACTGCTCCGACAGGATGTCGCGCGCGCCTTCAAGGGCTGCCTTCGCGTCGGCCACCTCCTCGGTGACATAGGCCAGCGCTACCTCGGCAGGCACGAGCGAACGGTTGGCAAGGATGGCCTCGGCCAGCGGCCCCAGCCCACGCTCTCTGGCGATCTCGGCCTTGGTGCGGCGTTTCGGCTTGTAGGGGAGATAGATGTCTTCCAGTTCCGCCTTGGTGGCGGCGGCAGCGATCTTGGTTTCCAGGTCCTCGGTCAGCTTGCCCTGCCCACGGATCGAGCCGAGGATGGTGTCGCGGCGGGCGTCGAGCTCGCGCAGATAGGCGAGCCGCTCGGCAAGGTCGCGCAACTGCGTGTCATCGAGCCCGCCGGTCACCTCCTTGCGGTAGCGCGCCACGAACGGCACCGTCGCGCCCTCGTCGAGCAATTCGATCGCCGCCGCCGCCTGTTCGGGCCGCGCCTTGATCTCTGCCGCGATAATGGCTGCGATGCGCTTGATGTCGGATGCCATGTCGTTCCTGCTCTCATCAAAAGAGCGGCGACCATAGGCGCAGACGCCTGTCTCGCCAACCGCGACGTTTTCAACCGTCGCGGGCGGTCCACAGGAAAGCATGCGGCAACGAAGCCGCGCCCGACGGGTCAGACCAGTTGGGTCAGCGCTTCGAAGAACGTTACAATCTCGGCATCGAGCGGATCGTCGACCGGCACCGGCTGCGACGACATCTTGGCGATGACCACCTCCGCCTTCGGATCGACATAGAGCCATTGGCCATGAATGCCGATGCCGCAATAGGCACCGCTCGGCTTGCCTGTCTGGTACCATTTGTTGCGATAGCGGCCGTAGGGGAACAGGAAAGCCATCGTGCCACGCTGCCAGGCCTCCGCACTGCCGCCGGTGCTGACCGTATCGCGCACCCAGGCCTCCGGCACGATGCGGCGGCCATTGGCGGTGCCGCCTTGCCGCATCATCTCGCCGATGCGCGCCAGGTCGCGCGGCGTCACCGAAATGCCGCCGGCGGTGCGCGCCGTGCCTTCCATGTCGACGCCGATCGAGGCCTCGCTGACAGCGCCAAGCGGCAGCCACAGCTTCTCGCGCATCAGGTCGCTGAAGCGCTGGCCGGACGCGCGCTCCAGCAGCAGGCCGAGCAGGTCGGAATTGGGCGAGCGGTAGCGAAAAGTCTGGCCGTGCGGCTCGGCAAGTCGCTGCAAGGACAGGATGAATTCGCGCAGGCTTTCCGTGCCGCCACCCGGGTTCCATAGCGTGGCGCGGCGATAGCGGGCAAAGGCGCTTTCCGGATCGAGATACGCCTCTTCGAAATCAAGGCTGACGCTCATGTCGAGCACATGGCGCGTGCTCGCATCGCCATGGGCCGAGCCGGCGGCTTCGGGAATGTAGGTCGTCACCGGCGCTTCCGGATCGAACGCCCCCTCGCCTTCCAATATGCCGGCTATAATCGCGGTCACCGACTTGCTGATCGAGAAGATGATGTGGCGGGCGCCGAAATCCATGTGCGGCGCGAACCAGTCGCCGATCACCTTGCCGCCTTTCATCACCGTCAGCGCGTCGGTGCTGGAGCGTATGAGGAATTCGGCGACCGTCTCCGGCGCGCTGGCGACCGAAACCTTTTCGCCGAGCAAACCACCGAAATCCATCGCTTGTGCCTCGGCACCAGCCGACGCCGCGGCCACGCGTGCCGTCGGCACCAGTTCGCCAAGGTTCTGGAACGACCATCGGTTGAACGGGCTTTCGCGCCAGTTGGAAAGCAGCACCTCGTTGCGGCGGAAGCCGTGGCGAATCTCGAACGCGGTCTTGCCGGTCATGGCGTTTCCTTTAAGGTCGTTTCTTGTGGGGGGCCTAGAGCAGCGCGGCGGCGATGGCGTGCACGGCCTTCAGCGTCGCCGTGGAGTAGGCGAGATTGCTGAAATCCGGCCAGGTCGAAAGCTTCACCACGACCATTCCCGTGTTCCAGTCGATATGGATCATCTGCCCGAACACGCCCCGGCACATCAGCGCGCGCGAGGCGGGATTCTCAATCCAGAACTGGTTGCGGTAGCTGCCCTGCGGCAGGCTGGCGGAGAAATCAGGCCCATGCCTGCCATTGCGTGTCGCCTCGATCCATTCGGCCGGCACGATGCCGCCGCCATTGTCGAGGATCATCTGGCCGAAGCGGCCATAGTCGCGCAGCGTCGCGTTGAAGCCGCCATCGGCCAGCGCATAGCCGGCGCTATCGACGGTGAAGCAGGCGCTTTCGTCGGCGCCGAGCTTTTGCCAGAGTTCCTCCGACACCAGCTGCGCCAGCCGCTTGCCCGTCACCCGCTCCATGATGAAGGCGAGCACGTCGGTCTCGATCGAGCGGTATTCGAACGCCGCGCCGTGCGGCCGGACCGTGTCCCTCAAGCCCAGGATCAGCTCGAACATATGCGAGGGCCAGCGGAAGTCCGGATCGCTGCCCGGCGGCACCGGCTTCCAGCCGGTGGCGACATCGACCTGGCCGATATCGGAATAGCGGTCGGCATACTCTTCGGAAAAACGCACGCCCGTCGTCATGTCGAGCACATGCTGAACGCTGGCGCCGGCCCAGCCTGTGGCGCCGAGTTCCGGCAAATAGTCGGTCACCGGCCTGGCCGGATCGATCAGGCCTCGCCCGGCCAATATGCCGAACACCGAGCCGGTGATGGACTTGGCCATCGACTGCGACAGATGCAGCGTGCGCACGTCCATGCCGTTGAAATAGCGCTCATAGGCGATCCTGCCGTGCTTGAGCACGAGGAAACCATCCGTATAGGTCTCGTCCAGCAACCCGGAGAGCGTCGAGGGCCTGCCCTCGCTGTCCTCGACCGGCAGCCCGTCGAGATCGACCTCGGCGCGTTCGAGCCGATGGCGATGGCCATTGCCGCGCCAGACTTCGGCGGTGGGCAGAATTTCCCTGATGTGCTGGAACGCCCAGCGGTTCCACGGCGGCCGGTCCCAGTCGAGCTTTGGCGGCACCATGACTGGCGGCGAGCCCTGCATGATCGGCGGCCGCGGATCGCTGTTGCGATAGGAGTCCATGAAAGGCCATTCCCGGAAAAGAAAAGACCCGGCAGTGTTTGCCGCCGGGTCTGGCATGCAGCGATTATTTCTGCAGTTCGGTCCAGATCTTGGTGTAGAGTTCCTGCGTTTCCGGCGCGCACATCTTCTGGAATTCGCCTTTCGGCTTGGCGTCGGCCGGAATGACGACTTCCGGCGCGTCCTTCATGTCGGCCGGCATGTATTTGTCCGAGCCGGTGATGGCGTTGGCGTAACGGTGGAAGGCCGAGAGGCCAGCCGCGTTTTCCGGATCCATGATGAAGTTCTGGAACAGCTTGGCGTTCTCGACGTTCTTGGCTTCCTTCAGGACGACGACATTGTCGCTCCACAGGCCAAAGCCTTCCTTCGGATAGTTGTAATGGATGGCCGCATTGGCCAGACGCTGGCGCAGCGCCGAGCCGTTCCAGTCGCTGGTTGCCTTGAAGTCGCCGGCACCCATCTTTTCGATGGTGTTGTATTCCATCGCGATCCAGTTCGGCTTGGCCGCCACCAAAAGGTCGCGCACCTTCTTCAGCACCGCCTTGTCGTCGGTGCATTGCTGGCCGCCGACATATTTGATCGCCGCAAAGATGACGTCATTCATCTCGGGAACGACGTTGACCTTGCCCTTCAGCTCGTCGGGCGTGTTGAAGACGATGCCCCACGTATCGGCCGGCCCCTTGTAGGCATCGGTGTTGACGACGACGCCGATCGTGCCCCAGGCCCACGGCACCGAATATTTGCGGCCCGGATCGAATTCGGGATTGGCCCATTCCGGCGCAACATTCTTGAAGTTCTCCATCTTGCCCGGATCGGTCTCGAGCAGGAGGCCTTCCTTGATCCAGATCGGCACGTAGGTCTGCGACGGCACGGCGATGTCGAAGCCGGTGCCGCCCTGCCGGATCTTGGCAAGCGCGGTGTCGTTGGAATCGTAGTCGGTGATGGTCACCTTGATCTTGTATTTGTCTTCGAACTTCTTGATCACGTCGGGGCTGGTGTAGTTGCCCCAATTGTAGATGTTGAGCACGCCCTCGGCGCGGGCGAGGCCCGTCGAAGCGAGCAGCGCCAACCCCATGGCGGTCGCCGTTGTCTTCCAGTTCATCGTTCTAACTCCCATTTTCAGGTTCAGTCTCGTTTCCTGCTGACGAAGAAAAACAACGTGACGATCGCGACCGAAAGCAGCAGGAAGGCGGTCGATATCGCGTTGATCTCGGGTGTGACGCCACGGCGGATCTGGCCGAGCATGTAGGTGGGCAGCGTGTCCTGGCCGCCCGATTTGACGAACTCGGTGATGACGACGTCATCGAGCGAGATGACGAAGGCCAGCATCAGGCCGGCAAGGATACCGGGCCACAAAAGCGGCAGCGTGATACGGCGGAAGGTCTTCCACGGGGTCGCGTAGAGATCGGCCGCGGCGCGCTCGAGCGTCAGGTCCATATTCTCCAGCCGCGCCCGGATCGGCAGATAGGCGAACGGAATGCAGAACGCCGTATGCGCGGCGATCAGGTAACCGAGGCCGGAATAGCCGGTGAAGATCTTGATGCGCGAGAAGAAGATCAGCAGCGCCACGCCGGTGACGATCTCGGGCACCATCAGCGGCTGGTTGATTGCCGCATATTTGAAGGTGAGTCCGGGATAGGGGGCGGTGCGCGTGGTGGCGAGTGCCGCCATCGTGGCGAAGATGGTCGACAGCACCGCCGCGATGGCACCGATCTGGAACGAGCGCAGCGTTGCGTCGATGACCTGCGTGTTCTGGTAGGCCGACTGGAACCATCTCAGCGAAAAGCCGCCCCATTCGGATGTCGAGCTCGCCGCGTTGAAGGCGTAGAGGACCAGCACGATGATCGGCAAATAGAGCACGACGAAGCAGGTCGCCGCGATCGCCGTGAAGCCCGGCTGGTGCTTGATGGAGAAGTTGCTAGCCATGACGCACCCCTGACTTGCCGGCGTTGCGCACATAGGCAAGCAACGCCAGCATGACGATGACCATCACCGTGATCGACAGCGCCGAGCCAAGCGGCCAGTTGCGTCCTTGTCCAAACTGCAATTCGATCAGGTTGGACAGCATCATGTTCTTGCCGCCGCCCAGCACGACCGGCGTCACATAGGCGCCGAGTGCCGGAATGAAGACCAGGATCGAGCCGGCAATGACGCCGGGCTTGACCAGCGGGAAAATGATCTTCCGCAGCACTTTGAAGCGTGTCGCGTAGAGATCATAGCCGGCCTCGACCAGGCGGAAATCGAGCTTCTCCATGCTGGCGTAGATCGGCAGCACCATCAGCGGCAGGTAGACATAGGCCATGCCGATCAGGATCGCGGTGTCGGTGTAGAGGATCTGGATCGGCGCCGAGATGATGCCGAGCTTGAGCAGGATCGTGTTGATGATGCCTTCGTTGCGGATGATCTGCAGCACCGCGAAAGTCCGGATCAGGAGGTTGGTCCAGAACGGGATGGTGATCAGGAACAGCCAGAGATCCCTGGTCTTCTCGCTGCGCGTCGCCATGAAATAGGCGGTCGGGAAACCGAGCGCCAAGGTCGCCAGCGTCGTCACCACCGCAAGCTTGATCGAGCGCCAGAAGATGGTGACATGCGCCGCCGCAAGCGAAAGCGTGTCGTCGAAAATGTCACGTTCCATGAACACCGACACCCAGGCATCGGGTGAAAACTGCCATTTCACGTCGCCATAGGCGCCGGGCGTCAGGAACGAGTAGACGAGCACGATCAGCAACGGGCCGGTCGCGGCGAGCAGGATGACCAGCAGCGCCGGTGCTGACAAAAGCCAGCGGTCACGGACATCACGCCGTTCCGCTGCCTTGGCGACTTCTTCCGCGGTGGCCATCAGTCCCTCAGCACTTGCGCGGCGTCGTTGCCGATCAGGATGCCGACCTTGTCGCCGCGCTCGAAACCGCAGCCTGCGCTGCGTGTGTTCTGCTGGCGCACGGTGAAGGCCTCGCCGCTGTCGAGCTGGACATGGATATGCGTGTCGGTGCCGAAATAGACGATGTTCTCGACCGTACCAGACAGGTCTCCCCTGTCCTTGGTCAGCTTGGCATGCTCGGGCCGCACCACCACCGTGGCGTTGTCCTTCGGCTGGAACCCTTCGGCAACGGTCGCCTCGATGGTCGTCCCGGATTTGAGCGTCGCGCGTGTCTTGCCGTTGCCGGTGCCCGATATGGCGGCGGTGAGGAAGTTGGTCTCGCCGATGAAGTCGGCGACGAAGCGCTCCGCCGGCTTGTCGTATATATCCCAGGGCGAGCCAACCTGCAGTATCTTGCCCGACGACATCACCGCGATGCGGTCCGACATGGTCAGCGCTTCTTCCTGATCATGGGTGACGAAGATGAAGGTGATGCCGGTCTCGTGCTGCAGCCGCTTCAACTCGATCTGCATCTCCTTGCGCAGCTTGTAGTCGAGTGCCGAGAGCGGTTCGTCGAGCAACAGCACTTTCGGCTGCGGCGCGAGCGCCCGGGCCAGCGCCACGCGCTGCTGCTGGCCACCGGAAATCTGGGCCGTGCGGCGGCCGGCCAGCGCTTCCATCTTGACCAGCTTGAGCATCTCTGCGACGCGCGCCTTGATCTCGCCCTTCGGCTTGCCGAGCATCTCCAGGCCGAAGCCGATATTGTCGGCAACCGTCATATGCGGGAACAGCGCGTAGGACTGGAAGACGGTGTTAACCGGCCGCTTGAAGGGCGGCAGCGGCGCGATGTCCTGACCGTAGAGCAGGATTTCACCGGCGGTTGGAAAGTCGAAGCCGGCGATCAGTCGCAGAAGGGTCGTCTTGCCGCAGCCGGACGGTCCCAGCAGCGTGAAGAACTCGTTCTCGCGAATGGATACCGACACCTTGTCGAGGGCGGCGACCTGCCCCTCACCCGATCCGAAAATTTTACTGGCGTTTACTACTTCAATCGCATTCCGATCCGGTTTGTCCGGCACGATTACGCCTCACTGTTGACCCCGCTCTTGCTGGCGGAGCTGTTCCCCTGTTCGATGTGACCACACGCCCGGTAGGTTGGCAAGCCCGGCATTGAATCACAGTTCAGTCCGTCTTTAGCCAGCAAGCCTCATGCCATTGTCAGGCCTGATAGGTCACCTTGCCGCCGCAAATCGTCGTCACCGGGCGCACCTTGTGCAGATCGGCCGGCGCCGTCTTTTCCATATCGGCCGACAGCACCACCAGGTCGGCCATATAGCCTGATTTCAGCGTGCCTTTGCGGTGTTCGGCGAATTCGGCATAGGCGCCCTCGACCGTGTAGGCGGCGAGCGATTCCTGCAGCGAAAAACTCTGGTCCGGGTCGCTGTCTGCCCATGGTTTGCGCATCACTGCCGCCTGAATGCCCAGGATCGGGTCGATCGGCGACACCGGCCAATCCGAGGCGAAGACGATATGCGCGCCGGCATTCTTCAGGGTTCGCCAGGCATAACTCAATGGCCAGCGGGCCGGCCCGATGCGCGACACGGTCGGCTCGAGCGGGAAATCCATGGCGCCGGGCGGGTGCGGCGGCTGCATCGAGGCGATGACGCCGAGTTCGGCGAAGCGCGGCACGTCCGCCGTGGTGGTGACCTCGATGTGTTCGATGCGATGGCGACTGTCGCGCTTGCCATTGGCCTTTTGCGCCGCCTCGTAGCCGTCGAGCACCGCGCGCACCGCGCCATCACCGATCGAGTGCACCGCGATCTGCAGTCCACGCCTGTCGACGGCAACGGCGAGATCGATGAATTGCTGCGGTGTGAAAAGCGGCTCGCCCACCCAGTCGGGACGGTCGGCATACGGCTCGACCATCACAGCCGTCCAGGAATCGAGCACACCGTCATAGAACACCTTGACCATGCCCGACGACAGCCACTCGCTGTTGTAGCTCTCGGTCATGACGGATGCCTTGTCGAGCATGTCGAGCGTCATGAAATTCTTGTAGTGGAAGGGTATCTGCACACGGCAGGGCAACCCCTCCTCGGCCTCGATTTCGGCCAGCAGCTCGAGCTGGTAGAGATTGCCGTCCATGTTCTGGATGGAGGTGATGCCGTGACGCGCGCACCAGGCCAGGCCGCGCCGCATGATGTCGCGGTCGGCGGCGCGTTCGGCCGCGGATGGCATTGGATCCGGCTCGCCGCCGGTCGCCAGCCCCAGCCGCACCCGGCCCTCGCCGGCAAGATCGAGCACCGGGCCGAAGGCCTCGCCCTCGCGCAGTTCGCCGGCTGCCAGGCCATCCTCGCCCATGACGATTTCATTGCCCGGACCAAGCGCGCGACCCTGCAGGATGCCGGCCATCTCCAGCGCCTTGGTGTTGGCCCACATCGTGTGATGGTCGGGCGCCGCCATGCAGAAGGGGCGATCCGGCAGGATCGCATCGAGATGGTGGCGCGTCACCCGCTCGTCGCCGAGCACCGTGTAGTCGACGCCCTGCCCGACCAGCATTTTTGCGTCGGGCTTGGTCGATGCATAGTCGCGGATCGCCTTTTGCAGCGCTTCGAAGCCATGGACACCGCCAAGCTGAAGATGCGCGAGCTCAGCCCCTCCCGAGAACAGATGCATATGGGCTTCGATGAAGCCGGGCAGGACCGAACCGCCCTTGGCGTCGATCACCTGCGTGGCCGTTCCCTTGAGTTCTTCGATGGCGACCCGGCTGCCAACGGCGATGATGGCGCCATCCTTGACGGCAACGGCCTCGGCTACGGGATTGCCACCGTCCATGGTCAGCACACGACCATTGATGACGATCAGATCCGCATTGTGACCCGTACCCGTAGCAGACATCGCGACTCCGCGCTTTTGATGACCGACTGAGACCGACAGCCCTGCGCTCAACGACCTGCCACTCCACCGGAGCGGCGCCACGGAACAAAAAACGATGCCAGTCCGCTGCCTTCGAAATTCCCCTTGTTATCCCTAGGGACAGCGTGGATAAAGAATGCGACTGATTATTCGCGTTTGTCAACATGCGGAATTTAGAATGTATTGCGGACAGCACCCTGCGCTCGTGTTTGGGACCAGGCGGGGAACGAGGACATAGAGCAGTGAAGCGCAGTCTCGACCGCAAAACCAGGATAGCGCTCGAGCCGCGCAAGCAGCCTCGGCAGCAACGGTCGAGCAAGGTGGTCGACCGCATTCTCGACGCGGCGCTGATCTTGACGCGGGAGCAAGGAACCAGGACGCCGACGACGCTCGCCATTGCGCAGCGCGCGGGCCTGTCGGTCGGTTCGGTCTATCAATACTTTCCCAACAAGGAAGCCATTCTTCTGGACCTCGCCCGGCGCTGGCTGTCCTCCTTTCCCGAAGTGATCGAGAAGCGCATCAAGGTCCCCCGGCCCACCAACCGCGACGAATTTCGGCGCGAAGTGCGCAAGCTCTTCATCGACACGTCCAGTATCTATCTCGAAAACGCGACCCTGATGCCGGTGATCGAAGCCATATCCGGCAACGCCGATCTCAGGCCTATCCAGGACGAATATGATCAGCAGATCATCGCGCTTTACGCCGCCTGGCTGCGGCATGTGAATCCGGCTCTCGAAGACAAGATCTCCAAACGGCTTGGCCTGGTGATGATGGAGGTCGGGCACGCCTGCCGGCTGGTCGGACTGAAGAGAGATCGCAGGACATACGACCTCATCGAGGACGATGTGGAAACCATGTGGCTCGCTCTGGTGAGCCCCTATCTCAACCTTGACTGATTTCGCATTTCGAGAGGAATTTCATGAAGACTGTCTATTCGCCGCTTCATGCTGGCCATGCCGGCCAGATGGAACTGGTCACCTCGGCGATCGTGCCGGGTTTTGAAAAACCCTCGCGGGCGGAATTCATCAAGGCACGGGTCGAAAGCGAGAAGCTCGGTCCGATCGTCCTGCCGCTCGAGCACGATCTTGCCGCCGCCAAGCGCATCCACAAATCAGACTATATCGACTTCCTGCCGACGGTCTGGCCGCAATGGGTAGCCTCCGGCCACGAGGGCACGGCCATGCCCTTCACCTGGCCGACGCGCGGCCTGCGTGGCGACGTGCCGCCGAAGCGTGTCGATGCCCTGCTCGGCTACTATTCCTTCGATGCCGGCGCCACCTTCGTCGAAGGCACCTGGGCCGCGATCAAATCGTCCTATGAGGTGGCGCTGACCGCGGCCGGCCTGGTCAAGGGCGGCGAGAGGTCGGCCTTCGCGCTCTGCCGCCCGCCAGGCCACCATGCCGGCGCCGGCTTCATGGGCGGCTATTGCTACATCAACAACGCCGCGGTCGCCGCGCAGTGGTTCCTCGACCAGGGCGCCAAACGCATCTCCATCCTCGACGTCGACTACCACCATGGCAACGGCACGCAGGAAATCTTCTACGACCGCGCCGACGTGCAGGTCCTCAACCTGCATGGCGATCCGATGGTCGAATACCCGTTCTTCCTCGGCCATGCCGATGAGCGCGGCGCGGGCGCCGGCGAAGGCTTCAACATCAACTATCCCATGCCGTTCGGCACCGGCTGGGACGCCTGGAACGCCTCGCTTGAGGATGCCTGCGCCAAGCTCGCCGCCTATGCGCCCGACATCGTCATCATTTCGCTTGGCGTCGACACTTTCGAGAAGGACCCGATCAGCCAGTTCAAGCTGACAAGCCCCGACTATCCCAAGATCGGTCGCCGCATCGCCAGGCTCGGCCTTCCCACCTTGTTCGTCATGGAAGGCGGCTATGCCGTCGAGGAGATCGGCATCAACGCCGTCGGCGTGCTGACCGGTTTCGAGGACCGCTAAGCCTGCCCACAAACCCGG
The DNA here is from genome assembly GCF_054062655.1 of Mesorhizobium sp. USDA 4775. NCBI lineage: Bacteria > Pseudomonadati > Pseudomonadota > Alphaproteobacteria > Hyphomicrobiales > Phyllobacteriaceae > Mesorhizobium > Mesorhizobium sp. USDA 4775. The sequence continues at coordinate 6,084,059 of NZ_JBSSFM010000001.1, forward strand.
AGCGGACAATAAGAGGTACGACGAAAAAGGGCGGCATATCAGCCCTTTTTTGCAAGCTACGTTGCGGTACCTGTGCTCGGCGTGGCCATTGGCGCGGCAAACTTGCGTGAGCGGCCGAGATAATAGACCGCCGCCGCCGCGATGACGCCGGCCGCCAGTATGCCTGCCGCCAGAACCGGCCGATACCAGAACCAGGCAATCGCGATCGTCGTCGTGCCGACCAGGATCGCCAGGAAGAAGGCGATGATGCCGGTTCCCATCCGCGCCATGCTGCCGAGGAACGGGATGACGTCGAGGATCACGCCGATCGGGCCGAGGAACAGGGCAAAGCCGATGGTCAGCAGCAAAAGACCGGCGGCGCGCAGCAGCCAGGTGATCAGCGTGTTGGCGCTCACCGCCTCGGCGAACATCTTGTCGGCCGGCACGTTGCCGGTATCGACCATCAGCAGCGCATCGCCCGCTTGCGTCTGGTACGGCTCCAAGCGGCTGCCGGCCTGCCGCGCCACAATGCTGACCACGCCGAGCGGCGCCAGTTCGTAGCCGATGCGGTAGTCGCCCAATGCGGGCGTCGTGTTGTCGCTGCCGAGATAGATCTTGCCATCAACGACGCTGAGCGGCTTCGTGCCGGAATAGGCGGCCTTGATCGCCGCCGACTGGCTGGCCGACAGCGAATACGCCTTGTCGCCGTCGATGCGGTCGAGCACCGGCGTGTCCAGATCGAAGGCGACGAGCTTGCCTTCAGGGATCTGGAAGGCGCGGCTGTGGATCGCCATTGGCGGGTTCTGATGGCCGTCCTGCTTCTTGAAGTCCGAAGAGTCGATCTGGCTGTCGTCCCACACTTTCGAATAGCTGTAGGTGGTCTCCGTCTCCTCGCCGCCGCCAAGCTTCTTGGTGGTCTCGGATTTGGACTCTTCCTTCCACTGATACATCTCGACGCTGCGCGACAGCCGCAGTCCTTGCGCGGCGATGCCGAAATCCGGATCCGACAGGCCGCTATCGGCCGTCACCGGCCCGCTGACATGCACCAGTCTGCCGTCATTGCCGGCATCGACCCTGTCGGCGCCAATCGAGACCACGGCGCCGGCGCCTTCGGCCAGCGAGCGCGCCGTCTGCACCGCGCGGCCCTCGTTCCAGAACAGCCCGATCACCATCAGCACGATCAAGAGCAGGCCGAAGATAACCCCACCGACCGCGCGCTTGATCCGTCCGAACCACGAGACGGAAGTAAGTTCCCGAAATGAATCGCTCATCGTTTCCCCCGAAACAAAAGATGCCGGGAGCCCGCATGGCACCGCTGCCAACGACCGCGGCCGTAACGCAGCTACGAACTCCATTGCCGAAGGTGCCCACCCCTTCGGCGCTTGCGAATCTATCGCATCGGACGGAGCGCGGATATGGCCGGCTTGCGCAGTCCCGGCATTTTCGCACGCTCGAAGGCCGCGAAAGTCGACCTCTGAGTCGCATGTGAGTCCGTCGGATTCGATTTTGTCAAATCGCGTTTGATGTCGGATTCATCTGCGGGTAGATTAGACCCGAATCAGCCGGTCCTTGGGGGGCGCGGCGACCACCCAAAGTCTCACGTTCCGGAATCTTCCGGCGCCAGACGCGGATGTCTTCGCGTTCCCTGAATGGATTCCGTCTGGTTGGGCGCGGCCCCGCGCCTCGTGTGTGTCTCGTAAAAGTAACGCGTTTTCGGGTTCGGCGGCTGGCCTCCAGCATCCGGACGGCAGAAACGATTCCGGCCAAAAGCAACAAATGAGCAGTCCCGCCGCGCTTCTTCAATCCGACACATTGGGCTCGCGCCTGACGTCGCGCGGTGATCTGACCAGCTTTTTCATGGAGCTGATCGCCGAGATCGGCGCCGACAGCTACATGCTGGTCGCCATCGTCCATGACCAGGACCGCAACGACGCGCGCATCGTCTCCTCGAACTGGATCTTCGACGCCATCGAACTGATCGGCAAGCGGCTGATCGCCAGCCTTGCCCAAGGGGCCCTCACGGTCGCGCCCGGCATCCGGCCTAGACCGCTGGTGGCCGCCGAGGCGCCCGATGCCGACGGGCTGGTCTCCGGCGAAGAGGCCCGCCTTCTCGACGTGCTCGGCCATGCCGAGATCTACTCGCTGCGGCTGAATGTCGGCCGCCAGCGTCTGTTCGCCCTGTTCTCGGCGGCGACATCAGGCCATATCGACCAGCCGGCGCTGATGAAGGCGCAGTTGAAATGCTGCTACGCGCTCTCGCATATCCCGCAGCTGATCGCCGCCGCCGCCATGCAGGATCCGCTCTCCGATCGCGAGCGCGAATGCCTGTTCTGGGTCTCGGAGGGCAAGACCACCGATGAGGTGGCGGTCATCCTTGGCGTCTCCTCCAACACCGTCAACAGCTACATCACCCACGCCATCCAGAAATTCGCGGCCTCGAACCGTGCGATGGCCATCGCCACGGCGATCAGGAGTGGCATCATTTGAAACACGCCGACATCAAGGACGCCGCGGAGGCCCTTTTCAACGAGCAGCGCAGCCCCTTCGGCGCCTTCTCGCTCAGCTCCGAGACACATCACGCCGTCACCATTCCCGATGCCGTGCGCCGCTGTCGCTGGATATCGGTCGACATCAACGCCTCGGCCTTCGGCCTGTACTTCGTCAGCCCCTCGCCGGAACGGGCGCGGCTGGTGCCGTGCTTCGATTCCGACTATCCCGGCATTGCCGTGGCGACGAAGTTCATCTCGGGCGCCAATGGCGAGGAGATCGTGCGCCACACCCACAACTCGACGGAGCCACGCTGGTGGACGGATGACGGCGTCGCGGCCATGGCCGAAATGTTCGGCAACCTTGCCTGGACCGCGCAGATATCTCCCCTAGCGCCCGGCACCAGCGGCATTGCCTTTCCCGTCCACGCCGATCGCGGTCAGTGCGGCCTTGTCGTCTTCCTGGGATCGGAGATCGCGCTGCCGCAGGATGCACTCTACGAAATCCACGCCCGCTGTTTTTCCCTCTTCGCCGCTGTCGCGCGTATCCGTCCGAGCGATGCCGGCAGGATGCGAGCCATCTCCAAGCGCGAACTGGAATGCCTGAAGCTGACCGCCAACGGCAACACCAGCGAGGAGATCGCGCGGCTCCTGAAGCTGTCGGTGCATACCGCCAACCAGTACCTGACCCAATCGACCCAGAAGCTCAACGCCGTCAACCGCAACCAGGCGGTCGCCAAGGCGCTGCGGTTGGGCCTGATCGAGTAATCGCTGATAAGGCGCTCAGGTCTGTTGAGATTCAGGTCAGGCTGAGCCGAAAATGGTTGATACCGAGAACCGGAGCGGAGCGTACTTTTGGGTACGTGAGCTCAGTTCTACTGCGACGCAGTAGAACGGGGAAGCGCACGGAGCCACCAATTGCAGGCCGGCCTCACCTGAATATCAACAGACCTCAGAAGGCCAGCGGCTCGACCTTGCGGATCCGGGCCTGTTCGATCACCGCCTCCAGCAGCGCCGTATTGTGCTCGGGGTCCTCGCCGGGCTTTTCAAACGACACATAATTGACCGCGACCGAATTGCCGGCCTCGCTCAGCGTCAGCTGGAAATAGACGGTCACACCGGGTGGCCTGAGTTCCAGGTCGAGCACGATGCGCGGACTGCCGCTCCAGTCGACATGCGCCTCGCCGCCATGACCGAGTTTGAGCGTGCCCGGCATGAAGAACAGCTCCACCGCTGAATCGACCAGATCCGAAAGGCAGGCGAAATGCTCCAGCCGGATGAAGGCGATGTAGTCGGCGACATCGATCAATCTCAGTTCGCCGACCACCTGCTCGATGGCGCTGGCGACGATGATCTCGCGGGATTTTGCGTGTGGTTGGCGGTTCATGAAATCTGTCTGCGCTCAGCCTTTTTCGAGTAGACGATCCGCACCAGTTCGGCGACGGCCTGGTAGAATTGCGACGGGATCACATTATCGACCGAAACTTGCTTGTACATGGAGCGGGCGAGCGTCACATCCTCGAAGATCGGAATGTTGTGCTCCTTCGCGATCTCGCGGATTTTCAACGCCACCAGATCCTGCCCCTTGGCCACCACGAGCGGCGCCGAATCCTCGTCGCGCACATATTTCAACGCGATCGAGAAGTGGGTCGGGTTGGCGATGATCAGCGTCGCGCGCGGCACCGCCGTCATCATCCGCTTGCGCGCGCGGTCGCGTGCCAGCGAGCGCAACCGCGACTTAACGATCGGGTCGCCCTCGGACTGCTTGAACTCGTCCTTCACCTCCTGCTTGGTCATGCGCAGGTCCTGCTTCCAGTGGAAGCGCGACCAGACGATATCGATCGCCGCGATCAGCCCCATGACGAAGACGATCGCCACCAATATGTCGACCGCGATGCCGCGGATGACGAGGCCGAAAGCGACCGGATTGGTGATCATCCCGGCAAGCAGCTTGCGGTGATCCTCCGACAGCGTGAAGGTGAGCACGGCAATGGCGAAGCCGACCTTTGCCAGGGATTTCAGGAACTCGACCCAGCCCTGGGCACCGAACATCCGGTTCCAGCCCTTGGTGATCGAAATGCGCGACAGCTGCGGCCTGATCCGCTCGCCGACGAATTGCGGCATGTTCTGGAGCACCGAGGCGCCGATGCCGGCGACGGTCAAAAGCACCAGCAGGCTGACGACGGCGCGGCCCACTTCCAGCATGACGATCTTGTAGAGATCGATGACATCGGTCTCGGTGTTCATCGGCCAGGCCTCGGGCTTCTCGAGGAACATCGACAGGAACATGCCGAGGTTAATGACCGCGTCCTTGGCATAGAAGACGGTGAACACCAGTATGGCGACGAAGGAGGCGAGGATCGCGGTTTCCCTCGAATGGGGCAGCTTGCCCTGTTCGATGGTGTCGCGGACTTTCTTTTCCGTCGCCTCTTCGGTTTTGGAGTCCTTGTCGGCGGCGTCGGACATGCCTTAGGCGGCGTTCTGCGTCGCGGGAAGTTCGAATGCGCCCTCGCGCGACAGCCGGATGGTCGTCGTCACGATGGTCTTGCGCGCCGCCAGTATGTCGGCAGCCGGAACTCCCTCCGACCCTTGTCCAAGTTCGGCTTCGATCATGCGCCGTGACCGTGCGCCGATTGCCGAGAGTACCGCTTCGGCGAGTGCCGCCGATGTACCGCACAGCGCCAGCGTGACAAGCTCGGTCGACAGTCCGTCGAACAGAAGCACGCGCGCCTTCTGGGTGAGCAGCGGCAGGTCGTCGAAGGCAAAGAGCCTTGCCCTCACACCGTCGAGGTCGGGCGTGCCGGCGGCTTCCAGGTCCTGCATGACCTCCTCGAGCAGCGGCTTGTCCAGCTCGTTGAGCACGCTGGCGACGCGCGCCTGTCCGGCCGAAGTGTCCTTGGTCGAGGTTTCCGACAGCACGCTGGTGCGCAACCGGTTTTCGACGATCCTGGTGGCGGCCGCCGGAACATTGGCCATCGTCACCATGCGCTTGATGATTTCGCCGCGCATCTCCTTCGTCAGCGTCAAAAGCACGCTCGCCGCCGCCTGCGGCGCCAGCTTCGACAGCACCATGGCCGCCGTCTGCGGATGTTCGCCGGCCAGGAAGGTGCCCAGCCGCGAAGGTTCGAGTTTTTCGAGATCGGGCCAGATCGGTGGCGGCCCTTCGGGCGCCGCCTCCGGCTTCTTGTTGCCCATGATGGCGTTCATTTCTTCGGGCGACAGCGATTCGTTGAGGATGGTGTCCATCCTGTCGGCGGAATCGAGCAGGCCGGCACCCTCGGTGAATTCGGCCTCGAACTCGGCGACGATGCGCTCGAGATCGCTCTGCGGAATGGTCCTGAGCAGCCGCGCGCCCTCGATCAGCGCCTTGAGCTCTTCCTGCTTGAAGAATTTCAACAGGCGGCTGGCGGACGGCTTGCCCATCGCCACCAATATGGCGGCCGCCTTCTGCGCGCGCGTCAAGGTCGTCAGCGGCGTCATGCTGCCTCTCGCCTCCGCTGCAACCGGCAAGCCCCACCAGCCATGTCTAGGCGCCCTTCGTGACGGCGATGATTTCGGTCAGCCTGATGCCGAAGCGCGAGGGATCGCTTTCGAGCACCGTGATCTCGCCGCGGGCGATCTTGCGGCCGTTGACCACGACGTCGACCGGTTCGCCGATGCGGCGGTTGAGCGCCACCGTCGAACCCTTCTGCAGCGCCATCAGGTCGGCCACCGCCATCTCGGTGCTGCCGAGGATGATCTGGACATCGACGGGGATGTTCATGATGACGTTCGAATTGGCGCCCGCGGCGGCCCTGAAAGCCGCATCTGGGCGTTGCTCCTCTTCATGCAGGACCCCGCGCAATTCCTCGATGGCGCGGTCTAGCTGCTCGTCCGGCTGGTCGAGTTCTGCTTCCACTTTGGTCTTGGCCATGCGTTGTCTCCAAAAGCTCAGGCGCGCCCGGCACCGGCCGGCATGAGCCCATCGATGAAATCCTGCCCGGCATCGAAGGGATGCTTGATTCGGACGGTGTAATTCTGCCCCAGTTTGCCGAACTCGCATACGAACAGCGTCTGGCCGCGCGCGCTGAGGCGAGCTCGTGATTGCGCCGTTTCGTCGAAGTCGATGACCTGGCCCACTTGGAGATTGGCGAGGTCGCCAAGCGTCAGCCGCGTCAGCGGCATGGTGGCTTCGAGCGCCACCGTCGAGCGCATCACCTCTTCCGAAAAGCGTGCGCGCCAACTGCTGCCATGATCGTCTTCGCTGAGGCCGGCGGTGCCGTCGCGGCCGGCAAGGACGACACGCTGCGGCATGGTCACCGTGATGGAGCCGCTGTCGACCGGCGTCGAGATGCCAAGGACGATGCGGATGGCAGCGCCGTCGCGCAGCACATGCCGTTTCGCCTCGGTACCCGACATCGCCCGCGGCACGGGCAGACGCAGGTCGAGCGAGCGCCGCCCGGATCCGTTCAGCGCCTGCGCCACCTCCTGGAACACCATGGTCGAGACATCGGCCTCGATCGGCGACAGATCGCGCTCGATCGGCGACGCCGGCATATCCGGATCGCCGCCAAACAGCGTCGAGACCATGATCGCGATCGCGGCAGCGTCGATGACGAGCGTCATCGCATCAGAGGATGCCGGCGAACCGACGACTGTCATGGCGAAATTGTCGCCGGCGCGCGAGCGCGCCTCGGGGACGCGGCTGACCTCGACGGCCTTGAGGTCGACGATGACGGGAACGCCGAGCTCGTCCGAAAGGCCCTTCTGCAGCAGCGGCACGGCGCGTTCGGCCATGGCGCGGCCGGCGTCGATGACCTGATCGGCCTCGCCGCTGTCGCCGACCAGGCGCTCGATGATCAGCGAGCGCGCTTGCGCGGGGCTGCCTGGGCTGGTCATGACCGTGTCGGCACCGATCTGTCGTGCATTGCTCAAGCGGCCTTCTTCTCGGCGCCGCCGGTGTTCATCGTGCTCTGCTCGACGGCGTCGATGGTCGGCCGCTCATAGGACGAGATCGTCTTGCGGCCGAATTCGATCGCCACCTGCGGCAGCGCGCCGTTCATGTAGGCGAGCAGCGTCTGCTTGACGATGATGTAGAGGCGGTTCTTCTTCTCGCGCACCGTCTTGATCTTGGTGGCGACGGGCCCGACCACGGCATAGGACAGGAAGATGCCGAGGAATGTGCCGACAAGCGCGGCGCCGATCAGGCCGCCGAGGATTTCCGGCGACTGGTCGAGTGCGCCCATCGCCTTGACCACGCCAAGCACGGCGGCGACGATGCCCAGCGCCGGCAGGCCGTCGCCGACAGCGACCAGCGCGTGATAGGCCTTCATCTTGTCGGACTTGATGGTCTGGATCTCCTCGTCCATCAGCGCCTCGATCTCGTGCGAGCGGGCATTGCCGATGATGATGATGCGGCAGTAGTCGCAGATGAAATTCATCAGATCGTGATTCTTGAGCACCGTCGGAAAGGCCTGGAAGATCGCTGATTCTTCCGGATTGTCGATATGCGCCTCGACCTCGCTGCGCGACTTCGAGCGCAATTCGCGCATCAGGCTGTGCAGGACGCCGAGCGTTTCCAGATAGTCCTGTTCTTTCGGCACCGCCTGCTTGAACGCCTCGAGAATGCCCCTGCCGGTATCCTTGACCGTCTTCATCGGGTTGGCGACCAGGAAAGTCCCCAGTGCGGCGCCACAGATGACCACGGCTTCCCACGGCTGGACCAGCACGTGCAGATGCCCGCCCATGGCCATGAAGCCGCCAAGGACGCAGCCGAGCGTCACCACAAGTCCAATCAGAATGCCCACGACAGGTCCTTCCGCATTTCACAACAGGTCCAAGGGATAGTCCCCGTGCCTTGTGTGAGGCTTGAATCCGGGCTGCCACGGAACCGAATGTTGGGATTCAGTTTCGCGCAAGGAAGTGAGGTTATTGTCGCGACATTAAGCTTCGGCCGGAGGCATGACGTTGCTCAATACCTTTACCAGCTACCAGTTGATCACCAAGGACATAAACAAGTCGATCGACCGCATCGAGCAGCAGCCGACTGTCGACCGCGATACCAAATATTACCTGGCCAACATAACCAAGGTGAAATCGATCGACGATTTCGTCAACAATGACCGGCTTTTCAAATTTGCCATGAAGGCCTACGGGCTGGAGGACATGGACTATGCCAAGGCCTTCATGGTCAAGGCGCTCAAGGAAGGCGTCACCGACCCTAACAGTTTCGCCAACAAGCTGACCGACAAGCGCTATGCCCAATTCGTCAGCGCCTTCAACTTCGCCGCCAATGGCGCCGACGCCACCATCTACAACAAGGCGCAGCAGCTGGTGACGAAGAATTACGCCACGCAGGCGCAGATCGCCGGCCTGGATCCGAATTCGGACTACGTGAAGGGCGAGACGACCTACTATCTCGCCAACATCACCAAGGTGAAATCGGTCGACGACCTGATGTCGAACAGCCGGCTCTACACTTACGCGCTGGCCGCGTTCGGTCTCGATTCGGCGACGGAGAACAAGGACCTCATCAAACAGGTCCTGCAGGGTGGCGTGCGCGACCCCAACAGCGTCGCCAACAAACAGAAAAACCCGGCCTACGCGGCATTGGCCTCGGCCTTCAACTTCGAGCAGTACGGCGAAGCCGCCACCACCATCAATCCGGCGCAGCAGCCGACTGTCGACAAGTATATGCGCCAGACGCTCGAGGAGGATGCCGGCAAGACCAATGAGGGCGTGCGGCTGGCGCTTTATTTCCAGCGCAAGGCGCCCGACATCACCAGCTGGTACGATGTGCTCGCCGACACCGCCCTTGCGAGCGTCGTGCGCACTGCGCTGGGGCTCCCCGATTCCTTCGCCACTGCCGACATCGACAAGCAGGCGCAGCTCTTCGAACAGAAGCTCGACATCTCGGATTTCACCGACCCCGTGAAACTCGGCAAGTTCCTGACCCGCTTCACCAGCATGTACGAGATCAACAATCCGACCTCGACGGCCGTGACGTCAGTCAGCGTGCTCTTTGCCCAACCAGTCACGGCGGGCATCTCCACCGACCTGATGATGGCCATGCAGAAGTTGAAGTTCTGATCATGCAGGATAGTCTCTACGTCGCCCTTTCCGCGCAGATGGCGCTCGAGCGCCGGCTCGACACCATCGCCGACAATGTCGCCAACGCCAACACTGTCGGCTTTCGCGCCACCGGCGTGAAATTCGAGGACATGGTGTCGGGCACCGGGCAGAAATCAGTGTCCTTCGCCTCGTCGGGCAAGACCTATCTTTCGGGCGCCCACGGTTCGCTGACCGAGACCGGCAATCCGTTCGATTTCGCCATCCAGGGCGACGCCTGGTTCGCCATCGACACACCGGCCGGCACCGTCATGACCCGCGACGGCCGCTTCTCGATGAACGAGAATGGCGAGCTGATGTCGATCGAAGGCCATCCGGTGCTCGACGCCGGCGGCGCGCCGATCCAGCTCGACCCCCGCAACGGTCCCCCCAAGGCCGGCGCCGACGGCTCGCTGCGCCAGAACGACCAGCTTGTCGGCTCGATAGGCCTCTACAATTTCGACCCGGGCGAGAATTTCGTGCGCTACGGCAATTCCGGCATCGTGCCGGCGCGCACCCCCGAGCCGGTCACCGACCGCTCCGATGTCGGCATCGCCCAGGGCTTCGTCGAAGAATCCAACGTCAATCCGGTGCTGGAGATGACCCGCCTGATCATGGTCCAGCGCGCCTTCGAGAACACTGCCGCCCTGATGCGGCAGACGGATTCTTCCACTGACGAGGCGATCAAGACGCTCGGCTCGAAGTCATAGTATGTCGCTCGACCGGTCCTCCATCCGCGCACCCGAAAGGCAGTTGCAGCCGGCGCCCGAAGATCGGCTCGCCGCACTGGAACGGGTTATCAGGCGTTTCGGCAACGCCGACGGGCTGGTCAAGCGTGGCGGTCTCGTCACCGAAGTCACGTCCACGCACTACAAGGTGCGCGGCCTTTCCGATTTCGCCAGGCTGGGCGACATCGTCGAGCAGCGCGGCCAGTCCGGCGCGCGCCGCGGCGAGATCGTCAAGATCAGCCGCGACGAAGTGGTCGTTGCTCCCTTCGAACGCAGCGCCGATGCCGGCATCGGCGATGCGGTGTTCCGCAGGGGTCAGCTGGCGGTGGCGCCGCATGATTCATGGCGCGGCCGCACCATCGACGCGCTCACCCGGGTGATCGATGGCGGTCCGCCGCTGATCAGGGGCGCAGACCTGTCGGGCGGCGCCACGACGCCAGGCGCAATGGCGCGGCAGCGCGTCGGTACCGCCTTCATGACCGGCGTCAAGGTCATCGACATCTTCACGCCGCTGTGCTTCGGCCAGCGCATGGGCGTCTTCGCGGGTTCGGGCGTCGGCAAGTCGACGCTGCTCGCCATGCTCGCCGGCGCCGACGCGTTCGACACCGTCGTCGTGGCGCTGATCGGCGAACGCGGCCGCGAGGTTCGCGAATTCCTCGAGGACACGATCGGCGACAGCATGGCCAAGACCGTGGCCGTCGTCGCCACAAGCGACGAGAGCGCCATGATGCGCCGGCGCGCGCCCGACACCGCCATGCGCGTCGCCGAGCACTTTCGCGACCAGGGCCAGCGTGTGCTCCTGGTGCTGGATTCGATCACCCGCTTCGCCCATGCGTTGCGCGAGGTGGCGACGGGAACCGGCGAGCCGCCGGTTGCCCGCGGCTATCCCGCCTCGGTTTTCACCGAACTTCCCAAATTGCTTGAGCGCGCCGGACCGGGGGCCGAAGGCAAGGGGTCGATTACCGCCATCATTTCCGTGCTGGTCGACGGCGACGACCACAATGATCCGGTCGCCGATTCCGTGCGCGGCATCCTCGACGGCCATGTCGTGCTCGACCGCGCGATCGCCGAACAGGGTCGCTATCCGCCGGTCAATCCGCTGTCGTCCATATCGCGCCTGGCCGGCAAGGCCTGGAGCGTCGAACAGCGCGCTTTGGTGACGCGGCTGAAGTCGATGATCGCCCGCTTCGAGGACACGCGCGACATCCGCCTGCTCGGGGCCTATCAGGGTGGCGCCGACGCCGAGCTCGACATCGCCGTGCGCCAGGTGCCGCTGATCTACGAGGCGCTGACGCAATCACCCAGGGACCGCCCATCCGCCGATCCGTTCTCCGATCTCGCCCGCCATCTCAAGGGAAAGCTGAATGCCGAATCAGGAGACTGAACGCCAGTACACCGAGCGCATCCTGAATGAGATGATCGCCGCGGCGAACGCCGCCGAGGTAGCTCGAGCCGAGGAGGAGAGGAGGGCCAAGGCAAAGGCCGCCAGCGCCATCGCAGCCAAGACCACGGCTGTTCTGGCCAGAGCCGTCAAGCCGGTCCTACCCCGATCCGAACCCGTGGCACGGGCTGCCGCGTCCGTCGCGCCTGTGGTTTCCCTCGTCGAGCCTGCCGAGATGACGCAGGCTAGCCGCGAATCGCTGATCGACGGCCTGTTTCCCGTCACCGAATGGCCGCAGCCGCCAAAGGCGCAATTTCCAAAATTGAGCAAGAAGGCGGACCGGCGCAGCGACTTCGTCATCGCCGCGCTCGGCGTCACGCTCGGCCTGATCTGCGCCCTGTTTCCCTGGTATATCTTCTTCAATCAGGAGCAGTTCGGCGTTCAGGCGATCAAGTTTGGCGGCACCGGCACCAATTCGGGACGCGAGGGTGGCGGCGTGGTTACCTCGCGCAGCGCGCCGCTGACGGCCAAGGACCTTCCCAACACCAGCATCGACCTGCTCGCCACCGGGACGGTGCAGGATGAGGCCACCCCGGCGCAGCCGCCCGGCGACCAGCCCTTCCCGGCCGATGTCGCGAAATTCCGCATGGTTCATGTCGCCAACGGCCGCGCCATGATCGAGGACGACACCGGCCTGTGGATCGTCCAGCGCGGCTCGATACTGCCGGACTCCAGCACGGTCTCGTCGATCGAGCAGCGCAACGGCAAATGGGTCATGCTGACCAGCACCAACCAGTTGATCCAGCTTTCCAGGTAGCGGCTGCCCGCAAGGTCCGCGCAAGACTGGCGGCCTAGTCTTTGGGCACATGCCCGGAGATTCCCATGGAGCCCGTTTCCCTTTTCGATCTCGCTGCCAAGCAAGCGCAGTGGCTTTCCGTGCGCCAGTCGGCGATCGCCGGCAACATCGCCAACGCCAACACGCCGGGCTACACGGCAAACGATGTCGAGCCCTTCGAGAAGGTGCTCGACCGCACGGCTGTGTCGCTGCAGACCACCGAGGCCGGCCATCTCGGCAGCGCGGCGACCAATGCCGGCTTCACCATCAAGCCGCAGGAGGATGACGGCGTGGTCATGCCGTCCAAGAACACCGTCGTGCTTGAGGACCAGCTCCTCAAGGCCGGCGAGGTGCGCCGTTCCTTCGAGCTCAACACGGCGATCGTCAAGGCTTTCCACTCGATGATGATGATGGCGGTGAAGAGCTGACCATGGACGCACTGACCGCAGCCCTGAAAGTCGCAGCATCCGGCCTCGGCGCCCAGTCCGAGCGCCTGCGCGTGGTTTCTGAAAACCTCGCCAATGCCCAGTCGACCGGCACCACGCCCGGCGCCGACCCCTATCGCCGCAAGACCATCAGCTTCGTCTCCGAGCTTGACCGGGCTTCCGGCGCCTCGACGGTTGAAGTGAACTCGATCGACCGCGATCCGAGTGTCTTCCCCGTTGAATTCCAGCCCGGCAACGAGGCCGCCGACGAGAAGGGCTACGTCAAGATGCCCAATGTCAACGTGCTGATCGAAATGGCCGACATGACCGAGGCCAACCGCTCCTACGAGGCCAACCTGCAAGTCGTGAAGCAGGCGCGCGACCTCATTTCAATGACCATCGACCTGATGAGGAACCAATGATCGTGAACGGCATCGGCGCGCTCAACCTGAAGCCCGGGCTGGGCGATACGGCGACCGACCTGCTTCAGGGCGGTGTCGCGCCGGCGACTTCGGGCAACCTTGGCACCTCCTTTGCCGAAGCGGTGAGCCAGGCAGCCTCCAAGACCGTCAACACGCTGCAGAATGCCGAACAGGTGTCGCTCCAGGCGCTCAAGGGCGATGCCGACACCCGCCAGGTCGTCGATGCCGTGATGAGCGCGCAGCAGGCGCTTCAGACCGCCGTCGCCATCCGCGACAAGGTCGTTTCGGCCTACCTCGAAGTCAGTCGCATGGGTATCTGAGGAGCAGGTCATGAAAGCACTTTCCATCGCCGCCACCGGCATGAATGCCCAGCAGACAAATCTGGAAGTCATCGCCAACAACATCGCCAACATCAACACCACCGGCTACAAGCGGGCGCGCGCCGAATTCTCCGACCTGCTCTATCAGGTCGACCGCACGCAAGGCGTACCCAATCGCTCCAACGCCTCGCTGGTGCCGGAAGGCGTTTCGATCGGTCTCGGCGTCAAGACGACGGCCGTGCGCAACGTGCACACCCAGGGCGAACTGACCAGCACCGGCAACAGTTTCGACATGGCGCTGACCGGCAGGGGCTGGTTCCAGATCGAGGGCGCCGATGGCGGCACGCTCTACACCCGCGCCGGCGCCTTCAACACCAACGCCACCGGCCAGCTGGTGACGGTGGATGGCGCCAATGTCATTCCGGCCATCACCGTGCCGACCGATGCGGTCGAGGTGATCGTCAACAAGACCGGTCAGGTCTTTGCCCGCATCGACGGCCAGACCGACCTGCAGAATCTCGGCCAGCTCCAGATCGTCAACTTCGCCAACGAGGCGGGCCTCGCGCCGCTGGGCGACAATCTGTTCCAGGAAACGACGGCCTCCGGCCCGGCCAATGCCGGCGTGCCCGGCGATCCCGGCTTCGCCACCATCCAGCAGGGCTATCTCGAGGCCTCCAACGTCGACCCGGTCAAGGAAATCACCGAGCTGATCTCGGCGCAGCGCGCCTATGAGATGAATTCCAAGGTGATCCAGGCCGCCGACGACATGGCCTCGGTCGTCTCCAAGAACATCAGGTAGGGATGATGGCCATGCCGATCTCCTGCTCCGCATTCCGCCGCACCGCGCTGGTCCTTGCGCTGGTGGCCGGCGGCTTGCCGGCTTTCGCCCAGGAATCGACAAATCAATCGACAAATCAATCGACAAATCAATCGGCAACGCAGATCGCCAGCAATCAGCCTGCCGGCGAGGTCGTGCTGATCCCCAGCCGCGTCATCTACCCCGGCGAGACCATCGTACTCGCCGCCCTGAAACAGGTGACCCTCATCCCCGGCAAGCACAAGCCCGATGCGATGGCGACCCGCGCCGAGGAGCTTCAAGGCAAGATCGCCAAGCGCACGCTGCTGCCCGGTCGCTACATCCCGACCGCCGCCATCCGCGAGGCCTGGCTGGTCGAACAGGGTGCTGCCGTGCAGGTCTTCTTCATCGCCGGCGGACTGACGATATCGGCCACCGCGGTAACCTTGCAACCAGGTTCGGCCGGCGACCTCATCAAGGTTCGCAACAGCGATAGCGGCAAGATCCTCTCCGGCACGGTGATGGCCGACGGAACCATCCAGGTCAGCGCTTCATGATGCGCCCGTTTGCCCTTCTGCTCGCTGCCACGCTCGGCCTGCAGCCGGCGCTGGCCGACGGCCTGACGCCCAAGGCCAAGCGCGAACTCGCCGCCAAGAACGGCGGCGTCTACGACGATCCGGAATATGATCCGGCGACCACTACCCGCATGTTCCGCGTTTCTCGCCCGGGCCAAGCTCGCTGCCGCCCGGCCAGGTCGCCTCGCGCATCAAGGACATCGCCCAGTTGCAGAGTTCGCGCGACAACCAGCTGGTCGGCTACGGCCTGGTCATCGGCCTCGCCGGCTCGGGCGACAGCCTGCGCAATTCGCCGTTCACCGAGCAGTCGATCCGCGCCATGCTGGAAAATCTCGGCATCGCCACCGAAGGCGGCAGCGCGCGCGCCAAGAACGTCGCCGCCGTCATCGTCACCGCCAACATGCCCCCCTATGTGCAATCGGGCGCCCGCATCGACATCGACGTCTCCTCGATGGGTGACGCCACCTCGCTGGCCGGCGGCACGCTGATCATGACGCCCCTGAAGGCGGCGGATGGCGAGATCTACGCCGTTGGCCAGGGCGCGGTCATCGTTTCGGGCTTCACCGCCCAGGGCCAGGCCGAACAATTGACGCAAGGCGTGCCGACCGCCGGCCGGGTGCCGAACGGCGCCATCGTCGAGCGTTCGGTGAAGGCCGAATTCGACGACCAGTCGACGCTGACGCTGCAATTGCGCAATCCCGATTTCTCGACCGCCATCCGCATCGCCGACGCGATCAACGACTATACCAGCCAGCGCTTCGGCATGCGCGTCGCGGGTGAGCGCGATTCCCGCACCGTGCAGATCAGAAGGCCAAAGGGCGTTTCGGCCGCGCGCTTCTATGCCGAGATCGAAAACCTCGTGGTCGAATCCGATACCCCGGCCCGCGTCGTCATCGACGAGCGCACCGGCACCATCGTCATTGGCAACGACGTCAAGATCTCGCGCGTCGCCATCAGCCACGGCACGCTGACGGTGCGCATCACCGAAGCGCCGCGCGTCGTGCAGCCCGAACCCTTCTCCAAGGGCGAAACCGCTGTCGAGCCGTTCACCGCCATCGACGCCAGCCGGCCCGATGCCCGCGTCGCGGTGCTCGATGGACCCGACCTGCAAACCCTCGTTTCCGGCCTCAACCGCCTCGGCGTCAAGCCGGACGGCATCATTGCCATCCTGCAAGGCATCAAGTCGGCCGGCGCCCTGCAAGCCGATCTGGTTCTTCAATAGGCGATGCCGATGATCCCCTCCCTCCCATCCCACGAAAGACGCTCCTCCCGCGCAATCCTGTTCGCGGCCGCGGCTCTCGCGGCCATGGCCGTTGCCAGTGGCGGCGCGCATGGCGAGGATGTCGTTCGCCAGGTTCTGCCCGGAGCGCAGCCCGCGGTGGCGCCGCAGCAACTGGCGCGGGAGAAGGCGCCCGACCAGAGCGAGATCGAGCGCTTCTGCTCCAACATCGCCGACGCCGCCCGCGACCGCCGCTATGCCTTGCAGGCCGAGGAATTGAAGCAGCTGCAGGCCGGCATCGACGAGCGCATGAAAGCGCTGGACGCCAAGAAAGCCGAATACGAGACCTGGCTGAAGCGGCGTGAAGTGTTCCTGGCCCGGGCCGAGGACGGCGTCGTCAAGATCTATGCCGGCATGAAGCCCGATGCGGCGGCCGAACGCCTGGCGATTGTCAACGCCGACCTGGCCGCGGCTATCCTGATGAAGCTCGATTCACGCAAGGCCGGCGTCATTCTCAACGAAATGGACCAGAAGGCGGCGGCGACGCTCACCGGCATCATGGCCAGCGCAGCCCGAAGGGTAGATCCGTCATGATCCGCAGAACGCTCATCCTGTGCGCGGTAGCAGTGTTGTCCGGCTGCGGCACCAACCTCAGGGAAGTCGGCAAGGAACCGTCACTGTCGCCGGTCGGCTCGGGCATTGACGGCGGCAACACGTCTTCCCTGTATAAATACCCCGAGCCACCTCGGGCACCGGTGAAGAAGTTCTCGCTGTGGGACGATCGCCAGAGCCGCCTCTTCACCGATCCCCGGGCGCTCTCGCAGGGCGACATCCTGACCGTCAAGATCAAGATCAACGACCGCGCCAATTTCAAGAACCAGAACGACAGAAGCCGCACCGCCAACCGCAAGCTCGGCTTCGACCTCAGCGCGCAATGGGATAAGTGGAGCACCGCCGGCAAGGGTGCTGGCACGCTCAACTCCGCCACGGACACGACGGCCGATGGCGAGATCAAGCGATCGGAAACGCTTGAACTCAATGTCGCGGCGATCGTCACCGATGTCTTGCCGAACGGCAATCTGATGATCACGGGGTCGCAGGAAGTGCGCGTCAACGCCGAGCTGAGGGTGCTGACCATCGCCGGCATCGTGCGGCCGGCCGATATCGGCGCCGAGAACACGATACCCTACGAACGCATCGCCGAGGCGCGCATTTCTTATGGTGGGCGCGGCCGCATCACCGAGATCCAGCAGCCGGCCTATGGCCAGCAGGTTCTCGACCAGGTTCTTCCGTTCTAGGGATTGGAGAACAAAGCGCCGTGGCCAATGTCGAACAACTCCAGTCTCGCAAGGGCCCATCCCTTGTGGTTCAGGGCGCCATGCTGCTGGTGGTGACGGTCGCAGCCATCGGTATGGGCTGGATGTCCGGCGGCTATCTCAAGGGTGCCGGCGCACCATCATCGGTGCCGGCTGCACCTGAAAATGAGGGCAAGATCGCCGAACCCGCTGCCGCGCAACAGCCTGGCACGGGACTGACGCTTGTCGCGCTGGCGCCGATCACCACCAATATCGCCTCCCCCGCCGACACCTGGATCAGGATGGAAGTATCCGTGGTCTACGACGCGCCGCAGCCGCCGGCGATAACGGAGGACATCCATCAGGACCTTCTGGCCTTCGTGCGCACGCTGAAGATGCATCAGGTCGAGGGCGCCAGCGGTTACCAGCACCTGAAAGCCGATATCGAGGAACGTGCCTCGATCCGCAGCCAGGGGCACGCCAAACAGGTTCTCATCAGGACATTGCTGCTCGAATGAAGAAGTTCCTTCTCGCCGCGGCGCTGATCGGCGCCGCCACCTCCGTCGCGGCGGCGCAACAGCTGGACCTGGGCGGCATCGGCAAGGCCGACGGCACCACCGTCGGCTACATCATCCAGATGTTCGGCCTGCTGACGGTGCTGTCGGTGGCGCCCGGGCTGCTGATCATGGTGACGAGCTTCACCCGTTTCGTCATCGCCTTCTCGATCCTGCGCGCCGGCATCGGCCTGCAGTCGACGCCAGCGAACCTGATCCTCATTTCACTGTCGCTGTTCATGACCTTCTATGTCATGGCGCCGACCTTCGATCAGGCCTGGAACACCGGCGTCAAGCCGTTGATGGACAACCAGATCAGCCAGACGGAGGCCTTCGAGAAGATTTCGGATCCGTTCCGCACCTTCATGCTGCACAATGTGCGCGACAAGGATTTCGACCTTTTCGCCGACCTCGCCCGCGAGCGCGGCCAGGTCGTTGCCAAGGAGACGGTCGACCTGCGCATCCTGGTGCCCGCCTTCATGATCTCCGAGATCCGCCGCGGCTTCGAGATCGGCTTCCTGATCGTGCTGCCATTCCTGGTCATCGACCTGATCGTCGCCACCATCACCATGGCGATGGGCATGATGATGCTGCCCCCCACTGTGGTGTCGCTGCCGTTCAAGATCCTGTTCTTCGTCCTGATCGATGGCTGGAACCTGCTCGTCGGCAGCCTGGTGCGCTCCTTCACCTGACGTCACGATCCCGGCCCGAAGCCGCATCCGCCGACAGGACCGCGCAGTGCGCCGGACATCGTCGTTTTCTTCTCGAATTATTTTCGATTAACCGTCCGATTTAGCCCTTTGGTAGGAACTCGCCGCCATAGTCGCTCGCAGATGGCGGGTGATCTCTCGACGATCATTGGCATGATGCCGCTCCGTCATACCGGAAAAGCCGGTATGTCAAAAAAACACCTGTAAAAACAAGGTACGAGTAGCCATGGCCAGTATCATGACGAACAGCGCTGCATTGACGGCGCTGCAGAGCCTTAACGCCACCCAAAAGAGCCTCGACACCACCCAGTCCCGCATCTCGACGGGCTATCGTGTCTCCCAGGCTTCGGACAACGCCGCCTACTGGTCGATCGCGACCACGATGCGCTCCGACAACCAGGCCATGTCCACCGTTTCGGACTCGCTCGGCCTCGGCGCCTCCAAGGTTGACACCGCCTACACCGGCATGAGCAGCGCGATCACCACCATCAACGCGATCCAGCAGAAGCTGACCGCGTCCTACGGTCAGACCGACGCCGCCAAGGAAAAGACCCAGGTCGAAATTGCCGCTCTTCAGGCACAGCTGAAGGGTTACGCCGACTCCGCCACCTTCTCCGGCACCAACATGCTGTCGGTGAACAGCGGCGCGACGGCCACCACCGCCGCTGACGTCAAGGTCGTTTCGGCTTTCAACCGCACCTCCGCTGGCGCGGTTTCGATCTCGACGATCGACGTCAACGTGGAAAGCATCAAGCTGTATGAAGCCGGCACCGCTGCTACGTCGAAGGGCATCCTGGACGCCAATCGTCTCGGCGTCTCTGGCGCCGAGACTGCCACGGCTTCGGCCCCGACGCTGGGCGCTGCGGCTGCGGCCACCGATACCTATTCGGTCGCCAGCCTGGCCATCTTCTCTGGTACCACGGCCGCCAGCGACAGTCAGATCTCGCAGATGATGACCGTTGTCGACGCCGCGCTCAAGGATATGACGACCGCCGCCACCAAGCTCGGCGCCGCCAAGAGCTCGATCGACCTGCAGAAGACCTTCACGCAGAGCCTGATGGACTCCATCGACCGCGGTGTCGGCCAGCTCGTCGATGCCGACATGAACAAGGAATCGACCCGCCTCCAGGCGCTGCAGGTCCAGCAGCAGCTCGGCGTCCAGGCGCTGTCGATCGCCAACGGCTCGTCGCAGTCGATCCTGTCGCTCTTCCGCGGCTGATCGCTCTAGCAGCAGACCAAACCAGGCAAACGGGCCGCGCCAAAAGCGCGGCCCGTTTTGCGTTTGCTCCAGCCCCGCACAACCCTCGTTTCTTAACCCTCGAAAGCGGGCCTTTAACAGGCCGTTAACCATAACGCGTTAGTCATGGTTAACCATAGCTTACAACGGATTGGCGAATCGGCCCGGTCGGGGCGACGGCAATCGACGGGCGGGCCACCGGCTCGCGAGGGCAATGCCGGTTTTTTGAGAAAGACCGGCCTGGGAAAAAGGAGCGAGTTTCTTGGCGAGCATCATGACAAACGCTGCGGCGTTGACCGCACTTCAAAGCCTCAACGCCACCAACAAATCGCTTGAGCATACACAGTCGCGAATCTCGACGGGCTACAGGGTCTCCGAGGCCTCCGACAACGCCGCCTACTGGTCGATCGCCACGACGATGCGTTCGGACAACCAGGCGCTGTCGACGGTGCAGGATGCGCTCGGCCTCGGCGCCTCGAAGGTCGACACCGCCTACACCGGCATGAACAATGTCCTGACGTCGATCGGCCAGCTCAAGACCAAGCTGCTTTCCACCGTCGGCCAGACGGATGCCGCAAAGGCAAAGACGCAGACGGAAATCACCACGCTCCAGGCGCAGATGAAGTCCTTTGCCGATGCCGCCACCTTCTCGGGTTCGAATTTCCTTTCGGTGACATCGACGCAGGTCGCGGCCCCCAATGACGGCGTCCAACCCGACGCCAAAATCGTCGCGTCCTTCAATCGCTCCTCCTCCGGCGCCATCTCGCTCGGAACGATCGACATCAATGTCGAGAGCACGAAACTGTTCGACAGCGGTCTTTCCACCGCCGTCAAGAACCAGGGCACGCTCGACCGCAAGACTTCCGTATACGCGACAGCGGCCGCCCAGAACCTGTACGACACCGCCTACGCGGCTGCGATCGCCGGCGGTGGCACGGACATCGCCGCCAACACCGCTGGCCAGACGGCTGCGGGCGCGGTGGTCCCCAGGATCGACAACGTTTCCGCCTTCAATCTCGACATCACGGCAGCAGGCGTGACCGACGACATCATCACCCAGATGATCGGCAAGATCGACAAGGTCATGAGCCAGCTGACCGACCAGGCCACCATCCTTGGCGCCGCCAAGAGCTCCATCGACCTGCAGAAAACCTTCACGCAGAGCCTGATGGACTCCATCGACCGCGGCGTCGGCCAGCTCGTCGATGCCGACATGAACAAGGAATCGACCCGCCTGCAGGCCCTGCAGGTCCAGCAGCAGCTCGGCATCCAGTCGCTGTCGATCGCCAACAGCTCCTCGCAGTCGATCCTGTCGCTGTTCAAGAACGGCTGATCCGGCCGTAGCTGGCAGACACTGCTCCCTCCAATTCACGGGCCGCGCCGCAAGCGCGGCCCGATTTCATTTTCGCACAAGCTTCGAGGGTTAGTGTTCCGGCGGACAATCATGCTGGGAGTCGCTCTATCGTGCCGGAACAGATCCAGAGCATCATCTCGAATCTCCGTGGTTTTGGTGTGAAGCGCCTCGCCATGCTGGCGGGCATCGCCGTTCTGGTGATGGGCGTCATCGGCATCGCCTCGGTCTACCTCAACCGCCCGGCCTACGACACGCTCTATGTCGGGCTCGACCGCTCCGACGTGAACCAGATCGGCCTGGTGCTGGGCGAGGCGGGCATCGGCTTCGACGTCGGCGCCGACGGAACCTCGGTTCTGGTGCCGGCCGGCACCACGGCGCAGGCGCGCATGCTGCTTGCCGAAAAGGGTCTGCCGACCAGCGCCAATGCCGGCTACGAGCTGTTCGATAATGTCGGTGCGATGGGCCTGACCTCGTTCATGCAGCAGATCACCCGCGTGCGTGCGCTGGAAGGCGAGATCGCCCGCACCATCCAGTCCATATCAGGCATCAAGGCGGCTCGCGTCCACATTGTCATGTCCGAGCGCGCCAACTTCCGCCGCGACGAACAGCAGCCCTCGGCATCGGTGGTCATCCGCTATGCCGGCATCGACGCAGAGAAAAGCGCCCAGTCGATCCGCCATCTCGTCGCCGCCGCCGTGCCTGGCCTGTCGGCCGACAAGGTGACGGTGCTCGATTCCAACGGCAATCTGCTGGCCGCCGGCGATGATCCCTCCAACACCAGTGCGGCGCGCACACTCGGCGTCGAGCAGACGGTCGAGGCGCAGATCGGCGACAACATCCGCCGCGCGCTGGCGCCATACCTCGGCCCTGACAATTTCCGCGCCAGCGTCAAGGCCGAGGTCAACACCGACACCCGCCAGACGGAAGAAACCATTTTCGATCCGAATTCGCGTGTCGAGCGCTCGGTGCAGTCGGTGCGCGCCAATGAGAACAGCAATCAGAAGCAGGCTTCGACCCCGGCGAGCGTCGAACAGAACCTGCCGGAGACCCAGGCGGCCAGCACCGAGGGTCCGCAAACGACCTCGGCGAACGACCGCAAGGAAGAGATCACCAATTACGAGATCAACTCCAAGAAGATTGCCACCGTCTCCAACGGCTACACCGTCACCAAGATGTCGATCGCCGTCGTCGTCAACCAGGACCGGCTGAAGGCGATCCTGGGCAAGGACGCGACCCCGGAGCAGATCGCCAAGCGCGTCGCCGAGATCCAGAAGATGGGTGACGTCGGCCACCGGCCTCGACGACAAGCGTGGCGACGTCATCGACGTCTCGGCGGTCGAATTCATCGACGGGCTCGACGGCGAAGCGATCCCGCAGGCTGGAATGCTGGATTCCATCGGCCAGCACGCCGGCACGCTGATCAACGCCGGCGCTTTCATCGTCGTGGTGTTCCTGGTGGCCTTCTTCGGTCTGCGGCCGATGGCGGCAGCGCTGACGGCAAAAGCGGCGCCCGCTTTGTCGGGCCCGAACTTCGATGAAGTCCAGCGGTCGCTGCCGACACCCGAGGCGGCTGCTTCCGCCGATGCGGGTGCCGCCATCGGCGCCTTGCCTAGCTCGCGGCCGGGCACCAATCCACTCGATGATCTTCGCCAGAAGATCAGGCCGGCGCCTCAGGAACGGCTTGCCCGCATGGTCGATCTTAACGAGGAGCGCACAGCGCAGATCCTGCGCAAATGGGCGGCCCAGGAAGTCGCGGCGTAAACCATGGCCTCCGCAGCCCTTTTCGATCTTCTCCCTGATTTCGGTACGCGCACGCCGCGCGTCAGCCAGCCCCAGGCCGCATCCGAGCACAGGCCGGAAGCATCCGCACCGCAGGCCGATATCGGCACGCTGATCGCCGAGGCGGTTGCCCAGGCGGAGGCAACGCTGGCGGAACGGCTTGTCGCTGCCAATGACGCGGCGCTGGAAGCGGAGCGCCAGGCGCATGCCGAGGAAGCGAGGGTTTTCCTCGAAAGCTTCGGCGGCGATATCGGCAAGGCGGTCTCGCTGCGCATCGACGCCATGGAGGCACGCGTAACGGATCTTGTCACCGCCACGGTCGCCCGCATCATCGGCGCCATTGTCAGCGACGATCTGCAGAAGCGCTCGCTTGAAGCGCTCGCCGGCGCGGTTCGCGAAGCCGTCGGCGATGGCGAAGCGGTGCGCATCGCCGTCCGCGGGCCACTGTCGCTGTTCGAAACGCTGAAGGCATCTCTTGGACCACGCGCTGCAAATCTCGACTTCGTCGAGGCGCCAGGTTTCGACCTGACCGTGACCATTGACGAGGCCGTGTTCGAGACACGCATGGCCGAATGGTCGACAACCCTTTCCGAGGTCTTGTCATGAGTGTCGCCGAGGCCGATCACGGCAGGCACGAGATCATCATCGTGCGGCGGGGTCATGACGACCACGATGAGGCCCATCATGGCGGCGTCTGGAAGATCGCCTTCGCCGACTTCATGACCGCCATGATGTGCTTCTTCCTGGTCATGTGGCTCATCAACGCCGCCAATGAACAGACCAAGGCGGCCGTCGCCAGCTACTTCAACCCGGTCAAGCTGGTCGACCGCAATTCGAGTCGCAAGGGGCTGGAGGATCTGGGCGACGGGCCAAGCGCCATTGGCTCGACGGCCGACAAACCGCAGCAGACGAAAGCCAAACCCGGCCAGGCTGGCAGCGGTGACGCGGGCTCATCCGACGCCAAGAAGGACAAGCAACAGCCGCAACAAACCGACGATCACCTCTTCGCCGACCCCTATGCGGTGCTCTCCGAAATCGCCACCGACACCGGCGTCATGCAGAATGTCAGCCAGAAGGGCGACGGCGGCGCGCAAAGCGCCGGGCCGGCGACGGGCGCCTCGGGCGGCGCATCCTACCGCGATCCCTTCGAGCCGGACTTCTGGTCGCAGCAGGTGGCCACACCCGCCGCCGAGGCGAGCGCCCAACGCCCCAAGATCGAGGGCGATCCGCTCAAGCCAGGCGACAAGGCCGCCGAAACGCAGGTCGCCAAGGTCAAGGCCGTGCTGCCGGCGCCGCCCGTCAAGGATGCCCCGCTCGAGCCCCTGGCCGAGGATGGCAAGGACGCCGCCGCGACGATGGCCAAGGCTGGCGAAACCAAGGCTGGCGAAACCAAGGCCGGCGGTGCCAATGCCGGTGATGCCAAGGCGGGCGACAGCAAGGCCGTGGCTGCCGCCAAGGCGGATAGTGCAGCCGCCGTGCAAGAGACGACCGCGCCTGAAGCCGGGGAGAAGCAGCCGACCGCCGCTGCCGTGAAGGCCGCGGCCGACGTCAAGCAACAGCTGGCCGAAGCCTTCAAGCCTGGCGACAAGCTGCACGACGGCGTCTCGGTCGAAGCCACCGACAAGGGCGTCGTCATCTCGATCACCGACCAGCTCGACTTCGGCATGTTCGAAGTCGGATCGGCGGTGCCGAGCCGCGAACTGGTGCTGGCGATGGAAAAGATCGGCCGCATCGTCAACAGCCAGAAGGGCACGATCAGCATCAACGGCCACACCGATGCGCGCCCCTTCCGCAGCGCCAGCTACGACAATTGGCGGCTGTCGACGGCGCGCGCGCATTCCGCCTACTACATGCTCGTGCGCGGCGGCGTCGACGAGCGCCGCATCACCGAGGTCGCCGGCTTCGCCGACCGCCAGCCGAAGGATCCGGCCGATCCCCTGTCGGCGGCCAACCGCCGCATCGAGATCCTGATGGCGACCGGAGGATGAAGCGGGCGGCCGTCACCAGCCGGCTGATGGGCCTGTTGCTGCTGGCAGCCGGATATCCGTCGGCCGGCTTTGCCCAGGACACGCTGCAGCCCTACCAGCTGGTGCGCTCGCTGCAGCTGGTCCAGGACCGCATCGCCGCCGGCGATCACGCCGCGATGCCGATGCAGGCCAAGCTGCTCGAGATGATTGATACCCGGCTGCGCGAAGCGGATGCGGAGGACTTCAAGGACCCCAAGAATTTTCGCGCTCTGCTGGTCTACGGCATGAGCGGCGGCAATCCCGTGACCGTCGAGGCGGCGGTTTCTCGTGCCAAGGCCGTCGATGCCCAAGACCTCTCAATCGCCAAGGGCGTCATAAACTATCTGGTTGGCCGACCCACCGGTGCGATCGAAGTCCTGAGGCCAATCGATCCTATGACGCTGCCCAGCGACCTCGGTGCTTTTCTTGCCTTGGTCAAAGGGTCGCTGATGGCGACGGACGACCCGGTGATGGCGCTCACGCTGCTCGATGAGGCCAAGCTGCTCAGCCCCGGCACACTGGTCGAGGAAGCGGCCCTGCGGCGTTCGGTCGGCATCGCCGTCACCAGAGGCGACGCAGCACGGTTCGCGCGTGCCTCCACCCAATATGTCGAGCGCTATCTCTATTCGCCCTATGCCAGCCAGTTCGCCGATTCCTTCGTCTCCGGCGTCATTACCCTGCACATGTCGATCAGCCAGGACAAGCTCGCCGACATCACCTCGATGATGGATCCCGAGCGCGAGAAGGTGATCTATCTGCGTATCGCCCGCCGCGCCGCGATCGACGGCCTGAGCGAATTGTCGGCCTTTGCCTCCGCGCGGGCCGAGCAGGGCCGCGACGGCAACACCAATCAGGGCGATCCGCGCGCCGAGCTTTACTCGAGCCTGTCCACTGTGACTTCCGGTACGATCGAGGATGTGCGCACCAAGCTCGGCAAGATCGACCGCAGCAAGCTGTCGGACGGTGACCGTGCCCTGCTCGACGCCGCACAGGCGATCGCCGGTGAGGTGGTGGCGCCGCCTGCTTCCCTTCCGGCGGCAACTCCGGCGTCTGCACCCCTTGCACCGCAGCCCAAATCCGAGGTCGCCGCCACACAGGCCACCGACGCGGCCGGATTGCCGCCCGTCGAAGGTGCCGTCTCCGAACAGCCCGCCGCCTCGCCATCCGGCGCGAGCGCGCCGGCGCCTTCAGCCGATTCGGCGACGGTCCTGCCGGCATCGGCGCCGGCAGCTTCTGCCGGTCCCGACACGACCGATCCGACCGACGCCGCCATGATGAAAACCCGTCGACAGCTCGACCTGATCGACCAGATGCTTGGAGCCGCCCCGAAATGACCCCCAGTCTCGGCCCGGCCCTGCCAGGATTTACCGCCGCGCGCACGGCGGAGCAGCCGGCCGCCCCCGGCACGAAGGATGATGCTGGTTTCGGCAAGATGGTGCATGGCAGCGCGGGCCAGGCGGAAAAGCAGCCGACGACCGAGGGACGCGCGCGCGACCCGCGCTGGAGCAAGCTTGCCGCCAGCCTTGCGGCACAGGCAGGCGAGGACGAGGCAAAGCCGGCCGGCAGGGCGAGGACCACGCCCACCGGATCGACGGCAGCGAAATCCGTGAAGGACGCCAAGGGCGTCGAGGCGGACAAGGACGCCGATACCGAAACGCCAGCGACCGAAGCCAGCGCAATGCCGCTCGACGATCATCTGCCTTTGCTGATGGCATTTCATGACCTGCGCCATTTCTCGACATCGGCCAAGTCGGCCGACGCAAGCGAGGCCGGACAGGAACCGGCGCTCGACGGGCAGCTCCTGTCAAAAGCCTATCGGGCGACATCCGCCGCCGGGCACGACGACCTCGAACCGATGCCGAAGCCCGAGCAGGTCTCACTCGTGGACGGGCCGTTGAAGAAGCTCGACGGCCAATCCGGCCGCGACGCGAGCGCCGGCACTGGCGCGCCACGGCGTGACAATGCAATGGCCGCCGGCCCGCTGCCCGAGACCCACAACCGCCGATGTGCCAGGCGTCGAACAGAAGCAGGCGGCGCCGCAGCTGAAGTCCATCGCCGACGTCCAGTCCTCGTTGCGGTCGGAGCCAGGAAAACAGCTCTCGGCCCAGGCGCGCGTCGACGTGGTTTCCGAGCGCAGCTTCCCTGCTCCGCCGCAGGCGTCGATGAGCCAGGCAGCACTCAACGTAATCAACGCCGTAGCGGCCGATGTTGGTCCGCAGCAGGCGTTTTCGACCGCCGCCGCGACCACCCAGATGGCCGGCTCTGTTGCCGTTCCGACACATGTGTTGAAGATCGAACTTCACCCGGCCGAACTGGGCATGGTCACCGCCCATCTTCGCCTCTCGGGAGAACAACTCTCGATTGAATTGAAGCCCGAAACACACGACGCCTACCGCCGGCTTTCCAGCGACAGCGAGGCAATCGTCAAGTCGCTGCGCGGGCTGGGCTTCGAGGTTGATAAGGTCACCATCATGCAACCTTCGGTGGCAGTTCCGGCTACGACCCGGACGGATGCAACCGCCCCGCTCACCGCCGCGCCTGGCCGCGACCAATCCGCCTTTCAACCCGGAAACTCCAGTGGCGGCAACGGTGGAGCCGGCGGCCAGCAACCGGGCCAGCAGTCCGCAAGGGGTAATCATGATGACGCGCAAGCCCACGGCCGCGCCGCTTCGCCATCTCGCGAGCGCGCTGGCGGCGATATGTTTATCTAGCCTCGCCAACGCCGCCCTCGCCGCTACCAATCCCTGCGAGCCCGAGATCCTGCGCGCCGCTGATCGCTATGGCGTGCCCGCCGGCATCCTCTATGCCGTCGGCTTGACCGAGACGGGCAAGAAAGGCAGCCTTCAGCCTAACGCATTGAATATAGAAGGAAAAGCGATCTTCCCCAGGAGCCGGGCCGAAGCGCTTGCCACCTTCGCCAATGCCCAGCGCGAGGGCAAGACGCTGATCGATCTCGGCTGCATGCAGATCAACCACCACTATCATTCCTCGCACTTCCGCAGCGTCGAGGACATGCTCGACCCGCGCCAGAACGTCGACTATGCAGCGCGTTTCCTGGCCAGTCTCCATGCCCGCCACGAGACCTGGTCGATGGCCGTCGCCCGCTACCATGCCGGCCCCGACAACGACCCGGCGCAGAAGGTCTATGTCTGCAGGGTGATCGCCAATATGGTCGCCACCGGTTTCGGCAAATGGACAACCAACGCCCGCACCTTCTGCAACCCGTAAGCGTATCTTCTGCCCCTAATACGCCCGTAGCACTGCTCAGGGCTTGCCGTTTTGACTTACCCAGAACTTCCCCCCGCAAGCATATCTGGTTGCACGCTAATGCAACCGGCACGATTCCAGACTCCCAAGAAACTAGTTACAAGAAATGACGGTTGTTCAGGATTCCCGCCAACGGTTAGGCCTTTCCCCACGGGGCAAATGTGCTGATTCGGAGGCGGGGCCGATGATCGTGATCGTTGACGAGCGAGAGCTCGTAACTGAGGGATACAATTCACTTTTTGATCGCGAGGGCGTCGCCTGCGCGGGCTTCGCGCCCGGCGAATTCGGCGAGTGGGTCAACTCGGCCGCCGACACCGACCTGCGATCGGTGCGGGCCTTCCTGATCGGCGACTGCCGCGACGGCGCCATCTCTCCGCGCCAGATCCGCGACCGCACCGGCGCTCCGGTCATTGCGCTCAGCGAGCAGCATTCCCTGGAAAACACGCTGCGGTTGTTCGAGAGCGGCGTCGACGACGTCATCCGCAAGCCCGTCCACATCAGAGAGATCCTGGCCCGCATCACCGCCATCCGCCGGCGCGCCCATGAGGATGTCGCCTACACCGAGATCGGCGCCATGCGCATCTTCATGGACGGCCGCGACCCGGAGATCGACGGCCAGCCGCTGCCCCTGCCGCGCCGCGAACGCCGCATCCTCGAATATCTGGCGAGCAACCGCGGCCGCCGCGTCACCAAGACCCAGGTCTTCAACGCCATCTACGGCATCTTCGACGAAGAGGTCGAGGAGAACGTGGTGGAAAGCCACATCAGCAAATTACGCAAGAAGCTGCGCGAGAAGCTGGGCACCGACCCGATCGATTCCAAACGCTTCCTCGGCTACCGGCTCGTCTTCTGATGCCGCGCCGCGCCAGCCTCGCGCAAGACAGGACGCGTAGCCTCGCCACCAGTGGCATGGATATTGCGGAGACATCTCGATGAGCCTCTACGGAATGATGCGGACCGGCGTTTCCGGCATGAACGCCCAGGCCAACCGCCTGTCGACAACCGCCGACAACATCGCGAATTCCGACACCACCGGCTACAAGCGGTCCTCGGCCGAATTCTCGACCCTGATCATGCCGTCGACGGGCGGCGCCTATAATTCCGGCGGCGTCACCACGACGATCCGGCAGGCGGTGAGCGATCCGGGCGTGCTGCAGTACACGACCTCTGTCTCCGACCTTGCCGTCAGCGGCGATGGTTTCTTCGTCGTCCAGGATCCGAGCGGCACGCCTTTCCTGACCCGCGCCGGCGCCTTCGTCCCCGACGCACAGGGCAGGCTGGTCAACGCGGCCGGCTTCCAGCTGATGGCTTACAGCTACGCCAATGGCACCCCGGCGGCGACGGTGAACGGCTTCGAAGGCCTGGAGCCGGTCGTCATCTCCGACCAGGGCCTAACCGCGACACCAAGCACCCAGGGTACTTACAGCGGCAATCTGCCAGCGGGTGCGACGCCGGTCGTCGCCGCCAACCTGCCCGGCGCCAACGCCGCCACGGCGCAGTACACCTCGAAATCGTCGATGGTCGCCTATGACAACCTCGGCAACAAAAAACTGCTCGACGTCTATTTCACCAATACCGGTGCCGGCACTTGGCAGGTGGCGGTTTTCGATCAGTCGAAGGCGACGCCAGGAACATCGTTCCCCTACACCGGCGGCGCCCTCGGCACGGCCAACCTGACCTTCGACACCACGACCGGCAAGCTCACCGGCGCGACCACCGGCGTTTCATTCACCGTGCCGGGTGGCGCGAGCCTCAATCTCGACCTGTCGAAGCTGACGCAGCTCGGCACAGGCTTCACGGTCTCCGACGCCCAGGTCAATGGCAACGCGCCCAGCACCATCGACAAGGTCCAGATCAGCAAGGACGGCACCATCTACGCCCAGTACAAGGACGGTTCCACCAAGCCGCTCTACAAGATCCCTCTGGCCGACGTGCAAAGCCCGGACCAGCTCAAGGCCCTGCCCGGCAATGTCTATGCGCAAGGCACCGATTCCGGCGCGATCCGTGTCGGCTTCGCCAATGAGGGCAAGGCCGGTTCAATCATCTCCGGCGCGCTCGAGAATTCAAACGTCGATATCGCCGAGGAATTGACTGACATGATCGCGGCGCAGCGCAGCTACACCGCCAATTCGAAAGTCTTCCAGACCGGTTCCGACCTGATGGACGTCCTTGTCAACCTGAAGAGATAAACCGGGCGTGGCCCGTGAAAGACCAGCATGTCGTTATCTTCCGCATTGAGCATCGCCCAATCGGCGCTTATGAGTACCGCGCGTCAGACCAGCGTTGTCACGCGCAACGTCTCGGACGCCTCCAATCCGGATTATGCGCGCCGCATCGCCGTCGTCACCAGTACGGCGCCCGGCGCGCGTTCGGTTGATATCCAGCGCGTCGCCAACGACCTGCTCTTCCGGCAGAATCTCGGTGCCTTGTCGGCTTATAGCGGCCAGAACGCGCTCTACAGCGGCATGGATCAGCTGGACGTTTCGGTCAACGGCGTCGACAATGCCTCCTCGCCCTCGACGGCCATCGCCAATCTGCAGCAGGCGCTGCAGCTCTACGCCACCTCGCCGTCCAACCAGAATCTCGGCTCCAGCGTCATCGACACGGCCAAGCAGGTCGTGCGCTCCCTGAATGAAGGCTCCAAGGCCATTCAGGATTTCCGCACCCAGACCGACGGCCAGATCGACACGGCGGTCAAGGACCTCAACTCGCTGCTCGGCCAGTTCCAGGACGCCAACCAGGCGGTCATATCCGGAACCCGTTCCGGCACCGATGTTTCCGATGCGCTCGACCAGCGCGACGCGCTGCTGAAGAAGATCGCGGACTATGTTCCGATATCGACCTTCACGCGCGGCGACAACGACATGGTCATCACCACGGGTGACGGCACCACGCTGTTCGAGACGATACCGCGCACGGTGAGCTTCAAGCCGGCGGCCGGCTATGCCGCCGGTGCCCCCGGCAACACCATCTATATCGACAATGTGCCGGTCTCGGCGGGAAGCGGCGGCAACACCACCGCCAGCGGCAAGCTTGCCGGCCTGCTGCAGCTGCGCGACGGCGTCGCCTCGACCATGCAGGGCCAGCTCGACGAGACCGCGCGCGGCCTGATCACGGCCTTTGCCGAGACCGCGCCCTCGATGCCCAACGCCGCCGGCCTGTTCACCTGGTCCGGCGCGCCGGCGGTGCCGGCTGCGGGCACGCTGGTCAATGGCCTGGCCGGCACGATCAGCATCAATGCGGCGATGGATCCGAGCGCCGGCGGCAATCCGACATTGCTGCGCGACGGCGGCGCCAACGGTGCGGCCTATGTCGCCAACACCAGCGGCGGCGCTTCCTATTCCAGCCTTCTGATTGCCTATGGCGACCGGCTCGACCAGCCGATGACGTTCGACCCCGCCGCCGGCATTTCGGCAACATCAAGCGTTTCCGACTACGCCGCCAATTCGATCGGCTGGCTGCAGGGCATGCGCCAGCAGGCTTCGACCGCCGCCGACGCGAAGGAAGCGCTGGCACAGCGCAGCTCCGAGGCGCTATCCAATGCGACCGGCGTCAATGTCGACCAGGAAATGTCGCTGATGCTCGACCTCGAACATACCTATCAGGCATCGGCCCGGATGATGAAGACCGTCGACGACATGATGACGGCCCTGTTGAACGCGGTGGGATAACCCATGACTTCAGTCTCTTCGGCCGCCCTCACCAACGCCATGCGCTATCAACAGATGCGCATGCAGGCCGACCTCGTCAAAGCCACGAAAGAATCCTCGACCGGCAGGGTCGCCGATGTCGGCCTGGCATTGGGCGGACGCACCGCCCAGTCCGTCACCTTTTCACGCGACCTCGACCGGCTGAACGTGATCGTCGATTCCAACGGGCTGGTCACCGCAAGGCTTGCGTCGACGCAGACGTCGCTCGGCCAGCTCTCCGGCGTGGCGCAGACCTTCCTGTCCGCCCTGACCACCGCATCATCGGGCGACAACTCCAACAGCCTGACGCAGTCGACCGGCCAGACGACCCTCCAGCAGCTGACCTCGATCCTCAACACCAGCGTCAACGGCGAATATCTGTTTGCCGGCACCAACACCGACGTCAAGCCGATCAACGATTTCACGGCCGCCGGCTCACCGGCCAAGGCCGCCTTCGACGCCTCCTTCGTCGCCAAATTCGGCTTCACGCCCAACGATCCGGCAGCGGCCAACATCACCGCCGCCCAGATGGACGATTTCATCACCAACGACGTTGCGCCGCAGTTCCTCGGCGCCGGCTGGCAGACCAATATGTCAAACGCCACCGACCAGCAGATCGTCAGCCGCATCGCGCTCAACGAAACCACCGAGACCTCGACCAGCGCCAACAGTGACGGCATCAGGAAGCTCGCCATGGCCGCGGCAATGGTCTCCAGCCTGATGTCCAGCAACATCAGCCGGGCGGCGAAGGACAGCATCGTCACCCACTCGCAGACACTGGTCGGCGAGGCGCTGAGCGGCATCGCCCAGGTCCAGTCGGAGACCGGTATCGTGCAGAAGCGCGTCTCCGATGCCAGCGACCGCATGAAGACGCAGATCGATCTGTTCGAACGCCATATCCTTGATCTCGAAGCCGTCGACCCGGCCACGGCCGCCACCAGAGTCGCGGATCTGACTCAGCATATCGAGACGTCCTTCGCCCTGACAGCGCGTCTGCAGCAGCTCAGCCTGTTGAATTACCTGACCTGACAACTTCCAGCGGAACGGTAGAGCCGACGATGTATCAATTCTCCTACGCCGATGTCCAAAGCACCTCCGTCTCGGACGCCAAGGACCGTGAGCGCGAACTCCTGACTCGCTCGATCGACATGCTGTCGGCGGCCGCCACGGCCGGCCAGGATTCGATGGAGGCGATCGAGGCGCTGAATTTCACCAACCGCGTCTGGACAATCTTCGTCGAGGATCTTGGCTCCAGCGACAATGCGCTTCCCAAGGAATTGCGTGCCAACCTGATTTCCATCGGCCTTTGGCTGCTGCGCGAGGCGGAGGACATCCGCCAGGGCCGCACAAACAATTTCGAAGGGCTGATCGAAGTGTCCCAGATCATCCGCGACGGCATTCAATGACCAACACGCTGAAGATATCGCTGAAGCCCAACGAGAAGATCTACATCAACGGCGCGGTCATCCGCGTCGACCGTAAGGTCACCATTGAACTGATGAACGACGTGCAGTTCCTGCTCGAAGGTCATGTGATCCAGGCCGACCAGGCGTCGACGCCGCTCAGGCAGCTTTACTTCATCGTGCAGGTCATGCTGATCAACCCGGCCGGCGCTGATGACGCCCGCGAAATGTTCCGCCGCTCGCTGCCGTTGCTCATCGCAAGTTTCGAGGACGCTGATATCTGCAGCGCACTGAAGCAGATCGACCGTATGGTCGGCGAGGATCATATTTACGAGGCATTGAAGGCGATCCGTTCGCTCTATCCTCTCGAACGCCGCGCGCTTGGCGGCAATGACGATGTTCCGGGCGAACCGCGCCCGCTGGCCGTGGGAGCACGCTACTGATGACCGTGGACATGACGACGACGATACCGGTTGGCGCCAATTCGACCACCACGTCGACCTCGAAGACGGCGGTCGACTACCAGTCCTTCCTGAAGCTTCTGATTGCCGAGATGAAGAACCAGGATCCGACCAAGCCGATGGATTCGACGCAGTACGTCGCCCAGCTCGCCACCTTCTCGCAGGTCGAGCAATCGGTGCAGACCAACACCAAGCTCGACCAGATCATGCAGTCCTCGGCGCTGTCGCAGGCCGATGCGATCATCGGCCGCTCGATCACGTCGGCCGACGGCAAGACCACCGGAACAGTGGCTTCGGTGACGCTCGCCAGCAGCGGACTGATCGCGGTGCTGCAAGATGGCACCAAGGTCCCCGTCGGCCCGGGCGTGTCGATCAAGCCGGCAAGCTAGGCCAACCGCCCGCATGAACGAGGCCGACGCCCTCGACATCGTCCAGTACGCGGTGTGGACGGTGCTGACCGCGTCCGCTCCGGTGGTGCTGGTCGCCATGGCGGTCGGCATCGGCATCGCCCTCATCCAGGCGCTGACCCAGATCCAGGAAATCACCCTGACTTTCGTGCCGAAGATTGTCGCCATCATGCTGGTGGTGGCGCTCACAGGCCCGTTCATTGGCGGCCAGATATCGGCCTTCACCAACGTCATCTTCCAGCGCATCCAGAACGGGTTCTGAAGAAGTCGCGGAAAAGCACATTCCGCTTCAGAACATGAAGGCGCGAAAGAACGGCTCCAGCTATCGGCCGATTTCATCGCGGCATGCAAGGCATGCTGCGCGCGGATGAACCCGGCCCCTCACAGCAAAGCTGGCCCTCCTCTATCCCCTTGTTGGACCATGATCTTCCGCGCATGACGTTCGCCCTTTGCGGCGCAATGCCATAGTTTCGGCAAACGATGCGGAGAAACCGCAAGGATCAGCACGCTCTGGCAGGAACCCATCCATGATTGACGAGAAACCGGACAGCGAAGGCGTTTCGGCGCTGGCGCCGTTCCGGCATGGCATTTTCCGCGCCGTCTGGTCGGCAAGTCTCGTTTCCAATTTCGGTGGCCTGATCCAGGGCGTCGGCGCAGCCTGGATGATGACCACGATCGCCACCTCGCCCTATCAGGTCGCCCTGGTCCAGGCCTCGACGACCTTGCCGATCATGTTGTTCGCGCTTGTCGCCGGCGCCATCGCCGACAGCTTCGACCGGCGCAAGGTGATGCTGGTGGCGCAGACCTTCATGCTGGTCGTTTCGGTGCTTCTGACGGTGTTCACCTATTACAATTTGCTCACGCCCTGGACGCTGCTTGCCTTCACTTTCCTGATCGACAGCGGCACGGCGCTCAACAGCCCGTCCTGGCAGGCGTCAGTCGGTGACATGGTTCCCCGCAACAAGGTGCCCGCGGCCGTTGCGCTGAACTCCATGGGCTTCAACCTGACACGCAGCGTCGGCCCGGCGATCGGCGGCATCATCGTCGCGGCTGCCGGCGCCGCGGCCGCCTTCGCGGCGAACGCGGTGAGCTATATCGGCCTCATCATCGTGATGGCCCGCTGGAAGCCGGATGTGCCGGTGTCGACCTTGCCGCGCGAGTCGCTGGGCGCTGCCATGGGTGCCGGCCTGCGCTATGTCGCCATGTCCCCCAATATCGGCAAGGTGCTGGTCAGGGGCGCAGCCTTCGGCTTCTCCGCCGGCGCCGTCCTGGCACTCTTGCCGCTGGTGGCACGCGACGTCGTCAAGGGCGATGCCTTGACCTACGGCATCATGCTGGGCGCCTTCGGCATCGGCGCCGTCGGCGGCGCGCTGATCAGCGTGCGGCTGCGGCAGCTGCTCTCCAGCGAGACGATGGTGCGCTGTGCCTTCGCCGGCTTCGCCGTCTGCGCCTTCAATGGCGCGCTCAGCCATCACGCCTGGCAGACGTCGCTCGGCCTGCTGGTCGGCGGTGCCTGCTGGGTGATCGCGCTCTCGCACTTCAACGTCACCGTGCAGATGGCGACGCCGCGCTGGGTGGTCGGCCGGGTGCTGTCGGTCTACCAGACCGCGACCTTCGGTGGCATCGCGCTGGGCAGCTGGATCTGGGGCGTCGTCGCCGATGCGCATGGCGCCGAGACGGCGCTGATCGCCGCCGCCATCGCCATGCTGGCGGGCGGCGCCATCGGCCTTGTCCTGCCGCTGCCGCAGCAGCAGGTGCTGAACCTCGACCCGCTCAACCGCTTCAAGGAGCCGCATCTGGCGCTCGACCTGAAGCCGCGCAGCGGCCCCATCGCCATCATGATCGAATACATCATCCGCCACGAGGACGAGGCGGAATTCCTCGCCACCATGGCCGAACGCGGCCGCATCCGCCGCCGCGACGGCGCCCGCAACTGGACACTGGCGCGCGATCTCGAAAATCCCTCGATATGGATCGAGCACTACCACACGCCGACCTGGCTCGAATATGTGCGCCACAATGGCCGCATCACCCATGCCGACGCCATGGTCGGCGAGCGCTTGCGGGCGCTGCACAGCGGCGACGAGCCGCCGCGCGTGCGTCGCGTCATCGAGCGTCCGACCACCGCCGGCACAGCACTGGTGATGGCCAAGGGGCCGATCGAGCACTGACCCCGCCTAGCTGATATCAGCCGATCAGCCGGCCGACTGGATCATGTAGAGCTTGCGCGTGGTCTCGCGGATGCGCCATTCGCCCTTCCATCCCCGCGGCAGCACGAGAAGGTCGCCTGGCCCCAGTTCACGCGCCTCGCCGTCGGCGCGGCTCACCTCGACCCGCCCCGAAATGATATGGCATATCTCCGACGAACCCGTGCGGTCGGCGGTGAAGCGGCCGGGCGTGCATTCCCAGATGCCGATGTCGACGGTCCCGTCCGGCGATTGGAAAAGCGAGCGCACCGCCTCGACCTGGTCCCCCTCGATGGAGGTGGGCTTGGGTGAGAACGCGCCGATGTCGGCCTTGGCGAGATCGTGGAAGGTCGAAAGGTCGATCAAACTGGTCTCCATCAGTCAGTGGCCGGTAATGCCGTCGGCGAGCGCGGCCAGTTTCGACGTATGCGCAAGCCCGGCGGCCTCGCGCCCGTCGGCGATGCGATAAAGCTGGTACATCGAATGCACGCCGAGCCAGCGGAACGGCTCCGGCTCCCATGGCCTGACCTTGCGGTTGACCCAGGGCAGCTTTGTAAGCTCGGTGTCCTGGCCGAGGATCAGGTCGGCGAGCGTGCGACCCGAAAGATTGGAGCTCGACACGCCAAGCCCGACATAGCCACCGGCCCAGCCGATGCGGGTCGCGGGATCGAGCCCGACGGTCGTGCACCAGTCGCGCGGCACGCCGAGCACGCCGCACCAGGCGTGCTCGATGCGGCAGCTCGCCGTCTGCGGCAACAGCGTCGTCAGGATCTGATGCAGCTGGTCGATCGTAGCCTGCTGCGTCTGCCCATTGACGTCGGTGCGCGAGCCGTAGCGATAGGGCACGCCGCGCCCGCCCATGGTGATGCGCCCCTCGCGCGTGCGCTGGGCATAGCAATAGGCGTGGGCGGCATTGCCGAGAAGCTCGTGACCCTCCCAGCCGATCTGGCGCCAAAGCGCCTCGGACAGCGGTTCGGTGACGATCTGCGCGCTGTTGAGCGCCAGCCAGGTCCGCTCTTCGCCGGGAATGCCCGCGGTAAAACCTTCTGTCGCGCGGATGATGGTTTCCGCCCGCACCGTGCCGCGGTTCGTCGTCACGCTGCCCTTGGCGATGGCCGTCACCGTCGTCTGTTCGTAGATCGCCACGCCCAGGCGCTCGACGGCGGCGGCAAGTCCACGCACCAGCTTGGCCGGCTGCACCCGCGCCTGGCCGTGGACGACGAAGCCGCCCATGACATTGCGGATGTTGATGCGCGCCCGCGTCGCCGCTTGATCCAGCATCTCGACGCGGGTCGGGTCGAAATCCCAGGCGCGGATCGTTTCGCACTCCGCGCGCGCGCGTTCGAGCTGCGCCGGGTTGGTGGCCACCGTCAGGTTGTCGACGCGGCGGATATCGGCATCGATCCCTTCCGCGCTCGCCACCCGGATCACCTCGTCGACGCAGCCCGCCATGGCCGCCTGCATGGCGCTGACACCTTGCCGGGTCGAGGTCTTGAGATATTTTTCGCGCGACCAGGAGAAGCCGCCCGACAGCCAGCCGCCATTGCGGCCCGAAGCGCCGAAACCGGCAAACTCGCGCTCGATCAGCGCGATGCGCAGCGAGGGCCTCGCCTTCTTCAGATAATAGGCGGTCCACAGGCCGGTATAGCCGGCACCGACGATCGCGACATCTGCCTCGATATCACCGGGCAAGGGTGGCCGGGGCGCGGGAACCCCTCCCAGGTCCGCATACCAGAACGATATGTCGCCGTTGCGCTTGGCTTGCATGGGATGACTTTCGAATTGATTGGATCAGGTCAGCGTCGCGTCGGCCGAGCTGTCGTCGGCCAGAAGCTTGGCGTCGGCACCGTCGAAGCAGAGCTCCACCTTGTCGCCAAGGCCGAAGCTGTCGCCGGTCAGCGGTGAGCGCACAATCGCCACGGAGCCGTCGGCGAGCCTGACTTCGTATTTCGATCCCGAGCCGAGATAGATGGCCTCCGCGATCGTCCCCGGCAGCCGGTTGGTGGTGCCTGCCGCGTCCTGGCCGGACCGGCGGATGGCGAGCTTTTCGGGGCGCAGCAACATGACCGGGCTGGCTTCGCCGGCGATCCGGCGCGGTGCCGTCACCGTCTCGCCGGCAATGCGCAGCGCCGTGCTCGTGCCGTCGCTTCGCGCCTCTCCGCGCAGCACCGTGGAGTCGCCGATGAAGCGGCCGACGAACAGCGTCGCCGGTTCGTCGTAGAGTTCGCGGCCGGTGCCGACCTGCTCGATGCGCCCGCGATTGAACACGGCGATGCGGTCCGACAGAACCAGCGCCTCCTCCTGGTCGTGCGTCACATAGACGAAGGTGGTGCCGAGCTCGCGGTGAATGCGCTTGATCTCGAGCTGCAGCCATTCGCGCAGCTTCTTGTCGAGCGCGCCGAGCGGCTCGTCCATCAGCAACAGCGGTGGGTCGAAGACGATGGCGCGGGCCAGCGCCACGCGCTGTTGCTGTCCGCCCGACAATTCGCTGGGATAGCGATGCGCGAAGTCGCCCATCTTGACCATGTCGAGCGCCCTTGCCACGCGCGCCTTTCGCTCTGCCTGATCGACGCCGCGCAGCGTCAGCGGATAGGCGACGTTGCGGCCGACGCTCATATGCGGGAACAGCGCGTAGTGCTGGAAGACGACACCGATGTTGCGCTTGTGCGCCGGCACGCCGACGACGTTCCTGCCGCCGACCAGCAGCTTGCCGCTCGTCAGATCGGTGAAGCCGGCCACGACATTCAGCGTCGTGGTCTTGCCGGAACCGCTCGGGCCGAGCAGCGTCATGAACTCGCCGGGCTCGATGCGCAGCGACACGCCGTCCAACGCCTTGAAGCCGCCATACGCCTTGCTGATCGATTCGAGATCGATCGCCGCGCCCTTGCTCTCCTGTCCCGGCTTCATAGGGGTCCTTTCCGCTCGCGGCCAAGAAGAAGCATGCCGCCGCCGATCAGGATCGTGGTGGCCAAAAGCAGGATCGTCCCGACGGCGGCAACCGTCGGGTCGGCGTCGCGGGTAATGGAAGAGAATATCTGCACGGGCAAGGTCTTGAGGTAGGGGTTGGTGATGAACAGCGACACGACGATCTCGTCGAAGGAGGTGGCGAAGGCAAAGAGCAGGCCGGACAGGATGCCCGGCAGGATCAGCGGCAAGGTCACCGTGCGGAACGCGGTCAGCGCTCCCGCGCCGAGGCTCGCCGCCGCCGTCTCGAGGCGCCGGTCGAACACTTCGAGGCTGGCGGAGACCGCGATCAGCACGAAGGGAAGCGCAAGGATGGTGTGGGCGAGGACAAAGCCAGTCAGCGTTCCGACGAGATGGGCGTCGAGATAAACGGCGTAGATTCCAATGGCCAGCACAACGCCGGGGACCACCATAGGCGTCAGCATGAGCATGCGCAGGAGGTTGGCCGGCCGCGCTTTCATGCGGTCGAGGCCGAAGGCGGCAAGCGTGCCGAGCACTGTCGCCAGCGCCGCCACGATCGAGGCGACCTTCACCGAGTTCAGGAAGCTCGACATCCAGTCCGGATTGGTGAAGAAGTTCTGGTACCATTGCCAGGAGAAACCCTGCGGCGGGAAGGCGAGCGACTTGTTCTCGTTGAACGACATCGGCACGACGACCAGCGTCGGCGCGACAAGCCATATCGCCACCAGCAGGCAGACGAGGCCGAGGATGACGCGTGTGAGCGGCTTCATTTCCATCAGCGCCGCCCCGCTTCCCGGTACCTGGACCGCATCACCGGCGCCGCAAGCGCCAGGAGCACGAAGGTGGTGACCAAAAGCACCACGCCCATGGCACCGCCGCGGCCCCATTGCAAAAGGCTCAGCACCTGGGTCTGCACCAGCGTCGACAGCATGGTCGAGCGCGGGCCGCCGAGCAGTGCCGGCGTGATGTAGAAGCCCAGCGCCAGGATGAAGACGATGATCGCGCCGGCATAGACGCCCGGCAGCGACAGCGGCAGGTACACCGTAAAGAACGCGCGCGAAGGCCGGGCGCCCAGGCTTTGCGCCGCCCGCATCAGCCTGAGGTCGATGCCTTTCATCACCGAATAGAGCGGCAGGATCATGAAGGGCAACAGCACCTGCGCCATGCCGATGACCACGCCGGTCTGGGTGCGGATCAGACGGATGCCGTCGAACCCGGCCGCGCGCAGCAGCGAATTGATGACACCCGAATCCTGCAAGAGGATAACCCAGGAGAGCGTGCGAACCACCCCGCTCACCCAGAACGGGATGAGCACGCAGAGCACCAGGACGAGCCGCGCACGTGGCCCGACGGCGGTCATCAGATAGGCATAAGGATAGGCGCAGACCACGCAGACGATCGTAACCCATGCCGAGATGACAAAGGTGCGTTGGAGCACCGTGAGATTGACGGGCGCACCGAAGAACCAGAGGTAATTCTGCACGCCCCATTGCGGCTCCGAGAGGCTGCGCAACACGATGGTGAGCAGCGGATAGCCGATGACGGCTGCCAGCAGAATCAGCGCCGGCAGCGTGAGAGCGAACGGCCGCGATAGCCAACCCCGTTTCAGGACGGAAGGCGTTGTCGGTTCGAGCGCGCTCACGGGCTTTGCCTCCGCCAGCCGGTCAGTTGCCGGCCATCAGCGCCGACCACTTTTCCTGCGCCACCGCGAAGTTCGGAACCCAGAACTTGAAATTCTGCTTGTAGCCCTGCTTCTGGCGCTCCGGCGTGTTGGTCAGGGAGGCGGAGACGGAAGCGTCGACCTTGGGCTGCGCGTCGCTGTTGATCGGCGTGTAGGACGTCTGCTCCGCCAGAACCTCCTGTGCATGCTTGCCGAGATACGCATTGAGCAGCGCGTAGGATGCGTCCGTATCCTTGACGCCGACCGGGATCGTCATCTGGTCCATCACCACCAGCCAATCCTGCCAGGCCGGCGCGTATTTGGCGCCGT
This sequence comes from Mesorhizobium sp. USDA 4775, assembly GCF_054062655.1. Classification (NCBI taxonomy): domain Bacteria; kingdom Pseudomonadati; phylum Pseudomonadota; class Alphaproteobacteria; order Hyphomicrobiales; family Phyllobacteriaceae; genus Mesorhizobium; species Mesorhizobium sp. USDA 4775. Next base: position 6,125,574 of record NZ_JBSSFM010000001.1, read on the forward strand.
TCTTGACCGCGGTCATGGCGCGGCCGGTCCACATCATCAGCATGTCGGCCTCGCCGGACTCCGCCAGCTGCTGCGATTCAGCACCCGTCTTCCAGAAGATGGTATCGGGGCCGAGCTTGCGGACCACATCGATGGCCTTGTCGATATCGGCCACCGTCATCGCCTTCGGATCGCCGCCGGCGACCTTAAGCGCCTGTTCGAGCAAGCCGCCCGTCGGGCTGCCGGAGCCGTCGATCCCGCGCACGCCCGGGAACTTTGCCGTATCGAAGAAGTCTGCCCAGCTCTTGGGCGGGTTATCCTTGTACTTCTCCTTGTTGTACATCAGCACGACGCCGTAGTTCATCGCCGGCACCGAGCACTCGCCGACCTGGCCTTCCGGGATTTTCGAGACGTCGAGCTTCGTCAGATCCAGCTTCTGGAACAGCTTGCCGCAATAGACGTAAGGCGGCAGGTCGTCGGTATCCACAACATCCCAGGTGACATTGCCGGACTCGACCTGCGCCTGCAGCTTGGCGATCTCGGTCGGACCGTCATTGAGCAGCTTGACGCCGGACTTGTCGACGAACTCCTTCAGCGCGGCCGCCTGGCCGTCCTGGTAGATGCCGCCATAGGAGACGAACGTCAGGGTCTTGCCCTTCAGCGACCCCTCCTTGACCTCACCCGCAACCGGCTTCTCCTGTGCGAACGCTGCGGTTGCCAGCACGCCAAGCGCCATCACGGCGCTGAGATACAAAGCTTTCGTTTTCTGCATGATTGTCATTCTCCCATTGATGCCCGCATTGGATTGGACCTACCTGGCCGCGAGCGGTTTCCAGGCCGTGTATTGATCAAGCTCGGCGCGCACCGAGGTCGGCGGCGCGATGATCCACATCACTTCGGCTCGGCCACTGCCGATGTTCTCTGAGCGATGCGGTGTCGAAGTCGTGTATTCGATGCTGTCGCCCTCCTCGAGGACGTGACGGGCGTCGCCGAGCGAGACCTCGACGACCCCGCGCAGCACGACGAGCATCTCCTGCGCGTCGCCGTGGGTGTAACGATCGGGCCCGGTCGAGCCGCCAATGTCGAATTCCCCGACATAGACCTCCATATCGCTCAGCGGCGGACGCGACAGCAGCATCTTGCGGCAGCCGTCGCTGGGCGGCAGGCTCGGCCGCTCGCTTCGTCTCAGAACGCCATGGTTTTGCGCCGTGCTTTCCTCGAACAGCATGGCGACGCTGACGCCGAGCGCCGAGGCCATCTGGTTGAGCGAGGCGGTGCTGGCCCCTGTCAGGCCGCGTTCGAGCTGGCTGATGAAACTGGCGCTCGTCCCGGTTGCTTCCGCAAGCTCCCGCAGGGACAGCCTGCGGGCGAGGCGAAGGCTCTTGAGGCGCATGCCCAGCACTTGGTGGGCGTGCGTCGCGGCCGGTGTCTCGCCCGTTTTCGCCGAAGCCTTGTCCGACCCCTTGCTCATGCCGTCTCCTCACCGCACTTAACACTATGTACAGTACCACTGTACAACTGACAAGCCATCCATGGGCGCCAGCACGGCGCCACTAGCTGGGCCAGCCTGCAAGTCGGAGAGGTCGCATGAGTAAGCCGCGCAGCCGATTGACAAGGGGACGCGTAGGGAGAAGCCTTATCCTTCGCCCGAAAGGTCCCGGCGTGCCTTTTCGAGTTCCTCGGCATAGCGCCGCATCAGGTGGCCCTCGGTGAGCAGACCGAGCACGATGTGGTCGGTGAAATCCTCGACGACGGCCAGTTCCTCGGCGCCGGCGCGCTGGAACGTCTCGGCGGCGGTCTGCACGTTCATGCTGGGCACCAGGACGGCATCCTTGTACTGCGCGAGATCGCGCACCGGCACCTCGCCGCCGGCGGGATCGCTATGCAGTTCGGCTACGATCAGCACGCCGACATACTGGTCGCCCGGGTCGACGGCGATGACGCGCTGCGCCGAACCCAGCGGGATCTGCTTGCGGAAGTCCGCCAGCGTCGTCGCGGCATCGATGGTCTTGATGTCCTTGCGCATCATCGAGCCGACGGTCAGGCTGCGCATCCAACCGACATCGTGGGCGCTGCGGATCGTCTCGCCGCGCAGATGGAAGCGCCATGTCGAGAATGAATAGCCGAAGGTTTCGCGCACCAGGATCGCCGCCATGATCGAGGCGGCCAGCACGACCCCGGTAAGCGTCAGGTCGCGGGTCGATTCCAGCGCCAGGAAGGTCATCGTCAGCGGGCCGCCGACGACACCGACGGCAAGCGAGGTCATGCCGACGACGGCGGCAACCGAAGGGTCGATACCGGTCGCCGGGGAAACCAACGCCATCACCCCGGCGAATGCCTTGCCGAGCAGCGCGCCGAGGAACAGCGAGGCGAAGAACAGGCCGCCGCGAAAGCCGGAGCCCAGCGAGATGGCCGACGCCGCCAATTTCAGCACGAAGACGCTGGCCACCACGGTCAGCCCGTAGTTCATGGCGAATTCGCGGTGCAGCGCGCCATGGCCGCTGGACAGCACCTGCGGCGTGATCAGCCCCAGCAGGCCGACGATGACACCGCCGACGACGGGGCGCAGCGAGGCATCGACCGACAGCCTGTTGAAACCGCGCTCGATCAGCGTCACCAGTTGCATGATGGCGATCGAGGCCGCGCCGCCCAGCAGCCCGAGCAGCAGGAACGGCACATATTGGCTGGCGGTCAGTTGCGGCAGCCCAGAAAGCTCCAACGGAAACGGCACGCCGCCGAACATTTCCGCGGTCAGCGAGGCGGAGATCGCGGCCGTCATGACAGGTGCGACATTGGCGACCGAGTAGATGCCGATGACCAGTTCGAAACCGTAGAAGGCGCCGGTCAGCGGCGCGTCGAACGCGGCGGCGATGGCCCCGGCCGCACCGCAGCCGACAAGGACGCGGACATCGTTGCGGCGCAGCCTGAAGATGCGCGCCAGCCGCGACGCCAGGCCGGAGCCGACCTGCGTGTAGCCGGCTTCCAGGCCGACCGAAGCGCCGAAGCCGCTGGAGATCATCGTCTGGCCGGCGATGATGAAGGTGTCGGTCAGCGACATGCGACCGCCATAGAGCGCGTTGGCCTCGATCGGATCGACCGGGGTGCGGAATTTGCGCAGCCGCAGCCATATCACCGTCAACCCAAGCAGGGCGCCGCCGATCGCCGGGATCAGAGCCTGCATGGGATTGGCGAGCGAGAACATGCCGGAAAGCCGGCCGCCGGGCTGAACGCCGAACAACAGCCCGTGTAGATCCTGCACGATCTGGCTCATCGCCGTGACCAGTATGCCCGCCATGACGCCGACGACGCCCGCCAGCATGACCACGGCGATGCCGCGCGCCTCGAGCAGCGGAATTGATCGCAGAAGCACCGCGCGCAGCCGGCGGGCATAGACTTGTGGCTGGTTTCTGGAAAGCACTCGGGCGGCTCGCCGATATCAAAGGGCAGACCTGCCTGATACGCCGGGTGGCACGGCATGACAACCACAATGGCGACATCAAAGGCGCCATTATGGCCGTGAAACCGGCTGACGAGGTCTTCCCGCTATAATCGGGAGGCAATCGGTTCTGTCGTCAGTCCGGTATGGTCAGCGCCCCGCAATCATCGTCGGCGATGAATGTCGCCAGCAATTCGGCGGGCTCGGTGGTGCTGGCATTCTCGGCGAAGAGATGGACGGTGCCAGGCGGCTCGAACCATGTCTGCCCCGCGCTGTAGGTACCGGCGGGACTCCCTTGTAGCTGTGAGCGCAACGTGCCCTTCAGGACGAAGGCGCTTACCGAGCCCGGATGCCGGTGGCGAGGCGTGAAACCGTTTGGCGGAAACGCCACGATCGCGGTGGTGATCGACTTGCCCGGCACGTTGGGCAGTCTCTCGCAGGAGATCGGCGTCACGACCGTCTTCGGCCGTGCCCGGGCGGTGTCGTCCGCATCGGCGTTTGCCATATGTATGTGCGTTTCCATGCCGTCAGGCACGACGCCTGTGAAACCCGGGCCGGCCCACTTTGCCGCAAGCGCGAACAGGACCGCTACGGCGCTGATGGCGATAAGAGATTGGCCGGTGCGCAAGCGACCTTGATTGCCGATCATATCGATGTCTCCGAATTCAGGCAGGCAAACGGAAGTCCGGGCGCCAGCCGAGTTCATCGACCGCTTTCTGCGTCGAGACCGCCGGGTTGGGTTCCGCCACGTTGAAGGCGCCCGGCGCACCCTTGTCGAGCGCGAGCAGCGCGGCATAGGCGGCGGCATCGACATGCACCGGCGATGCGCCGGCGGCCGTATCGGTTCCTGTTCCCGGCCCATAGAGCTGGCCATATCGCAGCACGACGCCGGCGAATGGCGCGTTGAGAACGGCTTTTTCCAGGGCAATGACGCCACCGACGCTGATGCCGCGATTGCCGCTCGCGCCGCCATCCAACGGGTCGGCTTCGTCATGCGGTTCCGGGCCTGGTGCATAGGCCCAGGCGATGCTTTGCGCCACCATGCGCCGGACACCGGACGCGACGGCGGCCGCGACCAGATTGCGCGTGCCTTCGTCGCGGATGCGGGCATTGCGCACGACCGCCTCGCCCATCCGGCTCGGATCCAGCCCTGGCGGCAGGTCGGTCAGTTGATGGACGACGATATCAGGCTTGGCGGCGAGCATCGCGCGCGAGAGCGCCTCGGCATCGAAGACGTCCACGACGACCGGCCCGACTCCGAGGGCGCGCAATTTCGCGGCCTTGTCCGCGTTGCGCGTCGTGCCCGTCACCTGATGGCCGGCGGCCAGAAGTTGCGGGATCAGTCGCTGGCCGATGGCGCCGGAGGCGCCGGCAAGAAAGATCCGATGACCCATCGTCAGGGACTCCTTAATGTCCTAATATCAGTGCACGAACAACATATAAGAGCTCTTACATTATGCGCAAGCCGAATCCGCACGCATCGATACCCGCCCCCGGCGAAGGCAAACGCGGCGAGGAAGGCTATCTCGGCTATCTCCTGCGCCAGGCCGCCGGCGCGCATCGGCTCAGGATGGACAGGGCACTGGGCGATCTCGGCGTGACGCAGCCGCAATTTGCCACGCTGACCATGCTTGCGGCCTATCCCGGCCTCTCCAATGCCGATCTGGCCCGGATGGCGCTGCTCACCCCGCAAACGCTCAGCGTCATCGTCGCCAATCTCGAACGGGCCGGCTCGCTGGTGCGCAAGCCGCATGCCGTGCATGGCCGCATCCAGCACATCGATCTCAGCGACAGCGGTCGCGCACTGCTGCACGCCTGCCGTCTGCGCGTGCAGGCGATCGAGAGCGAGCTGACGCAGGGGCTGTCGGAAGCGGAAGAACGCGCCGTCAGGCGCTGGCTGGTCGGCGTCGCCACAGCCGCCACAGCCAAGTCCTGATTGCCCCCGGTTGCTGTCCAGCCGAGAGCGGTCGATCAGGTCGGCATGGGCTCACCGGCTTCATACAGCACGAGATTGCGCTCGCCGATACCAAGCGCCGGCCAGCTCGCGCGCCACTCGGCGATGTGCGGCGAGCGGAAATGCGCATCGAGCGCGGCCCTGTCGCGCCACACCTCGGTGACCCGGATCAGCCCCGCATCGAGCACGTCGCGCGCATAGGAATATTCCAAGCAGCCATCCTCGGCGCGGCTGCCCGAGATCATGCGCTCCATCACCGGCCTTGCTTCCTCCAGCTTTCCGGCAGGCAAACGGATCGTGCCGATGATCAGAAGCATGGGTCTTCCTTCTTGCGGGATCGTCGATCTAGCCACTCTCCCACCCTCGCGCAAGCTTGGCCAACTACCCTCGCCGGGCTGTCCCATGCGCGGCAGCCTATGGTTCGAGGACTTATATGGCGATCAGCGAAAGCATCCAGCCCGGCGCGGTGGCCAAGAATGGCCGCGACATCTTCTTCGCGCTCGGCATCGTCATTATCCTGGCCGTGCTGTTCCTGCCGATCCCGGCCTTCCTCATCGACATCGGCCTCGCCTTCTCGATCGCGCTTTCGGTGCTGATCCTGATGGTGGCGCTGTGGATCCAGCGGCCGCTCGATTTCTCCTCGTTCCCGACCGTGCTGCTCATCGCCACGATGCTGCGACTATCCCTCAACATCGCCACCACGCGCATGATCCTGTCGCATGGCAATGAGGGCACGCACGCCGCAGGCTATGTCATCGCCGGTTTCTCCAAGCTGGTGATGGCCAGCGACTTCGTCATCGGCCTCATCGTCTTCATGATCCTGATCGTGGTGAACTTCATCGTCATCACCAAGGGCGCAACGCGTATCGCCGAAGTCGGCGCCCGCTTCACCCTCGACGCCATCCCCGGCAAGCAGATGTCGATCGACGCCGACCTTTCCGCCGGCATGATCGACGACAAGACCGCGCAGTTGCGTCGCCGCGAACTGGAAGAAGAAAGCTCCTTCTTCGGCTCGATGGACGGCGCCTCGAAATTCGTGCGCGGCGACGCCATCGCCGGCCTCATCATCACCGCCATCAACATCGTCGGCGGCATCGCCATTGGCTACATCAGGCACGGCATGGGCATGGGCCAGGCCGCCGACGTGTTCATCAAGCTGTCGGTCGGCGACGGTCTGGTCACCCAGATCCCGGCGCTGATCGTTTCGCTTGCCGCCGGCCTGCTGGTTTCCAAGGGCGGCACCCGCGGCTCGACCAACCAGGCCGTGTTCGGCCAGCTCGGCGCCCATCCGCGTGCGCTTTACGTGGCGGCGGCGCTGCTGGTGCTGCTCGGCCTGATGCCCGGCCTGCCGCTGTTCCCCTTCTTCGCGCTGGCCGGCGGCATGGCCGGCCTCGGCTACATCATCCCGATGCGCGCCAACCGCGTCCTCGCCGAGGCCGAGGCGCTGAAGACGCAGGAAAAGGCGACCAAGGCCGAGGAAGAGAAGAACTCGGTCAAGGCCTCGCTCGCCACCGCCGAGATCGAACTGCTGATCGGCAAGCAGCTGTCGACCCGGCTTCTGGTCTCGCATCAGGAGCTGGTCTTCCGCATGGCCAAGATGCGCAAGAAATTCGCCCAGCAATACGGCTTCGTCGTGCCGGAAGTGCGTGTCGCCGACGATTTCGCCATCCCGCCGAAGAGCTATCAGATCAAGGTGCACGGCACGGTGGTCGCCGAATATTCGATGCGCGTCGGCGAGATCATGGTTCTGCTCGGCAGCCGCGACGTACCCGAAATCCCCGGCGAAGAGATCCGCGAACCGGCCTTCGGCATGCGCGCCTATTCCGTCATGGAAACCTTCGCCGAGGATTTGAAGCGCGAGAACTACACTTTTGCCGACAACATGTCCGTGCTGCTCACCCATCTCTCGGAAGTCATCCGCAACAACCTGCCGCAGCTTCTGTCCTACAAGGACATGAAGGCGCTGCTCGAACGCCAGGACCAGGAATACCGCAAGCTCGCCGACGAAATCTGCACCACGCACATCTCCTATCCCGGCCTGCAGGCGGTGCTGAAGCTGTTGCTAGCCGAGCGCGTCTCGATCCGCAATCTGCATCTGATCATCGAGGCCATCGCCGAGATCGCGCCGCATGTGCGCCGCACCGAGCAGATCGTCGAGCACGTCCGCATCCGCATGGCCCAGCAGATCTGCGGCGATCTTTCGGAAGGCGGCGTGCTCAAGGTGCTGCGCCTCGGCAACCGCTGGGATCTCGCCTTCCATCAAAGCCTCAAGCGCGACGCCAAGGGCGAGGTGCGCGAGTTCGACATCGACCCGCGCCAGCTCGAGGAATTCGGCCAGGACGCCACCAAGGCGATCAAGAAATTCCTCGAGGCGGGCGAGCGCTTCGTTCTCGTCACCGCGCCGGACGCCCGCCCCTATGTGCGCATGATCATCGAGCGGCTGTTCACCACGCTGCCGGTGCTCTCGCATGTCGAAATCGCCAAGGGCGTCGAGATCAGGGTGCTCGGGACCATATCGTGAGCGTTCTTTCGCAGAGCGTCGTCATCGCGGCGTTCCTCGCCTTCTGCCGCATCGGCGCCTGCTTCATGCTGATGCCGGGCCTGTCCAGCGCCCGCGTGCCGGTGCAGGTCAGGCTGTTCGTGGCGGTCGCCGCCACCGGCGGCCTGCTCGCGTTCCTGTGGGACCGCATCATTCCCTTCGTCGATCCGCGCCCGCAGATCCTGGTGCCGATGATCATATCGGAACTGCTGGTCGGTGGGCTGATCGGCGCCATGACCAGGCTTTACATGGAGGCATTGCGCTTCATGGGCTCGGCCATCGCCATGCTGATCGGCTATGGCGGCTCGGGCGGGCCGGCGATCGAGGAACCGGAACCGCAGGCGGCGCTCGCCGCCATCATCTCGTTCTCGGCGCTGTTGATGCTGTTCGTCTTCGACTTCGACCACGAAATCGTCCGCGCTTTGGTGGCGTCCTACACGGTCGCGCCGGTCAACGTCTTCTTCAACCCGCAGGCCGCCCTGGTCGACATCACCGACACCGTGTCGGACACCTTCTTCCTGGTCATCCGCCTCGGCAGCCCGTTCGTCGCCTATGCCATTCTGGTCAATCTGACGATCGGCTTCGTCAACAAGCTGACGCCGCAGATCCCGATCTATTTCATCTCCCAGCCCTTCGTCATCGCCGGCGGCATGATCATCTTCTATTTCGCCATCGGCACCATGCTGTCGCTGTTCGTCGACGGCTTCGTCGACCTGACTTTGGCGAGGTGAGATGAGCACGCGCAAGGACCGCCTGAAGAAACTGGTCAAGGTGCAGGAACAGCTGAAGGCGCTCCACGAGACCCGTCACGCCACTTTCCTGGCCGCGGCTAACGCGGCGGAAGCCGAGGCCAGGGAATTGATCGGCCATTTTGACCAGGACAATTCGCTCTCCGGCCTGTTCCCCGATCTCTATCACCGCCGCATCGCCCAGGCGGTGGTACGCCATGAGACGAGCCTGGAAAGCGCCAGGCAGGAGGCCGGCCTCATCGCCACGGCAAATGCCCGCACCAACATGGTCGAGCGCGCCTACAAGGACGTGCGCAACCGCGACGAGCGCGAACGCTCCGACCGCGAACGGCTGGACCTGATCGCGCAGAAGCGGAGCGAGGAATAGCTGCGGGAATTTGGTCACCGCCCGTTGCGGACGCACGCCCTGAACGACGCGAACGGCCGCTTTGTGCCGCATCTCGGTCACTTGGTCGGCTATTACCGGCCTTCAAAAGCAGATATCGCCGCTGAACGCAGGGCCGATCGCATGAGATCGGCCACGGCGGTCTATTTTGCAACGAGCGCTGTCTCACCGGTAGTGAAGCGACGGCCCCATGCCGAGCCCGTAGGAGACCAGATCCTTCAGTCTGAAGCCTGCCCCGCTCACAGGCTTCCACAAAGGATCGAGCGACAGGTAGGACATGCCGTCGCCGAACAGCAATCCTAGGAACACCTCAGCAACAATATGGCCGCCCACCGGTCCAAGCTGCGGCGTGGAACGTGTGCCGCCTCCTGTAATCGGGATAGCCATGTTGGTCTTGTTTGTTGCCGCTTCGGCAAGGACATAGGTCCAAAGTGGGCAGTTGTCGGCGAAGGCCTTGCCGTCGCCACCCTTGGCTGTGACGGCATCGATGATCGGGCCTACGACATCACCATCCTCGGGAGCATCCACAGCCTTGCCGATTATGATGTCCGCATCGGCCAGGGGCTCGATGGCCATGGCACGTGCGACGCTCTGGCCGGACGGCAGGCCGAGAAGCCAGCCCCTCAAGAGATTGCGCTCGCCGAGGGAGGCCGGCGGGTCGCCCGCCACGGCTTTCGGCAGATCGTGCAGGAAACCGACGAGGGATGTATCGATCCTGTAGGCAAATTGCAGCCGACGCACATTGGCAGGATCTCCAGTCTCGGGATCCGATCCACCTGCGCGCTTGTCAATGTCGATAAATCGACCCCAGTCCAGAGCGCGACCCGGCTTCATCGTCTGGAAGCCGGTAAGCGCCTCCTCATGCGGCTTGCCGGCGCGTGGGAAGATCGGCAGCAGCTTGTCGTCGTTCAGCCGATAACCGGGCCTTACCATCGAATGGCCAAGTCTGTAGGCGGCGACCGAAAACTCTACTGGCATGAACGGCAAGTTGCGCCAGTGGAAGTACCGCAATCGCTTTTGATCGAAGCGGCCGTCCGTCTTAAGTGCGTCTAGGATCGGTTGCGAAACGATCCTGGAGAGGAAGTCATTCACGACCACATACTGGTAGTGGAAGCGGACGAGCTGCTGGACCGCTTCAAAACCCAGGCCCGGATTGTCATCGACCATCCGGTTGTGCACGTTGAGCATCAGCCCTTGCAGCTGCGACACCAGACTGTTTTCATCGTTGCGGGGGTCGCCGATGATCGCTCGTCCGGCGAAGCGCGGCAGATCGTGGCCGGGCTGGCCACCGGCCCCTGTCATTGCATCGCCGTGGCGGAAGCGGCCTTCTTTCGTATACATGTAAGGCTGGTCGGCTGGACCCCGGCCGTAGACATTATCCAGATTAAAGCTCGGCGTGCGGAAATCCACGAGCCCATCGGGATCCAGCGATTTACGCAAGGTGCTGACGGGATCGAATGTGATGTCGTGGTCAACGAACTGGCCAAAATAGGTATAGAGGGCAGGAATCCCGCTTTCCTCGGCATCGAGCCCATCTTTCGGCTCGTCAATGTCAGCAGACATGGCGGCGCCGAGCGCCTTGAGGTTGCGTCGGTTGTCCTGGTCGTTTGCCCCGAACGTTGCGGGTGCCAGATTTCGGAACATGCGACCGAAGCGGCCTTCGAACAACGGCGATCGTGTCGCATCAATGCCACGGGGCGGGGTGCCATGCGCTGCCATTTTTGATCTCCTGTGTTGTCGAATTTCTTGATCCGAGGATGGACTTGTGTCGAAGAAGCCAATTCGCCCTTCCGAGTGGGCCGCGAGGCACAGACCGGCCCCATCCGGTATGGCCCCGCGGCGCCGCTCCCGGGAGGAAACCCAGAATGGCCTTGTGTCGACGAAGCCGCTTCGCCCTTCCCAGTGGGCCGCGAGGCACAGACCGGCCCCATCCGGTCATGGCCCCGCGGCGCCGCTCCCGGGAGGAAAATGAATTGGCGCCGATCTTCCATCGTCTCGATGGGTCCGGTTCGGGTCGTTCAGCTCCGGGGCAGTCGAGATGACGTCTCGGAAACAACCATTATCCCAGCTAGCGTGAAATCAGCGTGAGATGACGGCCATCTTTAGCTCCGTGTCTTTGCCGAGCTTGGGTCGCCTCGCACGCAACGTTTTGTTGACCCGATCAAGATCGTAGGGCGAAAGTGGCAGACAATAGGGAAAGGGTTTCTTCAACAGCGAGGATTGTGGATTGACCGCCGCAAACGCGTTTGAACTGGCAGCGCGATTTTGTTCACGGCCGCAAGATCTAGCGCCTGAACAGGCTGCAATGGCACGCGGGTTGCTCGGTGCGCTCGGCTACCTTGACTCTGGTGATACAGATCCCGGCTTGATAGCGACAAATAACCGCCAAGGACTACTCTCAGCTGCGGCAAACTTTGGCAATCTGTTCCGCTTGCACGCCCGCTACGCACCGGGGCTGCACTTCTTTGGTGCGCAGGTACACCGCAGTTGGGGAGATTCGGCCTCACCCGCTTCTGCCAGCTTCAGTGGTGTCGGCCTCACCCCGGGGCGCGCATTCGAGGCCTGCATCGGCGAGGGCATCGAATATCATAGCGAATGGCAAGTGCCGCACGGGACGATGAACCGCACGATGGTAGATGGTGTAAGCCATTGGCAGGACGTTCGGCTGGCTGAACACCTCGATGATTTCCGGGTGCAGTCCGGTTTCGGTGAAAGTGACCGATGGGTGCCCGTGCGCCGGCTGGACGACGGTCGGCAGGGCTATTTGCCCGAGACACTTTTCATTCGCAGCGCCAACCGGAGCGCCTGGGTGACCAGTTGCGGATGCGCCGCAGGGATAACCCACGAAGCTGCCCTGACCTCGGCGCTGCTGGAAGCAATCGAGCGAGATGCGGCTGCCGCCTGGTGGCGCAGCAGGCGCGGCGGCCGGTTGATTGGACTGGAAGCGCTTGCCGGCGCGGGCGTGCTCGATCTGCTTGCGCGGATAAGGCAGGAGAAGCTCGGCAGATGCACCCAGTTTCTCGACATATCGGGTGAGTTTCCCGCGCCTGTAATCGCGGCGCTATCCTTCGACGCGGATGGTCGCGGCCTGGTAGTCGGGCTGGCTTGCAGGCTGGACGCGGGCAACGCCCTGAGGGCGGCGCTGCTGGAAATGTGCCAGATGGAATTGGCTCTCGATGTGGCGGCAATGAAACGCGCAGAACAGGGAGTTGAGAGGCTCGACGAGGTCGACAGCCGGCAGGAGGAGCGCCCCGAGACCCCTGGCGCAATCGACACGGACCTCATCTCACACCTGTCCAGTAGCCTGCTGATGCACAAAAATGCCGAAAAGGGCTTGAATTTCGTATCCTTGGTTGGCGAAATGCTTAAAAAGCAATACCACATATACGCAGCAGATCTGACCACGCCGATGTTTGACATTCCCGTCGCCAAAGTCTTCGTCCCAGGGCTGCAACCTCTTCCGTCGCCGTTCCAGTCGCGTCGGCTTCGTTCCCTCATTGACCAGGCCGGCCCGAGCGGCCGCGCCGATCTTATGTAGACGGAGGCAGTTGCGGGACAACGATGATCGGGCACAACTCCCCAACGAGGACTGCGCCGCTGATCCGTGTCACGACGCTTGACAAGGTAGCGCTGAGCCAATCTGGGCGAGACATCGCCGTGAGAAACCGCAAATCGCGTGCCGTCCTTGCCTATCTTGCACTCAGCCCTCATGGTTTTGAAACCCGCGAGCGCATCTGCGGTTTGCTCTGGAGTGAATCGGACGAGGCACGAGCGAGGGCCTCGCTCAGGCAAACCGTAGTCGATCTCAAGACCTGCCTGGCTGAAGTCGAAGGGGTCTTCCTCGGAGACCGGCTCAACGTGACGCTGAAGCAGTCGCTCGTCACAGTGGATGTGAGTGAGATCAGGCACGATCTGAAAGCTGGAAGGATTCCGCCCATCCTTCTGGAGAGGCAGCGTGTCGCCGAAAGCTTTCTCAATGGCCTGGACGACATCGACCCCTCGTTTCGGAATTGGGTCCTCGTCCAGCGGCAATGCCTTCAGGATGAATTTATCTCGTGTCTGGAAGCGATGGCGAAGGCTGCGGCAGACTGGCCAGCGCTAAAGCGAGCCGGACAAGCCCTGCTCAATCTCGATCCGACCAACGAGATCGGGTGCCGCGCAGTCATGGAAGCGTCGGCTCGGATGGGCGACCAAGCAACGGCCTTGAGGGCCTATAAGGGGCTTTGGGACCTGCTTGAAACAGAGTTCGACAGCGAACCTTCAGCCGCCACGCAGGCACTGGTCAGTGACATCAAGCTTGGTACGATCGGGGCCACGGACAGGGGGGCGGTGACCGCAATCGCCGCCGAGGCGTTCGGGTCCCAGGCGCAACGGCTGCAAGAGCCCGCCGCCGGCGTGCTGCTGTTCGTGCGGGAGTTCGAATTGGTGAGCGGTTCCGTCCGCGCGCGCAACGCCGTGCAAATCTTCCGCAGTGAACTGGTCGCGTCCCTGGTGCGATTCCGCGACTGGGCGGTAATGGAATGGGAAGGGCATCCCCCCCGCTTCACCGAGAATGCCTATTGCATCGAGGCGACCGGATTTATCGACGGGCCGACATTGCGTCTCAGCATGACGCTTAAGCAGCTTGCATCGGGGCGCTACATCTGGAGTGAGCAGTTTGTCATCGAAAACAGCCAGTGGTACCAGACCCAGCAGAGGCTCATCCGCCGCATCGCCGTCGCGCTGGGCGTCAGCATGTCGTCCGAACGGCTGGTTCAGATCGCCAGCATACCGGACCTGTCGCTGGAGCAGTTCGACCGCTGGCTGAGGGCGCAGGAGCTGATCTTTCAATGGCGCCCGGAGTCAGAGGAGAGGGCCGAGGCTCTGTTCAGATCAATCATCGCAGAGTCACCACGGTTCGCTGCCGCCTACGCCGGGTTGGCCGGCATCATCAATTCACGGCATTTGATCTTCCCCGGCATCGGCCGGCGACGCGAACGCCACGCCGAAGCGCTGACGTTTGCCAAGCAGGCGACCCAGATCGATCCGATCGATTCCCGAAGCCAACTGCATCTGGCGTGGTCCTACGCCATGAACGGCATCCCGCAGCAGGCAGCCATCAGCTTCCTTCTGGCCTGCGAACTCAATGGCAACGACCCCTGGACCTTGGTCTCCGCGTCTCTCGGGCTTGCCTATTGCGATGATCGCGAGAACGCGCGGCGTATTGCCACTCTGGCGCTGCAGACCGGACTCGGCGTTTCACGCCTGCAATGGAGCTATCAGGTGGGCGTGCGGTTCCTGCTTGGCGACTATGCCGGTTGCGTCGAAGCGGCCGAGCGCGCCGCCGATAGTGTGTCGTACATCGGCGGCTGGAAGGCTGCGGCGCTCGCCTTGCTCGGCAACGAGAAAGCGGCGCATGAAGAGGCCGACCGATTTTTAGCGCAGCTGAAGACGACGTGGTTTGGAAATGAGTCACCGGAGCCGGGCAACGTCGGCACATGGCTCATGGACAGCTTTCCGATCTACAGTCCAGATGCCCTCGAGGCACTGCGCCAAGGGCTGGCCGGGGCCGGCATTGTCGTCAGCCATATGCCTTTGCCAGAGCCCGTTCTATCGGCAGCCCCGAATGGTGTAGTCCGCAATGCGTGAGTAGAAGAAACTGTCGCGGTTGAACGGCACCTTTTCGAGAATGGCATCGAAATAGAATTCCGGAATGCCATAGTCGGCCATGCCACCTTGTTCGGCCTGGAGCTTCTTTTGCGATTGCGTCACTTGATTGTTGGGCGGTAACCGCAGGAAGAAGACGTGGTCGTATCCCTGCACGATCTGGATTTCCTTGTAGCGGTCCGGCACGACGACGAGTCCATCGAGTTGCGCCTTGAACTCGGCCAAGTCGCGCGGACGCGTGCTGGGATCCTGTGCCCATTGCACCACCTTGCGGCCGGTCGCCTCGAAGTTTAGGGTTTGGATCGGTTCGGGAAAGGCGTCCAGATTGTCGACGGGGTCAGCCATGGTTAAGCTCCAGGAGTTGTAGGCGGGGTGATAAACCGGGGCCAGGCGTCGCCCAGATTGAGCGCGCTGGCGACGAAAAGGATCAGGTCGGCCATTGTTCGCGGGATGCCGGTGGGAAACAGTCTGGCGACGAGGTCTTGCGTAATTGGGTCGTCTTCGATCATGGCGCGCGAGGCCGCGAACCTTGCCATGAAGACATCCCCTACAATCACCGATCCGATGGTACCGAAACACAGCCCGTCCTGTTCGATCGCGGCCTCCAACAACAGCCAGAACAGCAACGGCGGATTTTCTGCCAGCTCAGTCGCCTCGGCCGCGGTGAAGGCAACGGTCGAACCTTGAAGCCAGGATCGAATAGCCTGGTCACGCTTCCCGGCATCGCCGAGTAACGGCGCGGTCGCGAGAGCGGCCTGAGGCAATTGTTCGATCAAGGCATCGAGCCTGAGCAGGCCACCAATGGTTCCTCGGACCAAATCGCTGAACAAAAGTCCCGACGCATTCGGATCGGGTAGTGCAGCCCTGTCTGCCTCGCTCAACAGACCCGCCGTGGCGGGGTCAAGTGGCTTTGAATCGGGGCCGACGCACAGGATCGGCATGCTGTAGGCACTCAGCAGCACTTCGTTGACCGTTGGTCCGATACGCCGACTGAACTGCGGCGTCGAGCCGGCGATCTGGAAGAAATGCGACCAATCGGCGATCCAGTGTTCGGAGACCGGGAATCTATGCGGGCGTGATGAGGAGCGGTTGAGCAACACGTTTTCCAGCCCTTCGCCTTCCGGATGCTGGTCATTGAAGACATAGGAAAGCCTGACCATGGAATGGCCCAAGCGGTATGCCGCGTGGGAAAACTCAATCGGGACACCTTGCGGCATGTCGACCAGTGGTCTGAACCCGTTCGCGTTGTAGAGGTCCCATATCGGCTTGGCGATAAGGCGCGGCAGCAAATCATTTTGCAGCACATTCCGGTAGATCGCCGTCGTGACGCGGCGTGTCCGGTCGAAAAGATACGCACCTGCCGGCAGTTCGACGTCTTTTTTGGGTATTCCGCTGCTGCTCAGTGCACCGGCCACGGCATTGTGCAGATGCAGGAAAAGCGCCGTCATTTGCGCAATGTTGGCGTTGTCGTCGCTACGCTGGTCTGCGACCAAGACATCCGTCCGACCGCTTTCGAATCCATCGCTCAGATCGGCCTGCTGAAAGCGTGGCAAGTCGCGTATGGCAAAGGGGCAGGCGCCCGCGGGCATCGCCATGGCGTTGGGTGACGGCGGTGCCATTGGCCCGGTACGCATAAGCGACCTGACAACTTCACCGGGCTTGGCCACTACATACAAACCAGGGTCCGAGAACGGTCCGCCGCCGTAAAGCACGTCGAGCAGGAGCGCCTCCTCGCGTTCGTTGCGGCGCTCTGCCTCGTGGGCCGCCAACAAGGGACTGAGCGAGGAATTGCGGATAATGTCGTGTGCGGCGAACTGGGCAAGATAGGTGTATCCTGCCGGAATCCGCTCGTTGGTTTTATTGCCACCTCCGGCGGATGCCGCACTCATCCTGCGCAGCAGCTTGGCAAACAGGCACTGAGTGGCCCAAGGCGTCTCCAGGCCATGATAGAGCTTGGCTTCGTCCGCGCCGGCAACATTGCCAAAGTTGCGAAACTGCACCTGACGCGGATCGACAATGCCGGCGATGCCTTGAACACCGCCCGACACGGCCAGCCCGGCGGTAGTCGTGCCGCGATGAGCGTTCATTCCGGTTCTCCCCGTCCCTTGGACCGTATTCCATACGTGTCGTGAAACCAGCGTGAAATGCTACTAATTTCGCGGCGCGCCAGGAAAGTTGACGGCTCAAAATCTGCCGGTCAGCAATGCGCCGCATGGTCGCCGTCCGCCGATCCCCGCCAAGCCTGGAAGCTGCCGTACTGTATCTTTGAGTGGCGACATAACAAAGTGCTTCGTGCCCGCTGGTGACCTTGGCCTCAAATCCAAGCTTCGCTAGAGTTCACAACATGCTGAACGCCATTCACCACGTCGCGCTCATCTGCACCGACTACGACCGGTCGCGATGGTTCTATGTCGAACTCCTCGGCCTCGATCTGATCCGGGAGGTCTATCGGGAGGAGCGACAGTCATGGAAGGCCGATCTGCGGATCGGGTCCGTCCAGCTGGAATTGTTCTCCTTCCCCGCCCCAGCGACGAGGCCGTCCTATCCAGAGGCGACAGGCCTGAGGCATCTGGCATTTGCCGTGGCCAATCTTGATCCCGTGATCATGCGCCTGGAAGCCGCCGGCGTCGCCGTTGAGCCAATCCGCATCGACCCATATACAGATCAACGGTTTACCTTCTTCAACGACCCAGATGGATTGCCGCTGGAACTCTACGAAGTCCCATAGGAACGGTACGCTTTCGCGACCATGCTGGTTGCGGCTGAATGGCTGGTTCCGGACGCAAGCGGGGCCGTCATTTCCAGCTGGCGGACGCGGCCTGCCCGCGCCGTTGCATTGGCGCCGCCTCGGGTCGAAAATGCCCTCATGGAAGCAGTCCGATTTCCCAAACTCATGACACCAAGGCTCATGCTTCGGGCGCCCAGCGAACGGGATATCCCGGCATGGTTTGCGCGCGCGACGGATGTCGAATCCGCCTCCCTTGCCGGTGATCACATTCCCAGCGACATAGGAGCGGGCGAGCGATGGTTGGCCCGCTCGCGTCAGCGGTTCGCCGACGGTAGGGCGATCCAGTGGTCCATAGACCAGGCGGGAGTATCGGACGCGATCGGGACGATAACCCTGTCCTTCGGCACAACCGACGCCAAGGCAGCCGCATTGGGATTTGTGCTGGCGCGCGCGCATTGGGGGCACGGAATGGGCAGCGAGGCGGCGCGCGAAGTCCTGCGCTACGCCTTTGAAACCCTGGCGCTTGAACAGGTGACGGCCGAGGCAGCGGCGCGCAATTTCGCGTCGCTGCGGATATTGGCGAAGCTCGGCTTCAAGCACATCGAGAGCTTCATCGATGTGTTCGACGGCGAGCGCTGCGAGCGCTTCGCGCTCGACGCAGACATTGGATCATCACTGTTGACGAGCAAGGCGACGCCAGACCGCTAGGTCCCGAGCTTGCTCAATCAATTGCACGTATCCGCGGCCTTGAGCGCTTCGGCACGGGAAGGTTCGCGCAAATCCGCGATCCGGCGAACAGCAGCGTAGAACCTTGGATAATCGCCGGAACACAAATCGAACAAATGAAGGAACGCTGGAACCTGTTCACCGTAGACGGCAGTCGCGGCGAGCTTTGCATTGTTGATAGGGGCATCGAACCAGGCATCGTATCCCCGGTATCCGGCCCAGCTTTTGTCGCGCATCTGCCGATAGCGCATCCGCAGCCTGTCGATCGTGGCGGCCTTGGCAATCGCCATCTGCTCACGTGCGCGGGGACTTCCATAGACCTGCCGCAACTCATCGCGCGTTTTCGCTATCAGCCCGAGAAAATCCGCCCGGCGGTTGCGATCGGCTTCGTAGCGGCGCAATCCGGCGCGATTGCCGGTAGCTCGGAGCCATCTCCTCACACCGCTGGTTTCGACGGCGACCGCGAAAGCCTCGTTGAACGCGGAGTCGTTGTTCACATAGATCTTCTGATGCGCCAGCTCATGAAAGATAAGGCTGGCGATGTAAGTGTCGTCCTGACGCAGCATGGTGCTGAGCAGCGGGTCGCTGAACCAGCCCAGCGTGGAGTAGGCGGTGACGCCTGACACATAAACGTCCAGTCCTTGCCGCTGCAGTTCGGCGACGCTTTCAGCCGCTGATTTCCGGGAAAAGTAACCCCGGTACGGAACGCAACCGAAGACCGGAAAGCACCAGGTTATCGGCGTAAGCGAGAATTGCGGCGCGGCAAAAACGGCAAGGGTCACATCGGCCCGACCGATGTCGACATAGCTGCGATAGCTGCTGTTGTCGGGCAGCGCCAGTTCTTCCGTGGCAAAGCGGCGTATGGCGCTGGCCGACGTCAATTTTGCGCGCAATGCCTCGGGCGTCGAGGGATCGCGGATAAGCCTTCCGACATTTTTCCGCGCGGCCATGATCTGCACGTGGCCCTCCACAGACTGCGCGTAGTAGGAAATGCTGGTGCACCCGGCCAGGCCGGACGCCACAATCACGGCGGCAAGCATTCGAAGAACGCGCTTCACTGTTTGCCCACCGCTTGCCCGTCTCCCATGCAGCGAATGTCTCGCCCCCCGTTCTCAAACAGGCACGCCAATTCCCGTCAAGACCTGTAGAGGCAGCGGAGCGACTTTCGACGTTGGCAGGGCACTCCGGCCATCCGCCTACCGCCGCAGGCAAGGTCGGCGAGAACCCGAAGCAGCCGCTCAATCCCCACAGTCCGCCCTCCTCCCCCTCGCGCAAGCCTGCCACAAGCTTGTTGAGGCATGGTCTGGCTAAGGAAACCCGGTAAAAGGCGGACTTTCTTGGCGATTTCTCCACCCAGCGACATCGTTATGGATGTCGCCCGAGCTGCCGATCCGATGGATATCGAGGCTGCCCGCGCCGCGCTGACCAAGCGCGCGGGCGCCGCTGCCGGTGCCTTTTCGGTCGACACCCCCGGTTCGCTAGATACCGCGGCGTCTGTCGATGCCGGCTCGATCCTGTCGCGCGCCACGGCCGACAAGGCGGCGGCGACAGCCGATCCGGCCAAAAAATTCAAGAAGTTCGAGGCGATGGTCTTGCAGACCTTCATCCAGAACATGCTGCCCAAGGACACAGAGGGCGTCTATGGCACGGGTCTGGCCGGCGACATGTGGAAGTCGCAGCTCGCCGAGCGCGTCGCCGACGTCATGGCCGAGCGCGGCGGCATCGGCATCGCCAAGTCGCTGCTTGCCGACCACTATATGGACGGCAAGCGCAAGGTGCCGATCGGCCCGGTGTCAAACGGACCGGAAAAGACCGAGATCGATCAGCAGACCCGTCTGTCCACCTCGCTCGTCCAGGAATTGCAGCGCAAGGCCGCCAGATCGATGACCGGCGACGAGACAACCATAAAAACAGACATCAAGATCTAGACTGGGAAACACCATGGCCGATTCTTCCGAATTCACTGCCAACCTGCCGGCCCGCACGACCGCGTCGGAGGCTCCGATCCCGTTCGCGCGGCCCGGAAACCTTGCCGCCATCATCGGCCGCATCGAGGAGGTGGTCGAGGAAGAGACTGCCGGCATCCGCAGCGATACCGGCTATGATCTCAAGGCGTCGAACGCCCGCAAGAGCCGCTATCTCTATGAGCTGACCCGCGCCATGAAGGGCGGCAGCGAAGCCGAGTTCCTCGAACAGCACCGCGAGGGCCTGACCCGGCTGCGCCAGAAACTGGCGAAGAACGAGGCGGCGATCCTGGCGCATCTGAGCGCCGTCAACGAGGTCGCCAGCCTGCTGCGCAGCGCCATCCAGCGCGCCGAAACCGACGGCACCTACTCCGCCGGCGAGTTCGGCCGGATGAAAGGCTAGAGCATGATCCCGAAAAATGGATGCCGGTTTTTGGAAAAGATCATGCTCAAACATAGAGCCCCATCCCGATTGAATTGGCATGGAACAGGCTCGAGAGCGCGATGATGTCGGGCTCTAAATGATCAAGATCATCGCCATCGCGGTCTGGGTCTGCGCCGCCACGCTCGGCGCCGTCTTCTATTCGTTCCAGGCAGCCGGTGAACGCGGCGTCGGCGAGAAACCCAAGCCGATGCTGGGCGGGCTGGACTACGTCAAGACCGACGTCATTTCGGTGCCGCTGATCCGCGATTCCAAGATCGGCGGCTATTTCCTGGCCAAGCTCGTCTACACCGTCGAACCGGAGCAGATAAAGAAACTGTCGATTCCGGCCGAAGCGCTCATCACCGACCAGGTCTACAGCTACCTCTACGCCAATCCCCAGATCGACTTCACCAAGAAGGCGACGATCGATCTCGATTCCTTTCGCGCCGCCATCCGCGACACCGTCAACAGCCGCGTCGGCACGAACCTGGTGCATGAGGTTCTGATCGATCAGGTCAATTTCCTGAGCAAGGACGAGATCCGCGACAACTGGCTACGCCGTCGGCAGGATTCCGACACCGCGGCTGCCGGGACCGCGAAGCCTGCCGAAGCGGAAGCGCCGCCGGCCCACTGACCACTGGTGCCCGACAGGCTATTGACGCGGCGACAGGAACCAGTCTCCAGGATTTGCGTTGACGTAAACGTCAACCAGAAGCTATATGCGGCAGCGACCGTGATCGCCAGAGATGCCGCATGGGCTTCGGCCGGACCGAAATCCCGTGCGCGACAGGTACAACCAGACAGGGAGAACAGCGTGAGCGTTCAGGAGATTGCCGAGAAGATCAAGTCGCGCGTGGCCAGCAGCGGGTTTGATCGTTCCGTGAAGTTCGACACCGGCGGCGACGGCGTCATCGTCATCGACGGCGCAACCGTCTCGAACACCGATGCCCCCACCGACTGCACCATAAAGCTCTCGCTCGACGATCTCGATTCGCTGATCGCCGGCGACCTGAACCCGACCATGGCGTTCATGACCGGCAAGATCAAAGTCGAAGGCGATATGACGGTGGCCATGGCGCTCAGCCAGTTGATCGGCTGAGCACGCACGATTACCCGATGGGTCAATGAATCAAAACGCCGCCTTTCAGGCGGCGTTTGTTTGAGGAATAGCGGGGTCGATGCCTCAGGCGGCCAGTGTCGGCGCCTGGGCCTTCAGCTTGCGGCCGCAAGCCTTCAGCGTGCCGTGCACGCCGTCGAGCACGCCGTCCACCAGCTCCAGCGCCAGCAGGCGATGCCGCTCATAGGGGCCTGGCATCGCCAGCCGGCCCGTCTTGTCGGCCGAGAAGCCGAAGCGTCCGTAGTAGGGCGCATCGCCGACCAGCAGGATCGCCGCGTGGCCGAGACGCGCCGCCTCGGCCACGGCGTGGCGCATCAGCGCCGAGCCGATGCCGGCATTCTTGAGCGACGGATCGACGGCGAGCGGGCCAAGCAGCAATGCCGCCGGGCCGCCCTCACCCAGCCTGACGTCCCACAGCCGCACCGTGCCGGCGACGCCGCCTGAGGCATCGCGCGCGACGAAAGCCAGGCCTTCCGAAGGCCGGCGGCCCCGCCGCAGCTTCTCCGACGATTTTTTCCGCCGCATCGGCCCCATGGCACGATCGAGCAAGGCTTCGCGTGCCGCGACGTCGGCGACGGTTTCGGCGACGATCGAGAAGGCCGGCGCATGAGCTACGATTTCAACTGACATTTCCATTTCCGCAACCCCTGGCGAGCGGAGATCTGTTCCACAAGCGAGCCCGGGCGGGCGGCAAGCGCCCGCGCCGGATGATCTGATCGGTTCTCAGCGCATTTTCAGGCGAAGTGGTATCCGGTTCGCCGTCCGAAAATGCGCCAAATAAAGAACCGTCAGATCACGTAGGATCGGAGAGGCTCGAAGCCGTTGAAGGCGACCGCCGAGTAGGTGGTCGTGTAGGCGCCGGTGCCTTCGATCAGCACCTCGTCGCCGATCGTCAGCGACAGAGGCAGCGGATACGGCGTCTTCTCGTACATCACGTCGGCCGAATCGCAGGTCGGGCCGGCGAGCACGCAAGGCGCGGTCTCCGAGCCGTCATGGCGAGTGACGAGGGGATAGCGGATCGCCTCGTCCATCGTCTCGGCCAGACCGCCGAACTTGCCGATGTCGAGGAACACCCAGCGCACATTGTCATTGTCGGCCTTCTTCGAGATCAGCACGACTTCCGACTTGATGACGCCGGCATTGCCGACCATGCCGCGGCCCGGCTCGATGATGGTTTCGGGAATGGCATTGCCGAAATGCTTGCGCAGCGCCGAGAAGATCGCCTGGCCATAGGCCTGGGCCGCCGGCACGTCGCGCAGATAGCGCGTCGGGAAACCGCCGCCCATGTTGACCATCTTCAAGACGATGCCTTCCTCGGCCAGCGTGGCGAACACCTTCTTGGCGTCGGCCAACGCACGGTCCCAGGCGGTCAGGTCGGTCTGCTGCGAGCCGACATGGAACGACACGCCATAGGCGTCGAGGCCGAGGCTCTTGGCATGACGCAGCACGTCGACGGCCATGGCCGGCACGCAGCCGAACTTGCGCGACAGCGGCCATTCGGCGCCTTCGCCGTCGGTCAGCACGCGGCAGAACACGCGCGCGCCGGGAGCGACGCGGGCGATCTTCTCGACCTCCTCGACGCAATCGACCGCGAACAGCTTGATACCGAGCTGGTAGGCGCGTGCGATGTCACGCTCCTTCTTGATGGTGTTGCCGAAGGAGATGCGGTCCGCGGGCGCACCCGCGTCCATCGCCATCTCGACTTCGGCAACGGAAGCGGTGTCGAAGGACGAGCCCATCGCAGCAAGGAGGCGCAGGATTTCCGGCGCCGGGTTTGCTTTCACCGCATAGTAGATCTTGGAATCGGGCAGCGCCTTCTCGAAGGCGCGGAAATTGTCGCGCACGACATCGAGGTCGACGACGAGGCAAGGGCCGGACGGACGTCGGGTGGCGAGGAAATCGAGGATGCGCTGGGTAGCCATCGGGTTTCTCCAAACACGCCTTTCGGCGCGCACAAGGGTGCGGACGCGGGCTGTCGGCCTCGCGAACACGCGGTGGACAAAGGCGGGACGGAAAATCCATGGAACCAGCCGGTGGAGACCCCGGAACCATGAAACGCCGTCTCGCGGCGATGAACCTCGGCCTTGCCCGGCTTCGGTCCGCTTTGTCTGCCTTGGCTTGGATTGGGAGAACCCCGTTCCGCACTGCCGGCAATGAAGGTGTGCCTCTTCAGTAACCCCGGTCTTTGGACAACCGGCAGAGAACCAGAAAGGCCCGCACCGTCGTTGCTTCAAGGTGTCCTCGGGCTGGCGGTTGGCCGCTAGACCGACTGGAGGGGTTGGCTCCAGTTACCTTACCGATTTCCCTCACCATTCGAGGATCGGCGGACACCCACAGGCACGTGCGACTTTGGGCAAGCGCGATATAGGGGCGAAGGATTTCACAATCAATAAAAATCGTATCGCAGGTTGTAAAATTTCCGGCATCGAACAATGTACATGCAACCGTATCCGGATATCGAACGATGACAGGCACGCACGGCCCCTACAACGCCTTCCTCGATCTTCGCCAGGTGCCCGTGGCTCATGCCGAACTCGGCCCGCTCGCGGGCCTGCGGCTGGCTGTCAAGGACATCTACGACGTCGCCGGCTACCGCACCGGCTGTGGCAATTCCAGGAAATTCGCCGAAGGCAATGCCGCCTCGCGCACGGCGCCGGCCGTGCAGGCGATTCTCGATGCCGGCGCCCGCTTCGTCGGCAAGACGCAGACCGACGAGCTGGCCTTCGCGCTGTTCGGCCAGAACGCGCATCTTCCGTTTCCGGTGAACCCTGCGGCGCCCGACCGCGTCACCGGTGGCTCGTCGTCCGGATCGGCATCGGCGGTGGCGGGCAGGCTGGCCGACATCGCGACCGGTTCCGACACCGGCGGCTCGATCCGCGCGCCGGCAAGTTTTTGCGGCCTGATCGGGCTGCGCACCACACATGGCCGCATTTCACTCGACGGCACCATGAAGCTGGCGCCGAGCTTCGACACGTTCGGCTGGTTCGCCGATGACATCGAGACCTATGAGACCGTCGGCAAGCTGCTGCTCGGCCGCGACCCGCACCAGCATTCGCTGGACCGCCCGATATCGCTCACCTGGCTGGACGAGATGGTCGCTCGCCCCGCACTTGCCGGATATGCCGCAATGAAGGCGCTGGTGGGCACGGTTTTCGGTGCGCCGGCGACCTCGACCGAGCACTTCAGCTCTTCCTCTGATGAACTCCACTGGTGCTTTCGCCGGCTGCAGGCCAAGGAAGCCTGGGGCGTGCATGGCGAATGGATCACCAGCGGCGAGCGCGACCTTGGTCCCGGCGTCGAGGAGCGTTTCGGCTTCGGCCGCGCCGTCGATGACCGCACGGCGCAGGCCGAAAAAGTGCGCCGCCTGACCTTTCGTGGCGAGCTGAGCGCCCTGCTCGGCAAGGACGGCTTCCTTGTCCTGCCGACGGTGCCGGGCCCGGCGCCCTATGTCGACTCGACGCCGGAGGAGTTCCAGGCCTATCGCGAGCGCGCCTTGCATCTTCTGTGCCTCGCCGGGCTTTCCGGCTTTCCACAGATCACCTTGCCCATCGGCTCGGTCGCCGGCGCACCGTTCGGGCTTTCGCTGTTAGGCCCTTCCGGCAGCGACATTGCCCTGATACGGCTCGGCCGAAAACTTCTCGACGCAGCACAAAGGGCCTGAACCATGGACACACTGACCCGCATGCGCGCCTTCATCGACGTCGTCGAGGCCGAGGGCTTTTCGGCGGCGGCGCGCAAGATCGGCCGCTCCAAGGCGCTGCTGTCGAAATATGTGCGCGAGCTGGAGGACGAACTCGGCGCGCTGCTGCTGAACCGCACGACGCGCCAATTCTCGATGACCGAGGCCGGCCACACCTATTACCGGCGCGCCTCGGAGATCGTACGCGAGGTCGACAGCCTGGCGGACGCCGTGCGAGAATCCTCCGGCGACGTGCGCGGCAGGATCAAACTGTCGGCGCCGCGCACCTTCGCCGATGCGCCGATCGGCCAGTCGCTGATCGACTTCGCCAAGCAGCACCCCGACATCGTGCTCGACATCCAGCTCGACGACCGCTTCGTCGACCTGGTCGAGGAGGGCTTCGACCTCGCCGTGCGCATCTCGCGCCTGGAGAATTCGTCGCTGATCGCGAGACGCCTGGCGCCGTTTTCGGTGAAACTCTGCGCCTCGCCCGAACTGATCGCCAAGCATGGCATGCCGACGCGGCCGCAGGATCTCGGCCATATGCCCTGCATCGTCGACACCAACGGCCGCGGGCTGAACAACTGGGCGTTCAAGGGCGACAACAACGATCAGCTGAGCGTCGCCGTATCAGGCCCGATCGAGGTCAACAGCCCGATGGCGGCGCGGGCCGCGGCCCTGTCGGGACTCGGATTTTGCATCCTGCCGGATTTCATCGCCTCGCCCGATCTCAAGAGCGGCCAGCTGGTGACGGCACTCGACGACCGCATCCTGTCGGGCGGCGGCATCTTCGCCGTCTACCCGCATCGCCGCTATCTGCCGGCCAAGGTCCGTGTTTTCGTCGACTTCCTGGTGCAGTGGTTCAGGACGCGTGAGGTCGCTTGACCTGCCCCAGGTTCCTGTGGCGTGCGTGTCGTGGTCCCAAAACCGCTGCGCACTTTTGGGTGACACGCTCTGAGTTTGTGCGTGTCATGATCCCAAAACCGCTGCGCACTTTTGGGTGACGCGCACTGGCGGTCCCAATTTCGCCCCCTTTCTGGTAACCTTCGGTTTCTCTCCAAAGCCAAGGGAATCGCGACCGGGAATGCAGCTCAAACGGCACGCAATCATACTGGCCTCGGCCCTGGCGGCGACCCTTGCCGCGACGGGACCGGCTTACGTGCATCCGCACGTCTTTGCCGAGGCACGCCTGGACGTGATCCTCTCTCCGGATCACCAAAGTGTGAAAGCGCTGCGTCATCTCTGGCGCTTCGACGACCTGTTTTCGAGTACGGTGATGATGGAGTTCGACAAGAACTCCGACCTGAAGCTTGACGACAAGGAGCTGAAGGAGGTCGCCGACACCGTTCATGCCTCGCTGGCCGAATTCAACTATTTCCAGCTCGTCACGCAGAACGGCAAGGACGTGAAGATGGTGCCGCCTCCACATCTGATGGCCAATTTCGACAACGACCAGCTGATCATCCTGTTCGAGTCGGAACCCAAGGAGCCGATCAAGCTGACCGGCACGATCGACATCGGCGTCTACGACCCGACCTTCTACACGGCGATCGACTTCACCGAGGATTCCAACATCACCGTTGCAGGCCTGCCGTCGAATTGCACCAGCAAGGTGATCCGTCCGGATCCGGATGAAGCCATCAAGGAAAACCAGAAGACCCTGACGGATGCCTTCTTCAACGACCCGACAGGCACCGACATGAGCAAGATCTTTGCCACCAAGCTCGAACTGACCTGTCAGCCAGAAGGATGAAGCCGGTGACGAAACCGTCCCTGCGTTTGGCATTCGGCCTGTTGGCCCTCGCCTTTGCCGCAATGCATTTCGCCAATGCCGCGCACGCCCAGTCTTCGCTCGGCATCGGCGTGAATGACGGCATGGCGCCCACCACCGGTCCGTTCGCCCACATCCTGATGTGGATCAACCTGCGCCAGCAGGAATTCTATCGCGCGCTGGCGACAGCCATGAAGGCGATGCGCCAGGACAACAGCAAGCTCTGGGTGCTCATCGGCCTGTCCTTCGCCTATGGCATTTTCCATGCCGCCGGTCCCGGCCACGGCAAGGCGGTGATCTCGTCCTATATGGTGGCCAATGAGGTGGCGCTGCGGCGCGGCATCCTGTTGTCCTTCGTCTCGGCACTGCTGCAGGGCCTGACGGCGATCGCCGTCATGCTGCTTGCCTATTTCGTCCTGCGCGGCACAACCATCTCGATGACCGACGCGGCCTGGTTCATGGAGATTATGAGCTTTGCTCTCGTCACTCTGTTCGGCGCCTGGCTGCTGTGGCGCAAGCTCGGCCCGTCCATCCTGCGCCTGTTCGGCAAGGCGCCCGCCTACAGTCTCTCGGCGGCGCACGCCGGCCATTCGCATGCGGGGCACTCGTACGCTGGGCACTCTCACGCGGGTCATTCGCATGCCGCGCACAGCCATTCGGCGCATGCGCATTCGCACGCACTGCATGGGCATGACGACCATGACCATGACCATTCGCACAGCCATCACGAGCACGCCGCGCATGACCACCATCACGACCATGGCGCGCACGATCACGCGCATCATGACCATGCGCATCACGATCACGCGGTGGGCGAGGTCTGCGAAACCTGCGGCCACTCGCATGCGCCCGATCCAGCGCTGCTGTCGGGCGATCGCTTCGACTGGCGCACCGCCTGGTCGGCGGTGGCGGCCGTCGGCATCCGCCCCTGCTCCGGCGCACTGATCGTGCTGAGCTTCGCGCTGCTCAACGGGCTCTGGATCGGCGGCCTGCTGTCGGTGCTGGCAATGTCGTTAGGCACCGCCATCACCGTCTCGGCGCTGGCAACGCTTGCCGTGACCGCCAAGAATTGGGCGGTGTATTTCGCCGGCGACGGCCGCATGGGCAACCGCATCCACTCGATCGTCGAGATCGGCGGCGCCGCCTTCGTCTTCCTGTTCGGATTGTTGCTGCTGTCGGCCAGCCTGACCGGCAGCGTCTAGGCCCTTCCCCATCCCATCGAAATGGGATGGCAACTCCTACCCAGGAATCTGGCCGCCCAGCTCATCCTCGATGTGGGCGCGGATGATCTCGTCAAAACTCTTCTCGGCGCTGAAGCCGAGCTCCCGTGACCGCTTCGCCTCGAAGCGGGTCGGCCAGCCCTTGACGATCGCCCAGATCGTCTCGTCCGGTACCTCGCGGATCAGCTTTACCACTCTCGGCCCGGCAATACGCTCCAGCGCCTCGATCTGCTCGCCGACGGTGACGGCGACGCCAGGCATCGTCAGATTGCGGCGCGGCCCGACCACGGCACTGTCGATCTCCGCCGCATGGATCAGGAAGTTCACCGCGGAGCGCGGGCTGGCATGGGTGTGCACAACCGAGCGCGGCACCGGCAGGATCGCCTCTTGCCCGCTTAAGGGCTCGCGGATGATGCCGGAGAAGAAGCCGGAGGCCGCCTTGTTCGGCTTGCCGGGCCGCACGCAGATGGTCGGCAGGCGGATGCCGATGCCGTCGAAGAAGCCGCGCCTGGAATAGTCGGCAAGCAGCGCCTCGCTCATCTGCTTCTGCGTACCATAGGAGGTCAGCGGCGTCGGGTGAAAGTCATCGGGGATGATATCCGGGAACGGCGCGCCGAACACCGCGATCGACGAGGTGAAGACGACGCGCGGCGCAAAACCCGCCAGGCGAATCGCATCGAACAAAGCCCGCGTGCCGTCGAGATTGACGCGGTAGCCGAGGTCGAAATTCGCTTCCGCCTCGCCCGACACGATGCCGGCGAGATGGAAGATGACATCCGGCCGCGACGCGACAAGGCTTTCGGCAGCACCAGCTTCCGCAAGGTCGCCGGTATGGGTGCTGATGCTGACGCCCTCCATGGCCGGGGCCTGCGGCGGCACGATATCGTGCAGGTCGAGCGCGGCGATCTTTTTGCCGCGCAGCGTGCCGTCCTTGGCCAGCCGGGCGATGAGCTTGCGGCCGACCATGCCCGCGGCGCCAGTGATCAGAATGCGCATGTCAAAATTCCCTTACTTGTCCTGATTTTTGCGCTGGCTGCGCGCGCGCAGCCAGAAGACGAGGAAAAACGCCAGCACGAAGACGATGCCGAATATACCGGCGAGCACGGTTGAGAGACTGCCGAGTGCCAGCATCACGGTTGGCAGGTAGAAGGCGGCAATGCCGAACAGCAGCATGATCCACAGCGCGGCAATAGCGGCATTCCTGGTGTCGCGGTCCATCATGCAGCACCGGGGCAGCGGGCATTCGTCAAGCTGGCTTTCAAAGCTGTGGAACTCCTGAGGCGGGGCCGGTTGCCGACCGGGCTTAGTGATGGTGGCTGTGATGCGCGGCCGCATCGTGCTCATGCTCATGATCGTGGTCGTCGGCCTCGTCGGCGCATTGGCCGAATTCCGGTTCCACGGTGGCATGGCTGATGCCATGCTCGCTGGCAAGCCGCTTCTTGATGGCGCTGACGGCCTGATGGGCATCGAGGCCCTCGTCGAGGCAGGCATGCAGCGTCGCCATGGTGCTTGTCCCGTCCAGCGACCAGATATGCATATGATGCACCTCGCGCACGCCCTTGACCGCGCTCTGGATGTCCGTGGCGATCAGATCCCGGTCGAGGGTTGGCGGCACGCCTTCGAGCAGCACATGGGCTGCGGCGCGCATCAGCGACCAGGCCGTCGACAGGATCAGCAGCGAGACCAGCACCGACAGGATCGGGTCGATCGGCGTCCAGCCGGTCGCCAGGATGACCAGGGCCGCCACGATCGCCGCGGCCGAGCCGAGCAGGTCGCCCAGCACATGCAGGATGGCGCCGCGCATGTTGAGGCTTTCGCGGTCGCCGCCATGCAGCACCAGGAAGGAGCCGATATTGACCAGCAGGCCGAGGATCGCCACCACGAGCATCGGTCCGCCCAGCACCGGCGCCGGTGTGAGCAGGCGCTGCCAGGCCTCGTAGACGATCCACAGCGCGATGGCGAAGATGGCGATGCCGTTGGTGTAGGCGACCAATGTCTTTACCCGGCCGAAGCCATAGGTGAGCTGCCCGGTCGCCGGCCGCCCGGCAAGATGGAAGGCATACCAGGCAAGGCCGAGTGCGATGGCGTCGGCGAGCATGTGGCCGGCATCGGCCAGCAGCGCCAGCGATCCGGTGAACAGGCCGCCAAGCGCTTCCGCCACCATGAAGCCCGCCGTCAGGCAGGCGGCGATCAGCACGCGCTTCTTGTCGGTCGCGCCATGCATATGGCCGGCACCGCCGTGATCATGGCCGCTATGGTCGTGGGAATGCGCCAATGGCAAACTCCTAGGCGCCGAAATCCGCGCGAAAATCCTCGAGCCGTCGCTTCTGCTGGCCGGCGCTGTCGAAATTGGCCGGATCGAGCCACGCTGCATAGGCTTTGCGCAGGGCCGGCCATTCCTTGTCGATGATCGAATACCATGCGGTATCGCGGTTTTCACCCTTGACGATGAGGTGCTGGCGGAAAATGCCTTCGAACTTGAAGCCGAACCGTTCCGCGGCCCGCTTCGACGGTTCGTTGCGGTTGTTGCACTTCCATTCGTAGCGGCGGTAACCCAGTTCGTCGAAGATGTATTTCATGAACAGGAACTGCGCTTCCGTCGCGCCCGGCTTGCGCGAGATCAGCGGCCCCCAATAGATGTTGCCGATCTCGATGACGCCGTAGGCGGGATCGATGCGCATCAATGTCTGGCGGCCGGCGACCTTGCCGCTGGCCTTGTCGATGACGGCGAAGAACAGCGGGTCTTCGCTCGCCTCGACCTTGTCCAGCCAGGGCTGGAAGGCGGCGCGGGTTTCCGGCGGATAGTCGGGCAGCCAGGCGAAGCGGCCGTCGACATCGGACACGGAAGACGCTTCATAGAGCCCGTCACCGTGCTTTGAGGCGCTGAGCGGTTCGAGCCTGACATAGCGGCCGTCGATCGCCTTGCGCTCGGGTCGCGGGCGCGGTTGCCAATCTTTGAGATTTTCCGACACCGAAGACTCCAATCCGTTTGACTTTTGCGGGCCGAAGCTCACAAAAACGCAACCCCACAGTAAGAACCACACGGACGGGAAAAATGCTCCACACGATTTCGGCCTTCGACCGTCTCGGCGAGGAAAATGCCTTCGCGGTGCTCGCGAGGGCGACTGCTCTGGCCCAACAGGGTCGCGACATCGTCAATCTCGGCATCGGCCAGCCTGACTTCAAGACGCCGCAGCACATCGTCGAGGCCGCGATCAAGGCGCTGCGTGACGGCCACCACGGCTACACGCCCGCCAACGGGCTTCTGGCAACGCGCGAGGCGGTGGTGCGGCGCACGCTGACCACCACCGGCGTCGAGGTCTCGCCCGAGACGGTGATGATCCTGCCCGGCGGCAAGCCGACCATGTTCGCCGCCATCCTGATGTTCGGCGAACCCGGCGCCGAGATCCTCTATCCCGACCCCGGCTTTCCCATCTACCGCTCGATGATCGAATTCACCGGCGCGGCCCCCATTCCCGTGCCGATGCGAGAGGAAAACGGCTTTGCCTTTTCGGCAGAAGAGACGCTGGCGCTGATCACCCCCAAGACCAGGCTCTTGATCCTCAACTCGCCGGCCAACCCGACCGGCGGCGTCACGCCGCGCGCCGAAATCGAGAAGCTGGTCAAGGGGCTGGAGAAGCACCCCGATGTCGCCATCCTCTCCGACGAGATCTACGACGTCATGACCTATGACGGCGAGACGCATTGCTCGCTGCTCCGCTTCCCCGAAATCCGCGACCGGCTGATCGTGCTCAATGGCTGGTCCAAGACCTGGGCGATGACCGGCTGGCGCATGGGCTGGTCGATCTGGCCGAACGGCGACAAGGGTGCCCATCTCTACGACAAGGTACGCAAGCTGGCGGTCAATTGCTGGTCCTGCGTCAACGCGCCGAGCCAGTTCGCCGGCATCGCGGCCATCGATGGCCCGCAGGACGATGTCGACACGATGATGCGCGCCTTCGACCGCCGCAGGAAGGTCGTGGTCGAGGGGCTGAACGCCTTGCCCAACATTTCCTGCATCACGCCCAAGGGCGCGTTCTACGCCTTCCCCAATGTCTCGAAGACCGGCTGGAAGGCAAAGAAGCTCGCCTCCGCGCTGCTCGACGACGCCGGCGTGGCGCTGATCGGCGGCCCCGATTTCGGCATTCTCGGCGAAGGCTATGTCAGGCTCTCCTACGCCAACTCCGAGGAGAACATCTTGCGCGCGCTGGAACGGATCGGGGCGTTCCTCGCCAAGTGAGGCTTAGCGTCTGCCGCGCGGGTCGGGATGGTTTGTGGCCGGCTGCCATGGCGGTGTCATGAGCCGTCCGCAGGCAAGCGGACAAGACTGGGCGTGCATCTCGAGAACGGCTACGGTCCTCGGATAAGGATCGAAGTGAGGTTCCTCGTATGTTTTATGCAATCCTTGCCTATCACGTGGAAGATGCGATCAAGGCGCTGACGCCGCAGGAAGATGCGGCACTGATGGCCGAGCTGCTGAAGATCAACACAAGGCTTCGTGAGGAAGGCACGCTTGGACCGTCCGCGCGGCTGGGGGCGACACAGGATGCCTTCACCTTGCGCGGTCCCGGCGACGGCGTGGTCATCGACGGTCCTTTCGCCGAGACCAAGGAACAATTGCTCGGCCTCTATGTCGTCGACTGCGCCACGCGGGACGAGGCCATCGCGATCGCCCGCGACCTTCGCCGTGTCAATCCGACCGCCGTTTACGAGATCAGGCCCATTCTGCTTTTCAAGCCCGGCGCGCCGCTGGCGGGCAAATGAGCCGGCGGCGAAAGCCCGGCCTTACCCACGCCCGACGAACGGCATCTTGGTTGCCATCACGGTCATGAACAGTACGTTCGCCTCGAGCGGCAGGCTGGCCATGTGGACGACGGCATCGGCGACGTGCTGGACATCCATCACCGCTTCGGCGGCGATGGAGCCATTGGCCTGTGGCACGCCGACGGTCATCGGCTGCGCCATGTCGGTCAGCGCATTGCCGATGTCGATCTGGCCGCAGGCGATGTCGTAGGGCCGGCCGTCGAGCGCCAGCGTCTTGGTCAGGCCGGTGATGGCATGCTTGGTCGCCGTATAGGGCACCGAGCCCGGGCGCGGCGCATAGGCCGACACCGAACCATTGTTGATGATGCGCCCACCCATCGGCCGCTGCTTGCGCATGGCACCGAAGGCGGCACGGGCGCACAGGAACGAACCGGTGAGATTGACGCCGACAATATCGTTCCACACTTCGACCGGGATCTCGTCGATCGGCGTCGACTTGTAACCCATGCCGGCATTGTTGAAGAGCAGGTCGACGCGGCCAAAGGCTTCCGCCACCGTTTCGAACAGATCGTCGACCTCGCCGGCCTTGCTGATGTCGCAGGCAACCGCCAATGCCTTGGCCTCGGTCCGGCCGGCCTCGACGATCGCGGCATCCAGCACCGCCTTGCGGCGGCCGCAGAACACCGTGTTCCAACCGGCCTTGAGCAGCGCCGTGGCGACGCTCTTGCCGATGCCTGTGCCGGCGCCGGTGACGATGGCGGTTCTTTCTTCGGTCATGGCTGATGTCCTCCGGCAGCGCCGAGCGTGCCCGACTGATTTTCAGGATCTGGCTCGGCAGAAGGCATCGCAAATGACGGCAGCGATGGCAAGCGGACCTGCGCGAGCATGCCCTCGAAAAATCATGTCCGGTTTTCGGAGAAAGCCCCGGCATGGGCCGACAAAAAGGGCGGTCATTGGCGACCGCCCTGATCTGAACCGGGCTTGGGAGGAGGAAAAGCCGATCCGACTGTGTAGAATCATGCGCTTCCTGAGTTAACGAAAGGTTAACGCGGAAAGACGGCCTGTCCCGATCTGACCCTACCAGCGTGGATTGGGCGAAGTCCCGGCCTTTGTTGCGGGCACCTTGGCCGCCGAAACCGTCGCCTCGACATGGTCGACCAGCGCGTCCGGCAGGCCAAGCCGGCCGGCAAGCAGGTCGAGATAGCCGCGCTCGGCGCGCGTGTCGGGATCGATGGTGAGACGCGATGCCGTGTAGAGTTCGAGCTTCTGCGCGTCGGTCTTGGCCTCCGCCACCAGCGTGTCGAGGTCGAGCGGCCGTTCCAGCTCCGCCATCAGGAATTTCTCGGCATCGGCGTCGATCCCCGAAAGGCTGAGCTTGCCGGCGATCTTCTTGCGCTCCTCGTCGTCGACATGGCCGTCGGCCTTGGCCGCCGAGATCATCGCCCGCACCAGGGTCAGCGTGAACTCATCCTCGCCCTGCGGCGCCTGCGACGGATGGAAGGCGGTGTCCTTGGGCGGCGGCAGCAATTCCGGTTCGCCGGCGGCGGGCGCCTGCTCCGGGGCGTTGCCGGCCTTGTAGTTCTGGTAGGCCTTATAGGCGAGGCCGCCGATCGCTGCCAATCCACCCAGCTTCACCGCGGCACCTGTCACCTCGCGGCCGGCCCCTGTTCCAAGCAGCACCGCTGCCAGCGCACCGGCGGCCAGCGGGTTGTCCTTGGCCATCTGCACGGCCTGACCCGCCTTGTCGCGGACGGTGCCGCTGGTGCCAGGAATTTGCGAGCCGAGCAGATCGTCGAGAAGCTTCTTGGGATCGAACATTCAGTGCCTCCAGCTTTTGCCCGGCCGAACGGGCAGGTTTCGAACGCCGAAGACGTAGGTCCCGAAACCTGACATTGCAATGACAGGCCGCCGCTTTGCCGGGCTCCCTCGCCCGGATCAGGACCCGATATGCGGCCCCTTGCCCCGCGCCTGCGCAAGCTCGACCTGCCGCTGGCGCTCGGCGTAGCGCTGACGGTCCTCGTCGGTGCGGGCGTCGAAGCAATGCGGGCAAGAAATGCCTGCGGCATATCTGGGCGATGCCAACTCACTCGCCGTCAGCGGATGGCGGCAGGCACGGCAGAGTTGCGCGTCACCCTCGGCGAGACCGTGCGACACCGAAACTCGTTCATCGAAGACGAAGCACTCGCCTTGCCACAGGCTCTGCTCCGCCGGAACCTCCTCGAGGTACTTGAGGATGCCGCCCTTGAGATGGAACACATCCTTGAAGCCGAGCGACTTGACATAGGCGGTCGCCTTTTCGCAGCGTATGCCGCCGGTGCAGAACATCGCCACCTTGCGGCCCTCGAGCTCCTCCCGGTGCGCTTCCACCCAGGCCGGGAACTCGCGAAAGCTCGCGGTCGCCGGATCGACCGCGCCCTTGAACGTGCCGATCGAAACCTCGTAGGCATTGCGCGTGTCGATGACGATCGTGTCGGGCTCGGAAATCAGCGCGTTCCAGTCGGCGGGCGCGACATAGGTGCCGGCACTCGCCACTGGGTCGATATCTTCGACGCCCATGGTAACGATCTCGCGCTTCAGCCGCACCTTCATGCGGTGGAACGGCATGTCCGCGGCACTGCTGAACTTGACCTCCAGGCCGGCCAACCCGTCGATGGCTTCGATGCAGTCGATGAGCTCGGCGATCGCTTCTTCGCTGCCGGCGACGGTGCCGTTGATGCCTTCATGCGCAAGGAGCAGCGTGCCCTTGATGCCGCGTCCGCAGCACAACGCCGCGAGCGGCGCGCGCAGCGTCTCGAAGGCGTCGAGCCGGGCAAACCGGTAGAGCGCGGCGACGCGGACGGGCTGGGATGGGTCGGACGGTGTCATTGCCAGAGCAACTAGACGCTCGTAAAAGCCGATTCAAGGCGAAACGGACTTGGGTATCTTTCATGGCCCTGTCGGGATGGAGCCCGTAAGCTGCCTGGCGGCGCGTGACATCGCGACGCGACCGGTTTCGTGGACAGGCAAACACCCGTCTGCTAATCGGTTGAAATCACCCCTTGGCTATGGAGAGGCAGATGCCCAGCAAGACCGAAAAACTCCTGTCGCTCCTCAACGGCCAGCCGGTCATCCCGGTGCTGAAGATCGATGATGTCGCCAACGCCGTGCCGTTGGCCCGTGCCCTGGCACGTGGCGGCCTGCCGGCGATCGAGATCACGCTGCGGACCGCCGACGCGCTGGAAGCGATCCGGCGGGTGGCGGCCGAGGTCGAGGAAGCCATTGTCGGCGCCGGCACCATTCTGGACAGCAGGCAGTTCGACGAGGCGGCCAGAGCCGGCTCGCGCTTCATCGTCAGCCCCGGCATCACGCGCGAGCTTCTGGCGGCCGCCGCCGACAGCGAGGTTCCGCTGCTGCCCGGCGCCATCACGCCCGGCGAGATCATGGCCGCGCGCGAGGCGGGTCTGCGCTTCCTGAAATTCTTCCCGGCCGAGCAGTCCGGCGGCATCGCCTCGCTGAAGGCTTTCGCCTCGCCGTTGGCCGACGTGAAATTCTGCCCGACCGGCGGCATCACCGGCAAGAACGCCGCCGACTACCTCAGCCTGCCCAACGTCATCTGCGTCGGCGGCTCCTGGGTCGCGCCCGACGACATGGTCAAGGCCGGCAAATGGGACGAGATCGAAGCGCTCGCACGCGCTGCCAGCCAGCTCAGGAAATAGCCTGGCCCTCACTCACCAGGGCAACGGACCGTTTTCGTCGAAATAGCCGCCGGTCGGCCCGCCAGCCTCTTGCATCGCCAGATGCACGATGACCCCGGCGGCCTGCTGCACCGTACGGCCGCCTCTGTGCGCATTGAGGTCCGTCGCGGTGTAGCCGGGAGCGGCGGCGTTGACCATGATGCCGCGCGGCGAAAGCTCCCTGGCAAACGCCACGGTGATGGCGTTGAGTGCGGTCTTCGAGCTGCCGTAGCCCATGACATTGGGCGACTGGATGTTGTCGGCGGCGCGCGCGATCGAGCCGAGATAGCTGCTGACCATGACGATACGGGCGGCCGGCGCAGCCAGGAGCAGCGGCAGGAAGGCCTGGGTGACGCGAACCGGGCCGAAGACGTTGACGTCATAGGTGGCCTGCATGTCGGCGACATCCTCGCGGCTTGGCGGCCGTTCGTAGCGGCCGTCAGGTCCGAGCGCGTCGACATAGCCTGGGGCAATGCCGGCATTGTTGACCAGCGCGTCGAGGCTGGAGACCTGCGCCGTCAAGTTTCTGGCCGCCGCCGCGACGCTGTCGTCGCTGGCGACGTCGAGCGCGAGCCATTCGACGTCGAGCCCTTCATTGCGCAACACCCTTGCCGCAGCCTCCCCGCGCTCGGCATCGCGGGCGCCGAGCCAGACCTTGAACCCCATGGCCGCCAGCCGGCGGGCGGTTTCGAGGCCGATGCCCTTGTTGGCCCCGGTGATCAGCGCATTCGTTTTCGTCGTCATGTCCACATCTCCTTCTTTGAAACCCAGACATGACGTGCGCCGGCCGATTTGGCACGCCGGATACTCGCGTCTTCTTGCCTAATCCTCTCAACCGGTTGCGCGGCCTGCATGGATCGGCAATGCTGAAGACATGGAAGACGCCCTGCAGGAACTGATCGCAATCGCCGGCCGCCATGCGCATGGGCGGCGCACAAAGACGGCCATCCCGCGGGTTACGATCGGCCGCAGCGAGGTTCCGACCCCGCCGCTGCCCGAGCTTTGCCAACCGACGGTGCTGTTCGTGCTGCAAGGTGCGAAGACTGTGCTGATCGGCGACCGCACGCTTCACTACGGCGCCGGCAGCTATTTCGTCTATGCGGTGGAGACGCCCGCCACCAGCCAGCTGATCGAGGCGAGCAGCGCCCGTCCTTACATGGCCATCGCCTTCGCCCTCGATGTCGAGCTGATCGCCAGCCTGCTTATCGACCACAAGCCGGCGGTCGACGGCGACAGCTTCGTGACCAACCGGCTGGATGACGAACTGCTCGATGCCTGGCGCCGCATGCTGCGGCTGCTCGACCGTCCGTCCGAAATTCCGGTGCTGGCGTCCATGCTCGAACGCGAGATCGCGTTTCGCTTGCTGCAGGGGCCGCAAGGCGCGAAGCTGCGTCAGCTCGCGCGCGCTGACGGCCGCCTGTCGCAGATCCGCCGCGCCACCGCCTGGATACGATCGCACTACAACGAGCCTATCGATGTGACGGAACTGGCCGCGCTGGCCCATATGAGCAACGCTTCGTTCCACCGCCACTTCAAGGCGGCGACGGCCATGAGCCCGATCCAGTACCAGAAGCAGGTCCGGCTGCTGGAGGCGCGTCATCTGCTGATAGCAGAACCGGGCAGCGCCGCGCGTGTCGCCTTTGCCGTCGGCTATGAAAGCGCATCCCAGTTCAGCCGGGAATATGCGCGCCATTTCGGATTGCCGCCGGCGCGTGACGCCGCACGGCTTCTGGCCAGAGGCGAGGCAGCCACGCTGGAAATCGACTAAGGCTCGCAACCAGACCTACGCGCTGCATCAGCTGGCACGAAAAGGCCCGGCCGACTCCCGCCGACCGGGCCAATTCTCCCGGATCCTATCGGTTCCGGATCAGTGGCAGACCCTGACCTTCTCGGTCACCCTGTGATGGTGCACCCAATGCGTGACCAGCCTGGTCCTGCAGTGATGCTTGCCATTCTTGATGATCACGGTTTCGGCTTGCGATGGAGCGATCGCGGCAGATGCTGCAACCAATGCCAGAACTGACGCCAGTAGAATCTTCTTCATGAATATCCTCAGGTTGGAACGCACACACACTAACCCGGAAATGAGGGTGCCGTTCCGGCCTCACGAGAAGTTCAGCCGCGTGTGATGCCCAACATCACGGCATCGCATCTGCCGCAACCTGAAAAGCAAAAAGCCGCGCCGGTTGCCCAGCGCGGCTTCTGTTTTATCTGGCCAGCCGCTACTTCGTCTGGAAGCGGGCGACCGACAGGAACTTGACGGCGTTGCCGGTGAAGCGGCTGGGATCTGGCGCCTGGGCGTCGGTCTGGAAGCCGGCCGTATAGACCTCGCTCGGCGGCGTATGCACGATGTTGTAGGCATAGCCCGCGCGCCGTCGTCGCGCTCGAAACGGTGGCGACGTTGTCGCCGCTGGTCAGCGCCCAGCGGGCGGCCTGGGGCGCCGCGGCGACCACCATGGCCCTGGGGCCCGGCTTCTGGTCGCGAGCGGTGGCCCTGGCTTCCTTGCGGGTTGTCTTCACGCCGGCGCCGATCGCTGCGGCCGGATCGGAACCGGCCGGACGGGCGGCAACGGCCTGGCGCGGCGAGGCGACATCGACGTAAGACGGATCGTTGAAGGCCGAGCGCGGCTCTTCGGAGAGCGACGCAACCTTGTATTCGTCCGCATTGCCGACCTGCTTGTATTCGTCGGCATTGCCGACCTGGGCGTTGGCCTCGTCGAGCACGGCCTTGACGGCGTCCGGCTTGGCCGGCTCGGGCCGCGCAGAGGGTAGCACCGAGAACGCATCCGTCGCGGTCTTGCCCTTTTCGGCCGTATCCGCCAGCGCCATCAGCACATCCTTGCTGGGCGGCGGCGCGAGATCCGCCGGCAGCGTGCGTTCAGGACGCCATGTCGGCACGGGGATATTGTTGACGGCAACCTGCGCCGGATCGGCGGCAGCCGCCGCCGCGAGCGCTGCGGGGTCAGCCTTGCCGAACGGCATGTTCGCCGGCGCCTGCGCGGTCGCCACGGCCTGTTCGGTGGTAGCCGTCGCGTCCGCCATGGCGAACGGAACGTTCTCAGGCCGCGCGCCGACATCGGCCTTCGGCCGCGGCGCGAAATCGGGCAGCGGAATCTCCTTGGCCGGCAGCGCGGCGATGATCGTTTCCGGCGTACCCTTTTCCGGTTCCGGCGCCTGCTCGTCGGCAATCTGCGGAACGTTGGCGCGCTGCGCATTCTCGGGCGCCACGATGGCGATGCCCGGCAGGTTGCCGCTCTTGGCGGTCGCGGCCGGCTTCAGGTTTCTGGGCTTGGGCGCGGGGGCGGCCGAAGCGGTCTCGACATCGGCGCTGTCGTCGGCTTCGTCGTCGCCGCCGCCGCCGAACAAAGCGGAAAGGAAGCCACCGGATTTCTTGCCGCTGCCGCCAGCACTCGCAAGCTCGACATTGGGCGTACCAGCACCCTTGCGTGCCTTGTAGGCGGCCATCGCCTGCTCATAGCCGGGAAGCGGACGGCCGTCGCTCGGCACATGCAGCGTCTTGCCGTTGGGGAATAGGCTGACCAGTTCCTGGCGGCTGATGCCGGGCCAGTGGCGCACATTGCCGACATCCATATGGACGAACGGCGAACCGGAGGTCGGGTAGTAACCGACGCCACCGCCCTGCATCTTCAGGCCGATGTTGCGCAGCTTCTTCAGCGGCACGCCGGGAATATAGAAATCCATCGCCTTGCCGAGCATATGCTGGCTCTTCTCGGCGACACCGCGGCTGCGGCTGCGCAGCATCGAATTGGTCGCCGGCGAACGGTAGCCGCACACAACCTGGATATAGTCGGTGGCGCCGCTTTCGCGATAGGCCTCCCAGACCAGGTCCAGCAAGCGCGGATCCATCTTGGTCGGTTCATTGCGGCGCCAGTCGCGCAGGATGATGTTGATCTTGCGCAGGCCCTCGGGAACGTAGCGGCCGTTGCGCTTGTAGACGATCTCGGCCTTTTCGTGCGTGTGCAGGTGATAAAGCTTCAGCGTACGTGTTTCGGCGCTGGCGCCGGTGGCCGCCGCGGCAACAAAACCAAAAGCGACAATCACCGCTGCCAGCCATCTCGGCCAGACGCTCAAATGATCATGACGCCCGTTTTTGAGTCGTTCGATTCTGTTCAAATCAAAAGGCCTTGCAGGCTGCCGTTTGTCCCCGGATTTGCCCAAACGGATGTGTCGTTTTCACATCCGAATATCGATCCTAATGGTTAATCATCGCTTATTGAAGCCGAAATGCGGTAACACCATGGCGATATCCCGTCAAAAATTGTTCACAAGGTTTCTTGGTAAACCGCTGGTTTAGATCAGGATTCCGGCTTTGGCCGAACACGATCTGTTACCGTTAGCGTTAATGCGTGAACAGAGCTGTCCACAGGCATGCCATATTCCAGACGAAACCCCGATAGAGGGCCAATCCTGCCATTGCAAGCTGGTCCCGGCCTTGTGCCGGAAACGCGAACCTGGTTTTTGGAAGAGATCCAGCGCTCCCAAGTTTTGTTGAGATTCAGGTCAGGCCGAGCCGAAAACGGTTGATACCGAGAACCGGAGCGGAGCATACTTTTCGTAGGTGAGCACAGTTCTACTGCGACGCAGTAGAACTGGGAAGCGCAGGAAGCCGCCGTTTGCAGGCCGGCCTCACCTGAATATCAACGCACCTTAGGAAGCGAGGCGGTCGACACGACCCGTCTCCGGGTCGATGCCGTATTCCTTGAGCTTGCGGTACAGCGTCGAGCGTCCGATGCCGAGGCGGCGGGCGACTTCACTCATCTGGCCGTTGTAATGGTCGATGGCGAGCTTGATCATCTCGAGTTCGACATCGGCCAGCGCCCGCACATTGCCGCGTTCGTCGAGCGCCCGCAGCGTGCCGAATCTGGGCTGAAGCAGGGTCGGCCGATCCTGCTCGGCGGCTGGAGCGGCATCGCCGACCAGGTCCCCCTCATCGCGGAGTTCCGGAGGCGATGACAGGCGAGGTACCGCGTCGTCCGTTTCGAGATTGACGGTGCCTTCCACCTGCGCGCGGATCTGCGGAAAATCATCGACATCGAGCACGTCGCCTTCACACAGCACCGAGGCGCGGAAGACGGCGTTTTCGAGCTGCCTTATGTTGCCGGGCCAGTCATAGGCCTCCAGCACGGCAAGCGCTGCCGGCGAAATGCCTTGCAGGCGATGGCGCGGGTCGGCGGGCGCCACCTTTTCCATGAAATGCGTGACCAGATGCGGAATGTCGTCGCGGCGGTCGCGCAGCGGCGGCACGAAGATCGGGTAGACGTTGAGCCGGTAGAACAGGTCCTCGCGGAACTTGCCGTCCTTGACCTGCTGCAGGAGGTTGCGATGCGTCGCCGATATCAGCCTGATATCGACCTTGACGGTCGAACGGCCGCCGACCGGATCGACCTCGCCCTCCTGCACGGCGCGCAACAGCTTGACCTGCACGTCGAGCGGCAGGTCGCCGATCTCGTCGAGGAACAGCGTGCCCGAATGCGCTTCGACGAACTTGCCGGTGTGCTTGTCGGTGGCACCGGTGAAGGAGCCCCTCTCGTGGCCGAACAGGATCGATTCGACCAGATTGTCGGGAATGGCGCCGCAATTGACGGTGACGAAGGGTTTCGAGCGGCGGTCGCC
This sequence comes from Mesorhizobium sp. USDA 4775, assembly GCF_054062655.1. Classification (NCBI taxonomy): domain Bacteria; kingdom Pseudomonadati; phylum Pseudomonadota; class Alphaproteobacteria; order Hyphomicrobiales; family Phyllobacteriaceae; genus Mesorhizobium; species Mesorhizobium sp. USDA 4775. Next base: position 6,168,002 of record NZ_JBSSFM010000001.1, read on the forward strand.
GCTGCCCTGAATGGCGCGCGCCACCAATTCCTTGCCGACGCCGGATTCGCCTTCGATCAGGATCGGGATGTTGGATCCGGCCGCTTTCTGTCCGAGGCGTATCACCCTGTCCATGGCCGGGCTGTGGGTGATCATGTCCCTGAACGTCAGCAATCCGCCGCGCTTGCGCGACGTGCGCTTGACCTCGCCCTCGACCGCTTCGACTTTCAGTGCATTGGCGATCGAGGCCTGAAGCCTGTCGGGTGACGCCGGCTTGACGACGAAATCGAAGGCGCCGTGGCGCATCGCCGACACCACGGTGTCGATGCCGCCCTGGGCGGTCTGCACGATGACCGGGACGGTGATGTCGCGTTCGCGCATCGCTTTCAGCACGCCGATGCCGTCGAGACCGGGCATGACCAGGTCGAGAATGACCACGCAGATGTCGCGGGCGCCAGGCCCGTCGAGCGCATCGAGGCCAGCCTCGCCGCCGTCGACGACGATTGCCGTGTGGCCGAACCGCGTCACCGCCGCCTCGAGCAGCCGGCGCTGCACGGGATCGTCATCGACTATGAGTATGGAACCTGTCATGACTGTCTTGAACTGCCCGCGCCCGAAATCCCCATGGATCATCTTGGCACAGGGTTCTAAATAAGGTTTCAAAAAACCCGGTGAACGAATTCCTTACGATTTGACCGGCTTGCCTGATCCCCTTGATTCTGACCTCATATTTCACAGAAGGTATTGTCGATGCGCATGATGTTTGGTCGGCGGCTTGCGGCACCGGCGTCCGGTCAGGGCGCGGCCGAGCTTGGCGATCTGCCGGAATGGAACCTTGCCGACCTCTATGCCGGCATGGAAGCCCCGGAACTGAAGCGTGACATCGCCAGGGCAGCCGCCGACGCGATCGCTTTCGAGACCCGCTGGAAGGGCACGCTCGCCGCCGAGGCCGGGCGCGGCGGCGCCGGCAAGCTGGGCGAGGCGCTGGTCGCCTACGAGGCACTGGAGGAACTGATCGGCCGCATCGTCTCCTATGCCGGCCTCGTCTATGCCGGCAACACCGCCGATCCGCAGCGTGCCAAGCTCTATGGCGACATCCAGGAGAAGATGACCGACGCCAGCGCGCATCTCCTGTTCTTCGCGCTTGAACTGAACCTGATCGACGACGACGCGATCGAAAGCGCGCTCACCAGCGATCCCGCTTTCGGCCACTACCGGCCCTGGGTGCTCGACCTCAGAATGGACAAACCCTACCAGCTCGAGGACCGCGTCGAGCAGCTTTTCCACGAGAAGTCGATCACCGGGCGCGGCGCCTGGAACCGCCTGTTCGACGAGACGATGGCCGACCTTCGCTTCGACGTCGACGGCGAGGAACTGACGCTGGAGCCAGCCCTCAATCGCCTGCAGGATGCCGATGGCGAGGTGCGCCGCCGCGCCTCCGAGGCGCTGGCCGCGACCTTCCGCAGGAATTTGCGCACCTTCACCCTGATCACCAACACGCTGGCCAAGGACAAGGAAATTTCCGACCGCTGGCGCGGCTTCGAGGACATTGCCGATTCCCGCCATCTCGCCAACCGCGTCGAGCGCGGCGTGGTCGACGCCCTCGCCACCGCGGTGCGCGAGGCCTATCCGCGCCTGTCGCATCGCTACTACGCGATGAAGGCGCGCTGGCTCGGCATGGACGTGATGAACCACTGGGACCGCAACGCGCCGCTGCCGGAGACGCCGCAATCCGTGATCGGCTGGGACGAAGCACGCAACACCGTGCTGTCCGCCTATCAGCGCTTCTCCCCCGAGATGGCCGAGATCGCGCGCACCTTCTTCGACCGCAACTGGATCGACGCGCCGGTGCGCCCGGGCAAGTCGCCAGGTGCCTTTGCCCATCCGACCGTGCCGTCGGCCCATCCCTATGTGCTGCTCAACTACATGGGCAAGCCGCGCGACGTGATGACGCTGGCGCATGAACTCGGCCACGGCGTGCACCAGGTGCTGGCCGCCGGCCAGGGCGCGCTGATGGCCTCGACGCCGCTGACGCTGGCCGAGACGGCGTCGGTCTTCGGCGAGATGCTGACCTTCCGCTCGCTGCTCGAGCAGACCACCGACCGGCGCGAGCGCAAGGCCATGCTCGCCCAGAAGGTCGAGGACATGATCAACACGGTGGTGCGCCAGATCGCCTTCTACGAATTCGAGCGCAAGGTGCATGCCGAGCGCCGCAACGGCGAACTGACATCCGACAGGCTCGGCCAGTTCTGGCTGGAAGTGCAGGCCGAAAGCCTCGGCCCGGCGATCAAGCTGCGCGAGGGTTACGAGGTGTTCTGGACCTACATCCCGCACTTCATTCATTCGCCGTTCTACGTCTATGCCTATGCGTTCGGCGACTGCCTGGTGAACTCGCTCTACGCCGTCTACCAGAACGCCGAGCGCGGTTTTCAGGACAAGTATTTCGAGATGCTGCGCGCCGGCGGCACCAAGCATCATTCGCAGCTTCTGGCGCCCTTTGGCCTCGACGCCACCGATCCCGCCTTTTGGCAGATCGGGCTCGGTGTCATCAGCGGCCTGATCGATGAACTGGAAATGCTCGACGGCTGAGACGCTCTCGCTTGCAAAGAACAGTTTAGCCGGAATGCATGTTGGAACGGCACTGTTCTTTCGCTAAATATTTGTTCTTGAAGAACTCTAGGCGGAAGTTTTTCCCATAGCTTTCCACAAGCTCTATGATAGCCTTCGCCGCAAGCTCAGCCGGAGCCTATGCGGATCGGCGAGGGAGAATCTCAGCCGGTCCTGACGCTCAGGCGAACGCGACAACGGCCGTTGGCCATGGGCTGGAGAAGCCGATCGCCGACAGCTCGAACCGAAGCCGGCTGTTCTGCGAACCCGCGGAACCATCACCGAGTAGTCCATCGCCGAAGGTCATGACCCACGGCAGACGGATCTGACTGGAGAGAGACAATGGGCACTTTTTTCTACGTGGTCCTGGCGTTCCTTGTAGGCGTTTTGGTTGGCTGGTTCATCTGGGGTCGCCTGCGTGGTGAGCTCGACAGTTTGCGCGGCGACCTCGACCGCACCCGCGGCGAGCGCGACAAGCTGCGTGCCGACAGCGATCGCCTGACCGGCGAACTCAATGCATGCGGCAAGACCCGCGCCGACCTCGAGCGCCAGTTGCGCGACGCGCAGACGGGTGGAGCAAAGGCCGCCAGTCAGCCGCCGGCCGCCCTGATGTCAACGCCGGCGGCAGCCAAATCCGCTCCGGCGGCGGCCAAGGCTGCGCCTGCCAAACCAGCCGCGAAGGCGGCGCCGGCGAAGGCTGCCGCCGCCAAGTCGGCTGCACCGAAGCCCGCGGCCGCCAAGCCCGCCGCGAGCAAACCTGCTGCCTCCACGGCTTCGGCAGCAAAGAGTTCGGCCGCGCCCAAGCCGGCAGCCGCCAAGAAGGCCGCCCCGGCGGCAGCCAAGCCTGCGGCTGGCAAGCCCGACAATCTGCGCCGGCTGATCGGGATCGGCCCGGTCAACGAGAAGCTGCTCAAGGCGCAGGGCGTCACCACCTTCGCCCAGATCGCCGCCTGGACCGCAGCCGACATCAAGCGGATCGAGGACGTGATGAACTTCGACGGCCGCATCGCCCGCGAACGCTGGATCGACCAAGCCAAGCTGCTCGCCGCCGGCGACGAGAAGGAATTCGCCAAGCAGTTTCCGACAGCCGGAACCGCCAGCAACACCTGAGCGGCAAAGGCAGATCATCAAGCCGGCGGGGCCACAGGCCCCGCTGATTTCTTTTTGGCAGGCAAGGTCGCCACGAGGTCGGCTTTGAGGGGCAAGGTGCCGTTCCCTCGATTGCACGCGAGCGCCCCCCCATATAGAGCGATCGACGGCTTCATCGATCCTGGTCCCCATGTCCCTGCCCGCCGCCATTTTCCGCAACGACGAAAGCGCGCGTCAGCTCGTATTCGACCGGCCGGCCGATATCATCGTGGCGCATGAGGCCCGGGATTTCCAGGCGGCGCTGGAAGCAGCGCAGGCCGCGCACGACGCCGGCAAATGGCTGGCCGGCTATTTCTCCTACGAGGCCGGTTATCTGCTCGAGCCGAAACTCGTTCCGTTGCTGCCCAAGGGGCGTCGCGCGCCGCTGATCTGCCTCGGTGCTTTCGATGCTCCGGTCGAAGAAGCGGTGCCGCCACGCAACGCAGCAGCCCCGAACGGCCCGATCTTCGATGCGCGGGCGGCCTGGTCATTCGAGGACTATGAGAAACGCTTCTCGCGGCTGCACCAGCACATCAGGCAAGGCGATTGCTACCAGGGCAACCTGACCTTTCCGGTGCAGGCGCAATGGTCGGGCGACCCGCTTGCCGCCTTCGATGCGCTGACCGAACGCCAGCCGGTGAAGTACGGCGCGCTGGTGACGCTGGGCGATCCCATCGTGCTGTCGCGCTCGCCCGAACTGTTCTTCGAGATCAATGCGGCCGGGATGATCGAAACGCATCCGATGAAAGGCACGGCCCCGCGCGGCGCGACCAAGACCGAGGACGAGCGGCAGAAGACCTTCCTGCGCAACGATGAGAAGAACCAGGCCGAGAACCGGATGATCGTCGACCTCCTGCGCAACGATATCTCGCTGATCAGCGAGGTCGGCACGCTGGAAGTGCCGGAACTGTTCCGCATCGAGAGCTTCCCGACCGTCCACCAGATGGTGAGCGACGTCAGGGCGAAGCTGCTGCCGGGTCTCACCATTCGCCAGGTGTTTGCAGCACTGTTTCCCTGCGGCTCGATCACCGGCGCGCCGAAGATTCGCGCTATGGAGATCCTGCACGATCTGGAGAGCACGCCGCGCGACGTCTATTGCGGCGCCATCGGCTGGATCGCACCGGGGGGCACGATGCGCTTTTCCGTGGCGATCCGTACCATCTCGCTCTTTGCCAGCGGCGAGGCCGTCTACAATGTCGGCGGCGGCATCGTCTTCGATTCGACGCCCGAGGAGGAGTATCAGGAGTGTCTGCTCAAAGCCCGCTTCGCGACGGGAACACCGCCGATTTCGAGCTGATCGAAACCATGCGCTGGCAGCCCGGGACGGGCTTCCTGCGCTTCGATCGCCACCTTGCACGCCTCTATGGCTCGGCGGCGGAGCTCGGCTTCGCCTGCGATCCGCAACGGATAGCCGAGGTGTTGAGCGACGCCCTTGATGGCGCCCGAACCGCCATGCGCACGCGGCTCGCTTTGGCACGCAACGGCGACGCGACGGCCTCGGCACAGCCCTACGAACCGCTCGCCGCCGACAAGGTCTGGGTGCTGCGGCTGGCGCGGACGCGGCTCGACTCAGGCAATACGCTGCTGCGCCACAAGACCAGCCGGCGCCAGCTCTACACCCATGCCCGTTCCGAGTATCTCGTCACCCAGGCCGACGAGGTGATCCTGGTCAATGAGCGCGGCGAAATCTGCGAAGGCACCATCACCAATGTCTTCGCCGATTTCGGCAACGGCGTGCTGGCAACGCCCCGGCTCGATTGCGGCCTGCTGCCTGGCGTATTGCGCGCCGAGCTTCTGGATGAAGGCCGGGCGGAAGAAGCAATCTACAGCTACGACGATCTGAAGTCGGCCAAGGCACTCTTTGTCGGCAATTCGCTGCGCGGCTTGATTCCCGCAAAGCTTGTGTGAACCAGGATAACGCCATGTTCGTCGTTTCGCTGAACTACAAAGTGCCCCTGACCGAGATCGACCGCTTGCAGGCGGCGCATATCGAATGGCTGAAGGGCTGCTATTCGGATGGTATATTCGTCGCTTCCGGGCCGAAGAAACCGCGGACCGGCGGCATCATTATCGCGCAATGCCCGCGCGAGATCCTCGATGCCAGGCTGGCTGCCGACCCCTTCGCCAAGGCCGGCGCCGCGGACTACGAGGTCACCGAATTCCTGGCCAGGATGACCGCCACCGGTCTCGACGCTCTCAAGGAAGCATGAGTTTGGTCGAGGCCCTGCCCACCCACACCCCTTATGACGGCTCGTCGAAGCTGTTCAACATCGGGCTGAAGCCGCTTGAGCCGGCAAACTGGATCGAGGTCGACGGCCATCTTCTGCCTTATCTCGCCGAGAAGCGCCAGCTTTATGCCCAAATCCCCGACCGGGTTTTCGTCGAGGAGGACGGCACGCGGGATGCCCAGCGGGAAGTGCTCGACTTGCTCGGCGCGTATTTGCCGGAGCGATTTCCGCGCACCCATCGCCGCACCGATGCGGGCATCGCGGTGGTGGGCGCCGCGAACCACCCTGCTCTGCCTTCGGATCTTGCCGACGCGCCGCTGGTCGCGGCCTCGCTGCTGGTCCAGGAAGACCTGATCCTGATGCGCCGCGACGACAGCGGCTGGCGGCTCGCCGCCGGCTCGCTGTGCTTTCCTTCGTCCTGGTCGCTGCTCGAAAAATTCGGCAAGCCGCTGCAGCAAATCCACGAGCCCGTGCCCGGTTTCGGTCCGGGCACGCGTCCCGCCGAACTGATCAACCGCATGTTCGACGGCCTGCAGGGACAGGCGGTCGAGCGCTTCAACTGGTCGATCCAGGCCGACAATGCGCTCTACCATCCGCTGTCCAATGTCGAGCGCATCGACCGCGCCACCAACCGGCCGACACGCTTCCCCGACGGTGACGTCGAGGCGCACGCCTTCATCCGCGTCGAGCGGCAGACGCTGCGCAAGCTGCCGTCCTCACGCGACATCCTGTTCACCATCCGCATCCATCTCGACCCACTCGCCGTGCTGGCGCGGCACCCGGACCGGGCGACGCTCGCACTGTCCTTTGCCGCCCAGCTCGAAGCGCTCGATCTCGATCAGCTCGACTATAAGGGCCTGACATCGGACCGCGACCGGCTGATCGAACATCTGAAGACGATGACGCGCTAAGCCGCTACAGGCTGCTGGCCAGGAACTCGACGAATGTCCTTGCCCTGACGCTGGCCTTGCGTCCGGCTGGAAACAGCGCCCACAATTCAACAGGCGGCAGCGCCCAGTCCACCAGGATCGGCCGTACCGCACCGCTGCGCAGTTCCGCGTCGAACATCCATTCGGAGCCGACCGTGAAGCCGATGCCGGCAAGTACTGCCTCACGTATCCCTTCGGCGGAAGTCACGCGCAGCCGCCCTTGGCCGGCAAGCGAAACCTCTTCGGCGCCTCGCCGGAATGTCCAGCGACTGGAAGTGCCTGCCCGGACGAAAAGGATCGCCTCGTGCCGCGACAGCTCATCCGGCGCGATGGGTTCGCCCTCGCGTGCCAGGTAGGAAGGTGCCGCCACCACGAGACGACGACAGGTGGCGATCTTGCGCCCGATATGAGCGGGAGCGAAGCTTTCACCCAGTCGCAGCATGACATCCACCCCTTCCTCGACGAGGTCGACGTTCCTGTCGTCCATCGCCACCTCGACGTCGAGCCTCGGGTGAGCATCCAGGAAGGCTTTCAGCCTCGGCACGACATGCAGGCGGCCGAAGGTCACCGACGTACCGATGCGCAGCAACCCGGTAAGCGCCGCCGCAGTGCCACGCGCCGTGTTCTCGGCTTCGTCGGCCTCGTCGACCGCGCGCTTGGCGCCTTCATAGAAGCTGACGCCGGCATCGGTCGGCGAGAGACCTCGGGTGGTGCGCGACAGCAGGCGAACGCCGAGCCGTTCCTCGAGCTGCGCGATGGCCTTCGAGACGGCTGGCTGCCCGACGCGCAAATGCCGCGCGGCCGCCGAGAACGAACCGGTTTCGATGACCCTTATAAAGGTGTTCATCGCCATAAGCCTGTCCATCTATTCCACCCTGGAATTAGTTATATGGTGAAATTCACTCTACCTAACCCGTTTGGGAATAGCCAATTGGCTTGATGTCAAATCCATCCATCCATTCGGAGAACCAAAATGGGCAAGCTCAACAACAAGGTCGCCATCGTCACCGGTGCCGCGCGAGGCATCGGTGCCGGCATCGCCAAACGGCTGGCGGCGGAAGGCGCTGCCGTCGTCGTCAACTACGCCTCCAGCCGTGAGGCTGCAGAACGCACGGTCAAGGAGATCGTCGCCGCCGGCGGCAAGGCGACCGCGGTTCAGGGTGACGTGGCCGAGGCCGCCGAAGTCGAGAAGATGTTCGAGGCCGCCGAGATCGCATTCGGCAAGCCAAGCATTCTGATCAACAACGCCGCGACCGCCAGCTTCGGCACTTTCGAGGAAACCAGTGAGGCGGATTATCGGCGGCTGTTCGACACCAATGTGCTGGGCACGATCTTGACCACCAAGGCGGCCATGCGCCACTTCCCCGAGACCGGCGGCAGCATCGTCAACATCGGCACGATCTCGAGCTGGAACCCGGTGCCGAACACCAGCCTCTATTCCGCCAGCAAAGCCGCGATCGATACGCTGACGCTCAGCCTGTCGAGAGAACTCGGAGCCCGCAACATCCGTGTCAACATCGTGGCGCCTGGCTATACCCATACCGAAATGACCGAAGGCATGGTCGGCACCGATTTCGGCAATATGCTGATCGCTGGCGTCCCCCTCGGCCAGCGCTTCGGCAAGCCGGACGACATCGCCCCGACCGTGGCCTTCCTCGCCTCGGACGAGGCAGCGTGGCTTACCGGCGAACGCATCAACGCGTCCGGCGGCGCTCGCTGATACGACGCCGGCTCAACATCCGCCATCGGGCAGGCCATCGCCTCCCGGTGGCATCGCCGAGCACTTCCACAGCTGCGCTCCCAGGCGTTTCGCTGCTTTTCCCTTTATTGTGACAATGATCTATGGTTTGTCGCGCCGCGGCCAAGCGGCTGTTCCGGAGTGTTTTTTGAGGAGTGCTCGATAAAATGGCGAATGAAAACTGGCCCGTTTACGGTGAGATCACCGGCCCTGTTGTGATGATCGGCTTCGGCTCGATCGGACGGGGGACGCTGCCGCTCATCGAACGCCATTTCAAGTTCGACAAGTCGCGCATGACGGTACTCGACCCACGCGACACCGACCGCAAGCTGCTCGACGAGCGCGGCATCGCTTTCGTCCAGGAAGCGGTGACCGAGAAGAACTACAAGAAACTTTTGACGCCGCTTTTGACCAATGGCGGCGGCCAGGGCTTTTGCGTCAATTTGTCGGTCGATACCGGCTCGGTGGACCTGATGCGGCTCTGCCGCAAGCTCGGCGTGCTCTACATCGACACCGTCGTCGAGCCGTGGCTCGGCTTCTATTTCGACGCCAAGGCCGACAATGCCAGCCGCACCAACTATGCGCTGCGCGAGGCGATGATCCAGGAGAAGCAGGACAAGCCCGGTGGTGCTACCGCCGTCTCCACCTGCGGTGCCAATCCCGGCATGGTCTCGTGGTTCGTCAAGCAGGCGCTGGTCAACCTCGCCACCGATCTTGGCCTCGAGTTCTCGGAGCCGGCGCAGGAAGACCGCGAGGGCTGGGCCAAGCTGATGAAGAAGGCCGGCGTCAAGGGTATCCATATCGCCGAGCGCGACACCCAGCGCACCAAGAAGCCGAAGCCGATGGATGTGTTCTGGAACACCTGGTCGGTCGAGGGCTTCATTTCCGAAGGCCTGCAGCCCGCCGAGCTCGGCTGGGGCACGCATGAGAAATGGATGCCGAAGAACGCCAAGAAGCATAAGCACGGCTCCAAGGCCGCGATCTACCTGGAGCAGCCCGGCGCCAACACGCGCGTGCGCTCGTGGTGCCCGACGCCGGGCGCGCAATACGGCCTGCTGGTGACGCACAACGAGTCGATCTCGATCGCCGATTTCTTCACCGTTCGCTCAAAGAAGGGCAAGGTCCAATACCGGCCGACCTGCCACTACGCCTACCATCCCTGCAATGACGCGATCCTGTCGCTGGACGAGATGTTCGGCGCCGCCGGCAAGCCTCAGCCGGTGCACCATGTGCTCGACGAGAACGAACTGGTCGACGGCGTCGACGAACTCGGTGTCCTGCTCTACGGCCACGACAAGAACGCCTACTGGTATGGCTCGCACCTGTCGCTGGCCGAGGCGCGCAAGCTGGCGCCCTATCAGAACGCCACCGGCCTTCAGGTCACCTCGGCGGTTCTGGCCGGCATGGTCTGGGCACTGGAAAATCCCGATGCCGGCATCGTCGAAGCCGACGAGATGGACTACAAGCGCTGCCTGGAAGTCCAGTCGCCCTATCTCGGACCGGTCGAAGGCCATTACACCGACTGGACGCCGCTCGACCGACGCCCGGGCCTCTTCCCGGAGGACCTCGACCGCAGCGATCCGTGGCAATTCCGCAACATCCTCGTCCGATAGCACCCTGCGCACCATGCGCCATTGCCTTGCAATCGCCCGGAAATCGGGCGATTGAAGGAATGCGGCCTGGGGCAGCGCGCGTCTTGCGGGACGCACGCCCGTTCCAGCACTTTGGACGTTCGCATCGTGCCTGCCAAAATCGAAACCGATTTTTGGGCCGATGCGGTTGGAGAGGATTTCAGATGACTATTGCGCGCAAAGTTCTTTCGATCGGCGTGGCGGGTTCCTTTGCCATGATGCTTGCCGCCTGTACCACAAGCGGTCCCGACGCACCGCCGATGGCGGCCGCGCCGAAAGGCGTCGAGGGCTCGTGGATCGATGCCAAGGGCACCGGCCTGTCGACCTTCACCGGCGGCAAGTTCACGACCGTCGCCACCGACACCGGCCAGAAGCTGGCCGATGGCAGCTACACGATGACCGGCGCCACTTCGGTCGAGATCAACGGGACGTCGCTGATCCGCCAGACGCCGGTCAGCTTCAACTGCCTGCTGATCTCCACCAGCCAGTTGAACTGCACCAGTTCGTCCGGCCAGAACTTCGTGCTGACGCGACGCGCCTGAACCGGCAAACACTGGACACATTGGGGACGGCGGCCGATTGGCCGCCGCCCTTTTTTGCGCCTGCAAAAAGTGGCGGCATTTCCGCTTGCGTCAGCCGGAACGCGATGGGAACATGGTCAAAACGCTGGCTGTTATACCCCAGTCAAGCAAGGGCGTTAAACGCCTCCGATCAGCCCACCGGGAGACGAAGATGAAAAAGCTTGCCGCCATTGCCGCCCTGTCCGCATCGACGCTTGGCCTGTCGGCCGGCGCATCCTTTGCCGACTACACATTGAATATCCTGCATTTCAATGACTGGCACAGCCGCATCGAAGGCAACAACAAATATGAGTCTACCTGTTCGGCCGACGAGGAGACCAAGGGCGAATGCATCGGCGGCGCCGGCCGGTTGATCACGGCGATCGCCCAGGAGCGCAAGAAGCTCGAAGGCCAGAACGTGCTGCTGCTCAATGCGGGTGACAGCTTCCAAGGATCGCTGTTTTACACCACCTACAAGGGCACCGTGGAGGAGGAATTCCTCAATCAGATGAAACCCGACGCGGTGACGCTCGGCAACCATGAATTCGACGATGGCGAGAGCGCGCTGGTGCCTTACCTCGACAAGGCAAAATTCCCGATCGTCAGTGCCAATGTCGTGCCCAACGACAAGTCCGGCGCGGCCGGCAAGATCAAGCCGTCGATCGTCGTGGAGGTCGGTGGGCAGAAGATCGGCATTGTCGGCGCCGTCACCAAGGACACGCCCGAACTCGCCTCGCCCGGTCCCAACATCGCAATCGCGGACGACGTCAAATCGATTACCGCCGAGGTCGAGAAGCTGAAGGCGCAAGGCGTCAACAAGATCATCGCCGTGACCCATATCGGCTACAACAGGGAACGCGACATCATCGCCAAGATCCCGGGCATCGACGTGGTTGTCGGCGGCCACAGCCATACGCTCTTGTCGAACACCGATCCGAAGGCGGCGGGCCCCTACCCGACGATGGTCGACAACCCCGGCGGCTACAAGGTGCCGGTGGTGCAGGCGGCCTCCTATTCGAAATATCTCGGCGAGTTCAAGGTGGTGTTCGACGACAATGGCGTCGTCAAGTCGGCGAGCGGCGACCCGATCTTTCTCGACAAGTCGATCACGCCCGATCCCGCCGTGCTCGCCCGTATCAAGGAACTCGGCGCGCCGATCGAGGCTTTGAAGAACAAGGAAGTGGCCGAGACCACCGACGTCATCGACGGCAGCCGCGAGAATTGCCGCGCCAAGGAATGCGCGATGGGCAACCTTGTCTCCGACGCCATCCTCGACCGCGTCAAGGGACAGGGCGTCGAGATCGTTATCTCCAATGGCGGCGGCCTGCGCGCCTCGATCGACAAGGGCACCGTCACCATGGGTGAGGTGCTGACCGTGCTGCCGTTCCAGAACACGCTGGCGACCTTCCAGATTTCGGGCAAGGACCTGGTCGCCGGCCTCGAAAGCGGCCTCAGCCAGATCGAGGACGGCGCAGGGCGCTTCCCACAGGTGGCTGGCCTCAAATACGCCTTCGACAAATCGGTCGCGCCCAATGCCGGCCGCGTCAAATCCGTCGAGGTCATGGAGAACGGCGCCTGGACGCCGATCAAGCCCGACAAGGACTATCTCGTCGCCACCAACAATTACGTGCGCCAGGGCGGCGACGGCTACAAGGTCTTCGCCGAAAAGGCCAAGAATGCTTACGACTACGGCCCCGGTCTCGAACAGGTCGTGGCCGACTATCTCGGCGCCCACCGGCCCTACACGCCCAAGCTCGACGGCCGCATCACCGAGATCGCCGCGACCGTCGCGGCGGCCCCGGCAGCGGAACCGGCCAAGCCTGCAGAGCCGGCAAAGCCTGCCCCCGCGCCAGCAGAACCTGCCAAGCCCGCCGAGGCCGCAAAGCCCGCCGAAGCGGCACCGGCAATGCCCGAACTGCCCGCCAATTCGGGCAATATCGCCAACACGCCGCCTGCCATATCGACGGAGAATGCACCTGCGCCACCGGCCGCGCCGGCTCCCGCGGCTCCAGCACCCGCACCAGCCGAGCCGGCAAAGCCCGCCGAGGCCACCCCTGCACCGGCAGCACCGGCGCCGGCGGAACCCGCCAAGCCGGCAGAACCGGCAAAGCCCGCTGAAGCCGCACCGGCAACAGGCAGCCATGTCATCGTTACCGGCGACACCTATTGGGATCTGGCCAAGAAGGCCTATGGCGACGCCACCAAGTGGAAACTCATCTACGAGGCCAACAAGGGTCAAAGGCCGCACCGGCTGATGCCCGGCGCGACGCTGACCATCCCGGCGAAGTAACGTCACTTCGCCTTTTGCCATTCAACACCCGCCTGGGAAACCGGGCGGGTGTTCTGTTTTCAGCTCGACACGCGTTAAGGTGCGGCCAGACGCGACATTGAAAGCCCGCGCAGGATGATTAGGTTCGCGCCTCCTGGAGAACCCCTATGACGCTCACAATCGCTGTCGATCCCAAAGCCGCGAAGGCCCTTGGCCCACTGCCGGCCGGGCATCCGCCGGTCAAGACCGGCAAGGTCGGTGTCATGCTGATCAATCTCGGCACGCCTGACGGCACCGACTTCAAGCCGATGTGGCGTTATCTCAGGGAATTCCTGTCCGATCCGCGCGTCATCGAACTCAACAGGGCGATCTGGTATCCGATCCTCTATGGCCTGGTGCTCACCACCCGGCCGAAGAAGTCCGGCGCCAACTACGCCCGGATATGGAACCAGAAAAGGAACGAGTCGCCGCTGCGCACTTACACCCGCGCCCAGGGCGAAAAGCTGGCCGAGGCGTTGCGCGACCTGCCCAATGTCGTCGTCGACTGGGCGATGCGCTACGGCAATCCTTCGACCGCGAGTGTCGCCGAAAGTCTGGTCGCACAGGGCTGCGACCGCATTCTTTCGTTCCCGCTCTACCCGCAATACTCCGCGACGACCACGGCCACCGCCAATGATCAGCTGTTTCGCGCCTTGATGAAGATGCGCGCGGCCCCCGCCATCCGCAGCGTGCCGCCTTACTATGACGAGCCGGTCTATATCGAGGCGCTGGCGCGTTCGATCGAGCAGAATCTCGCGACGCTGGATTTCGAGCCGGAAGTGGTCATCGCCTCATACCACGGCATCCCAAGGCCCTATTTCGAAAAAGGTGATCCCTACCATTGCCACTGCCTCAAGACGACCCGGCTGTTGCGCGACAGGCTCGGCTGGGACGAAAAGAAGCTGATAACCACCTTCCAGTCCCGCTTCGGCGCCCAGGAATGGCTGCAGCCCTACACTGACAAGACGGTGGAGAAACTGGGCAAGGACGGCGTCAAATCCATCGCCATCGTCAATCCCGGCTTTTCCGTCGACTGCATCGAGACGCTGGACGAGATCGGCCGCGAGGCAGCCGAGACTTTTCATCACGCCGGCGGCAAGAACTTCGCCCATATCCCTTGCCTCAATGACAGTGCCGAGGGCATGGCGGTGATCGAGGCGATGGTGCGGCGCGAACTGTCCGGCTGGGTCTAGGAGAAATTCCAGGAAAAATGTGAAACGGTTTTGCGGGAAAAGCGCATAGCGCTTTCCCTTGGGAATTTCGTCAACCAGAGAGTTAGAGCGGCTCGCCGCTCTAACCGGAACAAGGGCCACTGCGGGGCGTTGAGGCGCACCTTCGGAGAATTCGATGCCCCGCAAACTCGACCTCAGAACCGGCCGGCCCGTCTGGTCCGCCTATCGGGCGCCTGCCGTGCCGGCGTCGGCGCTGACCCGCGACGTCAAGGCCGATGTCCTGATCATCGGTATGGGCATCAGCGGCGCCATGATGGCCGAGGCGCTGACGGCGGACGGGCATCAGGTGATCTGCATCGACCGGCGCGGGCCGCTGAAAGGCTCGACCGCTGCGACCACGGCACTGGTCCAGTTTGAAATCGATCAGCCGCTTTCAACGCTCTCGAAGATGATCGGCAAGGCCAAGGCACAGCAGGCCTGGCGCCGCTCGCGCCTCGCCGTTTCCAACCTCGCTGGCCGTATCGAGGATCTCGCAATCGATTGTCGCCTGCGCCGCACCCAGTCGCTCTATCTGGCCGGCACGGTGCTCGGTCCGTCGGAGCTGCGCGAGGAAGCCGAAGCGCGGCGGCAGGCGGGCATTGCCGCAACCTATCTGACGCCGCAGCCGCTGGCGGAGACATTCCGCATCAACCGCGGCGGCGCCATCCTCAGCCACGGCAACATCGCGCTCGACCCGCGCAAGCTGACGGCCGGCTTGCTGCTCAAGGCGCTGGAGCGCAAGGCCCGCTTCCTCGCTCCCGTCGAGGCGACGGTGATCGAAGACAGTGCCGACGAGGTGATCGTGGCCACGAAAGACGGTCCCAGCATCACGGCACGGCATGTCGTTCTGGCCACCGGCTACGAACTGGTCGACATCGTGCCGGCGGCGGCCCACCGGATCATTTCGACCTGGGCGATCGCGACGCGCCCGCAACCGCGAAAACTCTGGCCGGGTCCGGCGTTTATCTGGGAAGCGTCAGACCCGTATCTCTATATGCGCTCGACGGCCGACGGCAGGGTCATATGCGGCGGCGAGGACGAGGACTTTGTCGACGAGACGCGGCGCGACGAACTGATCGCCGACAAGAGTGCCCGAATTGCCGACAAGCTGGGCCAGTTGTTCCCGCACCTCGACGTCAGGCCTGAATTCGCCTGGACCGGCTCCTTCGGCACAACCAGCACCGGCCTGCCCTATATCGGCGCCGTCCCCCGCCATCCGCGCATCCATGCCGTCATGGGTTACGGCGGCAACGGCATCACCTTCTCGCGCATCGCTTCCGAAATTGTTTCGGCTTCGATCAAGGGACTCGCCGACATGGATGCGGAGCTGTTTGCCTTCAACCGGTGAGTGCAGACCCACAAACAATCCTTCATCACCTGATTGTAACGCTCCTGAAACACACTTAAGTCTTTGGCGAAGTCGGCTGCGCGGGAATGGCTCTCGCGGCCCGCTTCTGAGGGAGAGCCAAATGGATTTCAGTGGTTTCGATATTGCGGTCGTTGTTCTTGTCGCGCTTGTCGTGCTGGTGCTGTTCAAAGGCATCAAGACAGTTCCCCAAGGCTACAACTATACGGTCGAACGTTTTGGCCGTTACACCAGGACACTGAGCCCCGGCCTCAACATCATCACGCCGTTCGTCGACCGCATTGGCGCCAAGATGAACATGATGGAGCAGGTGCTCGACGTGCCGAGCCAGGAAATCATCACCCGCGACAACGCCATTGTCGGTGTCGACGGCATCGCCTTCTACCAGATCCTCAATGCTGCACAGGCCGCCTACCAGGTTGCCGGCCTGCAGAACGCCATCCTCAACCTGACGATGACCAATATCCGAACCGTCATGGGCTCGATGGACCTCGACGAACTGTTGTCCAACCGCGACGCCATCAACGAGCGCCTGCTGCGCGTCGTCGACGAGGCGGCGCATCCGTGGGGCATCAAGATCACCCGCGTCGAGATCAAGGACATCAACCCGCCGGCCAACCTCATCGAATCGATGGGCCGCCAGATGACCGCCGAGCGTAACAAGCGTGCGCAGATCCTGGCCGCCGAAGGCCTCAAGCAGTCGCAGATCCTCGAGGCCGAAGGCCGCAAGGAAGCCGCCTTCCGCGACGCCGAGGCGCGCGAACGCTCGGCTGAGGCCGAAGCCCGCGCCACCCAGGTGGTTTCGGAAGCGATTTCCAAGGGCGACGTGCAGGCGCTGAACTACTTCGTCGCGCAGAAATACACCGAGGCGCTGGCCAAGATCGGCACCGCCACCAACAGCAAGATCGTGCTGATGCCTTTCGAGGCGTCGTCGCTGATCGGCTCGCTCGGCGGCATCGGCGAGATCGCCAAGGAAGTCTTCCGCAGCGAGGGCACGACCGGCGCACAGCGCCAAGCCGCCCGCCCCCCGGTCGTGCGCCCGAGCGACAACTGAGTTCGTAGGAGGTCACTCTTATGTTCGATCGCATCATTTCCGAACTCGGCCCGTGGAACTGGATGGTCCTGGGCTTCGTGCTGCTGGTCGTAGAGGTCATCGCGCCGGGCTTCTTCATGCTGTGGATCGGCATCGCCGCGCTCATCATCGGCGCGGTGTCGCTGCTGATCTGGGATGCGGCGATCTGGAGCTGGCAGGTCCAGGTCCTTGCCTTCCTGGCGCTCTCGCTGGTCTCAGCCTTCGTCGGCAAGAAACTCATGGGCGGGCGCGACCAGCCAACCGACCAGCCGCTGCTCAACCGGCGCGGCGCCCAGATGGTCGGCCGCATGGCGACGCTTGCCGAGCCGATCAAGGACGGCCGCGGCCGCATCAAGCTCGGCGACACGCTGTGGCGAGTCTCCGGGCCTGACCTGCCGGCCGGTACACAGGTACGCGTGACGGGTGCCGCGGATACAGACCTGGAGCTTACAGTGGAACGCGTCTGAACTTTCACAGCGCACCCACCTCGGTAAGCATGCTCAGATTCAGGTCAGGCCAAGCCGGACTCGAAGACGGGCGCGAAGCGACCAAACCAGGTGGCTTACGAGAGCCGGAGCGGAGTGTACTTTTTGTAGGTGAGCCCAGTCTACTGCGACGCAGTAGAACGGCGAAGCGCAGCTATCAGCCATTTGCAGACCGGCCTCACCTGAATATCGGCATGCCTAGGCGGCGCCGATGCGCAGCAGGTCATGGAAATGCACCACGCCCAGCGGCATGTTGTTCCTGGTCACCACCAGCGCGCCGATATTGTGCTCGTTGAGCAGCGCGATCGCCGTGCCGGCAAGCGTCTGCGGATCGACCGTCTTGGGCGTGCGGGTCATCACCTCGTCGACGATGACGTCGGCCAGATTGCGGTGCAAATTGCGCGCGACATCGCCGTCGGTGATGATCCCGGCCAGTTCGCCATTGGCGTCGACGATCAGAACGCAGCCGACCTTCTTCTGCGACAGCGTCATCACCGCTTCCGGCATCTTGGTGCCGAGCACGGCCAGCGGCATCTGGTCGCCGACCCGCATGATCTCGGAGACCATGGTCAAATTGGCGCCGAGCTGGCCGCCGGGATGGAAGGTGCGGAAATGGTCCGGCGTGAAACCCCGCGCCTCGAGCAGAGCGATCGCCAGCGCATCGCCGATGACCAGCTGCAGCAGCGTCGACGTCGTCGGCGCCAGCCCGTGCGGGCAGGCCTCGGGGGTGCGCGGCAAAAGCAGCACCACATCGGCCGCGCGCGCCAGCGCCGATGTCTCGCCCGATGTGACGGCGATGAGCGGGATGGAAAAACGCCTGGAATAGGCGACGATGCCGAGCATCTCCTTGCTCTCGCCCGACCATGAGATGGCGATGATGGCGTCATCCCTGGCGATCATGCCGAGATCGCCATGATTGGCCTCGACGGGATGGACGAAGAAGGCCGGCGTGCCGGTCGAAGCCAGCGTCGCCGCGATCTTCGAGCCGATATGGCCGCTTTTGCCGACGCCGGTGACGATCAGCCGGCCTTCGATCTTCGAAATCATGTCGACGGCCTGGGCGAAAGGCGCGGCCAGTCCGTTCTCGAGCGCCTCGGCAAGGGCGGCGATGCCGGCCTGCTCGGTCGCCACCGTTCTCAGTGCCGAATCGATCGACGCTTGCCTGTCCAGGGGCTTCTTATCGAGGGGTCTGCCATGCATGGATGATGCGATTAGCGCGTTGCCGCCCGCCTGTCCAACAGAAATGCCGCTGGCACCAGGCGGCGGAGGCTCCGGACAGGTCACAGGATCCCGCAAACAGCGGCACTTTAACCGGGCGAACGATCGCCGCCTCAACCCTCCGTTAACCATCCGCATTTACGGTTCGGTAAGTATGGCGCGCACAGCGCCGCGCAAGCAGTGGTGGCGATGTCCGGGGCCCAGCCAGAAAAATCGAGTGGACGACGGGGCAAGGCGGTATGCACCTTGTTGCTGGCGACCAGCATGTTTGCCTTGCTTCGCCCGGCACCTCTCCACGCCCAGGAAACGGAGCTGCGCGGCGAGGTTTCCGAATCGGCGATCCTGTCCGACCAGCAGCGCAAGGCAAGGCAGCTCGCCCTTGCCACCCAGGGCCAGCAACAGTCGGCCAACACCGCGCAGGACGATGCGCCGCCGCGCACCTATTTGCCGGCCAGCGCCGGCGCTGTCCCCGACGACACGGGCACGGATGCCGCCACCGGCAGCATTTTCGATCCGCCGCAGGCGACCGACGACACGGCCACCGACAATCCGACGCCGCCCAAGCCTCGCCGCCGTCCGTCAAGCGCCGGCCAGAACGCGGCGGATCAGGACAGGACCAAAACGGGCACCAAGACGGCCGACAAGTCGAAGAAGAAGAAGGCGGCGACCGCGACCACGGACACCACTCAAGCCGCGACCGACGATACCGACAGCGCCACGACCGACCAGGAAGCGGCTAACCGCCGTGCTCTCACCGTCGACAGCGCCGATAGGCAAAAACTCGACCCCGGCGCCGAGCGTACCGCCGCCATCGAGGGCCAGAACAAGAAAGCCGAGGACGACCCCTTCGCGCCCACCGGCGTCAAATGGGGTTCCTTCGTCATCCGGCCATCGATCGAACAGGGGTTGACCGCCACCACAAACGGCGATTCGAGCAGTGCCGGCACCTCGGCGCTGCTGTCTGAGACAGCGTTGCGCTTTACCGCCGTCTCCGACTGGCGCGAAAACTCCGCCACCATCGACGGCTATGGCCTGTTCCGCGATACGGTGTCGGGTTACCGGGTTCACGATGCGCAGGGCCGCATCGAAGGCCAGCTCAATGTCGACCTCGACAACGAACTGCGCGCCATCGCCAAGCTCGGCTACGAAGCCGTGCCGGAAACGGCGTCCTCGCCCAACGCCATTGCCGGCGTCAGTACCCAGCCGCTGCGGCAGACGATCGACGGCAGCCTTGGCGTCGAAAAAGCGGTCGGCAAGATGCAATACACGTTGACCGGCGCGGTCTCGCACGACTTCTACGGCGACGCCGAGCTTTCGGACGGCACCACGCTGTCGCAGAAGGATCAGGACAACACGCTCTACACGGCAACCTTGCGCACCGGCTACGAAATCTCTCCGGCCCTCACCCCGTTCACCGAAATCGAGGTCGGCCGACGGGCCTACGATCAGCGCATCGACAATGAAGGCTTCGAGCGTTCCTCGACCCGCCTTGGCGCTCGCGCCGGCCTGCAACTCGACATGGGTGAGAAGCTCTCCGGCGAGTTCTCGGCCGGCTGGCTGAGGGAAGCGATCGACGACAAGAGCCTGGAGGCGATTTCCGGCGCCACCGTCAACGCCGATCTCAAATGGTCGCCGGAGCGCGGAACGACGATCGGCCTGACCGGCAAGACCACTGTCGAGACCACCACCACGGCGGGTGAAAGCGGCGATATCCTCTATTCCGGCCGCTTGACGGCCGAACGGCAGATCCGCGCCAACCTTACAGCGAACGCGGCCCTGGGCCTCGACTGGCGCGACTATGTCGGCATCGACGGCCATGACAGGATCTTGAGCGCAGAGACCGGGCTGACCTGGTGGCTGAACCGCTATGCAGGCCTCACCAGCCGGGTGAGAACCGAAAAGCTGACCAGCAACCTGCCTGGCCGCGACTACACCGCCAACAGCATCTACCTCGGCCTGAAAGTGCAGCGCTGAAACACGCGTGCGGAGCGGTCAGCCGCTCGCGCCGGCATTACCCATCCAGCTAAGATACCGCGACTCGCCGCTCCGATGGCGTCATCTCGTCGAGAAGCGTGCGGATGACGCCGGCCATGTTCTCCTTCATGTCGCTGCGCCACAGCGCGAAGGCGACATTGGCCTCGACGAAACCTTCCGGGGAACCGCAGTCGAAGGTGCGGCCCTGATAGTGGTAGCCGTAGAAAGCCTGCAGCTTCTCCAGCTTCAGCATCGCGTCGGTGAGCTGGATTTCGTTGCCGGCGCCCTTTTCCTGGCCTTCGAGGATCTTGAAGATCTCGGGCTGCAGGATGTAGCGGCCGTTGATGTAGAGGTTGGAGGGCGCCGTGCCGGTCTTCGGCTTCTCCACCATCTCGGTGATGCGGAAGCCGTGATGCGTATCCTCGCCACGGCCGACAATGCCGTATTTGTGGGCCTCCGCCGGGTCGCATTCCTGCACGGCAATGATGTTGTTGCCGGTTTCCTCGTAAAGCTCGACCATCGACTTCATGCAGCTCTTTTCCGACTGCATGATCATGTCGGGCAACAACAGCGCGAACGGCTCGTCGCCGACCAGTTCGCGCGCGCACCATACGGCGTGGCCGAGGCCCATCGGCACCTGCTGGCGGGTGAAACTGGTCTGCCCGGGCGCCGGCTGCAGGCGCTGCAGGCGGGCAAGCTGCTCGTCCTTGCCGCGCTGGGCCAGCGTGTCATAGAGCTCGAACTGGATATCGAAATGGTCCTCGATGACCGCCTTGTTGCGGCCGGTCACGAAAATGAAATGCTCGATGCCCGCCTCGCGCGCCTCGTCCACCACATACTGGATGACCGGCCGGTCGACGACGGTCAGCATTTCCTTGGGAACGGCCTTGGTGGCCGGGAGGAACCGCGTGCCGAGACCGGCGACCGGGAAAACTGCCTTGCGAACTCTCTTCATGCTTTCAATTATCCGTTTGCTGGCCGGCTCCGCAATCCCTGTCCCGCGACATTTTCACGCCGGAATTGAAGATTAGTGGGGGGCGGGTGAGGGAAACTTCCACCGGTTAAAGCATCGAGGTGTCTTTTCGTTCCAAGCGGCACCTATGGTAAACTAATTCCTAACCCGGTTCGGCGATGAATGGTCTTTCCTGAGACAGAGAAGGAGGAAAACATGTCCGTTCGCAATGCCGCAAAACGTTTCACCAGCGTCATGACGGCCGCCAGCCTCTCGCTCGCTTTGCTGATGCCTGCCGGACCCGCTTTCGCCGATGCCGGTTTCCGGCAATGGGTCGCCAGCTTCCGCGCCACTGCCGTCGCCGGTGGCGTTTCCGGAGCTGTCTACGACCAGGCTTTCAGGGACATCAAAGAGCCCGATCCGGTGGTGCTGGAGAAGGCGCGCACCCAGCCTGAATTCACCGCGCCCGCCTGGGATTATTTCGATAATCGCGTCCACGACCAGTCTGTCGCCGTCGGGCAGCAGATGGCGAAGAAGTGGAAGCCGTGGCTGGACAGGATCGAGGCGCGGTTCGGCGTCGATCGCTACATTCTGCTGGCCATCTGGTCGATGGAATCGAACTATGGCGAGATCCTCAAGCGCGACGACATCATGCGCAACGTCATCCGGTCGCTGGCGACTTTGGGTTATGGCGACCCGAAGCGGTCGAAATATGCCCGCACCCAGCTGGTCGCGGCCCTGAAAATCCTGCAGACCGGCGACATCGATGAAAGCCATCTGATGGGCTCCTGGGCCGGCGCCATGGGCCAGACCCAGTTCATCCCCACCAGCTACCAGCACTATGCCGTCGACATGGATGGCAACGGCAAGCGCGACATCTGGAATTCCATCCCCGATGCGCTGGCGACATCAGCCAATCTGTTGAAGAAGAACGGCTGGCAGGCCGGCAAGACATGGGGCTACGAAGTCACGATACCGGCCGGCAAACTGCCGGGCGGATCGAAGACGCTGGCGCAATGGCAGGCGCTTGGCGTCGCCAGGGCCAGCGGCAAGCCGTTCAAGAACCTCACCGACAAGGCGACGCTGAAAGTGCCGGACGGCCGTGGCGGGCCGGCTTTCCTGATGATCCGAAATTTCTCGGTCATCAAGGCCTACAACAATGCCGACAAATATGCCCTGGCCGTTGGCCTTCTTGCCGACGAAATCGCCGGTGGCAACGGCCTTGTCCAGGACTGGAAGCGGCCCTTCACCAAGCTCACCTTCGAGGAACGGCAGGAGCTGCAGAAGCGGCTTTCGCAGCACGGGCTTTACGACGGGAAGTTCGACGGCAAGATCGGTGACGGCTCAAAGACCGCCATCATGGCCTATCAGGCAAAGGTCGGCTTGACCCAGGACGGCTACCCGAGCATGGAAGTACTCAAATGGCTCAGGCAAAAATAGAGCCGGCCACAGCGCCGCGCGCATTTTGGGCGCGCATATCAGGCGCCATGGCAATTTGAACTCGCGCCCGGCCGCAAAACCGGCTCCGGTTTGCGGAACCAGGCGCAAGGGGATGGAGGAGTGATTGGTTTCGGCCGCGCGTATCGCGATCCTTGCTCGTCGCACGCCGATCCTTTTTCTGGCGATCGTCCTGCTGGCGATCGGCGCCGCCGGCGCCTTCCATGTACCGGCCATGGCGCAGGAGCAGCCGCAGCAAGATCGCGGATGGTCGTTGCGCGACCTTCTCTTTCCGCGCCGCAGCGAGCGGGTCGAGCCGCCGCTCGACATCCAGAAGGCAAAACCAAAGCCGCGTAAACCAAGGGTTCCGCGTGCGCCGATCGAGCCACAAACACCGATAGCGGAAAAGGCGCCAGACGCCCGCATCGTCCTGGTCGTCGGCGACTTCATGGCGTCGGGCCTCGCCGAAGGCCTGGACATAGCCTTTGCCGACAACCCAGCCATTAGGATCGTCGCGCGCTCCAATGGTTCGTCGGGCTTCGTGCGCGATGATTTCTACAACTGGCCCGAACAGATCAAATCGCTGATCGAGACCGAGAAACCGACCGCCGTGGTCGTCATGCTGGGCTCCAACGACCGCCAGCAGATGAAGGTGGGGGACGTGCGCGAGCAGCCCCGGTCCGAGAACTGGACCAAGGAATATGAGCGCCGCACCGACGAACTGGGCAAGGCCATCGCCACCGCCAAGGTGCCCTTCCTGTGGGTCGGCATGCCGGCCTTCCGGGTGCCGAAGATGACCTCCGACATGCTGGCCTTCAACGACATCTACCATCAGGCCGCCGAAAACCATGGCGGCGAATTCGTCGATGTCTGGGACGGCTTCGTCGATGAGAACGGCGCCTTCGTCACCAACGGCCCCGACATGAATGGCCAGCCGGTGCGGCTGCGCGCCGATGACGGCATCAACGTCTCCAAGGCCGGCAAGCGCAAGCTCGCCTTCTACACCGAAAAGCCGCTGATGAAGATCCTAGGCCTGGCCACACCCGGCAGCGTGGCCCCGGCGACAGCACCTGCGGGCGCGCCCGTCGAGGCACCGGCGCCGGCCGCGGCACCCATTGTCATCGACCGCACCGCACCCATGCTGCTCAGCGACCCGGCGCTCGACGGCGGCACCGAGTTGCTCGGCGCCGCCCCGCCGGCAAACGCCAATCCGGCTCTTCCCGGGGAGCGGCTGGTGATCGAAGGCAAGGCGCCGGAGGCCGCGCCCGGCCGCGCCGACGATTTCTCATGGCCGCCGAAAGCCGAGCCGCCGGCGACAGCCGCGGCGACCGACACGACGACGGCGATCACCCCTTAATCACTCGGAGCTTCCGAGATCAAACGGTCTCAGCGCGGCAGGACGCTCGCCCCCATCAACGCCTCGTCGATCGAGCGCGCCGCCTGGCGGCCTTCGCGGATCGCCCAGACGACCAGCGACTGGCCACGGCGCACGTCGCCCGCCGCATAGAGCCGGTCGACGCTGGTCCTGTAGTCGCGGTCATTGGCCTCGACATTCCGCGAGCGGCGGCTGTCTGTGACGATTTTCATCTCACCCTCGAGTTCCTTCGCCACGCCCACCATCGCCGGTCCGGCAAAGCCGATCGCGATGAAGGCGAGATCGGCGCGGATGACGAATTCGGTGCCGGCGATCGGCTTGCGCTTCTCGTCGACCTCACAGCATTTGACGCCGGTCAGCTGGCCGTCCTCGCCGATGAATTCGAGCGTCGCCACCTGGAATTCGCGTTCCGCACCCTCGGCCTGCGAGGACGAGGTGCGCATCTTGGTCGCCCAGTAGGGCCACACCGCGAGCTTGTCTTCCTTCTCGGGCGGCTGCGGGCGGATGTCGAGCTGGGTGACGCGCACCGCGCCCTGGCGGAAGGCGGTGCCGACGCAGTCGGAGGCGGTATCACCGCCGCCGACGACGACGACATGCTGCCCGCCGGCGATGATCGGGTGCGACGGCCATGCCACGGACTGGATCGGCTCGCCACCGACGCGGCGGTTCTGCTGCACCAGATAGGGCATGGCGTCATGCACGCCGCCGAGATCGTCGCCCGGAATGTTGGCCGCACGCGGCGTTTCCGAGCCGCCGCAATAGAGCACCGCGTCATGTTCGGCGAGCAGTTCGGCGACGGGCTTGTCGACACCGACATTGACGCCGCAATGGAAGGTCACGCCCTCGCCCTGCATCTGCTCGATGCGCCGGTCGATATAGTGCTTCTCGATCTTGAAGTCGGGAATGCCGTAACGCATCAGCCCGCCCGGGCGGCTCTCGCGCTCATAGACATGGACGTCATGGCCGGCGCGGCCGAGCTGCTGTGCGGCTGCCATGCCGGCCGGGCCGGAGCCGATGATGGCGACCCGCTTGCCGGTCTTCTTCTCCGGCGGATAGGGCCTGATGTGGCCGGTCTCGTAAGCCTTGTCGGCGATCGCCTGTTCCACCGTCTTGATGGCGACCGGAATGTCCTCGAGGTTCAGCGTGCAGGCTTCCTCGCAAGGGGCGGGACAGATGCGGCCGGTGAACTCAGGGAAATTGTTGGTCGAGTGCAGGTTGCGGATCGCGTTGTCCCAGTCCCTGTTGTAGACGAGGTCGTTCCAGTCCGGGATCTGGTTGTGGATCGGGCAACCGGTCGGCCCGTGACAGAACGGAATGCCGCAGTCCATGCAGCGCGCGGCCTGTTTCTCGACCTCCTTATCCGACATCGGCAGCGTGAACTCGCGGAAGTGCCGGATGCGGTCGGAGGCCGGCTGGTACTTGTGCACCTGCCGGTCGATTTCGAGAAAGCCTGTTACCTTGCCCATAGTCCAGTTCCTGCTGTCCAGATGGTGCGGTTTTCGCCGCACCCGTTAACCTCTTGAGGCAGCCATGGCAACCTTGCGCCCGAGGTCAAACTGTCGATGAAAGGGGCCGGGAAGCCTGGGCTCCCCGGCAATTCTCTTAAAATCTATTCGGCCGCGACGCCCATGCGCATGCGTTCCATCTCGATCAGCGCGCGGCGGTATTCGACCGGCATGATCTTGCGGAATTTCGGCCGGAACGTCGTCCAGTCGTCGAGGATTTCGCGGCCGCGCACCGAACCCGTATAGTGCACATGGTTCGAGATCAGCTGGTAGAGGCGTTCCTCGTCATGGCTGGTCATGTCGCCCGACACGTCGACGCGGCCCTTGTGGTCGAGATCGCCGCCATGATGCAGCAGCCTTTCCATCAGGTCGTCTTCTTCCGGCACCGGCTCCAGTTCGACCATGGCCATGTTGCAGCGCTCGGCGAAATCGCCGGCCTCGTCCAGCACGTAGGCGACGCCGCCCGACATGCCGGCGGCGAAGTTGCGGCCGGTCTTGCCGATGACGACGACGACACCGCCGGTCATGTATTCGCAGCCATGGTCGCCGACGCCTTCGACGACGGCGGCGACGCCCGAATTGCGCACCGCGAAGCGTTCGCCGGCGACGCCGGCGAAATAGGCTTCGCCCTCGGTGGCGCCGTAGAGCACCGTGTTGCCGACGATGATGGAGTCGGCCGCCACGATCCTCGCCTCTTCCGGCGGCCGGATGACAATGCGCCCGCCCGACAAGCCCTTGCCGACATAGTCGTTGCCGGCGCCGACAAGCTCGAACGAGACCCCGCGCGCCAGGAAGGCGCCGAAGGACTGGCCGGCGGTACCGGTCAGCTTCACCTGGATCGTGTCTTCGCGCAGGCCCTTGTGCTTGAAGCGCTTGGCGACTTCACCCGACAGCATCGCGCCGGTCGAACGGTCGACATTGCGGATGTCCACCTCGATCTTGACCGGCTGCTTGGCCTCCAGTGCGGGCTTGGCCAGTTCAATCAGCTTGCGGTCGAGCACGTCGTCGATCGGGTGCTTCTGCCGCTCGGTCCAGTGCACCGCTTCGTGCGGCGCATCGGGCTTGTAGAACATCTTCGAGAAGTCGAGGCCGCGCGCCTTCCAGTGCTGGACCACGTCGCGCTTTTCCAGAAGATCGCTGTCGCCGATAATCTGGTCGATATGGGTGTAGCCCATCTCGGCCAGCAGCGCCCTCACCTCTTCCGCCACGTAGAAGAAGAAGTTGATGACATGCTCGGGCGTGCCCTTGAAGCGCTTGCGCAGCACCGGGTCCTGGGTGGCGACGCCAACCGGACAGGTGTTCAAGTGGCACTTGCGCATCATGATGCAGCCAGCCGCGATCAGCGGCGCGGTCGAGAAGCCAAACTCGTCGGCGCCGAGCAGCGCGCCGATGATGACGTCACGCCCGGTGCGCAAGCCGCCGTCGACCTGCAGCGCAACGCGCGAACGCAAGCCGTTCAGCACCAGCGTCTGGTGGGTCTCGGCCAGGCCCATTTCCCACGGGCTGCCGGCATGCTTGAGCGAGGTCAGCGGCGAGGCACCGGTGCCGCCATCATAGCCCGAAATGGTGATGTGGTCGGCGCGCGCCTTGGCGACGCCGGCCGCGACCGTGCCGACACCGACTTCCGACACCAGCTTGACCGACACGTCGGCCGCCGGGTTGACGTTCTTCAGATCATAGATCAGCTGCGCCAGATCCTCGATCGAATAGATGTCGTGATGCGGCGGCGGCGAGATCAGGCCGACGCCCGGCGTCGAATGCCGGACCTTGGCGATGGTCGCATCGACCTTGTGGCCGGGCAGCTGGCCTCCCTCGCCGGGCTTGGCGCCCTGCGCCACCTTGATCTGCATGACATCGGAATTGACAAGATATTCGGCCGTCACGCCGAACCGCCCCGAGGCGACCTGCTTGATCGCCGAGCGCTCCGGGTTCTTGCCGCCGCCGGGCAGCGGCAAATAGCGGTCGGCCTCTTCGCCGCCCTCGCCGGTGTTCGACTTGCCGCCGATCTGGTTCATGGCGCGCGCCAGCGTGGTGTGCGCTTCCCTGGAGATCGAGCCGAACGACATCGCCCCGGTCGAGAAGCGCTTGACGATCTCGGCCGCCGGCATGACGTCGTCGAGCGCGACCTTCTTGCGGCCGGTCTCCTCCGCCAGCCTGATCTTGAACAGGCCACGTATGGTCTGCGCGCGGGCAGTCTCGCTGTCGATCTGCGCCGAATACTCCTTGAAGGTTTCCCACGAGCCCTGGCGCACGGCGTGCTGCAAGGTGGCGACCGCGTCGGGCGACCACATATGCGCCTCGCCGCGCATGCGGAAGAGATATTCGCCGCCGACTTCGAGGCTGTTGCGCAGCACCGGATCATTGCCGAAACCGTCCGTGTGGCGGCT
Organism: Mesorhizobium sp. USDA 4775; assembly: GCF_054062655.1. NCBI lineage: Bacteria > Pseudomonadati > Pseudomonadota > Alphaproteobacteria > Hyphomicrobiales > Phyllobacteriaceae > Mesorhizobium > Mesorhizobium sp. USDA 4775. Next base: position 6,196,092 of record NZ_JBSSFM010000001.1, read on the forward strand.
GACGGTTTCGCCCGCGACCTCGTCCAGCCCAACGCCTTCGATCAGCGTCGCCGTGCCGGTGAAATACTTCTCGACGAAATCGGTCTTCAGCCCGATGGCGTCGAAGATCTGCGCGCCGCAATAGGACTGATAGGTCGAGATGCCCATCTTGGACATCACCTTGAGGATGCCCTTGCCGATCGACTTGATGTAGCGCGACACGACCTCGTAGGCGTCGACCTCTTCCGGCAGCTCACCGCGCTTGTGCATGTCGGTGAGCGTGTCGAAGGCGAGATAGGGGTTGATCGCTTCGGCGCCATAGCCGGCAAGGCAGCAGAAATGATGCACTTCGCGCGGCTCGCCGGATTCCACGACCAGGCCGACGGAGGTGCGCAGCCCCTTGCGGATCAGGTGATGGTGCACCGCAGCCGTCGCCAGCAGCGCCGGGATGGCGATGCGGTCCGGGCCGAGCTGGCGGTCGGACAGGATGATGATGTTGTAACCGCCGGCGACTGCCGCCTCGGCGCGTTCGCACAGGCGGTCGATAGCACCCTGCATGCCGGCAGCGCCCTCGTTCGAGCCATAGGTGATGTCGATGGTCTTGGTGTCGAAACGGTCCTCGGTATGCCCGATGGAGCGGATCTTCTCCAGATCGCCATTGGTCAGGATCGGCTGGCGCACTTCGAGCCGCTTGCGGCGCGAATTGCCGACCAGGTCGAAGATGTTCGGCCGCGGCCCGATGAAGGACACCAGGCTCATCACCAGCTCCTCGCGGATCGGGTCGATCGGCGGGTTGGTGACCTGGGCAAAGTTCTGCTTGAAATAGGTGTAGAGCAGCTTCGACTTGTCCGACATCGCCGAGATCGGCGTGTCGGTGCCCATCGAACCAACGGCTTCCTGGCCGGTGGTCGCCATCGGCGACATCAACAACTTGGTGTCTTCCTGGGTGTAGCCGAACGCCTGCTGGCGATCGAGCAGGCTGACATCCTTGCGCAGCGCGCGCGGCTCGACCGGCTTCAGATCTTCCAGGATGAGCTGCGTGTTGGCGAGCCAGGTCTTGTAGGGATGCCTGGTGGCGATCTCCGACTTGATCTCCTCATCGGGCACGATGCGGCCCTTGGCAAGGTCGATCAGAAGCATGCGGCCGGGCTGCAGCCGCCACTTCTGCACGATCTTCTCCTCCGGCACCGGCAGCACGCCGGCTTCGGAAGCCATGATGACGCGGTCATCGTCGGTGACGATGTAGCGTGCGGGGCGCAGGCCGTTGCGGTCGAGCGTAGCGCCGATCTGGCGGCCATCGGTGAAGGCGACCGCGGCCGGCCCGTCCCACGGCTCCATCAGGGCGGCATGGTATTCGTAGAAAGCCTTGCGGTCGGCATCCATGAGCTTGTTGCCGGCCCAGGCTTCCGGGATCAGCATCATCATGGCGTGGCTGAGGCTGTAACCGCCCTGGAACAGGAATTCGAGCGCATTGTCGAAGCACGCCGTGTCGGACTGGCCGTCATAGGAGATCGGCCACAGCTTCGAGATGTTGTTGCCGAACAGCTCGGAATCGACCGAGGCCTGGCGCGCCGCCATCCAGTTGTTGTTGCCGCGCACCGTGTTGATCTCGCCATTGTGCGCGACCATGCGGTAGGGATGCGCCAGCTTCCATGACGGGAAGGTGTTGGTCGAGAAACGCTGGTGGACGAGAATCAGCGCGGTCTCGAAGCGCGGGTCCTTGAGATCCCTGTAATAGGCGCCGACCTGATAGGCCAGGAACATGCCCTTGTAGACGATGGTGCGCGCCGACAGCGACACGCAATAGGCGCCGATGTCCTTGTTGTCGTTCTCGGCATAGATACGGCCCGAGATGACCTTGCGCAGCAGATAGAGCCGGGCCTCGTATTCCTCGTCATCGGGAATATCTGATGTGCGGCCGATGAAGACCTGGCGATGGAACGGCTCGGACGCGACGATGTCGGGTGCCTTCGACAGCGACGAATTGTCGACGGGCACGTCGCGGAAGCCGATGAGCGGCAGCCCTTCGGACTGCGCCGATTCGGCGATGATGTCCTCGATATGGGCGCGAAGTGCTGCGTCCTGCGGCATGAACCAGTGTCCGACGCCATATTGGCCCGCCGGCGGCAATTCGATGCCCTGGGCCGCCATCTCCTCACGGAAGAACTGGTCCGGAAGCTGCACCAGCACGCCGGCGCCGTCGCCGACCAGCGGGTCGGCGCCGACGGCGCCGCGATGCGTCAGGTTTTCGAGCACGGCAAGGCCGTCCTTGACGATCTGATGCGACTTCACGCCCTTCATGTTGACGATGAAACCGACGCCGCAGGCATCATGTTCGTTGCGCGGATCGTAGAGGCCCCGAGGGGCAAAACCGGTTCGGCCAATATCAGTTCGGCCAATGTCGGTTCGCGGCGTATTTTTGACGGCAGCCGCTTTCGTCTGCGCGGCCTGGCCGTTCGTCGCAGAGAGCGTCATGTCCGTCATTGTCCTGTCCTCCGTTCCAGCCCTTCAGGCGCTGGTTTGCCTCGGCAAGCGCTTGGCTCACCCTGATCCTTGCGGCACGTCTTGCGAAATCCTTGCCGAACCAGGCGGCTTTCCGCATGGTTCGCGTCTGGTATCGTACAGGCCAGAGTCTGGCCGTCCACCTGTCGCTCGCAGCAACAGCCGGAGAGGCCAACATGTTACGCCAATCCAGCCTGTTTTGTGCGACAAAATAAGACAGCACTACTGTCCTAAATTTTTATGGCAGAATTCCCCGACGCACACAAGACCGATTCACAAAAAACTTGAGCGTTCCGCGACATAAAATTACGTGAAGTTGAGGAAAAACGTAAGCTTCAGTCGCCGATCCCTGCCCTGTCGGCTTGGCTGGCTTTAACGGTTTTCGGGCGTCTGGCCCTTGCGGTTGGCGCATGAAACCGTTCAACTCCGGCCGATTTTCCCCAAAACCCCGATCTTCCCCAGACATAGGCAGATGCATGTTCTTCGCTTCCGACAATTGGGCAGGCGCCCATCCCAACATCGTTGCCGGCCTGTCGGCCGCGGCCGGCGGCTTTGCCACCGCCTATGGCGACAGCGCGCTCGACCAGGCAGTTTACCAGCGCTTCAATGAGATTTTCGAACGCGAGGTCGCGGTGTTCTTCGTGGCGACCGGCACCGCCGCCAACTCGCTGTCGTTGACCACCTTCAACAAACCCGGCGGCATTTCCTTTGCCCACCGCGAATCGCATGTCATCGAAGACGAATGCGGCGCGCCGGAGTATTTTTCCGGCGGCGCGCGCTTGCACGCCGTCGACGGCGCACTGGGCAAGATCGACGCGCACAATCTGGAGCGGACCATTGGCCGCTTCGCGCCCGAAATCGTCCACTGGGGACGGCCAATGGCGGTTTCGATCACCCAGTCGACCGAGGTCGGCACTATCTACGGCCTGAATGAGATCGAGACGATTTCGGCCATCGCAAAACGGCATTCCGTGCCGCTGCACATGGATGGCGCCCGCTTTGCCAATGCGCTGGTCGCGCTCGACACGACGCCGGCCGAAATGACCTGGAAGCGCGGTGTCGACATCCTGTCCTTCGGCGGCACCAAGAATGGCTGCTGGTGCGCCGAAGCGATCGTGCTGTTCGACCTCGACCGCGCCAAGGAATTGGCCTTCCTGCGCAAGCGCGCCGCCCAGCTGTTTTCGAAGTCGCGCTTCGTCGCCGCTCAGTTCGAAGCCTATTTCAAGGACGGCCTGTGGCTCGACACAGCGCGCCACGCCAACGCCATGGCCGCCCGCCTCGCGGCGGCGATCGAGGATTCGGCCCACGCGAAGCTGGCCTGGCTGCCGCAGGCCAACGAGGTGTTCGCCGTGATCAAGAAGACCGAGGCCGAGAGGCTGCAGGCTGCCGGCGCCGCCTTCTACGACTGGCACAAGCCGCACGGCTTTGACGGCCATATCGGCGAGGACGAGCTGCTCTATCGTTTCGTCACCAGCTTCGCGACGTCAGCCGAGGAAGTCGACCGCTTTGGCAAGTTGATCGCCGGATAACAATCCATCTGCCGATCCACAAAAAAGCGGCGCCTCTCGGCGCCGCTTTCGTCTCGGGAGGAGACGGTTCTATTGCTAAGCTACATTACGCAGCGGTCTTGGCCTCGATCTGCTTGGCCTTGGCCGGGGCCGAGGTGATCGCGATCTTGCGCGGCTTCAGTTCCTCGGGAATGTTGCGCTTGAGGTCGACGAAGAGCAGGCCGTTCTTCAGCGTGGCGCCGACGACTTCAACGTGGTCGGCAAGCTGGAAGCGGCGCTCGAAGGCCCTGGAGGCAATGCCGCGATAGAGCAGCTCGGAGCCTTCACCGTTGCCCTCGTCCTTGCGCTCACCCTTCACGGTCAGCACGTTGCGGTGAGCTTCGATCGAAATTTCCTCGTCCGAGAAGCCGGCAACCGCCATGGAAATCCGGTAGGAATCCTCACCGGTGCGCTCGATATTGTAGGGCGGATAGGTCTGCGCGCCATCGGGCTGCGCAAGCGAATCCAGCATGGTGAAGAGACGGTCGAAGCCGACGGTCGAACGGTAAAGCGGGGAAAAATCAACATGACGCATGAGGTGTTCTCCTGTTGAGCAACATGGTTTGCGTATGGCCGGTGCGAAACCCGTAAGCGGCGTTTCGGCAGGACCAGCGGCCCCGACATTGGCGACCGCATTCCACATTTGGGGAGCGCCCCAATGCATTTCAAGATTTCGCCCGGCGGCAAAAACTGGATGGGTTGCCCCTTGATGAACGGCAGATGAACCGGCGCTTCGGCGCCCGTTCAGACAGCCGCCGCTAAAGTGGCACCAAGATCAAGGATTGGCGGCGCCGGGCTTTTCAAAGGTGCCGCAACGAGGCCGAACCGGGTGTTAACGTCCCTTCCTCCCGGATCGACAGGGGCCGGAAGCACGCCTTCGAGCGGCTTCCGGCCTTCCCCGTTACGATCCCGGCACAAGCCGGATTTGCTTTGCTTTTGATGCATTGGCGTCTATCACCTTGACGAGGCCAGCCGCGACAGGCTGGCACCTGAAGACGCCGAGCACAAAGCGCCGCATGACGGACCTTCTCCAAGACACGCCGCTTTTCCACGAATCCGAGGACAATCCGCGGCCAGACAACGCCACCGGAGGCTTTTTCGTCACCCGCGACCGCAAGAAGATCCGCTATGGCCTGTTCGCGGCGGTGGCGCGCCCGATGCGGGGCACCGTGGTGCTGCTGTCCGGCCGCAACGAGTGCATCGAGAAATATTTCGAAACCATCCGCGACCTTGCCGCCCGCGGCTTTGGCGTCGCCACGCTCGATTGGCGCGGCCAGGGCGATTCCGACCGGCTGATCCGCGATCGCCAGCGCGGCTATGTCAGGTCCTTCCGCGACTACACGGCCGATCTGGAGCAGTTCTTCGAGGAGATCGTGCTGCCCGATTGCCGCGGGCCGTATTACATCCTCGCCCATTCAGCCGGGGCCGTGATCGCGCTTCTTGCCGCGCCGTCCATGGTCAACCGCGTGCGCCGCATGGTGCTGATCGCGCCGTTCCTGACCCTGCCCGACCTGCCGGTCTCGATCCGGACGGTCCGCCGTATCTGTTCGGTCCTCTGCATTCTGGGCCTTGGCCGGCTCTATGCCGCCTGGGGTCCGCGGCCCAGACACACGCTGCCTTTCGAGGCCAATAAGGTAACGTCGGATCCGCGGCGCTATCGCCGCAACACGCGCATCTACGAAGAGTATCCGCGAATGGCGCTTGGCGGTCCGACGATCCGCTGGCTGCAGGCAGCGGCAAAGGCGTCGGAAGCGGTGAGCGACCCCGACTTCATGGCGCGGATACAGGTGCCTCTGCTGATCATCGCCGCCGGCGCCGACCAGGTCGTCTCGACCAGGGCGGTCGAGGCCTACGCCAGAAGCCTGAGGCTCGGCTCGCTGCTGATGATCGACGGCTCCAAGCACGAGATCCTGCAGGAGGTCGACCTCTACCGCGAACAATTCCTCGCTGCATTCGACGCCTTCATTCCTGGCTCGGACGATCCGACGGCCTGACCGGCACCGCGGTTCCTTCGAAGGCCGGCATAGCTGACACACCGTTGTCAGGATGGTCGGCCAGCCGCCCCTCGCGGCGGGCAAACCGCTAAAGATTATGACAGCCCGCCCCCACCCCGAAATGCTCATCTCAATGCGTCGAATTGAACGCCATGGAGATGAGATCATGACCGAGAAAACCTGCGCCGCCTGCGATTGCCAGCTGGATGCCAACCCGATCCGCGTCAAGGTCGGCGGCAAGACCGTCGAGGTCTGCTGCGAGGAATGCGCGACGGCGCTGAACGAGGCCGGCGCCTCGGCGGCCGGCGTGAGCGAGGATTGAGCCATGCGCACCGATCACGCAGCGGCACAACGCCTGGCTGGCCAGGCCCAGGTGCCGCCAGTCCACACCGAAACCACCCTGCACGCCTTGCACGCCCAATGCATCGCGGCGGCGAGATGGCTCGCCCGCCAGATGGAGAAGCGCCGAAGCCGGCTTGCCTTGCTGGAAATGACCGACGAACAGCTCAAGGACATCGGTCTGTCACGCGGCCAAGCCTATTCGGAGTTCAGGCGCCGCTCATGGGATTGAGCAGCCCCAGCGAGAAAGTCTCCTGACAAGATTGGGCAGGCCGCTTGCCTAAAGTGCCCATCGCAATGCCGGAATCAGTTTCCGGCACGAGGGATGAGCGCAACGGCCATGTCGCAATTCAAGGTTCAGCTCCTTATGGACACCGGCACTGTCAGGGTGCGGGATGTCGTCTGCAGCGGCGAATGCCGTCACAGGAGCGATGAGGAGTGCACGTCGGCGACGCATCTGGTGTTTGCCTATCGCGGCGTCTTCGTGCGCCATGTCGGCCGCAATGATGCGGTCGCGGAAGCCAACCAGCTGCTAAGGCCGAGGCCTACCAGATCAGCCACCCTGTCGAAGGCGGCGATGCCTGCCTCGACCTTGTCATCGAGGAAGGCCACTTGCGGGAACTGGCGCCGCAGGAGCAGTTGCGCGCCGGTGGTGTCCTGGCGTTTCGCCGCCAGCGCCGGCGCATCGATCCGCGCGCGCAGGCCTTGGTGGCGCTGTTGCGCCACAGCCTGAGCCGCAATGTCGCCGAAACGCTGGAGGCCGAGACGCTGGCGCTAACGCTGGTGTGCGGCGCTCGCTCGGCGAGCGCACTTCGCACGTCGCGGGCGCCAGCCCCGGACGGCAGAAGCTGGTCGACCGCGCCAAGCTGGTGCTGGCGTCGGATCTGTCGCGGCGCTGGACGCTGGCCGAGATTGCCGCCGAGGTCGGAGTCTCACCGGTCTATCTGACGCAAATATTCCAGCAGGTCGAGGCCATCCCGCTCTATCGCTATCATCTGCGCCTGCGGCTGGCGCGCGCGCTCGACCTGCTTGGCCGCTACGACAATCTGACCGCTTTGGGCATGGACCTCGGCTTTTCCAGCCACAGCCATTTCAGCGCGTCGTTCAGACAGGCCTATGGACGCACACCGGCGGAATTCCAGCGCTCGATCAGATCGCGCTGAAGCAACGGCTTCAAAGAAAGCGCGGAGATATCAGCCGCGAAGGGCAGCCATGGCCGCCGCGTGAAGCTCCGGCGTCGCCGCCGCTAGCACATCGCCGCCCTTTTCCGCCGGTCCGCCATCGAAGGTGGTGACGACGCCGCCCGCCTTCTCGATGATCGGGATCAGCGCCACGATGTCGTAGGGTTTCAGGCCGGGATCGGCGACGATGTCGACGCTCCCCGAGGCGATCATGGCGAAGGCATAGCAATCGGCGCCGTAGCGGGCCAGCTGCACCTGTTTCTCGAACGCGTCATAGCGCGTGCGCGCCTCGCCCTTGAACAGTGCCGGCGTGGTGGTGAACAGCGTCGCCTCGTCGAGCCTTGTCGTCTTGCGGGTCGAAAGCTTGCGCGGACCGCCCGGCCCCTCATAGTGCGAGCCCGAGGCGTTGGCGTAGAACAGCTCGCCGGTGAAAGGCTGCGCCATCATGCCGGCGACCGCGTCGCCGTCGACGGTCAGCCCGACCAGCGTCCCCCACACCGGCAGGCCGGAGATGAAGGCGCGCGTGCCGTCGATCGGATCGATCACCCAGACATGCCGGCTGGAGGTGTTTTCGCTGCCATGCTCCTCGCCGAGAATGCCATGGTCGGGATACTGCGCCGATATCAGCGCCCGGATGGCGCGTTCGGTCTCGCGGTCGGCTTCCGTGACCGGGTCGAAACTGCCTTTTTCCTTGTTGGCGACGGCACCCTGGGCGCGAAAGCGCGGCAAGGTCTCGACCGCTGCCGCCTGCGCGATGCGGCGCATGAAATCGATGCTGATGTCCAACTGATTCTCCCGCATTGCCGAGTGCCTCACCGGGCTCTGCCGACACTTTCCCGCCAAAACAAGCCTGTTTATCGATTTATTCGCGGCGACATCTGTTGCCCGAATGTCACATCTGCGTCATCGAAACGCAATTTCCACATCACTCTGAATTAAAAAAGCCTGAAGATCGCTTGACATTTGTGCACCGCACAATACCCTCAACCTCGGACAGGGTTTCCTGTCCATGCCCTCCTTGGGCGTTTCCTCCCTAGACTTCGACCGTATCGTGCAAACGATGCGGTCTTTTTTTACGCCTGCGCCTCGGGCCGGCTATTTCACTCCGCGGCCAGCGGCAGGTCGATGAAGTGATGGTCGGGCATCGCCATGAGATCCGCTGAAAATCGCGTCAGATCATCGGCCAGCGCGTCGAAGCCGGCAGTCTTCTCGAACGTCCGTTCATTCATGTAGAGCCCGCGATTGACCTCGATCTGCAGCGCATGCAGATGACGCGCCGGGCGGCCATAGTGCTCCGTGATGAAGCCGCCGGCATAGGGCTTGTTGTGGGCAACGGTATAGCCCATCGCGGTCAACAGGCCGATCGCCGTCTCGGTCAGGGCAGCGGTGGCCGAGATGCCGAAACGGTCGCCGATGATGAAGTCCGGCCGCAGACCGCTGTCGCCGACACGGATGCTTGCCGGCATCGAATGGCAGTCGATCAGCACGGCAAAGCCGAAACGGGCATGGGTCCTGGTCAAAAGCCGCTTCAGCGTTTCATGATAGGGCTTGTAAACGGCCTCGATGCGGGCGACGGCTTCGGCGAGCGGCAGGCGACCGGAATAGATGTCGAGCCCCTCGCCCACCAGCTTCGGCACCGTGCCAAGTCCGCCGGCCACCCGCGCCGAGCGGATGTTGCAGAAGGACGGCACCGGCTCGGCGAACATGCGCGGGTCGAGTTCCCAAGGCTCGCGATTGACGTCGAGATAGGCGCGCGGGAAATTCGCCGCCAGCATCGGCGCGCCAAGCGCCACGGCGCCGCCGAACAATTCATCGACGTAGCAATCTTCCGAGCGGCGGATGGCGTTGCGGTCGAGCCTCGCCATGGCGAGGAAGCGTTCCGGATAGTAGCGGCCGCTATGTGGTGAGTTGAACAGGAAGGGGACGCGCTGTTCGACGCCCGATCGGATTTCGAAGGGTTGAACGACCGAAAAATCCTCGGCTGCCGTCTTCAATTTGCACGAACCCGAAAACACCGATGCATCATGATATGAAAGTGCCACCTTGCTGGCCGCATGTCCAGCATTTCGCCATCCGCATCGCCCCGCCGAATGCGGATAATGCTTCGCAGCATTCACTTGATGTTTACCGTCACCGCCTCATATACAGGATGGTTAACGGGCTGCCTGGGCGGCAGTCTCGGGCGGGTGATTCGGACGGGATATCATGGCACGCATTCTTCTGGCGGAAGACGACGACGATATGCGTCGTTTCCTCGTCAAGGCGCTGGAACGCGCCGGCTACCAGGTCAGCGATTTCGACAATGGCGCCAGCGCCTATGAGCGGCTGCGCGAGGAGCCGTTCTCGCTGCTGTTGACCGACATCGTCATGCCGGAGATGGACGGCATCGAACTGGCGCGTCGCGCCACCGAGATCGATCCCGACCTCAAGGTCATGTTCATCACCGGTTTCGCCGCCGTTGCGCTGAACCCGGATTCCAAGGCGCCGAAAGACGCCAAGGTGCTGTCGAAGCCCTTCCACCTGCGCGATCTCGTCAACGAGGTCGAGAAGATGCTGCAGGCGGCCTGAGCCGCCTTCAACCGAGGCATCGGCATCTGTTTGCCGGTGCGGCGAGACGACGCCTTCTTTCCTTTTTCTCGCTATTGACGCGCCCGACCAAAAATGGTGTATGCGCGGCTTCGGATGGGCGTGTAGCTCAGCGGGAGAGCACTGCATTGACATTGCAGGGGTCACAGGTTCAATCCCTGTCACGCCCACCATCCAATCTCAGACTTTCGGTATCACGCACGCAACTGCGGCTCCCCCGCAGCGCCACGTAGCTCTGCCTTCGCTCGATGGTGATCGAAAACGTCTCGTTCGGCTTAGATGCCTGCGACGACACACAGGTTCTTCATCCGTGATACGGCAAGGTCAGGATCGGCCAGCAGGCCTGCCTGGTCGGCAAGGCGAAAGATTTCGGCGTAGTGGCGGATGCCGCGCGCCGACTGCATGCCCCCGACCATGGTGAAATGGTCCTGGTGGCCGTTCAACCAGGCCATGAAGACGATGCCGGCCTTGTAATATTCGGTCGGCGCCTCGAAGATTTTTCGCGATAGCGGCACCGTCGGCGCCATCAACGCGTCATAGCCGGCGCGGTCGCCCTCGGCGAGCCTTGCCAGGGCGGCGTTGGCGACCGGCGCGATGGCGTCGAAAATGCCAAGCAGCGCGTGCGAATGCCTGTTGCCGTCGCCGGCGATCAGTTCGGGGTAGTTGAAGTCGTCACCGGTGAACATCACGACGCCGTCCGGCAACCGGTTACGCAGCGCGACTTCCTTGCCGGCATCGAGAAGCGATATCTTTATGCCCTCGACCTTGTCTGCGTGGCGTTCGATGATGGCGACCACCGTATCGAGCGCGGTCTCGAAATCGCGGCTGCCCCAATAGCCCTTCAAGGCAGGGTCGAACATGTCACCCAGCCAGTGCAGGATGACCTTGCCGGAGGCCTGGCTCAAGATGCGGTCATAGACGCGCGCATAATCGTCCGGAGCCTTCGCGACAGCCGCCAATGCGCGGCTGGCCATCATGATCGCCTTGCCGCCCTGCCCTTCGATGAAGGCGAACTGCTCGTCATAGGCCGCGATCACATCGTCGAGCGTCCCGGCAGCGGCCGGCGCCAGATGATCGGTTCCCGCACCCGAGGCAAGATCGGCGCCTTCGACGGTGCGCGCCTCGGCGATCGAGCGGCGGATCAATTCCTTCGCATTGGCCCAGTCGAAACCCATGCCGCGCTGCGAGGTGTCCATCGCCTCGGCAATGCGGAAGCCGAGCCGCCACAAATGATGGCGGAACGCCATTGTGCTGTCCCAGTCGACCGCGGGCCGCGACCATGGATCGGTCATTTCGAGGGGATCGGCAACTACATGCGCGGCGGCATAGGCGACGCGTGAAAACCGTGCGCCGATCGCCGGCTGCACCGGCTGTCCAACAAGCGCGTAGCGGGCGTTGCGGCCACCTTCGGCAGGCAAGACAATATCCATCGACCTCTCCCTTCGCAGCGCCTATTAAATGGAACGTTCCAATAAATCAAGAACCTTTAAGATTCGGAGCGAAGTTGGCGGCAAATGCTGCGCTGCAGCACAGGAAGCCTTTCCTGATGGGCCATTTGAGTACGAACAATCAGTTTTTGCGGCTGAGAAAAATTCGCGATTGACTCAAGATTGAACCAGTGATTAGAACGTTCCAATAAATTCGATTGGGAAAACTGGGAGGACGCATCGAGATGGCCAGCCGGGCCAAGGCCACGATATTCGACATTGCCCGCGAGGCGGGCGTGTCCAAATCGACGGTATCGCTCGTGCTCCAGGGCAGCGGGCTGATCCGGCCTGAAACCGCGGTCAAGGTGCGCAAGGCGATCGAGGATGTAGGCTATGTCTACAACCGCGGCGCCGCCAATCTGCGCAAGGCCCATTCCAACGTCATCGGCATGGTCATCAACGACCTCACCAACCCATTCTTCGCCGAACTGGCCGTCGGCATGGAACGCGTCTTCCAGTCGGCCGGCATCGTGCCATTCATCGCCAATACGGCGGAGAATCCGGTGCGCCAGGAAGAGGTGCTGAAGTCGCTGATGGAACAAGGCGTCGCCGGGCTCATCGTGTCACCGGCGCGCGGCACCACGCCAGGCGCTTTCCGGCGGCTGGAATTGGCGGGCGTGCCGGTGGTCTTCGCCATGCGCCGCCTGCCCGAAAGCCGCATCCCTGTGATCGCGCCCGACAATCATCGCGGCGCCTATCTTGCCGCGGCTCATCTGATCGCCAAAGGACATCGCCGGCTCGCCTTCTTCGGCGGCACCTCGGATCTGGTGGTTTATCAGGAACGGCTGGGCGGCTTTCGCGAGGCCTGCGAGACGCTGGGCATCTCCGCCCGCGACGTGCTGGTCGTCGAGGGCGAAACCAACCGCAGAGGCGGCCTCGCCTGCCTGGATACCGCTCTCACGATGGCTGAACCGCCGACCGCGGCTCTCTGCTTCAACGACGCCGTCGCCTTTGGCGTGATGCTGGCGTTGCGCAAGCGCCGGCTTGAGCCGGGACCGGATTTCGCCGTCGTCGGCTTCGACGACGTGGTCGAGGCCGAACACTACATGCCGGCGCTGACCAGCGTCGCGGTGGACACAGCCGGCCTCGGCGAGCGCGCCGCTCACGTCATGCTCAAGCTGATCCAGTCGCGCACCACGCGGGCCGAAGACCATATCGGCGCGGTCAATCTCGTGGTCAGGGAAAGCTGCGGTCCGGATCTCCGCACGCGAAACAGGCCGACGGGAACGGGAGGCGCCGCGTGAGTGTCAAATGGGGGTTGATCGGCGCCAGCACGATCGCCAGGCAGTTCATGATCAACGCCATCCGCGCGCAAGAGGGTGGCGAGATCGCGGCGGTGATGAGTTCCAATCCGGAACGCGCCACGGCCTATGCCAGGGAAAACGGGATTCCATCCGCCGTGTCGACCTTGGATGCCTTGCTGAAGTCCGACATCGACGCGGTCTACATCTCGACCACCAACGAGCTGCATCTCGACCAGGCGCTAGCCGCCATCAAGGCGGGCAAGCATGTGCTGTGCGAGAAGCCGCTGGCGCTGACCAGCGCCGACGCCCGAAAAATGGTGGCGGCGGCCAGGGCGGCCGGCATCGTGCTCGGCACCAACCATCATCTGCGCAACGCCGGCGCGCATCGCGCCATGCGTGAGGCCATCGCATCGGGGCGCATCGGCAAGCCGATCGCCGCACGCGTCTTCCATTCCGTCTATCTGCCGGAGACCCTGCAGGGCTGGCGCATCACCAAGCCGGAAGCCGGCGGCGGCGTGGTGCTCGACATCACCGTGCACGATGCCGACACGCTGCGCTTCGTGCTCGGCGACGATCCGGTCGAGGTCTCGGCCTTCACGCAATCGGCCGGCATGGCCGGCGGCGGACTGGAAGACGGCGCCATGTGCATCTGGCGCTTCAAGTCGGGCCTCATCGCCCAGTCGCATGAAGGCTTCACCACCAAATTCGCCGGCACCGGCTTCGAGGTGCATGGTCCGGAAGGCTCGCTGATCGCCAGCGATGTGATGACCCAGAAACCGGACGGCTCGGTGCTGCTGCGCACGGCCAAGGGCGAGGAGCAACTGAGCTTCGATCGCGAGGACCTCTACGTCAGATCGGTGCGTCAGTTGCATGCCGCGATCCTCGGCAAGGGCCAGCCTGCCGCCACCGGCGAGGACGGCGTCTGGTCGCTCACTGCAGCCGAGGCGGCATTGCAATCGGCCAGCTCCGGCAAGGCCGTCAAGATCGACCCGAAACTCGGGAGCATGAAGTGAGCAAGGTCGTTTCCGCAGCGCAGGCAGCCAGCCTGATCAAGGATGGCATGACGGTATCCGTGTCGTCGTCGAGCGGGCTCGGCTGTCCGGACGCGGTGCTGGCCGCCATCGGCGAGCGCTTCGATAGCGAAGGTCATCCCAAGAACATCACCACGCTGCACCCGATCGCCGCGGGCGACATGTACGGCATCAAGGGCATCGATCATCTGGCCAAGCCCGGCCTGTTGAAGCGCACGCTGTGCGGTTCCTATCCATCCGGCCCCTCCTCGTCCGAGCCGCCGCAGATCTGGAAGATGATCGGCGACAATTCCGTCGCCGCCTACAACGTGCCGTCCGGTATCCTGTTCGACATGCATCGCGAGGCCGCCGCCAAACGGCCGGGCGTGCTCACCAAGGTCGGTCTCGACACCTTCGCCGACCCGCGCCATCAGGGCTGCGCCATGAACGCGGCGGCCAGCGAGCCGATCGTCTCGGTACAGCAGTTTGACGGCGAGGAATGGCTCTATTTCCGCTCGATCGTGCCCAACATTTCGATCATCCGCGCCACCACGGCGGACGAGCGCGGCAACCTCACCTATGAGCATGAGGGCGCCTATCTCGGCGGCCTCGAACAGGCGCTCGCCGCCCGCAACAATGGCGGCATCGTGATCGCACAGGTCAAGCGCGTCGTCGAGAACGGCACGCTAAAGCCGCATGACGTGCGCGTGCCCGGCGTGCTGGTCGACCATATCGTTGTCGCGCCCGACCAGTTGCAGACGACGCTGACGCCTTACGACCCGGCGATTTCGGGCGAGATCTTCCGGCCGCTGTCGACCTTCCGCAACGCCGAGATGAACGTGCAGAAGGTGATCGCGCGCCGCGTCGCCATGGAATTGCGCGACGGCATGGCCGTCAACATCGGCTTCGGCATCTCGGCCAACGTGCCGCGCATCCTTCTGGAAGAAGGCCAGCACGGCAAGGTCACCTGGGTGATCGAGCAGGGCGCGGTCGGCGGCGTGCCGCTGCTCGACTTCAAGTTCGGCTGCGCCTCCAACGCCGAGGCGATCATGCCCTCACCGCACCAGTTCATCTATTTCCAGGCCGGTGGTTTCGACGCCTCGCTGCTGTCCTTCCTGCAAATCGACCGCCACGGCTCGGTCAACGTGTCGAAACTGTCGGCGCGGCCGCATGTCACCGCCGGCGCCGGCGGCTTTGTCGACATCACCGCGCGGGCGAAGAAGATCGTCTTCTCCGGCTTCTTCAATGCCGGCGCCAAGCTTTCGCTGGCCGATGGCGGCATCCGCATCGACCAGGAGGGCAAGGTCAAGAAGGTGGTCAACGAGGTCGAGCACATCTCGTTTTCCGGCAAGCGCGCCGTCGCCCAAGGCCAGGACATCACCTATGTTACAGAGCGCTGCGTGATGAAGCTGACGCCCGACGGCCTGATGGTCACCGAGCTGGCGCCGGGCATCGACCTCGAGCGCGATGTCCTGGCGCAGGCCGAGATGCCGCTCGGTGTCGCCAACGACCTCAAGGTAACGCCGGCGGCACTCTACCAGGATCGGCCGATCGGCCTGTCGCTGAATGGCGGCGCCTCGCTCGGAGACGCGCATGGCTGAGCGCCTCGTCATATTCGAAAGGGACGGCGCCATCGGCATCGTCACGCTGCGCCGCCCGGAAAAGTTCAACGCGCTGGACATTCCGATGCTGAGGGCGCTGGAAGCCGCGCTCGACGAGGCAGAGATGGCCGAAGGCGTGCGCGTCGTGCTCTTGCGCGGCGAAGGCAAGGGCTTTTGCGCCGGCGGCGATGTCGAGGCCTGGGGTGCGATGAGCGCCGCCGATTTCCAGGTGCAATGGGTGCGCTATGGTCACCGCGTGTTCGACCGGCTGGCGCGGCTGCGGCAACCGACGATCGCCGTGCTGTCCGGTCATGCGCTGGGCGGCGGGCTGGAACTGGCGGTCGCCTGCGATTTCCGGGTCGCCGAGGCGCATGTGAAATTGGGCTTCCCCGAAACCTCGATCGGCGTCGTCCCCGGCTGGTCCGGAACGCAGCGCGCCGTGCGCCGCTTCGGCACGCAGACGGTCCGGCGCATGGCCTTGGGTGGTGAGATACTTCTCGCTCCCGAAGCGCTGGCCCTTGGCGTGGTGGATCGGGTGACCGAAACCGGCAAGGCATTCGACGAAGCCAAGAGCTGGGGGGAAAAGATCGCCGAACGTGGCCCGCTGGCGACGGAAGCGGCCAAGCTGATGATCGCGGTGGCCGAGGGCGAGGAAAGTGCGGCCGCCACCGAAGCGCTGGCCAGCGGCTTTATCGCGCTCACCGGCGACCTCAAGGCCGGCGTCGACGCCTTCAAGGCCAAGCAGAAGCCAGCATTTTCAAGAAGCTAGAGAAAACAGTCCTGATGAACGCACCCCTCAACATCGCCATGCCCGCCGAGGCCTCAACCGCGCCGAAAAATTATCGGCTGCTGATCGACGGCAAGCACGTCGATGCTCGCGACGGCCGCACGCTGGAACGCAAGAGCCCCGGCCACGGCTTCACCGTTTCGCGCTATGCGCAAGCCGGCCAAGCCGAGGTGGAAGCGGCCGTGCAGGCCGCGCACAAGGCGTTCGAGACCGGGCCGTGGCCACGCATGAAGGCCGGCGAGCGCGCCGCGATCCTCTTCAAGGCGGCCGACCTGATCGAGGCACGGCTGGAAGACATCGCCCGGCTCGACGCGCTCGAATCCGGCAAGCCGATTGCCCAGGCGCGCGGTGAGATCGGCGGCGCCGTCGACATCTGGCGCTATGCCGCCTCGCTCGCCCGCACGCTGCATGGCGAGAGCTACGCCAATCTCGGCGACGCCATGCTGGGCGTGGTCGTGCGCGAGCCGATCGGCGTCGTGTCGATCATCACGCCGTGGAATTTCCCGTTCCTCATCGTCAGCCAGAAACTGCCTTTCGCGCTCGGCGCCGGCTGCACGGCGGTGGTCAAGCCCAGCGAAATGACCTCGGCCTCGACCTTCGTGCTGGGCGACATCCTGCTCGAAGCCGGCCTGCCCGCCGGCGTCGTCAGCATCCTCGCCGGTCTGGGCGCCGATGTCGGCGCACCGCTGGTCAGCCATCCCCTGGTCGAGATGGTGTCGTTCACCGGCTCGACCCGCGTCGGCAAGATGACCATGGCGTCCGCCGCGCAGTTGCTGAAGAAGGTCTCGATGGAACTTGGCGGCAAGAACGGCCAGATCGTCTTTCCCGATGCCGACCTCCAGGCCGCCGCCGACGCGGCGGTGTTCGGCGGCTTCTTCAATGCCGGCGAGTGTGTTGCAATGCCGGCAGCCGGCTGATCGTGCACGAGGCGATCGCCGACGATTTTCTCAATGCCGTCAAGGCGCTCACCGCCAGGGTGAAAGTCGGCGACCCGCTCGACGAGCAAACCAAGGTCGGCGCAATGATCTCGTCCGACCATCTGGCCAAGGTGACGGATTACGTTGCGGCAGCGGCAGGCGAAGGCAGCAATGTCTTCAGCGGCGGCAAGCAGTTGGCCTCTAATGCCGGCCAATATCTCGACCCGACCATCTTACGCTACGTCACCGAGGACATGGCGATTGCGCGCGAGGAAGTGTTCGGCCCGGTGCTCTCCGTGCTCACTTTTGAATCGATTGAAAAGGCGTTGCACATCGCCAACAACACGCCCTATGGTCTGTCTGCAGGCGTGTGGAGCGCCAGCATCGACACTTGCATGTCGGTGGCGCGTGGGGTGCGTTCGGGGACGGTTTGGGTGAACACATTCATGGAAGGTTATCCCGAGCTGCCTTTCGGGGGCTACAAGCAGTCCGGTCTCGGACGCGAACTCGGCAAACGCGCCGTTGAGGACTATACCGAGGAAAAGACAATCCAGTTTCATCGCGGCCAGCGCACCGGATGGTGGGTCGGCTGAGTTGGGAAGAACCCGGTGGGCTTCCACCGGTCGTGTAATGCAACAAGGGAGGAAGTACATGTTGCGCAAACTGCTTATCGGAACGGCTCTTGCGACGAGCTTTGCCTTCTCGGCGCACGCCGCGGACGTCAAGGAAGTGCAGATGCTGCATTGGTGGACGTCGGGCGGCGAAGCGGCTGCCCTCAACGTGCTGAAGGGCGACCTGGCCAAGGAAGGCTACGCCTGGAAGGACGTTCCTGTCGCCGGCGGCGGCGGTGATGCTGCCATGACCGCGCTGAAGGCGATGGTCGCGGCCGGCAACTATCCGACCGCCTCGCAGATGCTCGGCTACACCGTGCTCGATTATGCCGCGGCCGGCGTCATGGGCGACCTGACCGAGACGGCGAAGAAGGAAGGCTGGGACAAGTCGGTTCCGGCGGCCCTGCAGAAATTCTCGGTCTATGACGGCAAGTGGGTCGCGGCTCCGGTCAACGTCCACTCGGTCAACTGGCTGTGGATCAACAAGGCCGTCATGGACAAGATCGGCGGCACCGAGCCGAAGACCTTCGACGACTTCGTCGCCCTGCTCGACAAGGCCAAGGCCGCGGGTGTGATCCCGCTCGCTCTCGGCGGCCAGAACTGGCAGGAAGCCACCATGTTCGATTCGGTCGTCCTGTCGACCGGCGGACCCGAGTTCTACAAAAAGGCCTTCAACGACCTCGACGACGCTTCGCTCAAGTCCGACACGATGAAGAAGTCGTTCGACAACCTCGCCAAGCTCGTCACCTATGTCGACCCGAACTTCTCGGGCCGCGACTGGAACCTTGCCACCGCCATGGTCATCAAGGGCGATGCCCTGGTGCAGGTCATGGGCGACTGGGCCAAGGGTGAATTCCACGCCGCTAAGAAGACCCCGGGCACCGACTTCCTGTGCTATCGCTTCCCGGGCACCGACGGCTCCGTGATCTACAACTCCGACATGTTCGGCATGTTCAACGTTCCGGACGACCGTAAGGCCGCCCAGGTCGCATTGGCCACCGCCACCCTGTCGAAGAGCTTCCAGTCGGCCTTCAACGTCGTCAAGGGTTCGGTTCCGGCCCGTACCGACGTTCCGGACACCGACTTCGACGCTTGCGGCAAGAAGGGCATCGCCGACCTGAAGAAGGCCAATGAAGGCGGCACGCTGTTCGGCTCGCTGGCCCAGGGCTATGGCGCCCCGCCGGCTGTCGCCAATGCCTACAAGGACGTGGTCTCGAAGTTCGTCCATGGTCAGATCAAGACCTCGGACGAGGCCGTGACCGAACTGGTCAAGGCGATCGACGACGCCAAGTAAGCGCAACGCTCGAAATCACCTTCCCCGCCTCGGCGGGGAAGGTTTTATCTCAGGATTGGCCGGCTCGACACCATGCCGACCCAAGACCCGTATACACGGGGCCGCCTTGCCGCCTGACGGCGCAGCACGGACGACCCGAAACGGGAGGAGCTCATGAGCACAGTAGCAACAAGCCAGATCAAGCTGACGCCGGAGCGGTCACGCACCTCTGTGCGCTCGCGCCTGCAGGACGCCTTGCCGAAGATCGTTCTGGCGCCGAGCTTCGCCATCACCATCGTCTTCGTCTACGGCTTCATCCTGTGGACGATCTATCTGTCCTTCACCAATTCCAAGACCTTCCCGTCCTACGTCATCACAGGTTCGCGCGCCTATCAGCGGCTGTGGGGCTGGACCTTCGACACCGACCCGCCATCGAGCTGGTACACGTCGATAACCAATATGGGTATTTTCGGCTTTCTCTACATCCTGATCTGCCTGGCGCTCGGCCTGTTCCTGGCCATCCTGCTCGACCAGAAGATCCGCGGTGAAGGCGTGCTGCGGCCGATCTACCTCTATCCGATGGCGCTGTCCTTCATCGTCACCGGCGTCGCCTGGAAATGGTTCCTCGATCCCGGTCTCGGCCTCGAGCAGACGCTGCATCAATGGGGATGGACGAGCTTCCATTTCGACTGGATCAAGAACAAGGATTTCGTCATCTACACGGTGGTCATCGCCGGCGTCTGGCAGGCCTCCGGCTTCATCATGGCGATGTTCCTGGCCGGCCTGCGCGGCATTGACGGCGAGATCATGAAGGCAGCGCAGATCGACGGCGCCACAACCTTCCAGCTCTACCGCCGCATCGTCATCCCGCTGCTGCGGCCAATCTTCCTGTCGGCCTTCATCGTGCTCGCCCACCTCGCCATCAAGTCCTACGACCTTGTCGTGGCGCTGACCTCCGGCGGCCCCGGCGGCTCGGCCTGGCTGCCTTCGAATTTCATGTACGAATACACCTTCAAGCGCAACGAGATGGCTGTCGGATCGGCCAGTGCGGTGATCATGCTGATGACCATCGTCGCCATCATCGTGCCCTATCTCTATTCGGAACTCAGGGAGAAGCCGCGATGAGCGCTGTCGCCACCCCTGCCCGCCAGGCCTCCGGCGGCATCAACACCAAGCTCGTCAATCGTGTTGTCATCTACGGGCTTCTGGCGCTCTTCGCGCTGTTCTACCTGATGCCGCTGTTCGTCATGCTGGTCACCTCGTTCAAGACCATGGACGAGATCCAGAACGGCAACATGCTGGCGCTGCCCCAGGCGCCGACCTTCGACCCGTGGCTGAAGGCCTGGGGCGAGACCTGCGTCGGCCTCACCTGCGCCGGCATCAAGGGCTATTTCTGGAACTCCATCAAGATGGTGGTTCCGGCCGTGCTGATCTCGACCATGCTCGGCGCCCTCAACGGCTACGTGCTGACCAAATGGCGCTTTCGCGGCGCGACGCTGGTGTTCGGGCTGATGCTGTTCGCCTGCTTCATTCCGTTCCAGTCGGTGCTGCTGCCGATGGCGACGATCCTTGGCAGCGTCGGCCGCTTCGGGGTGACCTTGCAGAACTCCGTCGGAACCAGCTTCGGCCTCGGCAATTCGACGGTCAATCTCGTCTTCGTCCACGTCGTCTACGGCATCGGCTTCACCACGCTGTTCTTCCGCAACTATTACGAGGCCTTCCCCACCGAATTGATCAAGGCGGCACAGGTCGACGGCGCCTCCTTCTTCCAGATCTTCCGCCGCATCATGCTGCCGAACTCTATGCCGATCTTCGTCGTCACGGTGATCTACCAGTTCACCAACATCTGGAACGACTTCCTGTTCGCTTCCGCCTATGCCGGCACCGGCGACGCCATGCCGATGACGGTGGCGCTGAACAATGTCGTCAACACCTCGACCGGCGTCGTCGAATACAACGTCAATATGGCGGCCGCGATGATCGCGGCTCTGCCCACCCTGATCGTCTATGTCGTCGCCGGCCGCTATTTCGTGCGCGGGCTGATGGCGGGCGCGGTCAAAGGCTGACCAATTCAGAAGGAACGACCATGGCTTTTCTGGAAATTGATGGGCTGAAGAAGCGCTTCGGGAATGTTGAGATCCTGAAGGGCATCGATGTCGAGCTCGAAAAGGGCGGCTTCCTGGTGCTGGTCGGTCCGTCCGGCTGCGGCAAGTCCACCCTGCTCAACACCATCGCCGGACTGGAGCAGATCACTGAAGGCGAGATTCGCGTCGACGGCCGCGCCATCAACGATCTGCACCCTTCGAAGCGCGACATCGCCATGGTGTTCCAGAGCTACGCGCTGTACCCCAACATGACGGTGGCCGGGAACATCTCCTTCGGCATGGAAATGCGCGGTGTGCCGGCCGACGAGCGCCAGAAGGCGATCGACAAGGTGGCCAAGGTCCTGCAGATCGGCCATCTCCTGCAGCGCAAGCCTAGCCAGCTTTCGGGCGGCCAGCGCCAGCGCGTCGCCATGGGCCGGGCGCTGGTGCGCGACCCCAAACTCTTCCTGTTCGACGAGCCTTTGTCCAACCTCGACGCCAAGCTGCGCGTCGACATGCGCATCGAGATCAAGCGCCTGCACGCCACGACCGGCACCACCATCGTTTACGTCACCCACGACCAGATCGAGGCGATGACGCTGGCGACCAAGATCGCCGTCATGCGCGACGGCGAGGTGCAGCAGTTCGGCACCCCGGCCGAGATCTACAACAACCCCACCAACCTGTTCGTCGCCGACTTCATGGGCTCGCCGGCCATGAACCTGATCCCGGCGACCATCGCCACATCGGGCAATGCGCTGTCTGTCGTGCTGCAGCGCGAGGCGCGCGAGCCGATCACGCTGCCGATGGCCAATGCGCCGGCGGGTCTCTCGGCATTCCAGGGCAAGCCGATCATTTTCGGCGTGCGGCCGGAAGCGCTGACCGATCCGGAGGGCGCCGAACGCAACGCCTCGAACATCGCCACCGCCGACCTGCATATCGAAGTCGTCGAGCCGGCAGGTTCGGACACCTTCGCCGTCACCAATCTCGGCGGCAAGGGCGTGGTGGCGCGGCTGCGCGCCGACGCCAACATCCAGCCTGGCACCAGCACGCCGCTTGCCTTCAACCTGACCAAGGCGGTGTTCTTCGATCCGGCGACCGAGAACCGCATCCGCTGACGGCCATGGCAAATCCGGACATCGTCATCATCGGCTCCGGCATTGGCGGCGCCACGATCGCCTCCGGCCTGGCCGGCGGCGGCGCCTCGATCCTGATGCTGGAGCGTGGCGAGCCCTTGCCGGCAACCCCGCATGCCCGCGACACCCGCTCGATCTTCGTCGACGGCCACTACCGGCCGAAGGAGATGTGGCGCGAAGCCGGCGGTGCAGCCTTCAATCCCGGCAACTACTACTATGTCGGCGGCAATTCGAAATTCTACGGCGCGGTGCTGATCCGCTACCGCAGGCAAGATTTTTCCGCCATGGAGCATTTCGGCGGCGTCTCGCCCGCCTGGCCGTTTTCCTATGATGCGTTCGAGCCCTGGTATTCCAAGGCGGAGCAGCTGTTTCGCGTGCGCGGCGCGCTGGGCGAGGACCCGACCGAACCGTTCCACTCGATTCCCTACGCCTTCAAGCCGGTGCCCGACGAAGCGCCGATCGCGCGCGCCCGCGCTGAACTGAAGGGCCTCGGCCTGCATCCGGCCTCACTGCCGCTCGGCGTCGACATCGATACCTGGCTGAAGGAAGGCAGAACCGGCTGGGACGCTTTCCCCAACACCGGCCAAGGCAAGATGGACGCCCAGACGGCGCCGCTGGCGGCGGCGCTTAGGGATAGCAACATCCGGCTCGAGACCGGCTGCTACGTCGAGTATCTCGAGGCGGCACCCGATGGCAAAAGCATCGTCGCGATCCACTACCGGCAGAACGGCGAGGCGAAGAAAGTGTCGCCGAAGCTGGTCATCCTCTCCGCCGGCGCGGTCAATTCCGCCGTCATCCTGCTGCGCTCGCCCTCACCCGATGGCAAGGGCCTCGCCAACCGCTCCGACCAGGTCGGCCGCAATTTCATGAACCACAATTCCAGCGCCATGCTGGCCATCGATCCGCGCCGCAGGAACGATGCCGTCTACCAGAAGACGCTGATGCTGAACGACTATTATCTGTCGGACGGCAAGGGCGGCAGACCGCTCGGCAATGTCCAGCTGCTCGGCAAGATCGACGGCAACATGCTCAAGGCCAATGTGAAGACGATGCCGAAATTCGCGCTCGATTACATGGCCGGCCACGCCGTCGACTGGTACCTGATGTGCGAGGACCTGCCCGATCCCGAAAGCCGCATCATGGTCGACGGCAAGGATATCGTCATGCAGTGGCGGCGCTCCAACATGCAGTCGCTCGACGGCCTGACCAAGGTGATGCGCGAAAACTTCCGCGCCTGCGGCTACCCCATCGTGCTGTCACGTCCCTTCGACAAGCGCACGCCATCGCACCAATGCGGCACGGTGAAGATGGGTGACGATCCGGCGACATCGCCGCTCGACCCGTTCTGCCGGTCGTTCGACCACCGGAACCTGTTCGTCGTCGACGGCAGTTTTTTGCCGAACTCGGCTGCGGTGAATCCCGCGCTGTCGATCGCTGCTCAGGCGTTGCGGGTGGCTGACCATATCCGCACGGTGGAGCTTGCCGCATGACCCGCCCCGCGGCCATCGTCACCGGCGGCGCGCGCGGCATTGGGCTGGCCTGCGCCGAGGCTTTAGCCGATGCCGGCTTTGACATCCTGATTGCCGACCTTGCCGAACAGGCGCCTGACGGGCTCGACGCAGACATCTCGGCGCGCGGCGCAAAACTCGCCTATGTCAGTTGTGACGTCGCCAATCTCGGCAGCCACGCCGTGTTGATCGATGCCGCGATGCGCGTCTTCGGCCGCATCGACTGCCTCGTCAACAATGCCGGCGTCGGCGCCGTGGTGCGCGGCGATCTGCTGGAGCTGAAGCCCGAAAATTTCGACCGCACGCTGGGCATCAACCTGCGCGGCACGGTCTTCCTCAGCCAGGCCGTCGCCAAGGCAATGCTGGCCACACCCGGCGGCCACACAAGATCGATCATCACCGTCACCTCGGTCAGCGCCGAGATGGCCTCGCCGGAGCGCTCCGAGTACTGCATCTCGAAGGCCGGGCTTTCCATGTGGGTGAAGAACCTGGCGCTCAGGCTCGCGCCCGAGAACATCGGCGTGTTCGAGTTGCGTCCAGGCATCATCCGCACCGACATGACGGCAGGCGTGACCGCCAAATACGATGCCTTGATCGACAGCGGGCTGGTGCCGGCCAAACGCTGGGGCGAAGCGTCAGACATAGGCGCGGTGGTGGCGACGCTTGCCGCCGGCAGGCTCGGCTTTTCGACCGGCTCGATCATCAATGTCGACGGCGCGCTCTCCGTGCCGCGGCTATAGGTGGAAACGACATGACCGACTACATCATCGTGGGCGCCGGCCCGGCCGGCTGTGTTCTGGCCAACCGGCTGAGCGAGGATCCCTTGAATTCCGTGCTGCTGCTGGAAGCCGGCGGCAAGGACTGGCATCCCTACATCCATATGCCGGCGGGCTTCGCCAAGATGACCAAGGGCATTGCGTCCTGGGGCTGGTCCACCGTGCCGCAGAAAAACATGAAGGACCGCGTCTTCTGGTACACGCAGGCCAAGGTGGTCGGCGGCGGCTCCTCCATCAACGCCCAGATCTACACGCGCGGCAATGCCCGCGACTACGACGCCTGGGAGAAGGAAGAGGGTCTCGCCGGCTGGGGCTATCGCGACGTGCTGCCCTATTTCAAGCGCGCCGAGAACAACCAGCGTTTCGCCAACGATTTTCACGGCGACCAGGGGC
This sequence comes from Mesorhizobium sp. USDA 4775, assembly GCF_054062655.1. Classification (NCBI taxonomy): domain Bacteria; kingdom Pseudomonadati; phylum Pseudomonadota; class Alphaproteobacteria; order Hyphomicrobiales; family Phyllobacteriaceae; genus Mesorhizobium; species Mesorhizobium sp. USDA 4775. Next base: position 6,221,047 of record NZ_JBSSFM010000001.1, read on the forward strand.
CGCTCGGCGTGTCGAACCCGATCTCGCCGCTACCGATCTGCGAAGCCTATTTCCGTGCCGGCCAGGAGATGGGCATCCCCTTCAACCCGGACTTCAACGGCGCCAACCAGGAAGGCGTCGGCTATTACCAGCTCACCCAGAAGGACGCCCGCCGCTCCTCGGCCTCGGTGGCCTATCTCAAGCCGATCCGCCCGCGCAAGAACCTGACGGTCAGGACCGATGTGCTGGTGACCCGCATCGTCGTCGAGAAAGGCCGCGCCGTCGGCGTTGAAGTCGTTGACCGGCCGGGCGGCGAGAAGAATATCCTGCGCGCCGGGCGCGAGGTGATCGTCTCGTCCGGCGCCATCGGCTCGCCGAAGCTGTTGATGCAATCGGGCATCGGTCCGGCCGACCACCTGAAATCGGTGGGCGTCACACCCGTGCATGACCTGCCCGGCGTCGGCTCCAACATGCAGGACCATCTCGATCTGTTCGTCATCGCCGAATGCACCGGCGACCACACCTATGACAACTACGCCAAGCTGCACCGCACGGCCTGGGCCGGCCTGCAATATCTGCTTTTGAAGAAGGGGCCGGTGGCCTCCAGCCTGTTCGAGACCGGAGGCTTCTGGTACGCCGACCCGACCGCCGCCTCGCCGGACATCCAGTTCCATCTCGGCCTGGGCTCAGGCATCGAGGCCGGCGTCGAGAAGCTGAACAATCCGGGCGTCACCTTGAACTCGGCCTTCCTGCGGCCGCGCTCGCGCGGCACGGTGCGGCTGAAGAGCGCCGACCCGGCCGACCACCCGCTGATCGATCCCAACTACTGGTCCGATCCCTACGATCGCGCCATGTCGATCAAGGGGTTGCGGCTGGCGCGCGAAATCATGCGGCAGAAGGCCCTTGCCCCTTACGTGCTGCGCGAAGTGCTGCCCGGCCCGTCGCTGGCGACCGACGACGAACTGTTCGACTACGCCTGCCGCAGCGCAAAGACCGATCACCATCCTGTCGGCACCTGCCGCATGGGCCATGACGAGATGGCCGTCGTGACGCCGGATTTGCGGCTGCGCGGCATTGAGGGCTTGCGCGTCTGCGACGCCTCGGTGATGCCGCGCGTGCCCTCCTCCAACACCAATGCGCCGACCATCATGGTCGGTGAAAAGGGCGCCGACCTGATCCTCGGCCGTGAACCGCTGCCGCCGGCGGTGTTTTCCGGCAACCGGGCTGCTTGAAGGGGATGAAAGAATGATCAGGCACTGTGTGTTCGCCCGGTTTCGCGGCGATGTCCCCGAAAGCGAGCGCGCGGCGATCCATGCCGACCTCGAGGCGCTTCGAAAGGTGATCGACGGCATGGACACCGTCCACTTCAGTGCCAATGTCAGTCCCGAGCCTTTCGCGCGCGGCTTCGGCCATGGCTTCACCATCGATTTCCGCGATGCCGCCGCCCGCGACGCCTATCTCGTCCATGAAGCTCATCAGCGCGCCGGCGCCCGGCTGGTCGCCGCACTCGAGGGCGGCACGGACGGATTGATGGTCTTCGACCTCGACCTTACGAAAAAGTGACCGCCGGTTCTTCGAAAGCCGGCTGATCGCTGTTCTCTTTTGCGAGCGGGGCGACATATCGTTCCTTTGGGGCACCAAAGGAGGACGCCTTGAATCTCACTGCCGGGCAGAAGAAAACCGTTCTGGCCTCATTCCTGGGCTGGACGCTCGACGCTTTTGATTTCTTCCTTCTGACATTCCTGCTCACCGATATTGCGAGTGAATTCCACACCGATGTCCCGGCAGTCTCAAAGGCACTGTTCCTGACCTTGGCGACGCGCTTCATCGGCGCGTTTTTCTTTGGCATGCTCGCCGACAAATATGGGCGCAAGCCCATCCTCATGCTCAACATCGTCAGCTATTCGGTGATCGGCGCGCTTGCCGCCTTCTCGCCCAATCTCGGCATTTTCCTCGCCCTGCGCGCTTTGTTCGGCATAGCCATGGGCGGCGAATGGGGGCTTGGCAGTTCGCTCGCCATGGAATCCATCCCGCCCAGCGCGCGCGGCTTCGTATCGGGCATCCTGCAATGCGGCTATCCCGCAGGCTACCTCCTGGCGGCGGTGGTCTACGGCCTGCTCTACCAGCAGACGATCGGCGGCTACACGATCGGCTGGCGCGCCATGTTCCTGCTCTCCTTCGTGCCGGCGCTGATCGTGCTCTTCATCCGCTCGCACGTGCCGGAATCGCCGGCCTTCGTCGAGGCGCGGAAATCGGTCAGACCGGGGCTCCTGGAAACGCTGCAGAAGCACTGGGGCGTCGCGCTCTACGCGGTCGTGCTGATGATGTTCTTCAATTTCTTCAGCCATGGCACGCAGGACCTCTACCCGACCTTTCTGAAGAAGCAGCATGGCTTCGATCCGCACACGGTGAGCTGGATCACCATCGTCGCCAATATCGGCGCCATCGTCGGCGGCCTGGCCTTCGGCGCGCTGTCGGAGAGGATCGGCCGCGTCAACGCCATCACACTTGCCTGCCTGATCGCCCTGCCGTCGATCCCGCTATGGGCCTACAGCACCACGCCCTTCATGTTGGCCATCGGCGCTTTCGTCATGCAGGTGGCCGTCCAGGGTGCCTGGGGCGTCATCCCGGTTCATCTCAACGAACTGTCGCCGGGTGCGGTCCGCGCGACCTTGCCCGGCTTCATCTATCAGGCCGGCAACCTTGCCGCATCCTATGGCGGACCGTATCAGGCGGGCATAGCGGAGGCGGCCGGAGGCAGCTACGGCTATGCGCTGGCGCTTTTCGCCGGCGTGGTCGCCGTCTGCATCATCGTCGTCATCCGCTTCAGCCCGGAACGACGCGGCCAGGTGATGACAGTCCTGGGTTGAGTGCGGCCTAACCCAGCCGGAGCGCGATAACCCCGGCAACGATGCTGAGCGCGGCAGCGCCGCGCCAGCCCGTCATCTTCTCGCCAAGCGCATAGACCGAGATCAGCATGGCGAACAGGATCGAGGTTTCGCGCAGCGATGCCACCGAGGCGATCGGCGCCTTGGTCATCGCCCACATCACGATCCAGTAGGCCGCGCCGCTGAGCACGCCGGTGAACAGCCCGGCCTTCCAGTCGCGCGCCAGCACGGGCAGGGACTGCGGCCCGCGGAAGATGAGGCACAGCACCAGCGCCCATGTCGCGTCGCAGACGAACAGCCAGGCCGCGTAGCTTTGCGCCGTCGCCGCCAGCCGCGCGCCGCTGCCGTCCGACAGTGTGTAGCTGGCAATGAAGATCGACGTGCCGAGTGCAAAACCGACGGCGCGCAGGTTGAGCTTCTCCAGATGCGCGCCGCCGCGAAACGACATCACCAGCGTGCCGGCCGACAAAAGCAGGATGCCGAGAATGGCAAACGGTGCCGGCACCTCCTGCACCACCACGATGCCACCAAGTGCTGCCAGCAGCGGTGCCGTGCCGCGCGCCAGAGGATAGGTCTGGGCGAAATCGCCGGCCTTGTAGGCGCCGATCAGGAAGGTTCGGTAGCCCATGTGGAAGACCACCGAAGCGAGAATGAATGGCCAGACCTCGGCCTTCGGGAATTCGACGAAAGGCAGCACGAACAGCGCGGCAAACCCCATGCCCAATGTCATCAGGGTGATCGACAGGAAGCGGTCGAGATGCACCTTGACCAGCGCGTTCCAGATCGCGTGCATGGCGGCTGCGGCAAGCACCGCGAAGAAGACGAAAAGCGTCATTCGGGTCTATCGACCTCCCAAGCCGAGCGGCGTTTCGAGATCGATGTCGACTCGGACCGGGAAATGGTCGGACGCCCCTTCGCCTATGTCGGATGCGACCGAGCGGACCCGCCCCGCGAACATCCCGCCGACGAAACAGTGGTCGAGCCGGCGCTTTGCCAGCCTGCCGTCGATGATCTTCTCATGCGTGTGGAAGTCATCAGCGGGTTCGATCGCCACGACGGCGGCATCGACGAAGCCGTCGAGATAGGCAGCACCCTTATGATAGGGCGTGCTGCCGACCATGCGGCGGTATTCGGCGCTGCCCGGCTCCATGTTGAAATCGCCCATCCAGATCGCCGCCAGCGGATTTTCCGGCTCGGCTTCGCCGCTGGTCCAGTTGCGCGAAGGCTCGTCATCGATACCGCTCCACGGCCCGCTGTCTGACGGCGCACGGCGGTGCTCGGCCAGCAGATAGTCGATCTGCTCCAGCCGCTCCTCGGCGGCGATATGGGCGAGATGCAAGGACAGTACCCGCACCGGGCCGACCGGCGTACGGATCATGCATTCGAGCGCCGCGTTGCGTGTGTTGAGCGGCCTGAGCGTCCGGTGCATCGGCAGCACATGCAGGCGCGACCAGACGATCGGCAGTTTCGACAGAACCATGGTGCCGAACTGCCGGCGCCGATTGACCAGGCGACCATCCCGTCGCTCGCTGGCGTCCATGTCGAAGGCCGGGCCGTAGACCCAGTGATAGTCCGGCAGCAGGCGCGACAGCAGCTCCGGCTGGTCGTCGAAATGGCTGCGCTGCCAGTGCCGCTCGACCTCCTGCAAGGCAATGATGTCGGCGCCGTCGACGATGCGCGCCGCGCGCGAAAGATCGTAGCGGCCGTCGCTGCCGAACCCGTACTGGATGTTGTAGCTGACCAGCTTCATTGCTTACCCGGCTCACCTTCGGTGATGGCAGTAGCCGCTCAGTGGATTGCTTGCAATGTGCAGGAGAATGCAAGCGGCTTGTGCCAGAAGCGTCCCCCATGCCCCGCCGCGCGATCATGCACCGATTCCGGACCGCTCCGGTATCCTCCGCCCGCCGGAAAACGCCGCGAGGGCATCCAACCAACGCAAGCGGTTCAGCTCCGTCGAAGAACCGTCCTAATCGGTGGTCAATGGCTGGAATCGGCCCGCTGGCGATGCCGCCAGTTCCGCCCAGTCGATCTCTTCCTCCAGCCGGTGATAGGCTTCGTCGCCGATCGTGCCGTTGCTGCGCAATTCCTCCAGCGTGTCGCGCTGGCGGTTGATGGCGTAGAGGCGCAGCCGGTCGTATTCGGTTGCCGCCTGTGCGTCTTCCGGGTTTTCCGCGATCACGCGCTGAGCCTCGTACTGCTCGCGCACGACAGCCGCCGCGGCCGATGTCTTGCGGCTCAGCACGTCGAGTGCGGCCTGCATGACGGCAACGCGCGCCTGCGCAACCTCATTGTCGACGGTTCTGTCGGGATCGAAGTTGAGTATCCGCAGCAGAGGCTTCAGCGTCATCCCCTGCAGCACCAGCGTGCCCAGAACCACCGCGAAGGCGGCAAGCACGATCGGGTCGCGTCCGGGAAAGCCGGCCGGCAGGGCAATGGCCACCACCAGCGTCACCAGCCCCCGCATGCCGCACCAGCCGACCAGCACGGCGCCGCCAAATGTCGGCAAATCCCGCTTGCTGTCTTCGCCGCCGAGACGGGCAAACCATCGGATGATCGCAACATAACTCGCCACCCAGACGAGGCGCGCCACGATGACGACAACCAGCACCGTCGCGGCAAACAGAAAGGCTTCGCCTTGCCCCTCGCCGGAGAGCCGGCCGACGATCGACCGTGCCTGCAGGCCCATCAGCACGAAAGCCAGCACGTTGAGAACGAACACCGCCGACTCCCAGACCGAATAGGTGCTGACACGACGTCTCGCCGACATGCGGCGCGGCGCCATGCGCGCAATCGTGATGGCGTAGACGACGATGGTGATGATGGCGGAAAGACCGAGCTTGTCGGCCAGTATCCACACGCCGAACGTCCCGGCGAACTGCACCACGGTGCTGCTCGCCGCATCCTCGATACGGGTTAGCGTCAGCAGCGAGAGGCGGCCAAGCAGATAACCGGCTATCAGGCTGCCGATCGTCGACAGCAGGATCACCGGAATGGCGTTGCTCAGCATGATGGAGCCGAGTGCCGCCGAAACCGCCAGACGGTAGATCAAGAGCGCGGTGGCATCGTTGAGCAGGCTTTCGCCTTGCAGGATGGCGGTGATGCGGTGCGGCACCTTGAATTGCCCGAGAACGGCACTCGCCGCCACCGCATCCGGCGGCGCGACGATGGCGCCGAGCGCGATCGCCGCCGCGATCGGCAAGCCGGCCATCTTCCAGCCGACGAAGGCAACCACGACAGTGGTGAAGATGACGGCGCCAAGTGCCAAGAGCAGCAGCGACAGCCGGTAGCGCTTCAGGTCGCGCAGCGACGTGTCATAGGCTGCATCGAGAAGCACCGGCGCGATGAACAGGGCAAGCGCCAGTTCCGGATCGATCTCGATCATCGGTGCGCCAGGCACGAAGGCGATGCCAACCCCGGCCAGTGCCAGCAGCGACGGATAGGGGACCTCCAGCCGCCGCGACAGCGCCGTCAGCGCGACAGCCGTCAAAAGCAGGACAAGGGTGAGTTCAAAAAGAGCCATGGCTCATCGTAGCGGTGAAGAGCGACGGTTGGCAGTACCCCGAGGCAGGATACTGTTGATTGTCGAAGCCTTGGCCTGCCCAGGGATTTAAAAGTGACCAACTGAGGGGCGGTGCCGACGGTTGGTTATGACAGACACCGAACCCACGGCATCGAGGGTTGCGAGCATCGACGATCAAGATGCGTTGTTCGGCGCATCAGAGACCGCCGCGGAATGACGTTCGCTCCGCTAGTGCAAGACCAGCATGTCGCCCGATGAGAACGAAATCTCGGCCTTCTCGCCGACCGCCGGTGGCGGCGTGGCCGAGTTGTTGAATGTGTCGAGCGACACTGTGTTGCCGCCGATGCCGACGCGGACCCGGATCACCGAGCCGAGGAAGTGCACTTCGGATATCTCTCCGGTCAGGCTGGAGTCACGGCCGGGCTGGCGGCCGAGCGAAATCGCCTCGGGCCGCAGCGCCAGCGACAGCGTGTCGCCGGACTTCGAGCCGTTGAGCTTGCCCTTGAGCGAGACTTCCTGCGTGTTGACCTGAACCGTGCCGGCCGCGGCATCGGTGACCTTGCCTTCGAGCACGTTGAGCGTGCCGACGAAATTGGCGACGAATTTGGTCGCCGGCCGGTTGTAGATTTCGAACGGCGTGGCGACCTGCTCGGCCTTGCCGCCATACATGACGGCGATGCGGTCGGAGATCGACAGCGCCTCTTCCTGGTCATGCGTGACGAAGATGGTGGTGATGCCGAGCTTCTTCTGGATCGAACGGATTTCCTCGCGCAGCGACACGCGCACCTTGGCATCCAGCGCCGACAGCGGCTCGTCGAGCAAAAGCAGCTTCGGCTTCGGCGCGATCGCACGCGCCAGCGCGATGCGCTGCTGCTGGCCGCCCGAGAGCTGGTAGGGATAGCGGTCGGCCATCTGCGGCAGCTTGATCATGTCGAGCATCTCGGCGACGCGCTTGTCGGCATCGGCCTTGTTCATGCCGGCAACCTTCAGCCCGAAGGCGATGTTCTGCGCCACGGTCAGGTTGGGAAACAGCGCGTAGGCCTGGAAGACCATGCCGACATTGCGCTGGTTGGGCTTCAGCCGCGTAATGTCCTTGCCGGCGACGACGATCTTGCCGGCCGACGGATCCTCGAAGCCGGCAACCATGCGCAGGACGGTGGTCTTGCCGCAACCGGACGGTCCGAGGAACGAGACGAACTCGCCCGGCTCGACATCGAGGCTGAAGTCCTGGACCACGGTGTTGGAACCGTAGGACTTTCGCACGTGCTGGATGGACAGGAATGGCTCGGCCATGGCTTTTCTCTCAGGTCAATTCGGACGGTTCGACGACTTCGGCGCGAACCGGGACAGTATCTGGATGAGCGACATACAGCCCCAGGTAATGGCGAAGGCGATGATGGCAAGGGCTGCCGGTTCATAGGCGCGGTTCGCGCCGATGTTCTGCAGGTACGGCCCAAAGGCCGGGCGGTTGAGCAGGCTGGCCATGGTGAACTCGCCAATGACGATTGCGAAGGTCAGGAAGGCACCCGACAGCACGGCGATCAGCACATTGGGCAGGATGACGCGGCCGATGATCGTGCCCCAGCCGGCGCCCAGGATCTGCGCTGCTTCCGTCAAGGTCCGCACGTCGATGGTGCGCAGCCCGGTATCGACGGCACGATACATGTAAGGCAGTGCCAGCGTTGCATAGCCGATCACCAGCAAGGCATTGGCGCCCATGTTGCTGCCAAGGAACGGCAGCGGCGAATTCGAGCCGTACATCCTGATATAGCCGAAAACGATGACGATGGCCGGAATGACCAGCGGCAAGAGCGTGATGAATTCGACGATCGGCCTGAGCTGCGGCAGACGCAGCCGGATCCAGTAGGCCGCCGGCACGACGACCAGCACACCAAGGATGATGGTGAAGATCGCGGCGACCACCGAATACAGGAAGGTCGACTGGAAGCGCGCGTCGCCCAGCACGATCTGATAGGCATCGAAGGAATGGACGCCGCGGCGCATGCGCAGCGAGAATTCGACCGTCGCCATCAGCGGAATGAAGAAATACGCCGCACCGACGATGAAGACGACCCAGGCCCAGAATTTTCCCGACTTCATTTCAGCCACCTTTCGGAGCGAGTCCGGAACCAGATGTAGAAGACATTGGCCAGGCCGGTGATGACGATCATGCCGAAGGCGATGGCGTAGCCGAGCTGCGGATTGTGCAACACGTCGCCATTGATCTGCGAGTAGAGCTTGATGGGGACGATGTTGAGCGCCGGGCCGGCAAACGCGTAGGCCGTGGCAATGGCGCCAAAGGCATTGGCGAAGAGAAGAATGACGGTGCCGAGGAAGCTCGGCCATATCACCGGGATGACCACCATGCGCCAATACTGCGCCTGCGTGGCGCCGAGCGTGGCCGCCGCCTCGCCCCATTCCTTCTTCAACCCGTCGATGGCCGGCACGATGATGACCACCATCAGCGGGATCTGGAAGAACAGGTAGACCGCGATCAGGCCCGATGTGGTGAGGAAATTGAAGCCCATTGCGTAGATGTTGATGTTGAGGACATCACGCAGAAGCGTCGTGACGATGCCGACGCGGCCGAGCGTGGCCAGGAAGGCGAAGGCCAGCGGCAGGCCGGCGAAATTCGAGGCGACTCCGGAGAAAGTCAGGGTCGCGGAGCGCGTCCAGCTTGGCAGTCCGCCGCGCACGATGGCGATGGCTATTGCCAGCCCGGCAAACGCGCCGATGATGGCCGACCAGAAACTGATCTTGATCGAAACCCAGTAGGAACTGCTGATCGACGGGTCGCTGACCAGCTGCAGAATGTTGTCGAACGTAAGCTGACCATCACTGTTCTGGAAAGCCCCGATCACGAGATAGATCGTGGGCAGGATCAGGAACATCAGCGCGAAGATGAAGAAGGGCGCCACGCCGATCCATTGCGTCGGCAGGCGAAATGCGGTCGCCTCGTTGGGCGGCGCGGGCTTGGAGGCAATCGTTCGATTTGAAAGCGTAAGATCGGTCATGCGCCGGCTACCGTCTTCGAGGAAAGGCCGGGCGGCCTTGCGACCGCCCGGTGGATTTCAAGTGCTACTTGACGTTGGCGCCGACAACGGCGTCCCAGTTCTTGCTGATGGCTTCCTTGGCCTTGCCCTGCTCGTCGAGCGTCGGGAACGCGGCGGCGGCATAGGATTCCGCCGGCGGCAGCTTGGCCAGCACATCCGCCGGGATCTTGCCGTTCTTGGCGAGATCGTTGAAGCGGATCGGGTGGCAATAGCCCTTCAGCCAGCCGATCTGGCCTTCGTCGGAATAGAGGTATTCCATCCACAGCTTGGCAGCGTTCGGGTGCGGCGCGAAGGCGCTGATCGCCTGCACGTAGACACCGGCGACGACGCCCGTCTTCGGCACGATGACGTCGACGGGCGGGTTGCCCTTCAGCGTGTCGCGGCCAGCAAGCGCGTTGTAGTCCCAGTTGATCAGGATCGGCGTCTGGCCCTGGGCGAGTGTTGCCGGCTTGCCGACGACCGGGACGAAGTTACCGGCGGCGTTGAGCTTCTTGAAGAAGTCGAGGCCAGCCTTGCCGGCGGCTTCACCGGCAGCGGCGCCCGTCGACAGGCCGGAGGCGTACACCGCCTGGATGGCCTGGTTCGAAGCACGCGGATCACCGGCGACGGCTACGGCGTTGGCGAATTCCGGCTTCAGGAGATCGGCCCAGTCCTTCGGCGATTCCTTGATCAGGTCCTTGTTCACCATGAACGACAGAACGCCGTAATAGTCGCCGTACCAGGCGCCATCGGCATCCTTGGCGCTGTCTGGGATCGAGTCCCAGGTCGACACCTTGTAAGGCATCAGCAGGCCGTCGGCCTTGGCGGTCGGGCCGAAGGACAGGCCGACGTCGATGACGTCGGGAGCCTGCGGGCCCTTGTTGTCCTTGTTGGCCTTGATCGCCTCGACCTCGTCGCCGGAGCCGGCATCGGGGTTGAGCTCGTTGATGGTGATTTCCGGATACTTCGCCTTGAAGCCGGCGATGACGTCGCCGTAACCGCACCAGTCATGCGGCAGCGCGATGGTGGTGAGCTGGCCTTCAGCCTTCGCGGCCTTGACGAGATCGTCCAGCGAAGCCGCGGACGAAATCACCGACGACACCATAAGGGTCGCGGCCGAGAGGGAAAGCACCTTCCCCGTGAATTTGAACATGTGTTCTCTCCGTTGAACTGACGCCGTTGGACGCCTGCGATGCGGTATCGTTTTCATGTGACAGCCAGATGAAAGCTTTATGAAACCATTGGCCGGCAGCAGAAAAAGTTAACTCTTTTTAACGGGCTGTAGCAATTAGCCATCACTTATTTTTCCGGCTAATCACTTTCCGCCTTGCATTTCATCCTTTCCCCCTTGGTTAGCCCTGATTTTCCAGATCAATTTTCGGCAATGACGATGCCGTCAGATCGTGCCGGCGATAGCGTTTTCCAGCAGCGTCAGCGCTGCCTTCTTGGTCAGCTTGACCGGGTTGCCGCCAGCCGTCGGATCGACCACCGCCATGTCGGCGATCAGCGCCTTGCGCTTCTTGTCCATGTCGAGCCCCTTGATCAGACCCGGCAGCGCGTGCGGCACCTTCAACTCCTTGCGCAGCTTGATGATCGCCTTGGCGAACCCGTCGAAGCCACCCTTGATGCCGCAATAGGCGGCGAGCCGGGCGATACGCTCCTCGATGGAGTCACGGTTGAAGGCGAGCACATAGGGCATGAACACCGCGTTGGTCATGCCGTGATGGGTGTCGTAGAGCGCGCCGATCGGGTGCGACAGCGAGTGGATGGCACCCAGTCCCTTCTGGAAAGCGGCGGCGCCCATGGCGGCCGCGCTCATCATATGGGCGCGCGCGACCAGGTCCTTGCCGTTGGCATAGGCCTTCGGCAGGTTCTCGAACACCAGCCGGATGCCTTCCACCGCGATGCCGTCGGCCATCGGATGGTAACCCGGCGCGCAATAGGCCTCGAGGCAGTGGGCAAGCGCATCCATGCCGGTGCCGGCGGTGATGAAGGCGGGCATGCCGACCGACAGTTCCGGATCGGCGATGACGATCGCCGGCAGGAGCTTCGGATGGAAGATGACCTTCTTGGTGTGCGTCTCCTCATTGGTGATGACGCCGGCGCGGCCGACTTCCGAGCCGGTGCCGGCCGTGGTCGGCACGGCGATGATCGGCGCGATCGCATCCGAATTGGCGCGCGTCCACCAGTCGCCGACATCCTCGAAATCCCACACCGGCCGCGTCTGGCCGGCCTGGAAGGCGATCAGCTTGCCGAGATCGAGCGCCGAGCCGCCGCCGAAGGCGATGACGCCGTCATGCTTGCCCTTCTTGTACACGGCGATGCCGGCGGTGAGGTTGGAATCGACCGGGTTGGGCTTCACCTCGGAAAACACGCCGTAAGGCACCTTGGCATCGTCGAGGATTTTCAGCGTCGAAGCGACGACCGGCAGTTTCGCCAGGCCCGGATCGGTGACGAAGAGCGGCCGCTTGATACCGGTGGCCGCGAGCACCTCAGGCAGTTCCTGAATGCGCCCGGCGCCGAAGCGGACGGTGGTGGGGTAGTTCCATTTGGAGATGAGCTTGGACATTTTTGTCTTTCGATAAATCAGATGGCTTCGCGCAGGTGGAAGGATTTCGGCCGGGTCAGATTGTCATAGCCGATGGCCGACAGTCCCGCGCCCTTGCCGGTGTCCTTGACGCCGGTCCAGACCAGCGCCGGATCGAGATAGTCGCAGCGGTTCATGAACACCGTGCCGGTTTCGACGCGGTTGCCGATCGCCACCGCGTGTTCGGTATCGCGGGTCCAGATCGAGGCGGTCAACCCATAGGCGCTGTCGTTCATCAGCGCGATCGCCTCCTCGTCATTGCGCACCTTCATGATGCCGACGATCGGGCCAAAGCTTTCCTCGCGCATGACGCTCATCTGGTGGTCGACTTCGGTCAGCACTTCCGGCGCGAGATAGGGCGAACCGGCCTTGTCGTCAGCCACCTTCATGTTGATGTGCGCCTTGGCGCCCTTGCGCAGCGCTTCGGCCTTTTGCTCGCGGATCAGGTCGGCAAAGCGCGCCTGCGCCATCGGCCCCATCGTCGTTGCCTGTTCCAGCGGATTACCGACGACATAGTTCTTCGTCTCGGCGATGAAGCCTTCGACGAATTCGTCATAGACCTTCTCGTGCACATAGACGCGTTCGATGCCGCAACAGCACTGGCCGGAATTGTAGAAGGCACCGTCGACCAGATTGGCAACCGCATGGTCCATCTTGGCGTCGGGCAGCACATAGGCCGGGTCCTTGCCGCCAAGCTCGAGGCCGAGCGTCATGAAAGTGCCTGCCGCCGCCTTTTCGATGGCGCGGCCCCCGCCAACCGAACCGGTAAAGTTCACATGGTCGATCTTGCCGGAACCGAGCAGCTTTTCGGTCTGCGCATGGTTGAGCACGACATTCTGGAACACGCCCTTTGGCAGGCCCGCTTTGTCGAAGGCCTGTTGAAAACGCTCGCCGACGAGCAGCGTCTGCGCCGCGTGCTTGAGGATGACGGCGTTGCCGGCCATCAGCGCCGGCACGATGGTGTTGACGGCGGTCAGGTAAGGATAATTCCACGGCGCGATCACCATGACGACGCCGAGCGCATCCTTCTTCACATAGCGGCGAAACCCATCCTTCGGGTTTGAGGCCGGCACGGATTTCAGCGCCTGTTCGGCGATCTCGACCATGTAATTGGTACGTTCCTTGACGCCGCCGAACTCGCCGCCATAGCGCACCGGCCGTCCCATCTGCCAGGCGATCTCCGGCACGATCTCGTCGGTCATCGCCACCAGCGCTTCGAGCATCGCCAGCATGTACTTGCCGCGCTCGACGATCGGTACCTGCGCCCACTTCTCCTGCGCCGCCTTGGCGCGCTCGACCGCGGCATTGACCGCCTGGTCCGTTGCCACGGGCCGCTCGGCGTAGATCGAGCCATCGATGGGGGATTTCAACTTGACCGTTTCGGTCATTCCTTCAGTCCTCGCACTTCATGAAATCTTGGTTTTGACGCCGCCCGCCATCCTGCGATGGCCAGGGGGCGGCGCCGACACTGCTTAGTACCGCTCAAACCCCCTGTGCAGTTCCCAATCCGTAATGCGGCGGTCGTATTCGAACTGCTCCCATTTGGCGGTGTGGACATAATGCTCGAGCACGTCCTCGCCGAGCGCCTGTTTCAGCATCTTCGACTTGGCCAGCGTCTCGGTGGCGTCGCGCAGCGTCTTCGGAATCTCAGGCAGACGAGACGCCTGGTAGGCATCGCCGACGAACGGCTTTTGCAGTTCGAGCTTCTCGTCGATGCCTGCGAGCCCGGCGGCGATCAGCGCCGCGAAGGCGAGATAGGGGTTGAGGTCGGCGCCGCCGATGCGGCATTCCATGCGGATGCCCTTGGTGCCCTCGCCGCACAGGCGGAAGCCGGCGGTGCGGTTGTCCTCGCTCCACATGATCTTGGTCGGCGCGAAGGTGCCGGCCTGGAAGCGCTTGTAGGAATTGATGTAGGGCGCCAGGAACCAGGTGAACTCCTTGGCGTATTTCAACTGCCCCGCCGCCCATTGCTGGCCGAGCGTCGACAGCGTCCAGTCCGCCTTCTTGTCGAAGAACAATGGCGTCTTGCCGTCGGCGCTCCACAGCGAATTGTGGATGTGGCTGGAGTTGCCGGCGAGCCCGTAATTGTATTTGGACATGAAGGAGATCGCCTTGCCTTCGGACTCGGCGATTTCCTTGGCGCCGTTCTTCAGGATGACGTGGCGGTCGGCCATGTCGAGCGCCTCGGCATAGCGCACATTGATCTCTTCCTGGCCCGGGCCCCATTCGCCCTTGGAATTCTCGATCGGGATGCCGGCGGCTTCCATCTCGTTGCGAAGCCGGCGCATGACGCCTTCTTCCTTGGTAGTGATGCCGATCTGGTAGTCGCCGATATAGGGCGAGGCGGTATCTAGGCCCTGCCAGTGCTTCTTGCGGGCGGAATCATAGGTCTCGTTGAACAGGTAGAATTCGAGTTCGGAAGCGAAATAGCCGATATAGCCGCGCTCGGAGAGCCGCTTGACCTGCTTCTTCAGGATGGCGCGCGGCGAATGCGGCAGGTCGTCATGGGTGTGGTGATCGAGCACGTCGCAGACCACAAGTGCTGTCTTTTCGAGCCACGGAATGCGCCGCAGCGTGGCCAGGTCCGGCTTCATGACGAAATCGCCATAGCCCTTGGACCAGCTCGCCGCTTTGTAGCCGGGCACCGGCTCCATATCGATGTCGGCGGCCAGCAGATAGTTGCAGCCATGCGTTTCGTCATGCGCGGAATCGACGAAGTACTGCGCCAGGAACCGCTTTCCCGCCAGCCGCCCCTGCATGTCGACGACGCAGGCCAGCACCGTGTCGATCTCACCGCTGGAGACCGCCTTCTTCAACTGATCGAACGAGAAATTTCCGGCCATTCCTGTGGCACTCCAGCGCTTGGTCATTGAAAGGGATAAATGAAACCATGGCCGGCACGTGCCGGCCATGGCCTTGATGGGAGATGTCAGTGGCCGGTTTCGCCGACCGCCTGTTCCGCTGCCTTGATCGCTGCCTGGCGTGCCGCGATGATGTCGCCGAGCGGCGGGCCCTGGAAGCGGTTGCGCTCGAAGCCGAACCAGACGATCGCCGTCAGGATGAAGAAGCCGACGGTGATGTAGAGCGCCCAGTCGTTCGGCGGCTGGATACCGATGACGAAGATCAGGATCATCGACACGATCGACAGGAAGGCAAACAGCATGAACACGCCGCGCCCCATGTTCCACGGCCCCATCTTGTCCCACTTCGGCGTGCCCCAGGCCAGCATGCCGAGCACGATCGGCACGGTGAAGGAAAGGAACAGGAAGATGACGGTGCAGGACACCACGATGGTGTAGGCCGAGGTACCGGCGACCGAAACCAGCGTCGAGCCCCAGACGAACAGCACCGACAGGATCGACGCCGTCCAGATCGCCGCCACCGGCGTGCGATAGGTCGGGCTGACCTTGGCGAGTGCCGCCGAGCCGGGCAGGCCGCCGTCACGCGAGAAGGCGAAGATCATGCGCGATGCCGACGTCACCGTGGCCAGACCGCACAGCAACTGCGACACGAACACGACGAGATAGACGAATTCCTTGACGCCGGGGCTGACGCGCTGGTCGAAAGCCCAGAAGAACACGTTCCAGCCCTGCTTGGCGGCGTCGTCCATGTTCGGGATCATCAGCACGAAAGCGACCAGGAACAGATAGCCGAAGAGCGCCGACCAGACGACCGACATCACCATGGCGCGCGGCACGGAAGACGCCGCCTTGATGGTTTCTTCGGACGTGTGTGCCGAAGCGTCGTAGCCGGTGATCGTATAGATCGGCAGCAACAGGCCAAGTGCGAACACCCAGGCATTCGAAACCGACGGCCAGACACCGCCGCCTGCGTCACCCGAGTAGTTGTGGAACGTGAACAGGCGGCTAAAATCCCAATGTTCGGCCGAAATCAGGCAGACCACCGCGATCAGGATCGCGCCGAAGAAGATCAAATAACCCGAGAAGTCGGTCAGCTTTGCCGTCAGCTTGATGCCGAGATGATTGATCAGCGCCTGCAGGCCGGTGACCACGACCAGGAAGATCATCTGGTTGGTCAGCGTGCCCTCGATGCCGAGTGCCGGCCCGAAGGCGCCGACGAAGAACGTCCAAGTGCCGACGTTGATGGCGCCGAGCACGGTGATCAGGCCGAGCAGGTTGAGCCAGGCCGTCACCCAGCCGGTGCCGCGGTTGCCGAGGATCGAACCCCAGTGATAGAGGCCGCCGGCCGTCGGATAGGCCGAGCTGATCTGCGACATGGCAACAGCGAAGGTCAGTGACACGAAGCAGCCGACCAGCCAGCCGATGCCGATGCCGATGCCGCCCGCGCCCGACGTGCCTTGCGCCAGCGAATTGATGCCGCCCGACAGGATGCAGATGATCGAGAAGGAAACCGCGAAATTCGAAAAGCGGCTGAGACGCCGCTCCAGTTCCTGGGCATAGCCCATGCTGTGGAGGTGCTTTACGTCCTCCGCCTTGTCAACGTCTGTATAACCCGGTGCTGCCATTGGAAGTCCCCTGTTTGTTTCTCAGCTGGCCGATTGGACTGACTTTCTGACTGAATGCGATCTGGGCCGCGTGGCCTCCTCTGGTTCCAGATCCGAAAAAATGCCTGTGAGCAGATCCGCCCATTTCCGCTGCCCGGTCTCACCGGAGATTTCATCGTTGCGGATTTCGATCATCGCGCAGGGCAACCCGCGCGAGCGCGCATGCCGCTCCAGCGTGAAATAGACGCGATCGGCCGGCGAATAGGGTTCGTTGACACCGACGGTGATGCCGGCAAGTCGCTTGAGCGCCGATATCAGCGGCGACGCCAGCCGGCGATCCTCGTCATGGATGATGCCGATATGCCAGGGCCGGTCGTGACCCTTGTAGACCGGCGTGAAAGAATGCACGGACACCAGCCGGGTCTCCTGGCCGCGCGCCAGCCGTTCCTCGACGATGCGTTCGATGGTGCCGTGAAACGGCTGCCATGACAGGGCGATCCGTTCCGCGCGCTGCTTTTCCGACAGGCCGGCATTGCCCGGTATGGATGTCGTCTCGCTGATCGGCGGCACGAGGTCCGGCGCGTCGAGCGGCCGGTTGCAGTCGATGACGAGGCGCGAAATGCGGGTTTCGACCAGCGTCGCATCGAGCGCTTGCGCCATGCGCGTTGCCACCGGCAGCGCGCCTGGATCCCAGGCGATGTGGCGGGACAGGTCTTCGGCGGCAAGGCCGAGCGTGCCGAATTCGGCGGGCAGGAAATTGGAGGCGTGGTCGCAGGTCAGCACGAAAGGGCTCGATCCGCCCGGGTTCGTCACCCTCACGGTATCGGACGATGCAAGGCTGGCGGGCCGTGCTTTCTCCATAGTCTGCCGTCCCCGGGGAGCGCTGTATCGTATGTTACGTATTTTGCCTCATTGCGTCCCTATGGATGATTTCATACAGTTTACCCGGCTTTGTCAAATGCGATCTCATGGGCCAAGCCAAGGGGTGGGGGAAAAGATGATTTCCAGCATTGCCGAACTGATCGCCGACCGCATCGGCACGATGCCGGCCGGCGAGCGGCGAGCGGCGCAGACGCTGATCGCCAGCTATCCGATGATCGGCCTGAAGACGGTCGCCGAATTCTCGACCGCGGCCGGCGTCTCCTCGCCAACGATCCTGCGCTTCGTGGCCCGGCTCGGCTTCCAGAACTATCCGGAGTTCCAGTCGAGCCTGCAGGACGAATTGGCGGCGCAGCTGCAGTCTCCGGCCATACGAACGCTCAACCCGCCCTCGCCCGGCGGCGGCACGGTCTCGCCAATGCTGGAAGCGACGCTCGACAATATGCGCGAGACCTTCCGCCACCTCTCCGACAAGCAGCTGACGGACATCGCGGCACGGCTTGCCGACCGGCGTGGCAAGACATTCCTCATCGGCGGCCGCTTCACCGATCCGCTGGCGCGCTACATGGCCGCCCACCTTGCCGTCATCCAGCCCGATGTCTTTCACCTCGCCGGCCAGGAGAGCATGTGGCGCGACCGGCTGATCGACATGGGCAAGCGCGACGTACTGGTGATCTTCGACATCCGGCGCTACCAGGACAGCCTCGTCCGTTTCGCCGAGAAGGCGCATCAGCGCGGCGTCCAGATCGTGCTGTTCACCGACCAGTGGCTTTCGCCGATCGCCCGGTTTGCCCGCCATGTCATCGCCGGACGAACCGCGGTGCCGTCCGCGTGGGATTCCTCGGCCGCGCTCTTCGTCGTCGTCGAAACGCTGATCGGCGCCGTCACCAGACAGCTCGAGGCCGACGGCGCCCGGCGCATCCGTGAAATGGAAGGCCTGCGCTAGCAAGGTCACCAGCCAATCGCATCCGCGCTAGGCGGGCATCTCGAATTCACGTTACCGAGATTTAATGTGCACGATTGCGTGATAATTGCCATAAACCGGTGATACCGGGATGTGGCGTGGCCGGTTTTCGCCGCCAGCCCGTATCGTCGCTGCATCCGCTTCCACCTGGAACCGGCGGGCGATTCTTGCCGCTGGAGTGTCGATGCCGAGCTGGAAACAGATTGTCCTTGCGTTTGTGATCGTGGTCGCAGCCACGGCGGCGTGGGCGCGCTTCTACCCCGGCGCTCCGCAAGTGCTGGCGCGCTGGGGCATCGACTGGGCCTATGGCGCCACACCTCCTGCCAAGGACACGGCGGCGGCTGGCTCCCGTCAGGCGGCGCGCAACGGCGCCCGGATTGCCACCATCGTTGCATCGCCGGCCGCCTCGGCTGTCATCAACGACCGCCTCCAGGCGATCGGCACTGGCCGCGCCAACGCTTCCGTGACCGTCAATCCCTACAGTTCCGGCCGCCTTGCCGAATTGCTGGTCGAATCCGGCAGCCATGTCGACAAGGGACAGATCATTGCGACGCTCGATTTCGAGACCGAAATCATCGCGCAGAACCGGGCCAAGCTCGCTTTGCAGGATGCGCAGTCCAAGCTCGACCGCGTCAAATCGCTGCGCGCCTCCAATGCCGCGACGCCGGTAGCGGTGGCCGATGCAGAGGTGGTTCTGGCGGGCGCCAAGCTGGCGCTGCAGGACGCCGAGCTTGCGCTGCAGCGCCGGTCGATCCTGGCACCGATATCAGGCACTGTCGGCATCCTGCCGATCTCCGCCGGCAACTATGTGACAAACCAGTCGGCCATCGCCACGCTCGATGACCGCTCCTCGATCCTGGTTGATTTCCAGGTGCCCGAGCGCTTTGCCGCCGCCGTCAAGGTCGGCGCGCAACTAACGGCGACGCCGATCGCCAATCCGAGCAGCTCCTATACCGGCACGGTGTCGGCCATCGACAACCACATCGACGAGAAGAGCCGCACGCTGCTGGTCAAGGCCAAGATCGCCAATCCCGCCGATTCGCTGCGCGCCGGCATGTCGTTCTCCATCACCATGAAATTCCCCGGCGAGACCTATCCCGCCGTCAGCCCGCTGGCGATCCTGTGGGGCTCGGACGGCGCCTATGTCTGGCAGATCGAGGACGGCAAGGCCAAGCGCGTGCCGGTGCGCATCATCCAGCGCAACACCGAGACCGTGCTGATCGATGCCGAGATCGACAGCGGCGACATGGTGGTCACCGAAGGCACGCAGAGCGTCAGCGAGGGCGGCGAGGTCCGCATCGCCGGCCAGGAGCAGCGCGCCGCCAACACCGCCGAAGGCTCATGACCGGATCCGTCAATGCCGCCAGCGATACCGGCTTCACCGCGCTGTTCATCCGCAGGCCGGTCATGGCCTTCGTGCTCAACGTCCTCATCGCGGTTGCCGGCCTCGCCGCCTTCTACGGCGTCGAGATCCGCGAACTTCCGGACGTCGACCGCGCCGTGGTCACCGTTTCCACCACGTTCCAGGGCGCCGCGGCCGAAACCGTCGACCGCGAGCTGACCGACACGATCGAAGGTGCGGTGGCACGCGTCTCCGGCGTCAAGTCGATCTCGTCTTCCTCCTCCTTCGGCCAGAGCCGCGTCACCATCGAGTTCAACGACGGCGTCGACCTCAACGTCGCGGCCTCCGACGTGCGCGATGCCGTCGGCCGCGTCGCCAACCAGATACCGGACACCGCCGATCCGCCGCGCATCGTCAAGGCCGATGCCAATTCCGATGCGGTGATGCGGCTGGCTGTGACGTCCGACAACATGTCGGTCCAGGACATGACCGTGGTGGTGCAGGACCAGATCGAGGACGAACTGGCAGCCGTGCCCGGCGTCGCCGACGTTCAGGTCTATGGCGACCGCGACAAGATCTTCCGCATCGACGTCGACCAGAACAAGCTCGCCAGCCTCGGCTTCACCGTGGCCGACCTCAGGACAGCCCTGGCCTCGGTCGCCTTCGATTCCCCTGCCGGGTCGATCACCACGACCAACCAGGACTTGATCGTCCGCACCACGGCCGACGTGACCACGCCCGAGGAGTTCGAAAACATCATCATCGGCGGCACGACGCGCATACGCGACGTCGCCACCGTCACGCTCGGTCCCGATGTCGGCCAGACCACGCTGCGCTCCGATGGCAAGACCGGCATCGGCATCGGCATCATCCGCCAGGCGGAATCCAACACGCTTGATATTTCGACCGGCGTTCAGGCCGCCGTCGCCAAACTGCAGGAAAACCTGCCCGAGGGCATGGCGATCAAGATCACCAGCGACGACGCCGTCTTCGTCAAGGGCGCGGTCCACGAGGTCGAGATCGCGCTCGGCCTGTCGGTGACCATGGTGCTGATCGTCATCTACATCTTCCTGCTCGACTGGCGCGCCACGCTGATCCCGGGCCTGTCGATGCCGGTCGCCATGATCGGCACCATCGCCGCCATCTATCTGGCCGGCTTCTCCGTCAACATCCTGACGCTGCTTGCCATGGTGCTGGCGACGGGCCTTGTCGTCGACGACGCCATCGTGGTGCTTGAAAACATCGTGCGACGGCGCAACGAAGGCATGGGGCCGCGTGCGGCCGCCGTGCTCGGCGCGCAGGAAGTGTTCTTCGCCGTCGTCGCCACGACGCTGACGCTGGTCGCCGTCTTCGTGCCGATCTCCTTCCTGCCCGGCCAGACCGGCGGCCTGTTCCGCGAATTCGGCTTCGTGCTTGCCATGTCGGTGCTGCTGTCCTGCGTGGTGGCGCTGACGCTTTGCCCGATGCTCGCCTCGCGTATGCTGACCGGCGCCTCGCTTCACCACGAGGGCGGCCACGGCATCGGCGCCCGTATCGGCGGCGTCCTGAATACCGCGTACAAGCGCGCCCTGCACGCTTGCCTCGATGCGCCCTGGATCGTGGTTCTGGTCGCGGTGCTGTTTGCCGGCACCGCCTTCACCCTGTTCGGCACCATCCGCCAGGAACTGACGCCGACCGAGGACCGCGCGGCCGTGCTGTTGCGCATCAATGCGCCGCAGGGCGTCAGCCTCGACTATACGACGCAGCAGATGCAGAAGATCGAGAAGCTGATCCAGCCGATGCGCGAATCCGGCGAGATCCGCTCGACCTTCGAGAATGCCGGCCAGAACGGCTCCTACAATTCCGGCTTCATGGTGATGACGCTGGCGCCCTGGAACGAGCGCAGCCGCAGCCAGCAGGAGATCATGGCCGAGATCAGCCAGCTCACCAAGCAGGTGCCGAGTGTGCGCATCTTCCCGGTGCAGCCCAACAGCCTCGGCATCCGTGGCGCCGGCAACGGCCTGCAATTCGCGCTGGTCGGCAACGACCGCAAGGCGCTCGGCGACGCGGCGGTGAAGATCATCGCCGAGATGCAGAAGGACCCGCGCTTCCAGACGCCGCGCCTGTCGATCGACCCGACGCAGCCGCAGCTGGCCGTCGCCATCGACCGCGAGCGCGCCTCCGACCTCGGCATCGACATCACGGGGCTCGCCAACACCATGCAGGCCATGCTCGACGGCAACGATGTCGTCGACGTCTACATCGCCGACCGCAGCTATGGCGTAAAACTGGTCTCGACCACCAATCCCATCAACGATCCGACCGATCTGGAAAACGTCTTCCTGAAGACGGGAGACGGCCGCTTCGTGCCGATGTCGACCATAGCCACGCTGACCGAGCGCGCCGTGCCGCCATCGCTGTCGCGCGAACAGCAGCAGCCATCGGTTGCCATCACCTCCAACCTCTCGGGTAATTTCGCGCTTGGCGACGCGCTGAGCCGCGCCGAGGAGATCGCCACCCCGCTCTTGCCGCCGGGCAGCCGCATCCTGCCGCTGGCCGAAGCCGCCACGCTGGGCGAAACCAACAGCGCCATGGTCACCATCTTCGGCTTCGCGCTGGTCATTATCCTCCTGGTGCTGGCCGCCCAGTTCGAAAGCTTCGTCAGCGCCGTCATCATCATGGCGACGGTGCCGCTTGGGCTGGCCTGCGCCATCTTCGCCTTGCTGCTGTCGGGCACCAGCCTCAACGCCTACAGCCAGATCGGCCTGGTGCTGCTGGTCGGCGTGATGGCCAAGAACGGTATCCTCATCGTCGAGTTCGCCAACCAGCTGCGTGATCGCGGGCTCGGCGTGCGCGAGGCGATCGAGCAGGCCTCGACTATCCGCCTGCGGCCGGTGATGATGACGATGATCTGCACCATCCTTGGCGGCGTGCCGCTGGTGCTGGCGGCGGGCGCGGGTGCCGAGGCACGTGTGGCGCTCGGCTGGGTCATCGTCGGCGGATTGGGGCTGGCCACCGTCTCGACATTGTTCCTGACACCGGTCGCCTATCTCCTGCTTGGCCGCTTCGTCACCCCGAAGACCCATGAGGAAACACGCCTCAAGCGTGAGCTCGAGGAAGCCGCCTATGTCAGTGTGGAGCCGGCGCAGTAGCTGCTATTTCAGCAACCGGCCTTCGATCGACCAGCGCGCGGCAAGGAAGTTCAGCACCGCCGCCACGATGACACCGCCGATCTTCGCCGGCCACACGCCGGCAATACCGGCGAACAGCGCGATCGACAGGCTGGAGACGCCGAGCGAAATCAACGCCCCAAGCGAGACGAAACGCAGGAAGGCGTCATGCAGCCGGATGGCCTGGTTGCGCTCGAACGACCAGAAGCCATTCGCCACGAAAGAGAAGATGACGGCGATCAACCATGAGATGACGTTGGCCGGCAGCGGCGCAACATGCAGCTTGAGCAGCAGGAAAAAGCCAGCGAGGTCGATGGCCGTGTTCGCCAGCCCGACTATGGCGAAGCGCACGATCTTGCTGCCGGTCGAACGGCGAGGCTGGTCGGCGCCGCTCATCCCTTGCCGTCCATGATCTCGACGCCGGCGCGGGCGAGGCTTGCACCAAACGCGTCGGAGGCCAGCACCGCATATTCCACCTCGCGCACGCCTTGCATCGGGTCGCGCGCCCGCAGCGTGTCGTCGACATGGCCGGGATGGCACATGAACAGGCCTCGTTCCGGCAGTGTCTCGACTGCGGCCTGCAGAACCGGCGCGAACCGTTCGGGCTGCCGCCAGTCATAGATGCCGGCGAGCGGCTCGAAAAGAGTGAAGCCGACGCGCGCCATAGAGCGGTTGAAGCCGGCGGCCACGGCGGCAATTGCCGCGACCTTCGGCGCGACGACGGCATCGCCCAACGCCGGAGCGCCACGCAGCGCCGGCTGGCCGCCGGCTTCGGAAAAATGCGCCCGCAGCCATGTGCGCACGACAGGCAGGAAATGCACGTGCTGGTGCCCGTCGATGAAGTCAGGTCGGCGGCCAAGCGCCTTGACGAAGCGGCTGTACTGCGCGTCGAGCTCGGCACGGACATCCCGCTCGTCAATGCTGCCGCGCAGGACCGGCAGTGCCAGCGAACGCAGCGGCGGCAGCCGGCCTTGCGGCGCCAGGCTCGACCGGCCGGTGACGGCCGGCTGGTCGGTGAGGGTCAGGTGCAGCCCCACCGCCGCGCGGCCGCATAGCGGCTTGATACGCTCCGCCGCATCGGGCCATTCCGGAAAGCCGGTCATGCAGCTTGTGCCGGTCAGGCGGCCGCGATCGAGCAAGTCGAGAATTCCAGCGGAAACCCCGGGCGCCAGGCCGTAATCGTCGGCGATCAGGCGAATGCGCCGCGTCATGCGCCGGATGCGCCTGGCGGCCTGTCCGAAACGCCGCGCACGACGTCGCGCACGATATAGACAGGCCGATCCTTGCTTTCCGAAAGCGTGACCCAGACATATTCACCGATCAGGCCAAGCAAGGTGAGATTGAGGCCGCCGAGGAGGACGACGGCGACCATGAGGCTGGGATAGCCGGGAACGGCGATGCCGTAGAACAGCACCTCGAAGAACACCTTGGCTCCGTAGAAGATGCCCGCCAACGCCGCCAGCATCCCGCTCAGGCTGATGATGCGCAGCGGGATGACGGAGAAGGACGTAAACCCTTCCAGCGAGAACGCGATCAGGTTGAGCCGGCTCCATTTCGACTTGCCGGTGACACGGTTCTCCGGTGAATAGGCTATGGCTTTCTGGCGGAAGCCGGCCCAGGCGAACAGGCCCTTGTTGAAGCGCCTTTTGTCACGCAGGCTGGTCAGCGCGCGCACTACGGCGCCGCGCATGACGCGGAAGTCGCCGGCATTTTCTGGGATGTCGAACCGCTGGCTGCTGTTGATCAGGCTGTAGAACAGCTTCGCCAGCTGGCTGCGCCGCCAACTGGCTTCGCGGCGGTCGTTCTGTGCGTAGACGACATCGATATCGGGATTTTCCACCAGTTCGGCGATCATCTTCAGGCTGGTGTCCATGGAATGCTGGAGGTCGGCGTCCATGACCAGCGCCATGTCGCCGCGCGACTGGTCGAGACCGGCGAGCACCGCGACCTCCTTGCCGAAATTGCGACTGAGCCGCACGATCTCCCAGGAACCCGACAGCGCCTGTGAAAACCGCTCGGCGCCATTGTCGCTGCTGCCATCATCCACGAGGATCTTGTGGACTTCCATGCCGAAGCGCTGCGACACCTCGGCTTCGAGCTTGTCAAGCAATGCGGCAAAGGCCGATGCGGACTGCGCCTCGTTCAAGAACGGCGCGACAATATCGAGAACGGGCCGCGACTCAGCCATTTGCGACAGGCCTTTCATTCATGACCTTGCCTCCCGTCTTGGCCCAGAACCACCAGATCAGGAAGCCAGCGATAACGGTGACCGCAATCGGCCGGAACCAAGGGTACGTTAAATCTTGGATATGGCGCTCGACTCCGGTCAATCCTGTCAGGAACAGCATCACGGACAGCACCGAAGCCAGGACACCGCCTCGTTCCTCCCGCCACAACAAGGCAATAGCGAGACCGGCAGGCACGGCGATCATGGCATAGGTGTTGGGCTCGACGCGCGGGTTGAAGACGCACATGTAAAATGTCGCCGTCAGGAAGATGGCGAGACCAGCCGTCCCGCGTTCAAGCTTGCGATCGAACCAGATGACGAATGAAAGCGTGAACAGGGCCATGACCATGCGCACGATGGTTGCGCCGGATTCCGGCATGGGGAGCCCGATTTTGGTGAAGGGGGCCGTGAAATCGGTGGGAATAAAGTGGCTGGTGTTGTCGACGGCCATCGAGGTCAGCATCCCGCCAAAAACACGATACTGGTCGTTGAGATAGCTAGCGGGTGCGAACGCATAGGGCAAGGCGAGCACGAACAGCACCGCCAGCACCAGCACCGGTATCAGCCGCAGGCGCAGGGCGCCGACCAACAAAAGCATGATGATCGCGGTCGGCTTGGCGATGATAGCGACCGAGGCCCAGAAGAAGGTTTCGGCCCGCCGTCCTTCGAGCGCCGACAAGGTGAGAAGCCAGCAGGCGCCAGTCAAAAGGATCGTCGCCTGGCCGTTGCGGATCGCCGCCAAAGCCATCGGCAGGGCGAGGAACAGCCCAAAGGAAAGCAGCCACGGCAATTCCCCGCCGCCGAGCTTGCGCACCTGCCGTATCGCGGCAAAGGTCAGCACCGCGAAGCCGATAGTATGCCATACCAGGCCGCCCAGATGCGGACCGAGTTTCACCAACGGAACGTAGAGCGCCGCAAAGGCCGGCGCGTATAGATATCCCATCTCGGACTGAATATTGTA
The DNA here is from genome assembly GCF_054062655.1 of Mesorhizobium sp. USDA 4775. Classification (NCBI taxonomy): domain Bacteria; kingdom Pseudomonadati; phylum Pseudomonadota; class Alphaproteobacteria; order Hyphomicrobiales; family Phyllobacteriaceae; genus Mesorhizobium; species Mesorhizobium sp. USDA 4775. The sequence continues at coordinate 6,247,040 of NZ_JBSSFM010000001.1, forward strand.
GAGCGGCTGTCGGGCCAGCAACGCCTCGCTGCCGTCTATGTAGGCTTGCCAGACCGTCCGCGTGTGGGGAGACCACAAGACCAGGACAAGGACGATCAGGAACGCCCCGATCCACAGGCCAAATCCCAAACGGTCGAAAACCGGCTTGGATATCGTCATCAAGACACCCCACAACACCCGGAACAGGCTCAGTCCAGCACCGTCCCGGCATTCGATGGCGGCGGCATATCACGGACAAAGCGGCGAGGCATAGGGGGCTGAAGAGCGCGGTTGTGATCTCGGCGGGCCGCTGCGGATGGCCGGATGTGCGGGCGTCCTAACAGGAAAGACGCGCCGAAAGCCTCGTATTCGGGCTTCCGGCGTGGCTTCGAATAGCATCAAGGCCGGATGAAAACCTTGCCGTTGGGCTTGGCCAGTTCCGCCGGCACCCGCGGGATCGCCTCGGCGAGCGGCACGACGGCCGTCACGTCGGTCGACCAGCGCCCGTCGGAAAAGCGCTTCTGCGCTTCAAGGATCGCCGGACCGCGCCGCTCCCTAGATTGCCGCATCCATTCGCTCAGCCAGAAACCCTCGATATGCTTGTGTTGGAAGATCAGTTGGCCGGGCTCGCGGATGATGGTGGCGTCAGGGTCGAGCCGGCCATAGATGATCCAGCGCGCCCGTTTCGGCATCGCATTGAAAATGGCCGAGGCCAGCGGCCCGGTGACCGCATCGAGGAAGATGCGCGGTTGCTCCGCCTTCATCACCTCGCGCAGCGTGACCTCGAAATCCGGCGCCTTCTCGTTGAGCACATGGGCAGCGCCGATCTCCTTCAGCAGCGCGATCTGCTCATCGCGGCGCACGGTGACGATAGGCCGGTACCCTTCCTCCTTGGCCAGGCCGATGATCAGCTTGCAAAGCTGACTGGCGCCGGCGGTCATGACGAAGGCCTTTTCGCCGTCCTGCTTGACGATGTCGAACATGGCGATGGCGGTAATCGGATTGACGATCATCGCCGCGCCGTCCTCGTCGCGCACCGTATCGAGCAGCGGAATGCAGGCTGTCGCCTCGGCGACGGCATATTCAGCCCACGAGCCCCAGTTGCTGAGGCCGGTGGCGAAGGCGACGCGCTTGCCGACGAGGCTCTTGGCATAGGGCTCGTCACCGCCGGCGACGATCGTGCCGACACCCTCGAAGCCGGCCGGCCGGCCTTTGGCGCGCGGCTGGCCGTACTGACCCTTGATGAAGGCGACATCGGATGGGTTGATCGAGGCCAGGCTGACCTTGATCAGCACCTGGCTCGGTCCGGGCACCGGCACCGCGATGCGGCCCGGCACGAGATAGGGCTCCATCGCCTCGAGCGCACTGCCGCTTGGCGTCTTGGTGTAGCCGTCGCCGACCAGGAGCAACGCGTTCATTTCGGAGGGAATGGTCATCGGCGACACTCCTTGGTTGTTGACAGAACCCTCATGGTCTAGCGGCTGCTGCTCACAGCTTCTCCTGCGTGTACTTTTTCAGCTCCGACCGCGCCACCTGCCGGCGATGCACGGCGTCAGGGCCGTCGGCAAGGCGCAATGTCCTCAGATGCGTCCACGACCGCGCCAGCGGCGTGTCCTGGCTGATGCCTTGGGCGCCGAACATCTGTACCGCCTCGTCGGTGATCCTCAGCGCGACGCGCGGCGCGATGACCTTGATCTGGCTGATCCAGGGCGCAGCGGCGCGCGCATCGCCCTGGTCGATCATCCAAGCCGCCTTGAGGCAGAGCAGCCGGGCCATCTCGATCTCCATGCGGCATTCGGCGATGATGTCGAAATTAGCGCCGAGTTTCGCCAGCTTCTGGCCGAAGGCCTCGCGGCGCACGGAGCGCTGGCACAGCATCTCCAGCGCCATCTCGGCCTGGCCTATGGCACGCATGCAGTGATGGATGCGGCCGGGACCGAGCCGCCCTTGCGCGATCTCGAACCCCCTGCCCTCGCCGAGGATCAGGTTCGCTGCCGGCACCCTGACATTGTCGAAGCGCAGGTGCATATGGCCATGCGGCGCGTCGTCGTCGCCATAGACCTGCATGGCGCGGACCTTGGTCGCGCCCTTTGTGTCGGAAGGCACCAGGATCATCGAATGGCGGCGGTGCTGAGGCTCGTCGTCGCCGCCGGTCCGCACCATGACGATGTAGATAGCGCAGCGCGGGTCGCCGGCGCCCGAGGCCCACCATTTCTCGCCGTTGAGCACATAATCGTCGCCCTGCCTCTCGCAGCGCATCGAAATGTTGGTGGCGTCGGACGAGGCGACATCAGGCTCGGTCATCAGATAGGCCGAGCGGATTTTTCCATCCAAAAGCGGCTCGAGCCACACCTTCTTGTGGTCGGCCGAGCCGTAGCGCTCCAGCACCTCCATATTGCCGGTGTCCGGCGCCGAGCAATTGAAGGTTTCGGCGCCGAGATGCGCCTTGCCCATCTCCTCCGCCAGATAAGCGTATTCGACGGTGGACAGGCCGTAGCCGCGTTCCGAGCCTGTCAGCCAGAAATTCCACAGACCGCGCTCCCTGGCGGTCTTCTTCAATCCTTCGAGGATTTCGCTCTGGCGTGGGCTGTAGACCCAGCGGTCGCCCGCCTTGCCCACCTCGCCCAAGTATTCCTTGTCGAGCGGCATGATCTCGTCGCGCACCATGGCCGCGACGCGCGCGTGGATCGGCTTCAGCCGCTCGGTCATGCCAAGATTCATCTCCGTCATCGGTCGCTAACCCTTCATAGAGGCCCGGCAATTTACCCGTGGCAAGGATGACCGTACTTCGGATAGCCTTGTCAACGCGAACTGTTTGCCCAGGGCAAAGCGTGGAGGACTGGAATGGCCTATCTCGACGAGCTGTTTTCGGTGGCCGGCAAGACCGCGCTGGTGACGGGCGCGGCGACCGGTATCGGCCGCATGGCGGCGACAGCGCTGGTCAAGGCCGGTGCCAGCGTCATGATCGCTTCGCGTAAGGGCGAGGATTGCATCCAGGTCGCCAATGCGTTGAACGGGCTCGGCGCCCCCGGCCGGGCCGAGGGCTTCGCCGGCGACGTCTCCAGCGAGGCCGGCATCGCCGCACTCGTCGCCGAGGTCAAGGCGCGGACCGCCAAACTCGATATCCTGATCAACAATGCCGGCGTTTCCTGGGGCGCGCCGCTGGAGAGTTTTCCCTATTCGGCATGGGCCAAGGTGTTCGGCGTCAATGTCACCGCCGTCTTCCACCTGACCCGCGAATTGCTGCCTCTGCTCGAAGCCGCCGCCAGCGACGCCGATCCGGCCCGGGTGATCAACCTGGGTTCGGTGATGGGGACGCAGCCATTGGCCGACGACGCTTATTCCTACACGGCGTCCAAAGCCGCGGTGCATCATCTGACGCGTACGCTCGCACTCGAATTCGCCGCCCGCCGCATCACCGTCAACGCCTTTGCCCCCGGCCCTTTCCAAAGCCGCATGACGGCCTTTGCCACCGGTACCGATGAGCAGGCCAGACATGTCGGCGGCCATGTTCCGATCGGCCGTATCGGCGCACCGGATGACATTGCCGGCGCAACGCTCTATTTGTGCAGCCGTGCAGGCAGCTATGTCACCGGCGCCATCCTGCCGATCGACGGCGGGCAGTCGGTGCAGCATGGATTGACCTTGTTCAAGGAATGACATTTTCCGGCCATAGAAGCCGGAGGTGAACTGGAGGACATGAGCGTGGAACCGATCAGTCTCGATGTGCTTCTGGCCAGTGTCGGCAAGGAGGTTGGCGTTTCGCCGTGGCGGGTGGTGACGCAGCGGATGATCGACCAGTTCGCCGACGCCACCGACGATCACCAGTTCATCCATTGCGATCCCGAGCGGGCCAAGCGCGAGACGCCCTTCGGCGGCACCATCGCGCATGGTTTCCTGTCGCTGTCGCTGCTGTCGGCAATGACCTTCGAGACCATGCCGCCGCTGGAAAACGGCAAGATGGGCGTCAATCACGGCTTCGATTCGCTGCGCTTCCTGGCGCCGGTGAAGACCGGCGCGCGCATCCGCACCCGCTTCGTGCTGGCCGATGTCAAGGTGAGACCCTCGGGCTGGGTGCAGACGGCGCACGACGTGACGATCGAGATCGAGGGCTCGAAGAAACCGGCTCTGACCGCCCGCTGGCTGACGCTAACGCTGATCGAACGCCAGCCCGAGACCGCATGAACGACCCCAACGCGCTCGACCAGGCAGCGCTTGCGCCTTACCTCAAGGCGGAAATCCCCGGCTTTTCCGGGTTTGCTTCAATCGAAAAATTCAAATCCGGCCAGTCCAACCCGACCTATCTCATCACGGCGGCCAGCGGCCGCTATGTGCTGCGCGCCAAGCCGCCGGGGCAGTTGCTGAAGTCGGCGCATCAGGTCGACCGCGAATTCCGCGTGATGAAGGCGCTTGCCGGCACCGCCGTGCCAGTGCCCGAAATGCTGCATCTGTCGGCCGAGGACTCGCCGATCGGCCGCATGTTCTATGTCATGGATTTCCTCGACGGCCGTATCTTCTGGGATCCGGCATTGCCCGAGGCACGTGACAACGATGAACGCGCCGCCATCTACGACGCCATGAACGGCACGCTCGCGGCCCTGCACGATGTCGATGTCGACGCGGTGGGTCTTTCCGATTTCGGCCGGCCGGGCAATTATTTCGAACGGCAGCTGGCACGCTGGACCAGCCAGTACCGCGCCTCCGAAACCGGCATAATTGCCGACATGGACCGACTGATCGCCTGGCTGGAAACGCACCTGCCCGCGGATGACGGCCTGGTATCGCTGGTGCATGGCGACTACCGGCTGGACAATCTGATCTTCGCGCCGGACCGGCCAAGGGTCATCGCGGTGCTCGACTGGGAACTGTCGACGCTTGGCCACCCCTTTGCCGATATCGCCTATCAATGCATGCAATGGCGCCTGCCGCATGCTTCCGGCTTTCGCGGCCTCGGCGGCGTCGACCGCGCCGCGCTCGGCCTGCCTTCCGAGGAAGACTATATCGCTGCCTATTGCCGGCGGCGCGGGCTCGGCGGCATCGGCAACTGGACCTTCTTCCTCGCCTTCTCCTTCTTCCGGTTGGCGGCGATCTGCCAGGGTGTCTACAAGCGCGCGCTGGACGGCAATGCCTCCAATCCCGAAAAGGCCAGGACCTATGGCGAGGCGGTGAAGCTGCTGTCGCATCTCGCCGCCAGACTGATCGACAAGCAGACATGACGGGAGCAATTATGGGCCGCTTTGACGGAGCAACGGTGCTGATCACAGGTGCCGCCGGCGGCCTCGGCCAGGGTGCCGCGAAAGGCTTTGCCACCGAGGGCGCGCGGCTGGTGCTGTCGGACATCGACGAGAAGGCGCTCGCAGATCTCGCCGCAACCTTGCCCACAGAGACGGCGATCCTGGCCGGTAACGTGGCCGACGAAAAACTGTCCGAGGATCTGGTCCGGCTGGCGGTCGAAAGATTCGGCAGGCTGGATGTCGCCGTCAACAATGCCGGCATCGTCCAGAGTTTCGTGCGCCTGCCGCAGGTTCCGTCGGACGAGGCCCGCCGTGTGCTTGAGATCGACCTGCTTGGCGTCTTCTATGCCATGAAGCACCAGATCCCGCAGATGGAGCGGCAGTTCAAGGCGACAGCCAGGGGCGGCGCCATCGTCAACATCGCCTCGGTTGCCGGACTGGTCGGCGCGCCGAAACTCTCGGTCTATGCCGCCGCCAAGCATGGCATCGTCGGGCTGACCAAATCGGCGGCCGCCGAATATGCGACCAAGGGTGTGCGCATCAACGCCATCTGCCCGGCCCGCACCAGGACGGCAATGGTGGACAGTTTCGTGCGCGCCTCCGGTATGCCGGAGGTAGAGGCGCTGGCCGAACTGACACGCGGCGTGCCGATGAAACGCGTGGCGGAAGTCGATGAAATCACCACCGCCATCCTGTTCGCCGCCGACCCGGCCAACTCCTTCATGACCGGCCATGCGCTGGCCATAGACGGCGGCGTCGGCGCCATCTGAGCCATGCCGTCTGGGAACTTCCCGTGCCCTTGTCCGTTTCCGTACAGCGTATATAATTTAGCCAGATACAACCAACCCCAGACACGACCGAAAGGCACCGGATTTGCCGCTGAGCGTGCAGAAACGCCGCGAGAAACAGAAGGCCGAACTGCGTTCCGAACTGGTCGCGGCCGCGCACAAGCTCGTTCAGGAAGAAGGCTATGAGGGCCTGACCATCCGCAAACTGGCCAAGCGGGTCGGCTACGCGCCGATGTCGGTCTATTCCTATTTCGCCGACAAGCAGGACATTCTGTTCGCGTTGGCCGAGGACGCTTTCGAAACGCTTGCCCGCCGTATCGAGGAGCATCCGTCCGACGATCCGGTCGAGGCCTTGCAGGCGGTGATGACCGAATATGCCGCCTTCGGCCTCGGCAATCCCAATGAATACCGCACCGTTTTCATGACCGAAAAGACCAGACCGCCGGAAGGTCGGAGTTTTCAAGAAATGCACGAGGCCAACCCGGCTATGAAGGTGCTGATCACGCGGGTCGAAGCCTGCGTCGCCGCCGGAAAATTGCAAGGCGATCCGCGCGCCATCGCCACCATGTTGTGGGCGGTCGGCCACGGCACGATCTCGCTGCTGATCACCTTTCCCTTCTACCCCTTCGGCGACCCGCAGGCATTCGTGAAACGCATGTGCGATTTCCAACTGGCCGCACTGAGCACCCAGAACGTACCGCCATTGACCGATACACTGGTCAACTGCTGAACGACATCTCCTTCGTTTCCAGCCACCCTTTCGGACCAAACCGAGGGCAAATTCTTGGTTAACAAAAAATTTATCGTACGCGTACGATCTTGACTTGAACTTCGCGATCGGCAGTCGTATTTGTACGTAGCACCGTACATGTACGGAAGAAATTCACCCGTCGAAAACGGAGACTGACGATGAAAAAGACACTCCTCGCCCTCGCCGCCGTGGTGGCACTTTCCGGTTCGGCCTTCGCCGCCGGCACCACCCAGCCGGTCAAGCACCTGCCGGCCGCGACCTGCGTCGACACCAAGACCAATGTGAAGCTGGATTGCGCCTCGACCGGCTCGGTCGAGAAGAAGGGTACCGCGGAAAATATCGCTGAAGGCAAGGGCCCGCGCCTTGGCATCAGCATCAATCCCTGGATCCTGCCAAGCGCGTTCTAAGATCGACCGCATACCCGCCCGGGGGTTCCCCGGGCATGGACGAGATAGCTACCCCAGGTTCTGCGCCTGATATTGAGTTGGTGCGCAGCCAACCTTGCCGCTGAAGGCGGTGCTGAAGGCACTAGCCGATTGATAGCCAACATCGGCGGCGATCTGGCTGAGCGGTTTGTGGCTATGCAGCAAGGCATCCTTGGCCAGCGCCATGCGCCACGCCAGCAGATATTCGACCGGTGCCGCCCCGACGATATCGGTGAACCGCCGCGCAAAGCGCGAGCGTGACATACCGGCACTTCTGGCGAGTTCGGCGACCGTCCACGCTCTGCCGACATCCGCATGGATGTGGGCGAGCGCCCTCGCCAGCTTCGGATCCGCAAGGCCGCCAAGCAGTCCCTGAGGCTGTAACGCGCGCCGAGCGCCATCCCGCCGCAGCGTTTCGATCAGCATCACCTCGATCAGCCTCGACAGCACCATGTCCCTGGCCGGCCGTGCAGCGTTTGTCTCATCGACGATGATGCGCATCAGGTTTCCCAGCCTTTCCCCGACTTCCTCCGCCGCCCGTATATGGGTGAAGCGTGGCAGCAGACCGAACAGCAGATCGGCATTGGCCGGGTCGCACAGGATCAGGCCGCCAAGGATGCGCGTCGTCGGGCCTTCCGCTAGTGTGCCGACCCTGAGCTCATTGTTGACCGTATTGCGTTGCTTGAACTCGGTGTCGGACAGGACGAGCTTGGCGCCGGGGTGGCTGACGAAGCACACCGAAGACGGCTGCGCGGCCAGGAGGTAATCCCCCGCGCACAGCCGCACCGCCTCGGCATAGTCTGGCTCGAACCAGCATTCACCTTCGGTCACCAGATAGAAGGTGGGGTCGGTCTGGTATGGCGAGCGGATGCCCCACTCACCGGTTGCTGCGAGATTGCCAAGCAGCAGCGTCCTTGGGCGCAACAGGGCGATGATATCGGTCAAGGGGTCCAAATGAGACGATCCGTAATTTAACTGGCATTTTCCATTATAGATCAGCCCAAACGTTTTACCTAGATCACCCGCATAACCTCAAGGAGTTATGTGAATGACCAAGACCGTCCTCATCACCGGCTGTTCCTCCGGACTGGGCAAGACCACGGCGAGGCACTTCGCGGCCCAAGGCTGGAACGTCATCGCCACGATGCGCAAGCCGGACCAGAGCCTCGCCGCCGGCTATCCCGAGCAAATGCTTGTCTTGCCTCTCGACGTCACCAACCCAGCCAGCATAGAGAGCGCCATTGCCGCCGGGATCGCGCGATTTGGGCATATCGACACCGTCGTCAACAATGCCGGCATCAGCGTCGTTTCGATCTTCGAGGCGACCGCGAAGGCGACGATCCGCGGCATTTTCGAGACCAATGTTTTCGGGGTGATGAATGTCATGCAGGCCGTCATCCCGCATCTGCGTGATCATGGCGGCGGCACGATCGTCAACATCACCTCCGGCGTCGGGCTGGCGGCCGTACCACTGCTGGCGCTGTACACCGCGACCAAGCATGCCGTCGAAGGCCTGTCGGAATCGCTGTCCTACGAACTTGAATCGCAGAACATCCTGGTCAAGCTGGTCGAACCCGGCGCCATGCGCACCACCAGTTTCACCGCCAACACCATGGAGGCGTCACAGGCCGTTTCCGTGCCGGCAAAATACAAGCCCTACTTCGACCACATGATGCGGTCGATGATGAACTACCCGCTCCCGGATGCGGATGAAGAACAGGTCGTTGCGACAATCCATGCGGCGGCGACCGATCCATCAAACCGCCTGCGCTATCTCGCCGGTCCGGACACCGAGGAAATGGCGAGGTTGCGTTGGTCGACCTCGGAAGACGAGTATCTGTCGACCATGAACCGGTTGATGGGGCAGACCGCCTGGCGCGACGGCAATCCTGGCTGATCGCTTTGCGCCAAGGCTGCCAACCGCTGTGATGGCCGGATGTCAGCCGACCGAGATCGGCAGCCTGCTCGCCGAACTCTCAAAGGCGGCGTCGATCAACTTCTGCATGTCGGCGGCGCGCCGGAAGGACGGGGCACCATTCTGCCCGGCATCCAGCGCGTCGACAAACCGCCGGGCGTTGCGCTTGACATCCGGCAGGGCCAGCTCGCGCCAGAGCTGAACATCGACGTCCTCTCCCAGGCACGCCGACAGCCGCGCTGCCTTGCCATCGGTCTCGACCTTGAGCGCTCCCTTGGTGCCATGCAGCGCCAGCGACAGGTCATTGCCATGGCCGGTCGTGTAGCGGCTCGCCATGATCGTCGCCAGTGCGCCGGATGCCAGCCGTGCCGTCATCGCCACGCTGTCATTGGCGTCCAGCACATAGTCGCCGATCCGGTTGCCCTCGGCCTTCGGAAACGTCACCAGATCGGCGTGCAGGCTGACAATATCCTGGGCCGCGCCATAGGTGGCGAAGTCCAGGATGTGGATGCCGACATCGCCCAGAACCCCGGTCGACCCGTGCCGGGTCGACAGCCGCCACAGCCATTTGTCCTCGAGGCGCCAGTCGCCCCAGGATTTGCTGACCAGCCAGCTCTGCTTGTAGCTCGCCTCGACATGGCGCAATTCGCCGATCGCGCCCGCCAACACCAGACGCCGTGCTTCCTGGATCGCCGGTGAATTGCGGTAGGTGAGATTGACCATGTTGACGAGGCCGGCGGCCTCGGCCGCTTCGGTCATGGCAAGCGCATCGGCATGGTTCGGCGCGAGCGGCTTTTCGCAAAAGACATGTTTTCCCGCGGCAAGCAGCGCCAGCGTCGTCGCCTTATGCACACCGTCCGGAGTGGCGTTGATGGCGGCGTCGAAATCGCCCCAGGCGATCGCCGCTTCAAGGCTCTCGAAAGAAGCGCCGATCTCGTTGGCAGCGGCAAACGCCGCCGCGCGGCCAGGCAGCTGATCGACACAGGCGACAATGCTGCAGCCAGGAACCTTTGCGAACTCTTCGACATGATGTCCGGCGATCCAGCCGGTGCCGAGCAAGAGCAGGCGATGCATCAGATCAGGTCCCCCATCAACTCAAACCCTTGTCGCCATCGGCATGCAGGCGCAGGCCCTTCTGCACGATCTTCTCCTTGGCCTTGTCCGTCGGCACGTTCGGCGCATTGGTGATGCCGGACCATGCGGGCGCCGGATTGTGCGCCCAGTGCACGGCATTGCGCAGCACCTGCTGCACGCCCTCATTGTGATAGATCGGATAGGTCTCGTGGCCGGGCGAGAAATAGAAGATGCGGCCCGCGCCACGCTGGTAGGTCAGCCCGGAACGGAACACCTCGCCGCCCTCGTACCAGGAGACGAACACCGTCTCCAGCGGCTCCGGCACGGCGAAGGGCTCGCCATACATTTCCGTCTCGCCGATCTCCAGGCATTCGCCGATGCCTTGCGCGATCGGGTGGCCGCGGTTGATCGCCCAGACCCGCTCGCGCTCACCCGCCTCGCGCCATTTCAGCGAACAGGGCGTGCCCATCAGCCGCTTGAATATCTTCGAGTAATGGCCGGAATGCAGCACGATCAGCCCCATGCCTTCCCAGATCCGCTTCTGCACGCGCTCGACGATCTCGTCCTTGACCTCGCCATGCGCGGCATGGCCCCACCACAAAAGCACGTCGGTGGCGGCCAGGCGCTTCTCGCTCAGCCCGTGCTCGGGTTCCTGCAAGGTGGCGGTCGTCGCCTCGATGCCCTTGTCCTGGTTGAGTGCCGCGGCGATCGTGCCATGCATGGTCAAGGGATAGAGGTCGCGGACGGCGGCATTGGTCTGTTCATGGACGTTCTCGCCCCAGACAACAGCTTTTATCGGCATTTTTCCTCCTCCAAAGCGCTTTGAATATCCCATCTGGCGATACCTTGGAAAGATGCCTTCGGCCAAAATTGCGGAAAATCAGGGCTTGCGGGATTTTCGACCAGGAACGGTCTTGGCCTTGCCCGGCTTGGCGGGCGCGCCGGGGATCGCCGAACTGGTGATGGACACCGGATCGCTGGCCGGGAACGTGTCCTCGAGGCCCTCCTCGAGCTCCTCTTCCGCGCTTGACGCTTCGTGTTGCTCGTGCTCAAGCGAGCGGACGGCCGACGTCTTCTTGAGTGGCAACCTCGGCACGGACTTCGACGGCATCGACACTTCTCCCTCGACCTGTTGCCGCACAACGAACGCGGGCGGCAAAACGTTCCGGGTCAGCCAGCCGCGTCGCGGGCTCCCTCGGACAGGAAAGTAAAGACATAGTCCGAGAACGAACGCCAGCACTCGACCCGGAAGGCGTCGTTCGACGTGCGCAACAGCACGATCTCGGCCTTGCCGAGGATGGTGCGCGAAGCCGCGCCCGCCGGGAAGGCGTCGAGCGACAGGTCCTGCGGACAGCCCGAATTGATCGCGGCTTCGGCCGCCGGACCGGTGACGGAGATCGCGATGTTACGGTGTGAAATGCCGACCGCCGAATGAAGCGCGGCGACCGTCGCACAATCGGCGAGTGGATCGTTTCCGCCCTCGTCGATGACGAGCCACTCGTCGGGGCCGAGCCACAGAGCGGTGCGCCCGCCCTTCGACGCGGAAGTCTTCGGCTTCTTCGGCAAGGTCAGGCCAAGCGCCTTCGACAGCGCCGCGACCGAAGCCTCCGGCGCGCGCAGCGAGATGCGCTCGGCTGGCGGCAGCACTTCAACCTTTACGCCGGTCGCCGTCGTAGTGCGTCCAGCCAATGCCGGACGGCGGTCGACTGAAGGCGATGCGGCCGCAGCCGTCTTCTTTGCAGCAGCCTTAGCCATTGAGGCGGCCTCCCGTCTCGTCGAAGAACACCATGCCGGTAACCTCCACTTCGATCACCCCGTTCGGCATTGGCACATAGAGGGTGTCGCCCATCCGGTCGCGGCCGCCGGCAACCAGCGCCAGCGCGATCGAACGGCCGCAATTCTGCGACCAGTAGCTGGACGTCACGTGGCCGATCATCTTCATCGGGATTGCCTGCTTCGGATCCTCGACGATCTGCGCGCCTTCCTCCAGCACCACCTTCGGGTCCTTGGTCTTGAGACCGACCAATTGCTTGCGGCCCTTGGCGACCAGGTCCGGCCGTGCCATGCCGCGGATGCCGACGAAATCGGTCTTCTTCTTGCCGACCGCCCAGTCGAGACCGGCATCGTTCGGCGTCACCGTGCCGTCCGTGTCCTGGCCGACGATGATGTAGCCCTTTTCGGCGCGCAGCACGTGCATGGTTTCAGTGCCGTAGGCGGTGGCGCCATGCTTCTGGCCTTCGGCCCACAGTGCTTCCCAGACGGCCTGGCCGTAATCGGCCGGCACGTTGACCTCGAAGCCGCGCTCACCGGTGAACGACATGCGGAACAGCCTTGTCGGCACGCCGCAGATCTTGCCTTCGCGCACCGACATGTGCGGCAGCGCCTCATCCGACATGTCGATGCCTTCGACAAGCGGTGCGATGATGTCGCGCGATTTCGGCCCCTGCACCGCGATGACCGCCCACTGTTCGGTGATCGAGGTCAGCCAGACATTGAGATGCGGAAACTCCGTCTGGAGATAGTCTTCCATATGGTTCATGACACGCGGCGCGCCGCCGGTCGTCGTCGTTACATGGAAACGGTCCGGCGCCAGACGGCCGACGACGCCGTCATCATAGATGAAGCCGTCCTCACGCAGCATGATGCCATAGCGGCAACGGCCGGGCTCCAGCTTCTCCCACGGATTGGTGTAGAGCAGCTCCATGAACTTGGCCGCATCCGGCCCGACCACCTCGATCTTGCCGAGCGTCGAGGCATCGAACAGGCCGGCGGTCTTGCGCACCGCGACGCATTCGCGGTCGACCGCCGCGTGCATGTCTTCGCCGGCCCTGGGGAAATACCAGGCGCGCTTCCACTGGCCAACATCCTCGAACACGGCACCTTGGGCCTCCGCCCACGGATGGATCGCCGTCTTGCGCGTCGGGTCGAACAGCGGGCCGCGCGCATGGCTGACGATCGCCCCGAAGGTGACCGGCGTGTAGGGCGCGCGGAACGTGGTCAGGCCGACTTCCGGGATCGGCTTTCCGAGCGTCTCCGCCGCGATCGCCAGGCCGTGCATGTTGGAGGTCTTGCCCTGGTCGGTCGCCATGCCGTTGGTGGTGAAGCGCTTGACGTGCTCGATCGAGCGCATGCCTTCATGCACCGCCTGGCGGATGTCCTTGGCGGTAACGTCGTTCTGGAAATCGACGAAGGCCTTCACCGTCGTGCCCGGCCCGGCGCCAGGCGCCGCGCCCAGCATACCGCGCGACCAGCTTTCGGAGGCGTCGACCTTAGGCTTTGTGCCCTTGGCGGTCTTCGCGCCGGAATCCTTGGCTGCCATGGCGCCAGCCGCATAGGCTTCGTCCACCGTGGCCGACAAGCCGTCGGTGCCGTTGCAGGCGCCGACCGAAACGCAATCCTGTGCATAGGTGCCCGGCACGAAACGCTTGGTCTCGTCGTTGAAGGCGACCTTGCCGCGTGACTGTGAGAACAGATGCACCGACGGTGTCCAGCCGGCCGACATCAGGATCGCATCGACGGAAATGGTGCGCTCGCCGCCGCCATTCTTCGGCTGCACGGTCATCGAGGACACGCGCAATTTGCCGCCGGCACGGATCACCGCGCGGCCGAAATTGATCTCGATGCCGAGCGCCCGCGCCTCGTCGATCACCGGTCCCGTCGGGTTGTCGCGCAGATCGACGATCGCCGCGATGTTGACGCCGGCCTTCTTCAGGTCGATCGCCGCCGCATAGGCTGAATCATTGGCGGTGTAGACGCCGACATTCCTGCCGACCGCCACGCCATAGTGGTTGAGGAAGGTACGCGCCGCGCCCGCCAGCATGATGCCCGGCCGGTCGTTGTTGGCGAACACCATGTGCCGCTCGATGGCGCCAGACGCCAGCACCACGCGCTTGGCGCGTACTTGCCAAAGCCGCTCGCGCGGCAACTCGTGGCCGGGAGCCTTCAAATGGTCGCTGACGCGCTCGACCAGCCCGACGAAATTCTGCGCGTAATAGCCGAAGGCCGTGGTGCGCGAGAGCACACGGACATTATCCATGCCGGCGAGCTTGGCGATCGCCGCTTGTGCCCAGGCAAAACCGTCCTGGCCGTCGATTTTCGCCCCTGTCTCGAAACGCAGGCTGCCGCCGAATTCGGCCTGCTCGTCGGCGAGGATGACGCGCACGCCGGTTTCCGCTGCCGCCAAAGCCGCAGCCAGGCCGGCGGCACCGCCGCCCAGCACCAGCACGTCGCAATGCGCGTAGCGCGACGAATAATGGTCGGGATCGGGCTTGTCGGGCGAGACGCCAAGGCCGGCCGCTTCGCGGATTTTCGGCTCGTAAAGGCTTTTCCAGGCCGCCTTCGGCCACATGAAGGTCTTGTAGTAGAAGCCGGCCGAAAACAGCGGCGATGCCAGGTCGTTGACCGCGCCGACGTCGAAGGACAGCGACGGCCAGCGGTTCTGCGAATTGGCGGCGAGCCCGTCATAGAGCTCCTGCACGGTGGCGCGCACATTCGGCGTCTTGCGCGCGTCGTCACGCACGATCTGCACCAGCGCATTGGGTTCTTCCGCGCCGGCCGACAGGAAGCCGCGCGGCCGGTGGTACTTGAACGAGCGGCCGACCAGATGCACGCCATTGGCAAGCAGTGCGGAGGCCAGCGTGTCGCCCTCGATGCCGGTATAGGACTGGCCGTCGAAGCTGAACCGCGCGGTCTTGGCCTCGCTGAGGCGACCGGCTCTCGGAATGCGGAACGCGCCGCTCATTTGGCAACTCCCGGGAGCTTGGCGGGTTTGGGTTCGCCGGCCTTGTAGGTCATGACGAACTTGTCGGTGACGGTGTCGCGCACAGCGTTGAAGAAGCGCGCACAGCCATGCATGTGCCGCCAGCGCTCATAGATGATGCCCTTGGGGTTCGAGCGGATGAAGAAGAACTTCTCGAAATCGTCGTCGCTCTCGCCCGCCATGTTGGCCGAGCGCGCAATATGCGCCTCGCCGGCGTTGCGGAATTCGAGTTCCGGGCGCTCTTCCTCGCAATGGGGGCAGCGGATGAGAAGCATTCTGTTTGTTCCTACAATTCGCCGTGGCCGACGCGGGCGCCGGGGGGTTGGTCGCAAAGCTTCTGGCCTATAGCCGCAAACGGCGCGACGAGCCGGATACGCTCCTCGACACTTGCGGCCGGACGAAACAGGTCGCGATACGCCATGTTGCCGATGGTGAGTTGCATCGGATCGGTCGTGACGATCACGCGGCGTGGGTCGAATGGATCGTCCTCGCCCAGATCGGAAGGTCTGTTCTCCACGAACATCACCACCTTCTGGCCGCCGCTCCACACGCAAGCCAATATGCCGTCGTCAACGGAAAACGGCCAGTTGGCCTCGTTTCCGGCGCGGCTGATCGGTTGCGTGCGGACTTCGTCCGCCGAGGGCAAATGGAACATGCCTTGTTCCCCCGCCAGCATCAGCGGCATGGCGACAGCCATCTCGGCCATCATCATCAGTGCGCCACCGCCGCCGCCGCCGCCTCGTCGATGAGGCGGCCGGTGCGGAAGCGCTCGATGGTGAAGGGCGCGTTGATCGGATGCGGATCGTCCCTGGCGATGGTGTGGGCAAAGACGTGGCCCGAACCAGGCGTCGCCTTGAAGCCGCCCGTGCCCCAGCCGCAATTGACGTAGAGTCCCGGCACCGGCGTCTTGGCCAGGATCGGTGAGCGGTCGGGCGTCACGTCGACGATGCCGCCCCAGGAGCGCAGCATCTTCATGCGCGTGAAGATCGGGAACATCTCGCAGATGGCGTCCAGCGTATGCTGCAATATGTGCAGGCCGCCGGTCTGCGAATAGGAGACATACTGGTCGGTGCCGGCGCCGATCACCAGCTCGCCCTTGTCGGACTGCGAGATATAGGCGTGCACCGTGTTCGACATCACCACGCAAGGCACGACCGGCTTGACCGGCTCCGACACCAGCGCCTGCAGCGGATAGCTTTCCAGCGGCATGCGCACGCCGGCCATGTTCATGATGACCGAGGAATGGCCGGCGGCAACCACGCCGACCTTCTTGGCACCGATGAAGCCGCGCGTCGTGTCGACGCCCATGACCGCGCCGTTGGCGGCGCGCTTGACGCCGGTGACCTCGCAATTCTGGATGATGTGGACGCCGCGCGCCGAAGCGCCGCGTGCATAGCCCCAGGCGACCGCGTCATGGCGCGCCGTGCCGCCGCGCCGCTGCAGCGCGGCACCGACGACCGGATAGCGCGCATCCCTGGAGATGTTGAGCGGCGGGCAGAATTCCTTCGCCTGCTCCGGCGACAGCCATTCATTGTCGATGCCGTTCAGCCGGTTGGCGTGGACATGGCGTTTCAGCACCTGGATGTCGTGCACATTGTGCGCCAGCATCATGACGCCGCGCGCCGAATACATGACGTTGTAGTTGAGCTCCTGGGAGAGCCCGTCCCACAGCTTCAGCGCATGGTCGTAAATGCCGGCGCTCTCGTCATAGAGGTAATTGGAGCGGATGATGGTGGTGTTGCGGCCGGTGTTGCCGCCACCCAGCCAGCCCTTTTCCAGCACCGCGACATTGGTGATGCCATGCACCGTGGCAAGATAGTAGGCGGTGGCCAACCCATGGCCGCCGGCGCCGACGATGATGACGTCGTATTCCTTCTTGGGCTCAGGCGAGGACCATTGTTCCTCCCAGCCCTTGTGGCCACGCATGGCCTCGCGGGCGATGGCGAATACCGAATATTTTTTCAACGTCCCAGCCTCGCGCCAACAGATCTCGCGGATTGCAGCCGGGCTTTTGTTCGGCCCGGCGCGCGAGGTGTATCACTAGCGAAACAGCGCTTCCACCCTTGCGCTGTTTGCGACGGCGCTTGCCGTTTTGCGCCACGACGAAAAAGACCCGTGCGGGCTGGCTGCCGTGGGTGCATTCAGCCACATTGTCCGTCGCGCGATTCTGGAGGACGAAAATGGGCAATGCCTGGTGGAATCTGACATTGCGCTTCCTGCTGGAGCTTGCCGCCCTGCTCGGCCTCGGCATTGCCGGCTGGCACCTTTCCCAGGGATGGTGGCGCTGGGTCCTCGCTTTCGCCTTGCCGCTCGTTGCGGCCGTGCTGTGGGGTACTTTCGCGGTGCTCAACGACCCAAGCCGGTCGGGCCGCGCACCGGTGCCGGTCCCAGGCACGGTGCGGCTGGCGCTCGAACTCGTCATCCTGTTCGGCGGTGCTGCCGGATTCTATGGCGCGGGTCACACGACCACGGGCATCGTCGTCGCCCTGCTCATCGCCATCAGCTACGCATTTTCGCTCGACCGGCTGGGCTGGCTGCTGAAGCAATAGCTCAGGACGGCGCTCCTTCGCAGGTATCGGGTGGCTCCGACCTGCCCCATCTGCGACCAAGCATCCCGATTGCCGGCGAGACCGGCGCGAAAAACAGGATGCCCAAAATGCTCGCACTCGCCAACAAGATCGCCATCGTCACCGGCGCCAGTTCCGGCATCGGCCGCGCCACGGCAAAACTCTTCGCCGACGAAGGTGCAAAGCTTGTCGTCGCTGCCCGTCGTCAGGCCGAGCTCGATACGCTTGTCGCCGAAATATCGGGCGCGGACGGCACGGCCATCGCGCTTGCCGGCGACGTCAGGGACGAAGCCTATGCGAAGGCGCTTGTCGATCTGGCAGTCGAAAGCTTCGGCGGCCTCGACATCGCCTTCAACAATGCCGGCGCCGTCGGCTTGATGGCGCCCCTGCCCGACATGATGCCGGCGGCATGGTACGAGACGATGGACATCAATCTGACCAGCGCCTTTCTCGGCGCGAAGTATCAGATACCGGCCATGCTGG
Organism: Mesorhizobium sp. USDA 4775; assembly: GCF_054062655.1. NCBI lineage: Bacteria > Pseudomonadati > Pseudomonadota > Alphaproteobacteria > Hyphomicrobiales > Phyllobacteriaceae > Mesorhizobium > Mesorhizobium sp. USDA 4775. Next base: position 6,265,015 of record NZ_JBSSFM010000001.1, read on the forward strand.
AGCGCGGCGGCGGCTCGCTGATCTTCACCTCGAGCTTTGTCGGCTACACCGCAGGCATGCCGGGCATGGCCGCCTACGCCGCCGCCAAGGCCGGCCTGATCGGCCTGACACAGGTTCTGGCCGCCGAATACGGCCCGAAAGGCCTGCGCGTCAACGCATTGCTGCCGGGCGGCACCGACACACCGGGCGCGACGACAACGACGCCCGAAGCCCGCGCTTTCGTCGAAGGCATCCATGCGTTGAAACGCATGGCGCAGCCGGAAGAGATTGCCCGCTCGGCGCTTTACCTCGCCTCCGATGCTTCGAGCTTCACCACGGGAACCGCGCTGTTTGCCGACGGCGGGGTCTCGATCAACCGGACGTGAAGGTTTTTTGCGGCGAACAGGCCGGTTCGCCGCATTGACGCAGGCAGCCGGTCTTGCTTTTTCCGCGCGATTTGGCGATTCCGTTTCCTGTCGAAACGGGTCCCGAAACCATGATGCTGATCCGAACCTATGTGGCCGCCAGCGCAATCGAGGGCGTCGGCATGTTCGCCGCCGAGCCGATCCGGAAGGGCGCCTCGATCTGGCGGCTTGATCCGGATTTCGACCGGCTGATCCCGATGGACAAATACGAGGCCGCACCCCAGCCTCTGAAGGAATTGCTCGACCGCTATGCCTATCCGAGCCCGGATCGGCCGGGCTTCATGGTCTATGAGGTCGACAATGGCCGCTTCATGAACCATTCGGCGACGCCGAACACAGATTTTTCGCGATATGGTGGCGCGACAGCGACACGCGACATCGCCGCCGGCGAAGAGATCACTTGTGACTACGGCGAATTCTTCGAGGATTTCGAGCGGCTGCACCTGGCCACGGCGTAGTTGGAGCCCTATCTCGGGGTGACCGTGGCAATTTGGCTGTCGTCCTGCATTTCGACTGTGGACAGCGCGGCCTGATTCTGCTATCAGCCGCCACAATTCGTGGTGTCGACCGCCGCGGAGGCTAGTGGCTATGGCTACTTGCCTGTTGATATCAAACCCGAAAGACAGGATTGCCCGTGCAGGTACTCGTCCGCGACAATAACGTTGATCAGGCGCTTCGCGCGCTCAAGAAGAAGATGCAGCGCGAAGGCATTTTCCGCGAAATGAAGATGCGCGGTCACTACGAGAAGCCGTCCGAGAAGCGCGCTCGCGAAAAGGCAGAAGCCGTGCGCCGCGCCCGCAAGCTGGCCCGCAAGCGCGCCCAGCGCGAAGGCCTGCTGCCGATGACGCCGCGTCCGGTGGCTGCCGGTGGTGCTGCTGGCGCAGCGCGTCCGCCGCGCTGATTATCGCCAATATTTCGTCCTTTTCGAAGGATACCAAGGTGGCGCGATGCGGAATCGCCGCCACCTTTTTATTTTGATTGTGACCCGGCCCGGAGGGGGGATCCGGACCTGAGCGACGCGGCTTGAAGTGAGGACAGGGCAGACATGAACGCAATGAGCGTGGAGCGCGGGACCGCATTGCGTGGTTTCGCCCTGACGGCAGCCCTGCTTTCCGGATTGGTGCTGGCCGGCTGCCAGACGTCGGGCCCGACCGGCGAGTTCAACAACATCGACAAGGCGCAAGGGTCGAGCGAGAACATCTCCTCGCTGTCGGCGGTCATCCAGCGCAATCCGCAGGATCCCGAAGGCTACAATGTGCGCGGCTCGGCCTATGGCCGCGGCGGCCAGTATCAGGCGGCGCTCAAGGACTTCAACCAGGCCATCCAGCTCAATCCGAATTTCTACCAGGCCTATTCCAACCGCGCGCTCATCCAGCGCTTCCTCGGCAATCAGGCGGCCGCGCTCGACGACTACAACAAGTCGATCCAGATCAACGGCAATTATGACGCCGCCTATATCGGCCGCGGCAATCTCTACCGCAAAGCGGGCCGCACCCAGGACGCCTTCAACGACTTCCAGAAGGCAATCCAGCTCGACACGACGGACGCCCGCGCCTACCACAATCGCGGCCTGATCTATCAAAGCCAGGGCCAGCACAAATTCGCCATCGAGGATTTCTCGACCGCCATCTCGCTGGCACCGGATGCGGCCGAGCCCTATAACGGCCGGGGCCTTTCCTATCTGGCGACGGGCGACGAGGACAACGCCTTCTCCGACTTCAACATGGCCATCAAGCTCGACGGCCAGAACGCCGAGGCCTGGGCCAACCAGGCGCTCATCTACGAGCGGCGCGGCGACAAGGCAAAGGCGGCGAAATCCTATAAGGAAGCCGTCCGCCTCAACCCCAGCTACCAGCCGGCCAAGGACGGCCTCGCCCGCGTCAGCTGATATCGGCTTTAGCAGATCCGGCTAAGCATTGTGGGGACGTCTGCGTGTCCGAAAGGACACGCAGGGCTGAAGATCGCCGCCGATCCGGCAACCGCGCGTTAACCCCCGCATTAAGCCGTCAATCCTTGCCTTGTTCGCGCCAAGTTTTCGGCGGAACGGTCTGGTCACTCAAGCCGTTATTCCAAGCGATTTGCGAAAGGACCCTCCCATGATCAAGAAACTCGTCTGCGCCGCTGCCCTTGCAACGACCGTGTTCGCTGCCGCTCCGGCCAGCGCCGGAAAGCTGCAGCTCGGCACGCTCGACTGCACCATCGACGGCGGCACCGCCTACATTGTCGCCTCCAACAAGGGAGTGTCCTGCGTCTTCCGTCCCTACCACCACGGCCCGTCGGAGATTTACACCGGCGTCATCTCCAAGATCGGTGTCGATCTGGGCCAGACGCATCAGGGCCAGCTTGTCTGGGCGGTTCTTGCCGCGACCCGTGACCGCGATGCGGGCGACCTTGCCGGCAGCTACTATGGCGTCAACGCCGAGGCGAGCGTCGTCACCGGCGGTGGCGCCAACCTGCTGGTCGGCGGCTTCGACGGCGCCTTCATGCTGGAGCCACTCAGCGTCCAGGCGCAGACCGGCGTCAACCTCGCCGTGGCCGTGACCTCGCTTCAGCTGATCCATTCGCTCAAGTGATCGAACGGAGCCACGCGCTCCTCTCTACCTTGCGGCGCGGAACCATATAGGATGGTTCCGCGCCGTTTTGATTTTGGGGGGACCGCCATGCCGAAGACAGCCATCGCCGCTGCCGTGATCGCACTCGTGCTCGGCGCGACACAGACGCAGGCGCAGGACCGAGGCATCGAACTCGGTACCCTTGAATGCGCCATAGGCGGCGGCACCGGCTTCATCTTCGGCTCGACCAAGGATCTGAGCTGCACCTTCACCCCGACCGACAAGAGCTTCGCGCCGGAGGCCTATTTCGGCGCCGTCAACAAATACGGCCTCGACATCGGCACGACAAAACAGGCGGTGATGGGCTGGCTGGTGCTGACGCCGCTGAAGAACATCTACGCGCCGGGTGCGCTGGCGGGCGACTATATCGGCGCCAGCGCCGAGGTGACGGCGGCCGTCGGCGCAGGCGCCAATCTCCTGGTCGGCGGCTCCTCGCAGGCCTTCACCCTCCAGCCGCTCAGCCTGCAGACGCAGACCGGCATCAATCTCGCCATCGGCGTCAGCCAGTTCCAGCTGCGCAGCACCGAGAATTGATCGCAAGACGAAGGTGCTCGCTCACCAAGGGATCCATGCCGGGGACTGCGCGCCGCCACAGTCCAGAATTCTGCACCGCTGCACTCCACGACCAAGGTCACGGAATGGATCCCAGGCTCTCCGCGACGGAGCTTCGCTCCTGCTTCGCCCAGGGATGACGAAGTTGAGAGGCTTCGGCCAATCTCGACCGTTGCGATGGTCCACCGAAACGAACCGCTTGAGCTCAACCGCGGTTGAGGTCCTACAAGCCTGCCCAGACGGGGACAGCGCGTCTATGAGGCGCGCAGTCCTGATGCGTATGGTCCTGCCGGAAAGCCTTGCTGGCTTCTGGTGCCGTGCGCTGGCATCGAGATATGCAAAAGGGTAGACATGACTGAAATCAGCACAAACAGGGTCGACTGGCGCGCATTGTGGGCGAGCGGCGACCTGGCGCGCTTCTGCTTCATCAGCCTCGGCATCCTGCTGCACGCCACCAACGAGACGATGGTGGCAACCGTCATGCCGGCCATGGTCGGCGAACTGGCCGGGGTGCAGCTCGTCGGCTGGTCATTGGCGATCTACGAGCTCGGCGCCATCGTCGCCGGTGCCGCCGCCGGGCGGCTGGTGAGCTATGTGGCGCTGCGCACCAATATGGTGGTCGCGGCCCTGCTTTACGCCGCAGGAGCGCTGATCTGCGCCACCTCGCCTTCCATGCAGTTGTTCCTCGCCGGCCGGCTGATCGAGGGACTGGGCGGCGGCGCGCTGGTATCGCTGGCCTTCGTTTCGGTCGAGCGGCTGTTTTCGCGGGCCATCTGGCCGCAGCTCTTCGGCATCATGTCGGCGATCTGGGGCGTCGCGGCATTCAGCGGCCCTTTGCTGGGCGCGATCATGACCGAATTCCTGTCGTGGCGCTGGGCCTTCGGTGTCTTCACCCTCGGCGGCACCGCCATGGCGCTGGCAAGCTTCCTGGTGCTGAACACGCCGGAGGCGAAGAAACCCAGCACGAGCGCCGGCAAGGCCCCGCCTTTCCCCTTCGCCGCCCTTGCCTGCCTTGCCGTCGCCGTGGTGCTGATCGCCTCGGCCGGCGTCGACATCGCCCTGCTGCGCTCTTCGCTGCTGATCGTTCTGGGCCTCGCCGGGCTCGCGCTGTTCTTCACCATCGACGCGCTGAAGCCGCGCTCGCGGCTGTTCCCGGCGCGGCTGTTTTCGTGGCGCACGCCGGTCGGTGCCGGCATGACCATGGTCGCCGCCTTTTCCGTCGCGACCTGCTCCTTCGGCGTCTATGGGCCGCTGCTTTTGACCAGCCTGCACGACATTCCGCTTTTGACCACCGGCTACATCATCGCCGCCGAATCGATCGCCTGGTCGATCCTGTCGATCCTCGTCGCCAACGCGCCGCAGCAGCGTGAACGGCTGATCATTGTCACCGGCGCGCTGATGATCGCGGCGGGCATCGCCGGCTTTGCCTATACGATACCCCTGGGCTCCATCCCGCTGATCCTTATTTGCGCCTTGTTGCAGGGCGGCGGCTTCGGCATTGCCTGGCCGTTCCTGACCCGCGTCATCGTCGCCTCCGCCCCGGTTGACGAGCAGACCATTGCTTCCGCCGCGGTGCCGACCATGCAGCGCATCGGCTACGCCGTGGGGGCGGCCCTTGCCGGCATCGTCGCCAATGCCAGCGGCTTTTCGCAAGGCTTGAACCACGACGCCGCGGCCAATGTCGCGAGCTGGCTTTTCCTTGCTTTCGTCCCGCTTGGCATCCTCGGCTGTCTCGCCGCCTTGCGAACGTCGGCGGCCGCAAACCGGCCGCTGGAAGCCATCGGCTGACACAGGTTCAATTCGAGCTGTCTCAATCGACACGCAGCCGATAGCCGACACCGGTCTCGGTGGTGATGTAGCGCGGCTGATCGGGGATCTTCTCGATCTTCTGCCGGAGCTGCCGGACATAGACCCGGAGATACTGCACGTCGGTCGAATCATCCCAGATCTGCTTCAGGATGAAATGGTGGGTCAGCACCTTGCCGGCATGCTGCACCAAGATGCGCAATATGTCGTATTCCTTCGGCGAGAGTTTGATCTCCTTGCCCTCGACCTTGACGATGCGCTTGACCAGATCGACGCTGAGGTCGCCGCTCTGGAACACAGGCTTCTCGCCCTGTTGCTGAAATTTGTGCCGCAACGCCACGCGGATGCGCGCCACCAGTTCGTTCATGCCGAACGGCTTGGTGACATAATCGTCGGCGCCGAGTTCGAGCGCATTGACGATGCCGGCCTCGTCGGTGCGGCTGGAGAGGATGACGACGGGAATGTCGAGACCCTCGTCACGCCATTTGCGCAGGAGCTCATGGCCGCCCATGCCAGGCAGGCCGAGGTCGAGCAGCACCAGATCCGGCTTTTCCTGTTCCATCAGCTCGATCGCCACCTTGGCGTTCGGCGCCTCGCTGATGGCATAGCCCTGGCTGCCGAGGCCGACCCGAAGCAGCTTGCGGATCGGCGGCTCGTCATCGACGACCAGTATCCTGACATTCGAATTTGTCATGAAGGCCGATCCATGCTGGTCTCGCCGCGATTGCCGACATCGGACGCTTCGGTCGGCACCGGCATCCTGATGGTGAACGCGGCCCCTGGGCGGTCGGTCCGGTTGGCGGCCGAGATGGTGCCGCCCATCGATTCGACAAAGCCGCGGCAGATCGACAGGCCAAGGCCCGTGCCGGCGCGCACCTGATCGCCCTTGCGCACCCGGTAAAACGTGTCGAACACACGTTCCAAATCATGCGCCGGAATGCCCGGCCCCTCATCCATGATCTGCACGATGACGGATCCATTGTCGGCCCATCCCTGCACGCGGATCGTCGAGCCGGACGGCGAATATTTCGACGCATTGTCGAGAAGGTTGAACAGAACCTGCTCGAACAGCACGGGATCGAGCTTCAGCATCGGCAATTCGGGCGGAATATCGACCTCGATCTTGTGTTCGCTGGTGATCTTGCGGGCGCGGTTGAGCGCCGTGCCGACAATATCGCCGACATAGTGCAAGGCATAGTTCGGCTCCATCGCCCCGGACTCGATCTTGGTCATGTCGAGCAGATTGGCGATGAAGCGGTTCAGCCGTTCCGATTCGTCGATCACCGTCGACAGCAGCTCTGCACGGTCCTGCTCGGGCAGATCCGGCGCGAATTCCTTGAGCGTGCCGGCCGCTCCCATGATCGCCGAGAGCGGCGTTTTCAGATCATGCGAAATCGAGGTCAGCAGGGCAGAGCGCAGCCGGTCGGCTTCGGCCGCGAGCTTGGCGCGGTCGACATCGGCGACCAATTGGATGCGTTCGATCGCCACCGCCGCCTGGTCGGCCAGCGCGTCGAGCAGGCGCTGCTGCTCGGGCGTCAGCAGCGGGCCCTGCTTGTCATTGTCGAGGCCGACGACACCAATCGCGGTGCGCCCGGTCCGCAAAGGCAGATAAAGACGCTTGGCGCCAGGCAGCGTGTCGGCGCCGCGCCCGGCGGCGCGGTTGTGTTCCCAGGCCCAGCGGGCTGCAGCGATGTCGGCCTCGGCCAGCGTGTCGTCCGGCGGATAGCCTGCCTTGACGGTGATGGTGCCGTCTTCGGGCAGCAGCAGCACGACGCGCAGCTTCAGCATCGAGGCGATCTGGAAGGCGGTGGCCCACAGCACGTCGTCGAGTGTGCCGGCGCCGGCGAGCTTCTTGGAGAAGAGGTAGATATCCTCGGTGGCCCGTGCCCGCGAGCGGGCGGCGACGGCCTGGCGCTGCATGCGCGCGGCGAGATTGCTGGCGATCACCGCCACGGCAAGGAAGACGGCGAGCGCCACGATGCTCTCGGGATCCCGGATCGTCAGCGTGTAGCGCGGCTCGAGGAAGAAATAGTTGAAGGCAAGGGCGCTGAGGAAGCATGCATAGAGCGCCGGCCAAAGACCGCCGGCCACCGCCGATGTCAGCACCGCCAGGAGGAAGACGATCGCCAGATTGCGGACGTCGAGAAACTGGTCGAGGACGGCGCTGACGGCCAATGAACCCGCGACATAGGTGGTGGCGAGCAGGTAGGGCCAGATCTGGAATTGCTTCTGCTCGGCCGCCGCCTTGACCCTTCTGGAGGTCGCCTCGGCATCCCGCTCGGTCCCCGAAATGACGTGGACGCTGATATCGCCGGCATTGCGGATCAAATCATAGGTGAGCGAGCCCTCGATCAGTTCGCGCCAGCGCGACCGGGTCGGCCGGCCGACCACGATATGGGTGAAATTGTTCGCCGTTGCATGGCGCACGATGTCCTGCGCGACATTCTGGCCGGGAATGGTCGTCACCTCGGCGCCGAGCTGCTCGGCAAGGCGCATCAGCGTGGCGAGCCGGTCCTTGTCTTCCTCGGACATGCCGGCCGAGCGCGGCGTATCGACATGCAGCGCCGTCCATGGCGCGCGAAGCCGGTCGGCCAGCCTGCGCGCGTAGCGGATGCGGGCCGCACCGCCCGGACGCGCGTCGACGCAGACGAGCACTCTCTCTCCGGCCGCCCACGGGCCCTGGATGGCATGCGACTGCATGTGATTGAGCAATTGCTCGTCGACCCGCTGGGCGGTGCGGCGCAGCGCCAGTTCGCGCAGCGCCGTCAGATTGCCCGACGAGAAATAGTTCTCGATGGCGCGCTGCGCCGTGTTGGGGAAATAGACCTTTCCCTCTTCCAGCCGCTTGATCAGGTCGTCGGGCGTCAGGTCGATGATCTCGACATCGTCGGCCTGGTCGATGATGGAATCGGGAACCGTCTCGCGCACCCTGACCCGCGTGATCTGCGCGACGACGTCGTTCAGGCTTTCGACATGCTGGATGTTGAGCGTCGTGTAGACGTCGATGCCGCGCGCCAGGATCTCCTGGACGTCGAGATAGCGCTTGGGATGGCGGCTGCCCGGCGCGTTGGTGTGGGCAAGTTCGTCGACGAGAACCAATGCGGGGCGCCGGGCGAGGATGGCGTCGATGTCCATCTCGTCGAGGGCGCGTCCTTTGTAGTCGACCTTGCGGCGGGGGATGACTTCGTAGCCCTCGACCAGCGCCTGGGTTTCCCGGCGGCCATGCGTCTCGACAACGCCGATCACCACATCGATGCCGTCGGCCAGCCTGGCTCGGCCCGACATCAGCATTTCGTACGTCTTTCCGACACCGGGGGCAGCGCCGAGGAATATCCGCAGGCGGCCGCGTCCCTCCCGCTCGGCATGCTCGAGCAGCGCGTCGGGGGAAGGTCGGTTTTCGTTGCTTCTGTCGTCCGGCATCAGGATCGATCATGGAGAGGTCCGGGGATGCTGTCGATCCCCGGACCTCGCCATCACCTATTTAGCGGCGTCCAGCGCCAGGTTGAGCGCCAGCACGTTGACAACAGGCTCTCCCATGAAGCCGAGTTCCCTGCTCTCGACCTGACCGTCGACAAGCGCCTTGACCTTGGCTTCGTCGATGCCCCTTGCCCTGGCGACGCGCGGAACCTGGAAATAGGCGGCTTCCGGGCTGATCTGCGGATCAAGGCCGCTGCCCGACGTCGTCACCAGGTCCATCGGCACAGGCTGGTTCGGATTCTCCGCCTTCAGCTTCTCGGCGTCGCCTTTGATGCGGTCGATCAGCTTGGGGTTGGTCGGGCCGAGATTGCTGCCGCCGGAGGCCGCGGCGTCGTAACCATTGCCCGCCGCCGAAGGCCGGCCGTGGAAATACTTGTCGCTGGCGAAGGCCTGGCCGATCAACTCGGAGCCGATGACCTTGCCGTCCTTCTCGATCAGGCTGCCATTGGCCTGACGCGGGAACAGCGCCTGCGCTATGCCGGTCATGCCCAGCGGATAGACCAGGCCGGTCAGCACGGTGAAGAAGACGATCATGACGATCGCGGGTCTGATTTGCTTGAGCATCGGAATGATCCTTATGCAAGGCCAAGGGCCGTGACGGCCATGTCGATTATCTTGATGCCGACGAACGGCACGATGATGCCACCCAGGCCGTAGACGAGAAGGTTGCGGCTGAGCAGCGCACCGGCGCCGATCGCCCGGTATTTGACGCCGCGCAGCGACAGCGGGATCAGCGCGATGATGATGAGCGCGTTGAAGATGATGGCCGACAGGATGGCGCTCTGCGGCGTCGCCAGATGCATGATGTTGAGCGCCTGCAGCGGACCGGTGGTCTGGCCCGGCGCGACGTAGAAGACGGCGAACATGGCCGGGATGATGGCGAAATACTTGGCCACGTCGTTGGCGATCGAGAAGGTGGTCAGCGAGCCGCGCGTCATCAGCAGCGCCTTGCCGATCTCGACGATTTCGATGAGCTTGGTCGGGTCGCTGTCGAGATCGACCATGTTGCCGGCTTCGCGCGCGGCGACCGTGCCGGTGTTCATGGCGACGCCGACATCGGCCTGCGCGAGCGCCGGCGCATCGTTGGTGCCGTCGCCGCACATGGCGACCAGCTTGCCCTTGGCCTGCTCGTCGCGGATCAGCTTGAGCTTGTCCTCGGGCGTGGCCTGGGCCAGGAAATCGTCGACGCCGGCTTCCGCCGCGATGGCCGCCGCCGTCATCGGATTGTCGCCGGTGATCATCACCGTGCGGATGCCCATCTTGCGCAGCTCGGCAAAACGCTCGCGGATGCCGCCCTTGACGATGTCCTTGAGGTGGACGATGCCGAGCAGCCGCCCGTCGCGCTCCACCGCCAGCGGCGTGCCGCCGGACTTGGCGACCTCGTCGGCGATCGCCTGCAGATCCCGAACCGAGTCGCTGTTCGGCCGTGTCGCGTGGCTGGCCACGGTCGTCTGGTTGACATGGGCGAGCACGGAATCGACCGCGCCCTTGCGCACCGAGGAACCGTCAATGTCGACGCCGCTCATGCGGGTCTGCGCGGTGAAGGGTACGAAGGTGGCGTGCAATGTCGCCATGTCGCGGGCACGGATGCCGTATTTCTCCTTGGCCAGCACGACGATCGAACGGCCCTCCGGCGTTTCGTCGGCGAGCGAAGCGAGCTGCGCCGCGTCGGCCAGTTCCTGTTCGGTGACGCCCTTGACCGGGCGGAACTCGGTCGCCTGGCGGTTGCCGAGCGTGATCGTGCCGGTCTTGTCGAGCAGCAGCGTGTCGACGTCACCGGCGGCCTCGACGGCACGGCCCGACATGGCCAGCACATTGAAGCGCACCAGGCGGTCCATGCCGGCGATGCCGATGGCCGACAGCAGCGCGCCGATGGTGGTCGGGATCAGGGTGACGAACAGGGCGACGAGCACGGTCACCGAGATGTAGCCGCCGGAATAGGACGCAAAGCTCGGGATGGTGGCCGTGGCCAGCACGAAGATCAGCGTCATGCCGACCAGCAGGATGTTGAGCGCGATCTCGTTCGGCGTCTTCTGGCGCTCGGCGCCTTCGACCAGGGAGATCATGCGGTCGAGGAAAGTGTGGCCGGCGGCGGCGGTGATGCGCACGCGGATCCAGTCGGACAGCACCTGCGTGCCGCCGGTCACCGCCGAGCGGTCGCCGCCGGATTCGCGGATCACCGGCGCGGATTCGCCTGTTATGGCCGCCTCGTTGACCGAGGCCACACCCTCCACCACCTCGCCGTCGGACGGGATGATGTCGCCGGCTTCGACCAGGACGATGTCGCCGACCTTCAGGCTGGTGCCGGGCACCAGCTTGAACTTGCTCCTGTCCTCGCCGGCCAGGAGCTTGGCCTGGGTCTCGGTGCGCGCCTTGCGCAGCGAATCCGCCTGCGCCTTGCCGCGCCCCTCGGCGACGGCCTCGGCGAAATTGGCGAACAGCACCGTGAACCACAGCCAGATGATGATCTGCAATGTGAAGCGCAGGTCGCCGCCGCCGGTGATGAGGTCCCTGACGAACAGCACCGTCGTCAGCGCCGAGACGATGGCGACAACGAACATCACCGGGTTGCGGGCCAGCGTGCGCGGGTCGAGTTTGCGGAAGGCACCGCCAATGGCGGGCCACAGGATGCGGGCATCCATGATCGCGGTTGATTTTAACTGGCTCATTTTGAAGCTCCGGCTTCAGTGTTGTTGGGCGGCACCGGGTGATTGGATGCCGAAAAGGGTGGGCCATAGACCAGCAGCCAGATCACGATCATGACGGCCGCAATGCCCAGGAACGTAGACACGGTCGGGAAGGGAGGAGGTCTTGCCTCCCCCTCGCTGCCGGCCGGCGGCCGGGTCTTGCGACGCTTGCTGCTGAACAAGGGCATGGTCGCCTCAGAAGGTTTGCCCATGGATCATCGCCAGGTGCTCGATGATCGGCCCGACGGCGAGCGCCGGGAAGAAGGTGAGACCGCCGACGATGACGATGACGCCGATCAGCAGCCCGACGAACAGCGGCCCATCGGTCGGGAAGGTGCCGGCCGAAGCCGGAACGGTCTTCTTCGCCGCCAGCGAGCCAGCGATGGCGAGCGCCGGGATGATGACCAGGAAGCGGCCCATCAACATGCCGATGCCGATGGTGATGTTGTACCAGGGCGTGTTGCCGCTGAGGCCGCCAAAGGCTGAACCGTTGTTCGCCGCCGCCGAAGTGTAGGCATAGAGCACCTCGGAGAAGCCGTGCGGACCGCCATTGGCCATCGAGGCCACGGCGCTCGGCAGGACAACGGCAATCGCCGTGAAGATCAGCATGGCGAGCGGCAGGCACAGGATGGCCAGCATCGCCATCTTGACCTCCTTGGCCTCGATCTTCTTGCCGAGATATTCGGGCGTGCGGCCAACCATCAGGCCGGCGACGAAGACGGCAACGACGATGAACATCAGGATGCCGTAGAAGCCGGCGCCGACGCCGCCGACGATGACCTCGCCAAGCTGCATGTTGATGAGCGGGATCATGCCGCCGAGCGCGGTGAAACTGTCATGCATGGCGTTGACGGCACCACAGGAAGCGGCCGTCGTGATGACCGCGAACAGCGCCGACAGGGCGATGCCGAAGCGAGTTTCCTTGCCTTCCATATTGCCGCCGTCGATGCCCAGCGCATGGACCAGCGGATTGCCCACGGCCTCCGCCCAGTAGCAGACGGCGACGCCGGCGATGAACAGCACGCCCATCGACGCCAAGATCGCCCAGCCCTGGCGCTGGTTTCCGACCATGCGGCCGAAGACGTTGGTCAGCGCAGCACCCAGCGCGAAGATCGTCACCATCTGGATCAGGTTCGAGATGGCGTCGGGATTTTCGAACGGATGCGCGGCATTGGCATTGAAGAAGCCGCCGCCATTGGTGCCAAGCATCTTGATGGCGACCTGCGAGGCGACCGGGCCAAGCGCGATGGTCTGCTTGGCGCCTTCCAGCGTGGTGGCGTCGACGTAAGGCCCAAGCGTCTGCGGTATGCCGAGCCAGACATAGACCAGGGTGAGCACGATGCAGAGCGGCAGGAGCACGTAGAGCGTGCAGCGGGTCATATCGACCCAGAAATTGCCGATCGATTTGCCCGAGGCGCGGGCAAAGCCGCGGATCAGTGCGATGGCGATGGCAATGCCGGTGGCCGCCGAAACGAAATTCTGGACCGTCAGCCCGGCCATCTGCAGGAGATAGGACATCGTGCTTTCGCCGCCGTAGTTCTGCCAGTTGGTGTTCGTCACGAAACTGGCGGCGGTGTTGAAGGCGAGCGCCGGGTCGACCGCGCCCATGCCGGCGGGATTGTAGGGCAGACTGCCCTGCAGGCGCTGCAGGCCATAAAGCACCAGGAACCCGGCAAGGTTGAAGAGCAGCAAAGCCACCGCATAGGCGGTCCAGTGCTGTTCCTCGCGTTCGCTGGTGCCGCAAATGCGGTAGAGCCCGCGCTCGAGCGGGCCGAAGATCGGTGCAAGCAGCGTGCGATCGCCGTTGAAGACGCGGTGCATGTAGAAGCCAAGCGGCTTCGTCAGCAAAACGATGATCCCGCAGAAGACAAGGATCTGTATCCAACCGTTCAGTGTCATGGCTGTGGCTTTCCGTGCCTTCAGAAGCGTTCTGGACGAACGAGGGCGTATGTGAGGTAGGCGAGCAGGAACAAGGTCACGCCGCCGCCGAGGATGTAATCGAAAAGCATGGCTCGATCCTTCAGCTCAAATTCTGTCGCAGGCTTTGACGTAGGCCAAGGATAGGGCAAAAAACAAAACCCCTATCCCGAGAACAATGATGTCCATTGTGCTTGTTCCTTGCTTTGATTTTTCTAATCGGCATCTGCCGGAGCAGACCTGCAATTACGTGAAAACGGCGCGCCGCATTCCGATTGGCGGCGTCCGACGTTTTTCTCATGCGGAATATGGACCCGATCGCCATAAAGGTTCGAGACGGCGCGGGGCGGAAAGAAATAGGAATTTTATAAAGGTTTTTGCCGGCCCGTCGGGTCGGGGGAGATGGCGTCCCGATGAGGATTTGTCGGGTTGGACCGCTCGACCGCGCTATGCGGCGTGGATGGAACGAATCATCCTGCGGGAGATTGTCGGCCTGAGGGTTCACGCATCAGAGGATATGACGATGGCAAAGCAGAAAATGCTCGACGACCTGTTTCATGACACGCTGAAGGACATCTATTTCGCCGAAAAGAAGATATTGGCGACACTGCCGAAAATGGCCAAGGCCGCGCAAAGCGCCGAGCTGAAGGCCGCCTTCGAAAAGCACCGCACCGAGACCGAGGGCCACGTCGCGAGACTGGAGAAAGTCTTCGGCGTGATCGGCAAGAAGCCGGTCGGCAAGACCTGTGCGGCCATCATGGGTATCACCGAAGAGGGCGCCGAGATCATGGACGAGTACAAGGGATCTCCCGCGCTCGATGCCGGTCTGCTGGCCGCCGCGCAGGCGGTCGAGCACTACGAGATCTCACGCTATGGCACGCTGAGGACGTGGGCCGGCGAACTCGGCCTGAACGAAGCCGTGACGCTTCTCGAAGCAACGCTGAAGGAAGAGAAGGCCACGGACGAGGCCCTGACCAAGATCGCGGAGTCGGCGGTCAACGTGGCAGCCGAAGCAGCATAAATCTGCAAGATCGGAGTGCGCACCTGATCGGCCCAAGGTGTGTCGAGATTCAGGTCAGGTCGCGGCGAAAACGATGGCTTTCGAGAACCGGAGCGGAGCGTACTTAAGTACGTGAGCACTGGAAGCGCAGAAAGCTATCGTTTGCAGCCCGACCTCAACTGAATATCGATATACCTTAGCGCGGCTCCCGCATCATGCTGAGATAGGTGGGATCGAACTCGGCGATTTCCTGCAGCCGGTGCCAATCCAGGATGGTCACGGTGTGGTTTGCCCAGTTGACGACTCCGACCTTGCGCAAGGCGCCGATAACCCGGTTCATGTGCACCACCGACAGGCCGAGCACATCGGCCAGTTCAGCCTGCGAGAGCGGCAGGTGAAAGCTCATGCCGTTGGTCCGCTGCACCACCTGCAGCCGCACGAAGAGCTCACAGACGAGGTGGGCCAGATGCGAGGTCTTGGAGCGCCGCCCCATGGCGACGATCCACTCGCGGTGGATGGCGCCGTCGACCAGCGTGTCCAGCCACAGCAGCCGGGTCAGGTGCGGCGCCTGCTCGGTGATCGTGCGAAGCCGGCTATGGTCCGCGAACATGACATGACAGGGCGACAGAGCGACGATGCCGTGATCCATGGTCTTGAGCAGGAAAGCGTGGAGATCGACGAAATCGCCGGACACCTGCAAAGAGGTGAACTGCCGGCCGCCATTCTCCAGCACCTTGTAGCGCGCCGCCAGCCCGTCGAGGATCAGCGTCGAATAGGTCGGCCGCGACCCCGATGCGACGATGTCCTGGCCGGTGGCGAAATGCCTCTCGAACGTCATGGCGCCGGCTAGCAGCGCCTTCTCGGCGTCTGACAGCGCGTCATGCTGCCCCAGGTTCAGATAGAGGGATTCAAGCACCGCAATCTCCGGCGAAAGGGCTTCGGCAGCCGATCGCCATCTTGTTCTGTCGGAAGCAAAGGCGGCTTCGGCTGCACTAAGCCTTTCGCCGCTGACAGGCATTAACATTTGTTAGGGCTGCTTGTTCCACGCAAATGCCGCCTCTGATGGAACAACTGGCTGGTCCGCGAATTGTCGGTTGAACATCTCGCCATTTCATCAGTCTGAGGTTCAGCCCATCATGCCTCGATATTATCTTGACCTCTACAATGGCGACGGTCTGACGGTCGATGATGACGGCCAGGTCTTCGAGACGCGCGAACGCCTAAGGCGCGAAGCGATCCGTATTCTGCCCGACATCGTCCGCGACGAGATCATCGAAAACGACCACACCGCCATCACCGTCAAGGTACGCGACGAGGACGGACACCAGGTATTCGAGGCATCGCTCGTTGTCTCATCAGGCTGGTGTGACTGACATCTCTCTATCCCGGAACATCGATGACAAAAGTTTTCCAACCATCATTTGTAATCGCCGCCCCTGCGGCAACGCTGCACCATGCGGGGCCGGAAGATGGTGGAGGCGGCGATTTGTTCCAAACCAACGCCGGCTCGTAATGGAGTTAGCAGCACATGGTCCGTGCAAAAGTCGACACCCAGCGCGATGAGCGCGCCAAACGTGAATCGCAGATCGTGATCGATGCCGAGCGGGCGGCCCGCGAGGAAAAAACAGCCAGGCTGAGAGAGCTGCGCCTCGCAGCGCAGTCATCGCAAGAGCCCGATCCGACGAGGCCCAAGCCGACGCGTCGGCGCGCGCATTCGAAAGGTTGATCGCCTACACCGCTGGGCAAACATCATTGGTGGACAACGGCGATCCTTGTGATCGTCTTGCAATAAAGCGAAGCCCGGCTCGGGAAGGCCAAGCCGGGCTTTCGGTGGTGGCGGCGTTAGTCGTCACGCCGGGAGGTGGGCTCAAACTCAGGCGGCGTAGCCGCCATAGCCGCGCGCGACGGCGCGCGCCACGATGACCGGCTCGATCTCGGGCCAGAGGATGCCGGTTGCTTGTGCGAATTCGACCAGCGCATGGCGCGCCTCGTCCCTGGTGATACAGCCTTCCAGCGCAAGGCCACACGCCTCGACGGCATTGCGGTAAAGGGGACCACGGCGCGAGGTCGTCCAATCGGTCAGGAAATCGTGCATTTCGGCCAGCGAGGCAATCTCGCGCTTGAAGCCGAGGCCCACGGTCACCGCGACCGGTGAATGAAACAGCTTGTCGTGCATGAAGCAGGCTCCTGATTATAAGCAGCGCCAGGAGAAATATCCGGGCTGGTCCACGGACGGGACGCCGTGAAACGCGCTGCGGGCCAAGAGGTTCCAGGCCGGGAGCTTTCATATGAAATGCGGCGGTCGTGCTCTGATCGCCATGCCCGCCCATCGTTCACGCCAGCCCAGGCCAATCAGGCCGGGCGGTCAAATGGCCAGGGAATCATCGCTCCTGGGCGTTATGCGCGGCCTGCAGACTGTCTTGTGAAACGTCCCGGATGCGCCAGGGCTGCCCTGCGTCAGCGGCTGTCGTCTCACGCACCTCGCGCTGCGTCGACAGGCGAAGAACTGCCGCAAGACGGTTTCCCAGCGAGACGCCCGGCTTTTCGACCACAAGATGCGCGACCAGCGCCATGAGGACCAGAAGCACCATCGCAATCAACATCACGAGCCAATATTGGGCGGCGTTGTCCATGGCGAAGGCCCGCAGGGGCGCGATGGAGAATGTCGAGACGAAGGCAAGCCCTTGCAAGAGATAGATGCCAAAGCTGATCTCACCCAGCCGCACTGAGCGGGAGGCCGTCAGCAGACCGAAGAAATCAGCGCCCGTCACGACCAGGAAGAAGGTGGCAATACACAGCAGCATCGGCCCCGGCGCATAGGCGGTCTTATAGATGACGAAGATACCCACCAGCATCGCCAGGGCGACGGCGGACAAGGCGTGCCGATGCCATTTCACCAGCAGGCCGTGTGCTTCAAGCGTTGCGCACAACATTCCGCCCGCGAAAAGTCCCAGATAGCCGTAGGCGGGGCTGCCTCCGTTCACTGACATGAGAATTGAAAAAGCCAGGAGAACGACTGGCAAGCCTATGCGGGCCACCGGATGCCGGCTGAATATCGCCGCGATCGGCAGGCTGAAATAGAACAGCCATTCATAGGGCAAGGTCCAGGTTACGCAGGCCAATACGCAGATGCGGGAACTCGAAAGCGGAACGTAGCCGAAGACACCGAACAGCAGATTGAAAAATGCCCGCTCGTAAGTCGCGAAGGCCGAATAGTCGATCGCGCCATCGGCGACCTCCAAAGCCATCGCCGTGCCGACGGCCACAACATAGAGAGGCCCGATCCTGAAAGCCCGCTTGAGCAACAGCGTCGGAAATTCCACGGGGGACTTTGCCGACAGCAGTTTCCCCCAGAACAGATAGGCCGAGATGATGAAGAACAAGGATACGCCCACCTGTCCCAGCGGGCCATAGAAAGCCGATGGCGGATACTTCCATGCGCCGGTCACCAGCATTTCATGGTAGATGACGGCGTGGTGAAGCACGACGGCAAGCGCCAGATAGCCTCGCATTCCGTCTATTGCCCGCACCCTGGAGGAGTTCGATCCGAAACCTACCCGCTGAAACAGCGGCATGCCCGCAAGCGGCCAAAGCAGCGCGACGACCACAAAAGCGGGCCAGATGTCATAAAGTCCAACCACGATTGCTCCGAGCCGATGCGCACAGCGCGCTGAGTCGCGTTGTTGGACTATGCAACCTTGCCCGGAGCCGGCACAAGCGCTCGCCACCATCCGCCAACCGAACAATCATTGGCCCTGCGAAGACTTGTCGAGCAAAAGGCCGTGCACAATGCGCAGCGCTTACTGGTCGCCGCGCTTACTTCGGCATGGTTACTGCGGTGCTGGAGCGGGAATTGTGGAGGCGGAAGACGGTGACGACAACCAGTATGGAGAAGATCACAATCTCAGTGACTGCGCCGACCGTGGCGCACACGGCGCTACTCCTGAGCCGAACGAATCCCAAATCATGTAGACCAAATCATGTAGAATTGGAGTTCGCGAGTGGATCGATCTTCGTCAGGCGCTCTCTGGCCTCGATGACACGCCGCTGAGCGGCTCTTATCCTGCCGCAGAGCGCAATATTGATTCCCACCCCGCAATCTTCGTCCAGCATTTCCTTGGCGCGCCTGAGGGTGACCTCCGCCCGCTTGACTCGCTGTCTGGCCTTGGCCAGTTCCAAGATCATGAGATCGGCCATCGCACCGCGCCCGTTATGCTCCAGGGTGTACATCATGAAGTGCTAACTCATAACGTAGCGGATCGTTCCCCTTAAGGCCTTGGGGGTACCCTCTAGGTCGCAGACCCTTGGATCGCTTGTGGCTGACACCGAGATCAATCAGCGATTGGAACGCTGGCGGAGAGAGCGGGATTCGAACCCGCGTTACGGTCTCCCGTAAACACACTTTCCAGGCGTGCGCCTTCAACCACTCGGCCACCTCTCCGTCCTTGCCTTCGCGCCAGCCGGTTTCGCCGCGCGGGTTGGGGAGATGCATCTCCTTGGGGGCGCGGCGCGGAGTGTCCGCGCCATGGACGCCGCCCAACCAGCGGACATCCTTCCCCGGCACCTGAGCCGTCGAAGCAACAGGCGCGGGGCTCATCTAGTCGATCCCGCGCCGAATGCCAAGCCATAACGGCACTCTATTCGCTTTGCCGGCCACATGGCGGTTCGCGATGCGGTCGCCGCACCGGTTTCCGGGGGCGCCGGCGCCGAATGATGTGCACAGGCAAGGCCGCAAGAGCCGCCGCGCTTGACTTCGCCGCCGGCCGCCTGTCGAGTGAGGCAGAGGCTTTGCGGGGGCATAGTCCGGACATGACATCGAGCAGCGAACAACCGGACAAAGGGCTGGCGCCGGCGGGCCGCCCGGGCGGCGACCTTTTTTACGTCCCGGTGGGCTGGCTCATCTTCGTCATGGCGTGGTCGGTCTATGGCCTGGCGTCGGCATGGTGGCTGGTCGGCAATTCCGGCCTGCCCGACAAGATCTTCTATTTCCTCGTTGGCGGGCTCGTCGCCAATGTCATCACCATCCTGTGGGGGCTTTATCTGCTCGGCCTCGCCTTTGGCCGTTCAGGGCGTTTCCCCCACCATTTCACCATCTGGCAGATCGCCACCATCGTCTGGGTGCTGGCGAGACAGGCCTATGTGCTGACCGTGCCGGAATTCGTCTTCTCCGCCAGGAGCCTAGGCATCACCGCCATCGAGATCGGCATCGGCCTGCTTTGCATCTACCTGCTGCGCCCCGGTTCCGGCGCCGGGACCGCCTACGCCAGGCAGCAAACCGAAGCGCCGCCGGTCTTCGTTTCCATCATTGCCGCCTTGCTCGGCATCATTCTCGGCGCCATCATCGGTGCCCTGGTCGGCTTCTTCGCCGGCTCGGTGATCGCCGATGTCGCCGAGGTGAGCTGCTTCGAGGGCGGCTGCGGCTATTTCGCCGCCTTCATCGGCCTGGCCGGGCTGGTGGTCGGCGCCATTGCCGGCGGCATTCTCGCCGTCTGGCTCGTCCATCGGCGCAGGCGCAAGCCTGTGGCATAGGGACGGAAAAGCGCGGACCTTCAAATTCGCGTATCGCGGTTGCGGGCGGGCCAGACAAATTCTATTTCTCGTTTCGGGACACGTGCCGGAGATCCCTTGGGAAAGCACCAGGATCGGCCGGGGGAGAACCTGGATGTTTCGCTTCATTTTCCGCCTTGCCGCGATGGTCGCGCTGTCGGTCTCCGTCATCATGGCGGTGATCGACACGACGCGCACGGTGGCGGCCTCGGCGCTTGTGCTGACCCCGCTCAACGCCAGCTGGCTGGCGGTCTCGCCGGACACGCGGGCGGCCTTCGAAACCTTTGTCCGCGCCAAGGCCAGTCCGCTTTTGTGGGATGGCGTCATCGCTCGGGTGCTCGACCAGCCGGGATTTGCCGTGTTCGCGGTGCTGGCCTTCCTGCTCTACGCCATCGGCTACAGGCGCCAGCGGCGCACCGGCCAATTCGCCGCCAACTGATCGGCAAAGGCCGCTCGGCAAAGATCGAGCTGCGGCGCGGGCTGCCCCTGGCACGCTTTTCCAAAAGGTCAAAATTCCGCGTGAATTTTGTTTCGGGCCGTGCCAGATTGCCGCCGAGCGGGAGGGGAATACACTCCTGGCTGACGTCGCATGCCTGCCGCAGAACCGGGCAGGCAGGCGGGGCGTAACGGAAAAAATAACCGACAGGGTGTGGATCACATGAAACGTATCGTTCTCGGCCTCCTGGCCGCAACCGCAATGGTTCTTCCGGCTTTCGCCGCGGATGTCCAGCCGGCCATCCTCTATGATCTGGGCGGCAAGTTCGACAAATCCTTCAACGAGGCTGCCTTCCATGGCGCCGAGAAGTTCAAGACCGAGACCGGCACGCCCTATGTCGAGTTCGAAGTGTCCAACGCCTCGCAGCGCGAGCAGGCGCTGCGCCGCTTCGCCGAGGACGGCCACAACCCGATCGTCATGGCCGGCTTCGCCTGGGAGGATGCGCTGAAGAAGGTCGCGGCCGAATATCCCGATCTCAACTTCGCCATCATCGACGACGCCGTCGACCTGCCCAATGTCCGCTCGCTGGTGTTCAAGGAGAATGAAGGCTCCTACCTCGTCGGCATCATGGCCGCGATGGCATCGAAGTCGAAGAAGGTCTCCTTCATCGGCGGCATGGACATCCCGCTCATCCGCAAGTTCGAATGCGGCTATGTCGGCGGTGCCAAGTCGGCCGGCGCGACCGACGTCATCCAGAACATGACCGGCGACACGCCGGCTGCCTGGAACGATCCGGCCAAGGGCGGCGAAATCGCCAAGACGCAGATCGACCAGGGCTCCGACGTGGTCTACGCCGCGGCCGGCGGCACCGGCGTCGGCGTGCTGCAGGCGGCGGCTGATGCCGGCAAGCTCGGCATTGGCGTCGATTCCAACCAGAATGGCCTGCAGCCCGGCAAGGTGCTGACCTCGATGATGAAGCGCGTCGACGTTGCCGTCTACACCGCCTTCATGGATGGCAAGAACGGCACCTTCAAGGGTGGCGTCGAGAATCTCGGCCTCAAGGAAGGCGGCGTCGACTACGCCATGGACGACAACAACAAGGCGCTGGTGACCGACGAGATGAAGGCTGCCGTGGAAAAGGCCAAGGCCGACATCATCGCCGGCAAGATCCAGGTGCACGACTACACGACCGACAACGCCTGCCCGTATTGATCGGAAGATACTGATTTGCGAACCGCCGGGCCTTGTCCCGGCGGTTTTGTTTTTGCAAGACTCTGACGGACGAGCACCGAGGCTGGAGTGACGCCGATCATTGAACCGATGACCGAATGCGACGTCGAGGCGGTGGCACGATTGCGCGTTGCCGCCTTTTTCGAGGGCAGCGCAAGGACGCCGGACGAGGACGCCGCCGGTTTACGCACGCTGCTGGCAGGCGACGGCTTCGAAACGGCGCTGGTGGCCCGGATCGACGACGAATCGGTCGGCACATGCCTGCTGGTTCGCCACGAATTGGAACCGGCGCACGACCTCACGCCATGGTTGGCCGGCCTGGTCGTCGATCGCAACCACCGCAATAAAGGGATCGGCCGTGCACTGGTCGCGGCCGTCGAAGCCCATGCGGCGTCGATAGGCGTGGAGAGGCTCTACCTCTATACCTGGGAAGCGCGTGATTTCTATACCGGGCTCGGCTGGGTGGTCGTCGAGCAGTTCGAGCAGGACGGCCACCCGATGCTGTTGGTGGCGCGCGAGCTCCGGCTATAGCCGACCCACGAGATAGCCAAGCGCGAAGACCGCAATCAGCACAATGGCGACGACAAATCCGCGCCGGCCGCCAAGTGAATGCACGCCAACGCCGTATGGTGACCGGGACAGGCTTCGGATCACGGTTCGCGGTTTGGCATCATTGCCGAGCCCAACGCTGCGCATCTGTGGCAATTCGGCGAGGCGTTGCGTAACCAGCGCCCAATGATTGGCAGGCAAGGCAGGTTTCTCGGCGCGGTCGAAAACATGCATGCGTTCGGCAAGCTGCAGCACCGCGTCGCGGAAGGCAGGGTCTATCTCCAGATCGCGCTCGGCCCGTTCGCGATCGGTATCGTTCATCAGGCCGAGCACGTAGTCGCCGGCTCGCGCGATACGATCCCTTTCACCGACCATGGCTTGTACCCTCCCCTCGTCCTCACCAATGCGGCGGCTTGGTCACCGGCACGTCGGGCGCCGCCTGCTCCTCCAGCGCCAGGAAGCGATCGGTCAGCGCGTCGAGCTTGCGCTGCATGCGCTCGATCACCGTCCACTGCTCGGCGATCTGTCCCGACAGTTCCTCGATGGTCCTTTCCTGCTCGGCGGCGCGGATTTCCAGCGTCGTCAGCCGGTCGGCGGGCATGATCATTCGCAGTCCCTGATCTTGCACCACAATGCCTTGCGTCGTGATGCGAATTTCGACGCCGTCATATTAGCGAATATGAAGCCTGCGGACACGTTGGAAATTGACAAGCGCACCGGGATTTGCCGAGAGTGGATACTGCTCCGGCCAATTGGCACGGGCGGGGCGTCATGCTAGGCATTTTGACCAAGCGATAAAAAAATAAGAGTGGGACTGGCTGCATGGCGCAAGCCGCAATCGAACTGATCGGCATCAACAAGAGTTTTGGCGCCGTGCGCGCCAACCGCGACATCAATCTGGAGATCGCGCGCGGCACCATCCACGGCATCGTCGGCGAGAACGGCGCCGGCAAGTCGACGCTGATGTCGATCCTCTACGGCTTCTACCAGGCCGACAGCGGCGAAATCCGCGTCGGCGGCAAGCCGGCATCGATCAAGACTCCCAATGACGCGATCGCGCTCGGCATCGGCATGGTGCACCAGCATTTCATGCTGGTCGACAATTTCTCGGTGCTGGAAAACATCATTCTCGGCGCCGAAAGCGATGCCCTCTTGAAAAGCAGCATCGCCAAGGCGCGCTCGGAACTCGAGCGGCTGGAGCGCGAATACGGGCTCGAAGTCGACCCCGACGCCATCATCGAGGAATTGCCGGTCGGCCTGCAGCAGCGTGTCGAAATCCTCAAGGCGCTCTATCGCGGCGCCGAGATCCTCATTCTCGACGAGCCGACAGGCGTCTTGACGCCGGCCGAGGCCGACCACCTTTTCCGCATCCTCAAGCAATTGAAGGAACAGGGAAAGACGGTGGTGCTGATCACCCACAAGCTGCGCGAGATCATGGCCATCACCGACAATGTCTCGGTCATGCGCCAGGGCACGATGGTGGCGACGCGCGAAACCAGCAAGACGACGGTGGGAGAACTGGCCGAACTGATGGTCGGGCGCCGGGTGCTTCTGAGGGTCGAAAAGGGCGAAGCGGAAGCCGGCGCCGTCAAGCTCGCGGTCAAGAACCTGACAGTGAAGGATTCGCGTGGCGTCACC
Source organism: Mesorhizobium sp. USDA 4775 (assembly GCF_054062655.1). NCBI lineage: Bacteria > Pseudomonadati > Pseudomonadota > Alphaproteobacteria > Hyphomicrobiales > Phyllobacteriaceae > Mesorhizobium > Mesorhizobium sp. USDA 4775. The sequence continues at coordinate 6,288,870 of NZ_JBSSFM010000001.1, forward strand.
ATGGTCGACGACATCTCCTTCGACCTGCGCGCCGGCGAGATCGTCGGCATCGCTGGCGTCGCCGGCAACGGCCAATCCGAACTTCTCGAGGCGATTTCCGGCATCAGGCATGCCGTTTCAGGCTCGGTCATGCTCGACGGCAAGCCGATCGACCTCACGGGTGCCGCCGATCCCGGCGAATTGCGCGACCGAGGGCTGGCGCACGTGCCGGAGGACCGGCACCATGTCGGGCTGGTGCTGGCTTTCGAGGAGAACGAGAATTCCATCCTCGGCTATCACGACGACCCCCGCTATCTCAAAGGGCCATTCCTTAACGTCGATGCCATCATGGCCGACGCCAAGGACAAGATCGAGAAATACGATATCCGGCCGGGCAATCCGCGCCTGAAGACGGCGAACTTCTCCGGCGGCAACCAGCAGAAAATCGTGCTGGCGCGGGAGATGGAGCAGGATCCAGGCGTGCTGATCGTCGGCCAGCCGACGCGCGGCGTCGATGTCGGCGCCATCGAATTCATCCACAAGCGCCTGATCGCCATGCGCGACCAGGGCAAGGCCGTGCTGGTGGTCTCGGTCGAGCTCGACGAGATCCGCTCGCTCTCCGACCGCATCCTGGTGATGTTTGCCGGCCGCATCGTCGGGGAGCGCGGTCCGGAAGCGACCGAGGGCGAGCTTGGCCTGCTGATGGCGGGCGTCGAGCGCCAGGAGGCAGCACTTTGAGCACGCCATACGCCAAACTGCCGGCCTGGGCCGATTATGGGCTGATCCCGCTGATCAACCTGGCAGTGGCCTTCATCGTCGCCGGCTTCGTCGTGCTCCTGGTCGGCGAGAACCCGTTCCGCGCCGCCGTCATCCTGGTCGAGGGCGCCTTCGGCAAGGGGACCGGCATCGCCTTCACCCTCTTCTATGCCACCACCTTCATCTTCACCGGGCTTTCGGTGGCTGTGGCGGCGCATTGCGGCCTGTTCAACATCGGTACCGAGGGACAGGCCTATATTGCGGGCTTGGGCATCGCCATCGTCTGCCTGTCGTTCGACAGCGTGCTGCCCTGGTGGCTGACATTTCCGATGGCCATCGTCGCTTCGGCGCTCGTGGGCGCTTTGTGGGCGCTGATCCCCGCCTATCTGCAGGCCAAGCGGGGCTCGCACATCGTCATCACCACCATCATGTTCAACTTCATCGCCGCCTCGATCATGGTCTATCTGCTGGTCGGACCGCTGAAGCCGGCGGGGTCGCAGGCACCGCAGACCCGCAACTTCCTTACCGGCGCCGAACTGCCGAAACTCAACTGGATCATCGAGCTGTTCGGCGCCAAGATCCGCTCGGCGCCGCTCAACGTCACCTTCCTGTTGGCGCTGCTCATGGCCTTCCTGGTCTGGCTGCTGATCTGGCGCACCAAGCTCGGCTATGAGATGCGCACCTATGGCCACAGCCCCAAGGCGGCGCGCTATGCCGGCATTTCGGAAACCCGCATCATCATCACCGCGATGATGATCTCGGGCGCGCTGGCCGGCATGATGGCGCTCAATCCGGTGATGGGCGATCAGCACAATGTCGCGATCGACTTCGTCTCCGGCGCCGGCTTCGTCGGCATCGCCGTGGCGCTGATGGGGCGCCTGCATCCGGTCGGCATCGTGCTGGCGGCGGTCCTGTTCGGCATGCTCTATCAGGGCGGCGCCGAACTTGCCTTCGAAATGCCGGCGATCAGCCGCGACATGATCGTCATCATCCAGGGCCTGGTGATCCTGTTCGCCGGCGCGCTCGAACACATGTTCAGGCCTTACATCCAGGCGCTGTTCGCCTCGTTCAGTCCGAGGTCGATGGGCATGGAAGCGGTCAAGGGAAAGGGCGCCTGAGATGGATGTCTTTATCGCCATCGTGCAGATACTGGACTCGACGATCCGCCTGTCGGTTCCACTGCTGCTCGCCTGTCTCGCCGGCCTCTTTTCCGAGCGTTCCGGCATCTTCGACATCGGGCTGGAAGGCAAGATGCTGGTCGGCGCCTTCGCCGGCGCCGCCGCTGCTTCCGTGTTCCATTCGGCCTTTATCGGCCTCGGCATGGCGATCCTGATTTCGGTCGCCTTCGCCATGGTGCACGGCTTTGCCTCGATCACCCACCGCGGCAACCAGATCGTTTCCGGCGTGGCGATCAATTTCATCGCCGCCGGATCGACCATCATCCTCGGTCAGGCCTGGTTCCAGCAGGGCGGGCGCACGCCGGCGCTGCAGCCAGGCGAGCGGTTCGACGCGATTGTCTGGCCCGGCGCCGAGGCGGTCAGGGACGTGCCGATCATCGGGCCGATCTATGCGGAACTGATATCGGGCCATTCGCTGCTGGTCTACCTCGCCTTCCTGATGGTGCCGTTCACGTGGTGGGTGCTGTTCCGCACCCGCTTTGGCCTCAGATTGCGCGCCGTCGGCGAGAACCCGGCCGCTGTCGACACCGCCGGCATTTCGGTCGCCTGGCTGCGCTACCGGGCCCTGATCTGCACCGGCATTCTCACCGGCGTCGCCGGCGCCTATCTGTCGATGGTGCAGAATGGCGGCTTCGTGAAGGACATGACCGCCGGCAAGGGCTATATCGCGCTGGCGGCACTGATCTTCGCCAAATGGAAGCCGGTCAACGCCATGTTCGCCTGCCTGCTGTTCGGCTTCCTCGACGCGGCGGCGATCCGCCTGCAGGGATCACCGCTGCCGATCATCGGCAAGGTGCCGGTGCAGTTCATGCAGGCGCTGCCCTATATCCTCACCGTCATCCTGCTCGCCGGCTTCATCGGCAAGGCCATCCCGCCGCGCGCCGGCGGCGTGCCCTACGTCAAGGAACGCTGACGCATGTCGCCCAAAAGTGACCTCGGTTTTGGGAGAACGACATGCATAAAACAAAGAGTTAAAGCGCGTCGCCTGAATCCGTTTCGACGCGACGCGCTTTAAGGTTTGACGGCCCGGCGTGTGCCTCGCGCCGGGTTTTGGACACGATCATCGGAGAGAACAACTGAAATGTCGCATGATCTGTTCGAAGCGGCCAGGACCGCCATGGCCAAGGCCTATGCGCCCTACTCGAAATTTCCGGTGGGCGCCGCCTTGCGCACCGAGGACGGACGCGTCTTCACCGGCGCCAACATCGAAGTCGCCTCCTATCCCGAGGGCTGGTGCGCCGAGACCACCGCGCTTGGCCACTACATCATGGGCGGCGGTGGCAAGATCGTCGAAATCGCTGTCCTTGCCGAACGCATGGCCAAATGCTCGCCTTGCGGTGGGTGCCGCCAGCGGCTGGCCGAATTCTGCCAACCGGACACGAAACTCTACCTCTGCGACAATACGGGCGTGGCCGAGACCGTGACCATGGGCGACATGCTGCCCTATGGTTTCCGCGGCGACATCCTGAAATGAGGAATTGGCTCAAATGAAGAGCGGGCTGCAATGACCGAAAAGGCTGTGGACCATCTGATCGAAAGGCTGGACGGCATGGCGCCGTCGACGGCGCTGGTGCTGGGGTCGGGCCTCGGCGTCCTTGTCGACCGGATCGAGCACCCAATCCGCGTCCCCTATGCCGACCTGCCCGGTTTCCCCAGGAGCGGCGTCAGCGGCCATGCCGGCGAAGTGGTGGCGGGCCTGTTTGCCGGCACGCCGGTGCTGATGCTGTCCGGCCGCGCCCATTACTATGAGCATGGCAACGCGGCAGCGATGCGCCCGGTGCTGGAAGTGCTCGCCGGCATCGGCATCACCAAACTGATCCTCACCAACGCCGCCGGTTCGGTCGACCCGGACATGCCGCCGGGCTCTGTGATGATGCTCACCGACCATATCAATTTCTCCGGCAGCAATCCGCTGATCGGCGAGCCCAGCGACCGCCGCTTCGTCGGCCTGACCGAAGCCTACGATGCCGGCATCCGCAAGGCGATCGAACGCGCCGCCAAGGCGACCGGCACCGCGCTGCACAAGGGCGTCTATATGTGGTTTTCCGGCCCGTGCTTCGAAACGCCGGCCGAAATCCGCATGGCGCGCATCATGGGCGCCAACGCCGTCGGCATGTCGACCGTGCCGGAAGTCATTCTCGCCCGCTTCCTCGGCCTGCGCGTCGCCGCCTGTTCGGTCATCACCAATCTGGCGGCCGGCATGACCGGAGCCGAGCTTTCGCATCAGGAGACCAAGGACATGGCGCCAGTCGGCGGGTCGCGGCTGGCAACGGTCCTGTACAGAATGTTCCGCGACGGACTGCTGGAGAGCTGATGCTTCCGCAGGAAATCATCCGCCACAAGCGAGACGGCCACAGGCTCTCGGCCGGTGAAATCGCTGCCTTCATCGGCGGCGTGACCTCGGGCGCCGTCACCGATGGCCAGGCCGCGGCTTTCGCCATGGCGGTGTTCTTCAACGGCATGAACCGCGACGAGGCCGTGGCCTTGACGCTGGCCATGCGCGATTCCGGCGATGTCCTCGACTGGTCGGACCTGCCCGGCCCGGTCACCGACAAGCATTCGACCGGCGGTGTCGGCGACAATGTCTCGCTGATGCTGGCGCCGATCGTCGCCGCCTGCGGCGCCTATGTGCCGATGATTTCGGGCCGTGGCCTCGGCCATACCGGCGGCACGCTGGACAAGATGGATGCGATCCCCGGCTACATCAGCCAGCCCGATATCGCGTTGTTTCGTCAGGCGGTGCTGGAAACCGGCTGCGCCATCATCGGCCAGACCGCCGATCTGGCGCCGGCCGACCGCCGGCTCTATGCCATCCGTGACGTCACCGGCACCGTGGAATCGGTGCCGCTGATCACCGCCTCGATCCTGTCGAAGAAGCTGGCCGCCGGCCTGGGCTCGCTGGTGCTCGACGTCAAGGTCGGCAATGGAGCCTTCATGGAGAAGTCGCGCGACGCAACCGCGCTCGCCAACAGCCTGGTCGAGGTCGCCAGCGGCGCCGGACTGAAGGTCTCGGCACTGATCACCGGCATGAACGAGCCGCTGGCCTCGGCCGCCGGCAATGCCGTCGAGGTGCGCAACGCCGTCGATTTCCTCACCGGCCGCCTGCGCGACCGGCGGCTGGAAGATGTGACGCTGGCGCTGGCCGCCGAAATGCTGCAGTCGGCGGGACTGGTGTCGTCCAACCAGGACGGCTTGCGGCGCGCCACAGAGACGCTCACCAGCGGCCGCGCCGCCGCCACCTTCGCGCGCATGGTGGCGGTGCTCGGCGGCCCGGCGGATTTCATCGAGAAGCCGGAGAAATATCTAGCCGTGGCGCCAACGGAATTGGTCGTGAGGGCGACGACGGACGGCTTCGTCTCCGGCATCGCCACGCGCGACATCGGCCTTGCGGTGGTTGGCCTGGGCGGCGGGCGCACGAGGCCCGACGACAAGATCGATCCCAGCGTCGGTATCACCACCAGGCTGCTGCCCATAGGCGCGGAAGTCCATGCCGGAGACGCACTGGCTCTGATTCACGCCCGCTCGCCCTCCGATGCCGAGGCGGCGGCCGCGACTGTGCTTTCGGCTTATGCGATCGGCGCCTCGAAACCACCGGCGGACAAAACCGTCATGCGGCGGATCCTGCCGCGCGGTTGATTACTGGACAAGCAGCAGCGTACCGTTTTCGGCCTGATATTTGCCGAGCCGGTTGAGAAAGCTCATGCCGATCAGGTTGGTGCTGAGCGCCTTGTCGTCAAGCACGATGGCCTGCACGTCGTCGACGCTGATGCTGCCGATCTGCAGCCGGTCGATCGTCACCACGGCCGCCTTGATCGAGCCGTTGGCGGTGTTGACCTCATGGCTGAAATCGGACGGATTGAGCGACAGCCCGATCCTGCGTGCCGTCGACGTATTGACCGCGACCAGCGTCGCGCCGGTGTCGATCATCCCGTCGACCTGACGGCCGTTGAGTTTGAAGGTGGTCGAGAAATGTCCGCGCCCGTCCGCTGTGACGGCGACCTTGCGGCCGGTCGGCAGCGGCGCGGCCGGTCTGTCGGGAACCGACGCCAGGCTGACCTGCGGTTGTGCCTCGACCTCGGGCCTGGCCGTCACCGTCGATTTCAGCAGGTTTTCGAATATCTGCGGATTCGACTGATAGATGACCGGGATCGATGCCGATGTCCCGGCAAAGACGCTGAGGATGAGAAGCTTGCGCAGCATGGATCGGCCTTTGTGAGAGCCGATTCATTATCGCCGGATGGTGTTCGCCACTTTAACGGGCGCCGAAACCATGTCTTTGCGTAAACGCTTGGTAAATCGTACCAGGCAACCTGTTACTACTTCGTCCCGTACATGCGGTCGCCGGCGTCACCCAGGCCGGGCATGATGTAGCCCTTCTCGTTGAGCTGGCGGTCGATGGACGCGGTGAAGACCGGAACGTCCGGATGCGCCTTGGTGAAGCGCTCGATGCCCTCGGGTGCCGCCAAAAGGCACAGGAAGCGGATATTTGTGGCGCCGCGCCCTTTCAGCTTGTCGATCGCTGCGATCGCCGAATTGGCGGTCGCCAGCATCGGGTCGACGACAATCACCAGCCGGTCGGCGAGATCGCTTGGCGCCTTGAAGAAATATTCGACCGCCTCCAGCGTCTCGTGGTCGCGATAGAGGCCGATATGGGCGACGCGCGCCGCCGGCACCAGGTCGAGCAGGCCTTCCAGCAGACCGTTGCCGGCGCGCAGCACCGAAGCGAACACCAGCTTCTTGCCCTCCAGTGTCGGCGCTTCCATGGTCTCGATCGGCGTTTCGATGGTCGTCGTCGTCAGCTCGAGGTTGCGCGTGACCTCGTAGCCGAGCAGCAGCGATATCTCGCGCAACAGCCGCCTGAAACCGGCCGTGGACGTCTCCTTCTTGCGCATGATGGTCAGCTTGTGCTGGACAAGCGGATGGTCGACGACGGTGACGCCCTTCATGATGTTCTCCTGATGCGTGTCGCCCGGCGCGCGGACGCGCTTCAGGCAGCTGGAACGACCCTAGCGACTATGGACCGGCCAAGGAACCGCTTGGCCGCCATCGACCACAGCTTTGTCGGAAGAAAATCAGCGCACCGCGCCGTTCAGCCGGGCAAGAAGTGCCGCCTTGGTCTTCCTGTCGACAAAGGCGGCTTCGATGGCGGTTCTGGTGACGGCGGCAAGCGCCTTTTCGTTCATCGCAAAATGCTCCGCCGCGATATCGTATTCGCGCTTCAGCGAGGTCCAGAAATAGGGCGGGTCGTCGGAGTTGAGCGTCACCTTGCAGCCGGCGGCCTGCAAGGCGGGGAGCGGATGGTCGGCAAAACTGTCGAACACCTTGAGCGCGATGTTGGAGCCGGGGCAGCACTCCAGAACGATGCCTTCGTCGGCGATGCGGCGGACAAGGTCCGGGTTCTCGATGGCGCGCACGCCGTGGCCGATGCGCGAGGGGCGGATATGGTCAAGCGCCGCCTGGACAGTCTCCCAGCCCGTCAGTTCGCCGGCATGGATGGTGATGCCGAGCCCGGCCTCTCGCGCGATCTCGAAAGCCCTGACATAGTCCTCCATCTCACCCACGCGCTCGTCGCCGGCAACGCCGAAGCCAGTGACCAGCGGATTGCCGCAGCGCGCCGCGAAGCGCGCCGCCCGTTCGATCGATTCCACGCCGACATGGCGCACGCCGGTGATGATCATGCGGCCCTCTATGCCGGTCTTGGCCTTGGCGCGCAGCATGCCTTCGCCCAGCGCATCGGTATAGGCCTTGGGCGAGAGCCCGGCTTTCGTCGCATGGTCCGGCGAGGTGAAGACTTCGGAATAGATGGCGCCATCGCGGGCAAGGCTGGTCAGGTAGTGATCGGCCAGCCGGGCGTAATCCTCTTCGGTGCGGAACAGATCGGCGGAAAAATCGTAAGCCGCGAGAAACGACGTAAAATCGTGCCAGACGAAGGAACCGTTCTGGATATAGGGCGCGGTGTCCTTGCCGTATTTCTGCGCCTGGCGGATGACGAGTTCGGGCGCCGCTGCCCCTTCAATGTGGCAGTGCAGTTCCGCTTTCAAAGGCATTCAAACATCCCGTCGGTCAGTCCAGGTCTTGAAAACCCACCACCTGGAAGCGCGGCTGAACACCGCGCCTTAAACAATAGCGCCCACAGCATCGATCGGCTATGGTCCCGCCGGTTTTATGACGGATCAAAAAAATGTCAGTTGAGAGAACCACGGCCGCGGGCGGCATGGAAACCTCCTATGGTTTCAAGCGTGTAGGGGAAGGCGAAAAGCAGTCCTTGGTCAACGATGTTTTCCACAAGGTCGCCAATCGCTACGACCTGATGAACGACCTGATGTCGGCCGGCCTGCACCGGCTGTGGAAGGATGCCATGGTCACCTGGCTCAATCCGCCGAAGCGGCAGGGCTGGAAGGTCCTGGACGTGGCCGGCGGCACTGGCGACATCGCCTTCCGGATCGTCGATGCCAGCCATGGCAACGCCCACGCCACCGTGCTCGACATCAACGGCTCGATGCTCGGTGTCGGCCGCGACCGCGCCGAAAAGAAGGGCCTGTCCGGCAACACCGATTTCGTCGAGGCCAATGCCGAAGAACTGCCCTTCACTGACGCCACCTTCGACGCCTACACCATCGCATTCGGCATCCGCAACGTGCCGCGCATCGATGTCGCGCTCGCAGAAGCGTTCCGCGTGCTGAAGCCCGGCGGCCGGTTCCTGTGCCTGGAATTTTCCGAGGTCGAGATGCCGCTGCTCGACAAGGCCTATGAAGCCTGGTCGTTCAACGCCATCCCCAAGATCGGCAAGATGGTCACCGGCGACGGCGAGCCCTATTCCTATCTGGTTGAATCGATCGCGAAATTCCCCAACCAGCAGAATTTTGCGGCAATGATTTCCCGCGCCGGTTTCGACCGCGTTTCCTTCCGCAATTATTCCGGCGGTATTGCCGCGCTTCATTCGGGCTGGAAGCTTTGATTCTGGCCCGCATTTCTCATCCCCGATATGGCTCATGCCGGTCGCAAGGACCGGCCCGGGTGCGGCCATGAGCAGCGTCGGCGCCGGTTTCAGGCTCGCGCGGGCCGGCTGGGTGCTGGTGCGCGAGGGCGTCATCGCCGCCCTGCCGGGCGAGGAACTCTCCGGCCTGCCGAAATTCGGGTGGCGGCTGGCGCGGCTGTTCACCCGCCGCCGCGCGCTCGCCTATGAGCGCAGCGACCGGCTGGCCAAGGCGGTGGTCCGGCTCGGCCCGTCCTATGTCAAGCTCGGCCAGTTCCTGGCGACGCGGCCCGACGTCGTCGGCAACGACATGGCGCTCGATCTCGCCATGTTGCAGGACAAGATGCATACCTTCCCGAAGGTCGAGGCGGTCGCGGCCATCGAAGCCTCGCTCGGGCGCAAAGTGGGCGATCTTTACGCCGAGTTCGGCGACCCCGTCGCCGCCGCTTCGATCGCCCAGGTCCATGCCGCCGAAGCCATTCACGACGGCACTGCCACCAAGGTTGCCGTGAAGGTCATCCGGCCCGGCGTGCGCCGCCGCTTCTTCCAGGATCTCGAGAGCTATTTCCTCGCCGCCCACCTGCAGGAGAAATATATCCCCTCCTCGCGCCGGCTGCGGCCTGTCGAGGTGACCGAGACGCTGGCGCAGACCACCAAGATCGAGATGGATTTGCGCCTCGAGGCGGCGGCACTCTCCGAACTTGGGGAGAACACCAAGGACGATCCGGGCTTTCGCGTGCCATCCGTCGACTGGGAACGCACCGGCCGTGACGTGCTGACCATGGAATGGGTCGACGGCGTCAAGATGAACAACATCGCAGGCCTGGAGGAGGCCGGCCACGATCTGAAGGCGATCGCCGCCAATCTCATCCAGTCGTTCCTGCGCCACACGCTGCGCGACGGCTTCTTCCACGCTGACATGCATCCGGGAAACCTGTTCGTCGAGGCCAACGGCACCATCGTCGCCGTCGATCTCGGCATAGCCGGACGTCTTGGCAAGAAAGAGCGCCGCTTCCTCGCCGAAATCCTCTACGGCTTCATCACGCGCGACTATCTGCGCGTCGCCGAAGTGCATTTCGAGGCCGGCTACGTGCCGCGCCAGCACAATGTCGCGGCCTTCGCGCAAGCGATCCGCGCCATTGGCGAACCGATCCACGGCCAGCCGGCCGAGACCATTTCCATGGCCAAGCTCCTGACGCTGCTGTTCGAGGTGACCGAACTCTTCGACATGGCGACACGGCCGGAGCTGATCCTGCTGCAGAAGACCATGGTCGTGGTCGAAGGCGTGGCGCGCACACTCGATCCGGCCTTCAACATGTGGAAAACCGCCGAGCCGGTGGTCGGCGGCTGGATCGCCGGAAACCTTGGCCCGCGCAGCATGATGATCGATGCGCGCGACGGCGCCAAGGCGCTGCTGACACTGGCCCGCCAGGCGCCGGAGCTTGCCGCGCGCACCGACCGGCTGTCGCGCGAGATCGACCTGATGGCCGAGCACGGCCTGCGTTTCGACGAGACCACGGCGCGTGCCATCGGCAAGGCCGAGGCGCGCTACAGCCGCTCCGGCCGCGTCGCGCTGTGGGTGATCGCATTGACGCTGGTCTATATCGCCTGGAAGATTCTCTAGGCCTGGAAATCGAAGCTCGAGCCCGCAACTTGCGGCGAGTTGATTGCATTGCTATCATTGCCGTCGGTCGGCATGAGCAAAGTGCAATCACATGGCAAGCATCACGATCCGCAACCTTGACGATGAGGTCAAGGAGTTGCTGCGCCGGTTGGCGGCGGAAAACAACCGTTCCATGGAAGAACAGGCGCGGGTGATGATCCGGGCCGCTGTCGGCGGCCAGATCGGGCCTGCCCGCATAGACCAGATCGAAAAGACCTTGCGCGAACTGACCAGCACGCACAATGCGGCAACCCCGGTTGCGGCCCCTGCAGGCAAGATCCTTCCGCGGGGAACGCTTTCCGGCAAGCGCATCCTGCTCATCATTGGCGGTGGCATCGCCGCCTACAAGGCGCTGGACCTGATCCGCCGGTTGCGTGAGCGCGGAGCGGCGGTTCGGGTGGTGATGACAGCGGCTGCACAGGAATTCGTCACCACCCTGTCGGTTGGCGCGCTGTCGGCCGATCACGTTTTCACCGAACTGTTCGATCGCAATGACGAGCATGATGTCGGCCATATCAGGCTGTCGCGCGAGGCTGATCTTCTGGTCGTGGCGCCCGTCACCGCCGATCTGATGGCCAAGCTCGCCAACGGCCATGCCAATGATCTGGCCTCCACCGTGCTGCTGGCCACCGACAAGCCGGTGCTGATGGCACCGGCGATGAACCCGAAAATGTGGTCGCATGCCGCAACCCGCCGCAACCGTGCGACCTTGGGCAAGGACGGCGTCACTTTCGTCGGCCCGGCCAGAGGCGAGATGGCCGAAAGCAATGAAGCCGGTGAAGGCCGCATGGCCGAGCCGCTGGAGATCGTCGCCGCGGTCGAAGCGCGGCTCGATGCCGGCCCCAGGCCTCTGGCAGGTCGCAAGATTATCGTCACCTCAGGCCCGACGCATGAGCCGATCGACCCGGTGCGCTATATCGCCAACCGTTCCTCCGGCAAGCAGGGCCACGCCATCGCCGCCGCATTGGCAAGGCTTGGCGCCGATGTGCGCCTTGTCTCCGGTCCCGTGAGCATTGCCGATCCGGCCGGCGTGAAAACCATCCATGTCGAGCGCGCGCAAGAGATGCGCGATGCGGTCGAACAGCTTTTGCCCGCCGATGCCGCGGTGTTCGTGGCCGCCGTCGCCGACTGGCGCAGCGAGAATTCGGCCGGCGAAAAGATCAAGAAGGTGGCGGGCGAAGGACCGCCGGTGCTGCGCATGGTCGAGAACCCCGACATCCTTGCCGGCGTCGGCCACCACAGCCAGCGACCCGGTTTGGTCGTCGGCTTTGCCGCCGAGACGCAGGATCTTTTGCGCAACGCAGAGGCAAAGCTCGCGAAGAAAGGCGCCGATCTGATCGTCGCCAACGATGTGTCGCACGAAAGCGGCATCGGCCCTTCAGGCGTCATGGGTGGCGATCGCAACCGGGTGCGGATCGTGTCGAAGGCCGGCGTCGAGGAATGGCCCGAAATGACCAAGGACGAGGTGGCGGCGCGGCTCGCCACCCTCATTGCCGAGCGGCTGAAAACAACAGTCGTTTGACGTGTATCGGAGCAATTCCCTAGGGAAAGCGCGCAGCGCTTTCCCTAGGGAATTGCGAACAGCAAAGACTACATGCGGCGCCAGTTGGACGCCGCGCATCCGATTCCGGTCTGAGCCGTCAGTTTGACAAGAGCTCCGCCGTGCGGGCGAGCGCGCCGCCGAAACCGTTGAGCGGAATGGAAAAGCTCACCGCTTGTCCCGTATCCGCCGCGAAGGCGTCGATCTTCAGCGTCGTGCCGTTCTTGAGCAGCGGCGTGACATTGGCGTCAAACGCCACCGGCACCAGGCAGCCGACGGCCTGGCAAGTGTTAAATGCCAGGCTGCCGTCCAGCTTCTGGTCATCGATGGTCAGGGTGACGCCCTTGGCGAGCGCCAGCCCAAACGGCAGGGCAAGAGTGCCTGTCGCGTCATCGCCGGTCTTGCTCGACAGTTCGATCGCCAGCAGCCGTTGGTTGCTTTGCTTGTTGAACTGTTGGTGCGACAGGCTGCAGACCTTGTTCGTGCCCGATATCTGGCAATTGACCGTCCAGTCGCCATGGGTTTCGGACAAGGCCGATGCCCCGCCCGGCAGTTGTGGCGCATCGGCTGCGGCGGGCGGAGCCGCCACCTTGTCGCCTTTGGTCTGCGCGGCCACTGCCGGCACACCGGCGATGCAGGCCGCACCCAGCATCGCAACCAAATACGCGTATTTCCTCATCAAGACCTCTCCCGCCCGGCTCCGCCTCGAGCCAGCCTGGAAACTGACTTTGAGAGACGGCTGACTGTATTCTGTTGACCGTTTCCCCGAAGGCGCCATTGTACCTGACGGACATGCGGGCGCCATTCAGCCCGAGGCCGGCGCCGACCCGATAGAGCGGCGAATCGATCGCTTCCGTCAAGTGCAATGCGAGGTTGCCGGGCAGAATCTGCGCCGCCGCGAAGCGACCTTCGATCTCCCGCTTCTTGTGTTGGAGAACTCCACTCCCGGCCTTCCATAGAGGCAACGCTGGCAATCTCACTAAATGCGATGTCCGTTCCGGTCTCCAGCGCTGGCGTTGCCTGTAATCCGTGGCCGCAGGCCGGACGGCGGGGTCGCGATTGATTTCAAGGTAACAGATGGACCAGCCATGGCATCGCCGGACAAACACCCTATATTGCGGGAATGAACAGGATTTTTCGCGGGAATATGCCGACGTCGGCGCGTCGACTATCGATGAGATTTGCATCGGCGGTGCTGGCCGCGACTTTTGTGGCCGGCTTTGCGCTGCCCGCTTCCGCGCAGGTGGCCAATCCCGCGATCAACAGCAACGCGCTGATCCAGCAGAACGATCTGCAGGCCTTGCAGAGCCGCATTCAGCGGCAGCAATTCCAGTTGCAGCAACAGCAGTACCGCGACCAGGACCGCGTAATCGTCCAGCAGCCACTGCCGGTCGTGCCGCGGGTCAGGCCGGGCTGCCAGACGCAGATCATCGGCAACACGGCCGTGAGCAGCTGCCGCTGACAGGCGGGCTTCTTTTATTTAGCCGACTTACATGGTAGGGGACCTTGAGGGTGCCCCTGCGGCAGTTTGGGTCTGCAAAGGCGCCACGTCACGCTATGGGGCACTGACCGACTGGACTATTGCAGATGACAACCACGAAGAAAAAGGCCGTACGCCGGGCCAAGAAAGGGGAAAGAATCCGCCAAGTGGCGGCGATCCCCTTTCGCTTGACCGCGGATGAGAGTTTCGAGGTGATGCTGGTCACGTCGAGAACGACGAGACGCTTCATCGTCCCCAAGGGGTGGCCGATGAAAGGCAAGAACGGACGCAAGGCCGCGACCATCGAGGCGATGGAAGAAGCCGGCGTGCTTGGCAAGACCCTGAAGCAGCCGGCCGGCACCTATTCCTATTGGAAGCGGTTGGCCAACCGCTTTGTCCATGTCGACGTCATCGTCTACCTGCTTGAAGTGACCGAGGAACTGGCCAACTGGCAGGAGGCCAAGCGGCGACAGCGGGCCTGGCTGACGCCGGCCGACGCGGCGATGTTGATCGACGAACCGGATCTTTCGACGCTGGTGAAGACCCTGACACTTCCCCAGCCCACGCCGACCGACGCGACCTAAAGCAATTCCAGAAAAAGTGTGAACGGTTTTCAAGGGAAAGCGCGTAGCGCTTTCCCTTGGGAATTGCGTCAAAACAACAGGACAATTCCTCAGCCGCTCGTACCGCCCTCTTCGGGAAGAGGGCGTACCGGCATGCCGGTATAGGCCCACAACCATTCGCGCGGCAGCGGCCCCTTGTTGCGCTCGCTCTGCTGCGACTGCTCCCAGGCGTGCGCCAGGATGCCGACGGAGCGTGACAGCACGAAGAGCCCGCGCGTCAGCGGCGGCGGGAAGCCGAGTTCGCCATAGATGACGGCCGTGGCGCCATCGATGTTGAGCGGTATCCTCTTGCCCTTGCGGCGTGCGACCTCCGCCTCGATCACCTTGGCGATGTCGGCGAACCGTCCATTGACGACGCCACGCGCGGCAAATTCGCGGGTCAGTTCCAACAGGCGCGGCGCGCGCGGATCGACCGGGTGAAAGCGGTGGCCGAGCCCCGGCACATAACCCTTTTCCTCGACGAAGAACCGGTCGAGCCGTACCGAGACCGCCTCCCCCAGCGCCATCCCGCCATCGATCGCCACAGCGATATCCCCGTAGAAGGACAGCGCTTGTTCGCCGGCGCCGCCATGCACGTCGCCGAGCACATTGATGGCCGAGGCCATGGCGCTGTTGATGCCGACACCACAGGTTGCCGCCATGCGGGCGATGGCGATCGACGGCGCCTGCGGCCCATGGTCGACCGCCGCGCCCAGCGCGATGCCGAGCAGTGCCGCCTGGTCTTCGCTGGGCAATTCACCACGCAACATCAGCCAGATCATCGCCGGGAAGGAGACACGGCCGATCAGGTCCTGGATTTCATAGCCGCGCAGCCGGATGACGCCGGGGCTCATCTCGATGATGCCGGTCTGCCACCATTCCTCGCCGCGCTCACGGCCTGACTTCTTCTCCGCGTCGCTCATGCCTGTGCCTTTGCCTTGGCGCGCGGCGACAGGCCGGCGAAAATCTCATCCATATGCTCGCCGAGCGCCGGTGGCGGCTTCGTCGGCAACGGCGCCGCGCCATCGACCATGAAGCCGCCGCGCAGAACGGTCAGCGGCCTGTCCATCCCGGCGACATCGTCAAAATTGGCGGTCACCTGGCGTTCGAGCACTTGCGGCTCGGCCAGCACTTGCGGGATCGTCAGCACCCGGCCCGCCGGCACGCCTGCCCGGTTCAACCTTTCCTCCCAGGCGGCCGCCGGAGCATCTGTCAGGGCGTCCTCGATCTCGGTTTTCAGCGCAGCACGGTTCTTCTTGCGCGTCTCGCGCTCCGCGAAGCGAGGATCGGACGCCAGTTCCGGCCGTCCAATCAGCCGGCAAAGCGTCACGAACTGCTCCTGCTTGTTGGCGGCGATGTTGAGCAATCCATCGCCGGTACGAAAGGCGCCGGAAGGTGCCGCCGTCATGTTCTCATTGCCCATCGGCCTGGGATCGACCCCTGCCGTCAGATAGTTCGACACCGGCCAGCCAAGCGCGGAAAGCGTGCATTCGAGCATCGAGACGTCGAGGAAGGCGCCCTCGCCCGTTGTCTTCTGCCTGACCAACGCCGATGCGATCGCGAACGCGCCGACCAGACCGCCCAGCGTATCGGCGACCGGATAGCCGACGCGCAGCGGCGCCGTTTCCGGCGTGCCGGTGATGCTCATGATGCCCGACAGGCCCTGGATGATCTGGTCGTAGGCGGGATTGTCGCGCATCGGCCCGGTCTGGCCGAAACCCGATATCGCGCAATAGACGAGACCGGGGCGGACAGCCTTCAGCGCCTCATGGCCGAGGCCAAGCCGATGCATCACGCCGGGGCGGAAATTCTCCACCAGCGCGTCGGCACTGGCGACCAGATCGAGGAAACGCTCGCGATCGGCTTCTGTCTTCAGATCGAGCATGACAGATCGTTTGCCGGCGTTCTGCGCCAGGAACGAGGCGCCCATACCGGCTTGGTTGAGCCTTGGCGAACCGCCGAGCTGACGCGCCAGGTCGCCGCCTTGCGGTCCCTCGACTTTGATCACGTCGGCCCCCAGCAGCGCCAGCTGATAGGCACAATAGGGCCCGGCCAGAACATTGGTCAGGTCAAGGACGCGGATACCGGAAAGCAGGTCTGTCATATCGTCTCAAATCGATCAGGCATCGCCCGGCACATGCTCCGGCCCGCGCCGCCGGCGGTGCTCGATGAAGGCCCAGATATGCGGCCCGACCAGGCCGATGAAGGCGAGCGTCAGCAGCGTCAGCGACAGCGGATGCTTGTAGAACACCGACCAATCGCCATTCGAGATGGTCATCGCCCGGCGGAACTGGGTTTCGGCGAGCGGTCCCAGGATCATGCCGATGATCACAGGCGCGGTCGGGAAATCGAAGCGCCGCATCAGGAAGCCCGCCGCCCCCAGGAGATAGAGGATCACGAGATCGATGGGCGATTGCGAGATGCCGTAGGTGCCGACGGTCGCGAACACCAGGATGCCGGCATAGAGCTGCGGAGCCGGGATCTTCAGCAGCCGCACCCACAGTCCGATCAGCGGCAAATTGAGGATGACGAGGATGACGTTGGCGATGAACAGGCTGGCGATCAGGCCCCAGACCAAATTGGCCTGCGTCGTCAGTAGCAGCGGCCCGGGATTGATGCCGTAGCTCTGGAACGCCGACAGCATGATCGCCGCCGTCGCCGAGGTCGGCAGGCCGAGCGTCAGCATCGGCACCAGCACGCCGGCGGCCGACGCATTGTTGGCGGCCTCCGGACCGGCAACGCCCTCGATGGCGCCGACCGTGCCGAATTCCTCCTTGTGCTTCGACAGCTTCTTCTCGATGGCATAGGACAGGAAGGTCGGGATCTCGGCGCCGCCGGCCGGCATGGCGCCGATCGGGAAGCCGATCGCCGCACCGCGCAGCCAGGCCTTCCACGAGCGGCCCCATTCGGCCGCGGTCATGTAGAGCGAGCCTTTCAGCGGCACGATCTCGTCCTTGCCGGCATAGCGGCGCGAGGCCATGTAGAGCGTCTCGCCGACCGCGAACAGGCCGACGGCGGCGATGATGACGTCGACGCCGTCGAGCAGTTCGGTCGTGCCGAAGGTGAAGCGCGGCTGGCCAGTCTGCAGGTCGACGCCGATCATGCCGATAACGAAGCCGGCAAACAGGCTGGTGAGCCCGCGCACAGAGGACGAGCCGAGCACGGCCGAAACCGTGATGAAGGCCAGCACCATCAGCGAGAAATATTCGGCCGGCCCGAAGGCCAGCGCGAACTTGACCACCACCGGCGCCAGGAAGGCGACACCCAGCGTGCCGAGCGTGCCGGCAACGAACGAACCGATAGCCGAGGTGGCAAGGGCAGCACCCCCACGGCCGGACCGCGCCATCTTGTTGCCCTCCAGCGCGGTGACGATGGTGGCGCTTTCGCCTGGCGTGTTGAGCAGGATCGACGTCGTCGAGCCGCCATACATGGCGCCGTAATAGATGCCGGCGAACAGGATGAAGGACGCTTCCGGCGCCACCTGATAAGTGATCGGCAGAAGCAACGCGATGGTCAGCGCCGGCCCGAGGCCAGGCAGCACGCCGATGGCGGTGCCGAGCGTGGTGCCGAGCAGGCACCACAGAAGATTGACCGGGGTGAAGGCGACCGAGAAGCCGTGGGCGAGTTGTTCGAGCGTGTTCATGGTCTCACGCCCCAAACGCGCCGGCAATCGCGTCGATCACCGTGTTCAGCTGGTTCTCGATGAAGCCGGCACCGATGTTGACGCCGAGCGCCCTGGCGAAGCCGAAATAGGCGGCCAGCGCCAGGACAAGGCCGGTGAGCGCGTCGCGCAGCGTATGCCTGCTGCCGAAGCCGTAGCAGACGAGAACGAACATGATCACCGATGCCGCCGTGAAGCCGAGCGGCCGGATGAGCAGCAGGTTGGCCAGAAGGCCGATGACGACAAAGCCCATCGCCCTCCAATCGGTCGGCGTTTCCTTTTCCTCCTCCGGCTGCCATCCGCCGCGAAACGCGGCGAGGATGAGCAGCAGCGCAAGCACCATCAGGCCGACCATGGTGAGGTAGGGAAAGACGGTCGGGCCGACCTTGGAGTAGAGCGGCGACACCGGGATCGCCAGCGTCTGCCAGGCGACAGCGCCGGCACAGGCGAGAAGCCCGATGCCAACAAGCAATTCCGGCACGGCAAGGCGCGAGGGCGCCGTCGGCTGGTTGATGGTGCTCATGGAATGTCCTCCCCAGGATTACGGGCCAAGACGGCTGTCATCGGCCTTCATGCTGTCAGTCCATGACCGATCTCATCTGCGATGCGATCGGCGGACTTGAGAAAATAAGGGACGGCTCGCGCCGTCCCCTGGGGAAATCAGGCGAGGCCGAGATCCTTGAGGATGGCTTCGATACGCGCCGAATCCTCGGCAACGAATTTCGCATAGTCGTCGCCGGTGAGCAGGATGCGCGTCCAGTTGCGGTTCTTGCATTCGGTCGCCCAGGCATCGCTCTTGGCCATGGTCTCCACCAGCGTGATCATCGCCGCCTTGTCGGCGTCGGACACGCCAGGGGGCGCGAAGACGCCGCGCCAGTTGAACAGTTCGACATCGATGCCGGCTTCCTTCAGCGTCGGCGCGTCGATGCCGTCCTGGCGCTTGTCGGCCGAGATGGCGAGCAGCCTGAGCGCGCCGGCCTTGACCTGTTCGGAGAATTCGCCAAAGCCGGAAATGCCGGCCGCCACCTGATTGCCGAGCAGCGCCGACAAGGCCTCGCCGCCGCCGGCGAACGGCACATAGGAAAGATTGGTCGCCGGAACGCCTACCGTCTTGGCGATCAGGCCGAACAGGATGTGGTCGGAGCCACCGGCCGAACCACCGGCGACGGGAACCTTCGTCGGATCGGCCTTCAGCGCGGCGACGAAATCGGCGGCCGTCTTGAAGGGCGACTCCGCCGGCACCACCAGGGCCTCGAATTCGCCGGTGAGACGGGCGATCGGCGTGACTTGCGTCAGATTGTTGGCGGCCTTGTTGGCGATGATGGCGCCGACCATGACCATGCCGGCCACCATCAGCGAATTGCCCTTGCCGTTCCACTGGCTGATGAATTGCGGCAGCCCGACCGTGCCGCCGGCGCCGCCGACATTGGTGATCTGCGAGCCGGAGATCAGCTTCTCTGCGCGCATCACCTGATCCATCGTGCGCCCCGTCTGGTCCCAGCCGCCGCCGGGCGCCGCCGGAACGAATATCTGGATCTGCGGTGCCCCTTCGGCGAAAGCGGGCGTGAGATGAAGTCCTGCAAGGCCGGCAGCGCCTGCAGCCGCCGTGCTCATCAAAAATCTGCGTCTGTTCAGCATGGGATTCCTCCAGATCGCGACACCTCCTCCGGTGCCTGCCAAACGCGCCTGCATTCACAGACCCGTGATCGAGTTCAAGCAGATGTTACCGAGTTCTGTCAACAGGAACGATATTCTGCTGGACAGAACGCCCCGGCAGCGCGACAGACTGGCCCTCGGGCATCTCGGGGTTGGAACCACAATGGACTCACCAAGCAGATCAACTGATGCTGTAAGCCGGCGCGCGTCCGCCGAAGGTGTCGCGGCCCTTGATCGGGCGATTGCCATCCTCGATGCCTTCACCACGGCCGACCGCTCGCTCAGCCTGGCGGAAATCGCGGCGCGCACCGGTCTTTACAAGAGCACGATCCTGCGGCTGGCCAGTTCGCTGCTGCGTGGGCAACTGCTCGAGCGGCTGGACGACGGGCGCTATCGTGTCGGGCCTGCAACCTTCCGGCTGGGCACGCTCTATCAGCGTTCGGTCGTGGCGGTCGACATCCTGCTGCCGATCATGCGCGACCTTTCCGAGCGCAGCTGGGAGAGCGTTGCCTTCTATGTCCGCTCGGGCGACGTCCGCACCTGTCTTTACCGCGTCGAATCCAAGCATCCGATCCGCTACACGATCCGCGAGGGTGACGTATTGCCTTTGCTTCTCGGCTCCGGCGGCCGCGTGCTTGCGGCGTTTTCCGGCCAGCCGGGCGAACCCTATGAGACCATACGCCGGACCTGCAACTGCCTCGCCGTCGGCGATCGGGATCCCGAAACGGCGGGCATCTCGGCACCGGTATTCGGACCGGGGCGTGTGCTGCTCGGCGCGCTGACGCTGGCTGGTCCCAGCACGCGCGTCGATGCCGCCTTCCTCGAGCGCATGAAACGGCCTCTGCTCGAGGCGGCAGCCCGTGCCACCCGTGCCTTTGGCGAGGATGCCTCGATGCTCGAACAGGCAAGTCTCGCAACGGAGACTGTGCGCTAGCCGCGCGGTTGCGGCCCGGAAAAGGACCGATAAGCTTCGAATACAACCCGATTCAACTCGAAGCAGTCACTTGACGTGGCGTAATATTCGGCTACCCAAATCAAGAAAAGGCTTCATAGAGGACGGAACTATTTATTTGCTGTTAAGTCCCGCGTGATACCCGCTTGTTGTCGCCATTTGAGCGACATGAGAGAAGAAAATCGTCTCAACCGACGGGTGAAACAGTCGGACAGACGCGCTGACAGGATCATGGCACGTCCGTGGATTCTAAGCCGTCATCGATGGACGCCAGCCCCCGTCTTCTCGGGCTCGTCTGGCCGTTCATCGCCGTCGTCCTCATCCAGGCGCTGGTCGCCAGCCTCAGCCTACACACCCTTTCGGCGGTTCGCGCCTATGTCGGCGGCGAAAGCCAGTGGTCCAAGGGGCAAAAGCACGCGATCTATTTCCTCAGCCTCTATGCGGACACCGGCAATGAGGAGTTCTTCGGCGAGTATCGCGAAGCGATCGCCGTTCCGCTGGCCGACCGTTCGGCCCGCCTGGCGCTGGAGCAGCCCGAGCCCGATACAGAGGCCGCGCGGGCAGGCTTCCTGCAAGGCAGAAACCACCCGGACGACGTCGCCGGGATGATCTGGCTTTTCCAGAATTTCCGGAACTTCAGCTATCTCGACACCGCCATTCGGGACTGGGCAGCGGCCGACACGATGATCCTCGCCATCCAGCGGCTCGGCGATACGATGCATGCGACGCTGGGCAAGGGGCCGGCGTCGGCAGCCGAGATCGGCGCCTGGAAAGCGGAAATCCATCGGCTCGATCATCAGGTCACCCCGTTGTCCAAGGCTTTCTCGGACAGTCTCGGCGAAGGATCGCGCTTCATCCGGATGCTGCTTACCTTCGCCAATCTCGTCACGGCCGCATCGTTGATCCTGCTTGCCGTGTGGCGCACGCGCAAGCTCCTGGCGCAGCGCCAGGCCTTCCAGTTGGCGCTCAATGCCGAGCGCGAGCGCGCCCAGATCACGCTGGCTTCGATCGGCCAGGCCGTCGTCTGCACCGGCCGCGACGGGCGGCTCGACTACATGAATGCGGTTGCCGAGAAGCTGCTGGCATGCCCGCTCGGCACTGCCAGGGGCAAACCCATCGCAGCGTTCTTTCGCCTCGTCGACAAGGACACCGGCGTTGAAGAAACGCAGTTGGTCGAGCGTCTCCTGGCCGGCGAAGCGCGCCGGTCCAGCGCCCGTCCACAATTGCTGCAGCGGCCGGACGGCTCTGTTGTTCCCGTCGCATTGACCGGCGCACCGCTGCTCGTTTCCGGTGAGGTCGTCGGTGCCGTGCTCGCCTTCCACGACATGACGCGCGAAGAGGATTATATCGAGCGGCTTTCGTGGCAGGCTTCGCATGATGCGTTGACCGGGCTCGCCAACCGGCGCGATTTCGAAAGCCGGTTGGAAAGGACCATCGTCGAATTGCAGGGCCAGCCCCGGCAACACGCCTTGATGTATCTCGATCTCGATCAGTTCAAGCTGGTCAACGATACGTGCGGCCATGCGGCGGGCGACCAGTTGCTGCGCCAGATCTCGGCGCTGCTGACCTGCGATTTGCGGCCGGGCGACGTGCTGGCACGGTTGGGCGGCGATGAGTTCGGCGTGCTGCTCGTCGATTGTGGAGCCAACGAAGCGTGCGACATCGCCGAACGGCTGCGCGCGGCGGTGCAGAACCTGCATTTCGTCTGGGATGGCAGGCCGTTCAACACCAGCGTCAGTGTCGGCATGGTGGAGATCGCCAATGCGCAGGTGACGATCGAGGAAACGCTACGGGCCGCCGACGTCGCCTGCTACATGGCCAAGGAAAAGGGCCGCAACCGCGTCCAGATCCACAGCGATGGCGACGTCGACTTGCGCGAGCGTTTTGGCGAGATGGCCTGGGTGCAGCGCCTGCACGCCGCGCTGGAGCAAGACCGTTTCCGGCTTCATGCTCAGGAAATCTGGCCGCTCAACGACGACGTCGTCGAGGCTGGAGCGCATATAGAGATCCTGTTGCGGCTGACCGACGAAGATGGCAGCTTCGTCACACCGCAGAGTTTCATTCCCGCGGCCGAGCGCTACGGCCTGATGCCGTCGATCGACCGCTGGGTGGTGCGCAACACCTTCCGCATCCTGGCCGCCCGGCAGGCCGATCCGCGCACGCCGCCCATCGCAACATGCGCCATCAATCTTTCCGGCGCGACTTTCGGCGACGAAAGCTTTCTCGGCTTCCTGCGCGAGCAATTCCTCATCCATGGCATTTCGCCTGCCATGATCTGCCTGGAGATCACCGAAACCAGCGCTATCGCCAATCTCACCAACGCCATGCGCTTCATTGCCGATCTGCGCGGCCTGGGCTGCCGCTTCGCGCTCGACGATTTCGGCTCCGGCATGTCGTCTTTCGCGTATCTGAAGCACCTGCCGGTCGACTACCTCAAGATCGACGGCAGCTTCGTCAAGGACATGCTGGACGACCGCATCGACCGCGCCATGGTCGAGATGATCCACCACATCGGCAAGGTCATGGGCAAGCGCACCATCGCCGAGTTCGTCGAGAGCGACGGTATCGCCGCCGCGCTGAAGACCATCGGCGTCGACTATGCCCAGGGCTATGGGATCGCCAGACCGACGCCGTTCGATGCCTCGACGGTGCTGCTAGGCCGAGGCGTCACGCCGGCCGTCGAAAGCGTCGATCCATGGGCCGATCTGGCGCGGAAGCTGCGCCGCAAGGCGGGCTAGTCTACCGGAGCTGCAATGCCGTTCAGGACAGCCGCTCCAGCAGCACGGTCGGCGCGTCATGATAGGTGGTCCGCAACACCTCGCGATAGCCGACCTTGTCAGCGACATTCAACGAGGCGGTATTCTCGGGGATCGATGATGCAGACGGTTTTCACCCGTCCGAAGGTTTCTTCGCCCCAGGCCAGGACACGGCCGACGACCTCTGTGGCGAGGCCTGCCCCGTGCACTTCCGGCGCCAGCGCCCATCCGGCCTCGGGAATGCCTTCGATCGACGGCTCCATGTCGCGCTTCAGGTCGTGAAACCCGGCCTCGCCGACGAAGCGGCCCGTCGCCTTCTCCTCGATCGCCCAGAAGCCGTAGCCGAGCAGCGACCACAGGCCGGCATGACGCAGGAAGCGCATCCAGCTTTCCTCGCGCGTGCGCGGCTTGCCGCCGATGAAGCGGGTAACGGCCGGGTCGGCCCACATTGTTGCATAGGCGTCGAAATCCTCCAGCCGGTGCGCCCGCAGAATGGTTCGCTGCGTCTCGATGACGGGAGCGACGGTCACTTTGCGGTTGTTCATGGGATTTGCCTCGCTGATCTTGTCCGCGCTTAGCAAATTGCCCCTGCGGTGCAAGGGCCAGCGGGCGACTCGCCATCATCCAGAATAGCAGCCCGAAGCAGATCTTCAGCCGCGCCAGGCCATCGGATACAGGGGGCGTTCCAGACCGGTCATGCCTGCGAACCTAACGTGCCTGGACCGAGCGTCAACGCCGCCTAAGACCAGGGATTCAGCTTCTATGGGAATTCTGCCCGACGGTGTTAATTTCCCGGCAGGCTGATTCAGCACATTTGCGGCGCGACCTTTTCAGACGCGTGCTCAACCCAAGGGAAGAAACATGGACACGACCGACCTTGTGCTTGCCATTATCCATCATCTGCTGGTGTTTTCCCTGGCAGGGATCATCGGCGCCGAATTCGTGCTGATCCGCGGCGACCTGCCCGCCGTAACCCTTAAGCGACTCGCCGGCATCGACCGCCACTATGGCATCATCGCCTCACTCATCATCATCGTCGGCATCGGCCGTGTCTTCTGGGGCCTCAAGGGTTGGGAGTTCTACGTCTACAACTGGATGTTCTGGGCCAAGATGGCGGCATTCGGCATTGTCGGCCTGCTGTCGATCATCCCGACCGTGCGCTTCATTTCCTGGAACCGGCAGGCCAGCGCCAATCCCGCCTTCGCCGTGCCGGCGGGCGAACTGGCCTCGGTGAAGACCTATATCCGCGCCGAGGCCTTCGTCTTCCTGCTGATCCCGGTCTTCGCGGCGGCGATGGCGCGCGGTTACGGCTACCAATAGATCTGGAATAGAACGTGAGCGAGTAGGGTCTGCAATCGGCATTTGCCGAAGCCGGTCGACTATCGACCGTTTCGGATCCCGCCTTGTGGTTCGAACATCTATTCGTTGCGTGCCGGCTGCCGCAGATATCCCAGTTTGCCATTTGAGTCCGATTGCAATCTATTGGCGTGCGCTGGTTGTTGTTTCATCCGCGGCCGGCATTGAGAGGAGTTCCGCGCAGCGGTTTATTCATATCCCGGAGGAGAATTACGATGCGAAAATTTGTTGCCGCTCTGGCCGCCGCCGCGGCCGTCACGCTTTATTCGTTCGCCGCCGACGCACAATCCTATCCCGAACGTACCATCACCGTTGTCGTGCCGTTTGCGGCAGGCGGTCCGACCGACACCGTCACCCGGCTCGTCGCGGAAGCCATGTCGAAGGATCTCGGCCAGCAGGTCATCGTCGAGAATGTCGGCGGCGCCGGCGGCACGCTCGGCGCGGGCCGCGTCGCCAATGCCGATCCCGATGGCTACACGCTGCTCCTCCATCACATCGGCATGGCGACGAGTGCGACGCTCTACAGAAAGCTGGCCTACGACACGCTGAACGCCTTTGAATATGTCGGCCTGGTGACCGAAGTGCCGATGACCATCATCGGCCGCAAGGATCTTCCGCCGACCGATCTGAAAGGGCTTGTCGACTACGCCAACGCCAACAAGGACAGCATCACCGTCGCCAATGCCGGTATCGGTGCGGCCTCGCATCTGTGCGGCATGCTGTTCATGAGCGCCATCGGCACGCCGCTGGTCACCGTGCCCTACAAGGGCACCGGCCCGGCCATGACCGATCTTCTCGGCGGCCAGGTCGACATTATGTGCGACCAGACCACCAACACCACCAAGCAGATCCAGGGCGGCACGATCAAGGCCTATGCCGTCACCTCGCCGGAGCGCCTCGACGTGCTGAAGGATGTGCCGACGACGATCGAAGCCGGCCTCCCCGCGGTGCAGGTCGGCATCTGGCACGGCCTCTATGCGCCGAAGGGCACGCCGGCCGAGATCACCGACCGCCTGTCGAAATCGCTCCAGGTTGCCCTGAAGGACCCGAACGTCATCGCCCGCTTCGCCGAACTCGGCACCAGGCCGTCATCGGAGGCCGACGCGACGCCGGCGGCGCTGAAGGCCAAGCTGGAAAGCGAGATCGCGCGCTGGAAGCCGATCATCGAAGCCGCCGGCCAGTACGCCGACTGATGGCTTGAAACGGGGCGCCCGCGGCGCCCCGTTCGCTTCGATCCGATTTCCCATTTGCAACGGCAGGCCCCAGCGCCTGGGAGGACCGTCATGAAACCTTTCGCAATCGACAGGACCAACGGCCTGTGCGCCGCGCTGTTCATCTTTTTCGGTGCGTTCTTCGCGCTGCAGTCGCTCAGCCTCGAAATCGGCACGGCGTTGCGCATGGGGCCGGGCTATTTCCCGCTGGTCCTGGCGATCGTGCTGATCCTGCTAGGCGCCATCATCCTCGTCCAGGCGATACGCGTCGAGGGTGAGCCGATCGGCCCAGTGGCGTGGCGCGGCATGTTGTTCATCCTGCCGGCGCCGATCTTCTTCGGCCTGACGGTGCGCGGCCTCGGCTTCGTGCCGTCGATCTTCCTGACGGCGCTGATCGCCGCCTTCGCCAGCGGCCGCATGAAGCCGCTCACCGCGCTCGTGTTGTCGGCTGGCCTGACGCTGTTCTCGGTCCTCGTCTTCAGCTACGCGCTCGGCCTGCCGTTCCAGCGCTTCGGCCCCTGGCTGCCCTCATGACTGGCATTGTGAGACGCTGACATGGACTTGCTCAACAATCTCGCGCTCGGCTTTTCGACCGCCTCGACGCCGGCCAATCTCGGCTTCTGCCTGATCGGCGTCCTGCTCGGCACGCTGATCGGCGTCCTGCCCGGCATCGGCGCCACCGCAACCATCGCCATGCTGTTGCCGATCACCTTCCAGATCGGCGACCCGGTTTCTTCCCTCATCATGCTTGCCGGCATCTACTACGGCGCCCAGTATGGCGGCTCGACCACCGCCATTCTCATCAACATGCCCGGTGAATCCTCGTCGGCCGTCACCGCCATCGACGGCTATCAGATGGCCCGCCAGGGCCGCGCCGGGGCGGCATTGGCGATCGCCGCGATCGGCTCGTTCTTCGCCGGCACGGTGTCGACCTTCCTCGTCGCCGTCTTTGCCCCGCCGTTGACGGCGATAGCCCTGCAGTTCGGCGCGGCGGAGTATTTTTCGTTGATGATCGTCGGCCTCGTCTCGTCCATCGCGCTCGCCCATGGCTCGATCGTCAAGGCGCTGGCGATGGTCGTGCTCGGCCTGCTGCTTGGCATCGTCGGCACCGACATCTACACCGGCGCGCCGCGCTTCACCCTTGGCATCCGCGAATATGCCGACGGGCTGAATTTCGTCGCGGTGGCGGTCGGCGTCTTCGGCGTCGCCGAGATCCTGCGCAACCTTGAAAACGAGCATGAGCGCTCGGTGCTGATCAGCAAGGTCTCCGGCCTGATGCCGACCCGCGACGACTTCAAGCGTATGGCAGCACCCATCGTGCGCGGAACCATCATCGGTTCGGCGCTCGGCATTCTGCCCGGCGGTGGTGCGGTGCTTGCGGCCTTTGCCTCCTATTCGGTCGAGAAACGCGTGTCGAAAACACCGCAGGAATTCGGCAAGGGCGCCATCGCCGGCGTCGCCGGACCGGAATCGGCCAACAATGCCGGCGCCCAGACCTCCTTCATCCCGATGCTGACGCTGGGCATTCCGGCCAATCCTGTCATGGCGCTGATGATCGGCGCCATGATCATCCAGGGCATCGTGCCCGGCCCCAATGTCGCCACCGAGCAGCCGGCGCTGTTCTGGGGCATCATCGCATCGATGTGGATCGGCAATCTGATGCTGATCATCCTCAACCTGCCGCTGATCGGCCTTTGGGTGAAGCTGCTGACGATCCCCTATTACGTGCTCTTCCCGATCATCATGGCGTTCTGCTCGATCGGCGTTTACAGCGTCAACACCAATGCTTTCGATCTCTATGCCGTCGCCTTCTTCGGCCTGCTCGGCTATGTCCTCACCAAGCTGCGCTGCGAACCGGCACCCCTGCTGCTCGGCTTCGTGCTCGGCCCGCTGCTCGAGGAAAACCTGCGCCGCGCCATGATCCTGTCGCGCGGCGACGCCTCAACCTTCCTGACGCGGCCGATCAGCGCCGGCCTGCTGCTGGTGGCGCTGGCCGTGCTCGTCATCGTCTTCCTGCCCTCGGTCAAGAAGAAGCGCGAAGAGGTGTTCGTGGAGGAGAGTTGAAGCCCGGGCCAGTCAGCCTTGGCTCTGAACCTCGTCCACCGGATCGAGCGGAGCGATCGGCACCAGGGGCGCCGGAATGCTGGTCGTCTTCTCCTCAGCCTTGCAGATATCGGCGATGACGCAGGCCGGGCAATCCGGCTTGCGCGCCTTGCAGACATAGCGCCCATGCAGGATCAGCCAGTGATGCGCATGGCGCATATATTCGTCCGGGATGATTTTCAGCAGCCCTTGCTCGACCTGTTCGGGCGTCTTGCCGGGCGCCAGGCCAAGCCGGTTGCCAATCCGGAAAATATGCGTGTCGACCGCCATCGTATGCTGGCCGAAGGCCATGTTGAGCACGACATTGGCGGTCTTGCGCCCGACGCCTGGCAGCTTGACCAGCTCGTCGCGGTTGTCGGGCACTTCCCCGCCGTGGTCGCGGATCAGCGCTTCCGACAGCGCGATGACGTTCTTGGCCTTGTTGCGCCACAGACCGATGGTCCTGATATAGTCGCCGACCTTGGCCTCGCCCAGCGCCAGCATCTTCCGCGGCGTGTCGGCGGCTTTGAACAAGGCCCTTGTCGCTTTGTTGACGCCGGCATCGGTCGCCTGCGCCGAAAGCACCACCGCCACCAAGAGCGTAAACGCGTTGACATGTTCGAGCTCACCCTTCGGCTCCGGCCGCTGGACGGAAAACCGGCGGAAGATCTCGTGCACTTCCGCCG
The DNA here is from genome assembly GCF_054062655.1 of Mesorhizobium sp. USDA 4775. NCBI lineage: Bacteria > Pseudomonadati > Pseudomonadota > Alphaproteobacteria > Hyphomicrobiales > Phyllobacteriaceae > Mesorhizobium > Mesorhizobium sp. USDA 4775. The sequence goes on from NZ_JBSSFM010000001.1 coordinate 6,317,404, forward strand.
GACCGTAGCGCGACGTCCGCCGCACCGGCCGTGGGCGCGGCTTGGCATTGGAACCATCGCGCCGTCCTGGCGGCAATTCTTTTTCGGGCATGGAAGAATCTTTGGACTTGGGGCTCGCCATTTCCCTCCTATAATATCCTGTCATGAGCGACACAAACGCCTCGTTCCAGGCCGACGAGCCCTTCTTTCACGCATTGCTGACCCCACACCGGTCGCTTGGCAGGACAGGCTTCCTGGTCCTGATGGCCGCTTTGTCGTTCGGCTGGCTGGCGACCGGCGCGTTCTTCCTGTCGCGCGGCGCCTGGCCGGTATTCGGCTTCTTCGGTCTCGACGTGGTCGCCGTCTACATCGCCTTCCGCGTCAACTACCGCGCCGCCCGCGCCCGCGAGGAGGTATCGGTCTCGCGTACCACCCTCGACATCCGCAAGACGGCCCCTTCGGGAAAATCGGAAGCCCACCGCTTCAACCCGTTCTGGGCCCGGTTTTCGGTCGCCCGTCACGCCGAGATCGGCATCACCAAAATGACGGTTGAAGGCCAAGGCCAGAACGTGCCGATCGGCGGCTTTCTCGACCCCGAGTCCCGCGAGAGCTTTGCGACAGCCTTTTCGCGCGCGCTGGCGACCGCCAAGGCGCGCTAAACGGCTCTTTGTTTTGACGCAATTCCCTAGGGAAAGCGCTACGCGCTTTTCCCGGGAAAACCGTTCACACTTTTCCTGGAATTGCTCTAGAACCGATAGCGCAGAAGCCTGCCGACCTTGCGCAGCGCCGGAATGTGTTTCCAAAGGCGAACGAAGAGTTTGGCGGGCCAGCCCATGCGGGCGGCGTGTTCGGGCATGTAGGCGGAAATATCCTCGACGAACCGCAGTTTCGGAACCGCCAGCTCCAGCTCGTGCGGATCATCGATCGCCCAGTGAACCTCGGCGCCAGTCGCCTTGATGGTGGGATTGAGACGAAGCAGCGTCAGGCCGAAACGGCTGTAGGCGTCGAACATCAGCTCGCCGCCGGCAAGATGCGAGACAAGCCGCGAAACCAGGCGCAGCCCCTCATCGGCGGGAAGATAGGGCGTCAGCCCTTCCGCCACCACGATGGCCGGGCGGTTGTGGGGCACTTCGGCCAGCCAGCCGGGCTCGGTCACCGACGAAGCGATGAGATGATAACGGTCGCGTGACGGGTAAAGTTTTCGCCTGAGTTCGATGACCTGGGGATAGTCGACATCGAACCAGTCCACGCCTGGCGGCGGATCGACACGGAAGATGCGCGTATCGAACCCGCAGCCCAGATGCAGCACGATGGCGCCGGGATTTCTGGCCAGAAAATCCTCTACACGAACGTCCAGTGTCTTGGCCCGGATCGCCAGGCCGATGCCGAGATTCTCGTCGACCTTGAGCCTGGAGAAGTCATAGTCGATCTTGCGCACCGCCTCGTCGGCGAAATGATCCCCAAGCAGCGAATGGGGCAACTGGCTCTCCAGCGCCTTGCCGTATAGCGTCATCAGCAACGTTTCCTTAGCCCCGGTCAGATGCACTTTCTCGCCAGCCATGAGCGACTCCTGGCAGGAGCATGATCCCGAAAAGTGGATACCGGTTTTCGGAAAAGATCATGCTCGAACACAAAGAGAGAGCCCCATCCCGACCCATCGGGATGGAACAGGCTCTCAAACCCCCGAGTCTATCTGGGTATGCGCGGCAAGAAGGCAAGTTTCGGGTGGCGATCGCCGCCCCAAGGGGCGATATTCCTGGCCAAGGAGACAGTTCGATGAGCACACAGACAGCCGTCCTCAAAAAGGACATCACGCCGCAAGGCAGCGACTACGAGATCGTGCGCCGCGCTATCGAGAAGATCAGCCTCGACTATCGCGACCAGCCTTCGCTCGAGGAGCTTGCCGAGGAGGTCGGCGAGACGCCAACCGGCCTGCAAAAACTCTTCACCCGCTGGGCCGGCCTGTCGCCCAAAGCCTTCCTGCAGGCGGTGACGCTCGACCACGCCCGCCGGTTGCTCGATTCCGGCATGCCGCTGCTCGAAACCTCGTTCGAACTGGGCATGTCCGGCCCTGGCCGGCTGCATGACCTGTTCGTCACCCATGAGGCAATGTCGCCGGGCGACTACAAGACGCGCGGCGCCGGCCTCACCATCCGCTACGGCTACCATCCCTCGCCCTTCGGCACCGCCCTGATCATGGCCACCGACCGCGGGCTTGCCGGCCTCGCCTTCAGCGACCCCGGCGAGGAGCGCGCCGCCTTCGCCGACATGTCCAGCCGCTGGCCGAACGCCATCTATGTCGAGGACCTGGCCGCGACCGGTCCTTACGCCGCGCGCATCTTCGATCCGACGCTGTGGCGCCCCGACCAGCCGCTGCATGTCGTCATGATCGGCACCGACTTCCAGGTTCGCGTCTGGGAGGCGCTGCTGCAGATCCCGATGGGCAAGGCCCGCACCTATTCCTCGATCGCCGCCAGCATCGGCGCGCCAAGCGCCAGCCGCGCGGTCGGCGCCGCCAATGGCGCAAACCCGCTCTCCTTCGTGGTGCCTTGCCATCGCGCCATCGGCAAGTCCGGCGACCTCACCGGCTACCACTGGGGCCTGACCCGCAAGCGCGCCATCCTTGGCTGGGAGGCAGGTCAAGTGTCATCATAAATATCGTTTTTCCAGTTTTCGGCGAAGAAATTTACAGATCTTGGAAAGCGGAAAGTATTACTTGGGCTCTATCGGAAATTCACGATACAACCGGGGACAACCTTCGGTTTTTATAAGATGTTATTTCCGCGAATTATTTTAGTTTACGCTAAATTAACCACGATAAAGCGATCATGACTCCTGTTAATTCGGGCGATCCGACTTAATAGGAGGTCTCGATGAAGTTGTTTCGCACCGCCTTCGGTGCAACCTTGCTGGTCGCGTGTCTGGGCCAGCCTGCATTGGCTGCGACGCAAAATGTCATTTTCAATGGCACGATCACCCCGACCTGCACGCTTGTCATTGCCACCAACGGCACGATGACGGTCAGTCCCGACCTCCAGACACTCAGTTCCCACAACAGCGGCGGCTCTGCCGGAACCGTCACGCTGACGACGACAGGCGGCGTGTCGGTGAGCGTCGATCCGGTTACCGCCACGACGGTGCCGTCGGCCGACACGACATCGACCACCTGGACACCAACCTACTCTTCCGCCGGTGCGCACTCCATCGTCGAGACCGGTTCCGCGACCGCCATCAGCACACCCGGCGCCGACCTCGTTTCGGTCCATCTCGCCGGCACGAAGGGCGGCAGCAACCGCTTCGCCAACGGCAACTATCAGGCAACGGTAACGCTGCGCTGCGAGTAGCGCCCGGGAAGGAGGCATCCTTGAAATTTTTTGGACCCCTGGCGACGGCGCTGGCCGTCGGCCTGATCCCTGCTGCCGCTGCGGCCCAGTCGATGTCGCCGATGCGCGGCGAGGTCAACAGTTTCACCGACGTCTTCGCGGTTCGCGTCTTCCCGGCCAATCCATACGACCAGAAGATCAAGATCGAAATCCACGTCTACGATCAGGATTTTCAGCCGGTGGACGCCAGGATATCACCGGCTGCCTTCCAGCTCGGTGCCCAGGCTTCCCGTCCGGTCCTTGTGGTCGTGCCCTTCGGCGGCGCTGCCGAGCGTAAAGTGCGTATCTGTACCGAAAGCATCCCCTTCCCCAACCAGCAGACGCAGATAAGGGCGCAGATATGCGGAAAGTTTTTTGGGCACCGCAAGTCCTGACGCTGGCACTCGCGGCTGCTGTGGCAAGCACCGCTCCAACCCAGGCCCAGGACCAGATCTACAATCTCAACCAGAACGAGAACGGCTTCAATTTGCCCGGCGTCACCTTGCCCCAGGGCCAGGACGAGGTCCATGCCGCGGACGGCACCACTTGCCGTTCCGCCGTTTCCGGTTCCGGTGCCTATGTCGATCTCGGCGTGATCAGAGGCAACAACCAGACGGACAATGGCGTCGCGACCTATGGCCGGGTGGTGATCCCGATCGGGCGCACACCGAAACGCCTCGATTGCAGCCGCCTCTACGAACTGGAAGTCCAGCGCCTGCAACTGGAGCTGAAACTGCTCAAAATGGGCCTCCGCGGCGACGGCCCGACGGGAAGCGTGGCCACCAGCGCTCCCGCCACCGCGGCCGCGTCACCTGGATGGGCCAACGAAGGCTGGACCATCAGGACCGGAAACAGCGATGGCAAGAAAAAGAAAAAGAAATAGTCGCGCGCTGCTTACGATGGCAGCCCTTGCCGGCTTCTGCCTTCCCGCGCAAGCTGTGATCATCGGCACCTGCACAATCATGGTCGGGGCATCGGGGACGATGACCGCAAATCCGGCCATCAGCATACTGGGCTCCAAACAGGCAGGCGGATCGAGCGCCAGCGCCACCGTGGTGGCGAGCTCCCTATTGTGCTCCATCCTCAACTTGCTCGACTGCTATTCGGTTTCGGCGCCGGCGCCTGCCGCATTCTCGTCCGCGCCGAGCGGCGGCGGCACCAACGTCACTTTCGCCTCTGTCTTCCGGCTCGATGGCTCGGGGGTCGACATCAACGGAAGCGTGCCGCAAAGGGTCACCAACGGTACCCACGCCCTGCAGGTCGATCTCACCGCCACCAAGTCGAGCGGCATCTTTCCCGCCGGCAGCTATCAGGGCACCGTCACCGTGCGCTGCGAGTGAGGCGACAAATCGCTTTTTGACATCCACATGGTCTGGCAACTCATCGCATGACGCGCTAGCTTCCCCGCACCGGGGTGACGGCGCATGGATACGGATGCACCGGCGCACCTCGCCATCTCGATCCACATTGTGGATCTCGATCCACATCGTGCTTTCCGAAAGTCGATCCTGATTTCCGGCCAGCGCTGGCAGGGAGGCACTTTCTTGATAGTCGTCATCGGCTCGATCAATCTCGACCTTATCGCCAAAGTCGACCGCTTGCCGAGCCCCGGCGAAACGGTGAGCGGTTCCGGTTTCGCCACGGCGCCCGGCGGCAAGGGCGCCAACCAGGCGCTTGCCGCCGCGCGCGCCGGTGTCCCGGTGCGCATGGTCGGCGCCGTCGGCAAGGACAGTTTCGCCGGCGAGGCGCTGGCATTGCTGCGCGAGGCCATGGTCGACCTGTCGGGCGTGGGCGAAACCTTTGCCTCGACCGGAACGGCACTGATCATGGTCGGTGCCGATGGCGAGAACATCATCGCCGTGGTTCCCGGCGCCAATGCTTCCGTGGTGCCCGGCGACCTCTCCAAGGCCTTCCTGAAAAAGGGCGATGTCGTGCTGCTCCAGCACGAGATCCCGCTAGCGACCGTCGATGCGGCACTCGAACAGGCACGGGCCGCCGGCGCCATCACCGTGCTCAACACCGCTCCTTTCCAGGGCGACGCGGCGGCTTTCCTCGGCAAGGCCGATTATGCCGTCGCCAACGAGACCGAGTTCGACCTCTATGGCGAGGCGCTGGCGCTGAACGGCCGCGACCGTGCGGCACGCATGCGCGACTTTGCCGCGAAAACCGGCCGCACCATCGTCGTCACCCTCGGCGGCGATGGCGTCATGGCGGCGACGCCAAGCGATTTCCTCACCGTTGCGGCCATGAAGATCACGCCTGTCGACACAGTCGGCGCCGGCGACACCTTCTGCGGCTACTTCGCTGCCGGCCTGTCGTCCGGCCTTGCGCTCGACAAGGCGCTGGCGCGAGCCGGTGCGGCGGGCTCGCTCGCATGTCTCAAGCCCGGCGCCCAGCCGTCGATCCCGCTGGCCAGGGATGTCGATCAAGCCTTGCAGGACGTCAGCTGAAATGATGCGCCCTGAGACGAAACACGCTGTGCCGCCGGCCGGCGATATCTGCCGCCTGTCCGCTATCGAGCTTGCCGGCGCCATCCGTCGCAAGAAACTGTCCGTACGCGAGGTGGTGACGGCCTTCCTCGACCGCATCGAAGCGGTTAACCCGCAGGTCAACGCCATCGTCTCGTTGCGCGATCGCGGCGATATCCTGCGCGAGGCCGATGCAGCCGATGCCAGGCAGGCGAGCGAAACCGGGACACTCTTCGGCCTGCCGATCGCCATCAAGGACCTCGCCTCGACGACTGGCCTCAGAACCTCCTTCGGCTCGCCGATCTTCGCCGATTTCGTGCCGCAGGAAGACGATTTCTTCGTCGAGCGCATCCGCAACGCCGGCGCCATCATCATCGGCAAGACCAATGTCCCCGAATTCGGGCTCGGCTCCAACACCTACAACAACGTCTTCGGGCCGACGCTGAACGCCTTCGATCCGGCGCTCACCGCCGGCGGCTCGAGCGGTGGCGCGGCGGTGGCGCTGGCGCTCGACATGGTGCCCGTCGCCGATGGCAGCGACTTCGGCGGCTCGCTGCGCAATCCGGCAGGCTGGAACAATGTCTACGGTTTCCGGCCGTCGCAAGGGCTTGTTCCCGCCGGACCCGATCTTGAGGTCTTCCACGCGCAGATGGGTGTCGAAGGCCCGATGGGCCGCAACGTCGCCGACATGGCGCTGCTGCTCGACGTGCAGGCGGGCTACCATCCGCAGGCGCCCCTGTCTTATGAGAAACCGGGTTCGTTCCTCGAAGGGCTTGCACCGCCCTCGACCGGCGGCCGCGTCGCCTGGTTCGGCGACCTCGGCGGCCATCTGCCGATCGAGGCCGGCATTCTCGATCTGTGCGAGGCGGCTCTCGGCCGGTTCGCGGATGCATCCTTCCCAGCGGAGCCCTTGCTGCCGGATTTCGACTTCGAGGCGCTCTGGCAGGCCTTCGTGACGCTGCGCCAGGCCAGCAGCGGTTGCGCCCTCAAGGTCCACTATGACGATCCATCCAGACGAGGCTTGCTGAAGCCGGAAGCCATATGGGAAATCGAGAACGCCATGCGGCTGACGGCGCCGCAGATCCGCGCGGCCTCGGTCGTGCGCACCTCCTGGCATCGGATGCTGCTGTCGATCTTCGACCGCTTCGACCTCATCGCCCTGCCCACCGCGCAGGTCTTCCCCTTCGACGTCGGCATGCACTGGCCCAGTGAGGTCGCGGGACGGCCGATGGACAGCTATCACCGCTGGATGCAGGTTTCAGCCTTCGCCACGCTTGGCGGCTGCCCGGCGGTCAACGTGCCGGTCGGCTTCGACGACAAGGGTCGGCCAATGGGCATGCAGCTGATAGGCCGGCCGCGTGGCGATCTCGCTGTGCTGAGGGCGGCGGCGGCCTATGAGGCGACACTGCCTTGGCCTGCCGGCGCCTGACGCGCATACGACGGCGAGGTGCTTCTCGGACGTCTTGCGTGGAGGCTGCGGCCATGCATTGATTGTCCCAGTCGCGCCGCGTCGGCGGCACTCCGAGGGAAAAATACATGTCGCTGGAACTCTACGCCGCCTATGTTCTCGCCTGCATCGTCATCATCCTGGTGCCGGGACCGACGGTCACGCTGATCATCGCCAACAGCATCCGCCATGGAACCCGCGCCGGTCTGGCCAACGTCGCCGGCACGCAGGCCGGGCTTGCCATCATGATCGCCATTGTCGGCATCGGCCTCAACACGCTGATCGCGGGCATGGGCCACTGGTTCGAATGGGTCAGGCTGATCGGCGCCGCCTACCTGATCTGGATGGGCGTGCAGATGTTCCGCTCCAAGGGCACGCTGAACGCCGACGGAACGGCGAGAAAGCCGCGCGGCGGCTTCTTCCTGCAGGGCCTGCTGGTGGCGCTGAGCAATCCCAAGACGCTGGTGTTCTTCGGCGCCTTCTTTCCGCAGTTCATCGCGCCGCAAGGCAACTACTCGCTGCAGATCATCGTCATGGGCCTGACCGCCATGATCTTCGCCGCCATGTCAGATTCGACCTACGCACTCGCCGCAGGGCGCGCCGGGCGCCTGCTGTCGGCCAGCCGCATCAAGCTCATGTCCAGGATCAGCGGCAGTTTTCTGGTCGGCGGCGGCCTGTGGCTGGCGTTTTCGAGGTCGAAGTAGAAACTCCCTTCCCTCGCCCCGATCACGGGGGACGGGCGAGACAGGCGGCTCGCCCCGGTATGGTGGTCGCGAACTGATCGGGTGAGGGCAGCGCCGAGGCTGCGGGTAAAATATCAACGTCTGCGCCCCCCCTGATCCCCCTGCCGGGACCTTCTCCCCGTGAACGGGGAGAAGGAAGCTTTTTTAAAGCCGCCCCAGCCGCTCGACCAGCAGCGCGAAGAAGCCGTCATGGTCGATGTCGCGCATCACCATGGCGTTCTTTTCCCGCTTGGTGACGCCCCACCAGTCGATCACGGTCATGCCCATGGTCAGTTCCGAGGCGGTCTCCACGCTGACGTTGCAGTTACGGCCCTTGAACAGCTCCGGCTTCAGGAGGTAGGCGATGACGCAGGGGTCGTGCAGCGGGCCGCCGTCGGTGCCGTATTTGCCCTCGTCGTAACGCTCGAAGAATTCCAGCATCTCGGCGGTCGCGATGCCGACCTTGGTGCCGAGCGCGCGGAAAGCCTGGATGCGCTTGGTGGTGGTCAGCGCCTTGTGGGTGACGTCGAGCGGCATCATCACGATCGGGATGCCGGACTTGAACACCAGATCGGCGGCCTGCGGATCGACATAGATGTTGAATTCGGCCGCGGGCGTGACGTTGCCGCCCTCGAAGAAACCGCCGCCCATCAGCACGATTTCCTTGATGCGCGGCGCGATCCGCGGTTCGCGGATCAGCGCCAGCGCGATGTTGGTCAACGGCCCGAGCGGGCAGAGCGTGATGGTGCCGCTCTCTTCGTTCATGAGCGTCTCGACGATGAAATCGACGGCATACTGCTCCTGCAATTTCATCGTCGGTTCGGGCAGTTGTGGCCCGTTGAGGCCGGTCTTGCCATGCACTTCCTCGGCGGTGACCAGTGTGCGCGCCAGGGGACGGATGGCGCCGGCATAGACCTTGACCTCCGGGCGGCCGGCCAGTTCGCAGATCTTGCGGGCATTCTTCTCGGTAAGCTTCAGCGGCACGTTGCCGGCAACGGCGGTGATGCCGACAATCTCCAGTTCGCTGCTGCCGAGCGCCAAGAGAATGGCGACGGCATCGTCCTGGCCGGGATCGGTGTCGATGATGATCTTGCAGGGTTGGGGCATTTCAATTCCTTGTTTGGGGGGCCGTGAGCTCACCGGATCGATCGCACGCCTGAAGGACGACCGCAGCGCTTCTCTTTGCATCCGCGCGTCGTTTCAAGCGCCATGTCGATTATTCCTGTGAGTCCAAGGCTTGGTCTTTTTGGGCGGGTCTTGTGATGGCTTGAACTTGGTCGCGGGGCGGACCATATCAAGGCCATCGGGAAAAATGCCATCCGGGTTTTTCCAGTTTATGTCGCTCTTGAGAGGACAGTGTAACATGAGTCGAATGACGCCTTTCTCCAGCCCGCTTCTCCTTGGTTTCGACGCCATGGAAAAGACCTTGGAGCGTCTGGCGAAGTCCGGTGACAGCTACCCTCCCTACAACATCGAGCGCCTCAGCGGTGCCGACGGCAAGGCCGAGAGGCTGCGCATAACGCTCGCCGTCGCCGGTTTCGCCGAAAGCGATCTCGATGTGACAACGGAGGAAAACCAGCTGGTCGTGCGCGGCCGTCAGACCGACGACACCGAGCGCGAATTCCTTCATCGCGGCATAGCCGCGCGCCAGTTCCAGCGCTGTTTCGTGCTGGCCGACGGCATGCGCGTGATCGCGGCAGAGCTGAAGAACGGCCTTTTGTCGATCGACCTCGATCGCCCGGAGTCCGAACGGCTGGTACGGAAAATAAATATATCGGTGAAAGACTGATCTTCACCGATGGCTCTCATGCGGGATGGCCTTGAGCGGCGTCCTCGCGCCAAGGAGGCTTGAAATGACCAGAACTGACGAGAATATCACCATGACCAGCGGTGAATTCGCCCATCTCGGCGAAGGCTCGGTCGCTTATCTGCGCAAGGTCTCGAGCGATGAATTGCTCGGCCGCTTCCCCAACATCGGCGAAATTGCGCCCGGCCTGGAACTATGGGCGCTGTTTGCCGCCAATGGCCAGCCGATCCTGCTTTCCGACGCGCGTGACCGCGCACTGGCCGGCGCCATGGAAAACGACCTGACCACCGTCGCCATCCACTAAGAGCGACCGGTTGGCTGAAACGAAAAGGGCCGCTCGCGGCGGCCCTTGGCAGCCTTTTTCAAAATCCAGATTCAGGCGGCGTGCGAGGCCTGCGTGTCCGACAACAGCGCGTGGATCGCCGCGGCATCGCGCGTCCCCCTGATCTTGGCCACCGTGTCGGCGTCGCGCAGCACGCGTGCGATGCGCGACAAGGCCTTCAGATGATCGGCGCCCGCCCCTTCCGGCGCCAGCAGCAGAAACACCAGATCGACAGGCTGGTCGTCCAGCGACTCAAAATCGACCGGCGTTTCCAGCCGGGCGAAAACACCGGCGATGCGCTTCACGCCGGCGAGCTTGCCGTGCGGAATGGCGATGCCATTGCCGACGCCCGTCGAGCCCAGCCGCTCACGCTGCAGGATGGTGTCGAACACTTCCCTCTCCGGAATACCCGAAATCGCCGCCCCCCGTTCGGAAAGCAATTGCAGAAGCTGCTTCTTGGAGTTCGCCTTCAACGCCGGCAAAATCGCCGGAACGCTGATAAGATCGCTCAGATCCATGCTTGAAAATCCCTTGTTCGCCTGCCGTGGCCAGTCCCCACCCCTCGTGCGGCTGGCTTTTATCCCTGTGCGACCTTGGTCGTGGACGGGTCGATCCAGCCAATGTTTCCGTCGGGCCGGCGATAGACGATATTGAGATGATCGGTTCCGGCGTTGCGGAAAACGAACACCGGACTGTCCTTGGTATCGAGCTCGATGACCGCGGAGGCCACAGACATGGTCTTCAGCGTCATGGTTGATTCGGCGACGATGGCCGGCGCGAAATCCTCCGGGATCTCCTCGTCGTCATCGGCGAGCGGCGCCATCACCGTATAGGCGATGTCGGTCAGTTCGCCATTGGCGTTGCCCGAATTGTGCGATTTGAGACGGCGCTTGTAGCGCCGAAGCCGGGTCTCCAGCCGATCGGCCGCGGCCTCGAAGGCCAGCGTCGGATCCTGGGCATCGCCCGTGGCCTGCAGCGAGGCGCCGGAATCCAGCCGGATCATGCAATCCGCCGAATAGCGCGAGCCCGATTTGATGACGGTGACGTGCCCCGCAAAGCCGCGATCGAAATATTTGCCGATCGCTTCGCCGACACGATCGTTGATGCGTGTGCGGAACGCATCGCCGATATCCATGTGTTTTCCCGATATGCGCAGATTCATCTGAAAACTGACCTTCCTTGCTCAGGCTTCAAACTGGCCCGAGTTTATACTCGTGATCCGTGCGCACAAGCTTTGCGGCGTCACTCGCGCCGATTTAAATCCGAACTTTCCGGTTGATCACAAGCCGCCTTTTTGACCGTCCCGAGGCCATTGTCGTGACGGACCATCCGCTAGCGGGCATCGGGCCCGTCTCATGCGGGCGGGCTTCTAGCCACTTCCCCGCGGCTTGTCAATGAAGCTCGAAAGCTGTGGAAAATCGTAGGCGCCTAACGCCCGGCGCTGGCGAGCGCCCGCTTCTCGCGCCGGCGCTGCACCGAAGACGGAATATTCATGCCTTCCCGATACTTGGCGACCGTGCGCCGGGCGATATCGACGCCGCTTTCCTTCAGCATGTCGACGATCGCGTCATCCGAAAGGACATCGACGGGTCTCTCCTCGTCGATCATCTGCTTGATGCGGTCACGCACCGCTTCCGAGGAATGCGCGTCGCCGCCGCCCGACGCGGCGATCGAGGCGGTGAAGAAATAGCGCAGTTCGAACACGCCGCGCGGGGTCAGCATGTATTTGTTGGCGGTGACGCGGCTGACGGTCGATTCGTGCATGCCGATGGCGTCGGCCACCGTGCGCAAATTGAGCGGCTTCAGCTGGCGCACGCCGTGGACCAGGAACGCATCCTGCTGGCGCACGATTTCCGAGGCCACTTTGAGGATCGTCTTTGCCCGCTGGTCGAGGCTGCGCGTCAGCCAGTTGGCGTTCTGCAGGCATTCGGCCAGGAAATCCTTCTCCGCCTGGTTCTTCGCATGCGGCGACACCTGGGCGAAATAGATATGGTCGACCAGCACGCGCGGCAGCGTTTCGGCGTTGAGTTCGACGGTCCAGCTGCCGTCATTGGCGGCGCGCACCTCGACATCGGCGACGATGGCGTCGCTGGCGCCACCCGAAAACGCCATGCCCGGGCGCGGATCGAGTGCCCGGATTTCGGCCAGCATGTCGAGCAGATCCTCCTCGTCGACGCCGCAGATTCGCTTCAACGTCTGGAAATCACGCCGCGCCAAAAGCTCGAGATTGGCGACCAGGGCCTTCATCGCCGGGTCGAGACGGTCGCGCGCCGCAAGCTGTAGCGAAACACATTCGGCAAGGTCGCGGGCGAACAGGCCGGTCGGTTCGAAAGTCTGGCACACCGCCAGCACCTTGGCCACGCTCGCTGCATCGGTGCCCAGACGCATGGCGATCTCCTCGAGATCGGCCCTGACATAGCCGGTCTCGTCGAGGCCATCGGCGAGTTCGCCTGCGATCAGCCGCGCCGCGGGATCGACGAAGGCGAGGGCGATCTGCTCGCCGACATGGTCGCGCAAGGTGATGGCGCTCGCCGCCATATCGCCGGCGTCGAGCCCCTCGGATGAAGCGCCGCCGCCATTGCCGGAAGCCGATTTCCATTGCGCCGTCAGGTCGGGTCCGAGCCGCTCGCTGGTGCCGGGATCGTCAGGAAACAGGTTCTCCAGCGACGTATCGAGTTTTTCCGAGATCGCCTCGGCGCTCCACCCAGCCTCGTTCTCGAACCAGTCGCCCTCGGCGGCCGCTTGCGGCTCGGCCTCGATCTTCTGCATCTGGTCGCTCGCGGCGTCATCCTGCGGCTCGGCGCGCTCCAGAAGCGGGTTGCGCTCGATCTCCTCGTCGATGAAGTGCTCAAGCTCGACATGGGTGAACTGCAGCAGCCGAATCGACTGCATCAGCTGCGGCGTCATCACCAGCGACTGGGACTGTCTGAGCTGTAGTTTCGCCGCCAACGCCATGGTTCGGTTTCAAACGCCTCCTCTACGCGTCCGCGCCTCCCGAAATGAATTCGGCAGCCGGCCATAGAAACTGGCCCGGCTTTTGCTTGTCAAGGCAAAGCCTAGCAAAAGCCGCTTACCGGAGCGTTATCTCGGAGCAAAATCGCGAAAAATCAGCCCGCGACACGCAAAAAATCGTGTCAGGAAACAAATTTCACGCCTAAGGCAAATCTCCGGAAACGATGGTCCGCCCGGAATCGCATGAGAAAAAGGTCAGAGCGTAAAGCCCTCGCCGAGGTAAAGCCGCCGCACATCCGGGTTCGCCACCACCTCGTCGGCACGGCCATGGGTCAGCACCTGGCCGGCATGGATGATGTAGGCACGGTCGATCAACCCGAGCGTCTCGCGCACATTGTGGTCGGTGATGAGGACGCCGATGCCGCGCGCCGTCAAATGGCGCACCAGCTGCTGGATATCGGCGACGGCGATCGGATCGATGCCGGCAAAGGGCTCGTCGAGCAGCATGTAGGCCGGGCGTGTCGCCAGCGCGCGTGCGATTTCCAGGCGCCGCCGCTCGCCGCCGGAGAGCGACATGGATGGCGCCTTGCGCAGATGGCTGATGTGGAATTCCTCGAGCAGTTCGTCGAGATTGCGCTCGCGCACCTTGCGGTCCTTTTCGACCACTTCGAGCACCGCGCGGATATTCTGCTCGACGTTGAGGCCTCGGAAGATCGACGCCTCCTGCGGCAGATAGCCGATGCCGAGGCGGGCGCGACGATACATCGGCATCGAGGTGACGTCGAAGCCGTCGATCTCGATCGTGCCTTCATCCACCGGCACGAGGCCGGTGACCATGTAGAAACAGGTCGTCTTGCCGGCGCCGTTGGGGCCGAGCAGCCCGACGGCCTCGCCGGCGCGCACGCCGAGCGTGACCCCGCTGACCACCTTGCGGCCCTTGTAGCTCTTGGTCAGGCCCTTGGCGATCAAGGTTCCCTTGAACTTCGCCTTGTCGACGGTGATCGTGGCCGGAGCCGAAACCTTGGCTGCGGCGCGTCCCGGAAGACGCGCCGTCAGCGATGACAGGCTGGCCATCAGGGGTTCGTCGCTCCCGCCTTTGGCGCATCCGATTTCGGCGGCGTCATCGACATGATGACACGTCCCCCGCAACCATCGACGTTGGCTAGGCCAGTCTTCATTTGCACGGTCAGCTTGCAGCCCTTGAGCACGTTGGGGCCTTGCGACAGCACCACTTCCTTGCCGGACAGGACCAGCACCTGCGTCTTCATGTCGAAGGTGCCATTGTCGCCCGTCGCAACCTGATCATCCGACTTGATGTAGACCTTGCTGCTGACTTCGAGGTGATCGATGTTGGCGGAGCCGGTCATTGCGGCACCCGCCGCTTCGGTGCCCTTGGCGGCCGCGTTGGGATCCTTGACATAATAGACCGTCATCTTGCCGGCCTTGAGCAGTGTTGGCCCCTGGACGACGGTGACGTTGCCGGTGAACACGGCGACGTTCTCGGCCTGCCGCACCTCCAGCTTGTCGCTTTCGATCTGGATTGGCTTGTCGCCGGACAATTTGAGCCCGGACTGGCTGCTGGCACCCGACTGCGCCAGCGACGGCACAAGGCCCAGCAGAAGCAGCGCCGAAGTTGCGGCCGCAAGCCGTGTCGAACTATTGTGCCACATTCGATTCTTCGCCCTTTGCCTCAGCCGCCTTCACGCTGGCGGGATCGATGTTGACGCGCACCCTCTTCTCGAACACCAGGATCTTGCCATTGTCCTGGACCGACAGGGAATCCGCTGTGATCTGCGACCCGCCACTGCTGACGTCGACGGGGTCGTCCGTCTTCATAGTGCCTTTGCCCATGTCGAGGAAGACCGATTTGAACTTGGCTTGCATGCCGTCTGTCGTGGTGATCATGACGTCGCTGGTCATTTTCATCGTATTGCCGTCGCGATCGTAGATACCGTGCGAGGCTTTGATGGCAGCGACATTGTCCGGCCCGACCGGCACCTTGGCGTCTATGCCTTCGAGCTCGATGATGCCTTGCGTATTGACATCCTGGATCGCCCGCAGGGCTGTCATCGAATAGGGCTGCTTCTGCTTGGTGAAACCGTTGAGCTTGGGATTGGCCATCACCAGCTTGCCATTGGAAAAGGCGGCGCCTTCCGACTGCACCGCGACCGAGACGGGGGCGGCCAGATAGGAATAGATCGGGAAGGCGACGGCGATCAGCGCCGCGGCCAGGGGCACGGCAAATTTGAGCACGCGCACGCGGCGCGAATGACGCTGGGCGCGGTCGAACGCGTCGCCCCGCGTCCAGCCATCCACCGGGGGAGCCAACGCCGTCTCGGGGCTGGTCGATTCATTCGATCGCGCTAACATGACTGCTTTCTTCTAGACCCTGCCCGCCAAGGAACACCGCCTATAGGTGGGGGGCCGGCACTCTCAAGCAAGCACAAGCCCACGAAAACCGCAAAAATGTGACAACTGTAGTTGTACAAACGAAAACGAGGTCGGCACAACAGCCGGTACTTCATAGCAGAAATGGGCGCGCCTGCGCCTTTTTTCATCACCGCTGCTCCTCCCCTTTACCTCGCGCCCCTTGCACAGGCCAGTCACAAAAAGGACAGTGTTGGGGTCACCGCGGGCGGATTGCCGCGCCATAGGCAAGACGGAACTGCTTCCCGATGAAGACATCATGGTCTAAAAGCGTCTCTTCCCGCCGACTGTGAGGCTGACCATGGCATTGAGAGCCGACGACCTGATCGACCGCCGCCGTTTGCGGCGCAAGCTGACATTCTGGCGTGTTGCGGCCATCGGCATCGTCGCCCTCGGAGTGATCGCGCTGTCGGCCTGGTTCTATCGCGACGATCTCGGCGGCTCGGCTGTCGACCATATCGCCAAGGTCAGGATCGAAGGCACGATCACCGAGGACGAGGAACTGATCAAGCGTCTGGAAGACATCCGCAAGTCGTCGAAGGTGAAGGGCGTGATCCTGGCGATCGATTCACCCGGCGGCACCACCGTCGGCGGTGAATCGATCTACGAGGAAGTGCGCAAGGTGGCAGCCGACAAGCCGGTTGTGGCCGAAGTCGGCACGCTCGCCGCATCGGCGGGCTATATGATCGCAAGCGCGGCCGACCACATTGTCGCCCGCAAGACCTCGATCGTCGGTTCGATCGGCGTGCTGATCCAGTATCCCGACGTCAGCGGCCTGATGGACAAGCTCGGCATCAAGCTGGAGGAAGTGAAATCCTCGCCGCTCAAGGCTTCGCCCTCTCCTTTCAAGCCGACCAATGACGACGAGCGCGCCATGGTCCGCAAGCTCATCCTCGACAGCTACGACTGGTTTGTCGGCATCGTCGCCGAACGCCGCAAGATGACCCACGAACAGGCGCTGGCGCTTGCCGACGGATCGATCTTCACCGGCCGCCAGGGTGTCGCCAACGGGCTGATCGACGCCGTCGGCGGCGAAACCGAGGCGATCGACTGGCTGGCGACCAAGGGCGTTGACGCCAAGCTCAAGGTGGTCGAATGGAAGGACACGGAGCGGCGCGGCAGCTTCCTGTGGTCAAAAGCCATGGTGAAAACGCTCGGCAGCGCACTCGGCCTGCCGGACTACAGCAGTGATGTCATCCACGAACTTGGCGCCGACCGCTTGTTTCTTGACGGCCTCGTTTCTGTCTGGCACCCTTGAGCGCCGTTTGGAACAGCTGAAAAAGCCAATAAAATCATCCTCATAATTTTGACCGAACTGCTTTCACGGGGACCCGTCTGATGATCAAGTCCGAACTTGTGCAGATTATTGCCACGCGCAATCCGCATCTTTTCCTGCGCGACGTCGAAAACATCGTCGGCGCGATCTTCGACGAGATCACCGACGCTCTCGCTGAAGGCAACCGGGTCGAGTTGCGCGGATTCGGTGCCTTTTCGGTGAAAAACCGCCCCGCCCGCACCGGCCGCAACCCGCGCACAGGCGAATCCGTCGAGGTCGAGGAGAAGTGGGTGCCGTTCTTCAAGACCGGCAAGGAACTGCGCGAAAGGCTGAACGGCGGCAAGTAGGCGCGGCTACAGCGCCAGCTGCCGACGGAAAACATAATGCTCAATCGTTTCATGCTCATCGTGGTCTTCGTGCCCCTGGCGATCATCCTGATCGCGCTGGCCGTCGCCAACCGCGAACTCGTCGCCTTCACGCTGGACCCGTTCAATCCCGGCAATCCGAAGCTGACGCTCACCTTGCCGCTGTTCATTTTCCTGTTCCTGGCGCTTGCCATCGGCATGATCGTCGGCAGCCTGGCGACCTGGGTCAAGCAGGGCCGCTACCGCAAACTGGCGCGCCAGCGCGGCGTCGAGGCGGAAAACCTGCGCCAGGCGGTCAGCCGCGCGCCATCAGTGCCGCAAGGATCAACCCAGGGATCGGCCCAAGGATCGGCATTGCCAAAGCCGACCAATTAAGCCGTCCCCCGGTGCCTTTCGTTCCACGGAGCCTTTCATGCTGACCATTTCGGCCGCCGAGGTCGATCGTGCACTGACCTTTCCTGGACTGGTCGAGACGTTGCGCACGGCATTCCGCGAGGGTGCGGTGCAGCCGGTCAGGCATCATCACGCGGTCGAACGACCCGATGGTGCGGCCTCGACCTTGCTGCTGATGCCGGCATGGACCGATTTCAACGCCGCCGGCACGTCTTCCGGTGGCCATATCGGCGTCAAGATCGTCACCGTCTCGCCCGACAACAACGCCATCGGCAAGCCCGCCGTGATGGGGCTCTATCTGCTGCTCGATGGCGCAACCGGCGAACCGGAAGCCCTGATCGACGGCCAGCGGCTGACGCAGTGGCGCACCGCCTGCGCCTCGGCACTGGCGGCGTCCTACCTTGCCCGCGATGACGCCTCGCGGCTGCTTGTGGTCGGCGCGGGCGCCCTGTCGCCGTTCCTGGCCAAGGCGCATTCGGCCGTGCGGCCGATCAAAACCATCCGCATCTGGAACCGCACCCCGGCAAACGCCGAGAAGGTCGCGGCCGATTTGCGCGCCGACGGCTTTGCGGCCAGTGCCGCGACCGACCTCGATGCCGAACTTGGCGAGGCCGATATCGTTTCCTCGGCGACGATCACCACCACGCCGCTGATCAAGGGCGCTCTGCTGCGGCCAGGCACCCATGTCGACCTGGTCGGCGGCTTCACCCCGACGATGCGTGAAAGTGATGACGACGCCATCGCCCGCGCCCGCGTCTATGTCGACACCCGCGCCGGCGCCACCAAGGAAGCCGGCGACATCGTCCAGCCGCTGGCCTCCGGCGTGCTGAAGCCGGGCGCGATCGTCGCCGATTTGCACGAACTGGCGCGCGGCCAGAGGAAGGGCCGCCAGAGCGCTGACGAGATCACGCTGTTCAAGTCGGTTGGCGCGGCACTCGAGGACCTCGCCGCCGGCATTGCCGTTTATAACGCGCTGAAGGCCTAGCTCACTGCTCCGTGCGTTTCGGCACCCATCGCCTCTGCGATCAGACGAGAATCGTGATCGGTGATTTCGAACAGGCCGAAGCGCAGCTGATATCCCCAATTCGACTTGCCGGCGGTGAAGTCCAGCCGTTCGAGCAACGGCTTGATCGGCGCTTCTTCAGCCGTCGCCCATTCGACATCGCGCCGGAACGGCGTGAAGCCGCCGCCCATTTCGCCTTGATAGGGTTCGCCCTCCCGCACCGTGCCGATTGCCGTGAAAGCCTGCAGGCCGTCTTTTTCGCGCAAAATTGTGGTCGGCGAATAGTAGACGATGCCGTCGCCGGGTTTGACGCGACGCAGCGGCGCCGCCTTGCCGTGGTTGACCTGCATGAAACCGTCCTTGCGGCCGCGCCGGACATGTTCGGCCGACGCCACGGCGATCCAATAGGCGCTCATTTTTGTTCTCCATCGGCCTGTTGTCCGTCGGACAGCCAGTAGACGCGCAGGCGGTGGTTGTCGGGATCGAGCGCAACGAAAGTGCGGCCGAAATCCAGGTCGGTCGGCGTCTGCAGGATCTTCAAGCCGCGCCTTGACCAGTCGGCATGGGTAGCGTCGACCGCGTCCGGCGTCTCCAGCGCAAACACGATCTCGCCGCAGCCACCGGACGCAGCCGCCGCCGGCTCGACCGTATGGCGCGACCAGAGGCCGAGCTTGAAGCCGTTGTCGAGCACGAACAGCACGAAGGTCGGCGCGCTTTCGACCGGCTCGCGACCCAGCAGCGCGCTGTAGAAGGCGCCGCTCTTGAGCGGCTGGTCGACATAGAGGATGACGAAATTCGGGGTGGCCATATCTGTTCTCCAAGCTGTTTCAACGTTTCGACTTGGCTGATATAGAATAGGCTACTGTCAGATTTTGGCAGTAGCCTTCATGGGCCGCGTGGCTTGTCGAGCGTCGCCCGCCACTCCTTGAGCAGCGCCTGGCGGCGACGCGGATAGCGCGCATCGATGGCGTCGAGGCCGGATATGCGATCGGTGCGAAAATGCCGGAAATCCTGCCGCATCTCGCACCACGCCACCACCACCCGCACCTTGTCGAAGAAGCCGAGCGCGAACGGCCAGACCACACGTTGCGAAGCAGCACCCCCGGCATCGCGATAAAGAAAGCCGAGTTTGCGCTCGTTGCGGATGGCTTGCCGCACGACGCCGAGGTCTATGCCTTCAATCGCCGTCATCGGCGGCCCGACCAACAGGGTCGAGGCATCGAGATCCTCGCGCAGATCGTCCGGCAGCACGGCCGCGATCTTGGCAAGCGCATTGGCGGCAGCGGCTGAGAGACGCTGGTCCGGCTGCTTGGCAACCCAGCGCGAACCGAGCACAATGGCTTCGATCTCCTCGTCGGTGAACATCAGCGGCGGCAGCATGAAGCCGGGTTTTAGCACATAGCCCAACCCTGCCTCGCCGTCGATCGGCGCGCCCTGCCCCTGCAGCGTGGCAATGTCGCGGTAGAGCGTGCGGATCGAAACCCCGAGCTCATCGGCCAGCACCTGCCCGCTCACCGGCCGGCGGTGCCGGCGCAGGCACTGTATGAGGTCGAGGAGGCGTTCGGAGCGGGACATGCGGCAGATTTGCCTGTTTCTTTGACATTGGTCCATCGCTGGCCGACATGAACAGCAGCGGTGGCTGTGGCAGACTTGGTTGCACCGCCGCTGTCCTCATGCCAAAAGCGGCACGCCGCTCGGAGATGCTCCCGCTTGAAGTCTTTTCGCGACAAACGCCGCGACAACCGCCCGACCGCGAAAAGCGGAACCGGAGAGGTGCGTCCGCACGAGACGCGTGGTCGGCCAGACCCCAGGCCGCGCGAACCGCGTGACGCGAAACCGGACAGCCAGTCCGCACCGAATTCAGCCCCGCGCATCCTTGCCCGCCGTGACGGCGCCCTGCCCGCCGAGCAGCTTCCGCTGATTCTAGAAGTGGCGCCGAATGCCGATTATGCGCTGCTCGACAGCGGCGCCGGCCAGAAACTCGAACAATACGGCCCCTATCGCATCGTGCGGCCCGAGGGCCAGGCGATCTGGCAGAAGGCCTTGCCGGCGAGGGACTGGGAGCGTGCCGACGCCATCTTCACCGGCGACACCGACGAAGAGGGCATCGGCCGCTGGCGTTTCCCGAAGATGCCGCTCGGCGAGACCTGGCCGATGAAGCATGACGGCATCGATTATCTCGGCCGTTTCACCTCGTTTCGCCATGTCGGCGTCTTTCCCGAGCAGGCCTCGCACTGGGACCACATGGCCGGGCTGATCGCAGCCGCCAAACGGCCGGTCAAAGTATTGAATCTGTTCGGCTATACCGGTCTCGCCTCGCTGGTGGCGGCCCGCGCCGGCGCCGAGGTCACCCATGTCGACGCCTCGAAGAAGGCGATCGGTTGGGCTCGCGAGAACCAGGAGATGGCCGGGCTGGGCAGCAAGCCGATCCGCTGGATCGTCGACGATGCGGTGAAATTCGCCGAGCGCGAGGAACGCCGCGGCAGCCGCTACGACATCATCCTGTTCGACCCGCCGGCCTATGGCCGCGGCCCCAAGGGCGAGGTCTGGCAATTGTTCGAGGATTTGCCTGCCCTGACCGATCTCTGCCGCGCGATCCTGACGCCGAAGCCGCTTGCCGTGGTGTTGACCGCCTATTCGATCCGCGCCTCCTTCTTCGCCATCCACGCGTTGATGCGCGACACCTTCGCCGGCATGGGCGGCAGGGTTGAATCGGGTGAGCTGATCATCCGCGAAAAGTCCGCCGGCAGGGCGCTTTCGACCTCATTGTTTTCGCGTTGGGTGGCCTGAATGAACGAACGGCATGTGGGCGCACCCGGCCAGGTGAAGGAAGTCACCAGCCTCGCCAATCCGCTGATCAAGGACATCAAGGCACTCGCTCTGAAGAAATTCCGCGACCAGCAGAACGCCTTCATGGCGGAGGGGCTGAAGCTGGTCATCGATGCGCTCGACCTGGGCTGGCAGATCAGGACGCTTGTGTTCGCCAAGGCCGGGCGCGGCAACCCTGCGGTGGAAAAGGTCGCGGCGCGCACGGTTGCCGCCGGCGGCACGGTGCTCGAAGTGTCGGAAAAGGTGCTTGTCGCCATCACCCGCCGCGACAATCCGCAAATGGTGGTCGGCGTTTTTTCGCAGAGATTCCTCGCCCTGAAGGACATCCGCGCCGACAATGGCGATGTCTGGGTGGCGCTCGATCGGGTGCGCGATCCCGGCAATCTCGGCACCGTCATCCGCACCGTCGATGCCGTCGGCGCCAAGGGTGTCATCCTGGTCGGCGACACCACGGATCCATTTTCCGTGGAGACGGTGCGCGCCACCATGGGTTCGATCTTCGCTGTTCCGGTGGCGAAGGCAACGACCGAGGCCTTCCTTGCCTGGCGCGGCGGCTTTTCGGGCCTTGTCGCCGGCACGCATCTGAAAGGTGCGGTCGACTATCGCTCGGTCGATTTTTCCCGTGGGCCCGTGCTGCTGATGATGGGCAATGAGCAACAGGGACTGCCCGAAAGCCTCGCGGCGAGTTGCGACCGTCTGCTCAGGATCCCGCAAGCGGGCCGCGCCGATTCGCTCAATCTCGCCGTCGCCACCGGCATCATGCTGTTCGAGATCCGGCGCGGCGCGCTGAAGCTCGAACCAATCGCCGACCAGCAATGAAGGTTGCCCGCCCGTGAGATCATGGTCCCCCTACGCGCTGCTCGTCGTCGCGGCCATCGCGCTCGATCAGTGGATCAAGCATCTGGTCGAGACCGGCCTGCCATTCCAGGAAAAGCTCGATCTGGTGCCGTTCCTGGCGCTGTTTCGCACCTACAACACCGGCATCGCCTTCTCGATGTTCTCCTCCTTCGGCGATACCGGCCTGGTGGTCATCGCCGTCCTGGTCGTGGCTTTCGTGCTCTACCTCGCCACCCGCACGCCATCGGGCCATGTCGTCGCCCGCACCGGATTTGCCCTGATCATCGGCGGCGCGCTGGGCAATCTGATCGATCGCGCCGTCTACGGCCACGTCATCGACTACATCCTGTTCCACACGCCGGTCTGGTCCTTTGCCGTCTTCAACCTCGCCGACGCCTTCATTTCCGTGGGCGCGGCACTGGTCGTCTTCGACGAACTCATCGGCTGGCGTCGCGAGCCTTCGAACGCCAAGCCTTCCAAAGATTGACCCGACGCGGCCGTCGCCGCACAGTCCAGGACACCAAGCAAGCGCGCGGAGAAAAAGATGTCCGAAACCTTCAAAGCCATCCTCGTCTCGCGCGACGCCGACAAGAAACAGTCGGTCGCCGTGACGGACCTCAACCGAAGCCGACCTGATGGAGGGCGACGTCACCGTCGCGGTCGAGGCGACGACGGTGAACTACAAGGATGGGCTGGCCATTACGGGCAAGGCGCCGGTGGTCCGCCGCTGGCCGCTGGTTCCGGGCATCGACTTCGCCGGCACGGTCATCTCATCCTCCAATCCCGACTGGCGCAAGGGAGACAAGGTCATCCTGAATGGCTGGGGTGTCGGTGAAACGCATTTCGGCGCCTATGCCGGGCGCGCCCGCGTCAAGGGCGATTGGCTGGTGCCGCTGCCGGAAGGCATCAGCGCCCATGACGCGATGGCGGTCGGCACCGCCGGCTATACCGCCATGCTCTGCGTCATGGCGCTGGAGCGGCACGGCATCCTGCCCGATCGCGGCCCGGTGGTGGTGACAGGTGCCGCCGGCGGCGTCGGTTCGGTCGCGGTCTCCATCCTGTCCAGCCTGGGTTACCACGTCATTGCGTCGACCGGACGCAATGCCGAAAGCCCCTATCTGATCGATCTCGGCGCCGCCGAGGTGATCTCGCGCGACGAGCTCAGCCAGCCCGCCAAGCCGCTGGCCAAGGAACGCTGGGCCGGCGGCATCGATTCGGTCGGCAGCCACACGCTGGCCAATGTGCTGTCGATGACTTCCTATGGCGGAGCCGTCGCGGCTTGCGGCCTGGCCGGCGGCATGGACCTGCCGTCGAGCGTCGCCCCCTTCATCCTGCGCGGCGTCTCGCTGCTCGGCATCGATTCGGTGATGGCGCCGAAGGCCGTGCGCCTCGAGGCCTGGCGGCGCATCGGCGCCGATCTCGACCTGCAAAAGCTCGCCAGCCTGTCCACGACCATCGGCTTCGACAACATCATGGATGCCGCGCGCGACATCGTCGACGGCAAGATCCGCGGTCGCGTCGTCGTCGACATGTAAGCCCGCCTCGCGGGCTCCAGCCAGGGGACGGATCGCCCAATCCGGTGGCGAATCCGCTGCTGTCGGGACAAAAACGCCTATCCACTAAAATTCGAACGATCCGCCGCAATTTTCCATAATCTCTGTCTGGCAAGGGTTTCGCATGATCGCGGAATCCGACAGCCAACAGGCGAACAAGGGCGACGATGTCGATGCGGTTGCGGCGCCAGCGGCGGCGCGGCGGTTCATCGCCGCGCCGCCGCTGGTGCCCGAGCAGCAATTGGTCAGGCGGGAAGGCCTGCCGCTGCTCACCTTCGTTGCCATCCTGGTCCTGGCGGGCCTCGCGCATCTGACGGGGGCGCCGATCTTCATCAGCCTCGCCTTGCTGGCAACCGGCCTCGCCGGCCTGGCCATGCATTTCCATGCCAGACGCAGCGTCCACCGTACCGTGGTACTGCTGGACGAGACCACCGCCCGAAGCCGCGCCGAGATCGAGACGCTGGCCGACCGCATGTGGGAAATGCAGGAAAGCGAGGAGCGCTTTCGCGGTCTCATCGATGCGCTGGGCGACCTCGTCATCCATCGCGATCGCGACGGCCACATTGTCTATGCCAACAAGGTGTTCGCCGATCTGGTCGAAGCCGATCAGCGCGATCTTGCCGGCAAGACCCTGGCCGAACTTGGCATCGAGGTCGGCATCGTCCCCGATGCCGCCTTTTCCGACCATGAGTGCCTCAGTTCCACCGACGTCGCCATCCGCACGCCAAGCGGCCCGCGCTGGTTCTCCTGGATCGAACTGTCGGTGCGCGACAAGGACAGCGGCACGGCATCGCATCGCGCCATCGCCCGCGACATCACTGCCCGCAAGCGCGCCGAATCCTCGCTCATCACCGCGCGCGAGCGCGCCGAATACGCAAGCCAGGCCAAATCGCGCTTCCTCGCCACGGTCAGCCATGAAATCCGCACGCCGATGAACGGCATCATGGGCATGGCCAGGCTGCTCGCCGATACCAGCCTGTCGCCGGAACAGCAGACCTATGTCGGCGCCATCTCGACCTCGGCCAGCGCCCTGCTCGCCCTGATCGAGGACCTGCTCGACTATTCCAAGATCGAGGCCGGTCGCTTCGATCCGGAACCGCAGCCCATGTCGGTGCGCGAGATCGCCGACAACATTATCGAATTGCTCGCCGCGCGCGCCTTCGCGAAGGGTATTGGGCTCGGCTGCCACGTCGAACCGGATGTACCGCAATTGATCACAGCCGATCCAGGCCGGGTCAGGCAGGTGCTGCTCAATCTGATCGGCAACGCCATCAAGTTCACCGACGGCGGCGGCGTGCTGGTCAGCATCGCGCGCGCCCGCACCGAGACCAGCGACCGCATCTGCTTCACCATCACCGACACCGGTCCCGGCCTGCGCGAAGAGGACATGGAGCGTATCTTCGAGGAGTTCGAACAGGCCGACGGCACCTCGACACGCGCACATGGCGGAGCGGGGCTCGGACTTGCTATCTCCAAGCGGCTGGTGACTGCCATGGGCGGCACGATTTCGGTCTCCAGCCGGCTTGGCCAAGGGTCGGACTTCGTCTTCGAAATCCCGGCGACGGAGGCGCCACCGAGGCGCCTCAGGGCCGGCAGAACGTGCTTGCCGGCAGGCGCGCGGTGATCCTGTCTAGAAACGCCGTCGAGGCCGACGCCATCGCCCGCACCATCCGCGCCAATGGCGGCACGGCCGGTATCGCCACGACCGTGGCTCAGGCCGTGCCCCTGGCCGAGGGCTGCGACGTGCTTCTCGTCGACGCGGCCATGGAGGAGAGCGATGGGAGAGTGCTCAAGCGGTTGCGCCAAGGCGGCTTTTCCGATTGCGAAGCCATCACGCTGATCGCGCCGACCGACCGAGGCATGCTTGGCGAGTTCCGCGCCAGCGGCTACGCGACCTTCCTGGCCCGGCCGGTGCGCGGTGGAACACTTTTGCGTGTTCTTTTGACCAGCCATGCGCCGGCTCTTGCCCAGCCGCAGCCGGAAAAGCGCCGCACCCCGGCGCTGCGCGCTTCAAGCGACCGCCAGTTGGGCTTGTCCGTGCTGATCGCCGAGGACAACGACATCAATGCCATGCTGGCCCGCGCCACGCTGTTGAAGGCGGGACACCGCGTCAAGGTAGTCGGCAATGGCAAGGCCGCGGTCGAGGCCGTCACCAGCGCCGGACACAAGCACCGCTTCGACGTGGTGCTGATGGACCTGCATATGCCGGTCATGGACGGGCTGGACGCCATTGCCGCGATCCGCCGCCATGAGGAAGAGACATCGGCGCCGCCCGTGCCGATTATGGTGCTGTCGGCCGACAGCCAGGAAAAGACCCGCCATGCGGTGCTTGCCCACGGCGCCAGCGGCTTCGTCACCAAGCCGCTCGACCCGGATGCGCTTGTCAACGCCGTCGAGGGCCAGGTTGCTGCTTGATCTGCTTTTTTCCAGCCGCGGCTGATGCATGCCAACTCAAAGTGGCCCCGATTTCCCGAGGGCGACATCCATGAAAACAAGGGTTTGAGGCGCGGCGACTTGATCCGTGCACGCGAGACGCACCTCGCCTCTCCTCCCCTAACGTAGCCGGTTGACCGTTTTCGCCAGCCGACGAAGTATTGCCCGCGACGCCTTATCACGGTACTGTCACAATCCTGTTGCACCTACACCGTATCCCCGTGCCAAGAGGGATGGCTCGAAGGAGAATCACTCGTGCATACAGTTATGCCGGAATGTGACACTCGGCCGAACGCCAGCAGCGCCTTGCTCGCCGGGCGTAATGTCGATTCCGTCATAAAGGGCGCGGCACTCGGCCGTATCGGCAATCTCGAAGTGCGGCTCGCCCGCAACGAGGCCGAGATCGCGGCCGCGCAGGAAGTGCGCTACCGCGTATTCTACGACGAGCTTGGCGCCCGCAAGGACCTGTTCCAGGTGCAGGACCGCCGCGACGCCGACCGGTTCGATCCGCTCTGCGATCATCTGCTCGTCTTCGACAATTCGATTTCCGGCCCCGAACACCGCCGCATCGTCGGCACTTACCGGCTGCTGCGGCAAGAAATCGCGGCCGCCGCCGGGGGCTTCTATTCCGAAGGCGAATTCGAGCTGACCAAGCTCATCGCCCGCCATCCCGGCCAGCGTTTCCTCGAGCTCGGCCGATCCTGCGTTCTGCCGGAATACCGCTCGAAGCGCACCATCGAGGCGCTGTGGCAAGGCATCTGGGCCTACATCAATCACTACGAAATCGGCGTGATGACCGGCTGCGCTTCCTTCCACGGCACTGTGCCGGCGGCGCATGCCGAGGCGCTCACCTATCTCGCCCATCACTGCCGCACGAATTCGGCCTGGGATGTGCGCGCGGTGTCCGGGCGCTATTGCTCCATGGACCTGATGCCGATCGAGGCGGTCAACACCAAGGCGGCGATCGCGGCGATGCCGCCTCTGGTGAAGGGCTATCTGAGGGTCGGCGCCCGCATCGGCGACGGCTGCGTCATCGACCGCGAATTCTCGACCGTCGACGTCTTCGTGGTGATGCCGGTCAAGGAGATCGGCGCCCGCTACGTCAACTACTATGGCGGGGAAGCGCAACGCTTTGCGGCGTAAGGGCAGTAGGCAAGACGATACGATACACGCTTCGCTGACCACTCACTACTGACTATTCCCTATCCCCCTCCTTACGGAATATCCTCCGGCCGCCTTCCCGGCCGGCTCCTGTACGACGGAAACGACCAGCCGAAACGCAGCGCGCCGCCGCGTACGGCTAGCGCCACGACGAAGCCGGCGAACCCCGAGACGATCTGCGGCAATCCGGCGACGTCGCCCAATGTGAAGATGGCGGCGCCCGCCAGAGCGGCCGTGACGTAGATCTCCGGCCTCAGCAGCACCGATGGTTCGCCGGCAAGCAGATCGCGCAATATGCCGCCGAAGGTCGCGGTCAGCATGCCGGTGATGATCGAAACCACCGGCGAACCGGTGATGGCCAGCCCCTTGGCCGCGCCCATCACCGAAAAGGCGGCCAGCCCGATGGCGTCGAGCCACAGCAACAGCTTGTAGCGGGATTCGACGCGATGCGCGGTGAAGAAGACCAGGACCGCCACCACGGCGCAGATCAGCACATAGTCGCGGTTTCCCACCCAGAAGACCGGCACATTGAGGATGAGGTCGCGAAACGTGCCGCCGCCGATGCCGGTGACGCTGGCCAGGAACAGGAAACCGATAATGTCGAGTTGCTTTCGCGAAGCAGCCAACGCCCCGGTCGCCGCAAAGACGGCGACGCCGGCATAATCGAGAAGGGCGATGGGATTCATGGCGGTAAGGGAGTAGGCAGTAGGGATTAGGGACTGCGCATGAATAGCACGAAGCCGCACGATTGATACGGCTGCCTTATTCCCTACTGCCCTACTGCCCTACTGCCTAACCCCTAGCTACGCATCCTTCTCCGCCTGCTCATTCACCGGCCCCGGCTCGACCGGCGCCTCGGCGGCAATCTTCGGGCCGCCCTTGGCGACGCCGACCATGGCCGGACGCAGCACGCGCTCGCCGATCGAATAGCCCGGCTGGACGACCTGGACCACGGTGTTGGCCGGGACATCGGGATTGGGCACTTCGAACATGGCCTGATGGAAATTGGGATCGAACTTCTCGCCTTCCGGCGCGAGCTTCTTGACCCCATGCCGTTCCAGCGCCGACAGCATGGCGCGCTCGGTCAGGTCGACGCCTTCGATCAGCGCCTTGAAGCCGGCGTCGCCCGAGGCCTTGGCCTCCGCCGGAATGGCGTCCAGCGCGCGGCGCAGATTGTCCGACACCGACAGCATGTCGCGGGCGAAATTCGCAACCGCATAGGTACGCGCGTCATGCACGTCGCGCGCGGTGCGGCGGCGCAGGTTCTCCATCTCGGCCGCGACGCGCAGCGCGCGGTCCTTCAGCTCTTCATTTTCCTTCAGCAGTCGCACAAGCGCTTCGTAGTCGCCGTCAATGCTGCCTTCCGTGCGCTCGGCATTGGCCTCGACCGCCTCGGCTTCACTGGGCGCGCGTTCGTCTTTTGCCTGGTCGCTCATCGCCGTTTCCCGTCAATCTCGAATGGTATGGATTTTGTGCCCGATATCGAGGTTTGGCAGCCAAAAATCAAGGGGTAAGCGACCATTGAGCCTTTGGCCGGACCTGGGCGGTGATCAATGGCGATGCTTATATTTTAATTCAAAGTTTACTGTACTTGCCGGCTTGGCTTGCCACGGAAGCGTGATGCGGGAACCATTCCCCTACTGCAGGAGTTTCGGAGCCGACACAGGATTTGAAATGATGACCCGGAACAAGGCTGAAAAGGGAGAAAGGCTCGCCGCAGAAGTCCGGCGCCAGTTCGGTGCCGAGGCGATGACGCGTTTTCTGCGTACCTTGCCGGCTTTCCGCATCGAAACCGATACTCACGACCGCTTCAGGCAATTGCTCGACCGCCTCGATCGGGTCGAGGATGGCGGTACAAGATTGCGGCGGCAATAGCTCTCGTCGCTCTTTACGCGACAATTACGCACAGTAATTTTGCGTGATGGCTGCCTTGCGGTAGCCACATGCCGCGCCTATGCTTCCTGATGAACATGATTTCCCCCGATGCGGCCGCCAATAGCAAGCGTGCCTGGTTGAAGATCTTGGCGCGCTACAAGAAGCCGGACCGGCGACGCAGCGCCGTCGAACTCGCCATCACCCTCATTCCCTTTGCCACGCTGTGGGCGCTCTCCTCGGCCGCCTATGCCTATGGCCATTGGTGGGGGCTGATCCTGATCCTCCCGGCCGCCGGGTTCCTGGTGCGCATCTTCATGATCCAGCATGATTGCGGCCATGGCTCCTTCTTCGCCAACCGCTATGCCGACGACTGGATCGGCCGCGCGCTCGGCGTCCTGACGCTGACGCCCTACGATTGCTGGCGGCGCGCCCACGCGACACATCATGCCAGCGCCGGCAATCTCGACGAGCGCGGCATGGGCGACATCACGACGCTGACCGTTGCCGAATACCGGCAATTGTCCTGGCGCAGGCGCCTCGCCTATCGGCTCTATCGCCATCCGCTGGTGATGTTTGGGCTTGGGCCGATCTGGCTGTTCATCTTCTCGCAAAGGCTGCCCATCGGCATGATGCGCGGCGGCCTGACGCCGTGGGTGTCGTCGATGACCACCAATCTCGCCATCGCGCTTGCGGCGGCCCTGCTTATCTGGACTGTCGGTCCCGGTGCGTTCCTGGTCGTCCATCTGCCGATCGTCATTCTCGCCGGCTCGGCAGGCATCTGGCTGTTCTACGTCCAGCACCAGTTCGAGGAGACGGAGTGGGCAAAGGATGACGACTGGGAGTTCCAGCATGCCGCCTTGCACGGCTCCTCCTATTACGACCTGCCGCCGGTGCTGAACTGGTTCACCGGCAATATCGGCGTCCATCACGTCCACCACCTCTCCGCCAAGGTGCCGGGCTACCGGCTGCAGGAAGTGCTGCGCGATTATCCGGAACTGCGCGGCATCGGTCGCGTCACGCTGCTCGACAGCCTGCGCTGCGTCAAACTGGCATTGTGGGACGAGAACCGCCGCAAGCTGGTGTCGTTCCGCGAGGCACGGGCGACGATGTAGAGCAATTCCAGGAAAAGTGTGAGCGGTTTCCCGGGAGAAGCGCATAGCGCTTTCCCTTGGGAACTGCGTCAAAACATAGAGTTAGAGCGGTTCGCCGTTTCCGTGAAACGGGGAAACGCCCTAGAACGACGACCGCCGCGCCGTGGCGCGGCGGCGGAAGCAAACCCTGTTCAGGCGGCTTGGCGCTCTTCGCGCATCAGGATCTCGCCATGCCGGATTTCGGTGCCAAGCACTTTCAGGCACTCACGGATGAAGTTGGACAGGCCCGGCCAGCCCTTGGCTGACACCAGATTGCCATCGACATGGGCGCCGGTCGGCGCGACGTCGATGTAGATGCCGCCGGCCAACGTCACTTCCGGCTCGCAATAGTGGAGTGCCGCCACTTCCCTGCCCCGCACGACACCATCGACCGCGATCAGGATCTGCACGCCATGGCAGATGGTGAAGATCGGCTTGCCGGCCTCGTGGAAATGCCGCACCAGCGCCTGCACCCGCTTGTCGATGCGGATGTATTCGGGACCGCGCCCGCCCGCCGCGTAGACGGCGTCATACTTGGCCGGGTCCACCTCGGAAAACGTCTTGTTGAGGATGTAGTCGTGGCCGAGCTTTTCCGTGTAGGTCTGGTGGCCTTCAAAGTCGTGCAGAGATGTCTTGAGGACATCGCCGGCCTTCTTGTCCGGGCAGACGACATGCACGGTGTGGCCGACGGCATGCATGGCCTGTTCAAAGACGAAAATCTCATACTCCTCGCTGAACTCGCCAACGAGCATCAATATCTTCTTGCCAGCCATTCCCGGTTCCTCCCTTGCGGCCATATTTATTTCGGGTCGTGAAATAATATTGCCTATCCTAAGGACAGCAGGGTCAAAGGGAAAGCGCAAATCGCCAAATTGGTATGACCAGTTTTCCGCCTTCTCGACAGAAGGCGCTTCTCGGCAGACGAAAATAACTTTGCTGGTTCGACCAGAGCCGCAGTCAGGCGGCCGCCTTGATCATGTCCGCCGCCTTCTCGGCAATCATGATGGTCGGAGCGTTGGTGTTGCCGCCGATCAGCGTCGGCATCACCGAGGCGTCGACGACCCGCAAGGCCTTGAGCCCGTGCACCCGCAGTTGCGGATCGACCACCGCCAACTCGTCGACGCCCATTTTGCAGGTGCCGGCCGGGTGATAGATCGTGTCGGCGCGGGCACGGATGTGGGACATCAGTTCCGCGTCGCTCGAAACACCGGCGGTGTAGATCTCCTTGTGGCGATATCTGGCCAGCGCCGGCGCCTCCAGGATACCGCGCATCATCCTGACCCCCTTGAGCAAAAGCCCGGCATCGCGTTCGTCCGAAAGAAAGCGCGGATCAATGCGCGGCGGTGCCATGGGATCATGAGTCGACAACCCGACCTCGCCGCGCGAATGCGGCCGCAGCACGCAGACATGGCAGGAAAAGCCATATCCCATATGCAGCTTCCGGCCATGATCATCCACGATCGCGATGCAGAAATGCAGTTGCAGGTCGGGCCGTTCTATCGCCGGATCGGATTTGAGGAAGGCACCGCCTTCGGCATAGGGCGTGGCGATCATGCCGCCGCCATCTTTCCGCCAGCGCAGCATGTGCCGCAGCAGGCCAGGTAGGCCGCGCAGGCCGATGCCCATCATGTCGGCATCCCTAGACGTCCAGCCCATGATGAAATCGAGGTGATCTTGCAGGTTCTTGCCAACACCGGGCAGTTCATGCCTGACCGGAATGCCATGCACGGCGAGCTCGGCAGCCGGGCCAATGCCTGACAGCAACAGGAGCTGAGGCGAACCGAAGGCGCCACCACAGACGATCACCTCGCGCCTGGCTTTCGCGACGGCTTCGCCCTTCCCCGCGCGATACCGCACGCCGGTGGCGCGCTTGCCATCGAGGATGACCGCCGTGGCATGCGCTCCGGTGATGACGGTAAGGTTCGACCTGTTCATGGCCGGTTTCAGATAGGCAGCGGCCGCCGAGCAGCGCTCGCCATTGCGGCGTTCGCCCCAGAATTGCGTCACCTGATAAAGCCCGGCACCCTCCTGTTCGACGCCGTTGAAATCATCGTTGCGGCGGATCTGGTTTTCGCCGCAGGCCTCGACAAAGGCCCGGGAGAGCGGACGTGGCTCTTGCTGCTCGGCAACCCGCAGCGGCCCGTCACCGCCATGCAGGGCATCGGCGCCGCGTTGATTGCCTTCCGCCCGCCGGAAATAGGGCAGCACCTCGTCCCATGACCAGCCGTCGCAGCCGAGATCGGCCCATTCGTCATAGTCGCCGCGGTGCCCGCGCGTGTAGAGCATGGCGTTGATCGCGCTGGATCCGCCCAGCGCCTTGCCGCGCGGCTGGTAGCCCTTGCGGCCGCCAAGACCCTGCTGCGGCACAGTCTCGAACGCCCAGTTGTTGATCTTCGGCCGACCCGGCAACAGTGCGATGATGCCTGCCGGCGCGCGGATAAGCAGGTTACTGCCCGCGCCGCCGGCTTCGATCAGGCAGACCGTTTTCGATGGATCTTCGGACAGCCGCGCGGCAAGCGTGCAGCCGGCGGACCCGCCACCGGCGATGACATAGTCGAAATCCATGACTTCCTCCCTCGTACCCGGCGGATGTTTCCGTCCGGATGACCAAGAGAAGGCTCGATTTCGGCCTATGTAAAGATGGGTGGAATTACCCCTACGTCAGCTGCGAACGCGCCGCCAGGAATACTTCGGGCCCTTGGGCTCCGGCACGGCGGCTGGCTGATAGTAAAGCCCCAAGCCGCCGGTGCGGTCCTCTTCCAGGCGCTTCAGCAGCACCGGGTTGGAAATCTCGAACTCGTCGAAGCCGAGACGCAGCATGTGCGGCAACGGATCGACCAGCACCTGGCCGGTGGCGCGAACTGCACCCTCGAAGTGGTAGCGGCTGCGCAGCAGTTCGGCCTTGGAGAAGGAGCGCCCATCGCTGAAGGCCGGGAAGACCAGCGCCACCAGCGACAGCTGGTCGAGCAGGTCGGCTATCTTCTCGAGTTGATCGCCGGGCTGCAGCACCACGCCGAGCCGCTCTTTGGCGGACCGGCGCACCTCCGGATCAAGGTCGAGGAACGCCTGCAGCGGCAGGATGAAGCGGCCATTGCCGGACAGCGCGTCGGCACTTTCGGCATGAGCCCACTCGTCCTCACGAAAACCCTGCGGGGTCCAGAGCCGGGTCTCCGGTGTCGTCGTTTCGGTCATCAAAATTCCCAAATATTCAAACGAGCCAAGGATGTGTTGAGATTCAGGTCAGGCTGCGCCTAAAATGGCGGCTTCCGAGAACCGGAGCGGAGCGTACTTGAAGTACGTGAGCACCGGAAGCGCAGGAAGCTGCCGTTTGCAGGCCAGCCTCACCTGAATATCAGCACATCCTATAGTGATGCGTCGGTCAGCGACACTTCCAGCCCCGACAGGTGAATGCCGCACTCGGTCTTGGCATGACCGGCCCAGCGGCCGCTGCGCGCATCCTCGCCCGGCTGCACCGGTTGCGTGCAGGGGAAACAGCCGATCGACAGATAGCCATAGGCGACCAGCGGATTCTCGCGCAGCGCATGCACCCGCATGTAGTCGGCCTGGTCCGATGTCGTCCAGTGCGCCAGCGGATTGATGCGGATGCGCGCGCCGACCGCCTCGAACACCGGCAGCGCTGCCCGCGTCGAGGCCTGGAAGCGCTTGCGGCCGGTGAACCAGGCACCAAACGGCGCCACGCCACGCGCCAGCGGCTCTACCTTGCGCACGTCGCAGCAGGCATCGGTGTTGCTTTGGTGCAAATTGCCCGTCGGATCGATCCGCGCGAGCGCCGCTTCCTCGGGTTTGATGACCTGGATGTTGGTCAGGCCGAAATCGGCGACAAGCGCGTCGCGATAGCCGAGCGTCTCCTCGAAATGCTTGCCGGTGTCGAGGAAGATGACCGGCAGCGTGCGGTCGATCTCCGCGATCATGTGCAGCAGCACCGCCGAATCCGCACCGAAGGACGACACGGCAGCGATCTCGTCGTGAAACAGTTCGCGGGCCGAGCGCTCGATGATCTCGATCGGCTTCAGATGGCCATAGAGCGCGTCAAATCCCGCCGCCTTGGCGGCGACGCCGTCATCGGCATCGGCGATGTGGTCAAGCGGCCTTGGTTTCGCCAGCATAGAGCGCCTCCTTGAACGGCGCGGGACCGACACGGCGGTAGGCGTCGATGAATTTTTCTTGAGTGTTGAGTCGAAGGCCGAGATAGGTCTCGACGATCTGCTCGATGGCGTCGGTGATCTCTTCCGACGAGAAGCCGCGGCCGATGATTTCGCCGACCGAGGTGTTCTCGTCGGCCGAACCGCCCAGCGTCACCTGATAGAGCTCGGAGCCCTTTTTCTCGACGCCGAGGATGCCGATATGGCCGACATGGTGATGGCCGCAGGCATTGATGCAGCCGGAGATCTTCAGCTTCAGTTCGCCGATCTCGCGCTGCCGCTCCAGCGAGGCGAAGCGTTGCGAGATTTCCTGCGCGATCGGGATCGAGCGTGCGGTGGCCAGCGCGCAATAGTCGAGGCCGGGGCACGAGATGATGTCCGATATCAAATTGGAGTTGGCCGTCGCCAGCCCGATATCGACCAGCGCGTCATAGACCGCCTTGAGGTCGGCGCGCGCCACATGCGGCAGGATCAAGTTCTGCTCATGGCTGACACGCAGCTCGTCGAAAGCGTATGTCTCGGCGATGTCGGCGACCGCCTCCATCTGGCTGTCGGAAGCATCGCCCGGCACCTCGCCGATGCCCTTGAGCGAAATCGTCACCGCCGCGTAGTCGGGATGGCGATGCGTCACCACATTCTGGTCGAGCCACTCCGAGAAGCCTTTGGAATCGAGACGCGCCAGCTTGACCGCCTGGTCGCCTTCCGGCCGATCAGTGAGCGCCGGCGGCGCGAAATAGGCTTGGATGGCCCGGATATCGGCATCCGGCAGCCTCAGCTCGGCGTCCTTCAATTCCTGCCACTCGGCCTCGACCTGGCGGGTGATTTCCTCGACGCCGGTCTCGTGCACCAGGATCTTGATGCGCGCCTTGTACTTGTTGTCGCGGCGGCCATAGAGGTTGTAAACGCGCAGGATCGCCGTGCAGTAGGACAGAAGATCGGCTTCCGGCAGGAAATCGCGGATCTTTCGTGCCACCATCGGCGTACGGCCCTGGCCGCCGCCGACATAGACGGCAAAGCCAAGCTCGCCCGCGGCGTTCTTCTTCAGGTGCAGGCCGATATCGTGCGTCTGGATAGCAGCGCGGTCGCGCTCTGCCCCGGTCACCGCGATCTTGAATTTCCTGGGCAGGAACGAGAATTCCGGATGCACCGAGGACCATTGCCGCAGGATCTCCGCATAGGGACGCGGATCGGCGACCTCGTCGGCGGCGGCACCGGCAAAGTGGTCGGCGGTGACGTTGCGGATGCAGTTGCCGCTGGTCTGGATGGCGTGCATCTCCACACTTGCCAGATCGGCCAGGATCGCCGGAATGTCCGACAGCGCCGGCCAGTTGAACTGGATGTTCTGGCGCGTGGTGAAATGGCCGTAGCCCTTGTCGTATTTGCGGGCGATATGGCCGAGCATGCGCAGCTGCTTGCCGTTCAGCGTGCCGTAGGGCACCGCGATGCGCAGCATATAGGCGTGCAGCTGCAAATAGACGCCGTTCATCAGCCTCAGCGGCCGGAACTGGTCCTCCGATATCTCGCCGGACAGCCGGCGCTGGACCTGGTCGCTGAACTCGGCGACGCGGGCCTGGACAAAATCGTGGTCGAACTCATCGTAACGGTACATGCTTCGTCTTTCAGGGCGCGTCCGCCCGTTTCACTCAAAACCTGGCTACGCCGCCCGCTCGGCCTGCTTGCCGAGATCGCCGCGGATGGTCGGGCCGGCGGCGCGGATCTTTTCACGCAGCCGCACCGGCTCGACGACACCGTCGACGACTTCCGCGTCGATCAGATTGACGTCGACCACTTCATTGTCGGCATAGGCCTTGGCGCCGATCGCCTCAAGGCGATCCTCGGCCGCCTTGTCATGGGCAAGATCGGCCTGGCCCACCGTCTCAACCCAGCCGCCATCGGCGTACCAGACGGCGATGCCATCCGTCAGGCGGTTGGCGGTCAGTATCTTCATGGCTGAACTCTCTCTGCGGCGGCTTTGGCCGCGCCTTCATTCCTATGTGCCGCAAGCGGCTCGGACCGTTCAAAATTGGCGCCGGCGACAGCATCGCCGATAATGGTCATGACCGGCCCGGAAAGATCGCCACGCGCTTCCAGCGACGGCAGGTCAGCCAGCGTGCCGTGGAAACGGCGCCGGTTGGCCAGGCTGGCATTCTCGACCACGGCCACCGCCGTGTCCGGCGACAGGCCTGCTTCGATCAGTCGGCCGGCGACTTCGGCCGCCACCGAGCGGCCCATATAGACGGCGACGGTGGCGCCGGAAATCGCGAGCTTGGCCCAGTCGGGCAATGAATTGCCCTTGAGGTCGTGGCCGGTGGTGAACACCATGGATGAGGAGACGCCGCGCAAGGTCAGCGGCAGTTCGAAATCGGCCGCCGCGGCAAAGGCCGCGGTGACGCCCGGAACCACCTCATAGGCGATACCGGCATCACGCAGTGCCGCCATTTCCTCGCCGGCGCGGCCGAACACCAGCGGAT
Organism: Mesorhizobium sp. USDA 4775; assembly: GCF_054062655.1. NCBI lineage: Bacteria > Pseudomonadati > Pseudomonadota > Alphaproteobacteria > Hyphomicrobiales > Phyllobacteriaceae > Mesorhizobium > Mesorhizobium sp. USDA 4775. The sequence continues at coordinate 6,354,379 of NZ_JBSSFM010000001.1, forward strand.
CGCCCGACTTCAGCCGCACCACGCGCTTGCCCTGCTGACCAAGCTCCACCAGCAGCGCGTTGATTTCGGCCTGGCTCTTGCTGTGGCAGCCCTTGCGTTTGCCAACCGGCAGACGCTCGGCATCGCGGCGGCCCATGGCGACGACCGCCTCCGGCACCAGCGCGTCATGGACGATGACGTCGGCTTCCATCAGCAGGCGATGCGCACGCAACGTCAGCAGATCCTCGGCGCCCGGACCAGCGCCAACCAACGCGATGTGGCCCGAAGCGGGTGCGTTCGACAACAGCAGATCGACGGCAGCGTCATGGGCCTGCGACAGCTGGCCGGCTTCCACGGCATGGGCAGGTGCACCTTGGAAAAAACTGTTCCAGAAGCGGCGGCGGGCATTGCCTTTCGGCAGCAATTTCTCGGCTGCCCCACGCAGCGAAGCGGCGAGCGTCGCCAGCGAACCGAGCGATGGCGACAGCATCTGATCGATGCGGCCCCGCAGCATCTGGGCCAGCACCGGGCCGGCACCTTCGGTTCCGATGGCAATGGCGACCGGCGCGCGGTTGACCAGCGCCGGGGTGAAGAAGTCGCAGAGTTCCGGCCGGTCGACTGCATTGACCGGAATGCCCAGCTCGCGCGCGTCCGCCGCGACGCGGCGGTCGAGCGTCTCATCGCCGCTGGCGGCAAACACCATGACCGCGCCTTCCAGCTGCGAGGCGTCATAAGCTGCCGCGACATGGCTGGCGCCGGACTGAGCGATGAAGGCAAGCAGCTCCGGCTCGGCATTTTGAGCGATGATGCGCAGCACCGCGCTCGACTGTCCGATCAACCGCGCCTTGGCCAGGGCTTCGTCGCCACCGCCGACAATGGCCACGGCTTCGCCCTCGACCCGCACAAAGACGGGGAAGGCATTGAGCTTGGCATTGGCCTGCGGCATGGGAAAAGCAATCCGAGAACAGTGTCGCAGTTTTACGCCCGGGCGCGAAAAACCAGAAGCAAAGCACTCGCGCATCCTGTGATGGCAGGCAATCGCTTTTTCGCAACTGCGAAAGGCAGGAGAAAAATATTCCACATCCGGGGTGCGGGCGGATTCAAGCCGCTGAAGCGAGCCTTGATTTCAGGTCTTTTTAGCCACCTGCCCCCTATCTGGCAAAACAGTTTTTTCTAATTTCTACCAATTCAGTAGATTAATGTCGCCCGCTTACCGATCGCCCGTTCAACCGCCGGCGGCGCCGCCGTCGCTTTGCGGGAGAGGGGTTGGAACGTTGCCGGGTTGATACGCGTTCCGCAGCGTAGCCATTCATCAAAAAGGAGCGCTTTCATGGACACAATCAAACTGAGGCACGGCATCTGGGTCCTGGTGGCCGACGGTGAAAAAGCGCTCTTGCTCAAGAATGCCGGCGACAACAAGTTTCCAAATCTCGAAGTCGTGCAGGTGATGGAACAGGAGAACCCGCCCACCCGTGAACAGGGAAGCGACAGCCCCGGCCGTTATAATGACGGCCCGTCCGTGCACCGCAGCGCTGTCGAGGATACCGACTGGCACCGTATCGGCAAGGAACGCTTCGCGGAAGAGATCGCGGCCCGCCTGTACAAACTCGCCCATGGTGGTGAGTTCGACAGCATCGTGCTTGTCGCCCCGCCGGTGATGCTCGGCGCCATGCGCAAGAAGCTGCACAAGGCGGTCGGTGACAAGGTGACGGCTGAAATTCCAAAAACCATGACCAACCACGCCATCTCCGAGATCGAGGCCATGCTGCAGGCAGCCTGACCGCAGGCGATGGATCCCAAAGCCAATGCCACAGTGAGCGCGAAACGGACCGGCGGCCTCTCTGCCGCCGGTCGAGCATTTTGCCGCCGCACCGTCGATTTTCGCACCCTGCGGGTTGCATCACCGTCACCCCTTCCACCATATTGCAAAACAGGCGGCGGCTCAGGGCGGCGCACATCCGACATCGCAAACTTGAAAGGCGCTCCATAGACAATGCCGCATGACACGCCCCTTATCGCCACCATCGTCGCCGGTCTGGGGCTGGCTTTCGTCTTCGGGGCTCTCGCCAACCGTTTCCGCATTCCGCCGCTGGTCGGCTATCTCGTAGCCGGCGTCCTGGTCGGGCCGAATACGCCCGGTTTCGTCGCCGATGCCGGCCTGGCCAACGAACTGGCCGAAATCGGCGTCATCCTCTTGATGTTCGGCGTCGGCCTGCATTTCTCGCTGAAGGACCTGCTGTCGGTCCGCGCCATCGCCGTGCCCGGCGCCATCGTCCAGATCGGCTTTGCCACGGCACTCGGCGCCGGACTGTCCTGGATGCTCGGCTGGTCGATGGGCGCGGGGCTGGTGTTCGGCCTGGCGCTGTCGGTCGCCTCGACCGTGGTGCTGCTGCGCGCGCTTCAGGAACGCCGGCTGATCGAGACCGAACGCGGCCGCATCGCCGTCGGCTGGCTGATCGTCGAGGATCTGGCCATGGTGCTGGCGCTGGTGCTGCTGCCAGCCCTTGCCGGCGTGCTGGGTGGCCAGGAACAGGCGGATGTGCATTCGAGCGGCCTGCTGTCGCTGCCGGCCAGCTACGGCATCTGGGGCGTCGTCGACATCACGCTCGCCAAGGTCGCCGCCTTCGTCGTCGTCATGCTGGTGGTCGGCCGCCGGGTCATTCCGTGGATTCTGCACTACGTCGCCCATACCGGGTCACGCGAACTGTTTCGTCTCTCAGTGCTCGCCATTGCGCTCGGCGTCGCCTTCGGCGCGGCGAAACTGTTCGGCGTCTCGCTGGCGCTCGGCGCCTTCTTCGCCGGCATGATCATGAGCGAATCCGAGCTTAGCCATCGCGCGGCCGAAGAATCGCTGCCGCTGCGCGACGCCTTCTCGGTGCTGTTCTTCGTCTCGGTCGGCATGCTGTTCGACCCGTTCAGCCTGCTCAGCAACGGCCTGCCGATCCTGGCGACACTGGCCATCATCGTCATCGGCAAGTCGCTGGCGGCGTTCGTCATCGTCGTCGCCTTCGGCTATCCCCTGGCGACCGCCCTCATGATTTCGGCCAGCCTTGCCCAGATCGGCGAATTCTCCTTCATCCTGGCCGAACTCGGCGTCGGGCTGAAACTTCTGCCAGAACAGGGCCGCGACCTGATCCTGGCCGGCGCCATCTTGTCGATCGTGCTCAACCCACTGATGTTCCTGGTCATCGACTGGATGAAGCCATGGCTGGAGGCCCGTGCCGCCAGGACGGCGCCGCCGGCCGACGCCAAGCCGGTCGGTCCGGCGACCGAACCGGGCCAGGTCGCCTCGGTCGCCGCGACCAAAAAGGAAGACGGCCCGCCGCCGAAGACGGCGCTTACCGGCCATGCCATTCTGATCGGTTATGGCCGTGTCGGCGGCCTTGTCGGGGCGGCGCTGAAAGAAGCAGCGCTGCCCTTCCTCGTCATCGAGGACGCAGACAAGACACTGGCCAAGCTGAAGGCCGATGGCGTCGAGAGCGTCGCCGGCAATGCCGCCAACGCCGAAGTGTTCGCCGCCGCCAATCCCGAAGGCGCCAGCCGGCTGATCCTCGCCATCCCCAATGCGTTCGAAGCCGGCCAGATCGTGCTCAGGGCGCGCACCGCCAATCCCGGCATCAACGTCGTCGCCCGCGCCCATTCCGATGCCGAGGTCGAGCATCTCAAGGGGCTCGGCGCCGACACGGTGATCATGGGCGAGCGCGAAATCGCGCGCGGCATCGTCGAGGAGGTGCTCGGTCACAAGCCATCTGCGACCGAACCGTCCGCCGCGTGATCACGCCACGAAGGCAGAACCGCCATTGCGTGCGATGCTGCTGAGATATTGCGCGGGAGGCTTGCCGAGCGCCTTCTTGAACATGGTGATGAAGGCCGTGACGGACTCATAGCCGAGATCACCCGAAACCCGCTGAACGGTGGCACCCGAAGCCAGTTCCCTTATCGCAACGATCAAGTGCAATTGCTGGCGCCAGCGGCCGAAGCTCAAGCCGGTTTCCTTGACGACGAGACGAGCAAGACTGCTCTCGCTGAGCGCCACGCGTTTTCCCCATTCGGCCAACGTGCTGCGGTCGGCAGGATCGTTCGCCAGCGATTCGGCGATCCGCTTCAGGCGCGGCTCGGAGGAGAACGGCAGATGCAATTGCTGGAGAGGCATATCAGGCAGTTCGGCAAGCAGGACGCTTCCCAGGAAAGCGCACCGCGCGTCATCAGGCGCGCAGTCCGACAGTTCGATGATAAGCTCGCGCAGCAGCGGCGAGATCGAAAGCGTGCAGCACCGATCCGGCAGCGCAGCCGCGCCCGGCTCGATGTAGACGAAGAAAATCCGCGCATTGGCCGTCGCGATGTTGCTGTGCTGCATGCGGCTCGGCACCCACACGCCACAATGCGGCGGCACCATCCAGAGGCCGCTGGGAACGCGGCAGGTGACGCCGCCGCTGAGCGCGAAGACGAGTTGCCCTTTGCGGTGCCAATGCTGCGACACCTCGGCCTTGGTCTCGGTGACGTCGACGCGCACGGCAATCGCCGGAGCAACGATGTCATCGACGTCGAAATCGAGCCATGGATAACGGAGCGGCTGTCTCATGATTGACAGATTTTAGCGATGAATTGCCTTTATATCTAGATTATTCGTCAGCATAAATCGGTAGGCTCGAGCCGTTCTCGCCAATTGGCCAAGGTGTACTCCATGCTCGCGCTCACCATCTCTTCCGACAATGCCGTCAGACTGAAACTCGCCGAGGTGGACGAGCCACAGCCTTGCGCGAACGAGGCTCTGGTCGCCGTCCGCGCAACCTCGTTGAACCGCGGCGAACTGCGCCTGCTCACCATACGTGCGGACGGCTGGATACCCGGCCAGGACATTGTCGGGATCGTCGAACGGGCGGCAGCGGATGGCTCCGGGCCAGCCCAGGGCGCGCGGGTCGTGGCTTTGGTCGACGAGGCCGGCTGGGCCGAACGCGTCGCCGTTCCGACCGCCCGTCTCGCCGTCCTGCCGGATGAGGTCGGCTTCGTTTCCGCCGCCACGCTCCCCGTGGCGGGCACGACGGCGATGAGGACGTTGCGCCATGGCGGTGACCTGGCCGGCCAAAAGGTGCTGATCACCGGCGCGAGCGGCGCAGTCGGCCGTTTCCAGATCCAGATCGCCCGCGAACAACGTGCCTTGGTGACCGCGGTCGCCGCCGCCCGGCATGCCGGGGATCTCCGCGATCTCGGAGCCGAGCAGGTGGTCGAGGCGATCGAGCTGGCCGAGGGACCATTTTCGCTGATCACCGAGTCGGTCGGCGGCGAAAGCCTCGCCCGCGCGATCGAACGCGTCGCGCCCGGCGGGACCATCGTCATGTTCGGTTCAAGCAGTGGCGAGCTCACGCCCATTGGCTTCCGCCAGTTCGTTCCGGGCCATGAGGGAGCGAGGCTTCAGACCTTCGCCTACTACACGTCCGGCTCAGGCATTGGCGCCGACATTGCCGCGCTGCTCGCCCTGGTCGCGGCCGGCCGGCTTGAAACCCGCGTCGCCTTGACCGTGCCATGGACGGACATCGCCCAGGCCCTGGACGCCATGCGGCAGCGCAGCTTCAGCGGCAAGGCTGTTCTCACGGTCGCCGGATGAGCAACCCCCGCCGAAGTCCTCACTCACACGTGCTGGCCGCCGTTGATGTGGATTTCCGAGCCGGTCACATAGGAGGCCTGCTGCGAGCACAGGAAGAAGATGATGTCGGCGACCTCGGCGGTGGTACCGAGGCGCCTGAGCGGGATCGTCTCGACGATCTTTTCCGTGCCCGGCGACAGGATCGCCGTGTCGATTTCGCCTGGCGCGATGGCGTTGACCCGGATGCCATGCGGACCAAAGTCATGCGCCATCTCGCGCGTCAGCGAGCCGAGAGCCGCCTTCGATGTCGCATAGGCGGTGCCGGCGAAGGGATGCACGCGGGTGCCGGCGATCGAGGTGACGTTGACGATCGAGCCCTTGGCCGTCGCCAACTCCTTGAACAGGCCGCGCGCCAGCATGATTGGCGCGAAGAAATTGACCTGGAACACGTCGCGCCAGACATGCATCGGCGTGTCGATCGAGTTCATGCGGCTGTTGCCGTCCTTGAGCTTGGGCGAAATGCCGGCATTGTTGACCAGCGCATTGAGCTGGCCGCCATGTGCTTCGAGCCGATGGCGGATTTCCGAGACGGCGATGCCGACATCTTCCTGATCGGCAAGATCGACCTTGATATGGTCTTCCGGGCCGGCCGGCCACGGGCAATCCTCGGCGAAAGCCTGGCGCGAACAGGTGATGACGCGCCAGCCCTCGCGTGAAAAGCGCTTGACCGTGGCATGGCCGATGCCACGGCTGGCGCCGGTCAGCACGATGGTTTTTTCGGGTGTCGAGTTCGGCCATGTCGCGGTCTCCGGCCGGAGGTGTAGCCGAACACCGTGGCGCTGGCGAGAGGCTGATTGACGCCGCTGCGAACTGCCGGAGCGTCCGCCTCAGCCGCCGCCCAGAATATCCAGGATCGAGGTCTGCTTCCTCTTCTTCAGCGGACCGCCAACATTGCCCGGCGGCACCGGATGGCCGACCGAAGCGGTGGTGCCGTCGTCCGCCGGCATGTTGAAGCCATCGGCATCGACGGTCTGGGCAGGCCGCGCCACGCGGGCCGGCGCTACCGCCTGGGTCGGCTGTGCCGACGGCGCCTGCTGGCCAACCGACGCGGACGGGACCGGCGCTGGCTGGTTGTTGTCGGCCGAAGGTATGTCGTCGGGCACGATCGTGTCGGCCGGCGTCGACTTCCAGGTGCCGGGCAGCGGCCGCACCGGCACGCCCTCGTGTGCGGCGACCATGAATTCGTGCCAGGCCTGCGCCGGCAGCGCTCCACCGGTGACCTTCTTCATCCCCGTGCCGTCATCATTGCCGAACCACACACCGGTGGTGAGATTGGCGGTGTAGCCGACGAACCAGGCATCGCGCGAATTCTGGCTGGTGCCGGTCTTGCCGGCCGACGGCCAAGCGAAGGCCGCCTTCTTGGCCGTGCCGACCTCGACGGTTCCGGTCATCATCGAATTCATCATGCCGACGATCTCGGGTTTCACCACACGCGGCGCGCTGCCGCCACTGCTGTCGTAGAGCACTTTGCCCTCGGTTGTCGTGATGCGGCGGATGAAGTGGATATCGGGCTTGTAGCCGCCATTGGCGAACGGCACATAGGCCGAGGTCAGCTCCAGCGGCGTCACTTCCGAGGTGCCGAGCGCGATCGAGGTGTTGGCCTGCAGTTCGGACTGGATGCCCATGCGGTGCGCCGCTTCCACCACCGCGTTCGGCCCGACCTCCATGGTCAGCTGCGCGGCGACCGAGTTCAGCGACTTGGCCAGCGCCGTCGCCAGCGTGACCTTGCCAAAATACTTGCCGCCGTAATTGTCGGGCGTCCAGTTGCCGATCTTGATCGGCGCGTCGTTGCGGATGCTGTCTGGCGTGCGGCCGGCTTCCAGTGCCGCCATATAAACGAACGGCTTGAACGCCGAGCCCGGCTGCCGGCGCGCTTCGGAAGCGCGGTCGAACTGGCTGGTCGAATAGTCGTAGCCGCCGACCATGGCGCGCACCGCGCCGGAATCGTCGATCGACACCAGCGCGCCCTGGGTGACGTTGAGCTTCTTGCCGCTTTCGTCGATCAGCCGGCGGATCGACTGCTCGGCGAGCTTCTGCAGGTTCAGGTCGACGGTGGAGTCGATGACGATGTCGCCGCGCACGTCGCCGATCAGGTCGGGCAGTTCTTCCATGATCGTGTCGGCGACATAGTTTTCCGAGCCGGTCCAGTAGGACGGCGCGCGCGTCGCTGGCGCGCTGAGCGCTGTCTTCAGCTCCTTGTCGCTGATCTTGCCTTCTTCACGCATGGCCGCGAGCACGAGCTGTGAACGCTCCTCCGCGGCCTTTGGGTCGCGCGCCGGCGACAGCCGCGACGGCGCTTTCAGCAAGCCCGCAAGCAGCGCTGCTTCCGAGAGCGTGACGTCACGCGCGCTCTTGCCGAAATAACGCCGCGAAGCCGCCTCGACACCAAAGGCGCCGGAGCCGAAATAGACCCGGTTGAGGTACATTTCGAGAATCTGGTCCTTGGTGTGCTTGTGCTCCAGCCACAGCGCCAGCAGCACCTCCTGCACCTTGCGCTCCAGCGTGCGGTCAGGCTTCAGGAACAGATTCTTGGCCAATTGCTGCGTCAGCGTCGAACCGCCCTGCGAGAAATGCCCGCCGATGAGGTTGGTCACCATGGCGCGTGACAGGCCGATCGGATCGACGCCGAAATGGGAATAGAACCGGCGGTCCTCGATGGCGATGACGGCTTCGGGAATGTAAGGCGACATTTCGTGCAGGCCGACGGCTTCGCCGCCACTCATGCCGCGATTGGCGAGCAACTGGCCATCGGCCGAGACGATCTTGATGTTGGGGGCGCGGTCGGGGATCGACCAGGTGGTGGCCGCCGGCATCTTGGCACCGTAATAGACGACGACGCCCGCCACCGCGATGCCGCCCCAGATGGCAAGCACGAAGCACCAGTAGAACAGGCGGCCGAGCACGCCGAACAGGCCGCGCCGGCTCCTGCCACGCCCGCCGCGCGACGATTTCGCCTTCGACGATTTGCGCCTTGCGGAGGCTTTGCGGTTGCTCGGCACGACGCGGTCCTCCTCGCTCACCGAAAGACCCGGCTGGGATCGCGCCTGTGGCGGTCCCTCGAAACTGGGCTCGATGCGGCTATCTTTGCGGTTCGCCATGCCTGCGCTTGCTGTCCCCGGTGCCTATGGCGCTCCGGTTGCAGAGTAGATGCGGCGATTTAAGGGCGGGTTAAGTCGGAAAAATTCAAAGCGATTGATAATCAAATGCCTGGGGTCCGGCAGTGATCGCGCTGTTCGAGCCCTGATTTTGGCGTCGGCAAACGGTCGCGCCCGCCGCGATGGAACAATCCTCGCCTAGCATTTTGTCCGGGCGCCAAGGCCCAGCCATTCCTCGCCGCGACCCAGGCGGTCGCGGACATGTTCCGTGTTGGGGCGCGATCGCAAATGGTCGCAGCCTCGCGTTCGACCGCGCCCCAAATCACTCGTCACCAGGCGATCACCTGGTGGGCATGCGTCAGCCGATCGCCGCACGCACCGAGAGCGCTGCCCTCGACGATTGCATGACCTCGCCGACATGGCAGTAGCAGACGATCTCGTGCAGTTGATGGTCGGTCAGCTCGAAGAAGCGCTTGGCTTCGCCATAACTGTCGTCTTTCAGACCCTCGTCGTGCAATATGGGGTCAGTGAAGGCAACCGCTATCGGCGAGTCATCTGCTCGCATGACATCGCGCTCCGGCAGCGCACGGTATTCGGTCCCGGCAAGCGCGGTCAGGAGCCGGCTGGGCTCACGTTCAAGAAGCTCGGCCCAACGCATCAGACGTTGGGTTCGGCTCATCACCGGCTGTATGTTGACCTCGGCCACTGCATGCAGTTGGTCTAGTGTTTGGTGTTTCATAGCAACCTCCTAGCAATAGGTTGGTTGATCCCAAACGCCCTGTGTCGACATTATAGCGCCGGAGCGCCGATCCGTCATTCTAATTCCATGCCGGGACAATCGCTCGTCCGGCACTACGCCGATGCAATGGCCCCGTCCTGCCGGCAATTTTCAACTCCTCCGAGTATCGACGACAGCGCCAAAAAGGCCAGCGTCTGGTCCTCGCAGGTCACCGCCACGATGCTGTTCGACCGGTCGATATCAAGGCCTTCGGGCCGACTTCCGCCGGACTGGCCTGCCGCACAGGACAGTCGGCGCCGCGCCGCCGGTCGACGGCAGGCTCAATTCTGCTGGATCGAAATGCCCTTGTCGTCGATCTTGAGCTCGACACCCTTCGGCTTGGTTTGCTCGCGGTAGACATAGACGCCGAGCGCGATGACCACGACGACGAGCGCGCCAATGATGAGATAGAGCGTATTCTGCTTCACGGCGCGCCCTTTGTCGTTTCGAGCCTCAGGCTCGTTTCAGGACCTTGACCAGCACCAGAAGGATGATGGCGCCGATCGTGGCGTGGATGATGGAAGCAATGATGCCGCCGCCGATGGAGAAGCCGATCCGCGGCAACAGCCAGCCGGCGATGAACGCGCCGACGATGCCGACGATGATGTTGCCGATCAGGCCGAAGCCGAAACCGGAAACGATGAGACCGGCAAGCCAGCCGGCGATGGCACCGATGATGATGAAGACGAGAAGGCTTTCTACGCCCATGCCGATTTCCTCCGAGCAAGGGGGCGAGCGCGGAGCGGAAGGCTCCGAATCGGCCCCGATATCAACGGCTTCAGGCTATTCGAAAGCAGCTGGCCCCGCCAGCGGCGCTCATTGATCGTCGTCGTCGCCGGAAGCGGGCCGCCAGCTGGTCGGCTCGACCTTCTTTTGCGTGTGGCTGTCGGTGTAGACCCACCAGCCATCTTCACGGTATTGCCCGATGGATTCGTTGATGACGCCGTCGCCGTCCTTCCACGTGATGGAGACCTTGGAGCCATCGGTCGGAGCTGTCGATATCGGCTTTCGGTCGGCCATCCTATCCCCCATTTAGCCGTTGAACTGCGCCGACAAAACGCGGCGGTCAGCGTCTGGTTCCAGTCGGCCACCGGCCAGCAGGCTCTCAAGTCGTCAGCTGTGCGCGAAGATATCCTCTTCGTCCCAGCCCATCAGGTCAAGCTTGGCCCTCGTCGGCAGGAAGCGGAAGCAGGCATCGGCCTCCTTGGTCCGCCCCTCGCGCGCCAGCCGCCCGGCCAGCACATCCCGCAGCCGGTGCAGATAGAGCACGTCGGAGGCGGCATATTCGAGTTGCTCGGGCGACAGCGTTTCGGCCGCCCAGTCCGATGATTGCTGCGCCTTGGACAGGCCGACGCCGAGAAGCTCGAAGCAGATGTCCTTCAACCCGTGCCGGTCGGTATAGGTGCGGGTCAGCCGCGAAGCGATCTTGGTGCAGAACACCGGCTCGGGCATCACCCCGAAGGCGTTGTAGAGCACGGCAATGTCGAAGCGTCCGAAATGGAACAGCTTCGTCACGTTGCGGTTCTTCAGCAGGCTGACGAGGTTCGGCGCCTTCTTCTGGCCCGGTGCGATCTGGATGACGTCGGCGCTGCCGTCGCCAGGCGATATCTGCACCACGCACAACCGGTCGCGATGCGGGTTCAGACCCAGCGTCTCGGTGTCGATGGCTACCGCCCCGACGTTGTAATGCGAAAGGTCGGGCAAATCATGCTTGTGGAAACGGATGTCGGCCATGGTCTTCTCCGGTCGCGGCGTTCCCCGTCCTCGCCGCGATCCGGTGAAAAATCAACAGGAAAACGACTTTCCTCCGCTCAGCGCGTCAGCGCATCGAGAATGCGCGCCCAGGAGCGCTGGCCCTTGTGGAAGGACGACAGCTCGTATTTCTCGTTGGGAGAGTGGATGCGGTCGTCGTCGAGGCCGAAGCCGACCAGCAGGGACTCGATACCGAGATAGGTCTGGAAATCGCCGACAACCGGGATTGATCCGCCACTGCCGGTCGTGACCGCCTGTTTCTCCCATTCGTCCGACAGCGCGTCCTTGGCCTTGGCCAGGAACGGCGAGTCATAGGAAAGCTGGATTGCCGGCGAGCCGCCATGCGGGTGAAATTCGACGGAACAGTCGGCCGGAATGCGCTCCTTGACGAATTTCTGGAAGGCAGCGCGGATTTTCTTTGGATCCTGCTTGTGAACGAGGCGGAACGACACCTTGGCCGAGGCTTCCGCCGCGATCACCGTCTTGAAGCCTTTTCCAGTGTAGCCGCCGATGATGCCGTTGAACTCGGCGGTCGGCCGTGCCCAGGTCAGTTCCAGCACCGAGCGGCCTTTTTCGCCCGAAGGGATCGACAAGCCGACAGGGCCGAGAAAAGTCTCGGCCGTCTCGCCGAGACTTTCCCAAGACTTCAGCACCTGTGTTGGTGTTTCCTCGACACCGTCATAAAAGCCGGGAATGGTGATGTGGCCATCCTTGTCGTGGATGTCAGCCAGCACCTTGGCCAGAATACGGATCGGATTGGCGGCGGCACCTCCATAAAGCCCCGAATGCAGGTCGCGGTCAGCCGCCTTGACCGTCACCTCTTCGCCAACCATCCCGCGCAGCGAAACGCAGATGGACGGCGTCTCGCGGTCCCACATGCCGGTATCGCAGACAAGCGCGAAATCGGTACTGAGCTCGTCGGCATTGGCCTCGAGGAACGGCTTCAGCGAAGGCGAGCCGGACTCCTCCTCGCCTTCGAACAGGATGGTGACGCGGCATGGCAAATTGCCATGCACCTGCTTCCAGGCGCGGCAAGCCTCGACGAAGGTCATCAGCTGGCCCTTGTCGTCGGCAGAGCCACGCCCGGTGATCACCCTGTGGTCAGGCCCAACCTCCTTCACCGCTGGTGCGAACGGATCGTTTTCCCACAATTCGATCGGGTCGACCGGCTGCACGTCATAATGGCCATAGAACAGCACATGTGGGGCGCCTGCCGGCCCCTCATGATGCGCAACCACCATCGGGTGGCCCGGCGTGTCGCGCACGCTGGCATCGAAGCCGATCAGCTTCAGCTCCGCCACCAGCCATTCCGCCGCCTTGCGGCAGTCGGCGGCATAGGCCGGATCGGTGGAGATCGACTTGATCCTGAGCAGGCCGAACAGGCGCTCCAGGCTCTGGTCGAGATTCTTGTCGAGGCGGTCGAGGACGGGGGAAACTGCGGACATCTGTGAAGCCTTTCGATTCAGTGCCGGAACCGTAAAGGCAGAGCGGCGAAACGAAAAGCCCGGGAGTGTTGGACCACTGCGCCAGTCGGCCGCCGCAGGCCAAAAAAGTCCGCTGCCGCGGGCCAAAAAAAGACCGCCGTGGTGGAGGGGGAACCACGGCGGCCTCATACTCGAAACGATGCGGCAGCCCGGAGAGGGGGGATAGGCTGCCGCAGTTGTCCGGGATAGGCGGGGGACGGGCCTTGCTCCGGACTTCGGCGAAAACTGCCGATGACATGTATTTGGGTCTCTGAACGTGGCGATTCAAGGGCACCAACGTTACACTTTTGTAACGTGCCCGTGATCGGGCTTGCACGCCCCCGATCTGTCAGGGTGTTGACGGAACCGATATCTGGCGATGTGTTTGGCATGGACCAAGCCACCGCGCCGCGCTATCCCTGCCGGCATGAAAAAAGGCGATCATCTCTTCCTCATCGACGGCTCGGGCTACATCTTCCGGGCCTATCACGCACTGCCGCCGCTGACGCGCAAATCCGACGGCCTGCCTGTCGGTGCTGTTTCCGGTTTCTGCAACATGCTGTGGAAGCTGATGCAGGATGCCCGCAACACCGATGTAGGCATTGTGCCGACGCATTTCGCGGTCATCTTCGACTATTCCTCGAAAACTTTCCGCAACGACCTCTACCCCGAATACAAGGCCAACCGTTCGGCGCCGCCTGAAGACCTGATCCCGCAATTCGGCCTGATCCGACAGGCGACCAAGGCCTTCAACCTGCCTTGCATCGAGATGGAAGGCTTCGAGGCCGACGATCTCATCGCCACCTATTGCCGGCTGGCCCGCGAAGCCGGCGGCGACACCACCATCATCTCCTCCGACAAGGATCTGATGCAGCTGGTCGGCGATACGGTCGGCATGTACGACCCGATGAAGGACCGCCAGATCGGCATTCCCGAGGTCATCGAGAAATGGGGCGTGCCGCCGGAGAAGATGGTCGATCTGCAGGCGCTGACCGGCGATTCCGTCGACAATGTACCCGGCGTGCCCGGCATCGGCCCGAAGACGGCGGCGCAACTGCTGGAACAGTTTGGCGACCTTGACGGGCTGCTCGCCCGCGCCGGCGAGATCAAGCAGGACAAGAGGCGCGAATCGATCATCGCCAACACCGACAAGGCGCTGATCTCGCGCCAGCTGGTGACGCTGAAGAACGACGTGCCGGTGGCCGAGGGGCTGGACGACTTCGTCCTGCATGCCCCGGACGGGCCGAAGCTGATCGGCTTCTTGAAGACCATGGAATTCACCTCGCTGACCCGCCGCGTGGCGGAAGCCACAAGCACCGAGGCCAGCGACGTCCAGGCCGTCGCGGTGATCGTCGAGCGCGCCGACCATGCCCACGGCCCCGATGTCGGCGCCGGAGCGCCGGTTGTGGCCCGCAGCGGTGCCGAGGCAGGCCAGGCCAACGGTGATGCGACCACTACACCGACGGTGGACGCCGCCAAGCAAGGCGATACCCCTTCCCTGCTCTCGGCCATGCGGCTGGAGCGCGCGGCGACCGGCAAGATCGACACGGCGGCCTATCTCTGCATTCGCGATATCGCGACCTTGAAAGTCTGGGTCGCCGAGGCGCGGGAGGCTGGCGTCACCGCCTTCGACGTCAGGGCGACATCCGGCGATCCGATGCAGGCCGAACTGATCGGCATGGCGATAGCCACGGCGCCCGGCCGCGCCGGCTATATTCCCTTTGCCCACAAGAGCGGCAATGGCGACCTGCTCGGCGGCGGCGCGCTCGAAAACCAGATACCTCTCCGCGAGGCGCTGGCGGTGCTGAAACCGCTGCTCGAGGACAAATCCGTCCTCAAGATCGCGCAGAACCTGAAATACGATCTCGTCATCATGAGCCGTTACGGCATCGATGTCGCGCCCTTCGACGACACCATGCTGATCTCCTACGTGCTCGATGCCGGTACCCCGCACGGTCACGGCATCGACCAGCTTGCCGAGAAATGGCTTGGCCATACCCCGCTCCAGCTCAAGGACGTAACCGGCTCCGGCAAGAGCTCGGTCGGTTTCGACCAGGTCGACATCGACAAGGCGACGGCGCACGCCGCCGAAGACGCCGATATCACGTTGCGTCTGTGGCTGGTGCTGAAGCCACGGCTTGCCGCCAAGGGCCTGGTCTCGGTCTATGAGCGGCTGGAACGGCCGCTGGTGCCGGTTCTGGCGCGCATGGAACAGCGCGGCATTTCGGTCGACCGGCAGATCCTGTCCAGGCTTTCGGGCGAACTCGCGCAGGGTGCCGCCCGGCTGGAAGAGGAGATCTACCAGCTCATCGGCGAGCGCATCAACATCGGCTCGCCCAAGCAACTCGGCGATATCCTGTTCGGCCGTATGGGCCTGCCCGGCGGCTCCAAGACCAAGACCGGCCAATGGTCGACCTCGGCACAGCTTTTGGAAGACCTCGCCGCCGAAGGCCACGAACTGCCGCGCAAGATCGTCGACTGGCGCCAGTTGACCAAGCTGAAATCGACCTACACCGATGCGCTGCCCGGCTTCATCCATCCCGACACCAGGCGCGTGCACACCTCCTACGCGCTGGCCGCGACGACGACAGGCCGGCTGTCGTCCTCCGACCCGAACCTGCAGAACATTCCGGTGCGCACCGCCGAAGGCCGCAAGATCAGGACCGCCTTCATCGCCGACAAGGGCAACCGGCTGGTCTCGGCCGACTACAGCCAGATCGAACTGCGCGTGCTCGCCCATGTCGCCGAGATTCCGCAACTGCGGCAGGCTTTCGCCGACGGCGCCGACATCCACGCCATCACTGCGTCGGAAATGTTCAATGTCCCCGTGCAGGGCATGCCTTCGGAAGTCCGCCGTCGCGCCAAGGCGATCAATTTCGGCATCATCTATGGCATTTCCGCCTTCGGCCTTGCCAACCAGCTGTCGATTCCGCGCGAGGAAGCGAGCAACTACATCAAGAAATACTTCGAGCGCTTCCCCGGCATCCGCGACTACATCGAAGAGACCAAGGCCTATGCCCGCGAGAATGGCTTTGTCGAAACCATCTTCGGCCGCCGCATCCACTACCCGGATATCCGCTCCTCGAACCCGTCGCTGCGCGCGTTCAACGAGCGCGCCTCGATCAACGCCCGCCTGCAAGGCACCGCCGCCGACATCATCCGCCGCGCCATGGTGCGCATGGAGGAAGCGCTGGACAAGGCGAAACTGTCGGCCCGCATGCTGCTGCAGGTGCACGACGAGTTGATCTTCGAGACGGTCGAGGCCGAAGTCGAAGCGACGATCCCAGTCGTGCGCCACGTCATGGAAAACGCGGCGATGCCGGCGGTCTCAATGTCGGTGCCGCTCCATGTCGACGCGCGAGCCGCGAACAACTGGGATGAGGCGCATTAGCGCCAACGCTTCGTCATCCTACGAAGAGAAGACCTAAGCGGCCACAGCCCGGCACTTCGCGCACGTCCCGCGAAATTCTATGACCGCCTTCTTGGCGGCGAAGCCGGTCGAATGGACCCATTCGTTCAGCCGGTGGTCGACATCATGGTCCGACATCTCGGTCACCTGCCCACATGTGTCGCAGATGGCGAAGGCGGTCATCGAATGGCTGTGATCATGCGGCTCGGCGCAGGCAACGAAGGAGTTGATGCTTTCCAGCCGGTGCACGAAGCCGGACTTCACCAGCGTGTCGAGCGCGCGATACACCTGCAGCGGCGCGCGAAAACCGCGTTCGCGCAACTGGTCGAGCAAGGTGTAGGCGCTGAGCGGTCCGCTGGCGGTCTCGAGCTTCTCGAGCACGCACAACTGGTTCTTCGTCAGCACATCCCTTGCCGCCATGGTCCGGTTCCAACTTGTCCTGCGCCATCTCCAGGCTGTTTGCCCGCGCAAACCGCCTCATCCCATTCAGATAGCGACGAACCGTCGTCTTTGCTACTCTTCTGTTGTTGTCCTGGACCGATCGATAACGTGCCGGCGCATTTGACGACGGCAGGTTTGATGGCGCAGCGACGTTCAAAATACTGACAAAATCCTCGACGAGGGTGGTTTCGCTTGGGAAATTCGATCGGGCTTGGGGAAGCAATATGATCAAATTGACACGCCGGACGCTGCTTGTCGGCACGTCCGCGCTCGTGGCGGCCGGTACGCTCTCGTTCCGGGCGCTGGCGGCATCGCGCACCTATCACGCGCTGCTGGTCGCCTGCACCGAATATCCTGCCCTGCCGCAAAGGAACTGGCTGATCGGGCCGAAGAACGATGCCGGCCTGGTGCACGAATACCTGCTGAAGAACGTACCCGACCCGGTACGCTTCGCGCCCGAAAACGTCACGCTGCTCGCCAAGGACGTGCCCGGTGCCAAAGGCTTGCCGACCCATGCGGCGATCAAGGCGGCACTCGCCGACCTTGCCACCAAGGTTCAGCGCGACGATTTCGTCTATCTGCATCTGTCCGGCCACGGCGCCCAGCAGCCCGAAAGGGTCAAGGGCGACGAGACCGACGGGCTAGACGAGATCTTCCTGCCCGTCGACATCGAGAAATGGATCAATCGCGATGCCGGCGTGCCGAACGCGCTGGTCGACAATGAGATCGGCGACGCGCTCGACGCGATCCGCAACAAAGGCGCCTTTGTCTGGGCGGTCTTCGACTGCTGCCATTCCGGCACCGCGACGCGCGCCGTCGAAGTCGACGACGAACTGGAGCGCAAGGTCGAATTCGCCGACCTGGTGGGCGGCGACGAGGCTGCAAGGGCGGCGACCGTCAAGGCCTATGAGGACACGGTCGCAAGCGCCTCGCGCGGCCTCGACGAGAATGGCGCGCGCAAGCATGCCTTCAACCTGACGCCGACCGGCGGCGAACCCATCACCAAGGGCAAGCTGGTCGCCTTCTATGCGGCCCAGACGGTGGAGACGACGCCGGAGATGCCGCTGCCCAAGGGCACGGCGGATGCGCCGCGCTTCGGCCTGTTCACCTTCACCATCCTGTCGAAGCTCGCCGAAAACCCCAACGTTACCTATCGCCAGCTCGGCCAGGCCGTGCTGCAGCAATATTCAGCCGACAGCCGCACCCGGCCAACGCCGCTGTTCGAGGGCGAACTCGACGCCCGCGTCTTCGGCACCGACAAGACCGACGCCGTCATGCAGTGGCCCATCGTCGTCAAGGACGGCGAGGCGACGATCGGCGCTGGCCTGCTGCATCGCCTCACGCCTGGCAGCAAGCTCGCCATCCTGCCCTCGGCACTGTCGTCGCTGTCCGACGCGGTCGGCTACGTCGAGGTGCAGTCGGCCAAGAACCTGGAAAGCCGCGTCAAGCCGGTCGAGTTCGAGAAAAAGCCGGCACTCAAACTCGCCGATATTCCTGCCAACGCCTATGCGCGGGTGGCGGAGATCGCCGTCGACTACAGGCTCACGGTCGCTCGGCCGGCCGCGACGAAGGGGCTGGAGAAAGAAGCCGAGCTCGTCAATTCGGTTCTCGACGAACTGGCCACGGCCAAGGAAACCGGCTTCAACATCGAACTGGTCGACCCGGGCAAGAGCGCCGAGCTGCGCTTTGCCGTGATGCGCGAGAATGCCATTGCCGGCGCCGGCAAGGACGCGTCAGACAAGCCGGCGCTGTGGTTCCTGCCGGCGTCGGGTGACGTGACGCTGAAGGACGGCAGCAAGCCGCCGCTGATCATTATCCATCTAGATGACCGCCAGAAGCTGGTCGACGCCACGACCAGGAATTTGCGCACCATCTTCCGCGCCACCGGGCTGTCGCGTCTGGCGGCCGCCTCCGACTACAAGCCCGAGGATGTCGACGTCCAGTTCCAGGTCAAGCGCCGCGACAAGGATGGTCTCGAGCCCCTGCAGGCTTCCGCGGTGCCGCGTGTCTCGCCGGGCGACGAGGTGCATGTGCTGGCCAAGAACAGCTCGGACCAGCTGGTCGACATCAACGTGCTCTATGTCGGCAGCGACTATTCGATCACCCACATCGTCGCCGAACGCCTGGCACCGCAGGCCACGCTGGAGGAAGGGCTGCTCGCCTTCACCGACACCAGCTTCGGCATGGAACGGATGATCGCGGTGCTGACCGAGGCGCCGCCGGAAAGCGAGAAGGAGGATTTGAGCTTCCTGGCGCAGGACGGCGTCGCGGCGATGACGCGCGGCCTCGGCCCCGCCAGCTTCTCCGACATGCTCGCCGATATCGGCATGGCGCCGCCGACCCGCTCGGTGATGCGGCTTGCCGACAAGAGCGGCCCGAAGGGGGCGGTGATGATCTTCCCGATGGAGACGGTGCCGCGCGCCTGAACTCCGGCTCCAAGGCCGCACGGCCTGGTATATCGGGCTCTTGCGCGATCGGCGCGATATGAGAACATCCCCAGCCGCGGCCAAGGGTTCAGCGACTGACGAAGCAGATAGGATCGATTGTGAAGAAGTCTTTTTTCTCCTGGCGCACGACGGTTGCCGGACTTGCCGGCGGCCTGTTGCTGATCGTCAACGCGTCTGCGCAGGACACATGCGGCCTTTGCGCCAAGCAGGTGGTCATCAATTCGGAACTGGCGACGTGCTTCCTCGATCAGTACGACCAGTTCGCCAAGACCAGCAGTGACGCGGTGGTGGTCGACCTCTCGAGCTGCGCCTCGCGCGGCGTGGTCGAGGCCTTGCCGTCGCCGAACAAGGCGCCGGCGGAGCCGGACATGCAGTTCATTGTTTCGCGCCCGCAGCTGGCATGTCTGAAAAAGCAGCTTGAAGCGCCGGGCGTGGTGCTTGATCCCTCCGCCACCATCGAACTGGACAGCTGCAAATGAAGAAGCCGGGGGGCACGACAAAGCAGACGCCGGTGGCCGCGCCCGCAAAGGCGCTGGCGGCGAAGGAGACGCTGCCGGAAACCACCGAAGGTTTTCCTTGGCCGAGCAGCCATGAGATCAAGAAGGAGAGCAATCCCTTCACCGATCGCGACTGGCGCATGCTGGTCTATGCCTGGTCGGGCATGCTGGTGCGTTTCGCCATCATCTTCACCCTGGCATTCTCGGTCTATCAATTCCTGGCGAACCAGGAGCAGAAGCGCGTCGAGCAGACCATGTCCCTGGTCGAGCTCTGGGAAACCAAGGACTATCAGCAGGCACAACGGGCGTTGAAGGATCGCCTTGCCGCCCTCAACGCCAAATACGACAATCTGCTCAGCGCCAATCCTTCGCCGACCGAGGAACAGGTGTTCCGCCAGCGCATCGGCATCGAGGCGATGAGCGCCTCCGGCGGCGACATGCCGCTCGCCGACTTCAGCGAGAATTTCGACCGCATTGTCTATTTCCTCAACCGGCTGTCCTTCTGCGTCGACGGCGACCTGTGCTCACGCAAGGTGACCGATGCCTATTTCCGCGACTACGCCGTCTCCTTCTGGAGCTATTTTGCCGGCTATGTCGACAAGCAGCGCAAGGCGGGTTCGCCGACTTTTGCCACGGCGATCGAGGCCTATGTTGGCAACGGGCAACCAGCGGGCGAAGCCAAATAGCGATGGGGAAACCCGGAATCACCTTGCGCCTCATGCGTGCCTGCCGCTGGCTGGCCATGGCTGGAGCCTTGATCACGTCCTCTGCCGCCCGCGCCGAGGACGCCCCGGATTTCCATCTCGACCTCGACACCGGAGGCCATACCGCACGGATTGCCGACCTCGCCTTCACCCCCGATGGCGAGGACGTTGTCTCGGCATCCGATGACAAGACCATCCGCATCTGGGACTGGCAGAGCGGCGTGACGCTACGCACCATTCGCGGCTATCTCGGCAATGGCAGCGACGGCAAGATCTTCGCGGTCACGGTCTCGCCGGACGGCAAGACGATCGCCGCCGGCGGCTATTTCGGCGCCGGTCTCGGCGACAAGCCGCCCTATGGCGACATCAGGCTGTTCGACTTCGCCACCGGCAAGATGAAGGCCGTTCTCCAGGCCGCCGACTACGCGACCTACGACCTCGCCTTCTCTCCAGATGGCAAGATACTGGCTGCCGGCGGCGGCGACGGCATAGTCTATCTCTGGCGGCTCGACGACAAATCAGCGACGGGCTGGACGCTGGACAAGAAGCTCGACGCCGATTCCTGGCACATCGACAAGCTGGCTTTCGCCGCCGCGGGAACCCGGCTGGCGGCGACCACGACCGACAATGGCATCCGGTTGTGGGATGTCGCCAAGGGCGACGAGATCGCCTTGCCCGCTGGCACAGAGCCTTTGCGGGACGTCAGTGTGCTGGCGCTGGCGATCTCGCAGGACGGCAGCATGTTTGCCACCGGCAGCAAGGACGGCCAGGTCCAGCTCTGGCGCGCGGCCGACGGGACGCTGGTGCGCGCCATGCCCAAGCAGGATTTCCTCATCGGCTCGCTGACCTTCGCCAAGGGATCGCGGCTGGTCGCCTCCTGCGGCTATCGCTGCGCCGACAAGCACCGCTCCGTCGTCTGGAACACCGACAGCGGCGAGAAGCTGCTCGACTACAGCGGCCATGACGGCACGGTCTATGCCAGCGCCGCCAATGCCGGCGGCTCGCTGGTGGCGACGGCCGGCGGCACCCGCAACGCCATCCAAGTCTGGGACCCGGCGACCGGCGAACGCAAGGCCTTGCTCCAAGGAGTGGGCGAACCGGTGACCGCTATCGGCATCGATCCGGCAAACGGCATCATCGCCTGGGGCAACGCCAACCCCTGCCCCGAGCGCGTGGCTTGCCCGGAACAATTGGGCGCATTGGACAAGAGGCTGGAGTTGCCCACAACCGAGCGGTTCTTCGATGACCCGCAGCCGCTGACCGAGCCGGCGTCGTTTGCCCGCGCCGCGCTGAGCGATGGCGAGTGGTCCCTGCACGCCACGGTGGGCGGCAAGGACGCGCTGGAGAACGCGGTGCTGGAGATCGCCAATGGCGGCAAGGTGGTGCGCTCGATCGAGAACGACGCCACCAACGGCTTTGCCCATTCCGCCTTCACGCTGATCGACAACGGGCTTGGCCTGATCACCGGCGGCAATGACGGCACGCTGCTGGAATACAAGGCCGCGACCGCCAGGGTCTCCGGCGAATTCACCGGCCACACCGGCGAAATCAACGCCATGGTCGCCTCGGAGAAAGCCGGCCTTCTGGTCACCGGCAGCGCCGACCAGACCGTGAGGCTGTGGAACCTGAAGACGCACGAGCTGATCGTGTCGATGTTCTTTGCCGGCTCACAATGGATCGCCTGGATGCCGCAAGGCTACTATTATTCCTCCGACGAGGGAGACAAGCTGATCGGCTGGCACGTCAACCAGGACCGTGACCATGAAGGCCGCCTCATCCGCGCCGGCCAGTTGAAGAAATACCTCTGGAGCCCGGAAATGGTGCGCCGCGCCATCATCCTGCGCAGCGCCAAACAGGCAGTCCAGGAGATGCGGCCGGGCGTCGACAACGAGTTGCAGAAGCTCTTGCAGCGCAAGCCGCCGGAATTCGGCATTCGCCTCGCCGACGACCAGAGCAAGGTCCGCGACGGTTATGTCGCCGTCGAAATCACAGGCACCAAGGAAGCCGGAGCCGATGCCGCCGGCTTCTCGATCCTGTCGAACAGCCGCAATGTCGGCGACATCGCGACGCGCTCGGTCGACGGCAACAAGACAACAGTCGAGGTGCCGGTCGAGGATGGTCAAAACACTATCCGCATCACCGGCATCAACGAATATGGCTATCTGACCGAGCGCAGCGTGACGGCGCTGGCAAGGAAGACTGAAAAGGCCGAGGCCAAGGGCAAGCTCTATGTCGCGGTGATCGGCGTCGACAAATATCCGTTCCTGACCGACGCCTGTTCCGGCCATGCCTGCGATTTGCGCTACCCCGTCGACGACGCCACCGAGTTCCTCAAGGTGGTTGCGCAGAAATCGGCACCTTTGTTCTCGTCGATGGAGACGCTGGTTCTGGTCAACCGCGAGGCGCTCGACGAAAGCCCCGACAAGGCGCAACAGACCTACACTGTCGCCAGCGCCGACAACATCATGGAGCCGGACTCGCACACGATCGACGACCAGCTTGCCGATTTCCTCGACAGGCCTGGCGAACACGACACCACCATTGTTTTCGTCGCCGGCCATGGCATCAACATCGACGAGGATTACTATTTCATCCCGACCGATGGCCGCAAACAGGATGCCGACCGCTGGAAGCGCTCTTCGCTTGTCGACTGGGGTGACGTCCAGAAATCGGTCGAGCGGGCCAAGGGCATGCGCTTCATGCTGCTCGACACCTGCCATGCCGCCAACGCCTTCAATCCGCGCCTGGAAAAGGACGCGCAGGACGCGCGCATCGTCGTGTTTTCGGCGACCGCGGCCAACAACACCGCCGCCGAATTGCCGGAGCTCGGGCACGGCGTCTTCACCTATTCGATACTCGAAGGCCTGCGCGGCAAGGCGAAGACCTCGGATGGCGGCGTCACGCTGTTCGGGCTCGCCGATTTCATTTCGCACGAAGTGGTGCGGCTGACGGCGTCGAAGCAGAAGCCGTTCTACTATGTCGGCGGCGTGGAGAACATCGTGTTGGCCGAGCCGTGATAGCCCGCCTGCTGACGGTCATCATGTTCGCCCTGGTTCTCGGCGGCACGGCACAGGCCACCCCGATCGCCTGCCCGCCCGGAACCGAAAACTTCCCGACGTTCTACGACGACGCCACGCTGTTCAAGGACGCCATCGCCAGCGTCGCTACTGTCCGGCCCTCCAACCAGCGGCTGACCGGCATCACCGTGCCGCATCACCTGCTGGCCGCCGACCTCGTGGCACTGGGTTTTCATGCAGCGTCCGGCTTTCGCTACAAGCGCATCGTCATCCTGTCGCCGGACCATTTCCACAAGACGCACAAGCTCTACGCCACCACGGCGCGCGGCTTCGACACCGTGCTTGGTCCGGTGGCCGCCGACACCGATGCCGTGCGCCTTCTGGAAGCCCACGGCGACATGGTCGAGGAATCCTGCCTGTTCGACAAGGAACATGGCGTACGCGCCATGCTGCCCTTCCTGCATCACTACTTCCCCGAGGCGAAGATCGTGCCGGTGGCGATGTCGGTGAAGGCGAAGCGCGGCGACTGGGACCGGCTGGCCGAGGCGCTGAAACCGCTCGTCGACCAGGACACGCTGATCGTCGAATCCACCGACTTCTCGCACTATCTGCCCCAGCATGATTCCAGGCGTTTCGACCAGCAGACGCTGAACATGCTGGCCGCCGGATCGCTCGACGGCATAGCGGCCCTGCGTCAGCCCGATCATGCCGATTCCGTCGGCGCGCTCTACATCCAGACCCGGCTGCAGCGCGAATTGTTCGGCGCCCAGCCGCTGGTGGTCGCCAACGAGAACTCGCAGGAACACACGTCCGACTATGTCGAGCGCACCACCAGCTATGTCGTGGCGCTGTTCGGCGCTTTCGGTCCCGGCTTCAACAACCCGGCGCGGCCAAAGGACAGGATTTATTATCTCGCTGGTGACGTGAATTTCGGTCGTGCCATGAAGAAGATCCTGGTCCGCGACGGCGTTGCCGACAAGATCGTCGACAGCATCCTTTCGCTGACCGGAGCGCGGCCGCTGATCGTCAATCTCGAAGGCGTCATCCTGCCCAACGTGCCGGAAGCGATTGACGACATGACGCTGGCCATGCCGGAAGACCTCGCCGTCAGCATGCTGAAGCGGTTGCATGTCGCCGGCGTCAGTCTCGCCAACAATCACGCCTATGATCTCGGCCCGTCCGGCTATGCCGAGACGCTGCGCGCGCTGGACGAAGCCGGCATCCCGCATTTCGGCCAGGGCGAGACGCTGGCGCTGGCCGATGTCGACCTTGTCGGCCTGACCGACATCGACACCAACGGTTCGAAGAACACCGACCTGCTCACCTCCGCCTTGCTCGACCGGCTGCTGCACGAAAATGCGCAGCGCCCGGTCGTCGCCTTCGTCCATTGGGGCCGCGAGTACAAGACCGAACCGTCGGCGCGCGAAGAGATGCTTGCCGATGGGATGCGGCTGCGCGGCGTCTCGGCCATTGTCGGCGGCCATCCGCATGTCTCGAGTGAGGCGATCGTCCCGGTTGCCGGCGGCGATGTGGCAGAGGTCTATTCGCTCGGCAATTTCCTGTTCGACCAGAGTGCGCAACGCTCCTCAGGTTCGATGCTGGAATTGCGTGTCTTTTCCCAAGGCACGATCTTTGCCAGGCTCATCCCACTGCCCAACTATTTCGAGATGGGTCGCAGATAGGCGACTGCCGTTTTCGACGTGAAGAACCTGAAGATGTGTTGAGATTCAGGTCAGGCCGAGTCGAAAACGGCTGACACCGAGAACCGGAGCGGAGCGTACTTTTCGTACGTGAGCACAGTTCTACTGCGACGCAGTATAACGGGGAAGCGCAGGTATCAGCCGTTTGCAGACCGGCCTCACCTGAATATCGACATACCTTAGCCGCAGCCCATCATCTGGCGGGGTAGATAGCACGCCGCCGGTTCGGTCCTGGTCTCGAACAGCGATTGCTTCGGCCGGAAATAGAAGAAGGTCACCGGCTTGCTCTCGCGCACGCTGCCGTCGGCGAAATGCGCGGCGATGCTGAAACTGTGGATCGACGACATCGCCGACCACATCTTCAGCCGCGCCGTATAGGCGCTGACAGTCTTGTTGCCGCGCACCGGCATGGCGATCGTGTAGTCGTGCTTGCCGATCGGGAATTCGATGTTCTGGTAGCGCATCGCTTCCGGGCTGCCGCCACCGCCATCGCCGCATTCGGCCATCGATTCGGGAGTCTCGAAGACCGCCATGGTCATCTGGGCGCGGAAGGGCTCGCTCTGCTGGTAGACATTGCCCTGATCGTCCGCCCAGGAATAGTCCAACTTGCCGATCGCGTTCAGCGTCATCGCCTGGTTGAAATTGCCAAGATAGTCGCCGACCTCACCGAACTTGATCTTGTTGGTGAGCTGGCTGCGGCAGACATTGAGGCTGTCGACCGAGGGACAGGGGAAACGCCCGGTCTCAAGGCTTGCCGTGTCGACGCCGGCCTCGTCGAGCACGCTCTTGATCGACACGTCGACGCCATCGCTGAAACCGCCGATGTCTTTGGTGAACATGCGGCTTGGCTGCCCGGTCGGATTGCCTTCTTCGTCCACCGTGGTGAACTGGACCGACATCTTCATGTCCTTGGCGTCGCCCCAGCCATTGTTGACGATGGAGAAATCGGGCCGGAAGCCGATGCAGCCGAAATGCTCCGAGATCGACAACATCGGTTTGCGGTAGGCGTCGCTGGCAGCGACCTTCATTTCCAGGCTGTCGAGCTTGACCCTGGACTCGTCCGTCGTCGTCAGGTCGACCTCGGCAAAGGCCGGCGTGTCCTCCCAGGTCGCACCTTCATAGACATTGGTGGTATTGACCGTTCCGGTGCCGTTCCAGGCGTCGTTGTAGAGGGTGTCTTCCGGATAGATCGCGATGTCCTCGTCGCGCACCAGGTGCTGGTATTTCATGTCGGCCTGCTGGGTCATGCGCTGGTCGACGATGACGCCGATCTCGACTTTGCCTGCATCGCCGCCGCTGGCCTGCGCCTTGAGGAGGCCTCCGACCTTGGCATCGGCCAGGACGTCTGGACGCGTGCCGCCGACCTCCTTGCCCATCACCCACTGCGATTCATAGACCGTGCCGCCGGGGAGCCGCGTGGTGCCTTTGCCGTTCTTCAACCCGCCGACAAAAGAGCCGGCAAAGATCTCGCCTGTCTTCGACAGCAACCGGCCCTCGCCATTCGGAATGCCGTCTACGAACTGCCCCTCATAGCGGTTGCCTTCGGCATCGACATGGATACCTTCGCCGTTGAGTTCTCCGCCAAGCCAATGCCCGTCGAAAACCTCGCCTGAGCGCAATTCGAGCCGGCCTTGCCCGTCGGGCCGGCCGTTCCTGACATCGCCGAAATAGCTGGAGTAGACGGTCTTCGGGTCATAGCTCGCCGAGCCGCGCACCCGCCACACCAGCCTGCCCTTACCGTTGACGGTGCCGTCCTCGGCGATCGTCTTATCAGGCGAGCGGCCCGCGGCCGGCTCCCAGACGAAGTCGAGGTTCTTCTCGGGATGGAAATCCCAGACACGCACGGTCCTGCGCAGCACCGAGCGTGTGTCGGCCTGATAGAGGATCTGCACGCGCTCCGCCCAGGCGCCGACAGGGGCGGGATCGGCGAAAGCCGGTGAAAGCATCATCGCGCCCAGCATCGATGCGGCCGCGACCCCGAACACTGCCTTTGTCCGTCCCATCCCTCAAGCCCCCTGGACGCCTCGCCCCTTGGCAAGCCAAGCGTAGTCGGGGCGCCGGCCTCGTGCAAGGGAAGCCATGAGGGAAGAATCGGCACGAAAAAGGCGGCAGGATCGACCCGCCGCCTTTGTCTTCACCGCGAACGCGCAGCGACTATTTGTACAGGCTGTTGATCCACTGGACGTTAGCGGCGTTCAGGCGCACGGCGGTGTTCGCCTCGGGGCTTTCCGCCACGTTGACGCCGGTGATGATGCGCTGCTTAGACTTGGTGTCATAGGCATAGACCGAGCTGCCGCTCGACCCCGGGAACGTATCGCAATCATACTGGAAATATTCCGGCGCGATGTTCTCGGCATGCACTTCGCAGCTCGCCTTCCACATCGTGCCCATCGGCTTGTCGCCGGGATAGCCGACAAGGTTGGCGGTGAAGTCGCCGAGATCGTCATAATTTGCGTAGCCCAGCCAGCCGAGGTTGGTGCCGACATCCTGCTTCAGCGTGATGATGCCGAGATCCCACGGGATCACCGAGCCGTAGTAACCCTGGTAGTTGTCGATGAAGCCCTGCAGCACATAGGCGCTTTCATAGGCGAAGGCGCCGAACGGTGCGTCGTCGGCAGTGCTGCCGTTGAGGCCTGGCACGAAGAGATATTCCGAGAGCCAGTCCTTGTCCTCATGGCTGTAGAGGCAATGTGCCGCGGTGAGCACCGTGCGCGGGCCGATCAGCGTTGCCGAGCAGCTGCCATAGCTGCCCGTCTTCGGAGATTTGGCTTCGAGATAGCCGATGGCCGAGAACGGATAGGTCTTGGTGTTCCTGACCTGCTCACGATCGTCGGGACCGAAAACCTGACGCCCGGCTTCGCCTTCGCCGAGCCCAGGGTCCTCGGTCTTGCGCTCAGCCCCATCCGCGCCATTGGCCGGCGCATTCAGTTCCTTGATGATGAGCTCGCGCAGTGCTTCGCTCGGCTCGATCTTGATCTCCTTGCCATCGGCGGAACGCCCGACGATGCCATAGGATTTGACTGCCGCCTTCTCGTCGGTGAGCGGCGCGGCACGGCTGTCTTCATCAGTAAGCTTTGGTGTCGTGATCGGCTTTGCCCGGCCGGCCTTGAAGTCGCCTGAAGTAACGTCCCGCATGCTTTCGCCATTGCCGGCACTGGCGGACCCAGGGTCGGCGGCGAAAACCGGGACCGTCCACATTGCGGTGGAAAGCAAAGCGGACGCAATAAGTGCGTTTGTCAGTTTTGTCATGGTGAGACTCTCCCAAAAGTCAGCAAGGACTGGATCAAAATAGAGAAATATTGTCGAGATCGTGGTGACGCCGAAAAATGAGTCTGCTCGCCGGCATTCCCCGCGAGCGTTGTTCTAGGCTGTCATTTTCAAGGCCCCCGCCAAAAAAACTCTGCAACGGTATACTGCCTAAAATAATCCAAGATTGGCAATGACAAATCGCTTCCACGTAGCCCGTGGGGGGCTATAGGATTTTGTGCGGGTTCTGCTCGCGGGCACGGTTAGCAAAAGTGGGATTCGGTTTTGTGACCGATCGCGCGCCGTTTTCGATACGGCACGCGTGAGGATCGCCGGACCGGCGACACCTCCTTGCACAATGCCCGGCGTCGATCCGCGCGGGAAAATTGTCTGAGGAGGTTCAGGTGCACATCACAAATCGGTTCGGACCAATCGTTGCCGCATCGCTGCTTGGCATTGCCGCCGCCTTTGTATCGATCAACCCCGGCCGGGCGGATGAAAGCGCCGCAAGGCCCGAAGCGGCGGTCTCGCCGATGCAGCGGGTGACCGAGGCCAGGGCCAAGGCAGCCGCTGATAACCCTGACGGCGCCGACCGGGTCTATGGCGGCAACCAGGCCGAAAAGGGCGCCTATCCGTTCCAGGTCGCGCTGCTCACCACCGCCAGGCTGGACGAGAACCCGGCCTCGCAGGCCAATGCACAATTCTGCGGCGGCAGCCTGATCGCCCCGCAATGGGTGCTGACCGCGGCACACTGCCTCAACGACAAGGGCAAGCCGATCTCACCGGATTCGGTCACCGTGCTGACCGGCGCCACCGACCTCGGCGAAGGCAAGCGCCACAAGGTGGTGGAGGTCATCGTCAACGAAGGCTACAGCGAGCAGACGCTCGACAACGACCTCGGCCTGCTCCGGCTTGCCGAGCCGGCCGATGCGCCGACCATCAAGCTTACCCGCCAGGCGACCCCTGACACCGGCAAGACCACCGTCACCGGCTGGGGCAAGATGCAGGACGGAACGTTCCCGACCACGCTGATGGTCGCCGACCTTGATCTACAGCCGAACAGCGCCTGCAACACTGGCATCAAGGCCATCTATGCGCACGACCTGAAGGCCGCGCTCGGCGATCTGTCCCACCGCATGCGCTATTCGGAAAAGGGCATCGATGCCGCCGCCAATGCGATTGCCGCCGACATGACCGATCCGCTGACCGGCAACATGATCTGCGCCGGCACCACCAGCGGTGTGCGCGATGCCTGCAATGGCGACAGCGGCGGCCCGCTGTTCATGACCGGCGCCGACGGCCCGGTTCAGGTCGGCGTCGTCAGCTGGGGCGAAGGCCCCGCCGACGGCAGCGCGGCCTGCGGCCACAAGGACGCCTATGGCATCTACACGCGGCTGGCCAACTACGGCGGCTGGATCGAGGCGAAGATGAAGGGCCCTGCTCCTGCGCCGGAAAAGCCGAAAGCCGGGCTGGGCACGGCCCAGAAGCCGAAGACGCCCTGAGGCCCAGCCATCTTGTTCGACATTTTGCTTGCCATGAAAACGGCGGGAAGGGTTCCCGCCGTTGTCATTTGCCGGCTTGTCCTACAGCTTTATTTCCTCGGCGGGCCTTTGCGCTCGGCTGAGGCCGCCCACAGATTGATGTCGGATTCGCGCGCGTAGCTATCGATCTCGGCCAATTCGGCATCGCTGAAGTCGAGCACCTTCAGGGCGCCGACGCAGTCCTCGACCTGCTCCGGCCGGCTGGCGCCGATCAGCGCCGATGTCACCTTGCCCTTGCGCAGCACCCAGGCCAGCGCCATCTGCGCCAGCGTCTGGCCGCGCTTGCCGGCGATGGCGTTGAGCGCCTTGATGTTGGCGATGGTGCGGTCGTTGATGAAGGCCGACTTCAGCGACTTGCCCTGCGAGGCGCGGCTGCCTTCGGGGATGCCGCCAAGATATTTGTCGGTCAGCATGCCCTGGGCCAGCGGCGAGAACACGATCGAGCCGACGCCGAGCCCTTCCAGCGTGTCGAGCAGGCCGTCTTCCTCGACCCAGCGGTTCAGCATCGAATAGCTCGGCTGGTGGATGATGCAGGGCGTGCCGAGCTGCCGCAATATGTCGGCGGCCTCGCGGGTGCGCTGCGAGTTGTAGGACGAAATGCCGGCATAGAGCGCCTTGCCCGAGCGCACCGCATGGTCGAGCGCGCCCATGGTTTCTTCCAGCGGCGTGTCCGGGTCGAAGCGGTGTGAGTAGAAGATGTCGACATAATCGAGCCCCATCCGCTTCAGGCTCTGATCGAGGCTGGCCAGCATGTATTTGCGCCCGCCCCATTCACCGTAAGGGCCGGCCCACATTTCATAGCCGGCCTTGGTCGAGATGATCAGCTCGTCGCGATAGGCGGAAAAATCGGTGCGCAGGATTTCGCCGAAAGCGGTTTCGGCCGAGCCGGGCGGCGGCCCGTAATTGTTGGCGAGGTCGAAATGGGTGATGCCGAGGTCGAACGCCTTGCGCACGATCGCCTGCTTGGTCTTGTGCGGCGTGTCGTTACCGAAATTGTGCCACAGGCCGAGCGAGATCGCCGGCAGCTTGAGGCCGGAGCGCCCACAGCGATTGTAGATCATTTTTTCGTAGCGATTTTCGGCGGCGACATAGGGCATTGGGAAAGATCCTCGAATGTGAACAGACCGGGCAGCTTCATCGCAAAGCGGTGAGCCGGCCCGGCGCCCTTTTACCCTCTCCCCGGCCGAACGGGGAGAGGGGCAAGTCAACATTATCGATAATCTTTGCGCCTACTTCTTCGCCAGCAGTTCCTTGGCCGCCTTGACGCCAAGTGCCGCCGGCCGCTCGCAAGTGGTCTGCATGACGACGAACTTGCCGGTTTCGCCGGAGCGCAGGATGCCGGTCATGACATCGACGGCATGCAGCGCCAATTCCATCGAGCAACGATGCGGCCGCCCCTCGACTATCGCCAACGCCATGTCGGCGAGACCTGCCGTGCGGTAGTTGGCCATCATGCCCTGGCCGTGCATTTCATTGGGCACGCCAAGCGGGTGCTTCCATTTCGGCAGCTTCTTGACCGGCTTGCCCTCTTCGGTGAAGCGCACGTCGCCGCCGAAGAAATTCGGATCCGGCACGAACACCGTGCCCGCTTCGCCATAGAGTTCCATCGGCGCATGGCCGTGAGCCCAGACATCCCAGCTGGTGTTCAACGTCACCACGGCGCCGTTCTCGAACTCCAGCAGGCCATGGATGGTGGTTGGCGTGTTGACCGGGATTTTTTCGCCCGCACGCGGTTTCGACGAAATCGTCCGCTCCTTGGCCGGGGTCGTCGCAAAGGCGGCCACCTGTTTCACCGGCCCGATCAGCTGGATCAGATTGGTGATGTAATACGGCCCGATGTCGAGCACCGGTCCGGCGCCCGGCTGGAAAAAGAAATCCGGATTCGGGTGCCAGTGCTCCATGCCGTGACCCATGACATGGCAGGTGCCGCTGGTGATCTTGCCGAGCTTCCCCTCGTCGATCAGTTCACGCACCAGTTGGTGCGCGCCGCCGAGGAACGTGTCGGGCGCCGAGCCGATGCGCAACCCCTTCCTTTCAGCCCGGGCCTTGAGGTCCTGGCCCTCTTCGAGCGAGAGCACGAACGGCTTTTCCGAATAGACGTGCTTGCCGGCATCGAGCACGCGTTTGGACACCTCGTAATGCACCGCCGGTATCGTCAGGTTGACGATGATGTCGATGTCATCGGCCTTGAGCAGGTCCTCGACGGTCTCGGCGCGCAGCTTGAACTCCTTCGCCCGCGCCCTGGCCGCGTCCATGTTGATGTCGGCGCAGGCGCGCATCTCGATGCCGCGAAACAGCGGTGCCAGCGAGAAATACGCCTTCGAGATGTTGCCGCAGCCGATGACGCCAATACCCAGTTTCTTTGCCATGATGATTGTTCCTAGTAAGCCTTGACGGATGCGATCGAGCGACGAGCGAAGCGCTCGATGTCGTTGGGGTTGTCCTGCTCCATGACAAAGTATTTTGCCGCGCTCTTGGCCCGCAACACCTTGATCAGGTCGGCCCAGTCGATCGTGCCGTGGCCGACATCCGACCAGCCATCCTCGTCCAGTCCCTCGCCCGGCTTGGCGATGTCTTTGACATGCACGGCGACGATGCGCTTGCCGTGCTTTTCGATCCAGGGCAGCGGATCGGCGCCGCCGCGCACCACCCAGGCAAGGTCCATCTCCCAGCCGATATCGGGAGCGGACGACAGGATGTGATCCTGCGGCACCGAACCGTCGGCGAGTGCCTTGAACTCGAAATCATGGTTGTGCCAGGCAAAGCCGTAGCCGGCCTTCGAGGCGACCTCGCCAACCTTGGCCAGTCGCTCGCCAAAGCCGCGCCAGCCGGCGGCGTCTGACGGCCTGTCCTCGGCCGTCAGATAGGGACAGATCAGAAGCTTGATGCCGAGCGCTTCGGCCGTTTTGCGCACGCCGTCGAAATCCTTCTCCAACGCATCGATGGAGAAATGCCCGGTCGGCATCGAAAGCCCGTTCTTGTCGAGTTCCGCGCGGAAGGCCTTGGGATTTTCATAGACGCCACCGAAACCTTCGACTTGCGCGTAGCCGAGCTTGCCGAGCGAGGCGAGCACGCCCTCCCAAGGTTGAAAATTGCGGGCGCTGTAAAGTTGGAATGACCAGTTCATCGTCTCTGTCCGTTCTGCTTGGTAGGGTGGGTTCTTGGGAGGAGGGCTTGGGAGCTATAGGCGGTTGCCGGATGGGGTGTCGAAAAGCGAGGCGCGGGCTGGGTCAAAGCCGATCCGGATTGGATCGCCGGTGCGCAGCGTCTTTTCCGCCTCGACGCGGAAGGAAAAATTGCGGCCGCCGAGCTTGGTCCACACCAGCGTGTCGGAGCCCATCGGCTCGACGATCTCGACGGCTGACTCGGCGGTGAACGGCATGGCCTTGGCCGCATCTCCAAAGGCGACGTGCTCGGGCCTGATGCCGAACACACAGGGCTTGCCCGCGCTGCCGCGATCCTTGTCGAACTCATAGCGGTCGAGCGGTATCGAAACCCCGTCGGCGGTGAACGCCGCGGCATCGCCGGCTTCCAGTTGACCCTCGATGAAATTCATCGCCGGCGAACCGAGGAATCCGGCGACAAAGCGATTGACCGGACGGTTGTAGATGGTTTGCGGGGGCGTCGAGCTGTTGGATGACGCCGCCCTTCATCACCGCGATCCGGTCGGCGAGCGTCATCGCCTCGATCTGGTCGTGGGTGACGTAGATCATGGTGTTCTGCAATCTGCGATGCAGCAGCTTGATCTCGACGCGCAATTCCGATCGCAGCTTGGCGTCAAGATTGGACAGCGGTTCGTCGAACAGGAAAACGTCGACATCGCGCACCAGCGCCCGCCCGATCGCCACGCGCTGGCGCTGGCCGCCGGACAGTGCGGAGGGCTTGCGTTGCAGCAGCGGTTCGATCTGCAGGATCTCCGCGGCGCGCGCGATACGCTTGGCGATTTCGTCCTTGGGCAGGCCCGCGACGCGCAGGCCGAAGGACAGGTTCTTCTCCACCGTCATCTGCGGATAGAGCGCATAGGACTGGAATACCATGCCGATGCCGCGATCCTTGGGCTCCTCCCAGGTGACGTTCTTGCCCTTGATGAAGATGCGGCCCTTCGAAATGTCGAGCAGCCCGGGCAATGCAGTTGAGCAAGGTCGACTTGCCACAGCCGGAGGGCCCCAGGAGCACGATGAACTCGCCCTCGGCGATATCGAGATTGAGTGTCTGCAGAACCGACACCGCGCCATAGTTCAGCGACAGGTTCTGGATCGATACGCTGGGGTTCGCGATTTCTGCCATCATCACCCTTTCACCGCGCCGGCAGCGATGCCACGCACAAAAAGCCTGCCGGAAATGAAATAGATAACGAGCGGCACCAGCCCGGTCAGGATGGTCGCCGCCATATTGACGTTGTATTCCTTCACGCCCTGCACGGAGTTGACGATGTTGTTGAGCTGCACCGTCATCGGATAGGTGTCGGGGCGCGTGTAGACGACGCCGAACAGGAAGTCGTTCCAAATGCCTGTCACCTGCAGGATGACGGCGACGACGAAGATCGGCAGCGACATCGGCAGCATGATGCGCAGATAGATGCCCCAGAAGCCGGCGCCGTCGACGCGCGCCGCCCGGAACAATTCCTCCGGCATGGAGGTGAAATAGTTGCGGAACAAAAGTGTCAGGATCGGCATGCCGAAAATGGAATGGACGACCACCAGGCCGCTCAGGCTGCCATAGAGGCCGATCTCGCGCAGGATGATGACGATCGGATAGATCATCACCTGATAGGGGATGAAGGCACCGACGATCAGGATGATGAAGAACGTGTCGGCGCCCTTGAAGCGCCAGTTGGCCAGCGCATAGCCGTTTACGGAGGCGATCGCGATCGACAAGATCACCGAAGGTACGGTGATACGAACGGAGTTCCAGAAGCCGCGCGAGAGTCCGTCGCAATTGAGGCCGGTGCAGGCCGTCGACCACGCCTTGACCCAGGGCTCGAACGTGATCTCGAGCGGTGGCGAGAAGATGTTGCCGAGGCGGATTTCCGGCATGCCCTTGAGCGAGGTGACGATCATCACATAGAGCGGCAGGAGGTAGTAGAGCGCCGCCACGATGAGCGTGCCATAGAGGAAGATGTTGCGGCGCGAGAAAATGTGACGCGGCTTCGGTCCGCTCGGCCCCGAGGCATCGGCATGGCCGGCGCCGGACGGCGCGGACAAGGAGACGGCTTGGTCAGACACGCTTCCTGCCTCCGAATTCGAGATAAGCCCACGGCACGATGACAATCATCACCGAGAGCAGCATCATGGTCGAGGCCGCGAAACCCTGGCCGAGATTCTGGGCGAAGAACATGTAGTCGTAGACATATTTTGCCGGCACTTCGGAGGCGATGCCCGGCCCGCCGCTGGTCTGGGCGACGACGAGGTCGTAGACCTTGACGATGCCGGACGCGATGATGACGAGCGTGGTGATGAAGACCGGCCGCATCATCGGGATGATGATGAACAGATAGGTCTTCCACATCGGGATCCCGTCCACCCGCGCTGCCTTCCAGATATCCTCGTCTATGCCGCGCAGGCCGGCCAGCATCAGGCACATGATCAGCCCGGTGCCCTGCCAGAGCGCGGCGATCGATATGCCGTAGATGACGATGCTGGAATTGTAGAGCGGATCGAAAGCGAAGCTCGTCCAGCCAAGGTTTCGTATCACGCCCTGGATGCCGAAGTCAGGATTGAGCAGCCATTGCCAGACAAGGCCGGTGACGATGAAGGAGAGTGCGAAGGGATAGAGAAAGATCGTGCGGAACGTATCCTCGAAACGGATCTTCTGGTCGAGCAGGGCAGCGAGGATGAAACCGATCACCAGCGAGAAAACCAGCGAGATCACGCCGTAGATCAGCAGGTTCTCGATCGAGATCAGCCAGCGCGGGGTCGCCCACAACCGGTAATACTGGTCGAGGCCGACGAAATTCAGCCGCGGCAACAGCTTCGAATTGGTGAAGGAATAGAGCACCGTCCACGCCGTGCCGCCGACGAAAACCACCAGCGCGGTGAGGATCATGGGGATCGACGCGACCTTCGCATTGAGATTGCGAAACAGTCGGCTGGGGCGTTCGCTCTTGCTCATCGGTGCAGCCATGCTGGATCGGGTAAGGGCGCACCCTCCCGGCCTGGAGTTCACCGGACCGGGAGGGAATGGGACTTTGCCGGCGGTATCAATCCGCCGTGGCGATGATGTCGGCGAAGCGCTTCTGCGCCTCTTCCACGGTCATCTCGGGCTTGGCGAAGAACTCGGAGAACAGGTCCTCCTTCTGCTTTTGGCTGTCTTGCGAAAGCAACTGATCGGTCCATGGGATGACGGCGCCCTTGGCCAGGATGGCGAGCCCCTTCTTCATGCAGTCATTGGCAGCGTTAAGGTCGACGTCGCCACGCACCGGCAGCGAGCCCTTCTTGAGATTGAAGGCGACCTGGGTCTTGGGATCGAGCAAGGTTTCGGCCAGGACTTCTTGCGCCTTGGACTTGTCGGCATCCTTGAGCACCGGGAAATAGAAGGCATCACCACCCGTGGCGATGACCTCGTTCAGGCCAAGGCCGGGAAGACAGGTATAGTCCTTGCCGGCGGTCTTGCCGGCAACCTGGAACTCGCCCTGCGCCCAGTCACCCATGATCTGGCCGCCGGCCTTGCCGGTGATGACCATGTTGGTGGCCTGGTTCCAGTCCTGCACATTGGTGTTCTTGGCCATCTTGCGCGCATCGTCGGCCGCCTTGAACACCTTGGCGACTTCAGGACCGGCCGCGAACTTGGCGTCCTTGTCCTTGTAGACCTTGAGGAAGGTGTCGGTGCCGCCAACCGCTGCAAGCAGCACGTCGAAGGCGCCGGACGACTGCCAGGCTTGCCCGCCCACCGCCAGCGGGACGATGCCTGCCTTCTCGAGCGCCGGGGCGGCGGCCACATACTCATTCCAGTCCTTTGGCACCGGCACGCCAGCCTTCTGGAAGGCGTCGTTCGAGAGCCACAGCCACTGCCAGGAATGAATGTTGACGGGCACGCAATAAATCTTGCCGCCGATGGTGCAGCTGTCGAGCAGGCTCTTCGGCCGCACGACCTCTGTCCACTTGCCCTTGGTGGCGACATCGGTCAGGTCGCGCATCAGGCCGGCCTGCACCAGCTCTTCCGCTTGCCGGCCGTGATTGAACTGGGTGGCGCCCATCGGGTCGCCGCCGGTGATCCGGCTGATCATGATCGGCCGTGCCGTGCCGCCGGAGCCGGCAATGGCGCCGTCGACCCAGTGATTGCCGGTGGCGTCGAATGCCTTGGCGAGTTCCGCGACCGCCGCCGCCTCGCCGCCGGAAGTCCACCAATGAGTGACTTCCAGGTCCGTCGCGGTGGCCGGGCCGGCGAACTGTAGCGCGGCCGTGGCCGCCAGGGCAGCGGTCAAAAGTTTGTATCGCATTTCGGTTCCTCCCAGAATCTGAAACGTTACAGATTTTCGATACGGCAATTGCGTGGATGGCGCAACCCCAGGCGTGGAGACCGTTCGATATTTTTTCGAGTCGCGAATAAAATCTATCGACCGGCCTTGCCGTTGTGCGCCGCAATATGAGCAATTGCAGTGCAAAATAAGAGAAGGTCCATGAAAGCCGGCATAGAGCGTCGCCAGGAGGGCGTTTCGCTCTGGATTCTCAAGGGAATTCGCGGCTCCATGTCGTCCTGCGAATTCGCCCGCCAGCGCAGTGCGATTGGCAATCTGTAACGTTTCAGTATATTGACGGATTGCCGGGCTTGAAATCATGCGACGCCGCCAATCACGGCGATTGCCGACCCGGCCTGCGGCTGCTATGCGCCTGACGGGCGGGACGAATGGACAGACGGCATACGGAAAAGAACGAGGAAGCGTCGGCGCAAGAGCGGCCAACGCTGAAGACGCTTGCCTTCATGACCGGGCTCGGCGTCACCACCGTGTCGCGCGCCTTGAAGGATGCCCCTGAGATCGGCGCCGAAACCAGGCGCCGCGTCCAGCTCGTCGCCAAGCAGATCGGCTACCGCCCGAACCGCGCCGGCGTCAGGCTCAGAACCGGCAAGACCAATGTCATCAGCCTCGTGCTCAACACCGACCGCGAGATCATGAGCTTCGTCTCAGACATCATCTACGGTGTCTCGGAAGTCATTGCCGACACGCCCTACCACCTGATCGTCACGCCCTATTCGCGCTCGCAGGATCCGCTCGACCCCATACGCTACCTGGTCGAGACCGGTTCCGCCGACGGCGTCATCATTTCACGCACGCAGCCGAACGATGCCAGGGCCCGCTATATGCTGGAGCATGGCATTCCTTTTGCCACGCATGGCCGCACCGATATGGGGCTGGTCCACCCCTATCATGATTTCGACAATCATGCCTTCGCGGTCGAAGCCGTACGGCGCCTTGCGAGCATGGGACGCCGCAAGCTCGCCTTGCTGACGCCACCCGTCGGCCTGACCTATTACGGCCATACGGTCAACGGCTTTGCCGATGCGCTGAGCGAGGTCGGCGCCAGCGAGATCCCGTTCAGTACCGTATCGATCGACCATTCGATCGAGCAGATCCGGACGAGGACCGCGCAACTGATGCGCCGCGACATCAGGCCGGACGGCTTTGTCAGCAGCGCCGCCGCCGCCACGCTTGCGCTCGTCGCCGGCATCGAGGATGCCGGCCTCAAGCTTGGCCGCGACGTCGACATCGTCTCCAAGCAATCATCGGACCTTTTGCATCTGTTCAGGCCCGAACTGCTGATCGTCAACGAGAACTTCCGGCTGGCGGGCTCGGAGCTCGCCCGCTCCGTGCTCGGCTGGATCGGCGGCGCCGCACCCGGCTCGCTGCAAAGTCTCAGCGTGCCGGGCGAGGTTCTGGCCTACCAGCGCGCTGACGACTGAGCTAGACGCAATTCCAGACGGAAAACCGCTCACACTTTTCCTGGAATTGCTCTAACCCGCCGCGCCGCTGCCCCACGGACCGTGGAAGGCACCCTGCTCGCCGATGCGTTCGAAGCCATGCGCGCCGAAGAAGTCACGCTGCGCCTGGATCAGGTTCGAGGTGCCGCGGCCCTGGCGATAGCTGTCGAAATAGGCAAGTGCCGAAGACAGCGCCGGCACCGGCGCGCCGGCCTCGGAAGCCCTCGCCACGATGCGCCGCAGCGACGGATGCGCTTCCTGCATCAAGCTGATGAAAGCCGGCGCCATCAAAAGATTGGTCGAAGCGCCGCCGCTGCTGAAGGCCTCGGCCATCGTATCCAGCATCTGCGAGCGGATGATACAGCCGGCGCGCCAGATCCTGGCGATGGTCGGCATCGGCAGGTTCCAGTTGAACTCCTTCGAGGCGCCGCTCATCACCGCGAAACCCTGAGCGTAAGCCGCGATCTTGCCGGCGAAAAGCGCCAGTTCGAGATCTTTCAGCAGCGCATCCTTGTCGCCGGAAATCTTCGACACGCCGATAGCGCCATAGGCCTGTTCCGCCGCCAGCCGCTCGTCCTTGATCGACGACAGAACACGGGCCGCCACGGCCGCCTCGATCGCGGTCGCCGGAATGCCGAGTTGCTGCGCCTCGATGACCGACCATTTGCCGGTGCCCTTCTGGCCTGCCCGGTCGAGGATGATGTCGACAACCGGCTTGCCGGTCTTGGGATCGTCGGCGGCAAGCACCTTGGCGGTGATCTCGATCAGGTAGGAGTTGAGCCGGCCCTTGTTCCAGTTGGAGAACACCGTGCCGATGTCCTTCGGCCCCATGCCGAGGCCATCACGCAAGATGCCGTAGATCTCGGCGATCATCTGCATGTCGGCATATTCGATGCCGTTGTGGATGGTCTTGACGAAGTGGCCGGCGCCATCGGTGCCGAGCCAGGCGGCACAGGGCTCGTCCTTGAACTTTGCGGAGATGGCGGTCAGCACCTTCTCGACACGCTTCCAGCTATCTTCCGTGCCGCCGACCATGATCGACGGGCCGTGGCGCGCGCCCTCCTCGCCGCCGGACACGCCCATGCCGATGAAGGTCAGGCCCGAGCCGGACAGTTCGGAGAAGCGCCGCATCGTATCGCGAAAATTGGCGTTGCCGGCATCGATGACGATGTCGTTGTTGGACAGCACGCCGCGCAAGGCTTCGATCTGTTCATCCACCGGCTTGCCGGCCAGCACCATGATGATGATCGGGCGCGGCGGCCGGATCGCGGCGGCAAGTTCTTCCAGACTGTAGCAGGGCACAACCATGTCCTTCAGCGCGCCGGCATTCTCGACGAAGGCGTCGGTGCGTGCCCTTGTGCGGTTGAAGACGGCGATGCGGTGCCCGTGCTCGGCGATGTTCAGCGCCAGGTTGGAGCCCATCGTACCAAGGCCGATGAGGCCGATTTCGGCTTTTTCCATCGTTTCTTCCCTGCTTTCGGATCTTGTTGGTTGGAGCCCGCGATTTTGCCGGATGCCCGTCCTTCCCGGGATGATTGACGGGCCTTTCGGGCCGCGTCAACCGCCTCGCCGAATTGTGTTGCAGTTGCACAATGCAAGCCGTTCGACAACGATCCCATCTGTCGGTTACGGCCGGACGTCCACAGGCGCTTCAATCTTCACCATCTTGAAATCCGAGACCAGGATGTCGATGCGCACCGTCCAGCGCCCGGGAACCGGAATGACGAGGTTGTCGACACGCCAGCTGCCGTCGCCGGGCTTGGTCGCCGCGCGCTTCAGCGGCTCGATGCCTGAATCGGGCTTCGACAGCACCAGCGTCACCTCCTTGGCGTCGAGTGGCCCGAAATCACCGGTCATGATGATCATCGAGGCGGCGACAGGCCCGGCTTGACCTGGCGTGATGCTGAGATCGGCCATCGCCTCCAACGCGTGGATGTGGACCGAGACCGGCTGCGCCGCCGCGATCGCCAGGACCCGTGGCGGCGGCGTGAAGCGCCAGCCCGCGGCAACGCCGAAGATCGCCAGCACGATCAGCATTTCAACACCGATCGAGCGGGTGAGCCTGCGCTGCACCTCCGTGGCGCCCGCCTCGGCGGAAGCAGTGAGTTTCCAGCGATTGACCGCGGCCAACGTGAACAGGAAGACCAGCAGCGCCAGCTTGACCAGCAGCAGCCGGCCATAGGCGGTGCCGGCCAGCGCCGAGGGCGTCTGCACCTGGATGACGGCAAGCACGATGCCGGCCGCGGCAAGCACGGCCACCACAGGCAGGATCGCGCAGGAGAAGCGGCGCAGGAAGGCGACGGCGCCAGCCGTCTGGCGCTTCAGCGCGAGACCTAGCGGCATCAGCGCGCCGCCCCAGAAGGCAATGCCGATACCGTGCACGAACACCAGCGGCCGCGTCAGCCATTGCGGTTCGGCCGCGCTGGCGTGGCCGCTGGCGGCAAGCGCGACGCCGACGCCAGCCAGGCCGGCGAGCGCCAATGGCCTGGCGAGCACACGCGGTCCGGCCAGCGACAGCAAACCGAGCCCCAGCGCGGTCAGGGCGGCCAGCACCGTCCAGCCGAAGGAGGTGCCCAGCCCGGTCCGCCAGATCACCGGCTGTGCCAGATGGGAGAGCGGCGCTCCGAGCGCGTCGAGCCCCTGAAAGCCGAGCGACAGGGGTGCCGCGACCAGGCCGCACAGGATCGCGGCCGTGACAAAACGCTGACCGGCACGTCCCTCACCGGCCAGCCAGGCAAGGGCGAAGGCGCCGCCGACACCGAGGAAAAGACCGATGTAAAGAAAGACCTTGCCGATCCAGATCGCCGACCGCGACGGCCAGTCGACGGCTTCGGACACGACGGGCGGCTCGGTCGGCGCACCGATGGAAAACAGCAGCGAGCCGCCGACCGGATGGCCGTCGGCGGAAATGACGCGCCAGCTCAGCACATGCGTGCCGGATTTGAGCGTTTGCGGATTGTCGATCTCGAGCGTCTGGTCGGTGAGGCGGAAGGATGTCAGCGCAACCGGAGTGCCGTCCGGCTTCACCAGCGTCAGCACCAAGGGCGAAACCGGTTCGCTGAAGGTCAGCGAGAACTGGGTTGGCGTCTGGGCCAGTACGGCACCGTCGGCCGGGTCGGTCTTGATCAGCGCGGCATGGGCAAAAGCCTGACTGGTCGAGGCCATGACGACAAGCGCCATGAGCAAGCCCAACAGCCCGCCGGCAATACGGCCGACGCGCTTGCTGTTGGTATCGACCATCCGAGAGGGTATTGCGGTCATGCCATGCCACGAGGATGCGGCGCGGTCCGGCAAGCAGAGCGCGCCAAGGGAGAACCTATTTCTTCGGTGTGAGCTTGATGCCGGGCGCCGGGGTCTCCAGCGTGTCTTCATCCTGCCCCGCCGCCGGGATCTCGATCCAGCGGTCGACGGCATCGCCGCATTCCTGCACCACCGGGAAATAGAGCTTTTGGCCGACGGGCAGGTCCGCCGTCAGCATGGCCCGAAAGACGAACTCGTCGTAGAATTCATCCGGCAGATTGCCGCCGCTCCAGTCGACTTCCTTGACGCCGTCGGTCACCGCCTGGCCATAGAGCTGATAGGATTTTTCATATTTGCCCTTCTTGGTCTGCAGCGTCCAGCCGGGTTTCGGCATCGGCTTCACTGCGATCACCCCTTCCGGAATCTGCACCCGCACGGCGGTCGTCGCTTTGCCGTCGCAACCATGCGGCACCCGCAGCACTGCCTTGTAAGTCGAGCCGACCGCCGCCTCCTGGGTTTCGAGCGTGATGTGCGCGAAGGCGGCATTTGTCCCCAGCACCAGAAGTGCTGCCGCCGACAAAAGATACTTGTTCATGATGCCCCTCGGTACTATGGCCAGTTCAGTCGTTGTCTTCTTGAGGCGCCGCGCTGCCCATGGCCTGCACGGCGAATTTGATCGTCACCGTCCCGGCCTTTTCGAAGGTCAGCGTGGCGGCGAACATCTCGCCTTGCTTGGGTGGCTGCTTCAAATCCATGAACATCACGTGATAGCTGCCGGGACCCAAAACGACCTTGCCGCCGGCTGGAATCTCCAGGCCGCCGACAACGGGCCGCATGGTCATGACGCCGTCCTTGACGCCCATCTCATGCAGCTCGGCCTTTTCGGAGATATCGGAGGAAATCGACAGCAGCCGGTCCGGCGCGCTGCCGTTGTTTGTAATGGTAAAATAGCCGCCGGCCACCTTGGCGCCGGCCGGCGTGGCGCGTGACCAGGGGTGGCCGATCTCGATATCGCCGACCTTGAACTCATGCGCCAGGACGGATTGAGCGCCGGCGAGCATGATCGCCAAAGCAAGCACGGCAGTGCCGAGACGCTCCTGGACGTGGGACAGAATGCGGCTGAACAGAGTGCCCGCCGCTATATCGGAAAAATGGGACATGGTTGCTCCATGAAGTGATGATCGCGCCGTCACCGGTCGCGAGCTGTTTGGTCGTTGGATGGGTGCGCCCACGAAAGGTTCCGCTGGGCGAGCAAGCTCAGGCCGCCAGCGGCGGCGCGCGCGGGTTCGACGGCGAGCGTTCACGCGCGAAGCCGAGGTAAATGCTCGCCGGAAAAACGAAGGCGACCGCTTCAAACGAAAGGCTGGCCACGGCCAGCCCGGCGTCGGGCGGCGGCGCAAACGCGGATGAAAACATGCTGCAGCCAAGCGTGCAGCAGGCCGGCAGATGCGATGGGTGCTGGTCACCGCCGGGAAGCTGGGTGGCACCGTCGCGGGTACAGATGACATTGCCGAAGGCGTCGAGTTGCGCGGCATTCGGCCCGGTAGCGAAAGCGAAGGCGCCGAGCGTCGACTGGAGCAGCAGCAGGCAGGCCGCGACAAGCGCGGTCGGCAAGCTCCAGCGTTTGCCCCGGCGGTTCAAGCCATCTGCCTCTTCAAGCAACTCCTGGAAGGATACCTATCATGGCAGCGGCAGGTCGAAAATCGCCAATTCGATGCTGCGGCAACGCGGCGCGATCAGGATTTCTGCAAGGACCGGCTTTCGGGGATGGAGGTCAAAAGCGTCTGGCGCGCCGACTTCAGGTGCTTGCGGCAGGCGGCGTCGACCTTGCCGAGGTCGCGCGATTTGAGCGCCTCGATATAGGCAAGGTGCTCGCCGACCGCGACTTCGTTGCGCTCGCGCTCCTGCGCCTTGTTCCACTGGTAGTGGTAATGGAAGATCATGGCGATGACGTCGTAGAAATCGACGATGAAACGGTTGTGCGAGGCCCGGTGGATGAGCCGGTGGAAGCGCTCGTCCAGCTCGGAAAACGCGTTGAAG
This sequence comes from Mesorhizobium sp. USDA 4775, assembly GCF_054062655.1. Taxonomy (NCBI): domain Bacteria; kingdom Pseudomonadati; phylum Pseudomonadota; class Alphaproteobacteria; order Hyphomicrobiales; family Phyllobacteriaceae; genus Mesorhizobium; species Mesorhizobium sp. USDA 4775. Next base: position 6,398,288 of record NZ_JBSSFM010000001.1, read on the forward strand.
CGCGTGGCGATCTCTTGTGCCAGCAGGCGATGTTCGTCCTCCAGGCGGTCGAGATCGGCCCAGACCGGGCTGTCCTGCGGCAGGGCGGCGAAGGCAGCCGCCGAACGCAGTTCGAACATCTCGCGGATCTCGGTCAGTTCGAGCGCGAAAGCCCGCGTAAAACCCTTCAGCACCCAATGGCTGTTGCGGCGCTTCTCGATCAGGCCGAAGCGCGAGAAGCGGATCAGGAACTCGCGCACGCTGGTGGTGCCGACACCAATCTCGCGCGCCAGTTCAAGCTCGTTGATCTGCATGCCGGCCTCGGCGCCGCCGGCGAGCAGGCGCCGCATGAACGACCGCTCGATGATCTCGGCCAGTGTGTCTGTCTCTTCCTCAGGGAAAAAATCGTCGGGTCGCGGATCGCGCAGCACCGTCTTGGCACGCTTGTTCCAGGCGATCAGGCCGGTTTCCTCCATGCGCGCCAGGATGCTGCGCACGGTCGTGCGGCTGACGCCGAGCAGCGTGCCCAGTTCCGGTTCCGACGGCAGGCTGCGCGTTTCGTCGAGCAGCCGGAGGCACCTGTTATAGGCGTCCTTGTAGACGTTGTTGCTCTTGGACATCCCCTGACCCATTCATGCCAGCGCTTGCGGCGGCCGGCTTGAAGCGCAATATGACGTTCCCATGACCCTGGAAAGCAGGAATTGCTTTCGCCAGGGCACGGTCCATTGTTTGCAGCACCGCCGCTAGCCAGAGGCGTGCGGAGCGCCTGCGAAAAAACAATTGACGCAAAACTGTTTTTTCACGATAAAAGACATTAACTCTTAACAAGCGCGTGTCAATCCGCGCATCTCAGGATCACCCAGGAAACCGCCCGTGAACGTCTCGAACACCATTCTTCTGTCCTCCGCCGACAATGTCGCCGTTGCCAATGGCCGCATCGAGATCGGCACGGCCCTGCCGGGCGGCGCGCTTGCCACCGCCGTTATCGAGCCCGGCCACAAGGTGGCGATCAAGCCGATTGCCGCCGGTGAAGCCGTGGTCAAATACGCCCAGGCGATCGGCCGCGCCACACAGGACATCGCACCGGGCGAGCATGTCCATTCGCACAATCTGGTGTTCGAGGCCGGCCGCCTGCCGGTGGTGCCGCCGAGCGAGGCCGAGCACGCGACAACGGCCGACCGCGCCCGCACCTTCATGGGGTATCGCCGCGCCGATGGCCGCGCCGGCACGCGCAACTTCATCGGCATCATCGCCAGCGTCAATTGCTCGGCCACGGTCTGCCATTCCATCGCCGACACCGCCAACCGGACCTTGCTGCCGAAATATCCCGGCATCGACGGTTTCGTGCCGATCGTCCACGGTCAGGGCTGCGGCATGAGCGGCACTGGCGACGGCATGATGGTGCTGCATCGCACGCTTGCCGGCTATGCCCGCCACCCGAATTTCGGCGGCGTGCTGATGGTCGGCCTGGGGTGCGAGGTCAACCAGCTCACCCTCTATGGCCAGAAGGGTGCCGCCGCCGGCAAACGCCATTTCAACATCCAGGACGCCGGCGGGTCGCGCAAATCGGTGGAAAAGGCGATGGGCGTGCTGGCCGAAATCGCCGAGGAAGTCGGTCAGTTGAAGCGCGAGCCGATTCCGGTCAGCGAGATCGTCGTCGGCCTGCAATGCGGCGGCTCCGACGGCATGTCGGGCATCACCGCCAATCCGGCGCTGGGGGCGGCCGTCGACATTCTGGCCGGCGTCGGCGGCATCGGCATCCTCTCCGAGACCACGGAAATCTACGGCGCCGAGCATCTGCTCGCCTACCGCGCGGCGACGCCCGAGATCGCCAAGAAGCTCGACGGCTATGTGAAGTGGTGGGAAGATCACGTCGCCAAGCATGGCGCCTCGATCGACAACAACCCCTCGCCCGGCAACAAGCGCGGCGGCCTCACCACCATCCTGGAAAAGTCGCTCGGCGCGGTCGCCAAGGGCGGCCAGACGCCGCTCAATGGCGTGTTCGGCTATGCCGAGAAAGTCACCGGCAGCGGACTGGTGTTCATGGACACACCCGGCTACGACCCGGTTTCGGCCACCGGCCAGGTCGCGGGCGGCGCCAACGTCATTGTCTTCACCACCGGCCGAGGCTCTTGCTTCGGCTGCCGGCCGACACCGTCGATCAAGGTCGCCACCAACTCGACCATGTATCACCAGATGGAAGAGGACATGGACGTCAATTGCGGCGTCATCGCCTCGGGCGAAAAGACCATCGCCGGCATGGGCCGCGAGATCTTCGAACTCATTGTTGAGACGGCTTCCGGCCGCAAGACCAAGAGCGAGGATTTTGGCTATGGCGACAACGAGTTCGTGCCCTGGCATCTCGGCGCGACGCTCTGAATTCAACTGAAATGTGGTAGATCTGCCAGGCTGGACAGCGGCCGGCGACGGGGAGGGTTTGCATGGAAAAACGCCGCATCGGCAAGACGGCGCTCGAGGTCACCGAAGTCAGCTTCGGCGGCGCCGCGATCGGCGGCCTGTACCGCGCCTGTCCACGCGAGGCGGCGATGGAAACGCTGCAAGGCGCCTGGGACGCGGGCCTGCGCTATTTCGACACCGCGCCCTTCTATGGTTTCGGCCTGTCGGAACGCCGCTTCGGCGACTTCCTGCGCTATAAGCCGCGCGATTCCTACGTGCTGTCCACCAAGGTCGGACGCCTGTTCCGCCCGGTGCCTGAAGGCCAGGTGCCCGATCACTCTTATGTCGATCCGCTGCCCTTCGCGCTCGATTACGATTATTCCTATGACGGCATCATGCGGTCGGTCGACTTCAGCTATGCGCGGCTTGGGCTGAACAAGATCGATATCCTGTATGTGCACGACATCGGCGCCTACACGCATGGCGTCGAGAAGAACAAGCTACACTTTCGCCAGCTGATGGATGGCGGGCTCAAGGCACTTGAGGAGCTGAAGCGGGCCGGCGCGATTTCCGCCTACGGCCTCGGCGTCAACGAAGTCCAGATCTGCCTCGACGTGATGCGCCAGGCCCCACTCGACTGCATCCTGCTCGCCAGCCGCTATTCCTTGCTCGACCGCAGCGCCGAAGCCGAACTGCTGCCGCTGTGCCGGGAGCAGCAGACATCGCTGGTGATCGGCGGCGTGTTCAACTCCGGCATATTGGCGACCGGGCCGGTGCAAGGAGCGCATTTCGATTACCAGCCCGCCGGCCGCGATATACTCGATCGGGTCGACGCCATGGAAAAGATCGCCGGCGAAGGCGGTTACCCGCTGGCCGCTGCTGCCTTTCAGTTTCCCCTGCACGAGCCGACGGTCGCCACCGTGCTGACCGGCACCGCCAAACTGGCAAACCTGACACGCAACCTCGAACTGCTCGACACCGACGTGCCAGGGGCGGAATACGCCAAATATCGTCCCTACACGGTGGTGCAGAGCCTGGCGTGAAACCGGCGTCCACCAGCCTTGACGGGAGAGGCTCGACTTCACAAACGCGCGACTCCGCGGAAAGAATGAATGTTCCATATTGACTAATGCATGGAATTAATATTCCATGTATTCACGAAACGGGAGCGTTCGGCTGCGTCCAGGGAGGAGCGGCGCGTGAATGTGTCCGTGCCTGACATGGGAATCAGGTGCGAAACACCGCTTGCATCGTCCAGATCGATGCACTATCAAAACAGCGTAAATGTTTTTTATTGATAAAGTTCTGTTTGGGCCACGCCTATCCGAACGGAGCTTCCGTAACGTTCACCGGGCGACTTAGGGAGGAATCCTATGAAATTCGTGACCAGCATTCTCAACCGCCGCGCCGTCATGGCCCTGGCAGCAGCGTCGATGCTCGCCGGCGTCATGCACTCGGCGCCGGTTTCGGCGGCGGATGTGACTATTCCGATCATCGTCAAGGACACCACGTCCTTCTACTGGCAGATCGTGCTCGCCGGCGCCCGCAAGGCCGGCAAGGATCTCGGCGTCAACGTGCCGGAACTCGGCGCCCAGGCTGAAACCGACGTCAACGGCCAGATCTCCATCCTCGAGAACGCCGTCGCCGGCAACCCGGCCGCCGTCGTCATCGCGCCGACCGAAGCCAAGGCGCTCGGCAAGCCGATCGACGAGGCAGCGGCCAAGGTCAAGGTCATCGGCATCGACTCCGGCGCCGACTCCAAGGCCTTCACCTCGTTCCTGACCACCGACAACGTCCAGGGCGGCCGCGTCGCCGCGGACGGTCTTGCAGCAGCCATCGGTGCGGCCAATGGCGGCAAGGTCGAAGGCAAGGTCGCCCTCATCACCGCACTCCCTGGCGCCGGCTCGCTCGAGCAGCGCGCCCAGGGCTTCAAGGAACAGCTCAAGGCCAAGTATCCCGGCCTCGAGCTGATCGCCGACAAATATGCCGACGGTCAGGCCACCACCGGCCTCAACATCGCGACCGACCTGATCACCGCCAATCCGGATCTGAAGGGCATCTTCGCCTCCAACCTGATCATGGCGCAGGGCGTCGGCCAGGCGATCGCCGAGAACAAGCTTGCCGGCAAGGTCGGCCTGATCGGCTTCGACAGCGACGAGAAGCTGATCAAGTTCCTGAATGACGGCGTCATTTCCGGCCTCGTCGTCCAGGACCCCTACCGGATGGGCTATGATGGCATCAAGACCGCGCTCGCCGCCTCGAAGGGCGAGAAGGTTGAGGCCAATGTCGACACCGGCGCCAACCTCGTCACCAAGGCGAATATGAAAGAACCCAAGATCGACGCGCTGCTCAACCCGAAGCTCAACTGAGCCTTAGGCGCAACCGCACAGTTTCCGGGGCCTCGCGCCCCGGAAACGACAGTCATATCGCTTGGAAATCCGCCAGCCTGGGCTAGGTTGCTCTGGATGGCATTTCAAAGCCTCGCCGCATGCCAAATCGTGAGGCCAATCTGGGAGGAGGATGTCATGACATCGACGGCGCAAGAGCTGCACCCCGCCCCTGTGCTCGAGCCCGGCAGGACGATCCTCGAACTGCGTGGCCTCGAGAAGAAATATCCGGGCACCCATGCGCTGAAGCCGGTGACGCTGGCCTTCAAGTCGGGCGAAATCCACGCCATCGTCGGCGAGAACGGTGCCGGCAAATCCACTCTGATCAAGCTTCTGACCGGCGTCATGCCGCGTACCTCCGGCGATGTCATCTGGGAAGGCAAGCCCGCGCCGCTGGCGACCCCGCATGAGGCGATGGCGCTCGGCATCAACGCCGTGCACCAGGAAGTCGTGCTTTGCCGGCATTTGACGGTTGCCGCCAACATGTTCCTCGGCGAGGAGAATTCGCGCTTCGGCATCCTGCAGCAGCGCGCCATGGTCAAGGAAGCGCAGAAGATCATCGACGATCTTGGCTTCGATCTGCCGGCGCATGTCGTGCTCGGCGACCTCACCATCGGCCAGCAGCAGCTGATCGCCGCCGCCCGCGCCACCGTGCGTGGTACCAAATTCCTGATCTTCGACGAGCCGACCGCCTACCTCACCCGCAAGGAGGCCGACCAGCTCTTCACCCTGATCCGCCGCCTGAAGTCCGAGGGCGTGACCATCATCTACATCAGCCACCGCATGGAGGAAGTCTTCGAGCTCGCCGATCGCGTCTCCGTGCTGCGCGACGGCACGCTGGTCGGCACCAGAAACATCGCCGAGACCAACGATGCCGAACTGGTCAAGCTGATGATCAACCGCTCGATCGAGCAGGTCTATCACAAGGAGCACTTCACGCCGGGTGCCGCGATCGTGGAAACCAGGAACCTGTCGGGCAAGGGCTTCGAAAATGTCTCGATGACGGTCCGCGCCGGCGAGATCGTCGGGCTCTACGGGCTGATCGGCGCCGGGCGCAGCGAATTCGTCACCACGCTCTACGGCCGCCATCGCAAATCGGCCGGCCAGATCCTGTGGGAAGGCAAGCCGGTCCAGGTCAATTCGGAGCATGACGCGATCAAGCTCGGCATGGCGCTAGCGCCGGAAAGCCGCCGCGACCAGGGCCTTTGCCTCAATTTGCCGGTCGGCCTCAATCTCAACCTGCCGATCTACAAGCGCATCTCCAAAAACATGTTGATCTCCGGCGCGCAGGAGAAGACCCAGGCCGACCGCCAGATCGCCGATCTCCGCATCAAGACGCCGACACGCCACGCGCTGGCCTCCAGCCTGTCGGGCGGCAATCAGCAGAAGATCGTCATCGGCAAATGGCTGGCGCATGGCGCCAAGCTGTTCATCTTCGACGAGCCGACAGTCGGCGTCGATGTCGGCACCAAGGCCGAGATCTACCGGCTGTTCGGCGCGCTCTTGTCGAAGGGCGCCGGCATCATCCTGATCTCGTCCTATCTGCCGGAAGTCTATGAGCTGGCCGACACGCTGCATGTGTTCCGCCGCGGCAAGCTGGTGGCGACACACGGATTCCGCACCGCCGATCACGAGGAAATTCTCACACAGGCGCTCGCCGAGAAACAAGAAAAGCTGGGAGGAAAGATATGAGCACCGAGGCGATTCCTGCCGAAAAACCCAAGCGCAATTACAACGCCCTGTTCGGGCTGACGCTGCTGGCGCTGCTGGTGCTGCTCTGGGTCATCCTGTCGCTGTCGACATCGAGCTTCGCCTCGGCCAACAACATTTCGAACCTTCTGCGTCAGGGTTCGATGATCGCCATCCTGGCGGTCGGCCAGACCTTCGTCATCATCACCGGCGGCATCGATCTGTCCGTCGGTGCGGTGGTCGGCTTCGCCACCGTCATTGCGGCGATGCTGATCAATGCCGGCATACCCGTCTTCCTTGCCATCCTGATCACGCTGCTGGTCGGCGTTGCCATCGGCCTGTTCCACGGCTTCGGCATCGTCAAGATGGGCCTGCCGCCCTTCATCATCACGCTGGCGACGCTGACCTCGCTGCGCGGCATCGGCCTTCTGATGACCAACGGCAACTCGATCTCCATCAACAATGATGCCTTCCAGGAATTCTCGCGCAACTCCTTCCTCGGCGTGCCCAATCTGTTCTGGATGGTGATCCTGGTCGGCATCCCGGCCTACATCTTCCTGCATCACAGCCGCTGGGGCCGCTATCTCTTCTCGGTCGGCTCCAACGCCGAGGCGTCGCGCCTCTCCGGCGTCAATGTCCAGCGCACCATCTACATGGCCTACACGCTGTCGGGCCTGTGCGCGGCCTTTGTCGGCGTGCTCCTGGCCTCGCGCATCGGCATCGGCAACCCGACCCAGGCCGAGGGCTGGGAACTGCAGGCGATCGCGTCCTCGGTCATCGGCGGCACTTCGCTGTTCGGCGCGGTCGGCTCGGTGCACGGCCCGCTGCTCGGCGCCTTCATTCTCGCCACCATCAACAACGGCGCCAACCTGCTCAACGTCAACGCCTTCTGGCAGCGCATCATCACCGGCGTGCTGATCATCGTCATCGTCTATTTCGACGGTCTGCGCCGCCGCGGCGGCAAGTGACCACTGCTGAAATCGATCTCCGGCCCGGCATGAAGACGGGTCGGAAACCCAACTGGACTGAAACATGAAAGCCGTTATCTGCCGCTCGCCCGGGGAGCTCGTCCTGGAAGATCGCCCCGCGCCCGGTGCCCCCCCTGCCGGCTGGGCACTGGTCGCGGTCAGCCATGTCGGCATCTGCGGCACTGACTACCACATTTTCGAGGGCAAGCACCCGTTCCTCGCCTACCCCCGCATCATGGGCCATGAAGTCTCCGGCACCGTCATCGAGACTGGCGAGGGCGTCGACCTTGCCATTGGCGAACCGGTCGTCATCAACCCCTACCTCTCCTGCGGCAAGTGCATCGCCTGCCGGCATGGCAAGCCGAATTGCTGCGTCAAGATCGAGGTGCTCGGCGTCCATCGCGACGGCGCGATGTGCGAACGCATTCTTGTCCCGGCGCAGAATCTCTATCCGGCCAATGGCCTGTCGCTGGCCGACGCAGCCGCCGTCGAATTCCTGGCCATCGGCGCGCACGCCGTACGTCGCGCCCGCGCCGATCCCGGCGCCCGCGCGCTGGTCATCGGCGCCGGCCCGATCGGGCTCGGCAACGCCATCTTCGCCCGCATTGCCGCGCTCGACGTAACGCTGCTCGACATGAGCAGTGAACGCCTCGCTTTCGCCGAAAACGAACTTGGTTTCAGTATCCTCGACGGCTCGCGCGGAGCGGTGCCGGACCTGGTCAAGGAAGCGACATCAGGCGAAGGCTTCGACGTGGTCTTCGACGCCACCGGCAACACCCGGTCGGTGCAGTCGGCCTTCGCCCATGTCGCGCATGGCGGCACACTGGTGCTCGTCAGCGTCGTCAAGGACGACATCGTCTTCTCCGATCCGGAATTCCACAAACGCGAAATGACGCTGGTCGGCAGCCGCAATGCCTTGCGTGCCGATTTCGATCATGTCGCGGCCTCGATCCGCAACGGCGCCGTGCCCCTGGCCAAGCTCGTCACCCACCGCACCACGCTTGCCGATACGCCGGGCGATCTCGCCCGCTGGGCGCACGAGAAATCCGGCCTGATCAAAGCGGTGATCGAGGTCGGATAGTCGGCAGAATCCGGCTCACAGCGCCGACAGCTTCAGTTCCACCCGTTCGGCCGGAAAGCGCGACTCCGAAAACTGGATCGGTCGCCCGTCCGGCGTGATGTTGACGGCCACCGTGACCAGCACGATGGCGCCTGGCTGAAGGTCGAGGTCGGCGAGATCGGCCGCATCGGCATGGCGCGCCGACAGCACGGTCGACTGCCTGAGATAATCGTCTATGCCGAAGCGGGCCAGCGATGCGGTGATCGAGCCAGTCTCTGCCATCGCCTTGTCGATGCCGGCAAAGCGCCTGGCATCGAACCAGCCGGCAGCGCGCGACACAGGCCGTCCATCGGCTTCACCGCGTGTCTCCAATCTGATCACCTCGGTCGCCCTGGCCAGTCCAAGACCCTCAGCGACACGCTGACTGGCCGGCTCGACCGATGAGGAAAGCAGCACGATGTGGCGTTCCGAGGTCTGCCCCTGCAGGCCTGTTGAAAAGCGTGTGCGCGCGCCGATCGGATAGGACAGCCGCTTGCGCGACAGCACGAAGGTGCCACGCCCCTGCTCTGCCCGCAGCACTCCTTCCTGCACAAGTGCGGATATGGCGCTGCGCACCGTGTGACGGTTGACGCCATAACGCTCGGCGAGCGTCACCTCCGGCGGCAGCGCGGCATTCTCGGCGAAATCGCCGGTGGCGATCGCCTGCAGGATCCTGTCGGCGATCTGCCGCCACAGCGAGACGCCGCTGCGCCGCTCGATACTGTCGGCTTCCTGTCGCCCGATCATGAATTGCCCCCGGCCATCTATCCCCTGTCATCCACCCGTCATGGACTCGCGTTAGGTAATATGTATAATTTGTATAGTTGTCTATATCAATAGACGAATTTAGCAAAGAGGAATACTGCCGATGCGAGGACAGGAAGCCCGCGACCAGGCCGAGCGCAAGGCCGCCATGGCGACGCTGGCGCAATCGAGTGGCGACGACATCGTCCGGCTCTGGAACGAAGCTGGCCTGCCTTCGCAGGCCGAGCTGCTGCGCGGCCCCGAGACCGGGCTGGTGACGCTGTGCGGCCGCATCGGCGGCGGCGGCGCGCCGTTCAATGTCGGCGAGGCGACCGTCACCCGCGCCACCGTCAGGCTACCGTCCGGACAGGTCGGCCATTGCTACGCGCTTGGCCGCGACAAGCAGAAGGCGAAGCTCGCGGCGATCGCCGACGCGCTCTGGCAGGACCCTGCCCGCCGGACCGAGGTCGAGACCAGGCTGATCGGGCCTTTGAGGTCGGCGCTCGCCACTGCCCAGGAAAAACGCCGTGCCGAGACGGCGGCAACGAAGGTGGATTTCTTCACCATGGTTCGCGGAGAAGACTGATGGATATCGCAGCGCAATCGATCGAGGGCGGCTTTGCCGATCCGGTGTTCAACGCCCAGACGGTGTTTCGCGCGGTCATGGACGCGATGGCACGGCCGGGCAGCGTGCAGCCTTTGCCGGCCCTGGCCCGCCCGCCGACGCCACTCTCGGCAACCGCCGGGGCCGTGGCACTGGCGTTGTGCGACAACGACACGCCGCTCTGGCTCGACCCCGCCTTGCACGTCTCCGCCGCGATCGATTCCTGGCTTGGTTTCCACACCGGCGCGCCGCTGGCCAACACGCCTGCCGACGCGCATTTCGCCTTTGTCGCCACGCCGGCCGAGATGATGGCGCTCGACGGCTTTGCGCAGGGAACGCAGGACTATCCCGACCGGTCGACCACCCTGATCCTGCAGGTCAACGACCTCGTTTCAGGCACTCCGTTGCTGCTGGAAGGGCCTGGCATCGAAACCAGCGCCACGATCGCGCCGGCGCAGATGCCGCGTCATTTCATCGAGCAATGGAAGCAGAATATCCAGCGCTTTCCGCGCGGCGTCGACATCATCCTCGCCACCGCTGAAGGCATAGCCTGCCTGCCGCGCACCACGCGCATCAAGACGATGGAGGCATAGGATGTATGTCGCGGTAAAAGGCGGCGAAGCCGCTATTCGTAACGCCCACAGCCTGCTCGCCGATCGCCGGCGCGGCGACCGTTCGGTGCCGGCCCTGCGCCTCGACCAGATCGTCGAGCAGCTGGCGCTCGGCGTCGACCGGGTGATGAGCGAAGGCTCGCTCTACGACCTGGAGCTCGCCGCACTCGCCATCGTCCAGGCGCGCGGCGACATGATTGAGGCGATCTTCCTGGTGCGCGCTTATCGCACCACCCTGCCGCGCTTCGGCTACAGCAAGCCGATCGATACCGGCGCCATGCTGGTCGAGCGGCGCGTCTCGGCAACCTACAAGGACCTGCCCGGCGGCCAGCTGCTCGGGCCGACCTTCGACTACACGCAACGGCTGCTCGATCCCGAGCTTGCAGCCGGCTCTGATGTCGCCCAACCGCTGCAGCGTGAGAGCGAAGCGCAAGCGATGCCACGCGTCTCGGCGATCTTGGCCCGCGAAGGCTTGATCGAACCGGATGGCGACATGCCGCAGGACCATGTCCCCGGCGACATCACCCGCGAACCGCTGGAATTTCCGATGGCGCGCGACATCCGCCTACAGGCGCTGTCGCGCGGCGATGAGGGCTTTCTGCTGGCGCTCGGCTATTCCACCCAGCGCGGCTATGCCCGCAACCATCCCTTCGTCGGAGAAATCCGCATCGGCGAGGTTGAGCTGGAACTGGATGTTCCCGAACTGCCCTTCCCTGCCCCGCTCGGCACGGTGCGGGTCACCGAATGCCAGATGGTCAACCAGTTCAAGGGCTCGGCCAAGGCGCCGCCGCAGTTCACCCGCGGCTACGGCCTGGTCTTTGGCCAGAGCGAGCGTAAGGCGATGGCCATGGCGCTCTGCGACCGCGCGCTGCGCGCCTCCGAGCTTGGCGAGGACATCATCGCCGCCGCCCAGGACGAGGAATTCGTCATCTCGCATTCCGACAATGTCCAGGCGACCGGCTTCGTCGAGCATCTGAAGCTGCCGCACTATGTCGACTTCCAGGCAGAGCTGGACCTCGTGCGCCGCATGCGCGCCGAACATGAGGCCCGTGAGAACCCCGCCAAGGTCGACGAAAAGCGGGAGGCCGCGGAATGATCGAAGGCCTGTCCCACATGACCTTCATCGTCCGCGACCTTGAGCGGATGACAAGGATACTCGAGGGCGTCTTCGACGCCCGCGAGGTCTTTGCCAGCGACGCCGCGCAGTTTTCGCTGTCGCGCGAAAAATTCTTCCTGATCGGCGACATCTGGATCGCCATCATGCAAGGCGAGAAGCTGGCCGAGCGCAGCTACAACCACATCGCCTTCAAGATCGATGACGACGATTTCGACCGCTACGCCGAGCGCGTCGGCAGACTAGGCCTCGACATGCGCCCGCCGCGCCCACGCGTCGAGGGCGAAGGCCGCTCGATCTATTTCTACGACGACGACAACCACATGTTCGAACTGCACACCGGCACGCTCACCGAGCGGCTGGCGCGCTATGCCAAAGGACTTGAGGTCGCATCATGACCGACATCGCCACCTACAACTTCGCCTATCTCGACGAACAGACCAAAAGGATGATCCGTCGCGCGATCCTCAAGGGCATCGCCATTCCCGGCTATCAGGTGCCGTTCGCCTCACGCGAAATGCCGATGCCCTATGGCTGGGGCACCGGCGGCGTCCAGGTCACCGCCTCGATCATCGGCCCCGATGACGTGCTGAAGGTTATCGACCAGGGCGCCGACGACACCACCAACGCCGTATCGATCCGCGCCTTCTTCAAGAAGGTCGCCAATGTCGCTGTCACCACCGATACCGCCGGCGCCACCATCATCCAGACCCGCCACCGCATCCCCGAACATCCGCTGACCGCGGGCCAGGTGCTGGTCTACCAGGTGCCGATCCCCGAGCCGCTGCGCTTCCTCGAACCGCGCGAGACCGAGACGCGCAAAATGCATGCGCTGGAGGAGTATGGCCTCATGCATGTGAAGCTCTATGAGGACATCGCCAAGCACGGCCGCATCGCCACGACCTATGCCTATCCGGTCAAGGTCGAGGGCCGCTATGTGATGGACCCCTCACCGACGCCGAAATTCGACAATCCCAAGATGCACCGCTCGCCGGCGCTGCAGCTGTTCGGCGCCGGACGCGAGAAGCGCATCTATGCGGTGCCTCCCTTCACCGATGTCGTCAGCCTCGACTTCGAGGACCATCCGTTCGAGGTGCAGACCTTCGACCAGCCCTGCGCACTGTGCGCGGCCGAAAATGTCTATCTCGACGAGGTCATCCTCGACGACCATGGCGGCCACATGTTCGTCTGCTCCGACACCGACCATTGCGAGAAGCGGCGTGAAGAGGGCCATCGCGGCCATCTTGCTCCGGAAATCCATCTTGCTTCCGAAAAAATGGAGCCGGCACAATGACCGACGAACCGCTGCTGCGCGTATCGGCGCTCTCCAAATTCTACGGGTCGCGCGTCGGCTGCGACAACGTCTCCTTCGACCTGTGGCCGGGCGAAGTCCTGGCAGTCGTTGGCGAATCCGGTTCCGGCAAGACGACGCTGCTCAATTGCCTGTCGACGCGGCTCTTACCGTCGTCGGGCACCGCCAGCTACCGCATGCGCGACGGCCAGTTCCGCGAGCTCTACCGCATGAGCGAGGCCGAGCGCCGCTTTCTGATGCGCACCGACTGGGGCTTTGTCCACCAGAACCCGGCCGACGGCCTGCGCATGACGGTGTCTGCCGGCGCCAATGTCGGCGAACGGCTGATGGCGGTGGGCGACCGCCACTATGGCAAGATCCGCGCCACGGCGGTCGACTGGCTGTCGCGCGTCGAGATCGAGCAAGACCGTATCGACGACGAGCCACGTGCCTTTTCCGGCGGCATGCGCCAGCGCCTGCAGATCGCCCGCAACCTCGTCACCGGCCCACGGCTGGTGTTCATGGACGAGCCAACCGGCGGCCTCGACGTCTCGGTGCAGGCACGCCTGCTCGACCTGTTGCGTGGACTGGTCACCGACCTCGGTCTCGCGGCCATCGTCGTCACCCACGATCTCGCCGTGGCGCGCCTGCTGTCGCAGCGCATGATGGTGATGAAGGACGGCCGCGTCGTCGAAAGCGGCCTCACTGACCGCGTGCTCGACGATCCGCGCGCGCCCTACACGCAGCTTCTCGTTTCTTCCATTTTGCAGGTGTAACGATGCCAACGCCGCTCGTTGTTTCCGACGTCGCCAAGAGCTTCACCATGCATCTGCGCGATGGCATCAAACTGCCTGTCGTCGCCGGTGTCTCGTTCTCGATCAGGGCGGGCGAATGCACCGTGCTCGGCGGCCCGTCGGGCGCCGGCAAGAGCTCGATCCTGAAGATGCTCTACGGCAACTATGCCGTCGACGAGGGCCAGATCATCGTCAGGCACGAGGACGGACTGATCGATCTCGCCAACGCCAGCCCGCGCACCGTGCTTGCCGTTCGCCGGCAAACGATCGGCTATGTCAGCCAGTTCCTGCGCACCGTGCCGCGCGTCTCGGCGCTCGACGTCGTCGCCGAACCGCTGGTCGAGCGCGGCGAGGAACGCGAGGTTGCACGCGGCAAGGCACGCGCCCTGCTGGCGCAGCTCAATTTGCCGGAAAAACTCTGGGCACTGCCGCCGGCGACCTTCTCCGGCGGCGAGCAGCAGCGCGTCAACATCGCGCGCGGCTTCATCACCGAGCACCCTATCCTGCTGCTCGACGAGCCGACCGCCTCGCTCGATGCTACCAACCGCAACGTGGTGATCGAACTCATCGCCGCCAAAAAGGCGGCGGGCGTCGCCCTGCTTGGCATCTTCCACGATCATGATGTTCGCGAGGCGGTTGCCGACCGCATCATCGACGTCACCGCTTTTGCTCCAGGAAAACTCGCCGCATGACCAGGAAATTGTCGGAGACGCCGCTGGTTCACCCGACGGCGGAGGTACACAATTCGACGCTTGGCCGCTGGACCGAGATCGCCGACCGCAGCCGGGTTTCGGAGAGCGAACTCGGCGACTATTCCTACATGATGCAGGATTGCTCTGTCTGGTGCGCGACGATCGGCAAGTTCGCCAACATCGCGGCAAGCGTGCGCCTCAACGCCACCAACCACCCGACTTGGCGGCCGACGCTGCATCATTTCACCTACCGCGCCTCGGACTATTGGGACGACGCCGAGCACGAGAGCGAATTCTTCGCCCAGCGCCGCGCCAAACGCGTCACCATCGGCCACGATACCTGGCTCGGCCACGGCTCGACCGTCCTGCCCGGCGTCACTGTCGGCGATGGCGCGGCGGTCGGCGCCGGCGCGGTCGTCTCGAAGGATGTCGCGCCCTACACCATAGTCGCCGGCGTGCCGGCCAAGCCGATCCGCGAGCGCTTCGACCGCCGCACCGCCGAACGCTATCAGGCGCTTGCCTGGTGGGACTGGGACCACGCTAGGCTGCGCGCTTCGCTCGACGATTTTCGCGAGCTGACGGCCGAGGCATTCCTGGAGAAATACGAGGGATAGTTCCTCACATTGCCGTCATAAGGGGGCCTGTTCATATCTCTGACACAGGACTCGGACAGGACGCCATCTCCCCAAGGAGATTGCCATGCTCGACACCGTCAGACCCTCGCTTTTCGGATTCTTTGCCGGCACCAACCCGACCCCGCCGGCGCATCTCGGCACGCGCTACGACACCTCGGGCAATTTCCTGACCGAGCCCGGCAACACCGTCGTCAGCCATCTCGTCAGCGGATCGCCTTCCGAAGCCGCCGTGCTTGCGGTGCGCGAGAAGATGCTGGCGATGCCCGACGCCGACCGGCTCGCCTTCACGCCCGTTTCCAGCCTGCATATGACGCTGTTCCAGGGCATCATCGAATATCGCCGCCGCTTGCCTTACTGGCCGCAGGACGTACCGCTCGACACCAGCATCGACGCCATGACCCGCCTCTATCTGGAGCACCTGAAGGGCTTCGAGGGCTTCGGTCCTTTCAACATCAAGGTGATCGAGGTCGTGCCCACCGGTCTCACCGTTGCCGGCGCGACCGACGAGGACGTGCGCATCATGCGTCAATGGCGCGATGCGTTGGCGGTGCCGTTCGGCTACCGGCACCCCGATCATGACGCCTACGTCTTCCACATCACCTTCGCGTATCAGATCCGGCGTCTTGCCGACGACCGTGCGGCAGCATGGCAGGCTCTGTTCGACGATTGCCTGACGCTTTTGACAAGGCAGGCTCCGGTGATCGAGATCAAGGCGCCCGCCTTCTGCGCCTTTCGCGACATGAAGCACTTCGAGGAATTGCTGGTGCTTGGCTGATCGCCGGTCACGCGCCAATGCATGTCGCCCGAAAGTGGCCCCGGTTTTGGGAGAACGACATGCATAAAAACAAAGACCCGAAGCGCGCCGCGTGAATTCGTTTCAGCGCGACGCGCTTCAGCCGTCGCGCCTGTGGAGCGTAACAAAACTGACATGCTGGCGACACGGCAGGTTCATGTGGCTGCGCTAGGCGAGAGCCTGACGATCAACAAGGTCCGGACTGGAACCTGCTCATGTCAGCAAGCTCTGCCACACTCGAAATCCGCGGCGTCAGCCGACGATTTGGCAAGAACACCGCCGTCAGCGACGTCAACATCTCGATCCCGCAGGGTCAGATGGTTGGCGTCATCGGCCGTTCGGGCGCTGGCAAATCGACCCTTCTTCGCATGATCAACCGTCTTGTCGACCCCAGCCAGGGGTCGATTTTTTTTGACGGCGCCGAGGTCTCCCGGTTGCGCGGCTCGCCGCTGCGGCGCTGGCAGCGCGATTGCGCCATGATCTTCCAGCAGTTCAACCTGGTGCCGCGCCTCGACGTGCTGACAAACGTCCTGCTCGGCAAATTGAACCATCGCTCGACCCTGTCCAACCTTCTCGGCATGTTCTCGCGCGCCGAATGCGCCGAGGCGGTCGCCGCGCTCGAGCGGCTCGACATAGCCCGCACCGCGCTTCAGCCCGCCGGCACCTTGTCTGGCGGACAGCAGCAGCGTGTCGCCATCGCCCGCGCCATGATGCAGCAGCCCAAAGTGATCCTCGCCGACGAGCCGATCGCCTCGCTCGACCCGCTCAACGCGAAGGTGGTGATGGATTCGCTGCAGGACATCAATCTGCGCGAGGGCATCACGGTCGTCACCAATCTGCACACGCTCGACACCGCCCGCGCCTATTGCAACCGCATCATCGGCATGGCCGCCGGCAAGGTCGTCTTCGACGGCCCGCCGGAAGAGCTCAACCGCGAGGCCGTGCGCCTCGTCTATGGCGCTGACAGCAATGGCGCAGAGATATCGGAGGCCATCACCTCCACCAGCGTTGCCTTCAAGCAGAAGATTGCCGCATCCGCCGGACCGCTCGAACCCGCATTCCCGGGTTACTGAGCCCATGATCCCGAAAAGTGGAATCCGGTTTTCGGGAAAGATCATGGGCCAAGAAAGGGCGGTTGGGATCGTCCGCCCGCGTCAAGGGCACTTGTCAAGATCAAGAACGCTGCCGGCGCGGGGCCGGAACTTACAGGAGAGACATCAAATGTTCAGGAAGATGGTTTTCAGCGCCGTTTCGGTGCTTGCCATGGCAACCAGCATGGCCCACGCCGCCGACATGAAGGAATTCCGCGTCGGCATTCTGGGCGGTGAAAACGAGACCGACCGGCTGCGCAACTACCAATGCCTGGCCGATCATCTGAAGGCCGAATTCGGCTTCGAGAAGGTCTCGCTGTTTCCTGCCGCCGACTATGACGGCGTCATCCAAGGCCTGCTCGGCGGCACGCTCGACTTCGCAGAACTCGGCGCCTCCGGCTACGCCAGCGTCTATCTCAAGGACCCGAAGGCGGTGACCCCGATCCTCACCACCAAGCAGACCGACGGTTCCACCGGCTATTATTCGATCGGCCTGGCTCTGAAGACCTCGGGCATCACCGACATCAAGTCGGCCAAGGGCAAGAAGCTCGGCTACGCCGATCCGGACTCCACCTCGGGCTACCTGATCCCGCTGACCCAGATTCCGAAGGACACCGGCGCCTCGAACGAAACCTTCTTCGCCTCGACCCAGTTCAACGGCGGCCATGAGAACAATATCCTGGCCGTGCGCGACGGCAAGGTCGATGTCGCGGTCGATGATTCCTCCGGCATCGGCGACTTCAAGAACGGCTTCACCTCCGGCACCTTCCACAAGGTCGTCGCCAAGGGCGCCGTCGACCCGAACGACTTCGTCGAAGTCTGGCGCTCGGGCCTGATCCCGAACGGCCCGCTGGTCGTGCGCACCGCGCTCGGTGACGAGATGACCGCCAAGCTCGCCGCCTTCTTCACCGAGCTGCCGACGAAGGACAAGGCTTGCTTCGAGGGCGTCGAAGGTGGCGATTTCACCGGCTACGTTCCGGTCAAGCCAGACTTCTACAACGTCATCGTCGAAGCCCGTAAGGCAGCCATCGGCGGCTAACGGCGAAATCGGAAAGGGCGGTGCCGAAAGCACCGCCCTTTTTGCATCTCCGATCATGACCCTTTCCGTGACAGCCCCCTCATTGACAGCCTCTTCTGGCGCCCCCCAGCAGATGGCCGATGCCTGGCGACGCCAGACGTCGCTGCGCCGGTTCTATACAGTGCTCGGCGTCGGCCTGCTGCTCGCCGCGCTGCTCGCCAGCATGTGGTTCGCCGACGAAGCCAATGCCGGGCACTTTTTCGACCGGCTGCCGCATATTCTGGATTTTCTGAGCTGGTTGGTCCCAAAGGATTGGAACGACGTCTGGCGGGCACTGTTCGACATCGCCTCGCCGCATGACACCGGCACCCAGGAATACAATTTCCCGCTCGGCCGGATCTATGTCTGGGGCGGTTTCTACATTCCCGAATATTTCGAGCTGATGATCACGACGGTCAATGTAGCCCTGGTCTCGACCTTCGTCGGTTTCATCTTCGCCGTGCCGTTTTCCTTCATCGCCGCCCGCAACCTGACGCCCCATCCGGCGCTGCGGCTGATCGTCAAGCGCTTTATGGAGCTGCTGCGCGCCTTCCCTGAGATCGTCATTGCCGGCCTGTTCGCGGCAATCGTCTCCATCGGCCCGATCGCCGCCATCATCGCCATCGGCCTGCATTCGATCGGCGCGCTCGGCAAGCTGTTCTACGAGATCAACGAGAACATCGACATGCGTGCCGAGGAAGGCCTGCGCGCGGTCGGAGCCAACTGGTTCGAGCGCGTGCGCTTCGCCGACCTGCCGCAGGTCCTGCCCAATTTCATGTCCTACACACTGCTGCGCGTCGAGATCAATGTCCGCGCCTCGACCATCATCGGCGCCGTCGGCGGCGGCGGCATCGGCGAGGAGTTGAAGCTCTCCATCTCGCGCGGCTTCGGCGCCAAGACGCTGGCGCTGGTGCTGCTCTTGTTCACGACCATCTTCATCATCGACCAGTTCTCCGCCTGGCTGCGCCGCAAGCTGGTCGGCGAGCAAGCTTTCATGATGGGGGCGTGAATCATGGCGACCATGACGGCCGAGGAGATACTGTCGATCGAGGAGCGCTATCCGCAAGTGTTCCGGCGGCCGCTGTACAAGCGCTTCGCTCCGCTGTTCCTGTTCATCGGCATCCTGACCTATCTCATCTATGTCCTGTGGTTCTTCAGCCTGCCGCAAGTGCTGCGGGAATCGCACTGGGAGCGTCTGCCGCTGTTCCTGACACAATGGATCAGCTACGACCTGCAACCGGAATTCCGCCTCGACCAGCCTGAGATCACGCCAAAATACCCGCGCTTTTCCGCGCTTGGCGAGAACCCGAACCCCGACTGGGTGATCAAGAATCCGGACGGCACCTTCACCGTGCTGATCGACGGCCCGGCGAAATCCGTGACTTTCGGCAAGGCGCAGGCAACGATCGTGGCCAACGGCCAGACCGTGCCGGTTTCGCTGACCAGCGGCAAGCCGGTGATATCAGGCCCGGTGCCGGACTGGATCGCCGCGCATGACGACGAGGTGGTTGCCAAGATGGGCTTCGTCGGCGAAGTGCGCGTCACCGTCGATCGCGTCAAGGTGCGCAAGCGCTTCCTCGGCTGGGCGAATTTCGTCTTCGACACACGCTCGCCCTTCTTCGGCAAATCGGCGGGAGAGGTGATCTCGCTGATCGTGTCCGGGCCTGATTTGAAGCCGGGCACCTCGAACCTGGCGCTGGCGGGCGACAACATCTGGAACAACGCCCAGTGGCAGCACGGTGACGTCTGGACGAAGCTGCTGCAGACCATCGTCATGGCGTTCCTGGGTACCCTGCTTGGCGGTATCGTCGCCTTCCCGCTTGCCTTCTTCGCCGCCCGCAACATCACGCCGAGCGGTGTGCTCAGCCAGGTCCTGAAACGCTTCTTCGACTTCATGCGCTCGGTCGACATGCTGATCTGGGCGCTGTTCTTCACCCGCGCCTTCGGCCCTGGTCCGCTTGCGGGCAGTGCCGCGATCTTCTTCACCGAGATCGGCACGCTCGGCAAAACCTATTCCGAGGCGCTGGAGAACATCGACGACAAGCCGCGCGAAGGTGTGCTGTCGACCGGTGCCAACGGTCTCCTGGTGCAGCGCTACGGCGTCATGCCGGAAGTCATTCCGGTCTTCATCAGCCAGACGCTCTACCAGTGGGAATCCAACACCCGCGGCGCTACCATCATCGGCGCCGTCGGCGCCGGCGGCATCGGCCTGAAACTGTGGGAAGCAATGCGCACCAATTCCAACTGGGCCAACGTCTTCTACATGGTGCTGCTGATCCTGCTGGTCGTCTTCATCTTCGACAACATCTCGAACTTCCTGCGCCGCCGGCTGAGCCGCACCATCCACGACTAGAACAGGATCCAGGTCGAGCAGGGGTGATAGGCCTGGATGCCATGGTTGGCGGCGGCATCTCGCGAAGAGAGGAGCCTAAGCCGCCTTCTTCCACCCATTCCTGATATGCTTATACCCGTCGCGATAGACAGCTTCCGGGCTCTCGGAAAAATCGCGCCAAACCTTGGTCGCCGCAGCCAGGTCCTTCAGCGACCGCCCGAACGCCTCGATTGTCAGCCAGTCGTCATAGCCGCTCTTGCGGATCGCCGCGAACGTCTCTTTCCACGGAATGTTGCCGCGCCCCGGCACGCCGCGATCGTTTTCCGATATGTGGATATGCACGACATTCCGGCGATGCTTCGTATAGGCGCCAATCGGGTCGGCCTCCTCGATATTGGCATGAAAGGTGTCGTACATCGCCTTGATGTGCGGACGGCCGACGGCATCGATGTGCTCCGAGAGGTCCGCCATCGTGTTGAAAAGATAACATTCGAAGCGGTTCAGCGCCTCCAGCCCGATGGTGACGTTGCGCGTGCCGGCATGGTCGCCGATGGCGCGCTGCGAGGCGATGGAACGGTTCTTCTCGGCGGGGGTCGGCCCGCTGCCGGAAAAGGCGCCGAGCGTCGAATGCAGCGGCCCGCTGAGCGTCCTGGCGCCAAGCGCATCGGCGCAATCAACAGCCCATTTCATGTAAGCGATACCAGCCTTGCGCGTTGCCGCATCGGCCGAGATCAGGTTCATCGAGGGATCGCCCATCGCGGAGACCGCAGTCCGCTCCAGCCCGATGCGATCGAGCAGGTCGCCGAGCTTTTTATAATCGTCCGGCATGCCGGCAAAGATCGGTATCTCGACACCGTCGAAGCCCGTCGCCTTGATGTCGCGAAGCAGAGGCTCATGCTTCTTCGACACCGCCGTCGTCCACAAGAACATGCACATGCCGATTTTCATCGACGCCCTCCCCAATTTGGTAGCGCGTGCTGGCTGTCCCCACCAACTTCGCGCAAACTCCCCCTCATCCGGCCGCTTCGCGGCCACCTTCTCCCCGAGAAGAAACCTAGCGCCGACACCTCCTCTCCCCTCTGGAGAAGGTCGGATTGCCCCGAATTGCCCTTCGCAATTCGGCCGGCAATCCGAGTGAAGAGGCCTTCGTTACCCGCCGGCGCTTAAAGCTTCGTCCACGCGCCATTCTTCTTCGACGATTTCACGCAGGCTTCGATGAAGGCCATGCCTTCGACGCCGTCCTGGATGGTCGGGAAGACGACATCCTTGGCCGGCTTGCCACCCTTCTTGCGCGCCGCACGAATGGCGCGTGCAGCCTCCTGATAGATGTTGGCGAAGCCTTCGAGATAGCCCTCGGGATGGCCTGACGGCACGCGGCTGACACGGCCCGCCACCGGCAGCGCGCCGGCGCCGTTGCGGGTGATCAACTGCTTGGGCTGGCCGAATGGGGTGTACCAGAGATAGTTGGGATCGGCCTGCACCCATTCCAGCCCACCCTTCGAGCCATAGATGCGCAGCTTCAGCCCGTTCTCATGGCCGGGCGCCACCTGGCTCGCCCAGATCATGCCCTTGGCAGGATGCGTCTTGCCGGTGGGCTTGAAGCGCAGCATGACGTTGACATTGTCGTCGAGCAGCCGCCCCGGCACGAAGGCATCGAGATCGGCCGACAGCGAATCCAGCTCTAGCCCGGAGACGAAGCGGGCAAGATTGTAGGCATGGGTGCCGATGTCGCCCAGCGCACCGCCGGCGCCCGCCTGCTTGGGGTCGCCGCGCCATGATGCCTGCTTCTGGCCGGTGGCGGCGAGGTCCTCGGTCAGCCAGTCCTGCGGATATTCCGACTGCACGATGCGGATGTCGCCGAGCACGCCCTTGGCCACCATTTCGCGCGCCTGCCGCACCATCGGATAGGCGGTGTAATTGTGGGTGAGCACGAACACCTTGCCGGTCTTCTCGACGACCGCGGCGAGCTTTTTCGCCTCGGCCAGTGTCGTCGCCAGCGGCTTGTCGCAGATCACGTGGATGCCGGCCTCGAGAAACGCCTTGGCTGCCGGCACATGGACATTGTTGGGCGTCACGATGGCCACCGCCTCGATGCCGTCGGGGCGCTTGGCCTCGGCCTTGGCCATCTCGGCATAGGAAGCGTAGCTGCGATCCGGATCGAGCCCGAGTTCGGCGGCCGAAGCCTTGGCGCGCTCGGGGTTCGCCGACAGCGCACCAGCCACCAGCACGAATTCATTGTCCAGGCGCGCCGCTATGCGGTGCACCGCGCCGATGAAGGCGCCTTGCCCGCCGCCGACCATGCCATAGCGGATCGGGCCGCCTCCCGTTTCCGATTTCGATGCGCCGACCATGTTTTGTCCCTCGTGTCTTGGATACTTCTCCCCTCCGGGAAGGGAAAGCCGTGTCAGATTCCCATCATCGCGCGCAGCACTTTCTTGTCCGTCGCGCCACCGGCGAAGTCGTCGAATGCCTTCTCCGTCACGCGGATGATGTGGTGCTGGATGAAAGGCGCCCCTTCGGCAGCTCCATCCTCGGGGTGCTTCAGGCAGCACTCCCATTCCAGCACCGCCCAGGAATCATAATTGTACTGCGTCAACTTGGAGAAGATGCCGCCGAAATCCACCTGCCCGTCGCCGAGCGAGCGGAAGCGTCCTGCGCGGTTGGTCCAGCTCTGATAGCCGGAATAGACGCCTTGCCGGCCGGTCGGGTTGAACTCGGCATCCTTGACGTGGAAGGCCTTGATGCGCTCGTGGTAGATGTCGATGAATTCGAGATAGTCGAGTTGCTGCAGCAGGAAGTGCGACGGGTCGTAGTTGATGTTGCAGCGCTTGTGGCCACCGACCGCCTCGAGGAACATCTCGAAGGTGGCGCCGTCGAACACGTCCTCGCCGGGATGGATTTCGTAGCCGACATCGACACCATTGTCCTCATAGACGTCGAGGATCGGCTTCCAGCGCTTTCCGAGTTCGGCGAAGGCCTCCTCGATCAGACCGGCCGGCCGCTGCGGCCAGGGGTAGAGGTAGGGGAAGGCCAGCGCACCGGAGAAGGACACCGAAGCCTTGAGGCTGAGATTCTTCGAGGCCTTGGCGCCGAACTTCATCTGTTCGACCGCCCATTTCTGCCGCGCCTTGGGATTGTTGTGGACCGAGGCCGGCGCGAAGCCGTCGAACTGCGCGTCATAGGCCGGATGCACCGCCACCAACTGACCCTGCAGATGCGTCGACAGTTCGGTGATCTCGACGCCGGCATCGGCGCAAATGCCCTTCACCTCGTCGCAATAGGTCTTGGAAGACGCCGCTTTCTCGAGATCGAACAGGCGCACGTCCCAGGTCGGGATCTGCACGCCCTTATAGCCGAGACCGGCGGCCCATTTGGTGATCGCGGCCAGCGAATTGAATGGCGCTGCGTCACCCGCGAACTGCGCCAGAAACAGTCCAGGGCCCTTCATTGTCGTCGGCATCGGCATCCTCCCTCATTGTGTCGCGACCAAGCATAGCGCCGATTGGAAGCAGGGCCAGCCATTTTGGTCTTTTTGCATCGGGCGCTTTGCAGGCACTGCCATTCTGGTATTACCAAATAGGGGAATTTGGTCAAGCCTGGCAATGCATCGATCGAGATCTGCAAATGTCCAAAGCATCGGCATATATCACAATATAATCAACGGAATAATTCGCACAGCAAGTTGCGCATCCGCGCTTCTTGCCGTTCCAGGCAATTTGCTGTAGACCTCACTTCAGGCCCAATTGGTCGAACCAGTTTGCAGGAAAAAGGCTGGGGATGCCTTGGGAGGAACCCTTGCGCCGTCTTTCGGCGGTGCATGTCGAAGGCAGACGATACGGACGAATTTGGGAAGGACAGACCATGCATCTTTCGACGCACAACTGGATGCGGGCGGAACCATTGGAGACGACGCTCAAGCGCATCAAGAAGTTCGGCTATGAGTCGATCGAGATTTCCGGCGAGCCCGAGCAGTACAAGACCAAGGAGACGCGGGCGCTGTTGAAGGAGCATGGCATTCGCTGCTGGGGCGCGGTGACCCTGATGCTGGGCGAACGCAACCTTGCCGCCAAGAACCAGGGTCAGCGCGAGCGCTCGGTGCAGTACGTCAAGGACGTGCTGACCATGGTCAGCGAGCTCGATGGCGAGATCATCACGCTCGTCCCCGCGACGGTCGGCAAGGTCGTGCCGGACGGCACCGAGGAAGAGGAATGGAAATGGGTGGTCGACGCGACCCGCGAATGCTTCACCCATGCCAAGAAGGTCGGCGTCAAGATCGCCGTCGAGCCGCTCAACCGCTTCGAGACCTACCTGTTCAATCGCGGCGCCCAGGCGCTGGCGCTGGCCGACGCGGTCAGCCCCGAATGCGGCGTCTGCCTCGACGCCTACCACATCCATATGGAGGAATTTAACGTCTACGACGCCATCCGTCAGGTCGGAAAGCGCCTGTTCGACTTCCACGTCGCCGACAACAACCGCTTCGCAGCCGGCCTCGGCCAGATCGACTGGCCGAAGATCGTCGCCACCTTGAAGGAGGTCGGCTACGACGGCGCGCTGACCAACGAATTCGTCGCCCCGGTCGACCGCACGCCGGCGGCACCCTATCCCGAAATGGTCGAGCGCCACCCGGTCGATATCTCGCCTGAGCAGCTGAAGTTCATCCAGGACCACGGCTCCAGCGTGCTGACCGAGAAATTCTACACCGACCAGATGCGCATCACCGCCGAAACGCTGCTGCCGCTGATCAAGTAGTCGACGACTGTTGGGAAATTCGCCCTTTCGCCCTGACCGGCGGCGGGGCTGGGGAAAGACATGCGCATCAAGACCGTCCAAGCCTGGTGGGTCCGCATCCCGATCGAAGCCGCTCGGCAGCACCGCAGCGACTTCGGCCAGGTGACGACCTTCGACGCCGCCATCCTGCGCATCGAAACCGATGACGGACTGGTCGGCTGGGGCGAAGGCAAGAACGCTGCCGGCAGCGCCGGCAGCTACGGCGCCCTCGTCCACATGCTGAACCAGGAGGTCGGGCCGCAGCTGATCGGCCGCGATCCGGCCGACATCGGCATCATCTGGGAAATGCTCTACAACGGCGTGCGCCACGACAGTGCCGCCCGCGCCGGCCACGCCATGCCGCAACTGGCGCGGCGCGGCATGAGCATCGCTGCCATCAGCGCCGTCGACATCGCGCTTTGGGACATCCTGGGCAAGTCACTCGGCCAGCCGGTCTGGCGGCTGCTCGGCGGCCGCAAGATCGACCGCATGCAGGCCTATGCCTCGGGCGGCTGGGCGTCCGCCGACGCCATCGGCGAGCAGTTGAAATCCTACATCGCCCGGGGCGGCTTCAATGCGCTGAAGATGCGGGTCGGCGCCATGGATGGCGCCGCGCACATCTCGGCGGCCCGCGTCCGCGCCGCGCGCCAGGCGCTCGGCCCCGATGTTGAGCTGATGGTCGACGCCCACGGCACCTATACGGTGGCGGAGGCCAAACGCTTCATCCACCTCGTCAACGACCTCGATCTTGCCTGGTTCGAGGAACCGGTGATCGCCGACGACAAGCCGGGCATGGCGGAAGTGCGCGCCTCCGGCGCCGTGCCGATCGCCACTGGCGAAAGCGAGGCGACGCGCTATGCCTTCCGCGACCTCGCCGTGCTCAAGGCCGCCGACATCTTCCAGCCCGATCCCGCCTTTTGCGGCGGCATCAGCGAAGCGATGAAGATCGGCACCATCGCCAGCGCCTTCAATCTGCGCTTTGCGCCGCATCTGTGGGCCGGCGCGCCCTGCTTCTTCGCCGGGCTGCATGTCTGCGCCGCCTCGCCGTCGAGTTTCACCGTCGAATATTCACTCGGCGCCAACCCGATGATCCACGATCTGATCGAAGAGACTGTCGAAGCACAGGACGGTATGATAGCGATCCCGGAAAAGCCCGGATTGGGATTCACCGTTTCTGAGCGATTCCTGGAGGCGCACGCGCAACGCAATTGACGATGAAAGAAAAGAACCTTCTCGCGGAACTCGCAGCCTATCTGTTCTCCCACTCGGACAAGGAGAGCGGCCGCACCCCATCCGAACGTGAGCTGGCGGAGCATTTCGCCGTCAGCCGCGGCCAGATCCGCGAGGCGCTGGCCATCCTCGAAGCCATGCGCATCGTCGAGCGGCGCGCCAAATCCGGCATCTACATCGACACCAAGCAGGCGAGCGTCGAGGCGCTGGCGCTGTTCGCGCGCGCCGGCCTGCCGCTCGATCCCTTGCAGATCTACGAGACGGTCGAGTTGCGCAAGATCCACGAGATCAAGGCCGCCGAACTTGCCTGCTCGCGCGCCACCGAGGAGAATTTCGAGCGACTGCGCGAGATCCTCAAGGCTTCCGAGGAACGCATCGCTGCCGGCGAAGGTCTGGCCAAAGAGGACCGCGAGTTCCACCTGGAGATTGTGCGCGCCACCAAGAACAGCGTCTTCCACAACATCTGCAGCGTCTACTATCTGATGGGCGAGCAGCGCCTGCCGATCTATTTCAACGATCCCGAACGCAGCGTGCGTTCGCATGCCGAGCATGTGCAGATCTACGAGGCGCTGCTGCGCCGTGACGGCAATCTCGCCCAGGCACTGATGAGCGCCCATCTGCAAGGGGCGGAGAGCTACTGGAAGGGCCTGATCGAGGGCGGCAATGCGGCTACGCCCGCGAGCCCGGCGCTCGAAAAGGCCTGAGCGTGGCCCAGACCGTGCCAAAGATCCTGTCGACCCATCCGCTGCATCCGCGCGCTTCGGCCAAGCTCGCGGGCGCCGGCCAGCTCGTCATCGCATCGGCGCTCGATCCCGCCACCTTGACCCGGGAGGCCAAGGACGCCGACATCGTCATCGTGCGTGCACCGCTGCCGCCGGCGCTGTTCGAGGGCGCCTGGAAGCTGAGGGCTGCCATCCGCCATGGCGCCGGGCTCGACATGATCCCGATGGAGGCGGCGACGGCGGCCGGCGTGCTGGTGGCCAATGTGCCGGCGGTCAATGCCCGTTCGGTGGCGGAACACGTCATGTTCACCGCACTTGCGCTGCTGCGGCAATTCCGCAGGGTCGACCGCGACCTGCGCGCCAAAGGCTGGCTCGCCGGGCGCGAGCACGCCAATTCCAACATCGAGCTTGCCGGCAAGACCATCGGCATTGTCGGCCTCGGCGCCGTCGGGCAAGCCGTCGGCCATATCGCCGCGCACGGTTTCGACCTGAAGGTGGTGGCAACGACGCGCAGCATGCAGCCGGCGCCCGAGAAAGTCGGCTTCCTCTCGATCGACGCGCTGGTCGAACAGAGCGACATCATCGTGCTCTGCTGTCCGCTGACGCCGGAGACGCGCGGCCTGATCAGCCGCGAGCGCATCGCCCGCATGAAACCCAATGCGCTCTTGATCAACGTTTCGCGTGGGCCGGTCGTCGATGACGACGCCCTGATCGAGGCCTTGCGGGAACGCCGCATCGGCGGTGCGGCACTCGATGTGTTTTCGACGCAGCCGCTGCCGTCCAATCATCCCTATTTCGGCTTCGACAACGTCATCATCACCCCGCATATGGCAGGCATTACCGAGGAATCGATGATGCGCATGGGCATCGGCGCGGCGGGCGAAGCCTTGCTGGTGCTGGACGGCAAGCTGCCGGTCAATCTGCGCAATCCGGAAGCGGTCGATCACTACCGGCGGCGCTTTCCGCTCGACCTATAGCAATCGCTGTTTCGCCCCAATTTTCGGCGACGTTGCAGCCATGTCCAGTCTTCGCCTCGCATTTCTGATTGCCGCAGCCTCGTCCATCTTCGCCCTGCCGGCATTCGCGGCGGCCGAAAGCAGCTATGTCTATTGCGACAATGGGCTGCGCTGCCTCAAGGCGCCCTGCCCGTCGAACAGCGCTCTCGACCTTGCCACAGGCAAGATCATCAAGGGTGTATTGATCGACGCCAGCGGATTACCGCAGGCCGACAAGGCGATAACGGATCAGTCCGACGTGCTCTACTCGGGGAGGATCGTCGTCAGGGGCTCGATCGAGCAGCGTGCCCAGACCATCACCGGCAAGGATTACAGTCTGCCCTGGCTGGTCGCGACACGCATCGTGCGCACCGCCCAGGACAGCGAACGCAAGCACTGTTCCTCGCGCTGATCGGCCAATTGCCGGTCAGCCGCCCAGCAGCCGCTCCGTTTCGGCGGCTATCCGCAGCAGATGCCGGTCGTGGCCGTTGCGCGCGACCAGCATCAGTCCGGCCGGTAGCGCCATGTCGGGCATCGGCAGCGAGATCGCACAGAGGTCGAACTGGTTGGCCACCTGCGTGTTGCGCAGCAGCAGGCCTTCGACGCGGTCCCGCAGTTCGGCATCCTCGGCCATGGAAACGATGGTCGGCGCCATCACCGGCGTGGTCGGCAGGGCCAGCACATCGACCGATGCCAGCCGCTCGTCCATGGCGGCAATGAGAGCGCTGCGGCGGCGCAGGACCCTGATATAGACGGGCGCCGGCAGCATCGCCGCCCGCGACAAAGGTCCGCTGACATGCGGGTCGACCGGTACCGATGCACCTGTCGCCAGCCAGTCGGCATGCACTTCGGCCCCTTCCATGGCAGCGATCGAGCCACGCTTGGTGGCGGTCCTGAACTCCGCGATCATGTCGTCGATCACCAGATCGGCCATGCGCGCGCCCGCCTTTTCTATCTTGCCGAGACAATGCTCGAACGCCCCGGCAACTTCACCTTCCGTGTCGCCAAAAAGAACACCGCGCGGCACACCGACGCGAAGTCCCGCGAGCGATATGGCCGCCAGTTCGGTCGGCACCTCGCCGGCCATCACCGCGTCTGTGGCGGCACATTGCGCAACGGTTCGGGCAAGCGGCCCGATCGAGTCCAAGGTGCCAGACAGCGGAAAGGCGCCGGTCAGCGGCACCCGCCGCGCTGTCGGCTTGAAACCAACGACACCATTGAGCGCCGCCGGAATGCGGATGGAGCCGCCGGTATCGGATCCGATGGAGATATCGCTCGTCCCCTCGCCGATGGAAACGCCGGCGCCGGAGGACGAACCACCAGGAATTAGGCTGGCATCGACGGCATTGCCTGGCGTGCCGTAGTGCATGTTGTCGCCGATCGCCGTGAAGGCGAATTCGGTCATGTTGGTCTTGCCGATGAGGACCGCACCGGCTTGCCGAAGCCGGCTGACGATGGCGGCGTCGCGCGCGGCGGGCGTAGCGGTCTTTCGCATCAGCGAGCCGGCCGTGGTTGGTTCACCGGCAACGTCGAACAGATCCTTGATCGAGACGATGACGCCGTCGAGCGGTCCGAGCTTCACGCCGGCTCGGCCGCGGGCGTCGCTGGCATCAGCCGCCGCCCGCGCGGCCTCGATATAGAGCTTGGTAAAGACCTTTTCGTCGGCCGCACGATTGGCAAGACGTGACAGGATGATTTCGAGACGGTCGCGGATGGATTGCATGTCGATGTCGGACTCCGCCAGGATGCAACGTCTTTAAGGCAGGCAGCCGGTTGGGCCTGCGAAAGGGATAACCCGGCCAGCGTGCCTTTGCACCTGTCAGCGATAGGAAGATACTGATGCTCTACAAAGGCAGCTGTCATTGCGGCAAGATCGCTTTCCAATTCAAGGCGGAACTGACCGGCGCCGTGCGGTGCAATTGTTCGATCTGCTCGCGCAAGGGCGCGCTCCTATGTGCCATCCCGCATGGGAGCCTGACGGTCCTGGCCTGGGGCGACGATCTGGGCACCTATACGTTCGGCAACCACGCCATGGCGCACCGCTTCTGCCGCACCTGCGGCATCCATCCTTTCGCCGAGGACGTCCGGGAAGGCGATGAGCGCAGCGCCTATGTCAACCTCAACTGCGTCGCCGATATCGAGCCGTCCACCTTGCCGATCTTCGACTTCGACGGACGCTCGCTGTGAAGCGATTCCGGATTGCCTTACCGGTAACCCGTTGCATCGGCGGGTTTGCCGGCGTCCTGAACCTCCGGTAGATAACGCCAGGCATCGGGCCGCGAACCATCGAGATCGGTAAAGCCGTAGACCTGCGCCAGTCCGCCGCTGGACAGCGACTGCCCGTTCCAGCGCGAGCGGTCCGTGTCCGCCGCCAAAGCGGCAACGGCACGGCCGATGAAGCGCGGTGTCTCCGAAATAATGAAATGCGGCACCTTTGCCGTGGCATCGCGCCAATTCACCTCGCGCACGCCAAAGGCCTCCAGCATCATCTCCGACCGCAGCCAGCCTGGCGTCAAAGAGACCGAGGTGGCGCCGTGTTTCGAAAGATCCTTGGCATGAGCCCACGCCATGCGATTCACCGCGACCTTGGCAAGATCGTAGAAGGGTGACAGCCGGTAGTGCTCGGCATTGTACTCGGCCGTGCCGTCGGTGACTTCCACCAGCAGTCCGCCCGGCTGCTCGATCATGAGCGGCAGCGCGTGGTGGGCGGTGATCAGATGGGTGTCGATGGCCAGACGCAGCATACGCAAGCCATTGTCCAGATTGTGCTCCCATACCGACTTGTCCCATTCGAACAGCTTTTCACCGCCCCAGATGTCGTTGACCAGTATATCGAGGCGGCCCTGTTCCTTGCGGATGCGCTCGACCAGCCCGCGCACATCATCGGCCACGAGGTGATCGACCTGGACGGCGATGCCGTTGCCGCCGTTGGCCGTGACCAGTTCCGCCGTCTCCTCGATTGTTTCGGGCCGGGCATATTCGGATTGCTGGGCACGCGTGCTCCGCCCCGTGACATAGACCGTTGCGCCGGCGGCGCCGAGTTCGACCGCTATGCCGCGTCCGGCGCCTCGTGTGCCGCCGGCGACCAGGGCAACTTTTCCTTGCAACATCATTGAACTCTCCCAAAAACGGCACCATCGATGAAAACCGGGCTGGCTCGCGCCGCTCGCATCATATATAAATGATCATTCGGTTATATCAGGATGTCAAGATGACCCGGCCCAAAACCCAGTCCGACGAGCAGGTGCTGGAAGCCGCATTGCGATTGATCCACGAGCACGGCCCGGAAGCGCTCACCTTCGAGCGCCTGGCAAAAGCCTGTGGCCTCTCCGGTGCAACCCTGGTGCAGCGCTTCGGGAACAAGGCTCGGTTGAAGCAGCGCACCTTGCTGCACGCCTGGGACGGTCTTGACGACAAGACCAGGACGCTGGCGGCCGCCGTTCCCAGAACGCCTGCCGGCGCGGTCGAATTGCTGGTCGCGCTGTCGCAGGGCTATGGCGGCATCGATTCCTATGCCGAGGGCCTGCTTGTCCTGCGCGAGGATCTGCGTGACCCCATGCTCAGGACGCGCGGTGCCGCCTGGAAAACAACCCTGTGCAATGCCCTCGCGCCTTGCTTTGCCGGAACGCCCGGCTCACCGCAGGACATCGGCCTGCTGATGGCGTCGCATTGGCAGGGATCGTTGCTGTGGTGGAGTTTCGATCCGACGATTGAAGTCGCCGTCTACGTCGAGGACAGCCTCAACCGTTTCGTTGCCGCCATCACGACGGCAGCGGCCCGAAAACCATGATGGTTCTCGGGCCGCTGGATGAGGCGGAGATGAGAGCTTATTCGGCCTGCTTCGGGCCGCGCAGGAACACCACGATGGCCGCCAGCAGCGTTGCGATGCCGCAATAGGCGAAGGCGCTGGCCACGCCGGCATGATCGACCAGCAGGCCGCCGAGGAAGGCCCCCAGCGCAATCGCCACCTGGAAAGTCGCCACCATCAAGCCGCCGGCGCTTTCGGCCTGGTCGGGTGCCGCCCGCACCAGCCAGCTCTGCAGTCCGACCGGAACCGCGCCGAAGGCAAAGCCCCAGGCGGCGACGGCAACCGCAGCGATCGTCGGCGAGGTGCCGAAGATCAGCATCGAGGCGGCTGCCAGGGCGATCAGCAGGGGCGCCAGCGCCACAGCTATCTTGAGGTTGCGTTCGGCCAGGAAGCCACCGGCGATATTGCCGAAGAAACCGCCAATGCCATAGGCCAGAAGCACCAATGAGATCGTCTCGATGTGGAGCATCGGCACCTTTTCGAGGAAGGGGCGCACATAGGTGAAGCCGGCGAAATGCCCCGACGCGACCAGCAGCACCACCAGCAGGGCCACCCGGATCGACGGCCGCTCCAACACATAGAGCAAGGTGCGGAAGCTCGCGACACCCACCGGCGGCAGCTTCGGAATGGTGGCTAACTGCACCAGCAGCGCCAGGGCACCGACGATGGTCGCGACCATGAACGCCGTGCGCCAGCCCCAGATGTCGCCGACATAGGCGCCGACAGGAGCGGCGGTGACGGTGGCCAGCGAAACACCGGTCAGGATGATCGACATGGCGCGCGGCATCAGCCGCATCGGCACCAGCCGCAGCGCCATGGCCGCCGACATTGCCCAGAAGCCGCCCAGCGCCACCCCGAGCACGACGCGGGCCAACAGAAGCATGGGCAGCGACGCGGCAAAGGTGGCGAGAAGGTTGGACAGGATGAGGAACGAGGTCAGCATCCACATCACCAGCCTGCGGTCCATACGCCTTGTGATGATCGCCATGGTGGGCGCGGCAATGGCGCCGACGATGGCGGTTGCCGTCACCGCTTGTCCTGCCACGCCCTCGGTGACGCCGAGATCGCGCGCCATCGGCGTCAGCAGGCTGGCGGGCAGGAATTCGGCGGTCACGAGACCGAAAACGCCAAGTGCCAGCGAAACCACGGCGCCCCAGGCCGGCTCGGTTCGTTCATCGGTGTCTGCGGGGTTCAGAAGTGTGGCGTCGATGACATCAGTTGCGGGTTCGGCCATGGTCAATCTCCGATCTGTTGCAGCGCCACATAAGAAACGACCGCCCGGGGCTTCCACCCGTTCCATGCCTTGCCGTCACGGCTTGGCCATGGGGCCGGTCTGCGATTTGTTTGCGGCGCAACATTTGGCTGCAGTGCAACATAGGAAGTGACGCCCTGGAGTTTCCATGCTAAAAACCCCATTATGCTTGACCATTCGTCCAAAATTCCAATCACGGGCGACCCGCTGACGGACATATTGCGCGGCCTACGCCTCGATGGCGTCGAGTATGGCCGCTGCGAGATGAAAGAGCCTTGGGGCATCCAGTTTCCGGCTCAGCCAGGGGCGCGATTTCACTTCATCGGCCGCAAGGGCTGCTGGCTGAAGCAGCCCTCCGGCGAATGGGTGGAGCTTAATGCCGGCGATGCGGTGCTGCTGCCGCGCGGCGAGGCCCATGTACTGGCCAGCGAACCCGGGGCGAAGGCCTGGCCGATCCATGGCTACAAGCTCGAGGAAGTCTGCAAGGACGTCTATTGCACGTCGAACGCGGAGATGTGCGACAAGAATTGCCAGCCGGGAACGCTGCTGTTCTGCGCCGCGATGTATTTCAACATCGACGGCCTGCATCCGCTGCTCGGCATGATGCCGGACGTGGTGCGCTCGCATGAGCTGGAAGCCTATGAGCCGGGCATTCCGCATCTGTTGGAATCCATGGCGCGCGAAGTGACGATGGAGCGCGTCGGCTCCGGCGGCATCCTGGCGCGGCTGGCCGATGTGGTCGCCGCCACCGTCATCCGCTCATGGGTCGAGCGTGGCTGCGGCGATTCCTCCGGCTGGATCGCCGCTGTCCGGGACCGCGACATCGGCCGCGTGTTGGCCGCCATCCATCTCGAACCCGACCATGACTGGACGGTCGAGTCGCTGGCCAGGATGATGGGTGCTTCGCGTTCGGGCTTTGCCGAGCGCTTCGCCACCATCGTCGGCGAAACGCCGGCAAAATATGTCACCCAGGTCAGGATGCATCAGGCGCGGCAGTGGCTGGTCCGCGACCGGATGAAGATCTCGGTCGTTGCCGCACGCCTCGGCTATGAATCGGACGCGGCCTTCAGCCGTGCCTTCAAGCGCGTCATCGGTTCGGCGCCCAGCCATCTGCGCGCAGAGGAGCAGGCCGACATCCGCCAGGCCGGGTAACGCATCTCGGCCGTGACGGACTGACGATTCCGCGCTAGAACCCGGGCATGGATTTCACATCATCCGAGGGTGTCTCTCCGGCTTCAGGCGGTCCGCTGACCGACATGCTGCGAGGATTGCGGCTTGATGGCGTCGATTACGGCCGCTGCGAACTTGGCGAGCCGTGGGCCGTGCTCTTTCCAGCCCAGGAGGCGGCGCGTTTCCTCTTCATCGGCCGGCACCGATGCTGGCTGTTTTCGCCATCCCGGCAATGGTCGGAGCTGAAAGCCGGCGATGCGCTGCTGTTGCCGCGTGGCGCCGAGCACATCCTTGCCAGCGCGCCGGACGTCCGTGCCGTGCCGATCGAAAGCTACAGCATCGAGCCTTTGCAGGACAATGTCTACGCCGTCTCGAACGGCGGCCATGGCGCCAAAACCCTGCTGTTTTGCGGCAGCATGCACTTCAATCTGGGAGGATCGCATCCTGTGCTCGCCATGATGCCGGACATGATGCGCGCCCGCGACTTGATGGCGGACGAACCGGGCATTCCGCACCTTCTGGAAGCCATGGCCAGCGAAGTGACCGGCAATCGCGCCGGCTCGGGCAGCATGCTGGCGCGGCTGGCCGACGTATTGGCGGCAAGCATCATCCGTTCATGGGTGGAGAACGGTGGCGACAGCACCACCGGCTGGACCGCGGCGATAAGGGATCGCGACATCGGCCGCGTGCTGGTGGCCATTCATCGCCAGCCCGACCGGAACTGGACCGTCGAAGCCCTCGCACGCGAAATGGGCGCCTCACGTTCGGCCTTCGCCGAACGGTTTATGGCAATCGTCGGCGAAACACCGGCTCGATATGTCGCCCGGCTGCGCATGCACCAGGCGCGGCAGTGGCTGATCGAAGACCGGATGCGGGTGTCGGTGGTGGCCGCCCGACTGGGCTACGAGTCCGAAGCTTCGTTCAGCCGGGCGTTCAAGCGCATCGTCGGCACGGCGCCCAGCCATCTGCGCACCGTCAACGGCACCTCCGAGGAACGCTAGACTAACGCCGCACGGACCTTGCCGTGTTGGATGGCTGGATGAATTGCCAAGTCTTCCGGACGCTGTGTCATTGCCGGGCCGGCTGCATGCAATAGCTTGCCGTTGCCAGCCGTGAGCGGGCCGATTCAAGGAGAAAGCCATGCCAGATCATCTGAAGGTCCTGACGCTCGCCCCATGCTCGTGGTCTCCGGCCAGGCTTTCGCCCTTGAGGACAGCTATCTTCCGGCCAACAAGATCCCCTATGTCGCCGAGGCGCCAGACCAGCCGCAGCGCCTCGGACCGCTGTGGGGCGAAAGGGCCAAGGGCCCCGCGGGAACGCTGCTGAAAGTCCCAGGCAACTGGCGCGCTCCGATTCACGCGCACACCGCCGACTATCGCGCGGTGGTCATAAAGGGGCTGTGGGCGCATTGGCAGATGCAAGGCGGCGAAGCGACCAAGGTCGAACTGCCTCCGGGATCCTACTGGACCCAGAAGGCCAACGAGATGCATGACGACGCTTGCCTGTCCGACACGGAGTGCGTGATCTTGCTGATCAACGACACGCCCTACGAGACCTACTTGGCGAAATAACCGGACGCTCTATCCGGCGTGACGCAAGCTGACGCCACTGCCCTTGTCGAACAGCACCACCTTGTCCGGGTTCCAGGCAAAGCGCACGGGCTGCTCGATGGCGACATCGGTCCTAGCCGGCACCGTGGCGCGCAGCGTCGTATCGCCGACGCGCAGCGTCAGGATCTTTTCGACGCCATGGTTCTCGACATCATGGACGCGCGCCTCGACCGGCGCGCCGCTCTCGAGATAGACGTCTTCCGGACGGATGCCGAAGACGAGCGGGCGACCGTCGGTCGCCGAGCTCGCCTTGGCTCCCCCCGAAAAGGGCAGTTCGAAATTCAGCGGCGCCATCACCGCGCGGCCGTTCACCAGTCTGCCGTCGATGAGGTTCATCGGCGGCGAGCCGACGAAGCTCGCCACATAGGTGTCGCGCGGATTGTTGTAGATCTCGTGCGGCGTGCCGGTCTGCACGATGCGGCCGTGGTTCAAGACGCCGACCTTGTCGCCCATCGACATCGCCTCGATCTGGTCGTGGGTAACGAACAGGAAGGTGGCGCCGAGCTGTATCTGCAGGTTCTTCAGTTCCGTGCGCAGCGCCTCGCGCAGCTTGGCGTCGAGCGCCGACAGCGGCTCGTCCATCAGGAACACGCGCGGCTTGCGCACGATGGCGCGGCCGATCGAGACGCGCTGCATCTCGCCGCCTGACAGGCGATCGGTCTTGCGGTTGAGCAGATGCTCGATGCGTAGCGTACGGGCCGCGCGATCGACACGATCCTTGATCTCGGCATCGGGTCCTCCGGTCAAGCCGGAGGATGACGGCGTGAGAGTTGAGAGGCGACGCACACCGACCGTCGTGGACCGGCGCGAGCGCGACCTGCCGGATAGCGTCAGCTGCTGATCATCGCGCTGTCTTGTTGAGAGCGGTGACGGCCAGCGCGAGAATCACCGCCGCGGCGGCGATTTCCCACACGAAAGCCTGCTTGTAGAAAGGCGGCGTGGCGAGCTGCGCCTTGCCGGCGAGAGTGTTGGGGTCCGGTGGATTGAGGAAGAAGACGCCGTAGAGATGCGCCGCCGTGATCGAAACCAGCAGCACAATGCAGAAGACCAGCGCCACGACCAGCGCTACTGTCACTACACTGCGCACCTTGACGCCCGGCTGGGCCAACGGCAGCAGGTTGTTGATGAGTCCGGCAAGCACCACGAGACCGCTGCCGACCGCGTACAGGCCGATGGAAAAGGGTTGGAAGATCAGCACCAGCGCCACGACGCCGAGACCAATGATGAAGACCTCGAGGCAGAACGCGCCGGCCCGGCTCATGCCGGAAGAACTGTCGCTCATGACCGCACCGCCTTTCCGGCGCCATCGAAGACATGCGTTTGCCTGGGATCGGGGCGTAGATTCAGCGCCTCGCCGACCTTGACCCGCTGGCTTCTCGTCACCACGACGCGGATGTCGGCGCCTGCCGCCGTGCGGGCATGAATAAGGGTTTCGGCGCCCATGGGCTCGATGAGCTCGGCCCGGGCGGAGATGGTGCCACGGTCCCCCGTATCGGTCGGGGTGAAGGCGCGGGGGCGGACACCGATCGTCACCTTGCCGGGCTGCAGGCGCGCGACCGCCGCGTCCGTGCGGATCGCCAGACTAGTGCCGGCCACGGTCATGTCCGCCGTGCCATCGGCGAAGGTCTTGAGGTCGGCCTCGAGAAGATTCATCTGCGGCGTGCCGATGAAGCTCGCCACGAAAGCATTGGCGGGCTTGGCAAATACCTCGTGGGGTGAGCCGACTTGCTCGATCAGGCCGTCCTTCATGATGGCGATTCGGTTGGCCATGGTGAGCGCTTCGAGCTGGTCATGGGTCACGATCACGGTCGCTTTGGAGAGGCCCTGCAGCACTTCCTTGATCTGGCCACGCATGGTCTGGCGCAGTTCGACATCGAGACGCGACAAGGGCTCGTCGAAGAGGAAGCAATTGGGGTCGCGGACGATGGCGCGGGCCATGGCGGCGCGCTGCTTTTCGCCCTCGGATATCTGGTTCGGCAGCCGGTCGAGAACGTGCTCCAAGTGGAGGATCGCGGCGACGCGGTTGACGCGGGCAGTCCGCTCAGCCCCGGAAATGCCGTCGTGATAGAGCGGGAAGGCGATGTTCTCGGCGATCGATGCCGACGGGTAGAGCGCGTAGAACTGGAACACCATGGCGATGTCGCGCTTTTCGGGCGGCAGGTTGTTCATCACCTTGCCGGCGACGACGATCTCGCCGTCAGTGACGCGTTCCAGCCCGGCGATGACGCGCAAGGTCGTCGTCTTGCCACAGCCGGACGGGCCGAGAAGGCAGACGACCTCACCGGCGGCTACCGACAGGTCAACGTCCTTGACCGCGGTGAAGGAGCCGAAGCGTTTGGTGACTTTGCGGAGTTCGATGGTTGACATCTCAGCGCTTCACCGTGCCGAAGGTAACGCCGCGCAACAGATGG
This sequence comes from Mesorhizobium sp. USDA 4775, assembly GCF_054062655.1. NCBI lineage: Bacteria > Pseudomonadati > Pseudomonadota > Alphaproteobacteria > Hyphomicrobiales > Phyllobacteriaceae > Mesorhizobium > Mesorhizobium sp. USDA 4775. Next base: position 6,436,530 of record NZ_JBSSFM010000001.1, read on the forward strand.
TTTTGCAAGAAGAAGGTGACCAGGAAGACTGGGACAAGGAACAGGGTTTCGATGGCGGCAAGCAAAGTCCAGTCGGTGCCGCGTCCACCCGACGACACGGCCTGGTTCATGGCGACCGGGACCGTCCTCGTGTCGGGCCCCGAGAGCAACAGGGCGAAGAGGAACTCGTTCCAGGTGAGGATCAGGCCGAACACGAACGTGGCGGCGAGCCCGGCAATGACCTGGGGCAGGCAAATCTTGAAGAACACCCGCATTCCGGACGATCCGTCGATGCGGGCGGCATCCTCGACGTCTAGCGACAATTCATCGAAGAAGCTCTTCATCATCCAGATGGTGAAGGCCAGGTTGAAGGCGGTGTAGAGCATGATGATGCCGAGATACGAGCCCGACAGGCCCACCACGCGGAACATCAGGATCACCGGAATGATCACCACAATCGCCGGCAGCATGCGCGTGGTCAGGATGATGAACAGGTAGGTGTCATTGCCTTTCAGCGGATAGCGCGAGAAGCCGAAGGCCGCCAGGGTGCCGATCACCAGCGCCAGCAGCACCGACGCCGAGGCGATGAAGATCGAGTTGAAGAAATAACGGTCGAATCCTGTCGCTTCCGGGGCACCGTCCGGCGTCATCGAGCGGGAAAAGACGGACCCAAAATTTTCGAGGGTTGGCTTGAACACAAAATGGTCCGGAATCAAGCCGAACAGCGACGTGGGCGACAGCGTCGGAGGCACCAGGAGCGCGTCGCCCTGCGGTTTGAAGGCGGTGAATATGATGAACAGCACCGGCAGAAAATAGATAAAAGCGACGACGGCCACGGCGAGCGTCCGCCCCCAGCCGGCCTCGTCTACTCCGCTGGCCCTGCGGAAGCCGAGCTTTCCCAATATCGATTCGACCACGGGTTATGCTCCCTGCGTACGGCGGTTTGCGAGGTACAGGTAGAGGTTGGTGAGAACGATCACCATGAACAGCATCAGATAGGAGATCGCCGCGCCCTCACTCGTCTTGTTCTGCTCGTTGGCGATGCGGATCAAGTGATAGGAGATCGTCAGTGTGTCGTTGCCGCCCTTGGTGAGGAGGATGACGAGATCCGCCAGCTTGAATGCCTCGATAGTGCGGAAGAGAAGGGCCAACATCAGAAGGCCGCGGATGTAGGGGAAGGTGATCATCCAGAATTGCCGCCAGCTGGAAATACGGTCGATGGCAGCGGCCTCGTAAAGGTATTTCGGCACCGAGACGAGGCCCGCCAGCACAAGGAGCATGACGAAGGGCGACCACATCCATGCGTCGGCGAAAACGATTCCCGCCACGGCACCGACTTTGTTGCTCATCAGGATGAACTGGTTGCCGGAGATGGAATTGATGACGTAGCTGAGAATCCCGAATGTCGGGTCATAGTAGTAGGTGAAGAACACGCCAGAGGCGACAACCGAAAGCATCATCGGTGTCAGCACCAGGATCAACAAATACTTGCGCAGCGGAAATTGCTTGGCGAACAGGATGGCCAGCAGAAAGCCGACGATCATCTGCGCGGAGACGGTGAACACGACGAACATGGCGGTATTGATCAGCGCGCCCCAAGTCGCGTGAGCAGCCAGATCGTTGGTAAGGATCCGGGTGTAGTTCCCGAGTCCGACGAAGCGGATCGTCTGCTGGTTTGCCTGGTAGGCGAAGAACGAAAGGCCCAGCGACCACAGCAGGGGGAAGATATTCATTACAAACAGAACGGCGATTGCCGGAGCGACCAGCAAGGCGCCGAAGTAGTGGCGGCGATACGCGTTGACGGTAAATGCGGCCGCGACCAACGCCGCCGTGGCGCCCACCACCCAGAAGGAGACAGCCGCCGGCAAGCCCGCCATTGATATGGCCGACACGACGACAGCGACAGCGATGGCGAGTTTCCAGTTGTGGGCAACAACCGTGGTAAGGCGTGGTGTCAGCAGCGTGCTTGAAACAGCGGTCATGGGAGTCCGAAATATGGAGCGCCTGACGTGGCAATGACGGGAAGCGGCTTTTGCCCGCTCCCCGCAGCTATGTCGGAAGGTTACTGGATAAGGCCAGCGTTCTTCAGAAGGTCCTCCTGGAACTTGGCGATGTTATCCAGGGTGGTCTTGGCGTCCTGCTTGCCAGTGATGGCCAGGTCGTACTGGTCCTGCTGCTGGGTGAGCAGTTCGAAGAACTGCGGCACGTGCCACATGTCCTTCTGCCAGTCGAGCGAGTTCGCCCAGGCGCGGTCCCACGGACGATAGGTCACATACTTCGGATCGCTGTAGACCGACTTGATCGCGGACTGGCCGCCGCCGGCGGCGAACTGGTTCTGGATATCAGGCGAGAGCCACCACTTCACGAAGCCCACCGCTTCCTTGATTTGCTCAGGCGTCGTCCAGGTGGTGAGAACGAAAGGCTGTCCGCCGATCTGTGACGTACGATTCACCTTGCCGTCGGGACCGCGCAGGCCTGGCGCCAATCCGAACACCAGCTTGTCGGCAACCTTCGACGTCTTGGGATCGAGCGAGGCTTCGGCGAGACCGATCCAGTCGATGTTCATGGCCACCTTGCCTTCACGGAACAACTGGTCCGAGACGAAGATGTCCATGGTGCCGGTCTTGACCACCGGCGGCATGAACTTCAGCAATTTGAGGAAATGCTCCATGCCCTCGATGGACTTCGGGGAGTTTACAACGCCTTCGGCATGTCCGGTCGGGGCCTTGGTTTCATCCCAGATGCCGCCGCCATGCTGCCAGACGAACGAGTGGACCGAGCTCGTCGAGAAGTCGTAGCCTTTGCCTGCCTGATAGGCGATGCCGTAGAAATCGTCATCCAGCACCTGGCCGGCGAGCTTGTCGCCCTTCTTGCGCTGGAAGAATTCGCCAACATGCTCGAACGTGTTCCAGTCCATGGCGTCGATTTCTTCGCCGGTGCAGGGCAGCTTCTCATTGTACTTCGCCTTGAAGGCGGCCTGCTCGTCGGCGTTGCAGAGCACGTCCTTGCGGCCGTAGGTGACCAGCACGTCCGGGAACTGCGGGAAGCCGTAGTAGTTCGGCGTGCTGTTGGGATAGGTCGAATAGGCGTTGAGCACGGCGGGATGCATCGACTCCATCGTCGCCTTGAGTTCCGGGTCGGCATCGATGAGATCGTTGATCTTGCGGAAGTAGCCGCCTTCGACGAAGGCGCCCAGCCATTGCGAGTCCGACACGATGAAGTTGTACTTCTTTTCGCCCGAGGTCAACGAGGCGTTGACGCGGGTGTAGAAATCCGGCCACGGAATGAAATCGACATCGAGCTTCACGGTATTGCCAGACTTGGGCTTGTACTGCTCGTCGAAGAACTTCTTCATAATGCGGGTCGGGGGCCAATCCGGCACCGCCATCGTCAACGTCACTTCTTCGGCAGAGGCATAGGTCACGCCTCCCACCAGTAGCGTGGCAGCGAAGCTTGCGGCTGTCGCTAGCCCTTTCACTTTGGTCATCGCCGTCATTCACGTTTCCTCCCTTGGTTAACCGGATTGCTTCTCGCCGTTCGCGTCAGGTCATTGCCTGGCCGCTCGCGGCGCGGAAGACGTGGATTTTCCTGTTATCGATGGCGATCGATGCCGAATCGCCGGTCCTGATGCTGGCGGCGATCGCTTCCGGCAGCACCATGCGCAACATCTCGCCGCCGGCCACGACCGAGACGATCGTGATGTCGCCGAGCGGTTCGACCAGATGCACCTTCGAGGCAACCCCGGCTTCGCCCTTGGCGGCGAGCCGAATGTCGCTCGGGCGAATGCCGATCAGCGCGGCCTCGCCGGCATCGGCAGTCTTTGGCGCCGTCGCCGGAACCAGAGTCCCGAGCGGCGTGTCGAAAGACCTGGTGTCGGCGCGCACCGAGGCCGTGAACAGATTCATGTGCGGCGAGCCGATCTTGCTGGCGACATAGGTATGGGTCGGCTGCTCGTAAAGCTCGTCCGGCGTGCCGATCTGGACGATGCCGCCATCGCGCATGACGGCGATCGCCTCGCCCATCGAGAGAGCCTCGAGCTCGTCGGGCGTGGCATAGATCACGGTCATGCCGAACTGGCGGTGCAGCCGCTTCAGCTCGGCGCGCGTCTCGTGCCGAAGCTTGGCGTCGAGATTGGTGAGCGGCTCATCGAGGAGAAGAATCTTTGGCCGGCGGATCAGGGAGCGGCCGAGCGCGACGCGCTGCTGCTCTCCGCCGGACAGCGTTGCCGGCTTGGCCTTCAGGCGGTGTGTCAGTCTCAGGATCTCGGCGGTCTCTTTCACCCGCTTGTCGATCTCGGCGCGCGCGGCTTTCTCCTCGCGCAGCGGATAGGCGAGATTGTCATAGACCGTGAGGTGGGGGTAAAGCGCGAAAGACTGGAAGACCATCGAGATGCCGCGGCCGGCGATCGGCGCATGGGTCATGTCGCGGCCGCCTATCTCAAGCGTGCCGGAGTCGGCCTGGACGAGGCCGGCGATAGTGCGCAGCGTCGTCGTCTTGCCAACCGAGCTCGGCCCGAAGAGTACGAAGAAGCGGCCTTCGTCGACGGAGAAGCTCAGGTCGTTGATGGCGCGCACGGATCCATAGGCCTTGCTGAGCCCATCGAGGCGCAGCGCAATCCCCTTGCCGGCACTGGCGCGAGGCGACGTCTGCGTCACGATGCGCCACCTCGTGCGGACGGAACACGTGACATCCGTATGATCCTCCTCGCCCTACCGAAATGGACTGCGGCTGTCATTCCCGATCCGCCTTTTCTTTCCTAATCTGGTATTACCAATCTAAGATGCCCGTCAAGCGCTTTCTTGAAATTCGCCGTCACCAAAATAAGCTGAATACGTCCGCTATATGTTCGTATTTCCTTCATTTTTGGCAGTTCTCCACCTTCATCCCGTTCGCAAAACGCCAATCCCCAAAATTATTGAAATCGCCGACCTTCAAATCTGGTCGAACCAGATTCGCTCCGAGCTACCGCGGCTACCGCCCCGGATTGCCCTCGACGACCCCCCAATCGGTCCGCATCGGGAGAAGTCTCATATCCTGCATCCGCCTTCGTCCAGCCCTCCTCCATGCCCAACTCACGCCGCCACCGCCGCTGGTCAGGATGGCGTCCGGAGTCGCGCCTGCCGCACCAGCGCTGAGGCCGCCCACTGGGCGACGGCCAGGGTCTTGCCGCTGTCCAGGCCCCAGATGTCCTTGAGCACGATCAGCACTTCGACGCCGAAGACCAGCGACAGCGCCTGCGCAAGGCGTTTGAACTCACGCGGCGGCAATTGGCCCTTGAGCGGCGCGATCGCCTGCTGCAGCAAATCGACGCGATGACCGCGCGTAAAGGCCGGCTCACCGCCCAGCGTGCCGGCCTGGCGTTGCGCCCATTGATCGAGCGACAGCTTCAGCGCCGCCTTGAACGTTGCTTCAAAAGCCTCGATGCGCGGCATGGCCGTATCGAAAAGCTCCGCGACCCGGCGCTCGGCATCCGCCGAGGTCGATTGCCAGGTCAGGATCGGACCAAGCCCCTCGTCGACGACAGCCTGCACCAGTGCCGCCTGGCTGGGGAAATAGCGATAGGCGGTGGCGCGGGAAACTTCCGCCGCTTCCGCCACCTCGCTGACCGACGGCGTGACGCCCGCCTGCATCAGCCGTGTCGCCGTCTCCAGCATCAGCCGTTTCGTGCGCGCCCGAGGTCCACGCTCTGGAGCCGGGCCGCTTCCCCGCTCGGTGTCGCCTTTTGCTGTGGATCGTTGACGTGAGACATTCATGTCAATATGATACGCGCGTCTCAAAAATTTGCAATACCTTGGAAGGCGCCAATGAAGCGCATCTATGTGGTCGGCACCGCGGACACCAAAGGTGAGGAGCTCGCCTTCCTGGCCGATGCGATTGCCGCGACGGGCGCTCATGTTTGCCGCGTCGATGTCGGAACACGCGACGCAACGATCCCGGTCGATATTGCGGCGAAGGAAATCGCCGGCCACCATCCGCGCGGCCACGCGGCCGTGCTCGGCGGCGATGACCGTGGCGCCGCGGTAGCCGCCATGGGCGTCGCTTTCACCCGCTTCGTCCAGTCGCGGAACGACATCGCCGCGGTGATCGGCATTGGCGGCGGCGGCGGCACGTCGATCATCACGGCGGGCATGCGCGCTTTGCCGCTCGGCCTGCCGAAAATCATGGTCTCGACGCTCGCCTCCGGCGACACGGCTCCCTATGTCGATGTCTCCGACATCATCATGATGCCGTCGGTGACCGACATGGCCGGGCTGAACCGGCTCTCCCGCGTCGTGCTGCACAATGCCGCCCAGGCGATAGCGGGCATGGCGGCAACGCCGGCGCCGCCGCCCGACGGCAAGCCGTCGATCGGGTTGACCATGTTCGGCGTCACCACGCCTTGCGTCACCGCCATCGCCGACCAGCTTCGCACCGCGTATGATTGCATGGTCTTCCACGCCACCGGCACCGGCGGCCGCAGCATGGAAAAGCTGGCCGACAGCGGCCTGCTGTCCGGCGTCATCGACATCACCACGACAGAGGTCTGCGACCTCCTATTCGGCGGCGTCCTGCCGGCAACGGAGGATCGCTTCGGCGCGATCGCCCGCCGCAAGCTGCCCTATGTCGGCTCGGTCGGCGCGCTCGACATGGTCAATTTCTGGGCGCCTTCGACCATTCCGGAACGCTACAGCGGACGGCTGTTCTACGAACACAATCCCAACGTTACGCTGATGCGCACCACCGCCGACGAATGCCACCAGATCGGCGAGTGGATCGGCGCCAGGCTCGCCCTCTGCGAGGGGCCGTTGCATTTCCTGATCCCGGAGAAAGGCGTCTCGGCGCTCGACATCGAGGGCGGCACCTTCTTCGATCCGCAGGCCGACGCCGTGCTGTTTGACGCCATCGAGCGCACGATCAGGCCGAATGCCAATCGTCGCGTCACGCGCCTGCCGCTGCATATCAACGATCCCGAATTCGCCAGGGCCGCGGTCGCGGCTTTTCTCGACATCGCCAGACAATGAGAGCCCAGACATGCCCGCAATACCGCGCAAGGACATACTGAAGAAATTCAGGGGAATGATCGACAAGGGCGTGCCGATCGTCGGCGGTGGCGCCGGCACCGGCCTGTCGGCCAAGGCCGAGGAGGCCGGCGGCATCGACCTGATCATCATCTACAACTCCGGCCGCTACCGCATGGCCGGGCGCGGCTCGGCCGCCGGCCTGCTCGCCTATGGCAATGCCAACGAGATCGTCAAGGAAATGGCCTATGAAGTGCTGCCGGTGGTCAGGCACACGCCGGTGCTGGCCGGCGTCAACGGCACCGACCCGTTCGTCATCATGCCGCTGCTTCTGGCCGAGCTGAAGACGATGGGCTTTTCCGGCGTGCAGAATTTTCCGACCATCGGCCTGTTCGACGGCAGCATGCGGCAGAGTTTCGAGGAGACGGGCATGGGCTTCGGGCTCGAGGTCGACATGATCGCCGAGGCGCACAAGCTCGATCTGCTCACCACCCCCTATGTCTTCAATCCCGACGAGGCGCGCGCCATGACCAAGGCCGGCGCCGACATCGTGGTCGCCCATATGGGTGTGACGACCGGTGGCTCGATCGGCGCCACCTCGGCCAAATCGCTCGACGATTGCGTCGTCGCGATCGACGCCATCGCTGATGCCGCCCGCTCGGTGCGCAAGGACGTCATCCTGCTCTGCCATGGCGGCCCGATCTCGATGCCGGACGATGCCCGCTACATCCTCGACCGCTGCAAAGGCCTGCATGGTTTCTATGGTGCAAGCTCGATGGAACGGCTGCCGGCGGAGGCGGCGATCGCCAGGCAGACAGCCGATTTCAAAGCGGTGACGCTCGGTGGTGAGAAGACCAAACCAAAGAAAAAGAAGGGATGAGACCATGACCGACAAGAGCAAGGTGTTTGTCTATCCGAAGGACGTCAGCGCCTTCGGCTTCGATTGGGGCCGACTGGCGCTGACGGTCGCTCCGGAAGTTAACGGCGCGACCCGCTTTTCCGGCGGTGTCGTCGACCTGCCCTCCGGCAAGGGCCACACCCGCCACAACCATCCGGGCGCCGAGGAAATCATCTTCGTTATCTCCGGCCATGGCGAGCAGATGGTCGAGGACGAGAAGGGCAATCCGGTGGTCGCGAAGGTCGGCCCCGGCTGCACCATCTATGTGCCGGAGAGCCGCTTCCATTCGACGCTGAATACGGGCGACGGGCCAATGCAGCTGTTCGTTGTTTATTCGCCGGCTGGACCGGAACTAGTGTTGCGGGAGTTGCCGGATTTCAGGCTGATTCCGGCGGGCGGGAAGTAACTTTCCTGGACAACGGGGTGTTCTCCCCGTTCTACAGGGAGAAGGTGCCGGCAGGCGGATGAGGGGCGGCGCCAGCCTTCCTTTATAGGGTCCCGCCCCTGTTCCACCCGCGCCCGCGATCACCGAACATCACATAACCAGTCTCCGTGACCGCCAGCGTATCCTCCAGCTTGATGAACCCGCGCGTCGGGTGAAGCATGGTCGTCTCGACCGACAGCACCATGTTCTTCTCCAGCGGCTTGTCCGCATAAGTACCTTCATAGGCCACCGGGTGGTTCGTCATCAGGAACGGCGCCTCATGCGTGATCAGGCCCATGCCGTGGGCGAAGAAATCCGTATAGGGCGCGACCTTGGATTTCTTCAGCACGCCCTCGGCGTGCGAAATCATGTCTCCACCCAGCGTGCCGGCTTTCACCTTGGAGAACGCCGCCTGCTGCACGGTTTCGACCTCGGCCAACAGATCCTCAAGCTCGGCATCAGGCTCGCCCAGAATGCCCATGCGGCAGAGGTCGCCGATATAGCCGTGATAATTGCCGCCGGAATCGATCGACAGCACCTCGCCCTTCTTCCACGCCTGCGGCGAGGCGGCGCGGTTGTGGCTGGAGCCCAGCGTCAGCAGGCAATATTCGAAATGCGCGCCGCGATTGGTCTCCTCGCGCCTGATCTGCTCGATCATCTGGGCCTTGGTCGTGCCTTCGCGCGCCCAGGCGATGGTCGCCAGCATGGAATCGGTGATCAGCTCGGAGGCGGTGCGAAGCTTCTCCAGCTCCGCGTCGGTCTTGATGGCGCGCATGCGCTCCAGCATGTCGGTCGCGTCGATCAGCTTCGCTTCCGGCAATGCCTTGCGGATCAGCGTGTAGGCGTCCGACGGCAGGAAGCCTGGTTCGATGCCGATGCGCGCACCCGCTTTGCCGATCTTTTGCAGATGTTCGACGGCGAGGTTGGCGGCATCGAGCGTGCCCCAGCAGGCGGCATGCAGCGTCGGCGTCCAGAACGGGTTGTTCTGATGCTCACCGCCTTCCATGCGGTTGCCGATATAAGCCGCGTGCTCCGGTCCACCTTTTTCGTAGACGACGATCGGCAGGTAGCGGCTATGGCCGATCGCATCCATGGCGGCAAAGAAGATGAATTTGTAACCGCCCAGCAAATACTGCGTGTTGTGCTTGGAGGTCGCGAGCAGCACATCGATGCCGGCCTCCTCCATCAGCCGCTCGACCCTGGCCTGGTCGAACGGAATATTGCTGACGGCATTCTTGCCCGGCGCAATGTTCATCTCTCTCTCCCTGAATTTGCCCGGGATCGACGCTGTTTCGCTCCCAATCCCTTGGCTGTGGATCAAATCTGCACCATTTTGCCCGCTCTGGTCTAGCCAGAAATCTACCAACGGCGCAGCCAAACGGTCACCAACTCGTCATCTGTCGCGTATTCGCCAAATCTGGTCTTACCAGATAGATCGAATTGAGCCGTTCTCTTAAACTGGTCCAGCGGACGAAAATTTCAAAGCCAAGCCAGGATGCGCCAATTCCGTCTCTGGCGAAACCCATGACAAGGCTCATAATCACTGTCGCAAGGATGCACGCGCCGGCATCCGAGGGGTGTTGTCGCGCCGATCGGGTCGCGCAGAGGACGGAGTTCGATCATGTCAGGTTTCACGATCTCGAGACGCAAGATGCTTGCCGGCTCGGCGATGCTGCTGGCCTCCACGGCCATGCCGAAATTGGCCTTGGCGCAGACGCCGAAGAAGGGCGGCCGGCTGGTGCTCGCCGCCGATTCCGAGCCGCGCAACCTCAACCCGGCGATCGTCGCCTCCAACGGCGTCTTCTTCATCTCCAGCAAGATCGTCGAGACGCTGGCCGAAGCCTCCTTCGACGGCAAGGACGGGCTCGCGCCACGCCTGGCGCTGAGCTGGGAAGGTGCCGCCGACGGGTTGTCGGCGACGTTCAAGCTGCGCGACGGCGTCAAATGGCATGACGGCAAGCCGTTCACCTCGGCCGATGTCGCCTTCTCGGCGCTGCAGATCTGGAAACCGCTGCAGAATCTCGGCCGCACCGTGTTCAAGGATCTGGCCAGCGTCGAGACGCCCGACGATCTCACCGCCGTGTTCAAATTCGCCAAGCCGACGCCGTTCCAGCTGATCCGCAACGCGCTGCCGGCGCTGTCGAGCGTCGTGCCCAAGCACATCTACGAGGTCGGCAAGATCGAGGACAACCCGGCCAACACCGCGCCGATCGGCACCGGCCCGTTCAAGTTCGGCGAGTACAAGGCCGGCCAGTATTACCGACTGACGAAGAACACCGATTATTGGGGCAAGGACGAACCCTATCTCGACGAGATCATCTACCAGGTGCTGCCCGACCGCACGTCCGCGGCAAGCGCGCTGGAAGCCGAGGAGATCCAGCTTGCCGCCTTCTCCGCCGTGCCGCTGGCCGACCTCGACCGCATCTCCAAGGTGCCGGGCCTGAAGGTGATCACCAAGGGCTATGAGGGGCTGACCTACCAGCTCGTCGTCGAGATCAACCATCGCCGCAAGGAACTGGCCGATTTGAAAGTGCGCCAGGCGATCGCGCATGCGATCGACAAGGACTTCGTCGTCAAGACGGTGTTCCTCGGCTATGCCGCGACCGCCACCGGCCCGGTGCCGAAGAACGATCCGCAGTTCTACACCGCCGATGTCCCGACCTATGCCTTCGACGTCGCCAAGGCCAACGCGCTGCTCGACGAGGCCGGCTACAAGAAGGGCGCTGACGGCAAGCGCTTCTCGCTCAAACTTTTGCCGGCGCCCTATTTCAACGAGACCAAGCAGTTCGGCGACTATCTGCGCCAGGCGCTCGCGGCCATCGGCATCGACGCGCAACTGGTCAACAACGACTCCGCCGCGCACATCAAGGCCGTCTACACCGACCACGCCTTCGACCTCGCCGTCGGCCCGCCTGTGTTCCGCGGCGACCCGGCGATTTCGACCACCATCCTGGTGCAGAGCGGGATTCCCGACGGTGTGCCGTTCTCCAACCAGGGCGGCTACAAGAACGCCGCGCTGGACGCGCTGATCGCCAAGGCGTCCGAGACGCTCGACACGACGGCCCGCACCGACCTCTACAAGGAGTTCCAGAAGGAGGTGGCCGCCGACCTGCCGCTGATCAACGTCGCCGAATGGAGTTTCATCAGCGTCGCGCGCGACACGGTGGGCAACATCGCCAACAATCCGCGCTGGGCGGTGTCGAACTGGGCGGACACGTATCTGGCGGGCTAGCAAGATCGTCACGGGATGCTTGCGCATCGTTTGGGCGAGTGCTCATCATCGGCGATGAGAGTCCCTTCGCGCATCCCTCTATCTTGCCGGGTAAGGCTGCCGGCTTCACCCTCCCCCTTGTGGGGAGGGTCGACGAGTGGATGCCGCGAAGCGGCAGCCGGTCGGCGGGGTGGGGGGTGTGGCGCAGGCCTGAAAGAGACCCCCACCCCGCTCCGCTTTGCGGAGCGATCCTCCCCACAAGGGGGAGGGTAAGCCAACATGACCCGCGCCCTCATCCTTCTCCGCCGCCGTCTCGTCGGCAGCGTCTTCGTGCTGCTGATCGTTGTCATCGGCACGTTCCTGCTGCTCGAAGCCGCCCCCGGCGATGCCGTTGACGCCTATATCGTGTCGACCGGCGGCGACGCCGGCATGATCGAAATGCTGCGCCATCGCTGGGGCCTCGACCAATCGGAACTGACGCGGCTCGCCAATTATCTCTGGGCGCTGCTGCATCTCGATCTCGGCCAGTCGGTGACCTTCTCCAGGCCGATCCGCGACGTGATTCTCGAACGGTTGCCCAACACACTGCTGCTGATGGTCAGCGCCACCGCGCTGTCCTTCGGGCTGGGTTCCGCCCTCGGCATCTACGCCGGCGCAAGGCCCGGCAGCGCCCGCGATCGCTTCCTGTCGATCGGCTCGCTGGCCCTCTATGCCGTACCGGGTTTCTGGCTCGGCCTGGTGCTGATCGCCGTCTTCGCCGTCGACCTGCGCTGGCTGCCGATCGGCGGCATCGAGACGCTCGCCTCGGACAAGACCGGCCTCGACCGCGCCGCCGACATCGCCATCCATCTCATCCTGCCGGTGGCCGCACTCGGCTTCATCTACCTCGCGCTCTACCTGCGCATGATGCGCGCCGGCATGGCCGAAGCCTGGCGGCAGGATTTTGTCCTCGCCGCCCGCGCCAGGGGGCTGTCGCGCCGCCGCGTCGTGCTCGCCCACGTCGCCCGCAATGCGCTGCTGCCGCTGGTCACCATGCTCGGCCTGCAATCGGCGCAGATGCTGGGCGGCAGCGTCGTCATCGAGAGCGTGTTTTCCGTGCCCGGCCTTGGGCGGCTGGCGCAGGAAGCGGTGGCTTCGCGCGACACGCCTCTGCTGCTCGGCATCATCCTCACCAGCGCCGTCCTGGTCGTCGTCATCAACCTGCTGGTCGACATCGCCTATGCTTTCCTCGATCCGCGCGTCGGCGCCGGCGAGGCCGGCGCATGAGCCCGCTCCGCCGTTTCCTGCGCACGCCCGAGGCGGTCGCTGGCGCCATCCTGCTGGCCGCATTGATTGCGATGGCGCTCATCGCACCGCTGCTGTTTCCCGGCGATCCGCAAGCCATCGCCGGCCCGGCGCTGCTGCCGCCTTTCCAGGATTGGTCGCTGCCGCTCGGCACCGATCGGCTCGGCCGCGACGTGCTGGCCGAACTCTTCCACGGCGCCCGCACCTCGCTCGCTGTCGGCCTTGCTGCTGCTGCGGCGGCACTTGCCATCGGCGCGGTGGTCGGGACGCTTGCCGGCTTTGCCGGCGGCCTCGTCGACGAGGTGCTGATGCGCATCACCGATGCCTTCCAGACCGTGCCGAGCTTCCTGCTGGCGCTGGCCTTCGTCAGCGTCGTCGGCCCGTCGCTCGGCATCGTCGTTGCGGCAATAGCGCTCGGCACCTGGACCGGGCCTGCCCGTGTCGCCCGCGCGGAAGTCCTCTCCATTCGCGAACGCGATTATGTCGCCAGCGCGCGTGCCATCGGCATGCCTTCGCTCGAAATCGCCTTTCGCGAAGTGCTGCCCAACGCCTTGCCGCCGGTGCTGGCAATGTCCTCGGTGATCGTCGCCGCCGCCATCCTCACCGAAGCGGCGCTGTCCTTCCTCGGCCTCGGCGACCCCAACCGCGTCACCTGGGGCGGCATGATCGCCGAAGGCCGCGCCGTGCTGCGTACCGCGCCCTTCCTGTCGATCGTGCCAGGTATTGCGCTGGTGCTGACCGTGCTCGGCGTCTATCTCGCCGGTGAAGGCATTGTCGAGACGACGGCGGTCAGGCGAAGTCTGTCGTGAGCGCGCTCGCTTCGATCCGCGACCTGACGGTGACCTATCGCCGCGACGGCAACGCAGTGGCGGCGCTGAGGAACATCAGCCTCGACATCGTGGCTGGCGAGCGCCTGGCCATCATCGGCGAAAGCGGCTCCGGCAAGAGCACGCTGGCGCTGGCGATTGCGGGATTGCTGCCGGCTTCTTCAGCGGTTGGCGGAAGAATTGAATGGTCCGGCCTTGGTCGCCCGCCCCTCCTTGGCCGCGACATCGGCTTCGTCTTCCAGGACCCTTCCGCCAGCCTCGATCCCGTGATGACCATCGGCAAACAGATCGCCGAAGTCGCCCGCACCCATCTCGGCCTCACCTGGTCCCAGGCATACGCCAAGGCCAAAACCTTGCTCGAACGCGTCCGCCTGCCCGACCCGGACTCGGCCCTGCACGCCTTCCCGCACCAGCTCTCCGGCGGTCAGAAGCAGCGCGTGGCGATTGCCGCGGCCATTGCGGCCGGGCCGAAACTGCTGATCGCCGACGAGGCGACCAGCGCGCTCGACACCATCGTGCAGGCAGAGATCGTCGCCTTGATCCGGCGGCTGGTGGCCGAGGACGGCATGACGCTGCTGTTCATCAGCCATGACATCGCGCTGGCGGCCGAACTCGCCGAGCGTATCGCCGTGTTCCGCCATGGCCAACTCGTCGAACTTGGCGCGACGGCACAAATTGTCGACGCCCCAACTCAAGCCTACACCCGCACCTTGCTCGACGCCCATATCGGCCTCGACGCCGCACCATTGCTGAACCGAGCCGGGCTCCCCGCATGAGCCTGCTCGCAGTGTCCAACCTCACCAAACACTACCGGCGCGGCGGCAAGACCGTCATTGCAGTCGACGACGTGTCTTTTCACATCGAGCCCGGCGAAACACTGGCGCTGGCCGGCCCTTCCGGCAGCGGCAAGTCGACGATCGCGCGGCTGGTGCTGCGCCTGATCGAGCCGGACGCTGGCGCCATTGAATTCGAGGCCAATGATTTCCTCGCCTTGGGTGGTGCTGCGTTGCGCGCACGCCGCGCGCGTCTGCAAATGGTGTTCCAGGATCCGTTGGCCGCCTTCAACCCGCGCGCCACGGTGGCGCGTGTCCTCGACGATCCCTTGCGCATCCATGGCATCGCCTCCCGCGCAGAGCGGCCGCGCCGCATCGCCGCCTTGCTCGAGCGTGTCGAGCTGGCGGCCGACCTTGCGCCGCGCGCCATCCACGAAATCTCCGGCGGCCAGCGGCAGCGCGTCGCTATCGCCCGCGCCATCGCCACAAAACCATCGCTGATCGTGCTCGACGAGGCGGTCTCGGCACTCGACGTCTCGGTGCGCGGACAGATCCTCGACCTTTTGCTCGACCTGCAAAGGCAGGAACAGATCGCCTATCTCTTTATTTCCCATGATCTCGGCGTCGTGCGCGCCGTCGCCCACCGCGTCATCCTTCTCGATGCCGGCCGGATCGCCGAGAGCGGCGATGCCCGCGCCGTCATCGACGCCCCGCAGTCAGCCATCGGCAAGGCGTTGGTGGCGGCAGCACCAAGGCTCAAAAGAACCACACAGGACGCATCATGACCGACCCTGAAGGCAGAGCCGAAAAGCTGTCGCGTGAACTCGATTCCGCCTTCCGCAATCGGGCCGATCTCTATCGCCCTGTCCTCGAAGAACTGACCGGAGAGCTGGGTTCTGACAAGGCCGAGGCGATCATGATCCGCGCCATCGAGCAGCGCGGCAAGGAAGTGGCGGCGGCCGCCTTCGCCAGCTTCGGCGCCAATGATGCGCCTGCGATCGGCGAGGCCTTCCTGGCGGTCAGCCCGGATGGCGGCCTGATGTATCCGACCGATGTCGAACGCGGCGATGACCGCATCGCCTTCAGGGTCAAGCGCTGCCCGTTGAAGGATGCCTGGGTCGAGGCTGGCGTCGGCGACGAAAAGCACGCTTTGCCGCATCGCCGGCGCCTTCGACCGCGGTCTGTTCGAGGCGACCGGCGTGCGCTTCCACAACGTCACCTGGACGCCCGGCCACGGCTCCGGCTGCTGCCACATCGCGCTGACCGATCGCGATGCCGGCTAAGCATTGACGATCTAAGGTGTGTTGAGATTCAGGTCAGGCCGAGCGTCTGCAGGCCGGCAGAACATCAACACAGCTTAGCCCCCGACCATCAGCTTGACGACCTCGTCATGGTTGGTCTCGGAGATCTTGCGCTCGCCGGCCTGGATGCCGCGCCGCAGCACGACGATACGGTCCGACACAGCAAAGATGTCCTGCAGATTGTGCGAGATGAAGATCACGCCGCGCCCTTGCGCCTTGAGCTGGTGGATCAGCGAGATCACCTTGCGCTGCTCCGGCACGCCAAGCGCGGCCGTCGGCTCGTCCATGATCAGGATCTGCGCATCCCAGTAGACGGCGCGGCCGATGGCGACGGCCTGGCGCTGGCCGCCGGAGAAATTACTGACCGGGGCCTCGAGCCGGCTGACATGGAAGTCGAGCCGTCCCATTGTTGCCTTGGCCGCTTCAGCCATCGCCTTGCGGTCGAGCACCGGCAGGAAGCCGAACGCCTTGCGCATGGGTTCGCGGCCAAGGAAGATGTTGGCGCCGATCGACAGATTGTCGGCGAGCGCCAGATCCTGGTAGATCGTCTCGATGCCCTTCTCGCGCGCCTCCTGTGGCGTCGCGAACGTCACCGGCTGACCCCGCAGCAGGATCTCGCCACCAGTCGGCTGGAACACGCCCGATATCGCCTTGATCAGCGTCGTCTTGCCGGCGCCGTTGTCACCGGCCAGCGCCACCACTTCGCCCGGCCGCACGGCCATGGAGAAGTCGTTGAGCGCACGCACGGCGCCGAAATGCTTGGAGAGATTCCGGACTTCCAGCAGGGGCGCGTTCTGGTTGGTGCTATTCATCCTGACGGGCTCCACTGAACCGGCGCTGCGCCTGGTCGATAAGGACGGAAATGATGATGACGACGCCGACGGCGATGAACTGCCAGAACGGCTCGACATTGACGAAGACCAGCCCGTACTGGATGACCGCGATCACCAGCGCGCCGGCGACCGTGCCGAAAATGGTGCCGGAGCCGCCGAACAGGCTGGCGCCGCCGATGACCACCGCCGCGACGCTGTCGAGCAGCAGTGGCTCGCCCGCCTGCGCCGCGCCCGCCGTGAAGCGCGCGGCATAGAGCGCGCCGCCGAGGCCGGCGCACATCGCCGACAGCACGTAGAGCCGCAATATGTGGCCCCTGATGTCGATGCCGGCCCGCCGCGCTGCCTGCACATTGGCGCCGATGGCATAATTGTGCTGGCCGAACCGGGTCTGGCTGAGCAGGTAGTGCATGACGATGACGAAGACCGCGGTGATCAGCACCAAATAGGGCACGCCATAGAACTTGCCGTTGCCGAGCAGCGCGAACCAGGAATTCTGCACCGGCACGGTGGTGCCGCCGGCAAGCAGGAAGGCGGCGCCGCGCGCGACGCCGAACATGCCGAGCGTGCCGATGAAGGGCGGCACCTTGAGCCGCGAGATCAGCAGGCCGTTGATAACACCCGGCACGCCGGCAACGATCACCGAGGCAAGGATGCCCGCCAGCATGGCCAGCGGCAGGGGAATGGCGGCGCCCGCCATGTTGGTGGCATGCGCGGCGATGACGGCTGCCAGCCCCATGATGAAGCCGAGCGACAGGTCGATGCCGCCGGAAATGATGACGAAGGTCTGCCCGGTCGCCAGCAGCAGCGGCGCCACGGCGAAGATGGCGATGGACTGCAGGTTGAATGGATTGAGGACGAAGGTCGCGCCGAAGGCGAGCCGCGACCAGACCTCGAAACAGATGAGCAGTCCGGCCAGGAACAGCCAAGCGCGCCCTTCGGCGATGCGTGCGACCAGGCTTCGGGCCGGATCGCCATGATCGGCCTGAGGGGCGACATGCTTCTCGGCAGGCTGGGCTGGTGATGTCGAGGTCATGGATACTCCGCGGCGCCTTCAGACAGGTCTCGATTGGCGAGGGACCCGGTGCAGGCTCCCCCCGGCGGACCGGGAGGAGCCAGACTGTGCTAGACTTACTCGGAGTAGAGATACTTCGAGATGTTCGGGTCCGCGATGTTGGACTTGTCCATGATCGTGAAGCCGGTGCCGATCGTGACCGGGATCGAATGGCCGGTCAGGTGGGCATAGGCCGAGACAACGCCGTAATAGCCGATCTCGGCCGGATGCTGGGCGATCGCCACGTCGACCAGGCCGGTGTTGATGTTGTCGACGATGCTGGTCGGCGCATCGAAGGCGACGACCTTGACCGTACCGGTCTGTCCCGCCTGCTTGACGCCGTTGGCGGCACCCAGCGCCGAGAACAGATTGGCACCGAAGACACCGACCAGATCGGGATTGCGCGCGAACACCGCCTGCAGTTGCGAAGCCGCCTTGTTGGCGTCGTCGTCATTGAACTGGGTTTCCAGCACGGTGATGCCCGGATGCTTGGCCATCTCCTTCTTGAAGCCTTCTTCGCGCTGGTCAGTGGTCGAGATGCCGGGCTTGACGTTCGAGACGTAGACCTTGCCCTTGTCGCCAATGGACGTGGCCAGAGCCCGCGCCGCGATCTCGCCACCCAGTACATTGTCCGACGCGATGTAAGACAGCGGGAAATCGGCATCGCCGGCGCCGGTCTGGTAGACGCCGCTGCCGATGAAAGTGTCGACCGTGATGACCGGAATGCCGGCGTCATTGGCCTTGCGCAGCGGCTCGACCAGCTGAACCTTGTCGGTCGGCGCGATCAGGATTGCATCCGGCTTCTTGGCGATGACCGCGTCGAGCACCGGCACCTGGGTGACCGGGTTGAAGTCCGGCGCACCCTGGAAGACCAGGTTGACGCCAAGCGCGTCGGCCGCCGCTTGGGCGCCCTTGCGCATGGTGATGTAGAAGCCGTCGGTGGTCAGGCCGGGAATGAGCGCAATGGTGTATTTCTTGTCCTGCGCCTGCGCGGGCGCAATCAGCACCGTGGCACTGACGGCGAGCGCCGCGAGCGCGGCAACGATCTTCTTCATGACATCCTCCTCATTGTTGGCAGATCTGCCGTTTGCAAGTGACATTGGAATGGCCGTCATCCGTTCGGATGCCGACGGCCGGGAACGCCTGTTTGCCTTTTGCGGGCAGCTCCTCCCAAGCGCCCTCCAGTCGATATGTCGGCCGGTCAGTCGCCGGCGCACCTGGCCACAGCCTCGTTCCTAGCCTCCGCGAGGTCCGGCAAACTGTGTCCCACGCCTCGCCTTGCCGGCGGGCGTTCGAACTTGTAACACTTTGCAGAAATAAATTGCAACTCGGTTTTTCCGAGTTGGTAGCGCCGGGCTTTTCACACCGTACGACATCCGATTGCTCCGCAGAGCCCCGGTCAACTATCACCCGGGGCTTTCGGCGGCACAACTGGTTTTCGTGACGGCGTCCTGCCTGGACTATTCGTTACGCGAGCGCTGCGAGAATGGCCTGCGCCGTCTTGGTATCCGTCACCAACGTGTTGATGAGACCGGCGCGAACGGCTGCAATAATTGCCGTCGCCTTTTCCGGCGACGCGGCAAGGCCGATGACCAGTGGCACCGCGCGCAACTGCGCCGGCGACATGGCGATCATCCGGCTCTCCCCTTCCCAGGCAATCAGCGTGCCCTCGGCATCGAAGTAGTGGCGAAGCACGTCACCGGCGGCATGAACCAGCGCCTGCTCGCTCGGCGTGGCGGCGCTCGCCTCTGGGGCATTGATGGCATGCGGCAGGCCGATACCGACGATCGCGACATCGGTCCTCTCCCACAAAGCGACGGCATCGCGGATGGCGGTGTCGCGCAGGAAGACCTCGCGCAATTCGCTGGACGGCAGATAGGGGGCATGGATGAAATGCGGCGTGCCGCCGAACTCCTCGGCGGCAAGCCGCACGAATTCATTGACCTGAAAATGCGCCGCCTGCTGCTGCATGCCGCCGGTGGCGGCCACGGTCAGCACGCCAGGCATCCGCGGCAGGCCGGCCCGGATGACTTCGCGCACGGCGCGCCCCCAGCCGATGGCGACGACGGAGCCCGCCACCAGCTGCGCCTGCCTGAGCAACCCGCCAAGGGGTGCGGCGAGCGCCGCAAGCGTGCCCGCCGCCGGCGTCTCGACCACAGCGGCATCGCGCAATTTCAAGCCGTCGATCAGCTGCCTGGTGATGTCCTCCGGCGTTGCCAGGTCGAGAACCTCGATGCGGACAATGCCCTCGGCCCGCGCCCGCTGCAGCAAGCGCGAAATCGTCGCGGTGGAGACGCCGAGCCGGCGAGCAATATCGACCTGCGACATCGCCTCCACATAATGCAGCTTGGCCACCGTGTGCAGCATCGTCCGCGATGCGGTCGCATCCTGGATGGGAGGGGAAGACAGCTTGCAATTCCTTTCAGCAACGTGTTACATACACATAGGCCGACGGGAGTTATCGCGCAAATCCAGCCAACTCGCAACGTGCGGCGGCTCGCGGGCCGCGAGCCCGGCGAGGCGCTTTCTTCGAAGGCGATGGCGCGTCGCGGCTTCCTGCCGGCAGGCGGGCAGAACTGAACATCGTTGTTTCCACGGGATCCGCGCCCTTCGTCTAGAGAGCGCCAACATCGGATTGAGACCATGACCAAGATGACCACCGCGGAACTGCGCGGCTACCAGCAGATATGTGGCAAGGACGGGGCCATGGTGGCCATCGCCTGCGACCAGCGCGGCGGCATGCGGACCTTGCTGGCGTCGGACCCGGACGAACAGGCCAAGATCACCAATGACATGCTCGGCGACACCAAGGCCGACATCACGCGCTACCTCGCCAGTGCGGCGTCCTGCGTGCTGCTCGACCCGCTCTGCGGGGTGCCGCGCATTGTCGACGAAGGCGTCTTGAACCGCGATACGGCGCTGCTCATCGGCCTCGACGCTTCCGGTTTCGATATCTCTCCCGAAGGTTACCGCCTGTCGCGCCTCGTTCCCGGCATCGACGCGCGCCGCGTCCGCGCACTCGGCGGCACCGGCGGCAAGATCATGGTGTATCTGCGGGCCGACAAGCCTGAAGCCAACGACCACAACATCGCCATCCTGCGCCAGTGCATCGCCGATTTCGGCCAGGAAGACCTGCTGCTGGTCGTCGAGTTCCTGACCTACCAGCTCGACGGGGAAAGCCCCGAGGACTATGCGGCCAAGACGCCATGGCTTGTCGAGGAAGGCACCAGGATTTCGCTGGAGTGTGGCGCCAAGGTGCTGAAGCTTCCCTACCCCGGAACGGCGGAAGCCTGCGCCAACATCACCAAAATGGCCGGCGACGTGCCGTGGGCGGTGCTTTCGGCCGGCGTCAACCACGCGACCTTTCTCGGCCAGGTCGAGATCGCCATGCAGAATGGCGCCTCGGGCGTCATCGCCGGCCGCTCGCTGTGGAAGGATTGCATCTCGCTTGACCGTGACATCCAGCGCGAAAGGCTTAAGACCATCGCAGTGCCGCGATTGCGTGAAATCCAGGCCGTGATCGGGCACTACCGGCAGAAAGCCGCTGCCTGACAGCTGCGTTGGACGAGAGCTGTTCCAGCGAAAGTGTGAAGCGGCTTTGCGTCCGGAATTGCGTGAACACAGATGCAGGACGCCATGCCTCAGAGCATAGGAATAGATATCGGCGGCACCAATCTGCGTGCCGCCCGCATTTCCGGCACCGGTGAAATCCTCAAGCGCGTTTCCGAAAAAAGCGCGCCCGACCCGGAGCTGGTGCTCGGCCGCATCGCAGACATGGTGCGCCTTCTCGACACGCCGGACGTGAAGGCCATCGGCGTCGGCGTTCCGGGCCGCGTCGATGCGCGGCGCGGCGCGGTCCTGTCGGGCGGCTATGTCAACCTCGCCTCGGTTGCGCTGGCCCAGCGCCTGGAAGACATGACAGGCAAGCCTGTCGTCATCGACAATGACTGCAACATGGCGCTGGCCGCCGAGATGGCGCTCGGCGCCGGGCGCGGCCATGGCAACATCGTCATGTTCACCATCGGCACCGGCATTGGCGGCGCCGTCGCCCAGGATCGGCGGATCACGCGTGGTTCGGCAACGGCGGGCCAGCTCGGCCACATCACCGTCGACGTCAATGGCGAGGTCTGCGCCTGCGGCCGTCGCGGCTGCGTCGAGACCACCAGTTCGGGCACCGCGCTCGGCCGTCATATTGCGCGCGCCGGGCTCGGCGCCGACATTTCTGTCGATCAGCTCTTTGCCCGCGATGCGGCGGGAGACACCCAGGCGCGCGGCATTCTTGATGCCTGGGCGAAACCATTGCGTGCCGCCATCGACACCACCGTTGCCATGCTCGCTCCCGATCTGGTGCTGCTTGGCGGCGGCCTTGGCCGGGCGGCTCACGCAGCACTCGGCCGCGCGCCGGCGCTGGCACCCTGGTACCAATGCCAGGTCGAAGCAGCACAACTCGGCGACGACGCCGGCGTGATCGGCGCCGGCCTCCAGGCACTGGCGGGGGACCAGCACACGTCGCCCTCGACCCAGTCCAGCCGCCTGCGGCGCGCCGTGCTCGTCAACGGCATCCCCGCCAGCGGCAAGAGCACCGTCTCGCGCGGCATCGCCGATCGCATGGGCTGGCCGCTGCTGGCGCTCGACACGATCAAGAACCCCTTTCTCGAAGTGCTCGGCGGCGGCGACCGCCTGTTCAACCGCACGCTGGGCCGCGGCAGCTACCAGGCGATCTGGTCGGTGGTCGGCGAAGCGCCGGCCGGCACCACCTTCATCGTCGATGCCTGGTTCGGCTTCCAGCCGCGCGAGGTTCTCGAGGATCATCTGCGAAAGGCCGGCGTCGAGCAGACTTTCGAAATCTGGTGCCACGCGCCCGGCAAGATGCTCGCCGAGCGCTATGGCGCCCGCCTCGACCAGCGCCCCGCTGGCCATCCCGGTGCCGCCTATATTCCCGAACTGATCGAGCTCGCCAAGCGCGCCGAGCCGCTGCGGCGCGGACCGCTCTTCGACGTCGACACGACGAAGCCGATCGACTTCGATGCCATCACGGCCTGGTTGCGGGCGACGATGGCCGGCGGCGCATAGACAGTCGGAAGACCCGTTCAGTCGCCGCTACAGACGTGAAGTTCCGTTCCGGCCGCCTCGATGACCGCGCGCAGCGCCGGTTGCGGCTCACGATCCGTGACGATGTCGGAAAGCGCGCTGAGAGCGCAGATCCGTTCGAGGCTGTTGCGGCCGAACTTGTCGTTGGTCACCACAAGCGCTGTGGACAGCGCGCGAGAGATCATAGCCCGCTTGACCGCCGCCGCCCCCGAGATCATGTCGCTGGGCCCGTCCGCGGACAGGCTCGATGCTCCGATGATGGCAATGTCGGCATTGTAGCGCCTGACGAATTCCACCGTATCCTCACCGACCACGCTGGCTTCTCGGCTGTCATAGGTGCCGGGGCACAGGATGACCCGAAAGCTCGGATTGGCGCCGGTCACCGAGGCCACGCCGATGGAGTTGGTGATGATCGTCAGCTCCCGCTTCAGCTGCGAGAGACCGCGCGCCACCTCATAGGTCGTCGAGCCGCCATCGATCATCACGATCTGGCCCTTCTCAACCAGTCCGGCCGCACCGCGCCCGATCCGCGCACGCTCCTCGATCATGGTCTGGCTGCGCTCGGCGATCACCGGCTCGGATGTCGCCAGCGAGATCGTCGCACCGCCATAGGTTCGGTTGAGCAACCCCGCATCGCCAAGCTCGATAAGGTCGCGCCGGATCGTTTCGCCGGCGACACCCAGGCGCAAAGCGAGCCTGGAAACACGGATCGAGGCCGAGCGGCGCACTTCCGACAGGATGAGCTCATGCCGCTCCTTCTTCGACAGCCGGCTCTGCTCCATGATCTGTCCTCCGCGAAGTCTGGAACATTAGCGGCACCGACGTTGATGGGGAAGGAGTCCCGCGAGCACGATTTGAGCGCCGAGGAACGCGCCTTCGTCGAACGCCGCCGCCAGGAGCTGAGACAGGACGGCCTCGTCACCGAAACTTATCGGCGCGTCGGCGTCCGCGAAGCCCTGATGCGGCTGGCGTCGGCCGGTCCCGATCGAGACACGGCCGCTGCCGTCTGATTAATAGCCGACCGTAAAACGCTGCCTGATGTGGGCCGGCTTCTCGATCTCGTCGACCATGACGATGGCGTAGTCCTCGAAGGAGATGCTGCTGCCCTTGTCCGAGGCCAGTAGCGTGTCCTTGCCAAGACGGTATTTGCCGGTGCGCTCGCCCGGGACGAACATGGCGGAGGGCGACAGGAACGTCCAATCGAGGTCGCCGACGGTTTTCAGCTTGTCGAGGAAGTCGGCGCCCTTCTGTGCCTCGGCCTTGTAGATCGCAGGGAATTCGGGCGTGTCGACCAGCCTTTTACCGGGCGCGACCTCAAGGCTGCCGGCGCCGCCGACAATGAGATAGCGCTTGACGCCGGAAGCACGCACTGCGGCGATCAGCGTGTCGGGGTCGCTGTCAACGAAATGCACGGCGCTGATCACCACATCATGACCATGGATCAGCCTGGCGAGACCTTCCTTGTCGAAGACATCGCCCTTCCTGGCCGTCACACGGGGCAGCGCGGCGATTTTTTCGGGGTGGCGGGCAATGCCGGTGACCGTATGGCCACGGTCGGAGAGTTCCTCGAGCAGGCGCGAACCGACAGCGCCCGATGCGCCGATGAGAGCGACTTTTGCCATGTCCTTTTCCAGTCCTTGTTGGAGGTCAGTTGTGGATCACGCCGCCGCGATATGGGCGACGAGATTGTCGAAGCTGCCAAACAGCGCATTCGAACCGATGAGCCGCGGTGCATCGTTGCGGATGACTGCCAGCGAAGGCACGCCGTTGGCATGCAGGCGCTGGAACAGCTCTCGGCCACGGCCGACCAGTTCGGCATGAACCGTCAGCACGGTTTCGGCCGGCTTCCTCAGCATGGCGGCGGCATCGGCCATGCCGGTATCGGCGAGCACGGCGGCTACGCCTTCGGCAGTCACGATATCTCGGCCGTCGACATAGCGCGCACGCTGGATCGCCTTCAGTGCTGTGAGCCGTCGGCTGGGATCTTCCAGTCCGGCGGCGCTGATGCCGAGGGTTGCCGCATGCGAGTCGAGCAAAGTGCCACGGATGCCGAGGACATTGCGCTGATAGGCCTGCGTGAATGCCTGTCCGGTCAGACGCTCGATGCGCTGGTCGTTCGCCCATGCATGTGCGGCAAAGCCTTCATCCATCGGCAGCGCACCGGCGCCGGAGAACAGCCCGGTCGCCAGCGGCTCGATGCGCACGCCGCTGGCCGACAGCCTGTCCAGCATCGGCGTGGCGCCGTAGCACCAGCCGCAGAGCGGATCGAAAAGGTAAGTCACGTCTGAATTACTCACGAGCGCTGCCTTCCTTGGTACGGACTGTCGGCTGACGGGCCGCCAAAAAGTCTTGGCCGTATGTGGCAGGCGGAGGTCTTGCTATAAACAGCGCTCAATAATACAAACTGTCTGATTTAATCATACAAAAGCAGTCGCCTTGGCCGACCTTCTGAACCTCAATCGGCTCGTCTACTTCACCACCGTCATGGAAACCGGCTCGTTCACATCAGCTGCGGACCGGCTTGGCGTCGCCAAGGCCGTGGTCAGCCATCAAGTCGGCAGGCTCGAAGAGGAACTGGGCGCGACGCTGCTGCAGCGCACGACGCGGCGCGTCACCCCGACGGAAGACGGTCGCCTCTTTTATGATCGCGCGATGATCATCCTGCGTGAGGCGGAGTCGGCCTATGGCGAGATTTCGCAGGCAGCGGTCGAGCCGAGCGGAACGCTGAGGCTGACCGCGCCGCTCGACTACGGCACCAGAGTGGTGGCGCCGGTCATGGCGGCATATCTGAAAGCCTATCCGCAGATGCGCGTCGAAGCGATCTTCGACGACGCGGTGAGCAATCTGGTCGACGAGCAGATCGATCTCGGCATCCGCGTCGGCTGGCTTGCTGATTCCTCTAACCAGGCGCGGCGACTGGGCACGATTCAACAGATCGTCGTTGCGAGCCCAGCCTTTGCGGCAGACCTGCCCGCGGATGCGAACCCGAACCAGGCGCGATCGCTGGCCTGGGTCGGCAATGCCCAGCTGCGCGGCGTCGGCCAATGGTTGTTCTCTAAGGACGGCGACACGGTGCTGACCGAACTCAATCCCGTCGTCGTCTGCGACAAAAGCCCGGCGGCCTATGCTTGCGTGCTCGCCGGCATCGGTCTGGGCATATTTCCTGACTATGCGGTCGATGAGGATATCGTCGGGGGTCGGCTTGTGCGGATATTCGCGCAGTGGACCTTGCCGACCGGCGGCATCCACGCGGTGTTCCCGCCGGCCCGCTTCCGGCCCGCCAAGGTGCGCGCCTTCGTCGAATTGCTCGCCGCGGCCGAGCGAAAGCGAGCACGCGGCGTCGCCAGGGGGTGACTCCGCACACAGCACGCAATGTCAGTGGAGGCTTACATCGGAACGCTTTGGCCTTAGCCGTGTTTCGATCGTGCCCAAACGCAAAACGGCCCGCTGGTTTGAGCCAGGCGGGCCGTTTATGATTTGGTTTTGGGGAGAGGCTTTGCGTTTCTGACCGGCGGCGTCGGCAAGGCCTCGTTGCGGACGGCTGATGAGGGTTAACTCGCCGGGCACCACGGCTAAATACAAAAGAGCCCGCACGAGGGCGGGCTCTTTTGTATTTGGTTGCGGGGACAGGATTTGAACCTGTGACCTTCAGGTTATGAGCCTGACGAGCTACCGGGCTGCTCCACCCCGCGTCACCATTGGATGTAAGCGCAAGCCTACAAATAGGTAGATGGCTCACCAAATGAAAGGGCCGCTTGCGCGGCCCGTGGTCCCTTGGCGGGCCTTGTTCGTAGAGAGAAGATTTCACTGACATCCGATTGGATGTGAGTTCAACGTGCGTTTAGCAGACCTGGCAGCGACCTACTCTCCCGCGTCTTGAGACGAAGTACCATCAGCGCTGGAGCGTTTCACGGCCGAGTTCGGAATGGGATCGGGTGCAGCCGCTCCGCCATAACCACCAGGTCGGCAAAACGCACGTTGTTCGAGAAGCTGTTTTTTGTGCCTTGGACGTTCTTTGATCTTGGCGCCTTTCGAAGCGAAGCTTCGCAAGGTCGACCGACCGTCGGCGCTGATGCACCGCACCCACGTAGCGCCCGCCCGCAGGGCGGAACAAGCGTGAGTGAGAACAAACCATCTGACCTTGTCAGATGGGCATAAGGAATGAGAACGATCAAGCCGATCGAACTATTAGTACCGGTAAGCTTCAAGCGTTGCCGCTCTTCCACACCCGGCCTATCAACGTGGTCGTCTTCCACGGTTCTCAGGGAATACTCGTTTTAAGGTGGGTTTCCCGCTTAGATGCCTTCAGCGGTTATCCCGTCCGGATATAGCTACCCTGCTATGCGGCTGGCGCCACAACAGGTCCACCAGAGATCCGTCCATCCCGGTCCTCTCGTACTAGGGACAGATCCTTTCAATATTCCTACACCCACGGCAGATAGGGACCGAACTGTCTCACGACGTTCTGAACCCAACTCACGTACCGCTTTAAATGGCGAACAGCCATACCCTTGGGACCTGCTCCAGCCCCAGGATGCGATGAGTCGACATCGAGGTGCCAAACAACCCCGTCGATATGGACTCTTGGGGGTCATCAGCCTGTTATCCCCGGCGTACCTTTTATCCGTTGAGCGATGGCCCTTCCACGCGGGACCACCGGATCACTATGACCGACTTTCGTCTCTGCTCGACTTGTCAGTCTCGCAGTCAGGCAGGCTTATGCCATTGCACTCAGCGAACGATTTCCGACCGTTCTGAGCCCACCATCGCGCGCCTCCGTTACTCTTTAGGAGGCGACCGCCCCAGTCAAACTACCCACCATACATTGTCCCGGACCCGGATAACGGGCCGCGGTTAGACATCCATAGTAATAAGGGTGGTATTTCAAGGGTGGCTCCACCTGAGCTGGCGCCCAGGTTTCAAAGCCTACCACCTATCCTACACATGCCACTACGAATGCCAATGTAAAGCTATAGTAAAGGTGCACGGGGTCTTTCCGTCTAACCGCAGGAACCCCGCATCTTCACGGGGAATTCAATTTCACTGAGTCTATGCTGGAGACAGCGGGGAAGTCGTTACGCCATTCGTGCAGGTCGGAACTTACCCGACAAGGAATTTCGCTACCTTAGGACCGTTATAGTTACGGCCGCCGTTTACTGGGGCTTCGATTCAGAGCTTGCACCCCTCCTCTTAACCTTCCAGCACCGGGCAGGCGTCAGACCCTATACGTCGTCTTGCGACTTCGCAGAGCCCTGTGTTTTTGATAAACAGTCGCTACCCCCTGGTCTGTGCCACCCTCCTCCACTTGCGTGGAAAAGGGTCACGCTTCTTCCGAAGTTACGCGTGCAATTTGCCGAGTTCCTTCAGCATAGTTCTCTCAAGCGCCTTGGTATACTCTACCAGACCACCAGTGTCGGTTTCGGGTACGGTTTATAAGGAGGAGCTATTTCCTGGAACCACGCAGCAGCCCGTTCAATCCGATAAGATTGGACTACCTCAATGATCCGTCACTACCTCCAAGCCCACGAATATTAACGTGGTTCCCATCGACTACGCGTTTCCGCCTCGTCTTAGGGGCCGGCTAACCCTGCTCAGATTAGCTTTAAGCAGGAACCCTTGGTCTTTCGGCGGGGGAGTCTCTCACTCCCCTTACGTTACTCATGTCAGCATTCGCACTTCTGATACCTCCACCACCCCTCACGGGTATGGCTTCATCAGCTTACAGAACGCTCCGCTACCGCTCGTGATTGCTCACGAACCCTAAGCTTCGGTGTATGGCTTTAGCCCCGTTACATTTTCGG